>NZ_ML660183.1:0-295382 GCF_007483665.1 Catellatospora sichuanensis
GTGAACACCACCACGACACCATGAACACCAAGCCCTGCCCGCCTCCGGCGGACAGGGCTTCACCATGCCGCTACAAGCTCACCAGCAACGACGCCTACATGCTCACCGCGAACGCCGCGCAACACCGCGCTCCTTCGCCGATCTCTTGAGACACGTGCGCTGCCCATCGCACCCTTCGCCTCGATCAGCCAGTCATGCGGCGCGACAGCGTGACGCCCGCGTAGGTCTGCCTCGGCGCTACGCCTGCCTCGGCGCGCATCCAACCGGGGCAGGTGGCTGATATGGCCTGTGTCGTCGACGCCCAGCACGTGGACGCAGAACAGGTGGGCGGCTGCCATGCCGAGGCGGTATCCGACGGCCGCCGCCTCGCTGGGATCGCTACCGTGGGTCAGCCACGAACTGCGCTGAAGGACAACGTTGCCTGCCCAGTCATTGCCAACTTGGAGCCCGCTGACCAATGAGTCAATTCGCACTCGGATCTCGGCCCAGGCGAAGGCTGGGAAACGCACAATGTGTGAGGGCAGCCGACGGCCCACGGCGGCACTTGCGAGCAACAGTTCGCCCCAGGTGACTTCGGCAGCCGGGGTGAGGCCCAGCAGCACATCCTGCGGGGCTGGCCATGCCTGAGCGTCGGTGTCGATCGGCTGAGTCCCAGTATGAGTGGAAATAGGAATTCGAATTACATCGAGCAGCCCAGGGGACGTCAACTTGCCTCCTCGCAGAGCAAGCCGCTGCTGAAGCGGGCATCCGCAACGTACACCTTTGTATGTGCGAGCACGTCGGCAATGCCAGCCGTCATACTGGCCGACCCCCACTCCCGCTACCCGTTCAAACTCCGAGGAGATGTCCCGATCCGAGCGGTACCGGCACCAGGTCCATGCCGGACATGCACACCCGCAGGCGACATCACCCGCGGCTCGACCATGAGGTGGCCTACGCGGGCTGGAGTTCAGCCAGGCGGATTCAGCAGCAGAAACGGATGCAAGACATCGTCAATGACTGATGCCTTGCGGGAATTTGCTTGTCCGGGCGAGTTGAACCCTAAGTACATGATCACGATGGCAGCTGACCTGCAACTTACATGATCGCCATGCCGGGCGGCGGCGAACATTGTCGCATCGCCGCCCGGCTAGTCATGCGTAAGCGAGCAGCCGCGTCGGCCCGAGGTGCGAGCGGCTCCGGCTCCGGCTGTCGAGTTCGAAACGCTCCATCAGCGCGTTGAGCATGAAGCGATTTCGCAGCCTGCGCCGTGCTGAATCCGTCGCAC
Source organism: Catellatospora sichuanensis (assembly GCF_007483665.1). Taxonomy (GTDB): domain Bacteria; phylum Actinomycetota; class Actinomycetes; order Mycobacteriales; family Micromonosporaceae; genus Catellatospora; species Catellatospora sichuanensis. The sequence goes on from NZ_ML660183.1 coordinate 1,268, forward strand.
GTCAAGAAGACGATCAGGCCGCAGTATTGATTATGCTGGTCACTCTTCGTCGTCTTCCTTCGGCCTAAGTGCGAGGAGTCGCTGTAGCGCCTCGGCGGCACCTGGCGTGCCTACCGCAACCTCTGCGATGATCTCGTCGGAGCGGTTGTGGTCGGCAAGCAGGTTGACCAACCGATGGGCGAAGTACCTGTTGCCTACAGCTAGACCACGCATTAGTTCAACAGCCTCGTTAATGCGGTTATGTTGTTCGAGTAGCGCTGCCAGCCACTCGTTATAAAACCTGTCGGTTGAAGCAAGATTGCTCAGCAACGCTACGGCTTCGTTTAACCGGTCCAACCCTAGGAGCAGGTCGATCAAGCTTTCAACGTCGTGATGGTCTACTTCTTTGCCCTCGTTCAAGGCGTGGCAACAAAGACTTAAAGCTTCAGTAGCGCGACCATACTGGATAGCGTTGCTGATTAGTGGAAGCGTGTCGTCGGGGTGGTGATTGTCGACTAGAGCCCGCCAGACCTGGTCGGCAGGGTGAATGGTACGACGAATGCGCAAGAAGTGTTGGTAAAGGTAGTCGGCGGTGCTATAGCCGGCGATGCGGCCCATCCCCGCTGGGAGCGGGCTGAGCGTGGAGGCTGCGCCGTGGAGGGTCTTGGTGGCGTAGGTGAGGGCCTGGTCGAGCCAGTCGCGTGTTGCGGTGGCCTGTTGAGCAGGGGTGAGGTAAGCAGGGGCGACAGCTTCTAGGAAGCTGCGCGTGACTGATTGTTCGGCGCCGACGCGTCGAGCATCTAGCGCGGCGGTAATGACGGCCTTGCCGTAGCACTGATTAGTAGGAGCTTGCTCCCAGTGGCGAATGAGCGCCGGGCCAGCGGCCATGACTTGGGTAAAACCGGCGTCGGCGTCATCCAGGGCGGCGCGGATGCGCTGATCCGTGGCGAGCACCTCACCGCGGAGGCGTTCAGCTGCACTGAGCATATCGGGCACATCTATGACGTGAGCAATGCGGAGCAATTCCCGGTCATCCGAGTAGGGGTCGGGCTTATTCGGCTCCCGAGGTTCGGTTCGGGCGGCGTACTCCTCTGGCCACAGTGTACTCACCACTGCAGTCCCGGCCGCAACAAGCTTCCGGATACCGTCAGCGGTTAACTTGCTGGCTTGAGGCCCGGCCGGGTGGTTGAGGTAGCGCTGTAGCTCGTCCAGCCACAGCACGGTTCGCGGTGTCGGATTAGCCGCGTATACGTTGATCGCAGTGACGTCGGCCGGATGCAGCAGCCACCACTGCGGCAGAACCGCCCGGACCGCCTCAACAAGGGTGCGCGTCTTGCCAACCGATGAGCCACCGACCAGCAGCACGAACCCGCCGCGCTCGGCGGCGGCGGTAATCGTGGCGCGCAGCTCTGTATCGAGATCCCGGAGGACGTATGGAGGCAGTTCACCGACGGCACCCGGCACCTGGATCGCGGCGTGCACTCCCAGAAGCCGCACTCGGGCGTCCTCAACCCGGACCGCGGCCGGTGGACGTGGCTTGTGGCTGGTGGCGACGCGTTCCAACGCTGCCAGCCAGGACCGCTGCGTCGCATCGTCTTCGATGCCGCACGCAACCAAAAAGGTAATGGTCGTCTCGCGGGTCGGGGTCGACTTGGCGTTGAGCAGGTCGCTGAGCGTGGCAGCTGGCAGCGACCGCGGCCGGGCGGCCCGCCCGAGCTCCGCATAGGAACGGGCGCCGCGCAGCCGATCACACGCCCGGGCGAACGCCTCGAGGGACTGCACCGCGTCTAGGTTGAACTCGATGCTGTCGTCCGCAGCGCGGTGGTCTTCGGCCATTACGGAATCCTCCCTCTTCTGTTCGGCGGGCACACCGAACACTGCCGAACCACCGTAGAACGCTACGAAAATTGGCGCGACCGTGCTGGTCAGCCACGGAGGTTAGGAGCTGGCCGGTTCGGCTTCGTTCGTCGCCCATGCCGGACGGCACCGCCATCCGCTTTCCTCGAGATGCTAATGGGAGACCGGCCGGCTCCCGACCGCCTGCATTAACCGGGAGTACGCCATGTCGAAGCCGCCCACCAACCTCACCTGGCGCGAGAAGCTCGCCCTAGCCACCATCACAGGCGCCATCTCTGGCGCCGTCCGAGCAATCGTCGCCTGGACCTTGCAACACTAAACCGGCCGATGGGCCTGACTCGTCCGAGCCGGGTCGGGCCCATCGCTGACCACAATCGGGAGCACTGACGCTATGAGCGAGGACCGCCAAGATGGGAGTGGCTGCCCGCTTGCTGTATCCGCACCAAACCAGCCTCAACCATCACGCCGGGAGGTGCGTGGATTTCGCTATCGGGCGGGAAGCGGAGGTGGCCATGGCCCAGAGTGGCACCCTGGACCAGTACCTTCACTGGCGCTGCACTCATCATGGTGGCCGTACTGCCCGTTTTCCATCCGCAGGACGGATCAAGTATCACCGCGGCCCAATCGACGATCGTGGCATTCTGTTCGGGATGACGCTCGTATTCGCGTACGGTGCGTCGGCAACCTCACCTTCCGTGCCGTGCTGGGCCGTCTACACCTTCGAGTTACGCCCGCCATGTACCCGCCGCGGAGTGTGACAATGGTGCGGTGAACGAACTGGCGCCGTCGTCGTACCGGCTCATCGAAACTCTGCTGGCCAATGCGGAGACCACCCACCATGGCAGGCCCACGGCCAACCCGAAGGGGTTCGAAGACCTCACCGACTCACAGGTGATCATGATGGTCAACCAGTTGCAGGACATGCACATTCTCATCTCCCAATGGGGTGACGACTTCCCGTTCAGCATCACGCTGACTGGAAACGGCCTCGCCAGAGCGCAGGAGTACCGAACAAACCGAACCAACAAGCGGACCAGGTTGCAAGCGTGCCGCTCGCACCTACTCGCGTGGGCGTACGACCAGGCCGATGCCACCGACCCCGATCCCGAGGGCTTCCTCGCTGACGAGCGAGCGTGGTTCTACGGCTGGAAGTTCTCGGACAGCGACTTCCGCTCCAGCGTGCAGTACCTCGTGCAGCTCGGGCTGCTCAAGACCAGCGTCGTACCCACCCTCGGCCCAGAGGGCATCGACTCATACATCCACTATCTACTGACGGCCGCCGGGGTGCGGTGCGTCGAGGAGTTCGACTGCGACGTGGTGAAGTTCAACAACCATCAGGACGGCCGCCAGGGCCGCGTTACCGTAGCGATCGGCACCATGATCGGCAGCAATTTTGCAGCTGCGGGCGGCGACCAGAGCCATCTCACTCAGGGTGTGAGCGGCACGGTGGACATCGAACAAACGCGGCAGTGGGCCGACTCGGTCTCGACGGTGCTACCCGTGCTCTGCGTCCCCGCTGACCGGATCAGCGAGCTCGAACAAACCGTGGCCGAGCTAAAAGCAGCGACTGCCGAACCGGTACCGCAGCAGTCCCGAGTAGCGGCGGCGTTCGGCAAGACGCTTCAGGTGCTGACCGCGCTGGTAACGGTCAGCGATGCCGCAGGACTGATCCAGATGTTGATCGACCAGGGCGCCGCGCTGGCCCTGGGCGGCTGACTAGCCCGAGGATGGGAGTCGCGTGGGGCTCGCCTACCCGCCAGACATGCTCAGCAGCAACTTACGCGGTGTGCTCAACATGTCCGTGGTCCTCGGGCCTGTCGGCCAGGCCCTCCCAGACGATTCGCCATGTTCGGTAGCCGGCGCGTTCGCATAGCAGCATCAGGCGGACCGGTTTGCCCTCGTGCTCGTTGAACCAGACGTCCGGACCGCTGGTCCAGTGTGGTAACGGGGTACGGCTCATGCTCAGCACACGGCCATGGCCGAGTACGAGCGGCAACTGCGCGACCTCGCGGCCATGATCGTCAACCCCGGCGGCGTCGGACGAGAACCGGTACGGCCCCCATACCTGGTCGCGAAGCTCCTGCTCCGTCACATCGTGGGCACCGCTGGCGCTTGGCAGGTGGTCCGCGTCATCGTTGCCGACCGTAACTGTGACTGCATCAGGCCGTCGCCCCGGCTGGCCCAATGAGCTAGCCACTGTCGCGATAGCGAATGTCCCCGAAGTCGAACGGGTCGTGCTCGATCGTCACGGGCCCGTGGACCGCGGATCCCTCGATGACCGGGCCGCGGATGACCTCCCGACAACGATGTAGACCCGCGGAGTGACAGCGTCCAGCAATTGACGACGCTGCATCGCCATCTGCCTTCGCGCCAGGGCATTCGCGTCGCGTGCTTGCGCCAGAGCCGCTGCGGCGATGGTGTTGGCGCTAGAAGAGTTTCTTTCCGCGTTCTCTGCGGCCTTCGCGGCGATTCTGTTGCCCGTACGTGCTGCCTTGGCCTGTCGGAACGTGGCAAGCAACGCGATGGCGGCTACCGTCAGGCTGACTGCGCTGATCGTCTCCGAGGGGTGTGATGCGAACTACCCGCCGACCTGGTTGAGATCGTGGATGGGTAAGCGCGAGATCACGTCGTCAATGTAGGACTGGCGCACCAACGGTTCCGACCGCTACTGCGAACATGGCCCTGGCTGCGCCCAACCGGCTGGGTCGAGCCGCCGCCACCGCTGATGCCGTAGCCACTGGCTGTTGTCTGTCGGACATCCCCATTGAGGGAACGGCCAGCTCGCCGCAGGTCGGGGCGGCGGAGTCAACAAGCCCACGCGGATAAAGCTCGCAGCAGGGATCCTCATTCCCGGTCGACATCTGCCACAGACAGGCCGAACCGCATCAGCACGCTGGGCTTCGCGCCGTTGACAGAAGGCAGGTAAACGGCCCGAACCGCACCCGTCCGATGGACCGCGACAAGCCGCTGCACGTCCTCAACCAGGCGCGGCTCCGTGAAGTACACCAGGCTACCGCCGTCGAGCGAAACGTCGTCGGCGTCGAAGTTCGAAGTAATTACTTCGACCGGGTACGGCGGGCCACCGACGGCGCGAGCGCTCGTCTTCATCCCCGCTGGTAGGCTCGGCAGAGACGTCACGACGTGCTCGATCCCGCTCTCGACCAGGTGTCGGTAGACATACTCCACATCGGCCAGGAGACGGCTCGTCACGATTAGCACAGGTCCGGCATCCCGAAGGCTGCGCACCGTCGCTGTGAGCGCGGCGAGGCGGGCGTCCGGACCCAGCGCTTCCAGCTTGTCGACGACTCCCCAGATGTCATCGGCAGCGTACGTGGCCTCCTGCTCTCCCTCGGCCTCTCTGGCGAGACGCACGAGCGATGAGTGCATGGCGGCGCGGCTACGCATGCGGTCGGGGTTGTCAAGCAACCGTGCCGCGTCGCCGAGGACGGACTGTTCCGCCGCATCGAGCAGCACGTGGTAGGTCTTGATCTCAGCCTGGCGGGTGCCCGCAAGCTCGTCCAGCGACATCTCGATCACCGTCGCGTCACTCGGCCAGCGCGGATTCCCCCGGCTCCACAGGTTCGCCACGACGATCGTTCGCGCCGATCCGCTGGCGACTTGGAAAATCCGCGGCAGGGAGTCGTTGCCAACCAGCAACATCGAGTCGAACACACACAGGGCAAACGTTATGGACTCCAGAACCTTACGCACCGGACCGTGCTGCGCCCTTGCATCCGTGGCCAGCAGCACACCGGTCGACGGGCGTGCCGAGGAGCTGTCAGCGAGTTCCTGCGCGACGTCGGAGGTGATGACACGCACCTCGGGCACGCCCGCCTCGCGCAAGCGCTGCGCCCACTGGTTGACCATCGTTAGCGTCGGCGCCGTGACGAGGACCAGACCGTCCGCCGCCGCAGTCACGATGTGCGGCATGAGCGTGGAGCGCACGCCGCTTTGCAGAGGCACGCGCAGAACCACGCAGCGATCGTCCTTGGCGCGTGCCAGACGCGCCGCCAGTGGCGGCTGCGGGAAGGATAACGAGCTCACGGAACCATCCTCACCCTTCGCTTGAGCCAGGCGCTCGCCGACATCATGAGCTCGGATTCCTCCGCGGTCACCTCGCCGCGGAAGTGGAAGACCTTATTGCGTACCTCTCGCACCGGCTCAAGCAGAGATACCACCAGCTCACGACTGCCCCCAAACGTGCGATTGAACACGCGCCCGAATCGTTCCCGGTGGCTGATGAGGCTGATCAACTCGCTAAAGGTCAGATCCTCGAGCGCTGCCGCCATTGGGCTGTTCGCCGTTGTCTGCGTCGACGTGGCGATGTAGGTGCGCAGCTCCTCCTCGCTGGCACAGGCCGACTTCACCAGGTGTCTTGTCGCGAGCTCTATGTCTCTGAGCAGCATGAACTGCCTCGATGAGTGCCAGAGGTAACTGTTGAGGTCAGCCGCGGTGACCACCGCCAGCAGGTTGTCCTCGTCTCCGATCAGCACGGCACCCTTGGCCTCGATCGCTGGCAGCGCGTCGGCGACGTCGGAGCCATACCGCACGAAGTAGAGATCCTCTAAGAAGTCGGCCACGGCATAGGCCCTGGGGTCGTCTTGAGGTCGGACGACCCCAATATTGCTAGCGAACGAACGGTAGCTAAAGACTCCGACAACCGCCTTGTTGCGAGTGACCGGGATCTGATCGAATCCGGTTCTGGCCATCACTGCAAGTGCCTCCGACACCTTCGTATCGGTGGTGACGGTAACGACCTCCTGGTCCGCGGGCACGAGTTGGCTGATTCGGAGGAAGTGATGCTGCGCTCCCGGGCCGCTCAGTAGGAACACCTCCCGTACGAATCATGGACTTTCATTGCCGCAGGGCAGCATACCGTCGGTGTACGGGAATCGGGACCGCCACATCGGGCTTCGTGCCGCCGCCTGGAGCTACTGGCGCGAGTTGGTCACGGATGCCGGGCCAGGGTTACCGGGGCGACGCCGAGATTGACGAGCGCTGTCGCATACCAGGCGGAATGGTCGCCATCACTGCTGTTCCGGTTCGTGGGCGCCGCACACGAACGCGCCCTGGGCATCGCCAGCCATTGGCCCTTCGAGCAATGGGGCCGGTTCCTGCCCGAACACGTCACCGCAACCAGCCGGCTCGACCGTCTCCTGCACCACGCCACCGTCGTGGTCACCGAAGGCGGTCCTTCCGCATGCTGGAGGCCCGTACCCGCACCAGCCGGACGCCCGTGAGTTGACATGACCACAGGTGGCGACATCGCCGGCTCTGAAGCACTTTCCGTGACGCCGCGTGGGCTCAGGCGTCGAGGAGGATTCTGAGGCGCAGTAGGTCATGGTTTGCGCGGCCGAACATCGTGCGCTTCAGCATCTTGATCTTGTTGATGCGGCCTTCGACCTTGCCGGAACTGTAGGGCAAGGTCAGCCCGGCGACCACGGCCTTCCAGTCCTTGCGTAACCCCGCGGCGAATGAGGCGATCTCCCGGACCGGTCCGTCTCGGGCATCGTCGGCCCATTGTGCGAGTTCGAGGCCACGACGTTCGCGCAGCATCACGTTGAACCGGCGGGCCAGATCGCAGGTCGCCGCCAGTTCCGGGTTACCGTCGCAGACCCGCTTCAGGTCGAGGCGTTCGTCTGCCGACAGGTCGTCCTGCGGCCGCATGATCCACGCCACGAGGTCGCGAGGTTTGATCGCCTTGGGCTGTTCCGGCTCGTCGATGTGCTCCCTCAGGCGGATCAGCCACCGCCGCAGGGTGCGCTCACTGCCGCGGAAGCCCTGCTCCCGGATCTCCGCCAGGAGTGTCTGCGTGCTGATGCAGCCCTCGGCGGTGCGTCTGCGCAGGTGCGGCTTATAGGGCTCGAGCAGCTGGCTCAGCCGCGGCGCGGTGGAGATGAGTTCGTCGGCGGTGGCCGCCAGGGTGTACTTGCGCACGGTCTTGGGGTCCAGATGCAGTGCCGAAGCGATCTGCCCAGGGAGCCAACCCTTCGCCAGCAGTACATGAACCTCGGCGTGGCGGGTGCGTGTCTGCTGCGCCCGTGGACCGTCGGCAGCCTGTGACGCCTGCAGTTCGACGACGACGGCAGCAGGCTGTGGACGCAGCGCACTGCGGTGGCGCCTGACGGCGCTGTCGACCGCGGTCGCCAGGTTGTTGATCAAATGCCAGCGGTCGGCGACCTGGACCGCGGCGCCCGCCGCGCGGGCGGCGCCGTCGGCGTAGTAGCCGGCCCGGTCCCGGCAGATCACCTCAACGCCCGGGTGAGCCGACAACCACGCGGCGAACGTCGCGGCCTCGCGGTCAGGCAGCACGTCGACCGGCTGGGAGGTTTCGATGTCGACCAGGATCGTGTTGTAGGTCTGACCACGGCGCACCGCGAACTCGTCCACGCCCAGCACTGCAGGTGTCAGGGTGTCTGGTGGCGGAATCCGACGGATAAGCCGGATCAAGGTCGTGGCGTGCACGGTCATGCCCAGATGCTCGGCCAAGCGTGCGCCGGGCCGGCCGCCGGCGGCCAGCGCCACCCGCTCAAGCATCCGACGCTGCAGCAGACTGCGCCGGCCATGCCGAAATGTCAGGCCGTCCACCTGCTCGGCAAACGTCCGCCGCCCACACCTGTCGTTGACGCAGATGAACCGGCGGACCTGCAGCTGAACCACGAGTTCGCGGCCACCTGCGGCGACGTCGGCCAGTCGCCGTTCATAGCTGCTGTGCACCCTGCCCGACGCCGTCAGGCAGTCCGGGCAGATCGACTCCGGCCCCGCACAGGCTGCCACAACACGCACAGACCGGCCACGCAGGTGCACCGACTCGACCCTCACCGCCGAAAGGTGCGGAAGAAGCACACGGACGAGATCGGGTTCCAGATTGGACACAAGCCATGATCGACGACGGCGCACGCTTCACGGAATTTGCATCAGAGCCACATCGCCGTGGCCGTTGACAATCGGCCGGCATCATGGTCTCAAACCCCGCAGCAGCACCAGCCAAACCATCGAGTACGTCTTGTCGGCTCACGCGTCACCGCAGCGTACGCGGCACGGCAACTGTGGTAGGCGTGAACTCCTCTGTGCCCCTGCAGCTAGCCCAACAGAGTGCAGGCACCGTTGAGAAACTCCTCATGCGTGCAGAGGGCACGGTAGAGGGCGGTTTTCCAGTCATTAGCCCCGCGACTTTTGGCGTATGAACGCGCTTCACGCATGACCGTATCCAGCACCGCGACACGACCACCTGCTGCAAACAGGTCGCGGAAGCTGTCAGCGCGGTCTTGGAGTTCGACGTTTGCCTCTCGGCGAAAGGTCGTATAGAGGTCGAGGTGCTTGAGATGGTAAAGGTACCGGCGATACGTGCTCAAGTCGACCACATCAGGCGCCAGCCGGTAGTTGACGGTCACAACGCGATACGTGTCGACGTCGGCAAGCAGGATTGGTGCCGTCGGCGGAACGTCGAAGTAGGGGTGGAGGAACCTCTCGTCCGCCAATTGCGCCCTTTTGTTGCCTTTGGTCTGGTTGCAGTTGTAGCAGACGGGCACGAGGTTGGCTGAGAGGACTGCGTACTCCGGGAATACCGATTTTGGTAGGTAGTGGTCAAGGGACCTGACAGTGGCGCAGCCGCACATGGGGCATCGCCGGTTGGCGGCGGCATCGAAGAGGAGTTGGTGTAGATCTCCATCTTCGGCCGCAAGATCGTAGTTGGACTGAAGGGCTTCTTTAGCATCTTTGTCGTCTTCGGCGATGACCGAGGAGGTCGAGCAGAGGTGCCACTGCGCGTCGTAGGCGGCGTATGCGGCGAGGACGTTTTGCTCGACTCGGCGCAGGTGCGTTTTGGTGGGCTGTCGGCGGCGTTGAGTAAGAGACGTGAGCCTGGTGGTGTCGTCGATGCGCGGTCGCGGGATGTGGTACATGCTAGGTCCGCGAGCGGTAGATGCTCTGGACGTAGGCGCGTCCTTGTGCGCTCATCTGACCGTCGAACATGTCCTCGATCTGGTCGGGGGTATGGTGCTCGGCGAGGTTTTCCAGGGTCGAATGATAGTCGGTTGAGCGGCTGTCGAGGCTGAAAACGGTCTTGGTCAAATAGCCGACGTTCTCAGCGAAGGTTTCTTGTTCGGGGCGCCGAATACGGGTCATTTCGCCGATGCGTTCGAGGATGTGAACGTACCTGGCGGGGACTTCCTGCAGAACGACGGGTGAGTGGGTGGCGATGACCGCGTAGGAGTCGCGGTCGTCGAGGACGACATTGATTGACCGAAGCAACGCCGCAAGCAAGGGCGGATGCAGGTGACACTCGGGCTCGTCGAAAAGCAGCAGGGACTTGATCTGCATATGGGCGACGAGTTGCAGAACAATGTTGAGGACAATCTTGTGTCCGGTACTGAGGCGATCGAACACTACTTCGAATCGCCGATCGTCAGCGAGTGCCGCCGTCGTGAAGCCTGCCTGCGGGTAGGAGGGTTCACGCAGGAGCGGCTCGAGTGCTTCCCGGAGGAGGACGGTTCGCGAGGCCCGAGTTTGCTGCAGCGCCATGACAGTTTCGGCGCGGAGTTCGGCGATGCTCTTAAGCGGGTCGGTGACACCACGACCGCGGAAGCTGCGCAAGCCGCAGTACACATAGCCGAACACCTCGCCTTTGGTGCGCATTTGGTCTGCGGCTTGGCGCGATTCGCGGCCGGGGATGGCGAAGGTATCGAAGGCCGAGTAGGACACTGACACGACCGCCCCGAACGGAAAAGCTGGTTCGCGCACGAAAGCCCCGGCGCTATCCATTAACTCATAACGGTTGGCGGGTGCCCGTGATGCCACTGAGGCTAGGTTCGCCAGCAGTTTCGTCTTTCCCGTGCCGTTGTAGCCGATGATGACATTGATGCGTCCAGGCAACAGCGGTGCCTGGTTGAAGGCTAGCGGCACCGTGAAATGGCTGCCGCCGACTGTCGTTCGGAACGGCAAGGTCATCGGTGCGCCTGGTTGCTGGGCGTCGGCGGTGTTGGCGAGCAGCGCTGCGGCGTCATGGATCGCCCGAGTGGCACTGCCTGTTCGCTCCAGCGACTTCCTGAAGCCCGGATGTTCGGAAAACGAATCAGCGATGGTGGGATCGGCAGCGATATCTCGCAGGCCGGCAAGGACAGCGTCGCGGACGTCCGTTCCCGCCTGGTGAAGGTTCTCGTAGTACGACAGTGATTGGCCCAGTGAGCAGTACCCAGGAGTGAGCTGAGTGAACCGCACATCGAGCGGGGTCATGCCACCCGTTTGGTCCCGATGGAGGATCTTGACGGATCCAACGTCGACTGGCGCCTGGCTAGCCGACAGATACAGATGGAGACGAAATGTCGTCACGTATCCGTAGTCGTTCCAGTTGTCGCGGACGAGCACCACGGTTGTGCCAGGATGGTCGCTGACTGCAGGCAGGTTGTCGACGACGAAGAACGTTATTCTCATGTCGGTCCGACTGCGGCGGCCAGTTGTTGAAGCGTTTTCGGGTCGTCGTGGGTGATGAACCGGTAGCTCTGGGGTGGATGAAAGCGATGAGTGCTTCGCAGTTCGCCGAGAGGCAGCACCACCGGAAGGCGCTGGATGTGGTGGAGGTATATCAGGCAGGCGATGTCGCTGCCGTCGAGGTAGTCGTAGTACTCCTGACGGGTGAGCGCGGTGTTGGGACCGTGGTGCGGCCACGCACCACGAGGGGTAAGCACACGTACTTTCTCGACGCGGGCGGTTCCAACAACAGCCATCAGGGGTGAGCTGGCGTACAAGATCACGGCCGTGCCCGGCTCTGCACTGACGCGTCGTCGGCGCAGTTCCGCAGACTTGCTGCCATCGAGGATCGCTTGAGCGAAGCGGGGGCGCAGCGACAACAGCAGTGGCCGGGATGCGGTTTTCATGAGCGTAGTCCCTGTCCCTCTGTGAGGATCTGCGCAAACAACGGTGGCGCGATCTTGATCGGTGCCTGCGGGACGGTCTTCTGACCGTACTGCTTGGCCAACGCCTCCAGACGGCTGAGGGTCACCTGGTTGGGGAAGATTTCCGTGTCGGTGAACCGGATGACCTGTGCCCGACCCTCGTCGGCGACGTGGGTAACTTGACTCCGGTCCCAGACACCGAGGTGACGGTAGGAGTCCATGAGTTCATCGACGTCGGCGACGTAGGACTCCTCTACCAGCGAGCAGCCGATAATTCCTGGCGGGAACAGCGGTTTGCCAGGCCCTTTGTGCTTCTTGACGTACCAGAGGACACGGGCAGGGGCGTCGATGATTTGCGGCAGGCTGCGGTAGTAGACGTGCTCGCGGCTTAGGGCGAGTTCGGCCGGACGCCCTGTGAGAATCTGCGGCACACCGAACAACTGCGCTGCCCACCTGGCCTCGATGGAGACGGCGTAGGTTGGGATATCGGCATCCAGTAACCGCGCTGGCCACCATGCTCGCTCGAACTCAGCAGCGGCGGTCGCAGGCATACCCGATCTTAGGCTTGGCATATCGTCCCGAACAAGGGTTCGAAGAACTTCAACCGCGCGCGCCTCGACGTCGGCCATCGGCGCGCAGAGGTCGATGACGACAGCAGCCATGTGGCCGTCGTCGGCCAGAATAAAGCCCTCTGCGGTCGCGGCATCCTTGATCAACGGCGACGGCAGTGGATCGAGGATCCTGATGAGCGACCGTTCAGCTCGTCGGCACTGTTCACGCAGCGCGAACAGGATCTGTCTCGCCAGCGTCAGGGCCTCAGCGCTATCACGCACCCGGATGAGTGGTACGCACAGTGCCGGCCCGCGAACCTCAGTGGCATACAGAAGCATGGCGACGTCGTCTGGGCCCGTCAGCGCGTATAGCGGAGCTCGGAGTCCCGCGATCGCGTTCTTGAGGTCCTGTGCGGACTCCGATGTCATCGGGTCGACGAATCCGCTCAGGTCGTCCAGATTGTCGGCACCCACATGCGTCTTATGGTAGTCGCTGCCGGAGAGCGCAATCGGCCGGTAGTCCTGCGAACGGGCCAGTTCCTCGAGGTGGACGATCGCCGCTAGCGGTCGCATCACCCGAACCCCGAAGTGCGTCATGACTTGGGAAAAAAACGTGTCAGCGCTTTCGAACGTCACGAAAACGGTCACGCCCGCGCTGATGCAGTCGGCCAATCCGGCAACCAAAGATTGGTCTTTCCACGGCAACTCACTGACCCCTCGGGCGGCGGTGAGCATGGCCCGGAGCTCTTCCTTTGTCTGCGTGGATCCGACTAGGTCGTGCCGCGTGGTAACCATGCTGTCCAGCCGGTCGGTGTACTGACGGCGGCGAGTAGCCGATTGCACGCCGGTCAACTCGACACGCAGTGCCACCGTCACTATCAACTGCAGCTGCTGGTACAGATCATCGCCGGCCAGTGCTGCAGCTTCGATATGGTCGCGGTCTTCGGGATCCTGTATCGCTTCCAAGACGGTCATGTCGAAGCAGGCGCGTAGAGCTGGCTCTTCTTGACGCGACATTAGGGTTGGGTGGCCATGGTCTCGCCACCAGACCACCAACGGCAGGCCTTGCCTATTACGCCCAGGGACCTCGGTTTGCTGGTTAAAGCCGAGCTTCAACCAGACCTGATCGATGCCGTAGCTCTGGCGGCATTTAGCCATGACACCCGGTCGGTCACGGTGGGTCTCGCTGATGTACTCGACTAGCGCCCGCGCGATGCCGTTCTTGCGCACATCAGTGGCCACACACAGGTGGACCAAAGTCACTCTTCTGCGGGACAACCGGTAGAGAACGTATCCGACCACGCGATCTTGAACCAGAGCCGCCACTAGCGTGCCACGTTCGGCCGACGCCGTGTAGACGGCGAAGGGCAGCTGGCCGAGCGTCTTCTTCGCTAGGTCGCCTAGTTTGATACAAGAGTCGATGCGGGCTACCTCGGTCGCTGCGACCTTCGCGATTCGAACAGCTCCGGGCAGTCCACCATCCGCCTCGATCATTGCGAAAGTCTGCCGCATCGACGCCCGCAGCACAATAGGTAGCCACACACTCACAAGCAGTCGCCGATGCCAGCTCGCTCACTGAAGTGTCGCTGTAGCCCAAAACTCGCCTCCGACTTGTGTACGGAAGTTCGGGACAATCTGGCCCCGCCGGCGCCGAGATGCAGATCGATCGGCCATGTCGGTTTCCCAGGTCCCGTATCGCAGTTGGGTGGTCAAGAGGACCTGTCCAAGCTAGTCACCCGCTTCCAGCGCACCGTCCGCAAATTACGACCTCGATCCCTCACACCACGTCGCGATAGTCCAACGGGCCATCGTCATCGTCATGATCCGACGCCAGCCCTTTAGCACAAAATCAGCCCAGCTGAAAGCCGCGCTCAGCACCAGCTGACCAGGTCCTTCAACAGGTACCAATTTCACTCCCGAGCGTCGTCCGGGGCGGATCCTGCTGAAGGTGGTTCAATCCAGTATGGCCACAACGCTGTTAGTTGACCTCCAGGAGATCCTCCGCTCGTTGATCACCGAGGTCGGAGAACCCGAAGAGATCTGGATGTTTGGATCGCGCGCATATCGAACTGGCAGCACTAGAAGTGATATTGACTTGCTGCTCGTTGACCGCAAGAACGAAATCCGCAGAAACCGGCTACTTGAATGGCGGGAGAATGACGTTACGCGGCGGAAGGTGTTGGACTTCTTCATAAGCCGCGACGGCCATATGGCTGAAAGCGTCATCAATGGAAGCGTGCTCCCACATCGCGCTGATCTTCCAACGGAGCTTGATGCGATTCCACTTTGGCGCAATGGGAGCTTCGAATCGGACGGACTGTGGCAGCACGACGTCGACGCCGATACCGATTTTAAGATGACTATTATTCCGACAAACTTCAGCCGGACTCTGGCTGAGCTTCCGGGCGAGCTTGCGAGGTTGCGCCTCCCCAACACGTTCATGGGAAGCAATTGGCAATCCATTGCCATGTATTGCTCGGACGTCGCTGTGCGCGCCGTCGCGTCGATAGCTCAACTAGGAAGAAGAGCAAAGTGTATCAACACAGAGCGCGCATACCCCACTGACGAATATGACGTGCAGAACCTACTATTCCTGGCCTTAAAGCCATGGCTCCCCGATCTTGAACTGAGTCCGATGCTCATCAAGTATGCTGACCAAAAGAAGTTTGCCGATCTTGCTGCCGTACAATCGCAGCTCGTTATCGAGGTCAAGTTCGTTAAAGCAAATGACCCAAGCGGCAACGCTCAAGTCGTGAAGCAAATCGCTTTCCTTGGCAATCTTTACAGACAGTCAGCGAGCGTCAAGGCAGTAATTATTCTCATCGTTATCGAATGGGACGCCACCGGGTGGGATGGGTCGAAAATCGATCATGATCATACGGACTGGAATCACTCGCCTGTGTTACTTACGCGGAGCATCTCACTACCCAAGCCCGCAAACGGACGGTAGAGAAGGCCGCTGGAGTTCGCGTCTTCGACTGTCCGCCCCTCGCCCCCTCCCTGTGCGAGTGGGTGGCTTTCGTCCGCATAGGCAGCGAGCGCGGTCGCGACTTCGTACACGTCTGCTCTGACATAGGTTGCGGTGCTGCCGACGTTTCGGTAGTCGTTGTGGCCGGCGTAGGCGCGGGCTACGGCGTAACCGAAGGTTCGTTCGACCCACGTGAGGGTGGTGTAGCGAAGCCAGTGGGTGCTGACCTGCTGGGCGGCCACCCAGGGGACGTACTTGCCGATGCGCGCCCACAGGACGTCGTATCGACGGCGGGTGATTGGCTGCCCGTTTCGATTTCGCAGGAGGTGGTCCAGAGCCTGTTCCACTCCCCTGCCAGCAGCATGTTCGAGCAGTCGAGTCATCAGGGTAGGCGTCACTGGCTGCCATCGCTCGGTGCCGCCCTTTTCGCGTAGCCGGAGAAGGCACCATTCTTCATCAAGGTCACAGCGGCGCAGGACCAGTGCCGCGCCGCGGCGGCATGCGGTCTGCCGGTGCAGATCGAGTAGGAGTGTGTCAAGGTCGGGGTCGTGGCCGGTTTGATCTGCTGCATGCCAGATCTGCTCGACCTGTTCGGCATGAAGAGCACGTCGCAAGCTCGGGGCACGCAGCGGTTTGGCGACCTTGGCGGCAGGATTGTGTTGTTGTGGTAATACTCCATCAGCTACCGCGAATCTGTAGAGACATCGCAGAGCCCCGATGAGGTGTTCCGCAGCCGCTCGTCCGCCTCTAGCGTTGCGCCTTTGGACAACACGGTTCTTCATCTGCTCGGCGAAGGATGCGATCTCCACCGCGGTCAGATCGTCGATTCGCCGGTGTCCCCACTCTGCCCGTACGCGGTTCCAGTAGGTCTCGTATACGGTCAGCGTTCCTATACTCACGGCCTGGGACACGTGGTCGATGTACTCATCGAATGTCGGCGCGATGGTACCGATCAGCTGCTCGGGCTTTACTCCTAGCCGTGCCAGGAGGAAGCGCGCTGCTGCAAGCTCATCCATGGGCAGATTCATGGTGACGCTCATGAGATCGGCTGCGCCGTCAAGGCGTCCGAGTATGCCTGCAACACGCTGCCGGCCACAGGCAGCGTGTACATCACGATCACATCCCTGTCGCGCATAGCCGCCAGGAAAAGCCGGTCACCGGCGTGAAGCTGCATACGGCGACGGATCGGCGCCGACAGCCTCAGGTGGCCCTGCCCAGTAATCGCGTGGTAGCCGCGGGGGCGGACAACTATCAATCCCGAACGGCAATCTGCCGTGACGGAGACGGGTAGGTTTGCCGGCCAGTTCATAAACCTGACTGGTGTTTGGTCCGCAACACGCCCACTGGCATCGATGCTCGATATCGCGTAGCGACGTGAAGGGTGGTCTCCCTGCTGCTGCGCTCGAGTCGGCACGCATACGGTCCTGCGAGAGTCTTCAGACTCAGGTGCGCTGTAACAAATGCAGCTCCGGGCTGCAACCGTTTCCATGTAACTCCTCCAGGTAGCTGCGGAACGACAGCGATCTAGGGTCCCCTCGACGAGGCAATTCTGATCGGGTGCAATGCGAATGTGCCAGCGTCGGGCTCGGTTTCATCCACTCGATTGACGTCAGGAACCGACCGCAGTGGAGCGCGACGGGCTGCAACTAGATCCTGAGCCGCCATGCGCCTTTGTCGCTGGCCATGATCGATTGTGCGAGCCCCACATACGCCCCAACCGCTGCGAACGTCATCCCTACCAGCTCCGAGCAGCACCCCTAACGAACCAGGCTGGCCACGGATTCAGTCAAGCGCTGATCAAGGCAATGCTGCTCTGCGAGTCGCACGCGGACCACCATTCGCTGATGGTTCTGCCCGACCACGACCGCTACCGACGACCTGACCCACCCCGCCAGCGGCAGCCGGAGTCCACGTCGTCCTCCTGCGGCCCGAGGGTGTTCTGCAAACGGCGACGTGGACACCGTGACCATAAGGCCGACACACGACGCCTACGACGGAACGCTCCGTCAGCTGTGACCGTCAATGTCCGTTTCGGACCAGAACCGACAAGGCACGTCTCCGGTACAGTCCCGGGCATGCCTCAGGCAGACGTCACCAGGGCAAAGGCCATTCTCGACGCCGTGCTTATGGTATTCGAGACATGGATCGGGGAGGACGACGCGAACACGTCCCTGGCCAAGGGACTGATGACGTCCGTAGAGCACGACCACGCTGTAGCAACAGCCGGCGCGATCCGCGCGACCGCGATCCGACTCCTCGGCGAACTCATGCCGGCAAGTGCATACACCGCCCTTCTCGCCGGCCTGGAGAGCCTATTCCCGCGGTCGCACGAACCCGTAGGTGAGACATCCGGCCGCTGGCGCGATCCCGACCAGCGAACCGTGGCCGCACACAGCCTGTTGAAGTCGGCCGCCGCGGCACAGCGCCGCGCCGAACGAACCGCCGACCACGCACGTCGCACGCGGACCGCCGCCGCCCAGGCAATGTTGAACTCGACCGCCGAGAAGGCGGCACGGCTGGCAGCGCAGGAAGCGCAGCGAAAGGCAGACGCAGAGGCCCAGGAACGACGACTCGCCGAACAGGCAGCAGCGGTGAAACGCTTCCGGTGCCAGGCAGACCAGGTGTTCGCCGAGGACTTCCTTGGCGCCGACATGTGGTTTCGCGCCCTGGATACCGGTGGCCACGTTACCGCGGACGACTTCGACCGCTGGCGGGCTGAGTTTGTCCAAGCCTGGGCGCGGGAGGTCCTCAACGACCACCAACTTGACCTCGATCAGGCGCGCGCCGTCGCCCAGACCTCCCGGGACTTGCGGCTCGTCGCACGTGCCGGCAGCGGGAAGACGCGGACGATCGTGACCCGCGCGCTGTTCCTCCAACTGCACTGCCGGGTCGACGCCGGCGCGATCATGCTCGTGGCTTTCAACCGCAAGGCCGTCGCCGAAATCAGCGACCGCATCCGTCGAGGACTGCCCCAAGGCTCGGCGACACCTCACGTCGTCACGTTTCACGCCCTGGCGTATGCGCTGTTGCGCCCGCAGGAGGATCTCGTGTTCGACGACGCGGACGCCGAGTCACTCGCCCAATCCCGCAAGATCCAAGCTGTGGTCGACGACTTCCTCATCGAGCGAACACCCGAGGTCCGGCGTGCGATGCTCGGGCACTTCAAGGACGACTGGAAGGCAATCCAGCGGCGCGGCCTCAACTTGGACCGCGACGCATTCTTCCAGAACCGCGCCGAGGCGACGAAAGTGACACTCCGCGGCGAGTACGTGAAGTCGCGCGGCGAACGTCTGATCGCGAACACACTCTTCGAGCACGACGTCGAGTACAAGTACGAACGCACCTTCGCACGAGCAGACTTCAACTACCGTCCCGACTTCACGATTCTCGTTGCGGGCGAGGCGCGTGTCGTGATCGAGTACTTCGGTGTCACCGGCGACCCCGCCTACCTCGCGAACGCCGAGAAGAAGCGGTGCTTCTGGGCCGATCAGCGCGACTTGACGTTCTTGGAGTACACACCTTCCGACATCGCTTCGACCGACGAGCATGCGTTCCAGAACCGACTGCTCGAACAACTGCAGCTCGCAGGGGTCCCTCATCGTCGCCTGAGCGAGGACGAGATCTGGCAGCGGGTTCACTCACGGGCCGTGGACACGTTCAGTAAGACGGTGTGCCGGTTCGTCGACCGTGCGAGGCAGCTAAACCTGACCGCCGACGACCTGCGGGACCGGACCGCCGAGCTCGACGCCGACGAGAGCGTGACCGACTTCCTCACACTCGCCGCCGATGTATACGAGCAGTACCTGGCACGAGCCTCGGACGAGGGTTACGAGGACTTCACCGGAATCGTCTGGCGAGCCGCTGCGCAGGTCCGCGCCGGCGCGACGGAATGGGTCCGGGCCGGTGGATCCGAGCACGGCGACCTGCGGAGTCTCAGGTTCCTGCACATCGACGAATTTCAGGACTTCTCCCAGATGTTCATGGAGTTCGTCTTGGCGATCCGCAGTCAGAGTCCCGAGGCCTCGCTCTGCTGCGTCGGCGACGACTGGCAGGCGATCAACGGTTTCGCCGGGGCCGACCTCCGAATCTTCCATATGTTCGAGGAGGAGTTCCCCGGCTCGACGACGCATCAGCTCGCGACCAATTACCGGTCGCCCCGCCGCGTCGTCTCGGCGGGCAACACCGTGATGGCCGGTGTCGGCACACCCGCACGGGCAGCAAGAGAGGACGAGGGTGCGGTACGGATCGCCCGACTGGACTCTTTCCGCCCGACGCCCACCGAGCGCGATCGGTTCCCCGGCGATGCGGCGACGCCGGCGCTGCTACGACTCGTCAAGCACGCACTCGACGGTACTCGGGGCAACGTGGTCGTCCTGTTCCGAGGCAACACCGTGCCCTGGTTCACCGACGCCAGACAAGGCGCCTTCGTCGGCAAGCTCGAGCGGTACCAGCGCCACATACGCAAGCATTTCGGCGATGACGAGGCCAAGCGCATCGAGGTGACCACGTCGCACAAGTACAAGGGTCGAGAGGCATACTCCGTCATTGTCGCCGGCGCGGATAGCAAAAACTATCCGCTCGTCCACCACACGGCCGCACTCTTCGAGGTCTTCGGCGACACCGTCGATCGGCTGGTCGATGCAGAGCGACGTCTCTTCTACGTCGCAACGACACGAGCGCAGGCATCATTGTGCTATCTGGTGACCGCAGAGCAGGCGTCGCCGTTCCTACCAGCCGTCGTGGCCAACGCTGAGACGGTCGTGTGGGCCGATCTGCCGGCAGCCGTGTCCCTGCCGACGTCGATGGTCGTGATCCGGATCTACGACGCCTACGACATCAAGGAGACCCTCAAGGATCCCTATGGCTTCAGGTTCGACAGGGATACGGAGACCTGGTATAAGTACCGTCCGGCTAAGGACTTCGACTTTCCGTCAATCCGCCGACTACTTTCCTTCATCGGTCCACGCCTGATCGAGGTCAGGAACGACTCGAACCAACTGCTTCATCAGGCGGGAACCCGGATCTCACGCGCGGCCTTCTGAGCAGACCCTTCCGCCGCCGTCACACCGGCCTCGCCACCGCGACGCCTCCGATCCTAGCTGCCTGTCGTTCAACTTCGGCCGGAGCGGCGGGTACGCCCCAGGCGGCGAGGACTCCGGTGGGTGATCCTGCGGGCGCGGCTGACGCCTTGGCAGTTCCAGGTGTTCAACCTGCTGTTCATCACGGTGTAAAAGAACATCATCCTGCTGCTGATCAGCCGTCCGCGTACACGGCGCTGATCCGCCCGCGGCCCTTCGGGGCGCTGGACGCCATGGTCGCGGTGGTGTTCCTGGAGTGGCTCGCCGGGGAGACCGTCGCCGACCAGCAGCAATGGAACTTCCACCGGCGCAAGAGCGCGGCGATCGCGAGCGGTCGCGAGTCCGAGTCGCGGTTCGCGCGCACGGGCCTGTTCCGGCACCCGCGCCACCCCAACCACTTGTGATGGCAGGCGCAGTGGCGGGTGGTGTTCGGCTTCGGCGTGGTCGCTGCCGGTTCGGTGACTCAGTGGACGGTTCTGGATGCGGTCCTGCCTACCGCACTGTTCGTCGGCTAGACGATCTTTGCGGAGAGCCTCACCCGCTCCCGCTACCCTGAGTACGCCGACACCGGGCGGTCACCTCGCCGATCGTGTCCTGGCCGCCGCGACGCGGCTCGCACGTGCCCCCGCCTCACGGCGTGGGCATGTGCGAGTCGGTGACCCGCGACGCGGTCAGGAGGCCTCACCGAGCGGGCGGTGGCGCGTGTAGGCCGAGGTGAGCGTCGCACGGGCCGTCATGAGCTCGGCACGGCGTGCTTCGACGGCCGCCGTCTCGCTCTCCAGCGGTGCGGCCAGGCGCAGCGCCTCACGTACCGCCGTGACCGATTCTGCCCACGGCACGCCGGGGCCCTCGATCATGAGCCGCTCAGCGATCTCGGGAGCACGGGCGGCGATCTGCTGGGTCAGCTCCTCGCGCTTGCGCTGCTGCTCCCGGCCGAGCTGCTCGCCTTTGTGTTCGCTGATGCCCAGACGGGTCAGCGAGAGCAGGACCGGTGCCGCCTCACCGACCGCCGATATCCAGCGCAGCTGCTTGGCGAGCTTGGCGGCGTGCGTCGGGCTGTTCACCCCGCCGGGCTGACGCAGGAACTCGACGAGCTTGCGGGTGGGACCGTCGTTCTTCAGTTTCGCGAGTTGTCCGGCCGCCGCGTCGCTGGTGAGCACGTCGGTTTGGTTCAGCAGTCTCAGTGTGTCCTTGGCGGTCTCCGGATTGAGCGCCGCCACCAGCGCGTCGTACTCGCCTAGAGTTCGGCGGGCGGTCTCCGGCGTCATCTCAGCGCCCGCCTCATAGATTTTGCCTAGTATCGTCTTGGCGTTGTTCGCCAGCAGGTCGACCGCCTGCATCCGCCGGTCGGGGCCGGGTTCGGCGCCCGCCGCCGGCGTGTGGCGCTGGGCCAGCAGTTCGTTCACCGTGCCACGCAGGTAATCGGTCGGTAGCTGGACCTGGGTCCAGCTCTGCAGTTCGACCTCGGCCCGGCGCGTCAGATCCACCAGGATCTTGTTCGACTGTGCCAGCCATGCCTCGACGTGCTGTCCGATGCGGCGAACGGCCTCGTCGGCCAAGGCGTTCTGGTCCTCTTCGACCGAGACGCGCGCCACTGCGTTCAGCTCGCGTCCGATGAGGGTCTGCAGCCGCGCGCGGGCGCTCGCGTCGACGGTGTCCAGTTCGTGGCGCAACGCCGCCAGCTGGTCGGTCAGCGCCCGGCGCCCGTCCAGTTCGGCGGTCAGCCGCTCGATCTCGGTGCCGGCCTGTGTGATCGCGACGTCGGCCAGGTGCCGCCAGTGGCGTCCTGCCGCAGCGGTGCGCAGCTGCGCCCTGCGAGCGGACAGGCCTGCCAGGGCCGAACCGAGCGCACTCACGCCGTCCCAAGCGCGGGAGCGGTCGTACGCGGCCAGCTGGGGCTGCGCGCGGCGGGCCTGCGCCCCGCTGCTGTCCGCGGCGACGACGACGATCTCGGGCAGGGCACGCCCGGGCAACGCTCGCTGCAGGGCGCTGTGCAACTGCCCCCGCTTGCGTTCGCACAGTTGCCGGTAGCCCTCCGGGTCGTCGACCGGGTCCGTGCCCATGGTGTCGCCCCGGGCGATCACCAGCAGAAGCGCTCCCGGCGGGAACACCGCGTCGCCTGCCGCGGCGAGAAACGTCCCTTCCACCAGTGCGGCGGCCCGCTCGACGTCGGTGAGCACCAGTTGCGGCCCGATCAGCAGCACCAGCGCGTCGGTGAGGTCGATGGCTTGCGCCGCGGCCGTGTCATGGCTGTCCTCTCCGCTGTCCAGCCCGGGGGTGTCCACATAGGTGAGACCGTCTACGGTCACCGCCTCGGCCAGGAACGTCTCGCGACGCGCGCTGGCGGTCAGCCAGCCGGGCACGGTCGCCCCGGCATCCACCAGCAACCGCTTGAGCAGGCTGGACTTTCCGGTGTTGTACGGTCCGGCGACGGTGATCCGCACCGACGGGGTGGCTGCGAACTCCTGCCACCGGCCGTGCCACCGATCGACCGTGGCGGAACCGAGGACGATCGCCGCCGCCGCGGTCACCTCCGACGGCGCCCATTTGTCAGACATCGATGCTGCTCCCCTTGGTCAGATGGGCGGCGGCGGACTCCGCCGCCGCGGCGTACCGGTCGGCGCGGGTCTGCGCTTCGGCGAGGTCCCGCTGGTCACGCTGGCCTTCGCCACGTAGGTCGGCGGCGAGTTCTACGAGTGCGGCGCGCTGGGTGCCCAGCTCGGCGAGCTGCGGGTCGGAGTCGACGATCCCGTTGGCGGTGAGGTCGACGGCTTCCCGCAGTTCCCTGCGTCCCTTCTCTCGGTCCTTGGCGGACTTGCCCTCCTCCATCCAGCTGTAACCGAGGTCGGCAACGGTCGTCACGACCCCCACGTACGGCGTGACCTTGACGACGCGGCCCAGGAAGGTCGCGAATCGGCCCACCTTGACCACGTTCGATGCCGCCTTGGCGATCCGGCCGACCACCGCCGACAGCCGGTTCAGATCGCTGAGCTGGAAGAGCGCGCCGTGGCGGCCGAGGAACCCGGCCGAGACGGCGGCCTGCGGAGTCTCGAACGCCGCTCGGAAGTCCGCCTGCCCGGTACGCCGGTCGACGACGGCCGCGGTGGCCAGGCCCCATGCCTCGACAGCGCCGCTGGTGGCGGTGCGCCACTCGTCGATGACCTGTCGGGCCTCCGGGTGGGTGTCCAGTTCTTTGATCATTTTCTGGACACTGGCCTTGCGCTCGGGCGTGGTGGCCTGTTCCCAGTCCATGAGCAGGCGTTCCACCAGGTCGTTCAGGCTCGCCGACAAGGCCACGCGTCGCTGCGCCGCGAGCACGTCGGCCGCGTCGGCCCGCTGCTCGGCGTCGGCCGCCAGCACGGCGCGCTGCTCGGCGCGGGCGGAGATCGCCGCCAGCTGCGCCTGTGCCTCCTGCCGCAGGGCGGTGAACCGGGCCACGCCCAGGTGCAGCACCGCGGCGTCGGTGCCGTTGGCCGCCAGGGCGGCGCGGCTCTCACGCAGCACCTCGACCAGCTCGGCGAACCCGTCCCAGTCCTGGCCGCCGCGGGCGTAACGGAACGGGTCGGCGGCCATGCTGACGACCTGCTCGCCGATGCCGCCGGGGTCGGCGCCGCCCGCTGCCATGAGCTTGACCAGTTCACCGGAAAGTTCCAGCTCCCTTCGGCGGCAGCGGGCGGCGAAGGCCACCGGCGCGTCCACGGGGTCGATGCCGATCTCGTCGACCCGGTGGATCACGAACAGGCAGCGACCGGGTTGCGCGCTGATCCCGGCCCCGGGGTCGCCGAGGAGCAGCGTCTGGAGTTCGGAGCGGTCGCCGACGGTGATGTTGGGAGTGAACAGGTAGACGATCAGGTCGGCCTGCTCGAGGGCCGCCCGCGCGGCGGTGCGGTGCGCTTCGGTCCCGGACTGGAACCCCGGTGTGTCGATGACCGAGTACGACTCCCACGCGTACGCACGGACCTGGTCGGTGGTTGGGACGGCCCCGACGGCCAGACCGTCCGGGACCGCCGCGCCCGCCTCCCGGAACAACCGCCGTACGAACGAGGTCTTGCCGCTGCTGTAGTCGCCGCACAGCACGATCCGCGGCGGCCTGCCCCCGCTCGCCGCGGTCAGCTCGCGCAGCACGTCCCGGGCCCGGAAGTCGTCGGAGAGCCCGCTCAGGCCGTCCAGCCACGTGCGAGCAATGCCGGGCGGAGGCGAGCCGGCGATCCGGGTGAGCAACGCGCGGGTCCGCGGGCCCACGAGGCGGTGCTCGGCGGGGAACGGCTCGGCGCGAGGGTGGTCGTCGAGGTCGGTGTCGGTGAGGAAGGCGGGGTCGGCGCACCAGTCCTCCCCGAGCCACACCTCGTGACGGCACTGGCGGTCGTCCATGCCCCAGGTGGCGGCCAGCCGGGCGGCCGTCCGCGCGGCCAGGGTCCGGGTCGCCCGCTCGGCGGCGAGTTCATCGGCGAGTTCGCGCAGGCGCCCCGTATGCGCCTCGGACCGCCGGCGTAGCGCGTGGACCGCCAGCCCCGCGTCGATGAGCCCGGTCACCTGCGCGGCGAGCGCATCGACGGTGTGCAGGACCAGCTCGGCGCACAGTTGCCGTTCCCGCTCGTCGAAATGGCTCTCGATGCCGGCGCGTACCTGCGCCTTCGACGCTGCCCGGGTCTCTTCGGCCTTCTGCGCGGCACGGCGGCGCAGGAACCGGCCGATCACGTCGCCCAGCAGACCCCCGACCGCACCGGCGACGATGCCGACCGGGCCCAGCAGCACCGCAGCGGCCACCGACCCGATCGCGATCACGGCCGGTACGGCGTACCCGGCGACGCGGAGCCTGCGCCCGGCCTTCCCGTCGACACCCAGCGGTTGGCGCGACGCCGCACCGCCAACGAGGTTCATCCGCTGGGCGACGACGTTCAGCCGGTGCTTGACGTGCTCGGCAAAGGTCTGCCGCACCTCGGTCACCGCGTCGTCGATCGCCTGATGCGGCAGGATCTGCGACAGCAGGGTCTCCGCGTCGGCGACCTCCCCGTCGGCCATCAGCCGGTCGACGATGGTCTCGCCTCGGGTTCGCGCCTCGGCGCGTACCGCGCCCAGTTTCGCGCTGACCAGGTTCTCGGCGTAGAGGCTGATCGAGCCCTGGCCGCCGGGGCTCAGCGGTGCGCCGCGCTCGCGTTCGAGTTCGCGCAGGCGGTGTACGAGGCGGCCGAGGGTGGTGTCGGGGTTGGCGGCGTCGGGGCCGAGCAGCGCCGGGTCGCCGACCATGAGCAGGATCTGGGTGATTCCCTCCTCGACGGCCGCGGCGGTGCCACCCGCGGTGGCGCCGAGATCGTGCCAGGTAGCCGCCAATGCATCGGCCTCACCGGCGATCTGCCGCTGCTGCGATCCCAGCCGCAGGGCAACCGCGTGCTCCTGGATGGTCTCAGTGAGCAGCTGCTCCAGCCGAGGCAGGTTGGACCAGGTGAGCACGGTCGGGGTGTCGAACCGCCGACGCAGCTGGTCGCGGGTCTCGGCGGCGGGTCCCCGGTAGACGTCGCCGCGTGCAAACACGGCGCGCATGCTGTTCACGGCCACGACGGGAACGTCGGGCAGACCGAGGACGGCCAGCTCGGTGCGGATGCGTTCGGCATGGTCGGCGACGTCCTGGCTCATGTCCAGGCGGCCTTGCAGCCCAGGCACACGGTCGGGGCGGCGCCACTCGTGCTCGCGGACGTTGAGCACCGCGACGGCATGCTTGCCGTAGCCGGCGACCCAGCGGGCAACCTGGTCGAACTCGGCGGCGGTGGAATTGGAGGTGTCGAAGCACAGCAGGACCAGATCCGCCCGGATGAGGCCGCGGTAGGCCTGCGCGCGCAGCTCCTCGACCCCGTGGGCGCGACCCCAGCCGAGGATGCCCGGGGTGTCCACGAGCACGCCGCCGGGCCAGGTTACGTCGGCGACCTCGACGGTCCAGTCGTTCTCGCAGGGCGAGATGCCCGAGCCGTCCCCGCCGACGAAGGCGTTGATCAGCGTGGACTTGCCAGCTCCGGTACGCCCGAACATGACCACGGTGAAGTCGCCGACCTCGGTCAGCCGCTCGGCGACGATCTGCCGGAACTTGTCGACCGACAGCGTGGCCACGTCCACCTCGGCACGTAGCAGCTGACGTACCCCCTCGTCGGTGCTGTCGGCCGCCGGGATGGCGAGGTCGTCGATGACGCGTTCGAGCCGGCGGCGCAGCCGCTCGGCTTCGGGGCGGCTGCGGGCGACGGCGTCCCAGCAGGCTTCCTGCAGCGCCGTGATGGTGGGGTCGGGGGTCGTCATGGGTGGTCTCCTCCCGCCTGGGCGGCGGCCAGCGCTACCAGCGCCTTGATGTAGCGGGTGACAGGGTGGTCCGTCCGGGCGTCGCGCAGTCGGCCCAGTTGAGCCTGGCGGGCCTCCTGAGCCCTTGGACTCTCCGATCGTCAGACCGTGCGGGCTGTCAGGTGAGCTGCGGCGAAATGCCCTTCACCCCGCCGAAGACCTTCAGCGCGGTCGCGGTGACGGGCGCCAGGACGTGGCTATAAGGCCCTAGGATCATGGGACCGGGTCGGCGGCTCAGGCTCCCCTGACTTCGCGGCGTGCAGCCGTTTCGAGGCCGACGAGATCTACCGACCTGGACTTCCTCAGGGCCCGCGTGTCTGAATCACTGCGATTCGTCCAGGTCATAGCTGCCATTCCTGGCGCAGTTCCGCGAGGAGTTGCTTGTGGCGGCGCTCCACGACCTCGGGGGTCCATTCGGCTTCCGAGAGGACCTGGCTGGTCAGAGCAAAGGTCGACACGCCCATGCCTCCCAGGAAGTAGATCTGCTTCTTCTGGGCGAACTCGTAGTTCTGGGCCTGCGAATTCTTGGACCGGTTGAGCAGAACGAGGTTGCCAAGCCGGTGGATCCACTCTTTACGCTGCGTGGCATCAAACAGCTGGGTCCACGCTGAGCCACGGTTTGGCTGCTGCGGCAGCACGTGCTCAACGGTCACGATTGAGTGCACGTAGGAGACGCCGGGGTTCTTCGCCAGCGCCTCGTCGAGACGGAGCAGGACGTACTTCCGGATCTTGTTGGCGAGGTAGACGTCACCGTCGAGGAGATCGACGGTTTCGTGACGCTCCTGGTCGCTGAGCTGGAACGACGGTGCAGCCAAGTCGTGACCCTCGTCAAGCTCCCGCAGCAGGGATGCGTAACGCATGACCCGAGGGGTGGTGTAGACCCGTCGCACGTGCATGCTGGCCGCGAGCCGCTCCAGCGCGCGCAGGAACTGGTCGAGCCAGGCGGAGTCGTGACCGTTCTTGCGGAGCGCCCACAGCGCCAGGGGACGCCAGTCATTGTTGTCGAGCTGCGCTAGCCGCGAGAACCAGGCGTTCACGTTTGCGGCCCCAGTCGGCGCCGTGAATCCGCGCTCGCGGATGGTGACATAGGCGTCGGCATAGGGCGTGAGTACGTCGTCGACGAAGTGCCTGCCCTTGTCGGGCAGGTAGTCATCGAGCACCTGCCTCTGGAACTCGGTGAGCAGCCCGTGCACGGCGCGTTTCTTGCCGAAAATCATCCGAAGGTGCAAGAAGAGGTCGGCGAAGGCGTCGCGTCCTACGGCCTCCTCAGCATCTTCCCACCTACCTGCATACTCATGCGATTGTGGATCGCCGATGCTGCCGATGACCTTGGACTTGAAGATGTCCGCGGGCGAGAGGTCCAGGCCGCGTGAGTTCATCACGCTGAAGATGCGGTGTGCGCTGTTCAGGTCCGGCGTGCTGACCACGACGAGGTACGTCCGCTTGCTGAGCATTCGCACCAGGGCAAGCCGGCGCTCCTCGGCCCACTCGGGCTTGGTCAGCTTCTCGTACAGTGCTCGCACGTTGGCCTGGACGGCGATCTGGGCGCCAGTCGACAGCGTATGCGTGGGAACGTATCGCAGATCCGCAGTTCCGCCCGCGGTCTGTATGTGCTTCTCGAAGAAGTCCTGGTCGCGCTTACGAAGCCGGAGCCTCGGCTCCGGTTCGTGGGCAAGCGCGATGTCGCCCGGCTCATTGATCATCTTTTGAAGCGCGGAACGCAGCTCGTCGTTGTCGGTCAGGTCCCGCAGGATCGCCAGCAGGATGGTGAGGGTCGTGAGCCGCTGCTGCCCGTCAATCACCTCCGCCTCGGCGTGGCCCGAGCGTTTGACCAGCACGACCGACCCCAGGAAGTACGGTTCATCCGGATCTCGGTCGAGGGACTCAGTAAGGTCGTCGAGGAGCTGCTCGGCCTGCTCCCTCTCCCACGCGTAGGGACGCTGGTACTCCGGAATGCTGAACCTGAAGTCGGCGCAGAAGACCCGGTGCAGCGGCACCTCATGGGCCTCAAGGCGGTAGTCCATCGACACGTGTCCTTTGGGGTTGTGAGTGGCGGGTTCCGCGCCCGAGAGGTTCGGCGCCCTGCGAGATCAGACCTTGGGCAGGAAGGGACTCGGCGAACCGATGTGAGAGAGGTAGAGCATGTCCCGCGCCCGGGTGCACGCCACGAAGAGCAGGCACCGTTCGCGCAGCAAATCCTGCCGGTGGGCGATCGGGTCTTCGCCTTCGTCGGCGAGCGCCTTCCGCGCCGGCAATGTCGCCGCATCAACGCCGACGACGGCCAGGCACTGGAACTCCAGGCCTTTCATCGCGTGCATCGTGCCCACTCTCACCACGTCGCCTTTGCCGGTCACCGGGCCGGCGGCGATGCCTGCGGCGGCGAACGTCTCGGTCACTGATCGGACCAGCTGGCCGTGACGAGCGGCAACACCGATCGCGTGGGGCTCAACACCCTTGTCGAGCCATGAGCCGACCTGGCGGACCAATGCCGCGGTCTCGGCGGAGCGGTCGGTGTACGCCGCCACGGCCGGCCGGCGTCCGTGAGTCAGCGATCGATACCCGGTGAGGTTGTCGCCCTCGTCGTCCAGCCCGACCGGTGCGACGCCTGTCAGCACGGAGACGGACCAGGCGAGGATCTCCTGGGTCGTCCGGTAGTTGACCTTCAACTTCCGGCTGCGACCGCGGACCGCGATGCCCAGGCTCGCCAGCGACACCTGGCTGTCGTAGATCCGCTGATGCGGGTCGGCGACGATGAACATGTCGTTGGGCCCGGCTGGGACCAGCGCCCGCAACAATCGCCACTGGGCCGGGTGCAGGTCCTGGCCCTCGTCCACGACCAGATGCCGGTAGATCGTCCTGCCCGTCATGGTGAGCAGGACAGCCGCTTCCTCCGCCAGCTGCAGGTGGGTGCTCTGGCCCCATTCCGCGAGCTTGCCGGTGACCTCGTTCACGGCGTTCCAGATGCGCTCGCGCTGCTCGTCCCCTCGCACGGGCCCGCCTCGGCCCCGCCGGGGAGCCGTCAGGTAGTCGGTCAGCCCGGTCAACCGCTGAGCGAGGATGACCTGCTCCCATTCCCGTTCAAGGAACGTCGCACTCACACCTGTGGCAGTCGTGGCGGCGGTCTCCCAGAGATGGCGCATGGCCTGGTTGTCCGGCACGCGCGGTTGGCGGCCGTGGATCTCCGTGAAGATCCGGTGCGCCAGCCGGTCCACGTTCAGGATCTCGATGCGGCCGAGGATCGCGGGATCATCGGTGAGCAGTGAGAGCTGGCGTTCCAGCGCATCGGCCAGGTTGCGAGTGAACGTCGTCACCAGGACCTGCCGGCCGGAGACCCCCGCCGGAAGCTGGCGCGCGAGATGGACCGCGCGGTGCAGCGCCGTGATGGTCTTGCCAGTTCCCGCACTGCCGGTGACGAGGGCAGGGCCGTTGTAGACAGGCTGGTAGGCGATGTCGCGCTGGGTGGGGTGGAGAAAGATGCGCCAGGCGTCGAACGGGTGAGCGAGGACGTACTTCAGCTCCTGTGGCCCGGTGACGAAGGCGAAACGGTCAGGAGTACGAGCCGCTGCCGCGAGCAGGTCGTCGGCGTCGATCGCCGCTGGCGTCGCGGTGAGGCGCTCGCTGAGCTCTCCCCACACCTCGTCGGCGGTCATGCCCGCGGCCAGCCCTGTGAGAACGTCGTGCTGGACCGCCGGTAGCAGTCCCGCAAGCGCCGTGAGCTGCGCGTCCGTCGCGATGACCCGGACCAGTGGCAGAACCGTCGCATCGATGCCGAGCCGCCGCAGGTCGGCGTCGGAGACGTTGTGCAGTAGCGCTGCCGGTGCCGCCGCGGCGAGCTTCGTGTAGGTCTGCTGGACCTCCTCCAGCTTGTCCTGATTCCGCACCTCCAGGACGCCCAACGCCTGGTTGACGGTGAACCGGTGGCTGATCGCATAGGCGATGGCGTCGTCGTGCGGCAGCACCGTGATGAGGAGGTAGTCGGTTCCGGTCTCCGGGGCGAGCACGACGCCGCGATAGAATTGGTTGATCCGGATCGTGCGTATGCGTGGATCGCGGGCGTTGTTGAGCTTTTCCAGGTGAAGTCCGGCGTGCGTGTGCTCCGCGAACCGCGTGATCGCCGCGTCGACCGCCTTCTGCACGGGTTTCTGCAGCTTGGCGTAGTCAGCGAGGAACTCCTTCGCGATCGCGAGCCGTTGCATGCGTACGTCCTCCCGTGTCTTGTCTGTCCGCATCGCACATAGGCGAACCGACACCATAGCGACACTTTCTGTAGCGATCCACCGCCGGGACGGGCAGTTTCGACGGCTCGGTGGCTGGTTGCGGGCACGTTTCCGGCGAGTAGGCCGGTCCGGCAGGCCATAGTCTCGGCGAGCGTCGGAGCTCTCCGCCGGACCGGTGTCGTGCGGGGTCGGATCTACGACAGCGAGACCGGGGTCCCGCCCGAGAACGCCGAGTCGTGCAGCTCCAGCCGGGTCAGCTTCGCGCCCTTGGGGATGTCGAAGACGATGACGCCGGTGACCTGATTGCCGGGGTTGATCTCGTTGAGCAGTGTGTTGGCATCTTCGTTCACGTAGATGCCAGCACCGCTGTCGGCGCTGTACTCGGCCTCGCCGGCGCCGTACGCCTTCTGGTTGCTGTCGCTGAACAGCTGCGGCTCCTTGCCGATGTTCTTGACCTTGAGCGTGACCAGGCAGAACTGCCCCTGGGCCTTCGCGCCGAACAGATCGCTGCCCACTTTGGCGACCCCGCACTTGACCTTCTGGACGGTGAACTCGAACTTGCCGTCCCGAACCGCCTCACCCACCTTGGCGGCTTTCGCGGCCTCGGGGGCAGCGGTGTTCTCCTCCGCCCCAGCCGCCGCGAGCGCATCGTCCGAGCCGTCCGCTGTGTTGCCGCCGGCACCGCACGCAAGGGTGAGCACCGCCAGGAGCGACGCGGCCGCGACGGCAAAGGCGTTCTTGCTGGTCATTGAACTGTCCTCTCGAAGAAGCGAAGCGGCCTGAGCGGATTCCCGGAGGAAAGCTCGAAACCGGCCATGCCATGAGAGCACACTGTGAACCCAGTTTTCAACTAGTTCTTATGACTCGACGCGCGTCCATAGTTCGCCTAGAGTTCACGACACACGGCGGCGGCTCCGCACCTGCACAGTGCCGGCCGCTCTGCCAGACTGCTCACGACGCGTGGCAGGGGTCGCACGGAGAGGAGTGCCGGTGTCGGACACAGCGGTGGAAGCGTTGAAGGTTGGTGCCCTGGTGGCCGTCCGCGGCCAGAAGTGGGTAATCAGCGACGTCGCACCTGGCCGCAGAAGCCAGCTCGTGACACTGCAGAGCGTCGAGGACGGCCGCTACGGCGAGACACTCGACGTGATCTGGGAGGTCGAGCCAGGCCGCGAGGTGCTCCCTGACCGCCCGCTCCCCCAGGTGTCGGCCGGCGAGTTCGACCCTCCGCATCGCCTTGCCGCGTTCCTCGACGCGGTGCGCTGGTCGGCGGTCACGTCCGCCGACGTCAAGACGCTGCAGGCACCCTTCCGGTCGGGTGTCGCCATCGAGGATTACCAGCTCGAACCGGTGGTCCGCGCGGTCGATGCGCCCAGGGTGAACCTCTTGCTCGCTGACGACGTGGGCCTCGGCAAGACGATCGAGGCCGGCCTGGTCGCGCAGGAACTGCTGTTACGCCACCGGGCCAGGCGGATCATGGTGGTCTGCCCGGCCGGCCTGACGGTGAAGTGGCGCGACGAGATGGCCGAGAAGTTCGGCCTCGACTTCACCATCATCGACGCCGAGCGCTGCGCGGTGGTGCGGCGGACCTACGGCTCCGCCGCCAACCCGTTCATGGTGTACCCGCTGACCATCGTCAGCCTGCCGTGGCTGCGCGGCCAGAAGGCTCAGCGCCTGCTCGACGAGGTGCTACCCGCCGACGGACCCGGCACCCGTCGCACTTTCGATCTGCTCATCCTCGACGAGGCACACCATGTCGCTCCGGCCGCGCCCCAGCAGGTGTACGCGGTCGACTCGCAGCAGACGAAGCTGATCCGGCGCATCGCGCCGCACTTTACGCACCGCCTCTTCCTATCGGCGACCCCGCACAACGGCTACCAGGCGTCGTACACGGCCCTGCTGGAGATCCTCGACGACCAGCGCTTTGCGCGAGGTGTGAAGCCCGACGACGCCGCGGTGCGCGACGCCGTCATCCGCCGCCTCAAGCGCCACATCATCGACCCCGACACCGGCAAGCCACGGTTCACCCAACGCGACCCGCAGGCGATCCCGGTGGAGTACCCAGAGGACGAGCGGGCGGTCCACAGCCTGCTCAAGCAGTTCGCGGCGCTGCGGCGCAAGCGGTTGACCTCGCAGCGCGGACACCGGGCGACCGACCTAATCACGCTGCTGCTGAAGAAGCGGCTCTTCTCCAGTCCGGCCGCGTTCGCGCACACCGTCGCCGTCTACGCCGAAACCCTGCGCGCCAAGTCCGGGCCGGTGGCCGCGAGCACCACCGACGAAGTCCCGGAGTGGCTCGACGAGTTCTTTGACGACGTCGCCACCTACGACGACGAGCAGCTAGCCGAGGCCGAGGACGGAGCGCTCGGCCGGGCTCGGCCGCTGCAACCCGACCCAACCGCCGACGAGCTGGGCCTGCTGGAGCAGATGGAGCGCTGGGCCGTCGCGCACGAGGCACAGCCGGATGCCAAGGCCCGCGCCCTGATCGACTACCTGAAGGCTGTATGCCTGCCGGATGGCAGGCACTGGACCAACGAGCGGGTCGTCGTCTTCACGGAGTACCGCGACACGCAGCGTTGGCTTGCCGAGCTGCTGCGCCAGGAGGGCCTGGCCGGTGAGCGGCTGGAGCAACTGCACGGCCAGACCCCCACTGACGAGCGCGAGCAGCTGCGGCTGGCGTTCCAGGCAGATCCGGCGGAGCAGCCGGTGCGGATCCTGCTGGCGACCGACGCCGCCAGCGAGGGCATCGACCTGCAGAATCGCTGCCACCGGCTCGTCAACTTCGACATCCCGTTCAACCCGAACAAGCTCGAGCAGCGCATCGGCCGCATCGACAGGTATGGGCAAACCCAAACACCAGAGGTCCGGCACTTCGTCGGCACCGGCTGGAAGCACGCCGTCGATTCGTACGAGGCGGATCTGGAGTTCCTCTCCCGTGTCGCTGCCAAGGTCGCCCAGATGGAGGAAGACCTCGGCGCGGTGAACGCCGTGCTCGCCGAGGCGGTGCAACGGCATATGTTGGGAGACCGCAGCGTCGACGTCGACGCCATCACCGCGCGGGGCACGACGCAGCACAGCAGCCAGGCCGCCGCACTCCCCGTCGAGACGCAGCTGCCCGAGCAGGTGCGCCGCCTGCGGGCGACCGTCGACGACACAGTCAAGGAACTGGGAATCACGCCCGATGCTGTGAAGCGGGTCGTCGACACGGCCTTCGAGCTGGCCAAGCAGCAGCCGCTGCGAGCCCACCTCGACGACAAGCACCTGGTGGGCGGCCTTTACGCGGTGCCCCCGCTGACCGGCTCGTGGCAGCGGGCGACCGCCGGCCTGACCGAGAAGCTGATCCGCCCCGGCGAGACGCCCCGGCAGATGCCCATCACCTTCGACCATCAGGTCGCTAAGGGACGTGACGGCATCGTGCTCGCCCACCTCGGCCATCCGCTGGTCACGATGTCGACCCGGCTCCTGCGCGCGGCCGTCAACAACGACCGCATCGGCCTGCACCGGGTCACTGCGATCGTCACCGATCACCCGGACCTCACGGAGACGCTTGTCGGTGCATACTCGCGGTTCGTGCTGGTCGGCACCGACGGCATACGGCTGCACGAGGAGGTGCTCTACGCCGGCGGCTGGGTCCCCAAGGACGGTGGCCGGTTCCGCCGCCTGGAGAACCTCACCACACTGGGCGGCATCCTCGACCACGCGCTCACCTCCGGCACGCCTGCCGCCGAGCACCTCCAGCAGCGGATGGCTGCACGCTGGCCGCAGTTGGCCGACAGCGTGGTGGCCGCGATCGAATGGCGCCGCAAGGACCGGCAGGAATCACTGCAGCGCCGTCTCGAACACAGGCGCGAGTCCGAGGAAAAGCGGATCAATACCAACCTCGACCGCTTCGCAGCGACGCTGAAGAAGGCCCTCACCGTCGACGAGGAAGACGCCCTGTTCGGCCTCGACTTCACCAAGAGCCGGGAAGAGCTGGCGCAGTACCGCAAAGACCGGCAGTCATGGCATGAACGCCTGGCCGGTCTGGAGGAGGAGCGCAGCCGCGAGCTCGCGGCGGTCGCCGACCGCTACCGCGACCCCCAGCCGCACACGTTCCCCGTCGCCGTGGTGTTCGTCATCCCGAGGCAGGAGGCCACCCGATGAGCCGACCGTTCCGCCGCCCCGCCCCCGACGGCGCTCAGCAGCACCGCGACTGGCTGAGCCTGATTGACGTCAGCGGCCCGTTCCTCAGCCTTCCGGTACTGCGGACCACCTGGCCGACGCTCGACCCGCTCGACAGGAAGGTGCGCGAGCAGCTGCGCACTGAGCACGCCCTGTGGGCCGACGCGCCCGCCGACGGGCAGCGCGCCTGGATCGAGTACGTGCTGGGCGACCTTCTCCAATGGGGCGATACGCTTCGCTTCGACGTCCCGGACACGTTCACCGTTCCGGTCGCCGAGCACGACACCAGCCTGGCTCCGTCATTCCTGACGGTCGAGCCCGGCGAGGAGGTCGAGCCTCGCAGCGTACGGCTGCTCGGCATGATATGCCCGTCCGGCCAGCACCCGACGGCTCGCGTACCCGACTCGGACTGGGTGGCGACGCCCGCCGACCGGTTGGCCCACATGTGCCGATACCACAACGTCGAACTCGGCTTGGCCACGAACGGACGCTGGTGGACCCTGGTCTGGGCACCGCGCGACGGCGTCACCACCACCGCCGTCTTCGACGCCACGTCCTGGGCCGAGGCCGCCGAGCGCGATGTGGTCCGTGCCTTCGTGTCGGTGCTCTGCCGCCGCCGCTTCTTCGGCGTGAAGGACTCGGAGAAGCCCGCCGTGCTGCTGCGCGCCAGCCTGGCCAGTCAGGAGGACATCACCGAGGCACTCGGCGTCCAGGTGCGCCAGGCGGTCGAGCTGCTGGTCGCGGCGACCGGCCGCGCCGATGTCGCCGACCGCGAGCACGGCGGGCCCGGCTTGGCCGACATCGAGGCGCACGATGTCTACCGCGGCGCGGTCGCGGTGATGATGCGCGTGGTATTCCTCCTGTTCGCCGAAGAGCGCGGCCTGCTGCCCGCCGACAACGACCTCTACGCCTCCGCGTACTCGGCTGGCGGGCTCTGCGCGGAGCTGGAGCAGCGCGCGAACGAGGGCAGCGAGGAACTGCTGGAGCACAGCCACGCCGCCTGGCACCGGCTACTCGCTCTGTTCAATGCGGTATACCACGGCATCGAGCACCCACGGCTAACCCTGCACGCCCACGACGGCTCGCTGTTCGACCCAAACACCTACCCTTGGCTCCCGCTGTCCATCGACGACCGGACCGTGCTCCACATGCTGCGGTCAGTGCAGTACGTCCAAATCGGCACCGGCAAGTCGAAAGAGCGGCGTCAGCTCAGCTTCGCCGCCCTCGACGTCGAGCAGATTGGGTACGTCTACGAGGGCCTGCTCTCGTTCGAGGGGTTCCGCGCCGAGTCCGTCACCGTCGGGCTGATCGGCAAGGAGGGCTTGGAGGCGGAGGTGCCGCTGAGCCAGCTAGAGGCGCTCGCGGCGCTGCACCGAGACCCCGTGAAGCTGGGCGAGGTCCTTACTGAGAAGTACAAGGAATCGAAGATCGGCACCGCGGGTGCGCTGGCGAAGGCGTTGGCGCCGCTCAATGAGGTGGAGCGCGAAGAGGCACGTAAAAAGCTGCTCGCAGTCACCCGAGGGGAATACGAACTGGCGGGCCGGCTTCTGCCGTTCTACGGCATCATCCGTGCCGACCTCCGCTGTCTTCCCGTGGTCATCCTGCCAGGGGCGCTGTTCGTCACCGAGTCAGCGCTGCGCAAGAACACCGGGACGCATTACACGCCGCGCAAACTCGCTCAGGATGTGGTCAAGCACGCACTACAACCACTGGTATACGAGCCCGGGCCGTTGCAGACAGCCGATACCGAAAGGTGGAAGCTAAAGTCCAGCGGACAAATCCTGTCCTTGAAGATCGCCGACATCGCGATGGGCTCTGCCGCCTTCCTTGTCGCGGCGGCGCGGTATCTCGCGGACCACCTAATCGAAGCTTGGAAGCGCGAAGGGGTCATCGCCCAGGAACATCAGCCGGCTCAGGCAGTGGATCCTGAAAACGACCCGCTGGTGATCGAGGCTCGGCGGCAGATCATCGAGCACTGCCTTTACGGCGTGGACATTAACCCTATGGCCGTTGAGATGGCGAAGCTGTCGCTGTGGCTGGTCTCTATGGACCCGCAGCGTCCCTTCACATTTCTCGACGACCGCCTAGTCGCCGGTGACTCCCTGCTCGGTATCACGTCTCTGGAGCAGCTCGAATACATGCACATGGACCCGAAACAGGGCCGCGAGCTGCACGAGGGCACCCTGCTGGACTGGACGTCCGGCGTCGGATCCGATGTCGCCGAAGTCGCCGCGCGGCGCCGGATGATCTCCTCGATTGGATCAGCGGACGACCCGATCGCCGCGCTCGCCGCCAAGCGCAACCTGCTGAAGGCAACCGAGGACAGGACGGAGCGGCTACGTTTCTTCGCTGACCT
This sequence comes from Catellatospora sichuanensis, assembly GCF_007483665.1. GTDB lineage: Bacteria > Actinomycetota > Actinomycetes > Mycobacteriales > Micromonosporaceae > Catellatospora > Catellatospora sichuanensis. Next base: position 38,649 of record NZ_ML660183.1, read on the forward strand.
GGTCACCGGGGCAGCGCTCGCGGGATCACGCAAGGGCGCGGGCTCCAAGGATCCCAACGCCCGTGCGGAGATCGACGAGGCGAAAGCGCGCGGCCGTGACGGCTACTACGCCGAGGCCGCTCGGCTCGCCGACGAAGTGATCAAGGTCGGCGATGAGCGGGCAGCACGAAAACAGCGCAACGAGTGGCTCGCCATCGACCAGGTCATCGGCGGGTTCGCCCGAGAACCGCTGCACTGGCCGCTGGTATTCCCGGAGGTTTTCGAGGCCGAACGCGGCGGCTTCGACGCGATAGTCGGGAATCCTCCCTTTGTGCATGGTTCAAGAATCTCGAGCACGTCAGGTACAGCCTACCGGGAACTACTCGTCAACGAGATCGCCCAGCACACGAGAGGCAACGCCGACATCGTTGCATTCTTTTGCCTACGCATTCATGCCCTTCTGAACAAAACAGGCCAGGCCGGCCTGATAGCGACCAATACTTTGGCACAGGGCGATACAAGAGAGATCGGCATAGATAGAATTTTGGCGAGCGGTACGGAAATCCGCAGAGCGATAAAGAGTAAGCGCTGGCCCTCACGGTCCGCCAAAGTGGAGTATTGCGCCATCTGGACGACCCAGGTTGCGATGAGCAAAGACTCTGTCCGCCTGATCGACGGAGAAGTCGTACCTGGCATCACAGCCACCCTGGATCCGGCGTCCACCATCTCCGGCAATCCCCATAGGCTTAAAGCGAACACCGGCATTGCTTACTACGGCACCTACGTACTGAGCATGGGCTTCACCATGGAACCTAGTGCCGCAGCAGAATTGATCGCGCGCGACCCGAGGAATAAGGAAGTCCTCTTCCCCTATCTCGGCGGTAGCGACGTCACCGACAGTCCTTCATTTACAGCAAGTCGTTGGATCGTAAGTTTCCGGGATTGGTCTCGAGAACGGGCCGAATCCTATCGAGAGTGCTTCGCGCATGTCGAGGCTTACGTCAAGCCCGAGCGAGAGAAGAACAGCAGTAGCCAGCTTCGCGAGTACTTTTGGCGTTACAAGCGCCCTACCCTTGATTTGTTTGCCGCGTTATCAAAGGTGGACCGTGCGATCGTAATCACACGCCATAGCAAGATGGTGCTTCCCGTCTTCGTGCCTAGTGATCAGGTCATTAGCGATGCTGCAGTCGCATTCGTCAACGATGACCCGGCAATGTTGGGCCTACTGAGCAGCGCGGCCCACTACTGGTGGGCAGCCAGTTTTGGGTCAACCCTCAAGACCGACATCAGGTATGCACCCACCGACATCTTCGAGACATTCCCGCGCCCGGAGCTTACAGGGGAGCTACGTGCACTCGGCAACCGGCTAGACATTTTCCGCCGCGAGGTGATGCAAGCCCGCCAGGTCGGTTTGACTGCTACCTACAACCTGCTCCATTCGCCCACCTGCTTCGACAAGGACATCGTCGAACTGCGAGAGATCCACCGGGCAATCGACGACGCCACATGCGAAGCCTATGGATGGACGGATCTGCCTCGCGGTCTCGCGCATGGGTTCCAGGACCTCGGTCGGGAAATTCGATACACGATTGAGACAGGCGCGCGGCGAGAGATCCTCGATCGGCTGCTCGAACTCAACCACCAGCGCCACGCCGCAGAGATTGCGGCTGGCGATTCCGGCAAGAAGAAGCCGGCCCGCCCCAAGGCCGACTCAGCTTCCGATCAGGCGAGCCTGTTCTAGGCGGTGAGGATAAGGATGACGATGGATGGGCAGGAGTCCCTCTTCCCACACCCGCGCGGCGAGCAGCAGATGCTCGCCGTACCCGAGCGAGACGGTGGTAGCGCCGCTCGGCTTGCGGCGTCGCCGCTGGATCAACCGCAGGATTTCGCGCCGACCGGCTCCTTCCAGGTCCGAGACGAGCTAGAGGCGTTAGTCCGACAGGATTTGCTCGGTCCATGGGAAAGCAACGAGTGGGAGGAGTTCCGGCCGGGCGCGATGGGCCCGCGTGAGCGCTACCTCGTCGGCATGATTGGTCCGAAGCAGCGCCCGGCCGCCGCCAAGCAGCCCGACGACGTGCAGGACCTCGACACGACGGTCCAGGGCGACGCGACCGACGCCGACCTGCCGGAGATCATCACTCCGCAGAACCTGGGCCGAATGTGGGCATCGTCGATGGGCATGTCGTTCGCCGTTCCCGTGGACGTCGACGTGCTGTCGGTCAAGGCCTTGTGGGGACGCTATGACAAGCGCGAATCCGGAGACGACGACGGCAAGAAGCGTTCCGTCTGGGTACGCGAGCCCGTCGCGTACGCCAGGGAGGTCCGGCTCGACGGCGAACCCTCCGACCGGATCCCACTGACCGCCGACCATCCGGATCAGCCAGGCGTGCTGCTGGGTATCGAAGTCAGACCCCGCGACGGTCGCCGCGTAGTACAGCTGACGCTTATCAACACGCAGATCGAGCCACAGGCAAACGCTGACACGGCTTGGCTGTTCCAGTCGTCGCTGAGGGTGACCGCCCTGGACGGGGACACGCCGGTGTTCCTGCCGATCGACGACCCGCAGGACGAGGTCCAGGGCGTCTCCGACGACCAAGAGGAGACTCACCTGCGGCTGCTCTACCGGGCGCAGCGCCGCTACGCCTCCGGCCACAACGTGGCCGTGCACCCGACGGTGCTCAGGGACGAGCGCTGTGCGACTGCGCTGGAGACGACATGGCTCCCGGCGTACGACGTGGCCGCGACTGTGGCCGATGCGAAGCGGCTGGCCGGCGTCGACCTCTCCATGGATGCGCTCGCGGCCGCCAGTGTCGGTCAGCTGCGGGAGAAGCTGATGCCGCTGGCCGAGCGCTACGTAACCTGGCTCGATGAGCAGGCGGCGCAGATCCCCGAGCTGCCTGTCCATCTGCGCGCGTCAGCGGAGTCGGCGGTATTCACGGCGCGGGCCGCGGCCGAACGCATCCACGCCGGCATCGAGCTGCTGACCGATGCCGCCGTGCCGGGGCACGCGCAGGCGCTGGCGGCGTTCCGGTTCGCCAACGAGGCTATGGCTCTGCAGCGGCGGCACACCGAGGTCGCACGCCTGCGCGAGGAACCGGGCCTGTCCTACCCCGAGGCACGACAGCAGGTGGCGGCGAAGGGGCCGTCGGCGGCCTCGTGGCGGCCGTTCCAGCTCGCGTTCGTGCTGCTCAACCTGCCGTCGCTGACCGATCCGACGCACGCCGAGCGGGCCGCCGACCACACGGCGACCGTCGACCTGCTGTTCTTCCCGACCGGTGGCGGCAAGACCGAGGCTTATCTCGGCCTGACTGCGTTCACATTCGCGATCCGGCGGCTGCAGGGCACCATCGGGTCGGGCGAGCGGGCCCGTAGCGGCGCTGCCGGTGTCGCGGTGCTGATGCGGTACACGCTGCGCCTGCTTACCGCTCAGCAGTTCCAGCGGGCCTCGGCGCTGGTGTGTGCGGCTGAGGTGCTGCGCCGCCGCGACGAAAGCACCTGGGGCGCTGAGCCGTTCCGGATCGGGCTGTGGGTCGGCGGCAGTGTGTCGCCGAACTGGTACGACGAGGCGGCCGAGCAGATCGCCGAGGCGAGGGAAGCGGGCGACGGCAAGTACACCAACGTGCTGCAGACGCTCAACTGCCCGTGGTGTGGCACGAAGCTGCGCGCCCAGCACAACCTGCAGCCGAAGGACGATTTGCGCCGGATCCTGCTGTGGTGCTCGAACGCCGAGGGCGCCGACGCGTGCCCATTCTCGCGCACCCAGTGCGACGAGGGCCTGCCGATTCTCACCGTGGACGAAGAGATCTACCGATACGCGCCGAGCCTGGTCATCGCGACCGTGGACAAGCTGGCACAGCTGCCTTGGCGGGGGTACGCGGGTATCCTGTTCGGCCGGGCGCGTCGGCGCTGCCCGCGTCACGGGTATCGTCACGACGACCTGGACTCGCGGGTGAAGTGTGCGGACCGGCACAACGCGAAGGGTTCGCTTCCTGCAGCGCTCACCGAGCCGGTGATGCGGCTGCGACCGCCGGATCTGATCATCCAGGACGAGATGCACCTCATCTCGGGCGCGCTGGGCACCACGGTGGGCCTGTTCGAGGCTGCGGTCGACGAGCTGTGCACCTGGCAGACGCCGGGCGGAGCGGAAACCGGCCCGAAGATCGTCGCCTCGACTGCGACCACGAAGCGGGCCCGCGAGCAGGTGCTGGGGGTCTTCGGCCGCGAGCTGGCCGTGTTCCCCCCACCGGTGATCGACATCGCGGACACCTTCTTCAGCCGCCAGGTCCCGGTCACCCTGGAAAATCCGGGCCGCCGCTATCTCGGCATCTGCGCGCATGGCGTGCGCCTGAAGTCTGCCGAGATCCGGCTGGCCGAGATCCTGCTGCTGGCTGGGCAAACCCTCTTCGACAGGTACGGCGCACCGGCCGACCCGTACATGACGACGGTCGGTTACTTCAGCGCGACACGCGAGCTGGCCGGCATGCGCCGCTACCTCGACGACCAGGTCACCGCGCGCGTGCGGTCACACGGCCGTCGCAAGGGCCTGTCCGACCGGCTCGTCACCGCCACCCGCATGCTGGCGATCCAGGAGCTGACCTCGCGTATCTCCTCGGGCGACATCAGCGAAGTGCTCAAGCGCCTGGAGATCGGATTCGATCCGGAGTTGGACACCTCGGCACGCAGGTCGGCGATCAACGATGAGATCCGCAGGGCGCTGACCGAGAAGACCCCGTTCCACCCGCTGGCCGACCGGTACTCGACCCGGCTGAAGGAGGACCGGGAGGCGGTCGACATGGTGCTCGCGACATCGATGCTTCAGGTCGGCGTGGACGTGTCCCGCTTCGGCCTGATGGTCGTAACGGGCCAGCCGAAGAACACCGCCGAGTACATCCAGGCGTCGTCACGGGTCGGCCGCGACGCGCGCCGGCCCGGGCTGGTGGTGACCCTCTACAACTGGACCCGGCCCCGCGACCTGGCCCACTACGAGGACTTCGAGTACTACCACGCCACCTTCTACCGGCAGGTGGAGGCGCTGTCGGTCACCCCGTACACCCGGCGGTCGCTGGACCGGACAACCATGGCGACGTTCGTGGCCGCGGTGCGCAACATCGAGGAGGCCCACTCGCGCAACACCGACGCACATGACGTGCCCCTCGACGGCGCCGGCGTGAAGCGGGTCATACGGCGGCTCCTCGCCAGGGCAGAGGCCATCTCCGGCGACCGCGGCCGCGGCTACCTCGAGGAGCGGCTGAACGCCGTCGTCGACCGGTGGAAGCTGTCCCGAACCGGGTCTACCCGCCTCGGCTACAAGCAGGGTAGCTCCAAGCAGCAGCAGCTCGTCGGCCTGCTGGAACAGGCCGGTGGCGGCAAGTGGACCGACCAGACGGTCGGCCAGTCCATGCGGGAGACCGAGAATGAGATCAACCTACTGCTGCCGGGCGGCGGGGAGATATTCAACCCGCAGTACGGCTCGCCAGGGTGGTCGTTCACCGGCCAGGCCGATGACATCACCGACGACGACCTGCCCGCGGGCGACGAGTTGGGCGACACGACGCTGACCGGGGGAGCCCGCTGATGACCGTCAACTACCGCAGGCGTGTTGGTGCAGTGCGTCCGAGCCACATCATGTTCACCACCGGCGTGGGGTCGCTGGTGGACCTGCCAAACTTCTCGGTGCTGGTCCGGGGCCTCGACGACTGGAACTACACGGCCGTGCCCGAGTGGGAGCCGATCGCCGAACCCCGCCTGCTCGCCGCGGTGCGTGCCCTGCTGCGTGGCAACATCGAGCAGCTACGCCCGGCCCCGTGGCTGGACGGAATCGACAGCGACCCAACCGGCCCGGCATCACGCGTTGGGGTCCCGGTGGTGCCGTTCCCGGCATGGCTGCGCTGCACGGTCTGCAACGAGCTCGCGCCGACCGACAGCAAGGTGTTCGGCTTCGAAAATGACAAGCCCCGCAAGCCGCATGACGCCCGCTTCTACCACGACAACTGCGCCCGAAAGAGGAAGGGCCGCAAGCCGCTGGCCGTCGCAGCACGCTTCGTGCTGACCTGCGGCGCCGGACATTTGGACGAGTTTCCCTACGTTCACTTCGTCCACCGCGGGGGCGGCTGCACGAACGCGAGCCACCCCCGGATGCGCATGGAGGACCGGGGAGGCAACCTCGGCGCCAACGTCGAGATCCAGTGCCTGGGCTGCAACGAGCGCCGCAACATGCGCGAGGTGTTCGGCCGGCGTGGGCCGGAGAGGCTGCCACGTTGCCGGGGTCGTCACCCGCATCTGGGCTGGTACAACCCCGCAGGATGCACCCGGGACCCGAAGGTGCTCGTCGTCGGTGCGTCCAACCAGTGGTTCGCACAGACCATGGCCGCGCTGGCCGTGCCACGGACCAACGCCGCCGAGCTGGACACGAAGGTTGAGCAGCTGTGGGGTGTGCTCACCACCCTGCCGGGCGCAGCGATGCTGCCCTACGCCCGCGCGAACGTGCCCTCCCTGAAGGCGCTGGAGAAGTGGACCGACGAAGAGATCTGGGCCGCGGTCGAGAAGCGGCGCGCCACGCCGGCACCGGACCCGCAGAAGGACGGCTACCCCGACTTGCGTACGCCCGAGTGGCAGATCTTCTCGGCGAAGCAGCTGCCAGCGGCCACCGACGACTTCACACTGCGCCGCGACCCTGCAGGCGTGCCCGAGCTACTCAAGGGCATCTACGCCGACGTGGTCCAGGCCGAACGGCTGCGTGAGGTCAGGGCGCTCATCGGCTTCACCCGTGTCGACGCGCCCGACCCGGACGACCCGGATCTCGTCACACGGGCGCCGCTGGCGCTCGGCAACGTCACGTGGGTGCCGGCCAGCGAGGTGCGCGGAGAGGGCATCTTCCTGCGGCTGTCGGAAGACCTCCTCACCGCCTGGGAGGAGCGTGCCGGACCCTCCGCGGCGATGGCGGAGCACCAGGGCGCCTACGTGCGGTTCCGCGGGGCGCGGCACACCGACCGACTCGGGAAGGGTTTCGAGCCGATGCGGCTGTGGCCGGGCGAGCGCTACATCGCCCTGCACACGCTGTCGCACATGCTCATCCGGACCATCGCGCTTGAGTGTGGCTACAGCTCGGCCAGCCTGTCCGAGCGGATCTACGCCAGCACCGCCGATGCCCGCGCTGGAATCCTCATCTATACCGCCGTGCCCGACGCCGAGGGCACCCTCGGTGGCCTTGTCTCGCTGGCCGAGCCGGACCAGCTCGTGCGACTCACGCGGCGCGCGCTCCGCGATGCGATGCGCTGCTCGTCAGACCCGCTCTGCACGGAGCGCTTGCCGATGTACCCGGCAGAGTACCTGCACGGCGCCGCGTGCCATGTGTGCCTGTTCGTCTCGGAGACGACCTGCGAGCGCGGCAACAGGTTCCTCGATCGCCGGTTCGTGGTGCCGATCGACGGGACCGACGTGGCGCTGTTCCCCGAGCTGCCATGACCTGGACGACGAGATGACCTGGTCGGAGGAGTTCGAGTCGGCGGCGGCCGAGGCCGCCGCCGTGCTCAGCGCCAGTCACCTGCGAACGCTGGCCGACCGGCTCGGCGCGGGCTGGCCAACCGCGGCCACCGTCAACGCGGTGCCGGTGCCCGGCTTCGCTCAGCTCGCGATGGCGACGATCCAGGCCGCGCGCGCCACCGGGATCTCCGACCCGGAAGCCGCCGCCTACCTGCGCGGCCTCGCGGCGGGTAGGTCTGCGGGGCAGAACCTGGTCCGTATCGAGTCCGTGTGGAGCGGTCCAGGCACGCACCAGGTGCCCGTACGGGCGACCGCGCAGGTGCTGGTGGACGTGATCGCGGAGGCACGCTATGAGCTCCTGATGATGACCTACTCCGCACGCGCACACTCGCCGGTCTTGTCGGCCCTGACCGAAGCGGTGTCACGTGGCGTGGTGGTGAGCATCGTCGTGGAAACCTTGGCGGGCGCAGGCGGTGCGCTCCACGGGCCCGAACCCGCCGATGCGTTTGCCTCCGTCGCCGCGGTGAAGTTGTGGCACTGGCCGCCGAAACAGCGGACCGAAAGCGGCGCGAGGACCCACGCGAAGATCGCGGTCGCAGACCGCCGGACGCTGCTGGTGTCCAGCGCCAACCTCACCCAGTCCGGCGTAGGACGCAACATCGAGGCAGGCCTGCTCGTCCGTGGCGGCACCGCACCGCAGCGGGCGGCCGAACACATCACGCAGCTGCAGACCGCCGGCGTGCTGGTCCGGTTGCGTCGGGGAGAATGACGATCATGACGCCAGCCGAGACCGCCACGCCTGATTCCGCCACCGTCGCCGCGTACGACATCGCGCGGCTCGCGGGTGTCGGCAAGGCCGCGGTAAGCAACTGGCGGCGGCGTTACCCCGACTTTCCCAAGCCGGTGGGCGGCACGGCGACGAGCCCGCTCTACCTGCTGTCGGACGTCGAGGCATGGCTCACCGAACACGGCCGGACGTTCGAGGTCCAGCCCGCGGACCGGGTATGGCAGCAGATCCGCGGCACGATCGACGACCTGCAGCTCGGCGACCTCCTAGGCTGCGTCGGCGCTGTCCTGACGTTGCGTGAACGATCATCGCGCACCTGGCAGTCGCTGGCGAAGCTACCGGATCGAGACCTATCACGGCGGCTGACCCCGGCGATACGCGAGCACCTCCCCGAGCTGCCAGGATCACTCCCCCAGACTTGGGACGACGCATGGCTGACTGTCGTGCGAGCCACCACCGAGGCCGCCCACCATCAGGACGCTCGGCAGGTGTTCGAGTTCCTTTACAGCCGTTACGCCGAGGTCCACAGCCGCCGGCTGTCCACGACCGCCGGCCCGCTGGCCGAACTCATGGTCGCCTTCGCCGGAATGGGGCACGGCGCCGTGGCCGACCCAGCCTGCGGTACCGGCGGCCTGCTACTCGCCGCCCGCGCGGCCGGTGCGACGCGCCTTCTCGGCCAGGAAGTCGACGGAGTTCTCGCCCAGATCGCTGCCGCCCGGCTGATGCTCGCCGACACCCCCGCACGCGTCGCCGTTGGGGACACCCTGACCGCGGACGCATTCACCGGCGAAATCGTCGACGCGATCGTGTGCGACCCTCCGTTCGCCGAGCGCGCCTGGGGCTACGAGGAGCTGGTCAACGATCCGCGTTGGGAGTACGGCCTGCCCCCACGCGGCGAATCGGAACTCGCGTGGGTACAGCACTGCCTGGCCCGAGTGAAGCCGGGTGGCTACGCGGTCGTGCTAATGCCCGCTGCAGCTGCGAATCGCCGCGCAGGCAGGCGTATCCGCAGCAACCTTCTCCGGTCTGGGGCACTGCGCGCTGTGATCGCGGCCGGCGGCAGCACCACGGTCGCCGCGCCGCAAGACCTCTGGGTGCTGCAGCGTCCGTCTCCGCAGCAGCCGCCGCGATCGCACCTGCTGCTGGTCGACATGGCGGACGACGCAGCCGCCGCGCGGGCCGCTTGGGAGACTTTCTGCGCAGACCCGGCAGCCATGATGCCGGCCGGCGCGCTCGCCGTACCGGTGATCGATCTCCTCGACGAGGATGTCGACGTCGGCCCCCGTCGTCGTGTCGTCCGCGCCGGGCCGTCCGCGCACGATATGCACTTCGCCGAGGTTCGTGCCGCGCTGGCGGACACGCTTCAGCGGTTGCCCGCCTCACTCCCAGCGCTTACCTCAGCGGTCGAAGCACTGCCTTCGGCAACTGCAACGCTCGCCGAGCTGGCGAAGACCGGCATGGTCAGCATCCACCAGGCGCCGTTGAAGACCAGCGAGGACGGACCAGACACGTTACTCAACGCCCGAGACGTCCGCCGCGGCACGGAACCATCCGGCCGCGGCATCGCCATGCCGGGCTCGGTCATCATCCGACCAGACGACGTGGTCATCTCGCTATCGAGCCGCGAACCTGCCGCGCGCGTCGTCGCCGCCGGCGGGGCCCTCCTTGGCCCACAACTGCTGTTGGTTCGGGTGGACAAACAACGCCTCGACCCCTACTTTCTGGCGGGCTTCCTCCTGGCCGCGCTGCGCGAACCGGCAGCGCGCGGCGCGGGATCATCCTCCAGATCCGACGCCTACCGCCTAGCCGTACCCCGGCTCACGCTTGCTGAGCAACGCCCGTATGGTGCCGCGTTCAAGCAGCTCATGGCATTCGAGGACACACTGCACGAGGCGACGTCACGCGCACACGAGCTACTACGACTAGGATTTGCTGGCCTAACCGCAGGCAGCCTCGAGCCGCCGAACGCAGGCTGAACGGAAGCGGCGTCGTCATCAGCGGAGGGAACGTGGCCGAGCGCATCGTCATCAACGGACGCTACGAGCTCGACGAGCATCCCCTCGCCCGCGGCGGCATGGGAGAGGTCTGGACCGGTAGAGACGTACGCCTCGACCGCGAGATCGCCGTCAAGTTCATCCGCTTCCCCGAAGGGCAACCAGACGCCGATCTGACCAAGCGTTTCGTACGCGAGTCGCGCCTGGCCGCACGGTTGCAGCATCCGGGTGTACCCGCGGTCCACGACGCGGGCACCCATGACGGCCGGCCCTACCTGGTGATGCAGCGCATCCGCGGGATCAGCGTCGCCGACCTCATCGCCGAGCAGGCGACGTTGCCGATCGGCTGGGCGGCCGCGATCACCGCGCAGGTGTGCAGCGTACTCGCCGCAGCTCACAGCGCCTCGCTGATACACCGCGACCTCAAGCCGAGCAACTTGATGATCGATGGCAATGGCGCGGTCAAGGTCCTCGACTTCGGGCTCGCAGTCGCCATGGACGCCGCCGACACCTCCCGCATCACGCACACTGGCCAGACGCTCGGCACACCTTCGTACATGGCCCCTGAGCAGATCCTTGGCAAGGCGAGTACTGCTCAGACCGACCTCTACTCGCTCGGCTGCACGCTCTACGACATGCTCACTGGCCGCCCGCCCTTCAACGGGCCCAACCACTACACGATCATGAACAAGCAGGTCGGTGAGCGCCACCGCCCAGTGCGCGAGCTACGCGCCGACGCGCCAGAAGGTCTGGAACGGCTGCTCGATGCCCTACTGGACAAGCAGCCCGAGCGTCGACCGGTCGGCGCGCAGGAGGTCTACGCCACGCTGCTCCCGTACGTCGAGGGTCTGCCGCCCCTGCCCGTACTGCACCCGGCATCGCAGGCAAGTCCTCTGCGCATGTACGGAACCGTGATCGAACGCATGTTCGCGCTGCCGTCTGCACCCGCCGGCGTCGCCGCTGCGGAGAGCCGTCCCGCCATGCAGCGAACCGACGTCGACGCCATCCGTCTGAGGGCAGAGGAGCTGATGCGTAACTCCCGTTACGGCAGCGCCGCCGAGTTGATCAGCGGCGTCATGGAGCCAGCGACACGGGCGCTGGGCGCCGCAGACGACGACGTCATCAGCCTCCGCGGGCTCTACGCCAACGTGCTGCTCGACGCGGGGGACTTTCGGCCGGCCGCGCGCCAGTTCCGCCAACTCGCCCGGGACCTGGCAGAACGATACGGCTCGGACGCCGAACAGGTGCTGGATTGCCGCCTGCAGATCGCCCGATGCCACGCTATGCTCGGCGAGAGCAGCAGGGCGTTGGTTCAGCTGAACGATCTACTCGCCGACCGCCAGCGGATCGATGGCCCCGACGATCCGCGCACATTTGAACTGCGCCGACAGATCGGTCTTCTACAGCTTGGCGTCGGCGACAACGAGGCGGCCGGCCGCACACTCCAACTCCTGCTAGAGGACCTGGTGAACGCCTTCGGTCCCGACCACGGCGAGGTCGTGGAGGTTCGGAACCTGCTGAAAAATGCGGCTGTTCGGTGACCGTGGCTCAACCAGTCGGCAGCAGGCTCAAACTCAAGCGCCGGCCTCCCGGGATGTCCCCTTCAACGTCACCTGGCATCGATGAAGGCGACCCAGGCTGACGTCGCCTCAATCCGGTGCAACACACGCAGCCCAGCGCTTCTAGGCTTGCCGAAGTGATCGAGGTCGGGCACCACGACTCCCGCATAACGGCATTGCTCGAGATCGCGGATCAACTGTTCGAGACGCGGCCGCCAGGCGGCAACGGCACTCGTCCCTTCGTCACGAACCACGTCAGCGAGCCACAAGCCGTGGTTGTCTGCGTAGTTGCGGACTTGTTCCACCAAGCTTTCGAGGTCAGCGCCGCCACGGGCCGTCGAACGGACGTATCCCACGACCGGGCTTCCACGAAATGCCGGTCCCGGCGATGATGATTCCGTTGACTCCCCCGGATGCTGTAAGGCAGCGTCGGTCATGACCATGCACCTGACCGCGCGTCGAGACCAGTGATATCAGCCTCATTCCAGCCCGCGTCCGTGAGCAGCTCTCGTCCCCACTGATTCAACCTGCAAGGGTGCGGTTCTGCGCAGTTCAGACATCGGTCACCCTCAGGCCAGGCAATCGGGCAATGGGTTCTGATGATCCATTTCGCGAGCGTGATGTCACGCTCGGAATCTTTCTTTCCGCTGGTCGTCAACTCGCGTCTCCCGTCGGCTCGAACGAGGCGCCCGGCCGGACGGAGTCAGCTGTCGCGTCCGGCCGGGGCCTTCCGGCCACCGAGGTTCCACGATCGATTCGGCCTCGATTCCTCGGGGTGCGAGCCAGGGAGATGAGGCGAATTCGTCGGCGTCCCGGTGCTTGACCAGCGTCCCGCCAACAACCATCGTCTACAACGGACTGCTGTCGCAGGTCCGTCGCAGGTCGGTCGTTGATGTGTCCCAGACCTGCCCTACGGCTAGGATCATCAGGGGGATGGGTATGGCGACTGTGCGCCGCTGGACTGGCCGCGAGGCACGAATCCTTCGCGAGGCGTATCGCCTGAGCGTTCGCAACTTCGCGAAGTTTCTCGGCGTCGGCGCGCGGACCGTGTCGGCATGGGACGCAGATCCACAGATCTGCCCTCGTCCGGAATTGCAGGCGGTGCTGGATACGGCGCTGGCCAGGGCAGACGACGGTACAAGGGCACGCTTCGAACTGGGACTGGCCCCGACAGGCTCTCCGCGGAACCTCGAATGGACCGCCGACCCCGACCGCCTCCAACGGTCCGCTACTCCCCTGTGGGATTCGCAATTGACAGACTCGGCCCTTGCCCCGGAGGAAGGAATGGCGAGCAATGTCGCTGCCCTCCGCTGGCTCTTGGCGTCGGAGCGGTCCGTTCCCCCACGTCACGGCCCGCTACACGTGGGACTTGCCGATGTCGAACGCATCCGGGAGGCACGCCGGACGCTCAAGGCCGTCGACCACATGCATGGTGGCGGTGCGGCCTTCCCCTCTGCGCGTAGGTTGCTCCGCCGGGACCTCGCGCCCCTCTTGACCGGCAGCTTCACCGGACAGACCGGCAAGGCCCTGTTCGAGTTGGTTGCGGAGGTGACGCTCGACGTTGGCTGGATGGCCTACGACGCCGGCGATCACCGTCTCGGCCGCGCGTACTTCAGCCAATCGCTGGGCTTTGCCCAGGCGGCGGGCAACCGTGTACTCGGCGGCCGGGCGCTCAGCGCCATGAGTCACCAGATGCTGCATCTCGGCGAGGCTGAAATCGCAGCGGACCTGGCCCGAGCCGCGCGTATCGGATCGACGCAAGCCGGTCAGCCGCGCGCGGTGGCCATGTTCGCGGCGATGGAGGCCATGGCCGAGGGTGCCATGAAGCGCGAGGCGTCGGCCACTGACGCCCTCGCCATGGCCGAGAAGGCGCTTGAAGCAGCGGAAGGCGTCGATGACGGCCCGGACCAGATCGACTTCAACGAGGGCGGCCTATGGGGTCACGCGGCCCACGTCTACCGAGACATGGGCAAAGGACCAGTATGCGTGCGATACGCAGAGCTTGCCATCACCGGTTGCCATGCCGACCACATCAGGACCAGGGCGCAGAGACGAGCGATCCTGGCGGCGGCGTTCACCCAGATCGGGGACCTCGATCAAGCCGCCGACGTCGGCTCCACAATCGTCAAGGAAACATGGAACCTTCAGTCCCGGCACGTTTACCTCGAGGTCAAGACGCTCGCGACGGCACTCGATGACGCACGCTCGGTCGCGACGTCGGCGTTCCGCGACAGCGCACGCGAGTACCTGGCCACCGCTGATCCCCAATAACCGCTCAAGTCGGCGCTGCCGGGCCGCCGAAGCGGAGCGGGGTCGATCCGGAACTCGATGCCTCTGCAAAGATGGACGAGAGCGTGCGCACCGAGGCGGGCTGTCACATGCGCAGTTCTGGCGCGCCGTTACCCCGATTGCACGACTTGGAACAGCTCGACGAGGCTGCCGAGGGGCAGGCCCGCGGCTGCGGCGTTCTCCTCCAGCCGCTGACGGATGCTAGCTTCCAGCTCCTCGGGATGTTGAATCTGACTCGCGTGTGCGGCGACGGCTGACACCTTCTGGTCCAGGCAGTGCCCGACCTCCACATGGTGGTTCGGGCTCGGCGAGTTGAACAGCCAGATCTCCGGCACTGTCCAGGGCTCGAGGCCCTCCTCCAGCAGCATTGGTATCGCGAACCGGTTACCGGCGTCCGGGTACACCGCACGCAGCGCCGCCGTGCCGGTGGCAAGGTGGTCGGGATGGCAGCTGCGGAACCGCGACCAGTTCCATTCGGGGCTCCACGTGATGAGCCGCTGCGGGCGCGTACGCCTAATTGCGCGGACGAGCTCGGCATGAAGCCAAGTATTGGGATGCGTAAGGCTGCCCTCGGCCATCCCCAAGAACTGGATGTCCTTTACACCGAGGATCGCTGCCGCGCCGCGCTGCTCGGCTCGGCGCACCCTAGGGATCTCGCCCCGCGGCACATCTGGGTCATAGCCGCCAGCATCACCATCCGTCAACACCACGTAGGTGACCTGGGTGCCCCGGGCTGTGCAGTCGGCAAGCACGCCGCCGACCCAGAACTCCGCGTCATCAGGATGTGCGATGACCACCAGCACCCGTTCCACGTACGCATCCACGGTGCCGGACGCCCTCACTCCCCCACTCCTTCGGTATCCCTACTGAGCTGCCTGGCCAAACGGGTCAGGTAGGCCTGCGACGCAGACTGCATCTCGTGCGGCGAACACTACCTCCCCCAACAGAGCAATCGCCCGATGGCCAGCGGGATCTCGTTAAGGCAAAGCAGTGACTCACGAGAGTCCAGACGTTCGCACTTTGCCTCCTGGCCGTACGAACATCGCGAACACCTTGGGCATGTCAATCCACAGTCCACATCGAAGAGGCCGGCAGCGGTGCTCCGCCAGCAAAGTGCCGCGTGAAGGCCCGCACTTGACGGCCCTCAGCAACGGCCGAGGCCGGCAGGAAAGTTGCCATGGCGGTGCACGTCGTACGAATCGATCACGAAAAGTATGCTCAGTATCGCCAAATGCCGAAGCCGAGGGGTAAGACCTCGGCACCCTGGGCTCGTCTTCCGACGACAAGATCACCTTTTACAATGCGTTCCACAGAGACGGCGCGCGAAGTATCAAAATTCGCAACAAGCATCAACCTGGCATGTGGACGGCTTATCAGAAGCAATCCGGGCGCTGGCACCTCAACGAAGTCGCCGGTTAGCGCGTCAACACCATTGAAGTAGCCTCGAACTCGATTGAGGGACTCGAGAAGTTTGTACATCGATGACATAGCCCCGGACTCTACGTACTCGCTCCTAGCCGTGTCGAGTATGGGTTGTCGATTTAGCGAACGTGGATCCGACTGACCAAACGCCCGATATTCTGGAAGATCTCCCATGACAAACGGCAAATAAAGGCAGCACCACCCGGGGATGAACGCGCTCACAGCCACGCAGAGCTCAATGCGCGCACGCATTCCCGCAATATCAGTGCCGAGCGAGCAGAGGTACGGAAGCGAACTGTTGACTTCGTAGGCGTCGTTGTCGATTACGCGCACATCCACACCGTGGCCTGCCACAGCTTCTAGCAGAGACTTCTTGGCACGGTCCGAAAGAAGCTTGGACCTCAGCAGAATTCCATCGTGCGTACGCGGTGCCCTAACTACAACGCTCGGAAGGTGCCACGTATTTTCCAGATGCTCCGCAAACGACGATGTCTCTGCAGTCAACAATGCTAATACGAGGTACGCCGAATAAGCATAGTCAACAATGGGCGCAGAATAGTCGCTCCTCGGAAAGTACTTGACTCCATGCTCGTCGCAATCCAGTTGCGCAGTCACCGCGAGCCCACGAGCAAGAGCGATGTCGGCGATCATGCGGCTCAGCCTGTAGGCGTCTGGATTATGGCGGTGAGGCTGGTCGATAAACTTTGCATAGTACGCCGGGGCGTCGAGGCGTAATCCCCAGATGTTGTGTCCGACTAACAACTCTAGATGCCTGTGTATATGCTCGAGGACACGGGGATTATCTAGGCGGATATCGATTGCAGACTCAGAAAACGTCTGCCAAACTTGCCAACGCTTCTCTTCAATATGGAACGACCTGAGAACCGGGCCACCGCGTGGAGACCTTGGACAGCTGAGTTCGGAGTCGACCTGGAATCCGTACACTGCGTCATTATTGTGATGCGGATCGCTGAAGAAAGAAGCCGCAAAGGGATGGCCTAAGCCAACATGGTTGTAAATCCCATCAACGATCACCTTCCTCTGGAGAGCGATACTACGGATATCGTCCCAAGTGCCATATGTCGGAAGGACACTAAACCAGTCATTAGGCGCGAAGCCCCAGTCCCCCTCGCTCGGATAAAATGGAAGAAGATGAAGGCCGACGGATGGCGGGACGATCGACGGCAATTGCGTGCACAGATCCCCGAGCGGTGTAGAGCCTTGGTGGCTCGAAGAGAAGCTTTGTGGGTACGCGGCTAGGAAGATCACTGTCTCACCCGATCAGCAAGCGAGTAACGCGGCGCCGAGCATGCCTCCGTCGTTTCCATGCACAGCAGGCCTGACAATCGTTTGAGCGGAGATCCGCCGGATCGAGTTTGCTCTTGCACGCTCGATAGCAGCACGGACATAAGGTCCGCCGTCGTTAGCTTTGTGAATGCTTTCGGATGCGAGAATCACACCACCCCCGAGGGTGATGATCCCCGGATTAAGGATGTTCATGACGTCACCTATCGCCACACCTAGCCATGATCCGGCCGCAATAAAGGAGGCCTCAGCATGGTCGTCTCCCTGCGTCACGGCGGCAGTGACGTCGTCTAGTGTGAGTGCCTCGTGTGTTCGTAGGGACCGGCTGTAATACCGTGCTACTGCAGGTGCCGCTGCTACCATCTCTACGCACCCTATGCGTGTGCAACTACAGACAAGGTCCGACTGTAGATCGACCTTAATATGCCCGAATGTTCCGGCGGCAGAATGGTCACCTATCAGCAATTGGCCACCGTGAACAATTCCGCCGCCAACGCCGGTTCCGACAACAAAGTGCGCAAAGACCTGGGCGCTCTTGCCCTGGGCGATATACTCCGCCCAGGCCGAAGCGCGACCATCGTTGCACGTCGCCACACGTTTGATCTGGCGGAACTCGGCCTTAAGAATGTTGCCCCAAGAAACGTTACTATACCCTGCAAAATGTCCGGCATTAATGACCGTGCCATCATGCGATACGGAACCAGTTGTGCTGATAGCGACCACGTCTAGCGACTTATTCAGAGCCAGGGTTTGGTACACGGTTTTGAGAATCTGTTCCTTGAGATCCTCGAACGCGTTCGAACGCAGTTGGACGGTGTCGTAGGAATCGATAATGCGGGCACCGTGATTCTGGACGACCTCGACGAGCGCGTGCTTTACGGAGGAGCCGCCGATGTCGATGGCATAGACCTTCATTGCCCTACCTTGTCTGTATAGTGCGAGTGGCGCAGCCTGCTGAATTTAGGACCTCAAGGGTCATGTAAATTGATCATACCGTAGTTCCGCTTGACACCGTGCGCAACTCCTCAAGCCTATTCGCTTGACAACTTGTTCAGCTTGTTCGCTGAAATTGAGACCCAGATACCCAGTCCAACGAAGCCGAGTATCCGCACACTAATGATTATGGCTTGTTCCCAGGCACTCGTCGCCGGCGATTCTGTTCCGCTAAGCCCAAGAAACGAAAGAATTGAGAGCCCAAATGCCTTTCCTAGAAGGTTTGGATGAAAGTAGGTTCCGAATATTTGTCCACGAGTTGCAAGCAGAGCGAGGGTGTGAATGAGAATGACTAGCAGCGAGCACCATGCGAGGCGGCCGACGCTCTGACCGTAGGCCGAAGTAGCTCCCCACAGGCGGAACATTATGCGAGCCATACGTCCCGTGGCGAGATCCAGCTTTCGGGTCAGATACTGTGCATCTGCAGTGGCGCGTCGGATGATCGGCGGCACTCCTTTAATGTCCTGCACCGGTTGCCCAAGTAGCGACGGACTCGGACTGTAGCGTCCCGTCACGCTCACTTTGCCAGTTTGATTTGGCCAGACGCAGCCTATTAATGCGGTGTCTAGGAGTGTCGCGGTCGAGGGGCCGATCTGCGATAGGTCGATCTCTTGAACTATGCTGCCGCTGAGGTTGAGGGTAGTGACTTCTGTTCCAGTGATGTGCAGTCGACGTATCCTGGACTCAGTCATTGCACAAGACCGAAGAAAGCCAAGTGACAGGTTCCACTCAGCTATGTCGCATGCCCTAAAGACGCATTCGCAGATGGACGGCTCGCTGAGTTCTAAGTTCGTGACTTCACAGCCCTCGAAGGTGCAGGCGTCCAGCCTGGTGTGTGATGCGGCTGCATCCCGGATCGTCGTCTTGTGCAATTTCGTATTTGTAAAGGTTGTCCTATCCATCGACAAACCCTCGAAACGGCACGCTGTTAACTGGCACCGCGTGAAGGTCGCATCGTCAATCGCTGCCACGGAGAGGACTACTTGATCTAAGGTGGTCTCGCGCACTACTGCGTTTCTAAGGCTGAGGTCGGTTGCATGCAGCTCTGTTAGGCGGCAGGCAACGAGGCTGGCGTTGTCGAGCGAGACCGCCGAGAGCTGGCACGTCTGAAAGGTTGAGCCGTCTAGATTCGCGTTCGTCATCTGGGCGCCTGTCAGATCACACCGCCTAAAAGTGCGCCGGCGCAGATCGGCACCGCGTAGGTCGGCAAACGTGAGGTCGATTGCGCGCTCAGGGGCTTCGTTGATGTAGGTCTGCCAAGCATTCTCCCCAGCCAGGAGACGCTCTACCGCTTCCACGGACGCCATGTCGCAACCTATGCAAGAGATGGAAATGACACCATGCGGAAATTGTTGCGAGCTAGCCATCCTTCGGTCGCGAGTTCGTGAAGGCTCGTTCGATCACCCTCTCTACCGAGATTTAGAGAAGAGTGGCTCTGAAGATACTCATCCCAGTAAGCGGGGTGCGTTACAAGTTCCACGACATCAGCGTCTTCCATCTTGGCCGCTGTTGCCACGAGAGTGGCTTTTAGCTCATCGGTCCCATGGAATCCACCAGTCCATTCACGTAGAAGAACGGTGCTTCCAACCACGCCATTCGCTTTCATCCTGCTGACGTAGTCCTCGCCCATCCCTCCTCGTACAGACAGTCCATATTCTCGTGCCAAGGATAGGTATACGTCGAAGCAGCCGGGGAGTCGATGCACACCCTGGTGACTATCGAGGTGAGTAGGGCGCCCTCCAAGGAGGTCCGCCGCAGCCTCGATCTGTCGTCTCCACTCTGATTCGACCTCGACCGGATTGACGTTCGTCAGGCTTTGTCTGGGTAGGAAGTTGCCTGATGCCGGATTAGAAAAGCTGGATACCTCCGACAACGGCGAAAGCGGCGCACCACCTGACAGTTGCAAATGTACCCCGGCGATTCCGAGGAGCTCAGGTACCCGCCATTTGCGGCACCGGTCAAGCGCATCCGGGGCTGCAGTCATAAGTGTCGTGTTCGAGATCGCTCCGGCGTCGAGCAATTCTCTGATCGCGCGACAAATTCCGTCACTTAATCCGAAGTCATCTCCGTTGATTACTATTCTCTTCATCCCAATGACCTCTTATCCTTATGTGTTTTGTTGTCCCACGGGGTGGAGCACGTCCTTCAGCATTTCAACAGCCCCTAATACCTGCGCGTCGCGACCCAGAGTGGCAATGCTGATGGTCGTTCGATTCCACGCTAGGCGCCACGAGAATCTACGGGCATATGAAATAATCTTGTCGGCAAATCCCGGCAGTTGCTCGATCATCGCTCCGCCGAGGACAATTGAAGGCGGGTTTACGATCGTAATTACTGCGTTCACGGCGAGGCCGAGGTACTGTGCTGCATTCTCAAGTACCGTGAGGACTATTGGATCCTCTGACTTCATTCCCATGTCAACTTGGCGAACGGTCAGGGCACTCCAGTCCTTTTCCGCGGCGGCCGCCACCGTGGCCCGAAAGGCGTTATTGGATGGGGATTTTGCACCTTGTTTACCCTGCTCGGCCAAATACTCGCCAACGATGTGCTGACTGATCCACGGTCGGGCCGCAAAGACCTCGAGCGGTCCTCGAGACGCGAACGTCTTGTTATATGCGCCGTCGGGTTCAACGACTAGCCGGCCCAAGTGGCCGGCTGACCCCGCTCCCTTAAGAACCTTGCCATCGATGAAGATCGTAGAACCAACCCCTTCATCAACGAGAATGTACGCAAAACTCTCATGCGCTGCCGGCAGACTCGCACCCCTCAGCGCACCGTGGCGGGCCTCGCCCAGGGCAAGACATTCAGTATCATGGAACACGTGGCATTGTGGCGCACCTAGGCGCTTGAATTCGGCAGCTAAGTCGATTGCTTCGCGGATTCCGAGCCTCGTTGAGCGAAGTACTGTTGTATGACTCTCAAGGGTCCCGGGTAGCGTCACTACGACGTTGTCGAAGATCTTTCCGATCTCGCCGGAAAGCGTCCGAACTCTCCGAACCATCTCCTCGGCGAGTCTGAGGCCTGTCGGATCAGTTAGGAAAGGCGTACAGTCCCAGCTGCTCGGTGGTATGGGGATACGCTGCAGGCCGGCAGGTGTAAGCTCGACAACCTCTTGCTTAACATACGTAGCTTCAGCTGCTGCGACCAGGATTAGCCGCCCTTGTTCGGCTTTGCGGGTCATCAGATTGCACCCCGCAGAAGGGGGCAGGGGTCGATTGTGGGTGAGCCGTCATGTGTCGTGCTGAGAAGTCGTCGGAAGCGCCGATTCTTGCCTGGCAATGCAGCGATCAAACGGTCACCACCTCTGGTTGCGGCATGTCGCCGGGATGCACGCAATTACAGCACGTTGCACTGATCCGGTCACTCAAGGTTTTCGACGTGTCCTTGATCTGACTTGTATCTGCGAGCACGCCATGTCGGCTCGACGAAGACGGCGAGGCCGCGAGGCTTTTCCTAGACTGCTGTCTTTGAGCCCGCCCGGTCGAGCCCACCGACGACCACATCGCCGTGCTCGAAAGCTCCCTTGAACAGGTCGCCGACGCACCTTGGCACGGCAACTCAGTAGCCGATGGTAGATCCAAAAAGGAGCGTTATGCCAACGCCGGCTGCGAATAGGCCAACCGACCAGGTGACGAAACGCCACTCTCGCTCAGGACTTCGTCCGAGCAGTGTCCTGACCGCGCAGACCAACGCCGCAGCGAACAGCACGTTGGGAATGATGACCGCCATCCAGTACGGCAGGCTTGTATCCGATCGCGGTCCGCCGAAGAGGCCGACCCTGTCCGCAAGTGCGAACATCGACGTCACGGATACGGCATACAGCACGCACATGAACCACGAGATAGCGCGGCGAGCCTCGCGACCCGGGCTTCTGTCAACCGGCACGGCTACCGCCCATCATGCGGCGGAGCGTCGCGCTCGGCTTCGATCCGCTCGCGCAGCTTCCGGGCCGCTTGTCGAGCGTCACCAGCGTAACGGGAGAACTCCTCAGGACCGATCTCCTCACGCCAGCGCAGGAATCCGGACATGCCGCGGCGGACAGTGTCTCTCGCGGCGGCGGAATCGAGCGCCTCTCGCACGTCCGCGCGGCCGGCGAGCACGTCGCGGGCCAGCTCACGCCAGGCGGTGCCGGCTGCGCCGGTGGCGAGAGTCTCCAGGTGTTTGCGGGTGATCCGGGACAGTGCCGGGTCGTCGCCAGCCGGCCCAAGGGCCTCGTCGGCCGCCATGGTTGCACCTCTCAGGTCAGCGCCGGGTGATGGTAGCTCAGGTCGGGTAGGGCCAGGGCTGGTATCTCACCGAGATCCTTGGTGAGGGCGGCGATGAACGAGCCGCCTCCCACGAGGAGCGTGACGGCTGCCTGGGCTTTGGTGGCCGCCCGGTTGATCAGCTGAATGACCTCGATGACCTGCCAGGCCGCCACACCGTACCCGGCCACCCCGCCGATCACGGTCTCCGACAGCGCGGTGCCCGCAGCGGCGGCGATACCCGCGATGATCAGCCGGTCGAGGATGAGTTCAAGCAGGCCCTGCACCTGCGTGGCCAGCACGTTGATGCCGAAACTGAGGCGCACATACTCCTTGCTAGCAGCCAGCAGGGCCGTCTGCTGCGAGCGGATGCTGCTCACGCAGTCGGCGAAGTAGGTCTGGGCCGACTCGGCGGCGCCGCCCTGCCACGACGTGCCGGCTTCCTTGCTGCTGTGCTGGAGGTTTTCGATGAGCTGCCCGCTGAACAGGCTGAGGCTGTTGAACGCCGCGCCGCACTGGTGGAGCTTCTCCCAGTCGCCGAGGAACACCTGGACGATGTCGCCCAGAGGGTCGAAGTCGAACAGGTCCTCCAGCAGGTCGCTGATGCGCGCGGACAGACTGGCGATGGACGCGAACAATGCCGGGTCGAGGTCGCCGTGCTCGACGTCGTCTGGCGGGGTGGGTGGTTCCGTCAGGAACCGCGTCGGGTCGTCGATCATCGCGGGTCGCTCCGCTCTGTATGGCGTGGCAGCTTGTCGTCGAACGTGCGGGCGGTGTCGCGGTCCGTCGACTCGTAGTAGCGGGCTGCGGCTTCGATGCCGCGTGCGGATTCGGCGAGAAGCGTCTCGAGCCGGTTCGTCCAAGCCAGCAGCTGTGCTCGGTACTGGTCGTGCTCGTCTTGAATTTTCTGCATCAGGCCCTGGTCGTACCAGGAGAGATCGGTGTGGCGGTCGACGTACTCCACTGCCCGATGAGCGTGGGCGCTGTAGTCCGCCAGCTGACGTGACAGCTTGCGCAGGCCTTCGGGCTCGGCGAAGAACGCGGGACCGGCCGAGGTGGGCGAGTCGTTCATTTGTGCCTCCGGCTACGCGCGAACACCACGATGGCGGCCACGACGGCGAGAACCGCCAGCACGCCGCACAGAACCAGGGCGAGCAGTGTGCCGGCGCCTATCTCGGCTCCGGGCGCGGCGATCGCCGTCGGCACGGCGGCCGCGGAGTCTGACGGCTGCGCCTGGGACGAAGGCTTCGCGGCTTTGGCATCCGCGAGCGCACGGACCGGGTTCACCACGCCGTACCCGAACTCGCTATCCCTGCCGGGGGTGCCTTTGTCGGTCGCCGTCTCGGTCAGCAGCCGTACGACCTCGGATGCGGGCAGGTTGGGGTACTTGGAGCGGATAAGCGCGGCAGTGCCCGCAACGAGCGCTGTTGCGTTCGAGGTTCCTGTAGCCACCACGCGCTGGCCATCACGGTAAGCGGTGCTGATCATGTCTGACGGTGCCGACAGCGCCAGCTCAGGACCGGTGACCGAGGTCGCGGAGTGTTCGCCCTTCTTGCCGACCCCGGCCACCGCGATCACTCCGGGGTAGGCGGCGGGGTAGGCGACCCGCGACGAGCGGGGCGTGTTCCCGGCGCCCGCGACCACCACGATGTCTTTCGCGACGGCAGCCTGGACGGCCTGTTGCAGGACCAGGTCGTCGGAGTCGTGGGCCGAAGAGATCGAGATGACCGGGATGTCGTGGTCGGCCGCCCAGGAGACAGCCTGCCCGATCGATGTGGCTGAGCTGCTGGTTCCGTTGGACGCGCGGATGGACACGATCGTCGCGTCGGGTGCGACACCGCGGATCTGGCCATTTCCGGCGATGAGGCTGGCCATCGACGTCCCGTGGCCGTCGGTGTCGGTCAGCCCGTCGCCGGGGCCTTCGCGGCTGAAGTCGGCGCCCGCGACGACCGAGCCTTTGAGGTCCGGGTGCCGGGCGTCGACGCCGGTGTCGATCAGCGCGATTCTGACCCCGTCGCCGCGGCTGACCTTGTGCGCCACGTCCAGGTCGAGGAAGTCCACGTACCACTGGCCGTCGCTGATCCGGTCGGCCGCGCTTGCCGGGGTTGCGGCGAGAGGCGCGGCGGCAGCCAGCAAGGCCGCCACCGCGGCGAGACCACG
Organism: Catellatospora sichuanensis; assembly: GCF_007483665.1. Classification (GTDB taxonomy): domain Bacteria; phylum Actinomycetota; class Actinomycetes; order Mycobacteriales; family Micromonosporaceae; genus Catellatospora; species Catellatospora sichuanensis. The sequence goes on from NZ_ML660183.1 coordinate 62,863, forward strand.
GCGGCGAAGGAGAGCGTTCACGAGGGCTGGTCCGTTCGTCGAGGCAGGGTCACGCTCAGGTCGTCGGTCCAAGGCGTCGCGACGTCGGCGAACCAGTCGACGAACGCCTGCTCGACCGCTGCGGTCTCTGGCGCTTGTTCTTGTGTAAGCGCAGGCGCCTGGACATCCCCGATGACTGGCGGAACGCCCTGGGCGACCTGCCACACGACGTCACCGGCTCGGCCCCCGCGCGAGCCTCGCTCGGGTCCCCCCGTCGGCGGCACCGCCATTCCGGCCATCGGCATCATCCCCGCCGCACCCCCGGCACCGGCACCCCGCTGAGCCGCGGCAGCCGCTGCCGCCGAGTTGGCGATGCTGGCCGGAACCGGCATCGGCGCGATCCAGCCGCCCCGGCCAACGCCTGGCCCCGGGAGCACGTAGGCACCGCCGGTGGGCGCGTATGCATTACCGGGCGGGACCGGAAGCACGGAGATCGGCGAACCGGGCACGGCCGGCACTGGCTGCGGCATTCCCTCGAGAACCGGACCGCCTGGCAGCACCGGGTCGTATCCCGGCACCGGCGGTGGAGGCACGGCAGGCCTACCGGCAGCGACCATGCCCGGCTTGCCTCCTCCGATGGTCTTGACGGCGGGCGGCGGTGGCGGCGGTGGCGGTGGCGGTTCGACGATGTCCGATATCGAGTCCCGGAACTCGTACTCCGCAGGTATCACCACCCGCGTTCGGTACTGCTTCACGGCCTGCTCGGATTCGAGCATGACCTGCCGCGCCTGCGTATTCAGATCTGCCGCCGCGCTGTCCCACCGCTCCGGCAGCCAGTCGGTGGTGACGCTGTCCCACTCGGACTTCATGTTCCCGAGCTTTTCCTTTGCCGTGGCGAGCACGGACAGGATGCCGTCGAGGCTGCGTGCGGTTGCGGAGTGCGCGTACGCGTCCTCGCGCAGCGAGAAGACGAGGTCGTCGACGACCCTGAAGAACGCCTTGGCGGCGGGCGACCGCTCCGGGTCCCAGCCTGATGCCAGGCCCTCCCGGAGCCTGGCCAGTGAGTCGTGGTGTGCGGCGAGCAGCTGGCCGAGATTCTCCCAACCACGTGCCTGTGCCCAGGCCTGCTCACTTGCCTCGCCACGCACCGAGTCCCACATCCGTGGGACGTCGTAGGCCGGCCAGTTGGTCTGGGCGGCCTCGAAGACGGGCTGCGGCGAGAAGGTCGTCTGGACGGGGCCGATGAACTCGCCTTTGACGATGCTGGAGACCGTGGGAGGGACGGGAGTTACCTGGTCGGTCATTCGGCGAGCTGCCCGCGCGGGATCGGGTACACCTGTTCGGAAGCTTTGACGGCGTCCGAAAGCGTCTTTTCCACCGCCGCTATCTGCTCGGCTGTCGCCAGATCGGCATTGGTGTAGTTGGTGAGGATGTGGTTGACGGCCTTGATGAGGATGTCGGCGGCCTCGATCTGCTTCGCGGCGTTGTGCTGTGCTCGGGCCAGCGCCACCGTGACAGCCTTCCTCGCTGCCTGGGCTTCTCCGCCGATCGACTGGGAGCCGAAGGGGACTCCGGTCAGCGCCTCGCGAGTGGCACGCGCGACACCCGGCCGTAGGCCGAGCTCCGCATCGGACTTAAGACTATCGGCGAAGACCCTGAGCATGCCGAGGTCGACCGAGACCTCGGCTGGTTGCTGACTCCGTTCCAAAGCTGCCCTCCCCGCCGGCCTGGAATGACAGGGAGCGTACCGAACATCACTCGGTGTGTCGATCTTGCTTAATTAGGTCGACTAACTCACTACCCTTTGGTCCATAAGTGCATGGCGCGCTCCACACCGGATGCTTCGGCCGTGGGTGGGCAGGGCGCTGAAGCCCTGCCCACCCGACCAGCTACCGGCTACGCCTCGCCGTCCGCAGCAGGTCGCACTAGGGTGCCGAGCACGCGGACCGTGGTGGACTGCCGGATCGGCAGATCTGCCGAACCCTTCAGGAACGGGTTGATGTAGACCGGTCGGCGCAGCGCGCGGCCCCGCCCGTATGCCTGGTTGCGCCAGTGCCCCGAAGTCCACCACCTGTGGGTGCGCCCGCTACCCGTCCTCTCCGTGGCGGCGGAACCCGCCTCGGTCCGCGCAGTGCCCCGGATCCGGACCAGGCGAACATCCGGTGCCGGGCGCCCAGCGCGCTGGTATGCCTTCCGGATCGGCGGGTCTACCTCTGCGGGCTCGGTTGCCGCCACTGACTCCTGGCCGATGAGCAGCCACGTAGCGAGAAGTGCCGCGGCTGGATGGCCTGCGCCGACCGCGTCGGTGTAGCCGATTTCAGCTGCGTGCGTCGGTAGCAGCCAGCCCACAGCGTCTCGCAGGTGCTGCGCGGCTTCCTCAGAGTGCCCGTCTGTGCTAATCCCGCGGTACCGCACGATCAGCCAGCCGCCAGCCCTACTGCTCCAGCTGGCCGCGTTGATGTCACCGACGGGCGTCGCCCAGACGAGCAGACCGTGCTGGGATGGCGCGAGCTCCGGCACGGCTGCCGCGTCGGGCAGCACTGCTGCCGCGTGCTCTGCCATTTGGCTGAACTGCGCATCCACGTAGTACAGCGGCCCCTGGTCCAGGGTGTCGGCGACGTCTCCCCCGGCGTCGACGAGTGCTGGGGCGCCGAGGACATCCGGGCCGCGTAGCAGTCTTGCCAACCGGTCGCGAACCTTGGGCATCGCCCTCGCGGGAGGTGCCATAGCGGGCCATTCGCTCGTAGTAATGAGGATGCGGCCGGGCAGCAGGCTGTTGAGCACAGCACGCTGCAGGTGTCCGGTGACAGCCAGCCCGATGTCGCCGTGAGGCAAACCGCTGATGGCGGCCGCGCGGTCGAGGAGCTTCGCGGGCTTGGCTGCGGCCAGCCAGTGGGAGCAGGCCGCGCAGGCCGACCAGTCCGTGCCGTAGTGCTCAAGGCGTTGGACGTCACCGCTGACCGCCACCGCGCTGATGGGGCTGGTGCGGTAGATGAACAGCAGCAGCGCTGTGCCCGAGCCGCAGAAGTCGCAGACTCGCCGCAGCTTGTCCAGCCGGTCTGCGGGCACCACGACAGGCCCGTGGTCGACCGGGCCGAGGACGAGCGGGTGCTCGTAGACGGCGATACCGTGCTCGTCGGCGTACCGGTTGAGCACATGGGCACAGATCTGGCAGCCGTACTCGCGCCTGTTCATCGGGCGGCTCCCCCGTGCTCGCGACGGTCGCGGCGCCGCGGGCCGCGCCGGGCCGAGGCTTGGGGCATGGCCATGCCCGCCTCGTAGACGGCATACGGCCGGTCGGACTGCTTGGCCCGGTAGAGAGCAATGTCGGCGCGGCGGAGCAGGGTGTCGAGGGTTTCGGACGGCGCGCCCGTGCACGCCCCGGCGCTGGCAGAGGGGACGAGTTTCACCACCACGTCTTCGACGGCGATGCTGACGGGGAGGCCGGTGATGGCGATGATGGCGTCGACGGCGCGCTGAATGTCGCTCCGGATGGGCAGCAGAACGGCGAACTCGTCACCGGATTGGCGGGCGGCTACCCCGCCGTACAGGTGCGCGGCCTCACCGAGGCTGTCGGCGATCTCGATCAGGAGGTCGTCGCCGGCCTGGTGGCCGTACGTGTCGTTGACGGACTTGAAGTCGTCGAGGTCGAGCAGCACCAGGATGAGCTGCTGCTGCTCCCGCTGCCACATGGCGTGTGCGGCGGTAAGACCGGCCCGGCTGAGCAGCCCGGTGAGCGGGTCATGGTTGATCTGCCGGACCGCGTCGGCGAGCTGCCTGCGCAACCGGCGGATGGGAGGCACGCCGGCGAGCCTGCCGAGTGCGAGCGCCGCCACGAAAGTGGCGATCATGGAGATGAGCTCGGACACTGGAGTCCTCTCTTCACGAGAGAACCCGGGACGCCACGTTTCCTAGGCGATGCGTCCCGGGTCCTGAATGTCGACAGCCCGCCGAGTGGCGGGCTGTCGCGTTGTGTAATGCGGAGGGATCGTGGTGCGGTCTTGATGGCCCGTCAGTCGATGCTTGGCCGGAGCGTGATCACCCGGTCTTCGGCGTGGAGCCAGATCCGCGGGCTCTGGAGGCGGTCGATCTGAGCGCGCATACCGCGGCGGACCTCGTCGGTGAGGTCGACGCTGACGTAGCCGGCCGTCCACGGCGGCCGGATGTCGACCTGGACCGGCAGACCGGTGATGGTGGCGGTAAAGGTGCACGGCCAGCCCCAGGGGCGAAGGTTCGCGTAGGCGTCGGTGGCCGGATCCAGCAGGGTGAGGAGGCTGTCGAGGTCGCGGCGGTCAAAGATGCCGTCGAAGATGTTCAGCATCAGCACCCGGCACCCCCGCGAACGAATGCGTACGGATCGAGGGGTCCGTGCGCTCCTTGGGTGCAGGCCCAGCGGGAGTAGCGCGCTTCGAACAGGTAGGTTCCGGCGTGCGGTGACTTGTACAGCGTGTCGTCGCTGCCGTGGAGCATGGGTGCCTGTTCGGCGCGCAACCGCCGGTCGGCCTGGTAGGTGGCGCATGCCTGGCAGGACGGGCCTTCATGTCCCGGCTCGAAGTCGTTGATCTGCCGCACGGCGAACGGCAGTTCCCAGGGCTGTCTCATCGGGGTGTCTCGCTTTCGCTGGGGTCGATGGAGCAGTCGGGGCGCTGCTCGCCGCCTTGTCGCGGGTTGTCGCCGATGCGGCGCACGCGCAGGATCTGCTCTGGCAGCACCATCGCGGCGAGCAACTTGGTGCGCGGGTGGGTGTAGACGCGGTAACCGCTGGCCCAGACGAGCTGCCATGGCTCGGCGGCGGACCCTGCCCGCGTGTCAGTGGGATCGCCGTGGGAACTGACGCCGAGGTCGGCCAACTGTCCGGCGAGCGAGGTCGCCCGGTAGTGGATCATGCGACCGGCCAGCATCGGGCAGGCGGTGGCGGCGTAGGCGGCGCACACTGGATGCATGGCGGGCTCGTGGCTGGTCAGCGACCGTAGGTCGCTGTCTCGCATGGCGAAGACCAGGCGGGTGTCCAGCGTGGTTCCGCAGGTCTGGCAGAGCTTTTCGTTCATTGCCCGGTTGTGGCGGTCGAGGTCGACGGCACCGAAGCGGTAGCGGCCGTCCGGGGTGCGCCCGGTCGTCCACGGGGCGGCGAGTCCGCCGATGGTGGGCTGACCTGCGAGCTGGAGCGGTATATCGGGGATGGCGGGGCTGGGGTTGTTGCTGTGTGGTTCCAACGGATTCTCCCTGGTGATGGGTGGGTGGAATCCGGGCACGGCTTTCGGCCGTGCCCGGAGGTGCGCGGTTAGCGCGGTCGGCCGGGCGACGGCTGATGGTGGTGCTGGCGATGGCTGCTGGGTGGCGGATGCCCGTGGGCGGCCCGCCGGGGTCACCGGCGGGGCGGGTGGGCGGTCTTGTCGGCGCGCAGGCGGCCGATCAGGTCGTCGGGGATGACGGCGTACGGTTCGACGGCGATCAGGACTTCTGCGGGGTCGAGGATCTGGGCGCCAATGCCGAGCCGGACGGTGTCCGGTTCATCGGGGTTGATCGAGGGGTCCCAGGCGAAGTCAATGACGGTGGCGAGGAAGCTGTTGTGGGGTTCCAGCCGACCTGGATGGTGTAGCGCTCGCAGCCGGGTTTCGGGGTGAGGGAGTACAGGCTCATCGGGATGCCTTTCGGCGCGTGGGTTAGGGCAGGTGCACGACGTGGGTCGTGCCGTCTGGGGCCAGGACGTGCAGGGTGCCGTTGGGTTGCGCAAGGGTGAGCAGGGTTGCGGCCAGGCGCAGGGCGGCGTTGATGGCGTCGGTGCGGTTGGTGCGGGATGCGGCGACGAGCATGTCCAGGGCGGCGACTGCGCGGCCGGTGGCGTTGAAGGTGATGCGGGTCGGGCCGCTGTCGGCGGTGTCGTGCGGCGATTCGGTGTCGGGTGTGGTCATGGCAGCTCCTGCGTGGGAGAAGGAGGCGCGCGTCCGTCGCCGGATCGCGCGCCTTCGGGCGGACGGGTAGGGGTTACTTGGTGAGCCCGCGCAGGGTGAGATGGGCTTCCTTGAGGTGCCCGGCGCAGACCTCACCGCTGGCGCCGGCGGCGCAGAGGCTGTCGATGACGGTCTTGACCGCCGCGGCGGGCAGGTCGGCCAGGCCGGTGAAGGTGCGCTTGTCGCAGTGTTCGGCGAGCTTCTGGATGGTCTGGGTCAGGTGGGCGTGCAGCAGGTTCAGGCCGTGCAGCAGCCGGGCCAGCTCGACCAGGGTGTGACGCCGGGCGTTGTAGGTGATCTCATCGTTGAGGTGCTCGGCGGCGAGCAGGGCCATGTAGGTAGCTGCGGCCGTCTGCGCCGGGCTGAACTCGCCCTCGTCGCTGAGCAGGTGCGGGGAGCTGATTGCAGACTCGACCGTGTCCATCTGCGCCACCTTGGAAAGCGCACCGAAGTAGTCGCCGTCTGTCAGGTACCAGGCCGGTTTGAGCATGTCGCCCTCCAGGGGACAGCAAGAAGGCGGCCACCGAGTGGTGACCGCCTGAAGGGATGGGGATACCGCGCCCCGGTCGCGTACGCCAGGGACGTGGGCTTTATGGGTGCCGGATCTGGGGCTGGCGAAGGCGGCCGACCGTAGGCGGTGGGCAAGGTGCCGTCGCGCGAGGCGTCAGATCGGGGGGCACATAAGAAATAAGGGGAACCTCCAGGCTATGCGCGCCGGAGGTGGGATGAGCGGTGCTGTCAGATTCGCTCGTCTGGCAGAACCTGTCAGACCCGCCCGGCGGACGGTTCTGTCAGGTTCGGCGGTGATGCGGGACCCGGCCGTGCCGGTCGCCGCCAGCAGCGGGACAGGTCCCGCTTCACGGCTGACGGAGCGGGACCTCGAGCGGGACTGTCCCGCCGCGCGGTGACGGCGGGTCCCGCCGCCGGGCGGTGGAGTCCCGCACCCGGACCGGCGGTGCGGTACCCGATGCGGGACCGCCGCCGCCGGATCGCTGCCACGCCGTGCGGCAGCGGGACCTCACCGCCCGGCGGTCCCTCATGGAAGCGAAGCGGTGGCGGGACAGGGCTGAGCTGCCCACATCCCGCCACCCTGCCCGCAGACGAGGCCAAGGACCCACTACCATCAAGCCCGTGACCTGCCCATATGTTCAGGATTCCTGAACTGGCGGTGAGATTCACACCCGGCGCAGGACCAGGACATCCTCGTGCGCCACGAGGTGCACGGGGACGCCTCCGGAGCGGGCACGACGTACCGCCATCAGGCCGAACATGCTGGCCCGGTGCACGATCTGCCCGTCGCGGACGGCGGCGAGCATCGCCGCGCACCGCTCTACCGGGACCAGCCCGACCGACCGGGCGACGGCGAGCAGCTCGCCGGGCAGGTCGATCAGGTCGTCCCGCTGGCGGCGTACCGGTCGGCAGGTGATGACCACGGTCCCGCCGGGACGCAGCAGCAGGGTGCTGGCCGCCAGGATCTCGGCGAACCCGTCGAGCAAGCGGGACCAGCCGCCGTAGGCGAGGTTGCCTTTCTCCCGGTCTCCATAGAGGTGGTCCCGCTTGCGTACCCCGCTACTGGTCGCCCGCACGAGGCCGTGGGTCGCGCGCCCGTAGGGAGGAGAGGTGAGCACGAGACTCACCTGTCCGACCGCGGACGCGGGCACCAGATCGAGCAGACCAGTGGCATCTCCGGTGACGACTCGGCCGCTGCCGGCGGCGCCCTGCGACGCAGCCAGCGCGACATTGGCCACGGCCAGGGCGGTGAACCTCGGCTCGATGTCCAGGCCGATGCCGTGCCGCCCGAGGTGCATGGCCTCCACGAGGGTGGTGCCCGACCCGCACATCGGGTCGAACACCAGGTCTCCCGGCGTGGTGTAGGTGCTGATCGCGTGCGCTGCCAGGTTCGGCAGCATCTTGCCCGGATGGCTGCTGCTCTCCGGGACGTAGCGGCCTCGCCGCTGGTCGCGGGAGGGCTGCTGGCAGGTCAGCCACACGGAGGTGACCGGCATGGGCTCAGTCATCGGTGCCGCCGTTGGTCGTGCTGCGGGTCAGGATCAGCACGTCGGTGTGGATGTCGAGCCGGGTGGGCGTGCCCTTGCGGGGCGGCTGGTCGGCCGCCACGATGTGCTGCAGGTACGCCAGCCCGGCCGCCTTGGCGGCAATGACGACGTCGACCGGGGCGGTCACGTCGTGGGCCAGTAGGACCGCGACGCAGCCGCCGGCCAGCAGCTTGGCCTTGCACCGGGCGAAGAACTCGTCCGGCGTCATCGCTTCACCGGTCAGCGGCCAGCCGGTGACGATCAGGCTGGCCGCCTCCCGGCCCCAACCGCTCTGCCGGGCCGAGCTCAGGTGGCTGCGGCGGCGGGCGGCGATGACCGCGCGGGCCAGCTGCGGCCCGTCTGCCAGGTCGATGACCAGCTGGGACGGGTGGGTGAGGTTGTGCACGAGCCGCACGCCCAGGGCATTGGACATAGTCTCGCCCCGCTGCGGGGCGGGAACAGGCCAGACTGTGATCGGCACGGGCGGGATGCCCGGCACGACGTCCCCGATTGGGACCGGGGCACTGTGGCGGTGGTTGGTTTCGGTCATGGGCACGTGGCCCCCGGACCGGCGGGCGGACTGACGAATCCCAGAACGGCGCTGACAGCCCGATCGAACCCGCCCCCGCCCTGACAGAACCGGTCAGCAGCGGCCGGGCAGCCCGGCGCGCGGGCGTTCTGACAGGCGAAAACCTGACACGACCTGGCAGAACCTGTCCCGATCTGACAAACGCTTGTGGTGTCAGGTCGGCCTGTCCCAATCGGTGTCTTCGAGCCTTCGCATCAGGCGAAGCGCTCCGCTGAGGAGGACGCCACCATGGCCACCACCACCCGCCGCGCCCGGACCGCCGACACCGCCCTGACCACCGCCGAGACAGCATTCGCGCTGCTGACCTGCGAGCCCGCGCCGCTGAGCTTCGACGCCCGGCCGGTGCCTGGCATGCCGGACAAGACCATGCCGCTGGACCAACTCCGCAAAATGCTGCTGTTCGAGCGCTACGACTCCGACACCGTCAATGCCCTGTGGCGGCAGCTGGCTCTGCACGCCCGTGAGTGGGGTCCGGCGTGGGTGGTCGGCGCGATCGGCGTCGCTCTGCCCGCGCTGACCCACCTCGCGGCGAAGATCAGCCGTGGACGGCCGCGGCACGCCGAGGATGTCGACTCGGAGGTCCTGGCGGGCTTCTTGCAGGCGCTGCGCACCGCCGACCTCGACACGCCCCGGCTGTGGCTGCGGCTGTGCTGGGCGGCGTGGCGGGCCGGTGTCGCGGTCATCAAGGACCGCGACACCGAGGAGCTGCCGCTGGACCTGTCCAACGGCTCGCGCTCGCCGCGTATGCCGTACGGCCACCCGGATCTGCTGCTCGGACGGGCCGCCGCCGCCGGCCTGATCTCCGGCGAGGCCGCCGAGCTCATCAGCGCGACCCGGTTCGGTGACTCGCTCATCGAGCAATTGGCCGCCGAGCGGGGCGTGACCGCCTCCTCGCTGCGGATGCGCAGGCGCCGCGCGGAGCGAGCCGTGGCCGCGGCGGTGATCCGGGGAGACCTGACCGGCCCGGTGCTGACCACGGGCCGCCGCGAGCCCGCCCTCGCGGCCTGACCGGCACCACGCACCGCATCAGAGGCCGTTCCGGGCAGCTGCCCGGGACGGCCTCTTTCTGTCTGCGCTTCGGGCATCGATTGCGCGCCAACAGCTTCGCTGTCTGGTTCTGCCAGGTCGTAACAGGAAATCGGCGGGTTCGATCGACCTGACAGCACGGATCTGGGCGTTGCATGTCATCCACGGCATGCCCGCCAGGTGGGGACCGCCCATCGACGAGGCCCATAGGTCCGGCACGGCTGGCGCGGCGTACTGACACCGCAATCCCTTCCCTTGCAAGGGAGGAGCGCCCCCACCGGACCTTCCCAAGGACTTCGCCCGGTCCCCATCGGGCGGCCCCACATCCCTGTGGAGCGCCGCAATGCACACGACTCTCAACCTTCTCAACGACCTCGTCCTGGCCGCGCCCGACCCGGGCGGCGGCGGGCCGAAGACCCTGCCCGAGGTCATCGACGGCATCCGTCTGTGGATCATGGGCATCATCGCCGTCGTCGCAACCATGTTCCTCGTGGTCGGCGGCCTGCGCTACATGGCAGCCGGAGGCGACCCCGCCCAGGTCGAACAGGCCAAGGGCAACTTCAAGTCAGCCTTGATCGGCTACGCCCTCGCCGTGCTGTCTCCGGTCATCCTGACCGTGCTGCAGGGCATCATCGGCGGCTGAGGCAGGACACCCCATCATGGTCGACTGGCTGATGAACGGGCTGGTCAAGTGGCTCGCCGAGCGGTTGCAAGACCTGCTCGGCGGGCTCCTTTCCTACCTGACTTCATCGATGTTCCTATCGCCGGACGTCACCGTCCTGCCGCAGGTGCAGACGATCGCGGGCAAGAGTGCCCTGGTCGTCAACGCCTGCTTCGTCCTGGCCATCATCGCCGTGGGTATCGCGACCATGGTCGGCAGCTCGGTCGAGATGCGCTACACCCTCAAAGACCTGTTCCCCAGACTGATCGTCGGCCTGGTGGCGTCGTACTTCGCGGTCCCGCTGACCTCGGCCACCATCGACATCGCCAACTCGCTGACGGTCGCCATGGTTGGCCCGTCCGCGCCGCACACGACCGATGTGGTCAACATGACCCGGACCCATGTCGTTGCGGCTCTGACCGACCCCGCCAACGCTCTGGTCGCCCTCGTGATCGGTCTTCTGATCGTCGGGCTGATGTTCACCTTCATCACTGGGTGGATCGTGCGGGTCGGGGTCCTGGTCATCCTGGCCGGTATCGCCCCGGTCGCGCTGGCCTGCTACGCCACACCGTGGACGCAGGAGGCCGCGCAGTTGTGGTGGCGAACCCTGCTGGGCTGTCTGGGCACCGTCACCTTGCAGGCCATCGGGTTTTCGACCGGCCTCGATCTTCTGGTCGATCCGGATGCGAACCTGCCGATCCTGCTGGGGCTGCCCGGCTCCGACGTGCTCAACCTGCTGCTGGTCGCGGTCCTGCTGTGGGTCACGATCAAGATTCCGGGCCTCATGCGCCGGTTCGTGACCCGTCAGGGCGGAACCAACATGGGCGGGGTGCTGCTGCGGGCGGTGCTGATCCAGAGCGTCACCCGCAGGATCCCGTTCGGGCGTGCGGTGCGAGGTGGGCGATGACCCGCGACGACACCACACCCCGCGCCGCGGTCCCAGCCGACGTCAACTCCCCCGACCGCATCGCGTTCGGCTTGACGTTCCGGCAGCTGGCCATCATCGGCGGTGCCGTTCTATGCGGCGTCGGCGTCTACCGCACCTTCGGGCACCTGCTCTCGGCGGCAGTCTGGATCGTCGCCGGGATCATCGTGTTCTCCGCCGCCGTCGCCGTAGCCCTGGGCCGACGCGACGGCCTCCCGCTCGATGTGTGGCTGCGCCATGGTTTCGCGCTGTCGCGCAGCCCGCGCCAGTTGACACCGGGCAGCGCTCGGGCCACCTCGGTTGCGGCGTTGGCCGGCAAGACGAGCGTCCCGGCGCCGCTGCGCTCGCCGGTCACGGCGATCAGCCCTACCGGAGTCCTCACCAGCGAAGGCCGCGCCAAGGTGCTCATCGCCTGCGGCACCACCAACATCCACCTGCGTACCGGCGGCGAGCAGAGCGCGCTGCTGGACGGGTTTGGCCGGTTCCTCAACTCGCTGACCGGTCCGGCGCAGATCGTCGTGGCCGCGCAGCGCCACGACCTGACCGGCCACGCGCAGGCCATCGTCGACCACGCCCCGCGCCTGCCGCACACGGCGCTCGCCCTGGCGGCCGAGGACTATGCCGAGTTCCTCCTCGACCTGGACGAGGAACGCGACCCGTTGCGCCGTCAGGTGCTCGCGGTCGTCACCGGCGAGCAGGTCGCCGACGCCGCAGCCCGCGCGCTGACCGGGCTCGGTGTGGAAGCCGCCGCGCTGGACGGCCCGGCGGTGTCGGCGGCGCTGGCCAGCGCGGTCGATCCCTTCAATCCTCCGGTGCCCGGCCCGCGTGCGGTGCCCGGCGCCCCTGTCACCCTACGGAGCACAACGTGAACCTGTTGAAGTCCATGAAGAAGAGCGTTGCGGCCGGGGAGGGCATGCCCTCCCCGGCCGCTTTGTCGGTCACCCCCTGGCACGTGCAGGTCGGTGACGGCTGCAGCGCGACGTTCGCCGTGTGCGGGTACCCGGCAGAGGTCGGCCCGGCGTGGCTGGACCCGCTGCTGTCCTACCCCGGCCGCGTGGACGTGGCCGTGCACATCGACCCGGTCGCGGCGCAGCTGGCCGCGCCAATGCTGAAGAGGCAGCGGGCGCGGCTGGAGTCATCGCGGCGGCTGGACGCCGACCAAGGCAAGCTCGGTGATCCGATGACCGACGCCGCGGCGGCCGACGCCGCCGACCTGGCCGAGCGGGTCGCCCGGGGCGCAGCCCGGCTGTTCGACGTCGGGATCTACGTCACCATCCACGCCCGAGACCTCGACGAGCTGCGCACCGTGACCGCGGGCGTCAAGTCCGCCGCCGCCAGCGTCATGCTCGACCTGCAGCCCGCGACGTTCCGCCACCAGGCGGGCTGGGTCGCGACGCTGCCGATAGGGGTTGACCCGCTGAGGATGCGCCGCATCCTCGACACCAACGCTCTGGCGGCGGCGTTCCCGCTCGCCTCGGCCGACCTGGCGGCCCCGGCCCCCGGCGTCGTCGCCCCGCCTGACGGGGTGCTCTACGGCGTCAACACCACGTCCAACGGGGTGCTGCTGTGGGACCGCTGGCGGCAGGACAACCACAACAGCGTGGTCCTGGCCAGGTCGGGTGCGGGCAAGTCGTACTTCGTCAAGCTCGAAGTGCTGCGGAACCTGTACCAGGGCACGGCGGTTTCAGTCATCGACCCCGAGGACGAGTACGCGCCCCTGGCCGAGCACGTCGGAGGTACCGTCGTGCAGCTCGGCGTGCCCGGTGTGCGGATCAACCCGCTCGACCTGCCGACGGATGGCCGGGCCGACACGCTGACCCGGCGCGGGCTGTACCTGCACACGTTGATCTCGGTCATGCTCGGTGCGACCCCGCCGCCGACCGAGCGGGCCGCGCTCGATCGGGCGATCACGGCCACCTACGCGGCAGCCGGGATCAACGGCGACCCGGCCACCTGGACCCGGCCCGCGCCGCTGCTGCGGGACCTGGCGGCGACCCTCGCCGCCGATGACGACCCCGCCGCCGGGCAGCTGGCCGCGCGGCTGGCCCCGTGGACGGCCGGGAACTTCGCCAGCCTGTTCGACGGGCCGACGACCACCAGCCCGCACGGGCACCTGGTGGTCTGGAGCCTGCGGCACCTTCCCGACGAGCTGCGCACGGTCGGGACCCTTCTGGCGCTGGACTCGATCTGGTCGGGCATCGACGCTCCGGTCCCCGGCGCCCGCCGGCGGCGGCACCTCGTCGTCGTCGACGAAGCCTGGCTGCTGATGCGCGATGGCGAGGGCGCACGGTTCTTGTTCCGGATGGCCAAGGCCGCCCGCAAGCGTTCGGCGGGGCTGTGCGTCATCACCCAGGACGCCGCCGACGTGCTGTCAACTGACCTCGGCCTGGCCGTGGTGAGCAACGCGGCGACGCAGGTGTTGATGCGCCAGTCCACGCAGTCCATCGACGCGGTGTCCGAGGCGTTCTCGCTGACCGCCGGGGAGTCGCGACTGCTGTTGTCGACACCCAGGGGCGAGGGCCTGCTCGTCGCCGGGCGTTCGCGCATCCCGTTTCGCAGCGTCGGGTCGGCGGCAGAGCACAAGATCGCCGTGACGGGGATCGGTGAGGCCGAATGAACGCCGACGTCCTCATCAAGCCCGGCGAGGTCTGGGCCTGGATCGTCGCGCGGCCGTGGCTGGGGTTTATCGCCGCCGCCGCGATCGCGGGCTACGTCTTCGGCCATGACCAGCTGCTCGCGTGGCGGCACGAGCGCTACGCCACCGGCGCGCGGTGGCTGACCATCGCCGCGCCGCCAGAGGTCACCGAGGAGGCCGCCGCGGCGTTCTGGACAACGCTCGTCGGCGTCCTGACGCCTTCAGTGTGGCGGCGGCGGATCTACGGCATCCCGCACGTCGGCTGGGAGTACACCTGGACCGGCCGAGCCCTGGCTATCCGCGTGTGGGTGCCGGGCACGGTGCCGCCCGGCGCGGTCGAGGCCGCCGTGCGGGCGGCCTGGCCCGCCGCCACGCTCACCAGCGAGGACGCCGCCGCGCCGATCCCGCTGACCGTGGGTGAGCAGGTAGGCGGGGCGCACTGGCCGCAGTCGGCCGACGTGCTGCCGCTGCGCACTGAGCACGACGCCGACCCGCTGCGGGCGCTGCTGTCGGCCGGGGCCGAGGTCCGCCACCGCGAGCACGCGGTGGTGCAGATCCTGGCCCGGCCCGCAACCGCGCGGCGGGTGCGTGCGGCCAGACGCACGGCGGCGGCCAGCAGCACGCACCCTCACGGGCGGCCCGATGTGGCCACCCGCGCTGTGTCCGGGGTCGCGCGGCTGATGATCGAGCCGCTGTTGTGGGTCCTTGAAGTGTTCACCCCCGGCCCGTCCCGCCCGCGCACCACGGCCCACACCACGGCGGTCCGGGCGGAGCGGGACCCGGTGGCCACCGCCGACGCCCGCCAGGTGGTGGAGAAGGCGGTGCGGGTGCCGCACTACGAGATGGCGGTGCGGTTCGCCGTGGCTGCCGACCCGGACAAGACGCCGCCGGATAAGCAGCGGGACAGGCAGATCCGCGAGCGGCTCGTCGGGCTCGGTCACACGATCGCTGCTGCGGCGGCGGCCTACACCGGGCCGAACCGGCTGCGGCGGATGAAGATGTCTGCTCCGGTGGCCACGGTCTCCGGACGGCGGTTGCGGCGCGGGTTCCTGGCCTCGGTGCCGGAGCTCGCGGCGATGGCAGCGCTGCCGCAAGACCTCGCGGTGCCGGGCCTGGACCGGGCTCGGGCCAAGGCGGTGCCGGCGCCCGTGGCCGTGCCTTCGGGCGGGCGTGGGGTGAAGCTGATCGGCCGTTCGCAGTTGGGCCGTCACTCGGTCGGTATGAACGTGACCGACGCCCGGCAGCACGTGCACGTGGTCGGCAAGACTGGTGTCGGCAAGTCCACCCTGTTGCTGAACATGATCGTGGGTGACATCAAGGCCGGGCGCGGGACGGTGGTCATCGACCCGCGCGGGGACCTGATCACTGACATCCTCGACCGGCTCCCCGCCTCGTACGCCAAGAAGATCGTCATCATCGACCCTGACCAGGAGAACCCAGGTTGCTTCAACCCCCTTGATGACCGAGGTGATCCACACCTGGCTGTGGATAACCTTGTGGGTATCTTCGCGAAGATCTTCGCCGGGCAGTGGGGTCCGCGTATGGACGACACCATGCGGGTCGCCTGTTTGACCTTGATGAGGCATGCCAAGCCGACCCTGAGCCTCGTTCCGTCACTGTTGCAGGACAAGGAGTTCCGGGCCAGGTTCACCCACGGTCTGGACGATCCGGACGGCCTGGGCGGGTTCTGGGTCTGGTACGACGGCATCAACGAACAGTTCCGGGGCCAGGTCATCGCCCCGGTCCTGGCGAGGCTTCGCGCGTTCCTGCTGCGCGACTTCGTCAAGAGCGTGATCGGCAATGCCCAGTCGTCGTTCGACATGGGCATGATCCTCGACGGCGGAGTGCTGCTGTGCCGGCTGCCGAAAGGCATCCTCGGCGAGGAGACCAGCCGCATCCTAGGCTCGCTCATCGTCGCCCGCGTGTGGCAGGCCGCCATTGCGCGGGCCAGCATCCCTGAAGACCAAAGAAAAGACGCCTGTCTATATATCGACGAATGTCAAAACTTCCTGACCTTGCCTGGCAGCGTCGGGGACATGTTGGCCGAGGCACGCGGGTTCCGGCTCGGCCTGGTGCTGGCGCACCAGGACTTGGCGCAACTGCCCAAGGACATCGCCGCGGCGGTGTCGGCCAACGCCCGATCGAAGCTGTTCTTCAACGTCGACCCCGGCGACGCCCGCGAGCTGTCGCGGCACACCAAACCGGAGATGGACGAGCACGACCTCGCCCATCTCGACGTCTACACCGCCGCCGCCCGGCTCCTGGTCGGTAATCGCGAGCTGCCCGCCTTCACGTTCACCACCAACCCGCCGGTGGAGATCGCGGGTGAGGCGACCGCGATCCGCCAGGAGGTCGCCGCCGCACACAGCCGCGACGGCGAGCAGGAGCCGCCGATGGAACGGCTCGCCCGCACGGCGATGAGACGGCGGATGGAAGCCCGCGAGCGCTGATCAAGCCGCTCGTTTCGGGGCTGCATTGGGTGCTGCATCGGGGGCTCGCTTGGGGGTGTCTGCGACACGAGACCTCAAGCGAGCCCCATCGCCGACGTCTGTCAGGTGCCCGGCCTGGCCAAACCCGGCCAGTGCCGGGCCCACCAGCAAGATCAACCTATCCAGACTCCTATCGGTCTCTCTCTCCAGGGGTATCCACCTATGCCGCAATCGCGTCCTGATGGCCTGCTGGCCATCTACCCGCACATCACCAGCCGTGACCGTCAGCTGCTCCAGCTGCTCGACGACCACCAGGTCCTCACCACCGACCAGATCCACGCCCTGTTCTTCCACGCCCGGCGTACCTGTCAGATCCGCCTGACCGAGCTGCGAGCCCTGGGACTGCTGGACCGGTTCCGGTTCGCCCGCGACGGCGGAGGCTCCCAGCCGTGGCACTGGACGCTGGGCCACAACGGGCACCGCTTCCAGGCCGCCGCCCACGGCCGGGCCGAGCCCACCGCCCGCACGAGCCGCCAGACCACGCAGCGCCTGTCGGCCAACCCGAACCTGACACACCTGCTCACGGCCAACGAGTTTGGCGTCCGGCTGTCGGCCCACACCCGCCGCCACCCTGCTGCGCGGCTTCAGCGCTGGTGGTCGGAGGCCAGCACCAGGACGCAGTTCCGGGTGATCACCCCAGACGGGCACGGCGTGTGGAGCGTCGGCGGCAGCACGGTGGGCTACTGGTTGGAGGTCGACACCGGCACCGAGCCGCTGGGCAAGGTAGCCGCCAAGCTCGACAAGTACGCCGTGCTCGCGCGGCAGGGCGGGCCGCGGTATCCAGTGCTGTTCTGGGTGCACAGCGAGGACCGGGAGGAACACCTCCACGCGCAGCTGCGCGGCCGGCGGGCCGAAGCGGTCGCCTGCGCCACCGCCGTGCACGCCGCCGACCCGGCCGAAGCGGTGTGGCTCGCTGCGGGCGCCGACCGGCGCGTGCGGCTGGTGGAGCTGCCCAGCGACCACGGCCGGGCGGTCGCCGCCAACGCCAACTTCGACGAGAACGGCGTCTTCCTACTCTGACAGAACCTGGCAGCCCCACGGCCAAACCTGTCAGCGCAGGTCAGAGCCTCAAAGGTGTTCCTGACCGAGGGTTGTGGTGTCAGGTCGCAGGGCTACGGTGCAGCTTCCTTTCATTTTGCTCGCACCGCCGCCCGTTTGTCCCTCCCGGACCTGCCTCGCGCCAGCGCGATCACCCGTAGCCCACCCTCCGGTCGGCTCGTGATCCACGCCCCGCGCCTTCAACGGCAGCAGTCCCCGGCCAGACGCCGCGATCCGGTGGCACCGCCAGCACCACTATCCCAACCCACTCCTTCGCGATGGGAGCACCCCATGCCCAAGCCCACCCCGCTCACCGACCAGGTTGTCACCGTCTGCTTCGCCCCCGGCGAGGACGCCGACTGGTTTTCCGCCAGCGAGAAGGTCAACGACCTCCTCAACGCCAACGGCACCCCGGCCCGGCGCTACCGCGTGCGCCACCGCAGCCTCATCGGCTGGCTCACCCGGTTCTTCGGCTACTACCTGCTCGACGCCGCCCGCAAGTTCGGCGCGATCACCATGGCCGCCGGTGGCCGCAAGGGTCGACTCGACCTCAACGCCACCGCCGCCAAGGCCGCAGGCGACGCGATCCTGCGCTGGCGCGCCTGGAACCAGCACATCAACAACACCACCAAGCCCGCCCGCACCTGGGAGGACTTCCTCGCCCAGCACCACGCCGACCCCGCCAAGGTCAGCATCAACGAAGCCCGCCGCCGCTTTCAGCAGCAGCCTCGCGTCCTGGCGATGCTCGCCTACGTCGGCGCCCACACCTTCGACCCCTACGAGCTGGCCGCCTACCAGGCCGGAGAGGCCACCTACGCCGGACTGCACTGGCGCATCGCGATGGTCGGCGATGTCCTGATCACCGTCGAAGGCAAGGTCCTCAAGCCCACCAGCGACACCGTCGCTGACCAGCTCCGCTTCGGCAACGAGGCATGCGCCTACCTGCGCAGCCTCAAGTCCAGCGCACGCCTGTGCGCGGTCGCCATCGCCTAACACCCAGACCACACAACTCGAGGACCGGTCGCAGCCCCGCTGCAACCGGCCTTCGCCATGCCCCCACCACCCGAAGGAGAGCCATGTTCCTCACCGACCGCGCCCTGCGCCGCATCGCCGCTGCCACCAACGAGGTCCTGCCCGATCAGCTGTGGCGCTTCGACACCGCCGCAGAAGACGCCGTGGGCGACCTCGCCCGCCTGCTGCACAAGACCGCGCGGGAATACAACGCCACCGTCGCCTACCTCGACAGCGCCGTACCGCACCTGACGGTCCGCCCCGCACTCCGCACCGCCGGCCAACGCGAAGCCGTGTCCGGCATGCTCGCCGCGATCGAGCGGCACGACGTGCTGTCCAGCGTGCTCATCGACGCCTACACGGCGTGGCGCAGGCACCGCACGGTCGGCGGCGGCAACGAGCAGCACCTGCTGGTGTACCCCGGCGACCCGGCCTACGGCGTGATCACCCTGTCGCGCACCTCGCCCCGCTTCTGGCGCGCGACCGCCGACACCGAAGCCGCCAAGGCGTTCGACGTCCCCTACGCCGGGCGGATTGTCGGGCTGATCGCCGAGACCCCGGACGGCAAGTACGAGGCCACGGCGTGCAGCAACCAGGCCCACGCCGAGTCCGGCTCGCCCATGTCCTACCGGCTTCCCGACCAGGAAGACCTGACCACGGCGTGCCGGTCGCTGCTGCGCTGGTGGCAGCTGCGGCACTCGGCGGCCTGGCGCAGCCGCACCCCCGACCAGCTCGAACCCGCCGAGTTGGACCAGCTCGCCGACTAGGAGGCCGACATGCTCAACATCGACGCGGTCGGCCGCTGGATCACGCGCCGCACCGGCCGCACCCTCGACCAGCACGCCGCCGACCCCATCCCGGCCGCCGCGAACCTGCCCCAGGCCGCCCACGGCCTGCGCACGGCGCGCACCGACCTGCTGCTCAAAGTCGACCAGCTGCGGACCGCGCTGATCAACGAGGACGACCTGTCCGGCAGCATCGCCGACGTCACCGGCCCGTTGGACGCCATCGCCACGCTCGGCAGCGAGTACCGGTACGCCCGCAACTGGGCCGACGTGCTGATCGGCGATGCGGACCGGACCGAGTACGCCGAGGCCCACCGGGCGCAGCCACTGAGGCGGCGCTACGTCAACCCCGGCGACACCGTGCTCGTCGTCCTGCCGCACACCGACGCCTGCCGCCAGCGGCACCTCGCCGGACGGCACACCCACGTGCTTGTCAGCAGTCACGATGCCGAACTCGACCTCATCATCGGCCCCGGCCAGCTGCGCCTTTCCCACGCCGACGCCGGGATCTACCGCGACCCCGCCCACGGCGGCGCTCTCTACGTCCTGGAGCCCGCGGCTGACGAAGCCGCCGCCTCCGGCGACTGACCCCCGGCGGCTGACGCCGCCCCCAGGCCACCGGGCCGCGATCCCAGCAACCACAGCACGGCAGCGCACCGCTCCACGCGCCTGCCGCGATGGCTGCTGCCCCCGACTCGGCGCACCACAGCCCGGCACAACGCCGTACCGGGCTCCAACCCCTAGTTCCCAGGGAGGGAACCATGCAGCACAACCTGTCCATGACTCCTGCCATGCAGGAGATCCTCGACGCCTTGCGCGACCTCGGCCGGGCCAACGTCAACGAGCTGGCCGACAAGTCGGGCCGGGCCGTGTCCACCGTCCACAAGGCGCTCAAGGCGTTCACCGACGCCGGTCTGATCAGCGAGGTCGACACCGGCGCGGACCCCGCCGAGGGTGTCCCCAGCCGGTGGACCTTCGCCGAGGACATCGCCCAGCAGGCCGCCGACCTCGGCGACACCGACACCGCCGGCCAGGCCGAGTTCGACGCCTACGCGGACCCGGACGACCACGCGGACGATGAGGAGTCGCACGCCGACCCGGACGAGGACGAGGACGTGGCGGACGACGACTCGGGCGACGACGCGGACTCGGAGCCCGCCGAGGACGACACGTACCGCGAGGAGTCGGACGGCGAGGAGGACGTGGAGACCGACGACGACGCCGCGGACTCGGAGAACGCCGAGAACGACGACACAGACGACGACACGAGCTCGGACGACGACGAGGACGACGACGACGACGACGAGGACGACGGCCGCATCGTCGTCACGGTCGTTCAGCCGAGCCGTCCCGGCGACCGCAAGATCATGACTATCAAGGCGGTCATCGCCGAGCACGGCGACGATGGCGCGACCCTCGACGAGATCGTGGCCGAGAGCGGTATCGGGCACCCGACCGCCTCCCGGCTGCTGACCGCGATGGAACAGGCCGACGCCGCCCGCCGCAAGCCCGGCACCCCCGCCCGGTGGATCGCCGGGCCGACCAAGGCCAGCGAGGTGGACCCGAACCCGGAGCCGCCCCGCTGCCCCCTGTGCTTCCAGGTGATCAAGGGCTTGACCGAGTCGCCGGAGACGGTCGCCCAGGTGCAGCCCCTCGTGCGCCCGGACGGGACCCTGCACATCCTCGCCGAGGACGGCACTACCCACACGGTCACCCTGCCCAAGCGCACGCCCATCCGCACGACGGGCTTCGCCACGGCGGGGGCGGTGCGCCGCACCGACATCACCGTCAACGCCGACGGCAGCCAGCCGTTCGGCAAGGGCGAGCTGGAGCGGCTGACGTTCGACACGCTCCAGGCCAACGCGGGCCAGACCATGACCCCGCAGGACATCGCCACCTCGATCAGCGCCCAGCTGGGCGGGCGGGCGGTCAGCTCCGGGGCGGTGCGCAACAACTGCGGCAAGCTCGGTGCCGCCGGCCGCATCCTCATGGTCTCCGAGTCGCCGTGGGCCTTCCAGTTCCCGGTGCCCGCCGAGGACAGCGGCGACACGGAGCAGGCCGACGACACCACGGACGAGCAGGCCTGACGCCCAGTGCCGGGGTCGGGCGATGCCTGGCCCCGGCCTCGCGCCGAGGACAGCCCGCCACGGCCGACACACCGTGACTGTCCCGGCTCGTCCGGGAGTACCTGGCCCAACGATCCGGGCAGGCGCTGACGCCTCGCCAGATCGCTGAGGGCATCAGCGCCCGCCTCGACGGCCTCCATGTCGGCGTCGGCGCGGTCACCAACAGCTGCCTGCACGAGGCCGCACGCGGCCGCCTCGTCCAGGCCAGCTCGGCAGTCGTGCCGGTCCTTTCCCACCTGCCAGCACGAGCGCAGGCACCCCTCCATCACCCACGCGCCGGGCGTATCCGCCCGTCAGCGCAGACCAGCTCCCCATATCGCGGAAAAGGAGACAACCCCTATGGCACACGAGCTTGAGACATTCACGAACGGCCAGACGGCCTTCGCCAGCGCCCGGCTGTCGGCCTGGCACCAGCTGGGCACCGTCACGCAGAACACGATGAGCGCCAACGAGATCATGGGCGCCGCCCTGCTCGGCAACTGGGGCGTGCGCACCATCCGTACGGTCGGCATCGACATCGTCGACGGCGTCGAGGTCCAGATCCCCGCCGACGACAAGCGCATGACGGTGCGCCGCAACCCGGTCACCGGGGCCACCGAGTATCTGGGCGTCGTCGGCACCGACTACACAGTGGTCCAGAACGAGCAATGCGCCGAGCTGCTGGACCGGCTCGTGGACCAGGTGGGCGGCGCCCACTTCGAGACGGCGGGCAGCCTGCGGAACGGCAAGTCGGTGTTCGTCACGCTAAAGCTCCCGACCGCGATGGAGATCGCCGGGGTCGACCGGATGGACCTCTACCTGATCGGGACGACCTCCCACGACGGCACCGCCGCGCTGCGCGTGGACGCCAGCCCGATCCGCGTGGTGTGCGCCAACACTCAGCGGGCCGCGTTCGCGCACTCGGTGGGGCACTACACGTTCCGGCACACCTCCAACGTCAACGCCCAGATCGCCCAGGCCCGCGAGGCACTGGGGCTGATGTGGAAGTACATGGACACGTTCGAGAAGGCCGCCGAGCGGATGCTGCAGACCGCGCAGACCACGCGGGAGTTCGAGCAGATCGTGGCCCAGGTGTGGCCAGTTAAGGACAACGCGACCGACCAGGCCAAGGCCAACGCCCGACAGCGACTGGGCACGCTGAAGTACCTGATCACCGAGGCCGACACGCAGAAGGCCATCAAGGGCAGCCGGTGGGCCGGATACCAGGCCATCACCGAGTACCTGGACCACTACCAGCAGGCCAAGGACGCCACCGCCCGCGCCAACCGCGTGCTGACCGGCAAGACCGGCGACCTGAAGCCGGCCGCCTTCGACCTGCTCATGGTCTGACCGCCCCCACCCCTGGCCGGGGCGGCGGTCACCCGGCGGCAGCCGCCCCGGCCCGTCACGAACGGACCAGCACCATGACACACCCCACCGAGCCCAGGCCAGAACGGCTATGGCCGTTGGCCGACCAAATCCGCCATCCCCGCGACGAGCGGCAGTCGGTGTGCGGCCTGCCCGCCGCCGACATCAGCCGATGGGAGACACAGGACCCGCCACGCCCGGAACGCACCTGCGAGGACTGCCTGACCCTGCTGCCCGACGCGGCCCGGCCCGACGACTACCAGCACCCGCCCGGAGACGCAACCCTCATCGACAGCCTCCGGAAGATCGTCGCCGAGCGGCAGCACGCCAAGATCGACGGGGTGTTGGTCGACTTGTGGTCGGCCAGCGTCACCGTCGCCATCTGGGACCGGCTCAAGCCCGACAAGCGAGAGCGGCTGCTGAGGCTGCCCTCGCACGAGCTGATCGGACGCTGCGTCGCGATCTATGCCCGTGTCACCTCCGGGGAGGGCCGGTGACCCAGCCGATACCCCAATGGTTCCACTTCGCCCCGTGGGTGTTCTCGATCCACAAGGCTATGGCGCTGATCGCCGCGACACCCCGCCCGACCCAGCCCCTGGACGTCGCGACCTGGGCGGATGCATACGGCCTGACCCGCCTCGACGACCCGCCGTCCCAGACGATCGGCCTCATCGGCCCGGCCAGCGACGGCTTCGACCGGGTCTACGCCATGTCCACCGACCTGGCCAACCCGGTAATCGTCGCCACGCTGCCCATCCCCGGCCAGCCGCCCGGCCCGCTGCTCATCGACGGCACCCACCGGCTCTACCGGGCCTGGCGCGAAGGCGTGGCACAGCTGCCCGCCCATGTGCTCACCGTCGCCGAGACCCGCCAGGTCCGCCGCGACGCCCGCCTCGGCCCCGACCGCACCCGCCTCAACCCGCCGCACTGACCGCGGCCGCCATTCCCAATCCGCACGCCTCGGCAAGCCGCCAACGCCGGCGG
This sequence comes from Catellatospora sichuanensis, assembly GCF_007483665.1. Lineage (GTDB taxonomy): Bacteria > Actinomycetota > Actinomycetes > Mycobacteriales > Micromonosporaceae > Catellatospora > Catellatospora sichuanensis. Next base: position 86,445 of record NZ_ML660183.1, read on the forward strand.
CCCCGAGGCGTACCCCTCTCAACCCCTCGGAGATCCCCGTGAACCACATCCCGCTACCGAAGTTGCTGTGCGACTGCCGATGCCCGCAGCACCACCAGCTGCCGCGCACCACGGTCAACGAGCCCGGCTGCGCCTGCACCATCACCTGCGCCACCCAGCCCATGACCCTGCTCGTCCCACAGTGGCGATCGGCACTGTTCCTCACCCCGCACGGCATGCGCTTCGTCAACGCCCTCGACGCCGGCCAGTGGGACTGGGCCGAGTCCGGACAACTGGACCCCGGCTACGCCGACTTCCCGATGGGGCAACTGCTCGAACACCTCCTACGCGCCAGCGCCATCGCCATCGACAACAGCGACCGCTGACCAGCAACCCAACCAGCTCAAGGTGGGCCGCCCAGGTGGGCGGCCCACGGACCTTTTTGCGCTTCACAACCCACCAGGGAGACAGCTATCTACCGCACCTACCGCAGCGCCTACGACCGTGCCTGCGACTGCAACTGCCCGACCCACCACGACCAGCCCCGCTTCACCTACAACGACCCCGGCTGCCACTGCCAAGCCACCTGCGCCAGCCAGCCGATGACCCTGCTCGCCCCACAGATCGGCGGGGCGCTGTTCCTCAACTACCACGGGACGCTGTGGTACGTGCCCGGCCTCGAACCCGGCCACTGGGACTGGCGCTACGCCCTCGCGGTCGACCTCGGCCACCCGCTGGCCGACGCCGCCGACCTGATCGAGCAGCTCCTGCGCGACACCCACGAAGGACTGCTGCCGCTGATCCACCGCATGTAGCCCTGCCTTCTCGACCTCATCCCCGCCGGCCGCGCACTCGCGCGAGCCCGGCCTTTTTGTCTTCACCGAAAGGCGCATCGCCATGAACAAAGCCATCGGCGGCATCGTCGCCGCCATCATCGTCGGCTGCTTCGGCCTGCCGATGCTCCTTCTATCGGCCGTCATGGGCGGCCCCGGCGGATGCGGCAGCGTCGCCGCGCCCGCCTGGCAGACCTCCGGGCAGCCGCCCAGCGGCAGCTGGGACACCGAACAGCTGGAGATCGCTGCGACCATCATCGACGTCGGCGTTGCCAAGGGCGTGCCGCAGTGGGGCTGGACTGTCGCGCTGGCCACCGCCATGCAGGAGTCCGGCCTGCGTAACCTGCCGCACCTGGGCGACAAGAACGACCACGACTCGATCGGGGTGTTCCAACAGCGGCCCAGCCAGGGCTGGGGCACCGTAGCGCAGCTGTCCGAGCCCGCCTACCAGGCGGGCAAGTTCTTCGACAAGCTGCTCACCGTCAGCGGTTGGGAGAAGATGCCGCTGACCCGGGCCGCCCAGGCAGTGCAGGTGTCGGCGTTTCCCAGCGCGTACGAGAACTGGACCGACGACGCGATACAGCTCGTCCAGCAGTTGACCAGCACCTTGGCCGACTGCTCGGCGGTGGCGCTCGCAGCGCTGCCCGCCGGATTCACCCTGCCGGTCAACACCCCGCCGCAGGTGATGACCGCGATCTTCTGGGCGGTCAGGCAGCTGGGCACCCCCTACCACTTCGGTGGGTCGTGCACCGACCCGCACTCCGGCGACCCCGACAAGCAGTGCGACTGCTCATCACTGATGCAGTCGGCGTACCGGGCCGCCGGAGTCTCCATACCCCGCGTCACCACCGGCCAGGTTCGGGCAGGCAAGGAGATCACCGACCCGGCGATGCTGCTGCCCGGCGACCTCATCCTGATTCCCGGCAGCGAGGGCACCATCTCCAACCCGCGGCACGTCGGCATGTACCTCGGCGACGGCCTGATCATCCAGGCCCCGAAGACCGGCGACGTCGTGAAGATCACCAAGCTCGGCTACTGGCTCAACCAGATCGCCGCGATCCGGCGCATCGTTAAGGCTTAATTATTGCATCTGAAGCAACATTCACCCGGTTCGCGAAGTGAGATACAGCAAGCATTGCCCGCGCCTGTCCTGGTCGACCTGCTCGGCATCAGCCAAGACACCGCCAATCAGTGGGCCAAGCACGCCAGCAGCGGCGAGGCCGCCTACCTCGCATCGCGCAGCTGTCACTGACGCGGCAGTGCGTCCCCGAGATCCGGGCCCCCCGGGTACCGACCGGCCTTGTCCGGCCACAGCAGTTGCACGACTGGAACGGCGGCGGCTGCTGGTAGTCGATCGCCGCCCCGAACAGCCGCTCGTACCATCGGCCGTGCATGCCGCGCGTGCTGGATGGGCTGGTCCCGTCTGCATGGCGCCACGTCGGGCACTACGCCAATCCAACGAGGCTGCGTCCGCGGGGTCGCAGGCAGTCTTCCGTCAGACCGACCCCGTGAGGTTCCTTGAACTGCCGGAGTTTGGGTGTCTTTTATGTGGACTTGGATGTGGCAGAATGCGCTTAGGCAGTCACGAGTGTGCGTCAACCGCAGACGCGTTCGTCCATCTATGTCAGCAGTTTGCAAAACCGATGAGGTGACTGTGGTCAACACTCGGCGCCGGACGGCCTTGCTTTACCTCGCGATTTGTTCGTTCTTGATTGCCCTCGGTGTCCTTTGGTTCGGCGGAATGGGGAGCGTCCTCACTGTTGCGGTATCGGCGGTGTTGTCCGCGATTTCTGGAACGACATTGGGTGTATATGTCCTAGAACGCCGCCGGTCGCAATTCCGGCGCCCCGAGGTGCTACCCCCAGCCGGACGAGTCGACGACCCGACCAGTCTTGGAGTTCATCCAGCAACCATCAACGGCGAACACGCCGGGCTTACGGCGTATGTTCCACGGGATATCGATCATGAGCTGAGGGCGCTCCTGCGGCTCCCTTCCGCGTTTGCGCTGATCATTGGGGATGCAGTCTCGGGAAAGACGCGTACGGCTTTCGAGGCGGTGAAGGCCGAACTCCTACATGCGCACATTCTTGTGCCTGCAGCCGACTCGCCGCTTGCCCAGGTGGTCGAGAACGTGTCCGACATCGGCGATACCGTTCTGTGGCTTGACGATCTTGAGCGTTATCTCAGTTTCGACGGGCTGACGCTGAGAGTCCTCGACGACTTTCTTTCGTCGTCTGCGTCCGGCCGTCGGCGGGTCGTCGTGGCGACCATGCGCAGTAGCGAGTTCGCACGACAGGCGCATCCGGTCGAAAGCGAAGAGGACGCACGCAGAGCACTTCGATCTAGCGCGATCGCCGTACTGAGCAGGGCGACGCTGTTGCGGCTCGGATCGACGCTCAGCGCCCAGGAGTTCCGGGAGGCATCATCCCTCCAGGCAGACCCCCTGATCCAAGCAGCACTCACGTTCTCACATAACGGCAGACTGGCCGAGTATCTCGCCGGCGCCCCGTCGCTGGGGAAACGATTTCAAGACTCCCGCGGCCTCCATCCGCGGGCTCGAGCACTCGTATCCGCAGCAGTCGACCTGCGTAGGGCCGGATATGGCCGACCAATCCCAAGAAGACTGGTTGAGAAGTCCCACACCTATTACTTGCCAGCCGCCGCTGGGAACCCGCCTGAACATGTGGAGTCCCTAAAGGACGCCTGGAACTGGGTAACCTCGCCGATCCTAGGATCGGCTCTGTTATCCGCGAGTGGCGGAAATGTCGAGGTTAACGACTATCTTGTCGCAGTAGCCGAAGGACCGATTCCTGCTGCCGTACTGGTCGATGCACTCGTGGTCGCGGACAAGCACGATGCACATCGTATCGGACTGACCGCATATGATCTTGGATCTTATGCGGTTGCGAGCGAAGCCTTCCGGCGCGCTTACAACATCCAGGTAAGCGAAGATGGCCCGGATCATCCGGATACCCTCACCAGCCGCAACAACCTCGCCCTGGCTCTGCGTGACATGGGTCGTTGGGACGAGGCCCTCGCTGTTCAACAGGAAGTTCTAGCGGCCCGCGAGCGAGTCCTCGGCCCGGATCATCCGGATACCCTCACCAGCCGCAACAACCTCGCCCTGGCTCTGCGTGACATGGGTCGTTGGGACGAGGCCCTCGCTGTTCAACAGGAAGTTCTAGCGGCCCGCGAGCGAGTCCTCGGGCCCGGATCATCCGGATACCCTCACCAGCCGCAACAACCTCGCCCTGGCTCTGCGTGACATGGGTCGTTGGGACGAGGCCCTCGCTGTTCAACAGGAAGTTCTAGCGGCCCGCGAGCGAGTCCTCGGCCCGGATCATCCGGACACCCTCACCAGCCGCAACAACCTCGCGGCGGGGTACGAATCGATGGGGCAGCTGGGCATGGCGAGCGCGCTGTACGAGAGAACATATGCGGATAGTCTTCGATTGCTAGGGCCCGATCATCCCGGAACACTCACGACGCGCAATAACTTGGCGGGCTCATATCGTGAGACCGGCCGATCCGGTGAGGCTGTGTCCCTCTATGAGGAGGTCCTGACCGACCTCCAGCGCGTGCTCGGCTCCGACCACCCGGACACCCTGACCACGCGCAACAACCTGGCGGGCGCATACCTGGAGACCGGCCGAACCAGCGAGGCCGTGTCCCTCTATGAGCAGGTCCTGACCGACCTCCAGCGCGTGCTCGGCCCCGACCACCCAGCTACTCTCACGGCTTCCAGCAATCTCGCGGCAGCCTACGAAGCCTCCGGACGCTCTTCCGACGCAGTCCACCTATACGAGCAAGCCCTTGGCGATCGCATCCGGGTGCTGGGCTCCGACCACCCGGACACCCTGACCACGCGCAACAACCTGGCGGGCGCATACCTGGAGACCGGCCGAACCAGCGAGGCCGTGTCCCTCTATGAGCAGGTCCTGACCGACCTCCAGCGCGTGCTCGGCTCCGACCACCCGGACACCCTGACCACGCGCAACAACCTGGCGGGCGCATACCTGGAGACCGGCCGAACCAGCGAGGCCGTGTCCCTCTATGAGCAGGTCCTGACCGACCTCCAGCGCGTGCTCGGCCCCGACCACCCAGCTACTCTCACGGCTTCCAGCAATCTCGCGGCAGCCTACGAAGCCTCCGGACGCATTTCCGACGCAGTCCACCTATATGAACAGGCCCTGGCCGGACGAGAGCGGCTTCTCGGGCCAGATCATCCGGCCACGCTCGGTGTCCTAGCGAACCTCGCGCGGCTGACGGGATAGCGATGGCTGCCATACACTCGCGACGGAGAGCATTCTTACGAGGCATGGTGGCCGCCGCCATCACCTCCGCGACGGGAATTGCGGTCAACGTCGCCACGGACCTCCGTCACAGCATGCTTGCATGGGCAGCGGTGTCTCTCTTCACGGCGATCAGCGGAGCCGTGGCAGCGTCATCAGAACGCGGGCAAGTCGAGTCCGAACACCAGCGGACCACTCAGCCCACATCAGGAGCTGTCCTGTCGATCGAGTCCCAACGACTCCCTCTCTTCCGTCCGAGGAGCACCCAACGAATTGTGAACAGCCAAGGCATAGTCATGCGGACCGAGGTTGAGATTCGCGCCGATGGAACGCGGATAGAACGTATCGAATACTTCTCGGCCGAGTTTATCCCGAGATCACACGAGCATGGGCGCCCGCAACTGTCGGAGCGAGAGCCCAGTCTGCCGGAGGCTGCAGCCGAGACATCCCCTCAAGACCCTCCAAGCTAACCGGCATGGTGGCTTGGCGCTGCCGATATTCCAACTCGACCGCCTCACTGGGCTGCAGTCGAGGTGCTCGGCCGCACCGAGTAGATCGGGCATGGCTCAGCGCAGGCCAGCGGCGGGACGCCCCAAACCATCCCGCTCCGGAATACGGCTGGGTTCGCATACAAGCACCCCGCCAGTTAAATGGAGCCCTATTCGCATAGCGACGGCGGCCGTATCTGTGCAAGTCCAGGCGCGGTGACCAGAAGACGTTGCTGCGCTGGCCACGAGTCAGGTCGCATCGGATGACCGATTGATGCATCGGCACAAGACTGAGATCTTGCCGATCGCGCCGATCACAGAAGCGGACGTTGTCCTGCCCGGGTTGTTGGACCTACTTGACCCTTTGGGCGGGCCGGTTCACGATCCCGCCCTCCCACACGCGCGCGTGGAGCGGTCCCACGTCTCACCGATCCAGGGGCGCGCAAGCTGGCACCGCGTGGCGGTGACGTGCCGTGATGCCGGATGATCAGCCGTGTGGACATGGACGCTCAAGTTGACCTGACCGGGCTGAACCTGGTCGAGCGGGAGCTGCTCCGGCTCGGCGTCATGCAGTCGGGCGGCAGCAAGGACGAGGTCGCCCGGCTGCTCGAATTCGACGACCGCTCGGCACTGCGGGCCGACGTGGACCGCCTGGCCGGTCTGGTCGCTTCGGGCGGCCCGATGTCACGTCGCGACTGCCGGCGCGTGCTGCTGGCGACTGAGTTGGCGTTCGCGAGCGAGACCCTGGGATGCTCGCGCGACTGGTCGGCCGACACCGGCTTCGCCGACCGGGACACCATCGCGGTGCTGCGCACCATCCAAGAGAAGATCGCCGGCATCGTTCACGGCTCCGACGACCGCGCTACCGACGTCGCCCCGCAACTGCAGCCGGCCTGGAGCCCGATTTCCATGGACGCCGACGACGAGTACTGGACGCCGTTTCACCGGCGGTTCGACTTCCGGCCGGGCATGCACTCCGGGCGGCCTGCAATCGCCGAGCCCGTCCCGTCTGTCACAGTCGACCTCGGCCCGATCTTCGCCGCGCGCAGCCATCCGGAGTTCGCCGCCGGGGCCCGCGCCGTCAATAGCCTCACCCTGCTCGCGCTGGTCAGGATGTTCGAACCGGACACCAGTCTCGTCGTGCTCGACTGGCAGCACCAGACGCACCGGTTTTGGCCGGACCGGCTCGCCTGCCAGCCGGATCCTCAGTGGCAGACGGAGGTCTTCCCGAACGGTGACTACTACATCTTCCTCACCGAGGACATGAGCACAGGCACCTTCGGCCACCCGTGGGAGCAGACACTCTGCGTCTTCGGCGAGCCCCTCGTGTCCGCGCTGGTCCCCCTGCTCACAAGCTGGCTTCCGATCAAACGAACCAACCGCTGATCGAGCGGAGTCCCTGGCCCACGCGACTGGCACGCTAGGGGACGGCATCTCCATGCACAGAAGCTGGCCGAGTCCCGGCCCACGCGCGATCACCGGCAGGTCAGCGTGGCGCGCTCTAGCCGAGTACTCCCGTCTGCGGCACTTTCGGCCGGTGACCCCCGGCGCGAATCTGCGATCGGCAAAATAGGCGGATAGCCAGATGCGTCAACGGCATGATGGTCCGGTGACCGAGATCGAGGAGCTGTGGGACCGGCAGGGACGCGCGGCGACGCTAGTCCAACTGGCCGAGCGAGCTCGTAGCGCTATCGGCGACGTCATCGACCTCAACGCGATGGGCGGAAGGAGACCGCCGCACCCGCAGGAGTGGCGGCAGGTGAAGTCATTCTTGAATTCCTATGGTGGGATTTGCCGGATCCTCAACCCCGGCAGCCGGAAGCAGAAAGCCGATACGGCTAAGTCGCACCAGCTCCGGCTACTGCGCGGAGAGGAGCTCCGGCGCCTCCTGCGCGTCGCCGCCGATTCCCCGCTGCTGAATGCGGAGATCCGTAACAAAGACGAGCACTTCGACGAGTACTTCGACCAGTGGCAGGCGCGCCAGCACCTCGTCACGGCCGATGAGATCGAGGCAGGCCAGCGTCCCACTCACGAGGTGGCGCCGGTCAGACGGTTCCACGCCCACACCTGGACGATCGAAGTGGCCGGAGAGTCGTTGGCTCTCCGGCTCGTCTACCCTGCGCTGCTGCGCCTTGAGGCCAGGTGTCGAGAACTCGAGCCGCTTGCCGGATTCCCCGATCCGCAGCTGGCCTACCTTCTAGCCACGATGCCGCAGCTGCCGGTGGAGCTACGTCTGGACGCGCCGACGCGCCGGCCGCACGAGGGCGTTATGGCAGGCGCCGAGCCGGCCGATGTCCCGGACCTCGAAGTAATCATCGGACAGGCAGTGACCGCCTTCCGCAAAGACCCAGACGAACCGGCTCCGTAGACCGCAGCCGACTTGCCGCGGTCAGTATCGGCATTACCTCAAGCCCTGCGACAAGATTCTGCAGAGCGACCCGCACACGGTGGCGGCAGAAGCGTGCGCGGCAGTGGCCTGCGCGGTGGTATTGGTACGTGCGTCCCACTATTCGAACAGCGAGAGCATGGCCCGTTGGCTCGCCGTCAAGCCCAGCGGCGCGGCGAGTCCCGTTGCCGGAAAGATCTGAGCTGCCGCCAAGTCGGAGCGCCGCAAGCTCGTCGCGACCCCTATCTTGACACCGCGACCAGCCAGGTCGACGTGTAGCCTGACGGCGTCAAACAGGTAAACCGCCGACACGCGCCATCGGTGGTGCCTGTCGCTGGCGTTGCGCCGGGGACCACTCAGCACCAGATAGAAATCGCACGGATGCGCGCCGATATCCAGGCCAGCGCCAGCGTCTCCATAGGTCTTGATGTTGACCGACCGGCCCTCGAGTGGACCGGATCGAAATCTCCCGTCGTAGCCGGCCTGCGTGGCGGTGCCAGCAAGCTCGATATCGAAGATTCTGGCGGCGATGAACTCGCCGACATCGCCCGGCCTTCCAGATCGCCCGGTCAGCGCAGCGATCCGGACATCAAGCTCGTCGCGGGCCTGCAACAACTCAGCCAACTGACACAGGGCATCATCCACATCAGAACGATACCGCCCCTCCTCGGGCCACCAATCGCGGCAAAAGGTTGCGTCTCGCACGAGAGCGACGTCACTGATGTCGCCGTTTGCTTCCGCTGCCACTGGGTCAGCTATCGGCAGCGCAGCATGGAGAGCAGCTTCGGCTTCGACGCCGATACGGCTGTCAGCAAGGCTCTGCGCGACGCGCTGCGCACTACGACGACTCGTACGCCAGGCAAGCCTGGTTGATGTCCCGACTACTGACGCGGGCCAAGACTCGGTCGCGCCTGGTTCCTGAGCCGCGGCTGGCGGACCTCGACGGGCGATCACCCGCCTGGCAGTAAGCGGGCGTCGGTCGATGCTCGATCGGCAGCATGAAGTGCGCCAGCTGGCGTAGGCAGACCCTTGAAGATCGTCGGTTCGAGGTCAACCGCGGACGAATACGGCCTGGTTCGCATACAGGTACTCCGCCAGTTAAGTGAGCATTGTTCGCCAGAAGGTCTCTCGGCAGGTGCTATCGGCGCCGCAGCTCGTGTAGCCGACTTTCGGCTTCACGGACAAGCCAGTCATAACTGTGAATCTCTATGCGATGGTCGTAAGCCAGCTGCCGCAACCGCTGGGCATCATAGTCATCCCGGTCACCGTCGCGGCCGATAATGACCAGGCCGTTTACCTTGTCGTCGATATCGGGCAGGCCGAGACCGTTGCGCGAAGCCGGGCGGTTGGCGTAGTCGCGGTTCTCGGCAAGCCATCGCCGCCAGTCGCGGATCTGGCGGATCCCTTCGTCGAGCTGTTCACTGTTTCGGCCCTTCTTGGTGAAGAGCCTTGGAACCACAGGACTCTGCAACTCGACAACTGTCCATTGGAAGCCGGAGCTGTCGCGTGCGCCGATGATGAAGTCGCTGCGAAACTGAGAACCGAGCTGCTTTTGCGGCAACACCCAGCGGCCGTGGCCCCCTCGCAGGTCCTGAACCAGCAGGATCGGATGCTTCTCCAGATGGGCCTGGAGCGGCCTTTCCGAAGTCGCCGCTGACAGAACGGCCCGGAAGTCATCGATGTCGCTCTGCGAGATCTCTAGCCACCAGACGTGGTTGCCGGGGTGTGGGTCGCCATCGGCGAGGGTTCCGCTAGCCAGCGTGAACACCGATGCCGCGCCGAGTGTGACGGGACCGGCGTCGCCGGTGTTTGCGGGAGCGTACACCACAGCTGCGCGGCCGGACCGGATAGGAAACGGCTCGCAGTTGCGATCCCACTCGTCCGCAAGCGCAAAGAGATTAGCATAGGGGAGGTCGAACGGGAGATAGAAGAAACCCGGCTGGGTCGATGCCCAACTGGGGCGGGCCTCGGCTGACAAGTGCACGCGGATGCGGACGGAGGCGTCGCCGTACTGGGCGACACTGAATGCCAGGTTCGGCTCCGTGAAGTTGAGAAGGAAGTCCGAGTTCCCATGCAGCAGCAGGCCGAACGCGGACTCGTAGCCCTCGGCAAGCGGCGCAACACGCCGCCGGGCGACTTCGCGCAGCCAGCTTGAGAGGATGGGCGTCTCGTAGGCCAACAGGCAAGGGTCAGCAAATCGCCAATGACTACCGTCCGCAGTGCTTACCTCTCCGGTGATGTTGAGCCAATCGGCGTCATATGACGCGGTTGCGGGATCGGCGAGTGGATATTGGTAGGCCGACGGCCGCAGATCGACCATCGCACCATTTGGTGAGGACAACCGCATCGGCACAGCATGACAGCAGGATGTGCACGAGCGACGATGTGGGCGGCAAAGGGATGGGCGGCAGCCTCACCACGTGAACCAGCCGAGGGCGGCCCGACAGTGGAACCCCTGAGTCCACCACGGCTGAGGAATGGCGCAGCCTTGGAGTAGGCGCACTCCACCAGTCAAGCAGCCGCAAGCCCGCGAAAATCGTTAGTGACGAGGCCGTACGCTCGTCCTATGGCCACACTCTTCGACCACGCTTTCGCGCGGCTGGACCATGCCGAAGCGCGGCACGAGGAGTTCGGTTCGGCCTGGGCTGCCTACATCAGCCGCCACCCTTGGGGCGCTGAGCTGCGCGTGGTGTCGGACCAGCTGTTCGAGATCATCGTGCGGTGCCACGAGCCGGCACCCGCTTCCATGTCGCTGGCGTTCAGCGACTGGCTGGCCGCGCTACGCGCGGCACTGGACAATGGCCTCTACGCCTGGGCCGCAGCCGTGACCGGGCAGGATCCGCCACCGGACGCCGCTAAGCTGCAGTTTCCCATCGCCACCACGCCCACGGAGTTCAGGCAGCAGGCCAGGCGGCTTGCGAGCCTGCCTGGCGACATCGTGAGCAACCTGGAGAAGGCGCAGCCCTACCAGTCTCGCTACGGTCCAGAAAGCAACCTCCTGTACTGGCTGCACGAGCTGGCCCGGGTCGACCGGCACCGGCGGTTGCACCTGGGCCTCGGCCAGGTAGCCGAGCACCATGTCCAGGTCGGGGTGCCTGCTGGTGTCGACGTGAGGTTCGACGAGGACGTCGAGCCGTACGCGCCGATCGATGCAGAGCTGGTCATCGCTCGCTTCACTACCAGTGAGGCCGTGGATCCGGCGGACATCGAGTTCAACCCGGCCATCGGCATCGATCCAGAGATCAAGGTGTGGGCACCGTTCCGGCTCGGCGGCCAGCGGCAGTCGCTCAAGATTCGCATGGGCATGACCCAGCTGTTTGTCCGCAACCATCTGGAGAACATGGCTATGTTCTCGGGCACGATGCCACCTGGCGGCTTTCGTACGTTCGGCCTGGAGCAGGCGGCGCCGTAGGGCGGCGGTGCCGCCCGCCAACGAGGTGTTCCAGGGCGGCCAGAGCGAGGTCCGGGCCGAGGCCGGGGCCGGGGCCTGGCGGAGCCTAAAAGAGGGCGGGCCGTTCCACGGCGGCGAGGTCGATTCCTATCGCCGCTGGCGGCGGGGGACGGTGCGGTTCGCGGCTGCGGGCTGCGGGCTGCGGGCTGCGGCCGGACTGTGGTACAGCGCGTCGTGGCCCAGTATCTCGATCTTGCGACGGGTATTGGCGGTGTCGGTGCGGCTGCGGTTGGGATAGTAGGTCTCCCACGCGGCGGCAGGCGGGGTGTTGAGGTAGTCGGCGAACGGACAGCCGTCCAGGTGCGGGCACTTCTCCAGGTGGGTATTGCAGTTGGCGTACAGCAGTCCGCGTTCACCATCGCGATGTGCCTACAGATCCTCGGGTACGGCCTGGCGCTGGCGGTCATCCCCGCGGTGACACGGGTCATGGGCGGACGCGCGACTGGCACGTCACGCTGATAGAGTGCGGCACTCGCTGGCGGTACGCGACCTGGTTCGCATATAGGTACTCCGCCAGTTAAAGATTAACTATTGGACCTGATGCAACCACGACGAGGCCAGGGCCCTGTTCGGCGCCGCCGATCAGTCATCACCCAGTTCTGATGGGGCATCGCGGGCACCGAGTGCCTCCAATAGAAGATCCGTAGCTGACAACGGACCATTCTCGACGCGCTCGAATGAATAGACAAAGGTCGAAGCTTGCTTTGGGTCGATCTCCAGACGATATCGGCAGGTCAAGGGCACCTCACCCGACACATCCTGCCGCGTGCTGTGGATGACCTGCGGTGGCCAACCGCTCTCGTCGAGGGCGACCGAGACCCACTCCCCGATCGGGGGCCGCCGACCAACCCGACTTTGACAATTTGAACACTCATACGGTTTATATCGGACATGAGGCTGCCCGGGGAAGATGCCTCGCCGACGGGACGAGGTGGTATCCCCGTGGCTGGGGCGTCCCCCCGCGAGCATACGGCCAGGTTTGAATACAGGCACTTCGCCAGTTCAAGTTGATTGGACAATGGGCTCAGTGGCGGCCCAGACCTCGGGCGAGTGCCTCGGCCGCCTTAACCAACCGGAGATACATTCCTTTGGAATCGATGTTGGATGGGTAGGAGCCGGTCTGCCCTTTCAGCACGTCGAGATTAAGCCCATAGGAATCGGCGAACTTCGTTCCCCGATCGTTTTCGTAGTCGAAGCGGATCACGAAGTCGGTGGGGGTCGGCTCACCGTTGATGATGCCTCCGTTCCCGTCTGGGACGCCCACCGAGTAGACGTTGATGAGTTCAGCACCGGGGGCAATCGTGGGAATCGACTTCGAGTAGCGGCGATAGAGGAACGGGGTGACCTTCCCGGTCGCTGCGCTGCCCTGAAGATCAGGTATCGGTGGCTCGAACGTGACGCGTACGTTCCTTGCCGCAGTCGGCCCGACGTTGCGTAGGCGGATTCAACTGGTCGTCGCAACACCTTGATTCTGGAGGTGTTGATGGGTCGCCCGGCGGGGTGGATGAAGGCGTTGACGGGCAGGGCCGCGATGAAGTCGCCCGGGGCGCCGTCGCATCGGCGGGACGTGGAGCGGGCGTTCTGGCGTGAGATCGCGACGGGGTGCACGAGCGAGGCCGCTGCCGTGGCGGTGGGTGTGTCTCCGGTCGCCGGAACGCGGTGGTTCCGGGATCGTGGCGGCATGCCGACGTTCATGCGCGCCCGGGTGAAGGGCCGGTATCTGTCGTTCGAGGAACGTGAGGAGATCGCGCTGCTGAGGGTGCAGGGGCGCGGGGTGCGGGAGATCGCCCGGGCTGTGGGGCGGGATCCGTCGACGGTCTCGCGTGAGCTGCGCCGCAACGCGGCCACGCGTGCCGGGAGGCTGGACTACCGGGCCAGTGTCGCGCAGTGGAAGGCCGAGCTGGTAGCGCGGCGCCCGAAGGTCGCCAAGCTCGTCACCAACCAGCGGCTTCGCCAGTACGTGCAGGACAAGCTGTCGGGTGTTGTCCGCGACGCGGACGGTAATCCGGTCGCGGGACCTGACCAGCCGCGGTGGCAGGGACGGAACAAGCCCCATCGCGGCGACCGGGCCTGGGTCCTGGCCTGGAGTCCGGAGCAGATATCCAGGCACCTGGCGCTCGACTTCCCCTATGACGCGTCGATGCGCATCAGTCACGAGGCGATCTACCAGGCGCTCTATGTCGAGTCTCGCGGCGCGTTGCCGCGTGAACTGGTCTTGCACCTGCGCACCGGCCGTGCGCTGCGGGTGCCGCGCGCGCGATCGAAACGGCAGACGTGGGCCCACGTCACGCCCGGGACCCTGCTCAGCGAACGCCCCGCAGACGTCGCCGACCGCGCTGTCCCGGGCCACTGGGAAGGCGACCTCATCATCGGGCTGCAGCGCTCCGCGATCGGCACCCTGGTCGAACGCACCACCCGGTTCACGGTCCTCGTCCACCTGCCCCGCGAGGACGGGTACGGGACGATCGCCCGCACGAAGAACGGACCCGCCCTCGCCGGCTACGGCGCCGCGACGATGACCAACGCCCTGGTCAAGACGATCGGGGCAATCCCCGGGCAGCTGCGCCGTTCAATCACCTGGGACAGAGGCAAGGAGATGTCCGACCACGTCCGGTTCACCACCGCCACCGGCACGGCGGTCTTCTTCGCCGATCCGAAGAGTCCCTGGCAGCGCGGCACGAACGAAAACACCAACGGCCTGCTCCGCCAGTACTTCCCCAAAGGCACCGACCTATCCCGCTGGGACGCCGACGACCTCGCCGCGATAGCCCACACCCTCAACACCCGGCCACGCAAGACACTCGGCTGGCGCACCCCCACCGAAGCCTTCCAAGAACAGCTAAACTCCCTGCAACAACCCGGTGTTGCGTCGACCGGTTGAATCCGCCGTATCACCAACTCCGCGATGTTGGTGGAGAGCACCTCTGGTCTGAGATCAGCGCAAAGCACGGGCCTCGTCCGATCCGCGCTGTCCCTGCGGAGCGCCACCAGCGTGACGATGGCGACGAGGCCCGTGCCGACGGTGGCAACGGCGGCAACGCCGCTCCAGAACGCCGCGTACTGGTCAGGCGTATAGCTCAGAATGTGGCACCTCTCAGGTTGTGGCGCTCGTCAGTTAGTACAGGGACTGCACGGCGGTGCGGTAGCCGCCGAATTTGGCGGCGATCTCATGCATCCCCGCTGGGGTGTACTGGCTCCTCGTCGGACATAGGACCCCGGCTTGAGTGGATTGAGCGCATGCTCAGTACGGGGAGGCGGCTGCATTGTTGCCGCCGAACTTGGCGACGATCTCGTGCATTCTCGCCGGTGGCGTACTGGCCCCTCGCCGGACATAGAACTCGGGCTTGAGCGGGTTGAGGGCGTACCACCTGCCGCCGGCACGGACTGCAAGCACGAGGACCGTCTTGCCGTCCTGTTCCGCAGGCCGAAGGTGGTAGGGAGGTTCCGGCTCGATGTTGTCGCGGATCATGTTGCCCACCGCCAGCATCAGGCCGTCGAGATCTGTGGCGTTGACGCCCACGACATTGCTGTCGTCGTCAACGCCGAAGAGCAGTGTGCCGCCTTCTCCGGAGGCGAACGCGGCGACAGTCTTGAGCACGGTCTTCTTTGAGTCCTTGGCCGAAGGCACTTCCTGCTTGAACTCGACATGCTGGCCCTCGCCTCCAGCCAGGAGCAGGCTCAACTCAGCCCCCGGCTGGTGCCAGATCACGGACTCGTCAGACTCGCTGCTCACCCCGGGGCGGTGAAAGTATCTGTAGTCCAGCCAGTCATCGCCTTGTCGAAGGACCAGGAGCGAGCTTTCGGCCAAGCCGTGGGGCAGCCGCAGGCGTAGTCGGCCCGTACGTCCGACAGGCCGGATGTCTCTACTGGTCGGTGTGCTCAGCTCGGCGGTGACGCCTTCGCCGGCAGTGCCCTTGACCTCAATGGTCATCGCGTCCGCGGCGATAGTGACCCGATGCAGCCACGCCCGCCAGTCGAGTCGCGTTACTCGCCAATGTGGCTGGTGGCTGGCCTGATTGCTCGGCGGCGCACTGTAGAAGAACGAGCAGAATGCCGCCTCATAGCTGACGAACGTTGGACCGTCGCCGACCATTAGTCCGCCTTGACGGGAAAATCCCGAGTTCGATCTGCTGATCTCCCACTGAGTTCGCGGCCAGGGCATTCGAGCCGGGTGCCGGTCAGCCTGGCCTGCAAAACGTTGGAAAGTCCCCGTCGTCGATGCGGCTTCAGCGGTCACCTTGAGGTCGTCGATCTGCTGCGGCTCGGCACGCAGTAGACCAGCCACCATCTCACCAGTCAGGGCGCGTTCGAGGAACAATTCCTCGGCGTATCGCCACATGCGGCTCTTCGGCTCCGCTGCCTCGGACATGGTCACTTCGCCATGGAGGACCTGCCACGCGTCATCCACCCGGACAAGGGCCAGACGGACCTGGACGATGGCGCACGCCTCGATCATGGCGACAAGTTCTGAGGTTTGGACTTGTCCGCTATCCACCCTGTAACCCCAATCACCCGCTCCGACCGCCGTCACAATACGCACACGGAGCCTACGACGCGACCACCTTAACGACGTGGCGCGAGCCCTCTCCGCGACCGATAGCCGAGCCCATCGTCATGGCTGATGTCGGACGAGTTTATGCAGGTCTCGACGATCATGGGCATCGGCGGTCGTACGGGGAATATGGCGTGTTAGGTATACAGGAACTCCGTCAGTTAAGGCTTATTATAATTATCTGTAGGTTTGCATTACGATGTCGGTTTCTCAGAACTTGTCGGTACGGATGTCGGTTCCGACAGAGTTCTGTGAAACCGCTCGGCGTGGCGGCGGCGGCCTGATCGCAGCTTGAATCGCGCTATTTCAACCCGATCCGGGTCCCGGTCGCCCTTGATCTGCGGGTTCTTGCCGTCGTCGCCGGTTCCGGAGCCGCCCTTGCCGTCTCCACCGTCGCCGCCGCTGTCACCTCCGCCGCCACCATCGGTGCCGCCGGAGTCGTTCGGTGCATCGCGTCGCGCCGGGCCGCGGCCGGACAGGCCGAGCACGGTCAGGAGCATGCGGGAGTTGCGGTGCTTCACGATTTGCCTCCTTGAGACAGCTCGGTGGGACATCCGACCCGGCCCTGCCGGCGGAAGCGTGATGTGTCGCCTGGGCGACTGACCAGGGTCGAGCAAGGGACATACGGTGCGGCGATGAAGCTCAGCACTGCCGTGTTCGGCGGACTGGTCGTATGCGCCTTCGGCGCGTTCATCGCCGGAGCGATTAGGGGCGACAACTCCGTACTGGAGCGCGAGCCGACTCCTAATGCCACCGCTGCTCGGGCCCTGAACCCGGGGACCAACAGCGACTCGTTCGTGACGGCGCTGTATATCTACGACACGCTGTTTGCCGGCAACAGCGACGCGGAACTGAAGAGGCTTGGCCAGGAGACCTGCGAGGACATACGGAGCGGCTTCTACACCGAGGAGCAGCTATCGGATAGGGCCGCACAGCGATTCAGCACGGTCAACTTCCGGGCCACGGGCAACAGACACGGCAGGACCGTGGTGGCGGCGGCTCGCAAGTACTTAGGGTGCTGACGTCACCATCAGGTGGCCGTTGGACCAGCCCTCGTCGGTGAGCAACTGCCACAGCCGCGGATCAGGCAGGCGGACATGGCACCGTAGCCGGATCGGTGTCACGAAGCCATTGGGAGTAACCCGTGACCAAGCTGTTGCTGGCGGTCGCCATCATGGCGATCCTGGTCGACTTCCTTACCGCCAACCGGATGTACCTACTTCTGCCGTTTCTCCTGGGACGCAGGGCCGATGAGGTGGGCGATACGCTGCGCCAGGTGGCCGCCTTCGAGCGCAAAGCCCCCCGCAACCACGGAGCAGGGGTGACCCCGCTGATCCGGCGTTTGGTCGAAGCGATGCGCGGCCGGTAGGCCGTTGGACCGGTGCGCTACCTGCCCGCCCCGGCACCAACCTTCAGGTGGTCGGGCAGGTCCGCCTCCCACTCTCGGCGTTTGCGTCGTCCGAGTCCAGTCGTGGGTGGCACCCCGGCAGCGCGGGAAAGCTCCGCGCCGCTGGGGATGCGGCCCCTGCCCGTCTCAACCTCCCAGAACCGGCGCATGGCCGCGACGGCAGACACATCAGCGTCATCGTCGTCGCGCCGCTCGTCGTCCTCAACACCATCGGCATCGTCTTCGCCGTAAGGCGGTTCGTCGTCGTCGGGTGGACGTGTGTCCGTCCACGACGGATCAGGCTGGCCATTTGGCCGGTCGTCTCCGTGCTGATGGGTGTCGTGTTCGGCTGCAGCCGCGAGCGTGTCCCGGTCCGCAGCGAGGGGACTGTCGCTGTCGGTGACCTGCTGGGTGCGGGTTGTGGCGGCGTGCCCGTCAAGCGGCCGGGCGGTGAACTCGGTCAGCGGGTCGGTCACGGCTGGCAGTTGGCCGATGCGGTTGGCATGGGCGTCGGGTGCACCGACCAATCCGGGCGTCGCCGGGGTCGTTCGCCAGGCGTTCAGATGTGCGACGGCTTCAGGGGTGGTGGCTTCAACGAAGCCGTAGAGGGTGGCCATATACATCTGGATGGCCTCGCGTTCGGTGGTCGCGTCGGGAAAGTCGGCCAGGCCGGTGTGCTCGGCGGCGGCCATCGCCAGGCGGATCACCCTGCCGTGGGCGCGGCGTAGCTGCCGTGCGGAGGGCTTCTTGCGGCTCTGCAGCAGGTACAGGTTGAGGCGGGCTCGGCCGAGGCGGGCACGCCGGCGGGCGCGGTCGACCTCGGTCACGTTTCGGCCCTTGGCTTCGGCCAGGTGCAGCCAGACGAAGACCCGCTCCAGGGTCACCGTCCAGTTGATGTGTTTGACGGTGCTGCCCAGCCGGACGCTGCGCTCGGCGGCCAGGGCGCGTTCCCACATGTAGGCCGCGACGAGTGGCGCGGCCAGGCGCAGCGCCACCTCCCGGAAGGAGTCGGCATCCAGCGCTGACAGGCTCGCGGTCAGCGCGGCGAAGAACCACACCGCGGCGCCGTCGACGCCGGTGCCTGCCTTCGGGTCGCGCAGCAGTCGCGCCCGTGCCAGTAGCGCGCTGGCGAACAGGGCGACCTCGATGAACCAGAAGAATGCGTACCGCAGCGGGGACTGGCCGAGGATGTCGGTGAAGAACTTCCACATACCCGATGCGGACACCATCGTGGCCAGCGCGGCGGCGATTACGGTCAGGATGTTGGCTACGAGCAGCGTCGCCCGGTGGCTGGTCATCTTGCGCATCCGGTTGGCGATCAGCAGCAGCAGCCCGACCAGGGTCAATGCAGCGAGGCTGAACACGACGGTCTGGTTGTCCTGGTAGAGCGTGGTGAGGTCGTCGAAGGTCACGACCGGATTCCTCCCGTTGGTTGGTGCGTGGTGCTGGTCACGGCCACAGCGCCACGAGCGCTGCGGCACCGATCAGGAACGGGCCGAGTGGCAGGTGCGCCCCGGTGGCCAGGCGGCCGGTGCGCCGCAGGGTGACGGCGGTGAGCATCGCCCGCGCGCCGGGGCGATTCGGGGTGGTGGCGGTGGTCATTTTTTGTCCAGGCTGGTGCGCAGCTTCGTCGCGAGGGTGATCGTGTCTTCCTGCGGTTCGGCGTCGAGGTCGGCCAGGGCCTTGGTCAGGGCGCGTAGGAGGGTTCGGATGCCGTCGGCGTCGCCGAGTCCGTGGCGGGCGCGCATCGCCTTGACGTATAGGGCCTCGTTGTAGCGGTCCAGGCCGATGGCTTTGTCGAGCAGGTCGGATGCTTCCTGCGGGTGATGGTCGGCGAGCAGGTCTTCGGCCAGCAGCAGGTGCGCCTCGGTGCCCCAGCGGCGCACGGTCTCACGATGGGGTGGCAGCCATTCGTAGTCCTGCCCCTCCGCGAGGGGCGCGGTGTAGAGGCCGCAGGCCGCGGTCAGCAGCTCCCGTCGTGCCGGGCTGGAGGCGATGACCGCATTGCGCATCAGGTCGCGCAGCGTCCACACGTCGACATCGACGGTGGCTGGGTCGAGCCTGTAGCGCCCGGCGGACTTGATGAGGTAGGCGTTCTTCGCTTCCGATGTGCCGGCCCGGCCGAGCACGTGCCGCAGGTTGGAGGCATTGGTGTGCACGCGCTGGTCGGCCTGGGCCAGGCGAGCGTCGGGTTCGAGGTATTCGCCGATCTCGCGGGTGGCGGCCCCGTCCGGGTGCGCGGCCAGGTAGACCGCCATCTCTAGGGCTTTGGCGCGCAGCGGCCGGCCTTCGGCGGTGATGTCCTCGATACGCGGTTGTCCGATCACCCGCAGCTTGGCACGCGCCGACGCGGCGGCGGGCACAGCAGCGGGCACGGGGTTGGGCGTGCGGGCGACGGGCGTGGCTGTGCCAGTCTCGGCCGGGTCTGGTTCGGGCGGGGCGGTGCGGCTGACGTGCAACGGCACGATGGTGACCGGCACGGCCGGGACCGCGATGGCGGGCGGCTCACCGGTCTGGGCCTCGCGCAACGTGGTGAGGATCTGGATCGCGGTGGCCGGGTCCAGAACCGGCAGGCGAGGCGGGACCGGCTCGGCGGCCTGTCCGGCGACGAACTTGGTGTGCCCGTCCTGGGCGACCTCCACCGTCGCGCCATGGGCCCATTCGCCGAGCAGCAGCGCCGACACGTGCAGGCGGCCGCCGAGGGCGAGGGAAACCTTGGCGCGCATGCGGGCACCCGCGGGCGGGGTCTCGGTGATGAACATGACCGGCGGCAGCACTTCTTCGTCAGGTGCCTGCTGGCGCAGCTCGTCGAGGTCGGTCAGCGCGTGCTCGTCGAGGATCCGGCTGCGGTGCAGCAGCCGGGACTCGACGGCGGTCAACGCGTCGTCGATGTTGTCCGCCACGTGCAGGCGCGGCCACGCCCCGAGGGTCACCACGTCCGGGCCGAGCAGCGTAGCGAGTGTCGCGGCGTCGATGACGACCTCGCCGCGTGAGTCGCGGTGGTGCGGGCCGCCAGAGGCCAGCACGGCGACGAGCGCGGCACGGGCTGCGGCATGCGCGCCGTCGCCGGTGATGCCGGTCCCGCCGGGCGGCAGCGGCGCGAGGTCGGGCACCAGCGCGGGCGGCTCGGTGTCCTCGGTGTCGGGTCGGGACAGTTCGGGGTTGCGGACGACCGCGCGGCGCAGCTTGACCACCGGCGGCGGCAGCTCGGTCGGCGGGTCGTCGTCGAGCTGGTTGGTGTAGCGGCGGCGGCGCTGCATCCACACCAGCATGGCGGCGGCGCTGATCGCGATGGCCAGGCCCCACGGCAGCCAGTTCGCTTCGAGCTGGACGCCATACTCGTCGGTGGTGACGCCGGGGGTTTGGCTGTCGCTGGGGGCCGGCGACGCCGAGGGCGACTCGGACACAGCCGGGGCCGAGGACGACAGCGGCGATGGAGACGACGGCGCCGAGGGTAGAGCCGAAGGCGACGCCGCGGCGGTGGAGGGCACCCCTGACGGCACGACGGCCGGGTCTTCCGCAGTGGGGCTCGCGGTGACGTTAGGGCTCGGCGTCACGGCCGGGCTGCTCGGCGCGGCGGGCGAGGGCGTGACGACGACCGGCGGCTTCTTCACCGGCGGGTTGGCCGGGGCGGCTCCGGCAGGCGGGCGGGCATCGGCGGGCAGCCGCAGGTCCCAGCCCGGATAGATCAGGTCGCAGTCGCGCAGCGTCCCGCCGACACGCGGGAAATGCCGGTGCTTGTTCAGGCTGCAAATCTCCGGCCAGCGGTCCGCGTCGCCGAGCCACGCTTTGGCGATCTTAGATAGGTAGTCGCCGCGTTTGACGACATACACATACTTCTGATTCCCGACGTGGATGATGGCGGGGCCTTCGGCCTCGCCCGCCAACATCGACACGGGTTCTGCGACTGCGACCAGCGCGGCAGGTGCGGACGGTGGGTTCACCGCGACGGCGACCGTCGCCTGAGGTGGTGCGCTGGCACGGGCTGCGGTACTGGTGAGGGCGATGACGATAGCGCTGACGAGTCCGGCCACCACAGTCTGCACCGGCGTTGCGAGCCGGAGGCGAGGCAGGTCAACGCGGGCGACGCGAGCGACGATCTCAGCCGCGAGAGCGGCAAGGATCAGTGCCCAGATCAGCCAACCCGCGCAGGCCATGGCTTTGACGAGGAACTCCGTGGTCAACGGTTGCCGTCCCCAGTCCAGCCACTGTTCGCTGGTGGGCCACTGTCGCGGTAGTGGCCATCCGATGAACTCAACCAGCGCCAGAGGTAACCCCACGAGCAGCAGAAGCAGACCGACGAGTGAGCCGATCCCGCTCACAAGCTGCCGGAGCATGGCGGCGGGGCCACGATGTCGCTGTCTGGTGCCGGTACTCATTGGCTGTCCCCCCAGCTATGCGGTACGTGCCACGACATCGAGTGCCAGGAGCTCATCGCACTCATGCGCAGACATCGAGACTAATCGCATTCATCAAGTTGCAGCCAGTGATAAAAATGATCCTTATGGACTCCGCGACGCTTGCTGTGAACGTCGGCATGGAAGGGATTAGCGCGATCGTCGCTGTCTCCGGTCGTCGTATCCCAGTGCTGTTCGGCAACTCGACCACGCTTCCCCCTCAAGCATGGGTGCTCGACCACGGTGCAATCTCAGCAACGGCGGTCGAGGAAGGCACCATGGTCGACGTAGGACAACTGTTGGCCACTGCATCACCCGACCACAGCTCGCATGTCATCGAGGCGCTGTCAGCCCTGCTTGCGTTGGTCGGGGCTAGAGCGCGAGACACCGCCGCCGTCGGCCTCCTCGTGCTGGCTCTCCCCGAACAATGGGGTCCTCGCCGACGGACACTCGTCCGCCAGGCCGCCGAGCAGGCTGGACTACCGACGCCAATCGTCGTCGGCACCGCTGAGGCGACCGCTGCACATGCCGCGACGGCCACCCCCATCGAGGTCGGCTCGTCTTTGCTGGTGTGCGACTTCGGTGACCGGGCCAGCAGCGTCACTCTGCTGGCCCGAGTTGCCACCGGTTGGCAGGCGCTGGCCACCATCCCATCGCAGGCCATCGGTGCCGCAATCGACGAGGGCATCCTCGCTGGCCTCGACTTCGACGACAACCTGCGTGAGCAGGTCATCGGCGCCGGCACAACTGACGACCCGCAGGTCCGCGCGCAAGTACTCGCCGCCGTCCGCGCCACGACCGGCACAGGCTCCGTCAGCCGGGCAGCGATCCTGCTTCCTGAGCCTTACCCGCCAGCGGTGATCACTGGCATGCAGATCGAAGCCGCAACCACACCCGTACGTGGGATGGCCATCGAGACCGCCCGGCGGGCCATCGAGGCTGCCGACATAGAGCCCGACTCCATCGCGGGCGCGGTCGTCACCGGCACCGCCGCGGCCCGGCTCGGCATTTCCACCGGTCTCACACAGGAGTTGGGGTTGTCGCCCTTGCCGGTACCTTCACCGGAGTTGGCCGCCGCCAACGGCGCGCTAACGCTGCACGTTGACCAGGGACCGCCGGACACGCTCGGCCTACTAAGGGCTAGACAGATCGGCTTGCGCCACCTTGGCGCGGTTCTCACCCCGATGATCCTAGGCTCGGTGCTGCTGTTGCAGACCGTCACCGACGCACGCCGACTCCTGCCCTCGCTGCCGTTCGGCGGCAGCTATCACCCCAACGAACTCAACGCCTACCTGAGCATCAACGCCTACGCCCTGGCAGCATTGTGCGCTGCTCTTAGCCTTATCGCCGGGGGCCGAATCGGTGCCGCTGTGTGGACGCGCTACGACCACGAGAACGACACCCCCGGCCGTCACAGCCGTCGAGCCGGACGCACGCTCGCCGCAGCTGCCGCACTCGGCCTCGCCATGGCAGCCATGTTCGGGCTGCTCGGTGAAACCCTCTTCGGCACCAGCGACCCTACGAGCGGCATGTTCCTGCGCGCCACCGTACTGGCCGCACTCGCTCCGGCGCTCCTCAGCGTCGGGATCGGGTTTCTCGCGCCGTACTCCACCCGGATCCGCGACGTCTGGGCCGACCACCTGCACTACCCGGCTACTCCCGTGATCCTCGCCGTCATCGGCACGATGGCGACGCAAGCCGCAGCGGCCGGACTGCCGTGGCTGACAGTTGTCGACTACGCCTACGTCGACGTCTTCGGCGGCCGTATCGGAACCGGTCTGTTGGGCATCGCAGTGGCACTGACCCTCGCGCACAGCCGTCTCACTCGCCTTGGTCTCGCCGCGGTCCTTGGAGTTGGCGGAGCACTGGTCTACAGCATCAACAACGCGCGCCTGTTCACCTTCGCCTACCTGGCAGCAGTCGTGCTGTGGTGGACCGCACGCGCCATCCGCCTCGCCATCGCGGCTGCCCCACGCCCTGCGGTCTAATCCTCACACCTTCAAGACAGCCACTGCCCGCCGCGCTTGCGCTCGGCGGGCAGTTTCGCATCACCACCCGAAACATGGCAGCAATTGATCATGAAGACCATCGCCGCACCTCGCCGGGCCGAGACCCTCCATCCGCCTCGTGGTTACGAGAGCGACTGATGGCCTGCTTGGAAGCTTGGCGGTGGCTTGACGATCACAACAGATCGACCGACGATCGACCGTCCACTGGACGTTGATCTTGCCGTGAATGATCACCGTCGATTCAGCGGCCGACAGCCGCACATTGACCGCCGCCACGCATCACCCGCACCGACATCCAGCTACCCATGCCCTGCCCAGATGCGGCAGGCCGCATCGTTCGCGCGAAAGGAGGACCCGGGATGGCCACTCGATTCGCGACGCCATCCCATGGCGTCGCCTACCCCCTGGGGACGCATGGAAGACGTCAGACGCACCACCGCCAACAGCTCCGAGAACCAGCTATCGATTCAGCTTCCCGAACATGACCCGCTGATCAGCACACAAGCGGCCACCACGCTGCTCCGCCTGATCCGCAACGTCAACCGCAATCGCACCGAAGCCTCTGACCAGCAGGAGAATCCATGAGATTCGCGTTCTATGGCCGCGTTTCTACCGAAGACCACCAGGACCCGGAAGCCTCGCGCAACTGGCAGTTCACCCGTGCCCGTGGGCTCATCGAACCTGCGGGCCACGAGATCGTCACTGAGTACTTCGACATCGGCACGTCACGGTCACTGCCCTGGAAACGACGGCCGAGAGCCGCGCAGCTGCTGGCAGCGTTGCGCGACCCACGTCGCGGGTTCGAGGGCGTTGTGATCGGCGAGCCGCAGCGCGCGTTCTACGGCAACCAGTTCGGTCTGACGTTCCCGCTCTTCGAACACTTTGACGTCCAACTCTGGATTCCCGAGGTCGGGGGTGCCGTTGATCCTGGCAGCGATGCTCACGACCTCGTGATGGCGCTGTATGGCGGGATGAGCAAGGGCGAACGCAACAGAATCAAAATCCGCGTTCGCTCGGCAATGTCGGCGCAGGCCGCGATGGAGGGCCGCTTCCTCGGTGGACGTCCGCCCTACGGCTACCGCCTTGCCGATGCCGGACCACACCCGAACCCCGGCAAGGCTGCCGATGGCAAACGGCTCCATCGTCTGGAGCCCGATCCCTCGACCGGACCTGTGGTGCAGCGGATCTACCGGGAGTTCCTCGGTGGGGCCGGCATTTATGCCATCGCCGAGGGCCTGACGCGCGACGGCATCCTGTCACCGTCCGCCACCGACCCTCAGCGCAATCCGCACCGCAACGTGCAGGCTTGGGGAAAGTCAGCTGTTCGCGTCATCCTCACCAACCCGCGATACACCGGGCGGCAAGTATGGAACAAGCAGCGGAAGACCGAAGTGCTTCTCGACATTGAAGACGTGGCGATGGGGCACGAGACCAAGATGCGGTGGAACCCGCAACAGGATTGGATCTACTCTGCCGCTCCAGCCCACGACGGCTTGGTCGATGACGAAACCTTCCAGCAGGTTCAAACACGCATCTCCGCTGGCGCGCGACGGTCGGACGTCGAGCGCAAACCGCGGCGCAGCAAGCGCAACTACGCACTATCCGGCCTGCTGTACTGCGGGCTCTGCGAGCGGCGCATGGTCGGCAGCTTCAACAACGGCCGCAACCACTACCGCTGCACCTACGCAGCCGAGTACGCCGACTCCGAACGCCTCACCCACCCACGCAGCGTCTACCTACGCGAAGACAAGATCATCGAGCTGCTCGACCCGTGGGTAGGACAGGCGTTCTCCCCTGAAAACATGCGCGAGACCTTGCAGGCGATGGCCGACTCCCAGCACAACGGACCTGACCAGTACAAGGTCCAGGCAGCACGAGACAAGATCACCGCCTGCAACAATAAACTCGGACGCTACCGGGCAGCACTCGAAGCGGGGACAGACCCAGCGCTGGTTCAGCAGTGGATTGCCGAGACCCAGGCAGAGAAGGCGGTCGCCGAGTCGGCGCTTCGGGCAACAGATGGGCGCCGGGGAATGACCACCGACGAGATCCGAACGATAGTTGAAGCCATGTCCGGAA
This sequence comes from Catellatospora sichuanensis, assembly GCF_007483665.1. Classification (GTDB taxonomy): domain Bacteria; phylum Actinomycetota; class Actinomycetes; order Mycobacteriales; family Micromonosporaceae; genus Catellatospora; species Catellatospora sichuanensis. The sequence goes on from NZ_ML660183.1 coordinate 112,298, forward strand.
TTGCGGCGATTCTCAAGGCGGCTCATCCCGCCGATAAAGCCGAGCTATACAGAGAACTCGGACTTCGCCTCACATATGAACCAGGCCCCCGCTTAATCAAAGCGGAGGCCAGTCCAAGTAGATCATGTACTAAAATGTGTCCGAGGGGGGACTTGAACCCCCACGCCCTATACGGGCACTAGCACCTCAAGCTAGCGCGTCTGCCATTCCGCCACCCGGACCGGTGGTGTCCGACCTTCTCCGGCCACCTCCGGAGGCATATCTCCGCTGGTGTCCGGCGTCAGCCGCACGAGCCACAACGATACACGCCCTCCGGTGATCACGCACATCGGGTTACCGGAGTCGGTAGTCTCCGGGCGTGAACGCTGCGGTATGGGTCGTCGCCGGCCCACCAGGGGCCGGCAAGAGCACCGTCTCCCGACTGCTCCTGGCCGCACTGGACCCGGTCCCGGCCCTGCTCGACAAGGACATCCTGTACGGCGGCTTCGTCGCAGCCACACTGCAGGCCGCGGGCCGCCCGCACGGCGAGCGCGAAGGCCCCTGGTACGACGAGCACATCAAGATCCACGAGTACGGAGGCATGACGGCCGCGGCCCGCCTGGTCCGCTCCCACGGCTGCCCCGTACTCCTCGACGCCCCGTTCACCGGCCAGATCCATGATCCAGACAGGTGGGCGGCCTGGACGACGGAGCTCGGCGGCGACCCCGTGCACTTGATCTGGGTACGCACCGACCCCGCGACCCTGCGGGCTCGCCTACACGCCCGAGGTCTGGCCCGCGACGCCCAGAAACTGGCCGGGTTCGACGCGTTCGTCGAGCAGATCCGGGCCGGGATCGAGCCCTCGGTCCCCCACCTGACCGTCGACAACCGCTCCGGCGCGGAACCGCTGGAGTCCCAGCTCAGAGACCTCCTGCACCGGTGACCCAGCCCGCACGACGACCGGGGTGAACGGCGCCACGCCGCAAGGCCGGGTCTGCGCCCCGGCCTCAGCCGCGAGGCCTGCAGCCTTGCCGATCCCACGGTGCGACGCCCGGTCCCCGAGGCGCGAAATCGTCTGCCGCGGGTCCCGCCGGTCACCGAATGAGCATCATCCGAGCACGCCAGCCGATGCAGGATCCGGCCGGTGTTCAAACCAGCGGAACGAACACCACCGTGAACGTCGCCGGGGCGGCCTGCAGCCCATGCTCAGGCAGGACACCTGGCCCGCAGGAGTTGCTGCCGATGCCGTGCTGGGCCAGGTCGACGTTCACCCACACATGATCACCCGGCACCAGATCCGTCAGATGACGGGCGGCGTCGAGCTGCTCGCTGGTCCACCGCCGGGCGGTGAACTGGAACGGCGATCCGCCCCCGATCCGCAGCCCGGCGCCGGCGGCGTCGGTGAGGTTGGCCCACCGTACGTCGAGCCGGGACCCGTTCTCCTGCGGGAACACGTACGGGGTCTGCAGCGCGTCGACGGTGCTGGTGAATCGGCCGACGCGGGCGGCGAGCCGGGTGTCGGCGTACGCCTCGCCGGGTCCGCGCCCGAACCACTCGACCTGGCCGTAGTCGGCGGGTAGGCCGAGGCGGAGACCGAGCCGCGGCAGCGGCACCGTCCAGACGCCGTCGGGGGTGATGTCGAGCTGCAGCCGCAGCACATCTCCGGCTTCGCTCCACCGGTAGGTGACCAGCAGCCCGGCGTCGGTCGCGGCCGGGGCGACCCGGGTACGCACCACCAGCGCGTCGCCGTCGGCTATGACGTCGACGGTGCGCTCATGCACTCGGTGCATGCCCGCGTGCCGCCACGTCGCCGCCAGGGCGTGGGCGTCGTTGTCGGTCGGCGCCCGCCACAGGTCGACCCGCGGGGAGACCAGGCCGATCCCGCCGATCTCCACGAGCCGACCGCGCTCGTCGAACCGCGCGGTCCGCGGCATGCCGAACCCGGCCTCAGCGTTCTTGATCTCGACGGGTGCGATGCCGTCGAGAGCCAGCCCGGTCGCCTTGACCCCGTTGACCGGCCCTGCGGCGTCCACGGCAGGCCACTGCCCCCAGGCGATCTCGTGCCCGGCCTGCGACCAGGCGGTGTCCTCGGCGAGCACGGCCCGTACCGTCCACCACGCCTCGCCGCCGTCGGCCGGCGCGTCGACGGCCGGCAGCGTCACCGTCTCGGATCTGCCCGCCGCGAGCTGCGGGCACGGCAGCTCGCCGCCTGCGTGCTCGACGCCGTCGATCTCGTACGTCCAGTGCAGGGTCAGGCCGGTGAGGTCGGTGAAGTCGTGGCGGTTCTCGATCGTGAACGTGCCGGTGCCGGCGTCGGTGATGCGGATCGGTTCGATGACCTTCTTGTATTCGAGCAGCCCCGGCGACGGTGTGCGGTCGGGGAACACCAGGCCGTCGCAGATGAAGTTGCCGTCGTGCAGTTCTTCGCCGAAGTCGCCGCCGTAGGCGTGGAATTCGCGCCCGTCGGTGGTGCGGCTGCGGATGCCGTGGTCGATCCACTCCCAGACGAACCCGCCGTGCAGCCGGTCGTACTTTTCGAATAGCTGCTGGTATTCGTGCAGGCCGCCTGGGCCGTTGCCCATGGCGTGGCCGTACTCGCACTGCAGGAACGGCATAGCGCGGCGTCGGGCGTCGAGTTCGGAGTCGTCGAGCGGGGCCTCTTCGCGGCGGCCGATGAGTTCGACTTCGTGGTGGTCGGCGTACATGCGGCTGTACACGTCGGTGTACCGGCAGCTCTGGTCGCCTTCGTAGTGCAGCGGCCGGGTGTTGTCCAGGGCCCGGATCGCGGCGGCCATGTGGCCGAGGTTGTCGCCCTCACCTGCTTCGTTGCCCAGCGACCACATGACGATCGACGGATGGTTGCGGTCGCGGGCGACCATGCGCTGCGCCCGGTCGACGAGGGCGTCGCGCCAGGCCGGGTCGGCGGTCGGGTTGCGCCGCCAGCCGTTCTCCCCGAATCCGTGGGTCTCCAGGTCGCACTCGTCGATGACCCACATGCCGAGCTCGTCGCAGAGGTTGAGGAACTCCGGGTGCGGCGGGTAGTGGCTGGTGCGTACCGCGTTGATGTTGTGCTGCTTCATCAGCAGCAGGTCGGTGCGCATCAGTTCCTCGGTGACGACGCGGCCGTGGTCGGGGTCGAACTCGTGCCGGTTGACGCCCCGGAACAGCACGGGGCGTCCGTTGACGGTGAACCGCCCGTCTTCGATGGCGATGGTGCGGAACCCGACGGCGAGCACGGCCCGCTCGGCGGCGGTGGCGACCTGGAGGCGGTACAGGTGCGGCGTCTCGGCGGTCCACGGTGTCACCGGCAGCTCGAAGACTTCGCCTGCGGGGGCGGCGGACAGGCCGAGTTCGGGGCAGGTCAGCGTCGCGTCCGTGACCGTGTCGACGCGCAGGGTGCCCAGGCCGGTGCGGTGGTCGTATCCGGCGTGTACGCGCACGTCGGTCAGGCCGCCGGTGGGGCGGGCGAGCAGGGTGACGTCGCGGAAGATGCCGGGCAGCCACCACATGTCCTGGTCTTCGACGTATGTGCCGGCCGACCACTGGTGCACGCGCACGGACAGTGTGTTGCCGGTCGGGCGCAGCAGGTGCCCGACCGCGAACTCGCTGGGCAGTCGGCTGCCGAACGTGACGCCGAGTTCGGTGCCGTTGAGCCAGATGCGGCCGCAGGAGTCGATGCCGTCGAAACGCAGCAGGACGTCGCCGTCGGGCCAGCCGTCGGGCAGGTCGAAGGTGAGCCGGTGGTCACCGGTGGGGTTGTCGGTGGGCACGTGCGGCGGGTCGACGGGGATCGGGTAGCGCACGTTGGTGTAGATAGGTTTGCCGTAGGGGTGGTCGGGCCCGCCCTGCAGGGTCCAGTGCGACGGGATGGCGATCTCGTCCCAGCCGGTGTCGTCGAAGTCCGCGGCGGCGAAGTCGTCGGGGGCGTCGGCGGTCGGTGACACCCGGAACCGCCAGGTGCCGTTGAGGCTCAGGCGTGCGGCGTCGGTGGCCAGGTGGGCGCGGGGTGCGGTGGCTCCGTACCCCGTAGAAATCGTTTCCAGGTATCGCACCTCGACAGATTCCAACACGACCCATCAGATGTCAACGCGGTCGGCCAATGTAAAGAATATTTGACTCGACCGTGCGCCGCGACGTACCTTCAACATGTCAAACATTTTTGACTCCCCCGGCTCGGCGGCCCGCAAACGTGCCGCCCCTCCAGCGCAGACGCACCGCACAGCCCGGCACCCATCCCCACCCCTGGAGCGGTCCCATGACGAACACGAAACGCACCGCCCGCATCACCGGCCTGGCCTACCTCGGCCTCGCCATCAGCGGCGTATTCGGCTTCCTCCTCATCCGCCAGCAGCTCCACGTGCCCGACGACGCCACCCGCACCGCAGCCAACCTGATCGCCCACGAGTCACTCGCCCGCCTCGGCGTCGTCGCCGACCTCTCCATGGTGTTCACCCAGGCCGTCGCCGCCGTCTGGTTCTGGAAACTGTTCCGGCCGGTCGAACCCGTCGCCGCCGGCTCCATCGCCGCCTACGGCCTGGTCAACGCCGTAGTCGTCCTCGTCGCCGCCATGTGCTCCAGCACCGCCCTCGACGTCGCGCTGCGCGCCGACCCGACATCGGCCGCCGACGCGCTGCTGCTCTACGACCTCAGCACCACCGCGTTCACCCTCGGCGGCCTGTTCTTCGGACTGTGGCTGATGCCCATGGGCTGGCTGGCCATCCGGTCCGGCTACATGCCCCGCCCACTCGGCTGGACCCTCATCGCCGGCGGCATCGGATACGTGCTCAGCGTCCTGGTCGCCGTACTCGCCCCCGACGCCACCGCCGCCGTCACCGCACTCGTCGTACCCGCGACCATCGGCGAGTTCTGGATGGTCGGACACCTGCTCGTCAAAGGCGTCTCCGACAAGAGCGCCCCGAGCCGCCAATCGCAGCCCGACCCACAGCCCGTGGCGGCCTGACCCGCCGGCCTGCGCCGGCACGATACGCAGCGGCGCCGCCCGGGGCGCGGCGCCGCTGCTGGAATGATGCTCAGTGCCGCAGCCGGTCCTCCATCAACCGCCGGACCGCTTCGGCCTGCTCGTCACCGGCGTGAAAGCGCATCGGCGACGTGTCCGCGTAGACCCCACTGCTCTCGTACGCCCGATCCTCAAGCTGCACCACCTGCCAGTCCGCGGCCAGCCGCTCGGCGATGCTGAGGCCACGTCTACCGGACAGGAACAGCGTCTCGCCGTCAGAGTTGGCCTGCGCCGCCGCGATGAGCCCGATGCCGGGCGCGTAGGCGTGTCGCACCGGCGGGGCGAGCAGCGGGCTGAACTCTTCGACGATCAGAGCGTCGTCGTAGCAGATGGCGGGTGCGCAGACCTCGTCGGCGGCGGTGTCGACGACGAACGCGCACCGGAGCAGCCCGATGCCGGGCGCGTCGGCGCGCAGATACGGTGGCTCGTCCTCGTCGGGGTCTCCCGGCACGACGATCCCGGCCCGCGCACCGGTCACGCCTGCGATCCAGGCGCCGGGCGCGCCCGCGGGCAGCTCGTCGTCGATCAGTTCGGGGTACTCCCCCAGCTGCCAGACGGCGCCGTCGTCGTCCTGGGCCTGGAACACGAGCGCGGAGACCTCGGCGACGCCGTCGCGCCAGTCGCGCTGCCACAGCACCCGCGTCCACACGCCGTCGATCTTCTTGACCAGGTCGGTGGCGGTGAGGACGACCACGTGGGGCAGCAGGGCGCCGCCGTCGTTGGCGACGGCTTGCAGGGTGAGCTCGGTGCCGGGTCGCAGCGGCTGGTAGGCGTTGTCGAGGTCGGCGGAGTCGCTGAAGTCGCGCGGGCGGAAACGGGCCGGTGGGCAGGGTCCTGGGTCGGCTGTCGCGGCCTGGGGCAGCACGGTGGCGGCCGGGCCGGGATCGGTGGTCGGGTCCGGTGTGGCCTGCGCGGGCGTGGCGGTCAGGGTGAGTGCGGCGGCGAGCGCGACGGCCGCCCGGGCGCGGTGCATTGTCCGTCGTGGACGAGCTTGATGGGTGTGCATGGTCCCGCCCCTCCTCGGCCGTGAACCTGTGGGTACTTATGCCCCATGTTCGGACAGTAGGGGGCTTTGGCAGGAATCTCCTATCAGGGTCACCCGTCTGCGTTTCCGTTTGACTCTGACGTGGCGGGAGGCGGCACCGTCGAGGCCGAACAGTTCTTCCAGCACTGAGGAGTGCCATGACCACCGAGCCCTTTACCCGGACCGCGCCGGGCATCGACCGTGACATCTACCCGATGCCCGCGTTCGTGAAGTTCGAAGCCGCCGACCTGCCCGCGACGACGAGGTGGTACGAGGCCGCCGGGTTCGTGGTCCTGGCGGCCATGCCCGGACCCGGCGGGTCGACGGGCCTGGTCCACCTGCGACGGCAGCGCTACCAGGACATCCTGCTCGTGCCCGCGCGCGGCCCTGCCGCCGGCGGAGGGCGGGTCACGATGGCGGCCGGAGGCGACGACCTGCGGCTACGCGCCGCGGACCTTCTCGCCGCGGCCGGCGGCGGCACCGTCGAAGGGCCCGCCCCCACACCGTGGCGCAGCGACGACCTGACGCTTACCGACCCTGACGGCAACGTCGTCGTGCTCACCGAGCCGCGCCGGGCCGACATCGACGCCGACACGCAGTGGTCGGCGATGGTCCGCGACAGCGTCAACCGCACAGTCGCCTAGAAACGGCCGCACCACCTGGCCCGCCCACCCCATCGCGCGGCACAGCGGAATTCACCCTGGTCACACCTCGCCGGCCGGGCGATACTGCTGGTGACGGCCATCGCGGCTGACCGAGAAGCGGGGAAGCTTACTCGGCCACCACCGCGATGGCCGTTCCGTCACCGCCCGCAGGACCGACACAACCCCAGACGGATCCGGCCCGTCGCCCGGCGGCCGCCAGGTGCGCAAGATCCAAGAGGGACCCGGGTCAAGGACGCAATGGGCCGGTGAGGGATTCGAGGCGGTGGCGGCCGTGCGGTTCGCGGCGCCAGGTGAGCAGGACCTCGAAGCGCGCTGGTCAGAACCAGTAATCCATGCGTTTGGCTACGCCCTGGGCTGCCGCGGCGAACGACCTGGTCTGCGCGTGGATCAACGCTGCGCGCCCGACATCGGACCGGGTGAAGACCAGCTCGGCGGGAGTGACGTGCCTGCGCCAGGCACGAAGGAACGCCTGCGCACGCTCAGCCTGCAAACCGAGCACGGCCGGCACCGCATGGTAGTCGGTCTGCTGCCGTGACCAGCGGTCCATGCTGCGGGTGATCAGGTATCGGGGCTTGCGGATCGGAGCGAGCACCTGATGGACGCTGTCGGCGAACAGCGACCGCTCGGCGAACGTGCCGCCGCCGAGGGCGACGTGGTAGACCCCCATCGCGTTACGACGCACGACGATCGGGGCATCGCGCAGGGTGGCGGGGATCAGGCCGGTGTCGCACAGCGCGTCGCGTACCGCGTTGGCGATCGGTTCGATCGCACCATCGACCGGCAGGAAACGCAGCCACAAAATGGCCGCCCTGACCAGCTTGGGACCGGTCACCGCGGTCGCCAGCAGGGCGACCACCAGGAACGGCGCAATCGTTGCCGGGCCGCGGCCGAGCAGCTCCATCACCTGCAGCAACGCGACCGACACGAAGATCGCCAACTGCACCATGAGCGCAGCCAACGTGCCACGGAACCGCAGAACCCGGAATTTCGGCGGTACGGGCAGCGCCACGCTCGGCAGGATCCGTCCCTCGGGGCCGGCCAGGACGGCATGCCAGCGCTGTGCGCGATCCTGGCGGTCGCGCAGCCGGGCCGCCATGACCGCGTTCTGCGCGGCGGCGTCGATCGGAACCTGGCAGCGGCCCCGGGAGTAGAAGTCGACACCGACCCGGCCCAGCCCGGTGACCAGAGCCGGCTCGTTTTCGGCGATGCCGCAGAACGTCTCGAACCGCTCGGCCATCTCCTCGATGTCGCGGCAGTCCCAGCCGCTGTCACCGACCTCGGCGTAGGTGGCCAGATGCCAGATCGAAGCCACCTTGCCAGGCTGGGCCGGGTCGGTGCGGATCGCCCGTCCCCGCATCTGGTTCGTGGTCATGAACGAGCCGACGAAACTGGCCAGGACCAGCGAGTTCACCTGCGGGGCGTCCCAGCCCTCGCCGAGCAGCGCGCGGGTCGCGACGATGACGTTGATGCGGCCCTCGGCCAACAGCGCGGTCAGCGCCCCGGTCAGCCGCTGCCCGCCAGCCAAGGTGACCTGCCGGTACCGGGCCAGCGACGCCACGGGCTGCACCTGCAGCCGGTCACCGTCGACCGCGGCTCGCAGATCCGTGATCAGGTCTTGGTGCACGACAGTCAGCCGGCCGGTGTGCAGGACCAGGCCGGTCGCGTCGCCCGGCCGGGCGGCGAGGCGATGAAAGATCGGCCACGCCCCCAGCGACAGGCCGCGGGGCTGCTCGCGGGCATGGTCGTCGTCGCGGATGTAGTCGGTGAGGATCACCTGACGCAGCTCGTCGCCCCGTTCGGCGGCTTCCAGCTCGTGGATCTGCACGCACGCGTCGACCTTCGTGCGGCTGAGGTTCAGCTGCGGCCAGCCACGGCCTGGCTCGTCCAGCCCCCATTCGCGCCGCCACAGCAGGCCGTCGGCCCGCAGCCGTTTGCTGAGCAACTGCCGCCGGTCGGTGCCCGGGCCGTGCTCCCACTGCCTGGCGAACAGATATTCGTGCAGCACCAGTTCCAGCTCCACCGGGCCCGGCCGACCCAGCTGGCCGGCTTCGGCGCCGAGGACGGCCTGCAGCGCTTCACTGGGCGTACCCGCCGAATGCAGCAAACGCGCGAGCGCGAGCGCGGTCTCCGGCGAGCCGGCGATCTGCGCCGCGTGCGCCCGCGGCTGCCGCGCCCACGGATGGGCGGCAAGCTCCGCGACGACCTGCGCGTCGTGCATCACGTCGTCGCCGAGCAGCTCAACCATGCGGCGATGCTCGGCCAGGCGGGCGGAGTCGGCGCCGTCGGCCTCGGTCAGCCAGATGTAGTCATCGTGCGGGCACAGTGTCCCGGCCTTGACCAGTTCGGGCACGGAGATCTCGGCGTCGATCGGCCCGCAGAGTTCGAGGTAGCGGGCGAACTCGTGCCCCTGCACGTCGTAGGGCGGCGTCGCGGTCAGTGCGATCACGGTGAGGCCGTCGAGCGCGGCGACGATCTGCTGCAGCGCCGTCCACCAGCTTGCCCGCAGGTGGTGGGCCTCGTCGAGGATCAGCACCTTGATCTGCGCTACACGGAGCAGGTCGATCACGTGCTGCAGTTCGCCGCCGGACGGGCCGAGCTGCTCGGCTTCGTCGTCGGATTCTCCCGTCGCGGCGGCTTCGAGGTCCTGCGGTGCCGCTGCCTGTTCGCGCGCGCGGGTGTGCAGGGCCTGGTAGGTGATCGAGTTGAAGAACCGCAGCTCGGCGAGGTCACGGCTGCGCCAGGTGGGGTCGGGTGTTTGATCCGGCGGCAGGAAGTCGCGCAGGCGGTCCAGCCATTGGTCGCGGATCGTCCGGGTCGGCGACATCACCACGGTGGGCCGGGCCAGCCGCCGGAAGAGTTCGATGCCCACCACGGTTTTGCCGGAACCGGGCGCCGCCACGACGTGCAGGCGGCCGTCCTGCAGCAGGGTCGGCAGTTCGTCGAGGACCCTGGCCTGGTACTCCCGCCAGGGCCAGCGGAACGTCATGCCGGCGACCTCTGCTGGGATCATGCCCCGGCACGCTAATCGACACCGGCAAACGCCGTGCGTCAGTTCGTTCACATGGCGATGTCCACCAGGACCAGCAGCAGGAACGGCAGCGCACCCAGGGCCCAGCAGATGCCCGCCGTCACGAGCACCACCTGGTAGAACCGGCCCGGCCGACGCGCAGGCACCTGCGCATCGGCGTTTTCTGCCTGCGCCGTATCCGGCTCGTCCGCCGAGGCGCGGACCTGCGGGAAGAGTCCGCCGACACAGGCGACGACGGCGAACGCGGGCAGTACGGCGATCAGCCACGCCACGTAGGCGCCCTTCGCGCCGCCGCCGCGGCCGCTGCCGAAGTCCGGCGAGACCTCAGGGCCGATGTACCAGGCCAGCAGCCCGACCACTGCGGCGTACGCCAGCACCAGGGCGGCGTTGCACCAGCCCAGCCGGATCGACCGGCCCGCGTCCCGCGCCCAGAACGAGTGCAGCAGCGCTCCGGCCAGCGTCGCCACGACGAGCGAGGTCAGCAGCACGAATCCGATCCCGTGCCAGCGTCCGTACGCTTCGCGCAGCAGCGGAACCTCGTCGGACAGCGCGCCCAGCCAGATGGTCGCGCCGATGGTGACGATGACGGCCACGAGGCTCAGTACTGCGCGCTGGTCACCGCTCCGAGGGGGATCTTGGATCACGGCGGGGATGGTACACAGCGGTGTCACGGCTGCTCGGCGACCTCCTCGCCCGACACCGCGTCGACGAGGTAGACCTGCTCGCCGGCGCGCGGATCGCGGGCCTGCAGGAGGTGGAACAGCGGGGAGGCCGGGCCGCCGAGGTCGACCACGGTGGCTCCGGCGCCCAGGACGGCGCGTTCCCAGCGCGGCGGCGCGGTGAAGTCGATGCGGGTGACCACACCGGGTGTCACCCACACCGGTATGCCGCGCAGCAGGCCGAACAGCTGCAGGTGGAAGTGGCCGCACAGGATGGTTTATTGAGCGCCGATCAGCGCGGCCCGAGAGTGAATCGCCCGCGAGCAGTGTGGGCTTTGAGCGCAGGCAGCTCAGCGGATACGCGACGCTTTCACTGCCTCAGCAATAGCAGCTCATCGCCCCAGGCGTCGATGATCGGCCTGAGGAGCGGCTCGGTGCGTTGGCTGTCGAACGCTGCACACAACGTATCGATCCGTTGAAATGTCGCGCGCACGGCGGCAGGGTCGCCATCGAGCGTCGCTGTCAGCAGGGCCAGCAGTTCCGCCGCATCCCAACCGGGCACGGGGTGGTGATGCAGCTCCCAGGGCAGGTACTTGTGATACGGGCGGACGCGGCCTGCGAGCGTGAAGATGACGTCCAGCAGCCAAGGCATCGACTCGGCGGCGTCAAGGCGGCATTCGAGCCCGCGGCCGTCACGGTTGTTCTTGAGGGCGCGATAGGCGTAGTTGATCCAGCCGTCGAGTCGGTCGTGCTCGACGAGGATCGACTCGGCTTCGCCGGTGGTAACGGTCGCCTGGCGGCTCATCGCGGACTGCACGCGTCCTGCGGTGCGGTCCAGCAGTACAGGCGCCCATGCGTACGACCACCGGAACCACCAGCCTGCCGATCCGAATGCCGGCACCTCCTCGAGCTCAGCGAGGGTGACCGGGATTTCATCAAGCGCAGCGGAGTGCACTGTGCAGCGTCGGCCTTTGTCGGCCAGTACGACGTAGACATCGAGGTCGGATAGGTCGGTGGCGAGGCCTCTGCCCGCCGAACCGGAAAGAACCATGCCCAACAGACCCGTGCCGTGATCGGCCTGATTCCGGCACGCCACATCGATGAGCAGGCTGCGCTGCTCCGCCGGCAGCTCGGGCGGGAACTGCAGACGAGGCGTTCGATCGATCATGGATAGTCATCTTGACGTCGGACAATGGCAGCCGCAACCGAGTTGCGCCCACGGCAGGCAGACGTGCAAGGCATCCGTAGCCGTGAGGCAACCAAGCTGCTCTGCCGAACACGGCTGTCGCCCCCAACGACGTCAGCCGCGGCCGAGTCACGATCCGCTACGAACGCCGCGCCGACATCCACCAGGCCCTCGTCAGCCTCGCCTGCTCGATCATCTGTCTACGCCACCTGCGAGATTCTTTCTGAACTGATCTCTAAGCCATGTACGGCAGGTGCCCGGGTTCTGTCCCAGCTCAGGTTCGCGACGATGCCGCTTGCCTCACCGGCGAGGAGACGATGCCGGCCTGACCGGTGGGGATCAGCTTCTCCTGCCGGATATTCTGCGCGGCGTGATCAACTCATACGCGAGGCCTGACGATGTTGAGGTTGCGTTAGCTGCGGCTCGTGCGGGCGCGGACGTGGTGCACAACATGTACGGCCTGCGGCTCACCCGCATCGACAAGGGCGCGGGGGACTTCGCCACCGCCGCCGATGTGGAGGCTGAGAAGGCGATCCTCGGCGTTATCCGTGCTGCTCGGCCCGATGACGCGGTCCTCGGCGAGGAAGGCGGGCAGCAGGGCGCGACCGGCGCTGTGCGCCAGTGGCTGGTCGATCCCTTGTGCGGCACGTTGAACTATGCCGTCGGCAGCATGCTGGCGGCCGTCAACGTGGCGCTGCGCAACGGGGCGGCGGCGGTGGCGGACCCGTTCAGCGGCGAGGCCTTCTTCACCGACGGTAAGATCGCCTGGGTCCGGCACGACGGGGTCCAAACGCGGCTAGCGCCCACGCCGGCCACTCAACTCGTGGACGTCAACCTGGATCCGCCGTTCCCGAACGCGCCCGGATTCCGGGCTGTGGACCTGCTGGCCCACCCCGAGTTCGTCAAGCGGTTCCGGCCGCGGGTCGTGTCCACGACGCTGGCGTTGTCCTGGGTCGCAGCCGGCAAGCGCGCCGCGTATGTCACCGATGGCGGAGACCTGTCGGAGAGTGTGCATTTCGCCGCCGGCATCGCTGTGTGCCGGGCCGCCGGCTGCGTGGTCACCGGAATCGACGGCGCCCCGATCGGGCAGGCAGGCCGCGGGCTTGTGGCGGCCGCCGACGCCGAGACCCACGGGCTGTTGATGTCGATGATCCATAGCCGAAGGTAGGGCTGGGACGTGGGCCAGGGCTGCCGTTCTGAGCCGACGTCCGCCCCAGCAGATGCCTTTCTCGCTGCAAATTGCTGGCCCACTGCTCTGATCACGACTCCATAGCGGCCCTAGAACGGTGGTGACCACTCGCCTGCCCAGGTCGCCGTGGACCGGGCCGAAGGCCACACCTTCTCCTCATCCTCATGTGGGTTGGGCCAGAGGTATCCGACCCATTCGCTTTCAGGGATCGCGCCTTCCCAGTCATCGGTGCAACGCTCGGCCCACTCGCGACCAACCAGCACGGGCCGGGTAAGTAATCCATCCGCGGTGTCCTGCACCCGCAGTATCAGACCGAGCTCGTCGATCCCCGGGTTGCCGCGCGGCCCGAACCGCAGGCCACCCATTGCATCAGGCAGGTCGGACAGCCACTGCTCCAGCTCGGCGGGGTTGCCGCCGGTCAACTCCATCCCGTCCAGCACCATCCGGGGTCCGTGAACAGCGTCAGCTGCAATGCAGAACAGTCGACCTGTCTTGTCGAAGTACTCGTAGAGTGCAGGCACCGATGGTTGGAAAACCAGCTCGATGCCTACGACCTCCGGGAAGTAGGGCTCGGCCTGGAACCGGCGAATCTCCTGGGCCTGCGGCAGTGCCGCGGCAGCCTCCGCAGCAGTCATGCCAAACCGCAACGGCCCGACGCCCTCCAGCGGTGTGACCACCCACCGTGGCCGGAGGTGCGCGACGGCTTCTCGAGCATCTGGCGACGTCATCCCGTCCGTACCTTCCTTTGTCGGACCCTAGTCTGCCCGGCCCAGCACGCCTGCAGGATCGCGATACGCCCGAGCCAGCAGCGTCACCCAGTCGTAGATCGCGGTCTCGTTCGGAGCGAGCGGCCCCGGCGTGTAGTGCGGCGAGCTCAGGCCGCGCTGCACCGATTCGCACGCCGCCCAGTCCTGCCGGTTCGTGACGTCCCAGAACTCGACCGCGTACGACGGGTCGGTGACCGCGTCGTCGAACAGCCACAGGCACTCGACGAGGGTCCGGTCCGGTGCGAGCGGCGTCATCCGGTGCGCCATCACGTAGTCGGGGTGCAGCGACAGCAGCACGTTCGGGAACAGCCCCAGGTAGCGCACGGTACGCGGGTCGACGCCGTCGAGCATCACCCCGCGCGAGCGCCCATCGAGGGACATAGTCTCGGCGTGTTCGCGCAGCTCCATCGACCCGCCGAGCCAGTGGCCGGGCTCGTGCCAGTTGTCGCCGGAGTTCGGCGGGGTGACCGCGCACAGCTCCGGGTGGATCAGCGGGCAGTGGTAGCACTCGTGGTAGTTCTCGGCGATGACCTTCCAGTTCGCCGCGACCTGGTAGCGGTGCACCGCCTTGACCGTCAGCTTCTCCGGCGCGTACGGCGCGACGAGCCGGTCGAGGGTGCCCAGGTGTTCGTCGAACGGCATCGCGGTGCCGGTGGCGTTGACGAACACCCAGCCGTGCCAGTCCACCGCGGGCAGTTCGACGAGCCCGAACTGCCTGGCCGGGAAGTCGTCGTCCATCCGCGGCGCGGTCTTGAGCGCGCCGTCGAGGTCGTAGGACCAGCCGTGGTACGGGCACACGATCGCCCGCCGCTCACACGTGCCGCCGTCGGGCAGCAGCTCGTGCCCGCGGTGGCGGCACACGTTCGCGAACGCGCGCACCCCCGCGTCGGAGACGGTCAGCACGACGGCGACGTCGCCGACGGTCAGCGCGTGCTGGTTGCCACCCTCGGCCAGCTGCGCCAACCGGCCCACGCACGTCCACGACCCGGCGAACAGGTGCCGCCGCTCCCATTCGAGGACCGCCGGGTCGGTGTAGGCCTGCACGGGCAGCATCCGCGAGGACCCGAACGGTCGCAGCGCGGCGTCGAGACCGTCGGCGGGCAGCGGCGCGGGCACCGGACCGGCCGCGACGGGGCGGGCGAGTGCGGCGGTCATCGCCGGCCCCGGCGGCCGGTGTCGTGCAGCACCTGCCGGACCACGTTGCGGCCCGGAATACCGGTGACCCCGCCACCCCCGTGCGTGGCGGAGCCCGCCTGATAGAGACCCTTGATCGGGGTACGCAGATCCGCGTAACCGGCCGCGGGCCGGCAGTGGAACATCTGCCCCGGCGTCAGCTCGCCGTGGAAGATGTTGCCGCCGACCAGGCCGTACTCGTGCTCCATCTCGTGCGGGCCGATGACCTGACGCCCGATGACCGAGTCGGTGAACCCGGGCGCGACGGCCTCCATCCGCGCGACGAGGCGGTCGGCGTACGCGTCGAGTTCGGTGGTGTGCGGCTGTGCGGCCCAGGTGTGCGGCACCCACTGGGTGAACATGCTGATCACATGCTGGCCTTCGGGCGCCAGGGACGGGTCGAACACCGACGGGATGCACACGTCGGCGAACGGCAGCGTCGCCGCCTTGCCTGCGGCGGCCTCCTGGAACGCGGTCTCCACGTCGTCGAGCGATTCCGACAGCACGATCGTGCCGCCGTACACCGCGGGGTCGAACTCGGGGTGGCTGGCGAAGCTCGGCAGCCGGTCCACCGCGAAGTTGACCTTCACCGTGCCCGAGCGGGTCTGCCACGACTCGATGTCGGCCACGAAGTCACCCGGCAGCTCGTCGCGGTCCATCATCCGCAGGAACGAGATCTTCGGATGCGCCGTGGTGATCACTGTCGGCGCGGTGAGCTGCTCGCCCGATTCCAGCGTGACGCCGGTGACCCGGCCGCCGGTGGTGTCGATGCGGGCCACGGTCGCCTCGGTGCGGATCTGCGCGCCGAACGAGCGCGCGGACGCGGCCATCGCCGCGGTGACCCCGCCCATGCCGCCGCGCGGGAAACCCCATGCCGCGGACTGGCCGCCGGTCTGGTCCAGGTGGTGGTGCAGGGTGACGAACGCCGTCCCGGCGCTGCGCGGCCCGCCCCAGGTGCCGATGACGCCCGACACCGACAGCAGGCCGCGCATGGCGTCGGACTCGAACCGGTCCTCGACCAGGTCGGCGATGCTGGCGGTGAACAGCCGGGTCAGGTCGAACGCGGCCCGCACGTCGATCTTGCGCAGCGTCTTGAGCAGCGCAGCCTGCCCGAGCAGGTCACCGGGGCGCTTGGAGCCGAGCTTCGGCGGGATCGCGTCCAGCAGCGGGCCGACCTTCGCACCGAGCCCGCCCAGCCACGCCTCCCAGCGCTCGTAGGCGTCCGCGTCGGCCTTGGAGAACTTGGCGATCTCGGCGTGGCGGCGCTGCGGGTCGCTCGCCAGGTGCAGGTGGCGGCCGTCGCGGCGGGGTGCGAAGTAGGGGCCCTGCTCGTACACGTGGTAGCCGTGCTCGGCCAGTCGCAGGTCGGCGACCATGTCCGGCGGCAGGAGGCTCACCACGTATGACAGGGAGGTCACCAGGAAGTCCGGGCCGAACGGGCGCTCGGACACGGCGGCGCCGCCGACGGTGTGCCGTCGCTCCAGCACCACCACCCGCCGTCCGGCCCGCGCGAGGTACGCCGCGGCGACCAGACCGTTGTGCCCACCACCGATGATGATCACGTCATGCGTCACGCCAAGATTCTTACTGACTGACCGCTCAGTTGGGAAGACCCTTGTTCACCAGATATTATTCACCATCGTCGGTTTATACGCTCCGTGACCAATACAAGAACCCGGCCTCGGCCGCAAAGCCAGACGAGCAGTTCCCTACAGCAGGTTGCCGCAAGAGACGGTCACACCAGGTTGATCGCTACGCGGCCGCCGCTGCACGACGATCGTGTCCACACCCTCCATCGGCTTGACCCGCGTCAGCATCTCGCAGTCGAACACGGTTGCGATGAAAAGGACCTGGAACGATTCGGGCAGCTCCCCCGGCTTGATGCTCCCGACGATGTCCGGGCTGTCTTTCATCAATTCCTGGAAGTTCCGGTAGGCCTGCTCGCGGCTTTCGTGCCGGACCCCGTTGACCGGGTCAAGGGCAGCCAGCGCGGTCCGCACCGCAGCCCGCTGCTCCTCGGTGACATCGCGATCCAGGTAGACGCTGACATTGAACCGGTGCTCCGGCTCGGACCGGCCCAGGACCATGAACGCGGCGGTTGCCAGGACCGCCCCCGCGAGCAACGCCCCCAGTATCGCCGCCAGCGGGAGCCAGCGCTGCCTCGCAGACGGCGGTTCGGCGACGGGCGTCGGAGCAGTCGGCGACGCCGAGTCCACGGACGGCTGATCGATGTGGTCGGACATGGCCACCACTTCTACCACCAGGCACAGGTCCGCAGGGGGCAGCCGAGACAGCTCCGATGCCTCAGTCGCCTTCTTCCAGCCAGCTGTGCAGCAGCAGCCGGTCGATCGAGTCCTCGTTGCCGAGCCGGCCGCCCGCCGCGGCGTGTGCCCGCAGTTCGGCCCGGGTGAACCAGCGCGCCTCCACCAGCTCCTGCCCGTCCACGGTCACGGTGTACGCGGTGGCCGTGGCCCGGAAACCCAGCATCAACCCGGCCGGAAACGGCCACGCCTGCGAAGCCACGTACGTCACCGACCCGACCGGCACCCCCGCCTCCTCGGCCACCTCACGCCGCACCGCGTCCTCGAGACTCTCGCCGATCTCCACGAAACCCGCCAGCGTCGAGTACCCGCCGACGGCCGACCCGCGATGCCGGGCCAGCAGGCAGCGGCGCGGGGTGTCCGCCGACTCGACCAGCATGATCACCGCCGGTTCGATCCGCGGGAACAGCAACCGACCGCATCCGGCATCCGCGCACACCCGCAGATGGCCGCCGTTGCGGCTGACCGTCGCCGCCCCGCACGAGCCGCAGAAACCCTGGTGGCGGTTCCAGTGCAGGATCCCACGCGCGTACGCCGCCATCGCCGCCTCGCCCGGCGACAGCAGCCCCACCAGCGCCCGGACGTCCAGGACACGTTCCGCACCGGCCAGGCCGAGCGCCTCGGACTCCGCCAGCGCGGACAGATCCACGGCGAACACGGCCGCACCGCCGTCCAGCCCCAGGAAGACCGGCCCGACGGCGGCCTGACGGACCGCATCGACCCTGGCACCGGTCAGGACCACCGGAGCCTGCGACGTGCCCGCCGTCAGGCACTGATCGCGCCACATCGGGATCAGCCGGACGTCCGGCGCCGACAGGGCCGCCTCGATCCACAGCGGGTCGGCCCGCCGGTCGCCTGCCCGGTCGAGTTCACCGCCGCAGTAGGTCAGACGCGGCACCAGCTGCAGGTCAGTCATGCGGGCCAGCGTCCCAGACCGCTCAACCCGCACGCGTCCGGGGGCCGACCGGAGCAGAGGCGCCCGGCCGGTCCCCGGATGCGGGCCGTCAGCGAGTCGCGGACACCACCAGCATCTCGCACGGCCCGACGAAACCCTCCGGGCCCTCGAACGCCGCCAGCTCCGCGGTGATCTCCGCCCAGGCATCGTCCCGCTCCGCCTCCGACAGCCCGGCCAGCATCTGGTGCAGGGCGCCGAACGACTCCCGCTCGAACCGGACGCAGTCGGCCGCCGACGGCAGCCGCACCGGCGAGTCGACCGCATCCACGGTGATGTCGTGGAACCCGGCGCGGGCGAACACCTCCTGCGCCGCCCCCGGCGCACCGAGGCTGAACGGTCCCGGCTGGCCCGGCAGCGGCGGCGGCAGCGCAGCCCGACGCCGGATGATCCCCACCGGCAGGGAGAAGAAACCGTTGCGGTCCGCGCCCGAATACACGACGGCCGCGACCCTCCCGCCGGGCCGCAACGCGGCACGCATCCCCGCCAGCGCCGCCTGCTGATCCGGGAAGTAGATCAACCCGACCCGGGAGATGACCGCATCGAACGACGCCTCCGGCACGTCCAGCCGCTCCCCGTCCAGTTCGAGGACCGCCACGTTGGACAGCCCCGCATCGCGAGCGGAGCGCTCCGCGTACGCCAGGATCGCCGGCGAGATGTCGGTGGCCAGCACATGCCCCGCCGGCCCGGCACGATGCGCGGCCGCCAGCGTCTGCCCGCCCGCACCGGCGGCCACGTCCAGCACCCGGCTACCCGCGGAGATCCCCGCAGCGTCGAGCATCCGCCGCGTGGCGGCACCGAGCCAGTCCTCGATGAGCGGCCCCCACCGGTGCCAGGCCTCAGCGGCGTCCTGCCACTGCCGCCGAGTGGTGGACTTGTACACCTGCGGGTCGAACGTGGTCGTCACGGCAACTGCCCTCCGGAAATCATCCGCCGGTCCTGTCCTGTCACCCCGATACGCGCCAGAACGGCACCCGCATCCGCCAGAAAACACCTGGCACTTCCCGACCGGACGCCGAAGCTGCGCGACAATGCCCGGGTGTCCACCTTCGTCGGCCGCCAAGACGCCCTGTCCCGCCTCGCGGCCGCGCTGGCCACGACCGGCGGCACCGGCTGGCGCCGGCCCGCACTGGTACTGGTCAGCGGCGAAGCCGGGATCGGCAAGACCGCACTGCTGGCCAGGTTCACCACCGACGCCGCCACCGCAGGCACCCGCACCGCATGGGGCACCTGCTGGAACGGCGAGCAGGCACCCGCGTACTGGCCGTGGACCCAGGTGCTGCGCTGCCTCGACGAACCCGGTCCGCAGCCAGGACAAGCCACCGCCGTGCCCGCGGCGAGCCTGCTCGACGCAGGACCGCCCAGCGGCGACGGGGCCGCCGGCCGGCTGCGCGTCTTCGACGCCGTCGCCCGCACCCTGGCCGCAGCCGTCCGCCAGGCACCGGTCGTGGTCGTCCTCGACGACCTCCAGTGGACCGACGACGCCAGCCTGGAACTGCTGCGCTTCCTCACCGGCACGACCTACCCCGGCGCGCTGCTGCTCCTGGCCGCCTACCGCCCCGACGAACTCGCCGGCCCGGCCGCCACCACAATGGCCGACGTCGCGCTCCTGGCCGAACGCCTGCCACTGCGCGGCCTGTCCCCCCAGGAGATCACCGACCTGGTCCAAGCCGTCGCGGGCCCTACCGCAGCCGACCAGTGGGCACCGGTGGTACATGAACGCAGCGGCGGACACCCGTTCTTCGCCGCCGAACTCAGCCGACTGATCTCCGACGGCCCCGCGGTCGGCGCCGTACCCGCCGCAGTACGGGAGGTCATCGCGCGACGCACCTCCCGGCTGTCAGCCGACTGCGCCCGCCTGGTCGAAGCCGCCGCGGTCGGCACCGGCACGCTACTGCCCGACGTGCTCGCCGAGGTCACCGGACAGCCGCCCGCCCGCATCACCGACCTGACCGAACAGGCCACCGCCGCCGGCATCCTGACCCCCGCCGCCGACGGGACCCGCTTCACCCACGACCTCTACCGCGAATCGATCTACTCGGGACTGTCCACCGCACAACGCCTGCACCTGCACGCCCAGCTCGCCGCGGCGTTACAGCGCCGACACGAACGCGGCGGAACCGTGTTCGCCGCCGAGATCGCCCACCACTGCACCGCCGCCCTCCCGCACACCATCACCCCGGCCCTGCACTGGGCCCGCCGCGCCGCACAGGCCGACGCCGACCGGTACGCGTTCACCGACGCCGCCGCCCACCTCGGCCGCGTCCGCACCGCCGCCCTGACCACCGGTGCGGCCCTCAGCGACACCGACCACGTCGACCTGCTCACCGCCGAAGCCGACCACCGCCTCCGCGCCGGCGACACCGCAACGGCACGCGACCTGCTCGACACCGCATGGCAGCGCGCCCGACACACCGGCGCACCAGACCTGATCGGCACGGTCGCGCTGGGCATCGACCGCATCGGCGCCCGGTTCGCCATGCCACGCACCGACCTGGTCGACCGCCTCGAACAGGCCCACCACGCCCTGTCCGGCACCACCACCGCCACCGAAGCACAGGTCACCGCCGCGCTCGCCCGGCAACTACAACACTCCGTGCCCGCCGACCGGCCGCGCGCCGCACCGCTGGCCGAACACGCCATCGCCGTCGCCCGCCACATCGCCGACCCGGCCACCCTCGCCGACTGCCTACTCGCCCAACACGACGTGCTGTGGACGCCCGGCACCGCCACCCGCCGGGCCGAGATCGCCACCGAGATCGGCGAACTGTCCCGGCAGGCCCACAACCCCGAACGCCAGACCCAAGCGCTGCTGCTCACCGCCACCGCGCAACTGGAGACCGCCAACCCCGCATTCCGGGCCACCCTGCACGCCTACGACCACGCCGCCCGGCAGCTACGCCAACCCCGCCACGACTACAACCTGCACATCCGCCGCGCCGCACTCGCCCTGCTCGACGGCGACCTGGCCGCCGGCGAGCAGCTCAGCGCTCAAGCCGCCACACTCGGCGAAGCCGTCGGCGACGCCGACACCGGCAACGTCCGCATGTCACAGCGCCTCGAAATCGTCCGGGCCCGCGGCGACGCCGCGCAACTACGCGACACCGCCGCCGAAGCCGTCTCCTGGTGGGTCGGCGCACCCGCCCACGCACACGCCGTGGCCGCCGGCTTCTACGCCCGCGCCGGCGACCTCGACCTAGCCAGACGCGAACTGGACACCGTACTCGCGCTGCCGGACTGGCGCACCGACCGGTCCTACCTGTGGTCGGTGTTCGTCGGCGAACTCGCCACCGCCGCCGTCGCCCTCGACGACCGCCCCCTGTGCCGACAGCTGCTAGGCGACCTGCTGCCGCTGTCGGAGACCTGCGCCGTCAACGCGGCACTGGTCGCGTTCATGGGCGCGCACGCCCACCGGATCGGATCGCTGCACGCGGCGCTGGCCGAGCAGGTCCCGGCCCGGCAGTGGCTGGGCCGCGCCGCCGAACTCCACCGGCGGCTGGGCGCCCGGAGCTGGCAGGCCGAGTCGCACGCGGCGATCGCCGCCCTCGACACGCAGCCACGAAAACCGCCCCCGCCCCGGCACCGTGACGGCGAGGTCACGCTACAACGGGTCGGCGACATGTGGCAGGCCCGATACCAAGGCCGGACCGTGTTCCTACGCGACTGCAAAGGGCTGCACGACCTCGCCGCGCTGCTCGCCGCGCCGGGCGTCGACCACCCCGCGCTCACCCTGGCCGGAGCCGCCGCAGCCGCCGCCGACCGGGCCGATCCGGTGCTGGACCGCACGGCACTGGCCGCCTACCGGCGACGCCTGGCAGCACTTGAACAGGAGATCGCCGACGCAGACGACGACCACGACCTCGGCCGCCGGCACGCCGCAACCGACGAACGCGAGCAGCTGCTGACCCAACTGCGCCAGGCCACCCGCCCGGACGGCCACAGCCGGCCCCTGGGCACCTCGGCGGCCGAGCGGGCCCGCAAGGCGGTGACCGCCCGCATCCGCGACGCGATCACCCGTATCCGCGAGGCGCTACCCGAGCTGGCCGCCCACCTGGATCGAACCGTACGAACCGGCAACACGTGCCGCTACGACCCGCGTTGACGGCGAGCGCCCACCGGCTCGTCACCGTCGCCCTCGACGAGCAAACCGTCACCGCCTACGACGAGGCGGCGTGACACGACGCGGAATTCCGTCGCTCGGCGACGATCACGTTCCTGGAGGATCAGGAAACCGGCGGTCGCATTCTTCGCATAGCGTGAGTTCGATTCTGCGCCATCCGCGCAGCTCTGCAGCGGCACTGCACCACTCGCACACCGACTCGGACCGATGTGTGAACTCATCGGTGATCGCTTCCAGCATGGCGGACTGTTCGCTCGACCAGTACGGCTGGCCTTCTACCCGTGGGTGCGGCAAGGCCTGAAATGACAGCACGCCGTGTTTCTGCTCGACGTTCACCAGCACATACGTCGGAAACGCCGCTGCCAGCTGCTCGTGACACTCCCCCACGAGGCAACGCCAGCCCTCGCCAACCCAGGCGACGTCGAAATCACCGCCGGCATGAACACGTAGCCGATTGATCAACTCGGCGCTGTTCACCGGATCGAGGCACCACACAGACAAAGGCTGACACATGCCTCGCCGTCCACCAACCAGGAATCAGCGCATTACACGGCCAACCCCAAGGGACGCGGCACTAGCGCCTGAAGGCGGCTGGGTCGGCGAGATACCGGTCAAGATCCGGATCCTCCTGCAGCTCTTCGACCCGATCGGTGATCTGCCAGTCCGGTCCGAGTTCGCCACGGAGTCGGCTGACAGCTTGCTGGACCTCCTGGTTGAACCGGGCGCACTCATCCTCGCGCCAGGGACCAGGATCGGGCGGATAGTCCCAGTTCACCGAGGTGTCGTACCGCGCTGCAAGGTCTGCCAGCTCACGCCGTAGCGCTTCACTGATCGGGAGCCGGCCAAGGTCCACGGGATGGCCCCAGGCCCCCCAGGCAGCCTGCCCGCTCATCCACAGCACGCCGCCAGACCCGGCGTCGAAGAAGATCTGAGCGCGATGCACGGTTCCCATGGTCAAAGGAAGCTAGATCATCTGTCAAGCAGCCACCAGTGTGCCGAGTCCTTGATTCGCTTGCAGTAAACGGCGAGGCTGGCAAGGATCTCGTCGGCGGTCTTGGTCCACACGTACGGGCGTGGCTGCTCGTTCCACAGGTTCGCTCCGACGATCCGTGTCGACGGCGAGCGCCCACCGGCACACCGCCGGTGGGCGCTCGCAACGAGCCGGTCGGCCGTCAGCCCGCGACGGTGAACGCGTAATCGTAGGGGGCGGCGAAACGGGGCTCGCCGTTCGCGTCGTCGCCCAAATAGGGCAGGACGTTCAGGACCATCGGCCCGGCCGCCGTCGGGGTGTACGTGAACGACGCCGTCCCGTCGGGGCCGGGCACTGCATCGCCCGACTCCGCGCCGAGCGTGTAGTAGTACGTCACCACCTGCTCGCCGCCGGCGGGAGGCGTGAACGTGAACGTGCCGGGCACGCCCACGCCGCCGGTGGGCTCGCCGCCCTCGGCGTACACGTCGGAACTCACGCCCGCCGGACCCGCGAAGATCACATACACGTAGAGGGTCAGCGTCGGGGAGTAGTTGCCCGCCCGGTCGAGGGAACGGACCTTCAGCGTCCAGGAACCGCCGCCGGGCGCGGTGATCGCCGCCGTCGCCGTCCCGCCGACACCGTCGGCGTCCACCTGTCCCGGCGGCGGCGTGCACGTGTAGTGGCCCGCGTCGTCGGGTGCGCAGCTCGGCGAGCTGAACTCCGACCACGTGTACTGGTAGGCCGCGACGTCGGCGGCACCGCCGGCACCGAACGTGAACGTCGCCGTGCCGCCGACCCATGCCGTGGTGTCCGGGTCGTAGGCCGGTGACACGGCCGTCGGCATGGACGGTGCCGTCTTGTCGGCGATGAACGAGCACGTCGGCGACCACGGCGACGTGTTGAAGTAGTCACGGGCCCGCACCCGCCACGAGTACACGGCACCGTCGTGCGCCAGCGGCCCGAACCGGGCCACCGGGCCCGTCTCGACGGTGATCTCCTCAGGCGCGTCGGCCGGCCACAGCTGGTACTCGTAGTTCAGAAAGCCCCACGGGTCGTCGGCGTCGACGCCGCGGGCGTCCATCCACGGCTCGTCGGTCACGTACGGGTACGGCTCGGCCGTCGCGCACGGCTTGAAGTTGTTGTAGAGCGTCGTCGGGTCGATCACCGGCAGCGGGTCGTGGAACACCGACGTCGGTACACCGTACGCCGGGTCCAGGGTCCGGCCGTAGCGCAGCGCGGACTCGTGCGCGGCGGGCACCCGCAGCTCCAGCGTCAACGCCGGATCACCGCGCCGTACCGCCTCGTCGAACGCCGTCTGCAGCTCGGTGCCCAGGGCACCCGGGCAGTCGTAGTCCGACGGGGCCAGCTCGGCGACACGCTCGATCGCCTGCGGCGGGTTCGCCCAGGTCGGCGCGTTCGAGATGGGCGCGGTTCGCCACAGTTCGACCGTGCGCCGGGTGCAGTCGCCGGACAGCTCCTTCACCTTGAGGATCACGATGCGGACCGAGGAGCCCGAATAGGCGCGCAGGTCGAAGGTGACGTACACGCGGGACAGGTGCTTGCGGCCCGCGGTGTCCTTCCATGCGCCGACCGGCACCGGTGCCGTGCCCCAGGCGAAAGCCCTGTGTGGGGCGCGACTGTCGGTGTAGCCGAGGTAGGTGGCCGTCGCGGGCCCGCTCAGCTCGGCCTGGGCGGGTGCGGCCCACAGCAGAGGCAGCGCGACGGCCGCACACAGCAGTGCGGCGCCCCGGCGAAGCGACAGGAGAGTCAAAAGTTCGTCCTTTCCGGACGCGGAAGATCGAAAGTTGCCCGATCGTAGCGGCCTGGCCTGATCTTCACCGACCTGTTTTCCGTCGTCACCGGCCTTCGATTGCCGCGGTGGGTGGCAGCTGCCACCCACCGCGGCAGTCGGCGAGCAGAACGCATGCCCGCGTCAGTGCTCGTAGATCAGCCCCTTGCCCGGGTACAGGTACAGGTGGCCGTCACTGTCGAGCGCCGCCACGTCGGCGTTGCCGTCGCCGTCGATGTCGCCCAGGGCGACGCTGCGGAACCCGCCCCAGCCGGCCCCCTGGTCGCGCGGCGCCCAGAACGACGTGTCCATGTCCTCGATGGTCCCCTTGCCGGGGTACAGGCTCAGTCGGCCGTCGGTGTCGCGGGCGGCCAGGTCGGCGTCGGTGCCGCCGTCGAGGTCGCCCAGCGCGACGCTGACGACCCCGTCCCACCCGTCGCCCTGGTCACGAGCCGCCCAGAACGACGGACCGTCGTCGTTGATGAAGCCCTTGCCCGGGTATATGTAGAGGTGGCCGTCGTTGTTGAGCCCGATCAGGTCGGCATCGGTGCCGCCGTCGAGGTTGCCCAGCGCGATGCTGCGGAACCCGCCCCACCCGTCGCCGTCGTCACGAGGCGCCCAGAACGACGAGCCTTCGTCTGCGATGACTCCCTTGCTGGGATAGATGTAGAGGTGGCCGTTGTCGTTGAGGCCGACCAGGTCGGCGTCGCTGCCGCCGTCGAGGTTGCCCAGCGCGATGCTGCGGAACCCGCCCCACCCGTCGCCGCCGTCACGGGCCGCCCAGAACGATGCGCCGCCGTCCACGATGGCCCCCCTGCTGGGGTAGATGTACAGGTGGCCGTCGTCGTTGAGACCGGCCAGGTCGGCGTAGCCGTCGCCGTTGATGTCGCCGAGCGCGATGCTGCGGAACCCGCCCCACCCGTCGCCCTCGTCACGGGGCGCCAGGAACGACAACGACGTCGGCACCGCCGTCTGCTCGGCTGCCCAGGTGGCGAGGTCGTCCAGGCGTGTGCCGGTGACGGCGGTGGTGCCCGCCGCGGTGTCAAAGCATCCGGCCTGGCCGGATTCGGTTTGGATGGCGACGATGTCGCCGTCGGCGTTGAGGACGGGGCCGCCCGCCGCGCCCTTGCAGACAGGGCCGGAGAAGGTTCCGCTCAGGGTGGTGGCGGCGACGGCGGCGACGGTGGTGCCGGCGGTCTGTTGCGTGTCGCTGGTCCAAGCGGTGGCGGTCCGGCTGTAGCCGATGGACGACAGCACCGCACCGACCGCCGGGGTGGTGCTGGACAGGTGCAACGCGGCGACGTCGGTGACGGCGCCGGCGAGTTTGGCCAGGACCACGTCCCGGTCGGTCCTGGGCACGAGCCGGGTGATCGCGATCGGGGCCTTGCCTGGCAGGACGAGATGCGCCTCACCGGCCGGCGGGCCGACCACCAGCGTGCCCTGACCGGAGTTCGGGGCGAAGCAGGCCCCAGCCGTCAGCGCCCAGCTGCCAGCGATGAGCGTCGCGGTGCAGCTTTTGCCGTCGGTGACGAGTTTGCCGACGGCCGGCTGCGCACCGGTGACAGCGGCCGGGCCGTCACCGGCGCGTAGCTGCAGCAGGATCGTCGGCGGGTTGTTCGGATCGGCGCCCAGGCCGACCTGGGTGCTGCCGTCGGGGTCGACGTCGACGGTGATCTCGTCACCGGCCTCGGTGGTCAGCTCGGCGGTCACCTCATGCCCGGTGCCGGCCCGCTGACCGTCGCCGCGGATCTCGTACACGCCAGGAACCTCAAGGTTCAACCAGCCCGCAGCAGCAGTCACCTTGAAACAGACCCGGCCGATGCCGTCGGCGCCGATCGTCTCGTCGGTGGTGTAGACCTTCAGCACACCGAAGTCCCCGGACGGCGGCGTCGCACAATCCGCGATCACGATATGCCCGTCGCCCGACAGCAACCGCACATTCTGCTCGGCGAGAATCGCCGCAGCACCCGGATACACGCCGTCTTCCACCAGCGACGCCGCAGGATCCGCATGGGCGGGACCCGTCACCGCCAACACACCCAGAGACGACGCCAGCACGACGGCCGAAAAAGCCGCACAGCGATGCCTTGTTCTCATTTTCACCCCCGTGAATATGCCGCGAGCCAGATCACCCTCAGCGCGCGCACGTTATCGCCCCGCGCGCACGACCGTCAATGGCGCGGCCAGAACCAGCCACAAAGGACACGACTTCGCCCGCACGAGTGTCGCGGGACAGCGGCGTCGGCAGCCGTGTCCCCATAATGGAGCGTGCTCACGCGCAGGTACTGCCGCATCGCGGCCGTCGTGTTCTTCCTGTTCGCCGCGTACCCGCTGGTCGTCAAACTGGCCGAACACCGGCTCGCACACGACTGGGCGCACGTGGTGCTGCACCTGCTGTCCATGCTGGCGGCGGTGTACGCCGGCTGGATCGCCGCGACGGACCTGCCGGCGCGGCTGTTCACGTGGGCGGTCGGCGTCGGGTACACGCTGCTGGGCACGGTCGGCTGGTTCATCGACGGCCTGCTCCTGACGACACCCCTGGCGATCCCGCTCGCGCCCGTCGACAACGTCTTCCACCTGGCCCTCGGGCTGGCCGCCCTGGCCGTGCTGGCCCGTGACCGGAACGTCCGCACCGTCCCCGGCACGAGCGGG
The DNA here is from genome assembly GCF_007483665.1 of Catellatospora sichuanensis. Classification (GTDB taxonomy): domain Bacteria; phylum Actinomycetota; class Actinomycetes; order Mycobacteriales; family Micromonosporaceae; genus Catellatospora; species Catellatospora sichuanensis. The sequence goes on from NZ_ML660183.1 coordinate 139,789, forward strand.
CGGCTGGGCTGACGGCACCGCCGCGCAGGTCGGCAGGTTCGCCGTCCTCAGCCGGGCAGCAGCGCGGACACGGCCGACCCGAATATGAACGGCATGTCGCTGGACTGTTCCTCATCATCTCGGCAGGGCGGCCGTCGCTCGCCGCCCGATGCACGGCAACTCCCGCCATCGACCTCACCCGCGCCAAGGTCTCGCATTCGAACACCATCCCGGTGAAAGCAAGCAGGAACAACTGGGGCAGATTCCCCGGCTCGAGGCTCTTAACCAGGGTCGGGATCGTCCTTGAGCAACTCCTGGAAAATCTGCCACGCCCACTCGCGGGCTTCCACCAAGACCCACGGCGCACGGGGCACCGGGGCGGCGACTTCATCGAGTGGCACCACAAGGTGCCGCTGTCAGAGTCAGGCGCGGCCGTCACCCGCATCAGTGGCTTCGCCCTGCTCTGCTCGAACTGCCCTCGCATGGTCCGCCGACATCGTCCTTGGCTCACTTTCGACGAACTGGTCGGCCTGGTCGCGCAGTCTCGCGTTGCCGCCGCTCCGGCTGTTGTGTATTGCAGCAGCACGTAGCACTTGTTCCCGAGTGGCAGGCCCAACCGGCCCGCCGCGCTGGGGCGACCACGTGACCCGCAGCGCCAGCGTCGCCAGCAGCGCCGGCACGGTGTACGCGACGGGGGCGAAGCCGAAGAACCACCACCAGGGATCGCCGCCGCTTGCGATTCCGGTCATGGCCACCACCCAGGTGAGCCCGAGCATCGCGAATGGCCCAACGATGCCGACCAGCCAGGGCCGCCGCAGACGCAGTACCCACGCGACCAGCCACCCGACCGTGATCGCCGCGAGCATCGCGATGGCGACGGTGAGCAGGGCGACGGGAAGGCAGCCCAGGTGCGGCCGGTGGCAGTCCTCGGCGGGCAGCGCGACGAGGCGTGCTGCGGATATCGCGAGCAGTCCGGCGAGCGCACCGCGAGCGGCGGTGATCAAGTATCGCTTCAAGCTGCTCTCCTCGAGATCGTGTGCCAGGGCTGAAGGGGCCCGGCACCGATCCACGCACCCGGCCATGATCACCCTGGCCTGGTCACCATCGCACACAGCCCCGCCAGTCCGCAGTCCCGATCTGATCAAGCTGGCCCGAGCCACACGCCTGGCGAACACGATCCTGCCCGCCACCGCGACCCAGCGTTGGTGACCATGGTGACGACGACGATGCCGAGTTGTGCGAACCCTGGACCTACGGATTTGACGCGCACCAATCGGTGCACGGTTAAAACGGCGAGCCTGATCGCCTGCGGTCAATGAAGTTTGACGCCGCTGCTGTACTGCGGTCACGGCCGAGGTGACCAGACGGCGAGTTCGCCTCCCGGAAGACTCACGACCAACATGCCACCAGGCCCACTCGTGGTCCATGCCTCGTACTGGGGGTCAGGTCGGGCTTTGAGCACGTGACCGCTGCTGAATTCGATGCGAAGTGACCCGGACTTGAACGCCACGGAGGACAACACGTCGGCGTTGAAGACGGCGAGGCCGGCAGCCACGTCTTGGCGCTCGGGGTCCAAGGTGATCGTCTCGGGCCTCACCCCCGCGTCGACCCAGCCCAACGTGGCCTTGCCCGCGATTCGTACCTCGCCGACGTCGTCCAGGCGCAGGCCGAATGCGTAGTCCACGAGAATCTGAGTTACGCGAAGGCCACGAAACGGCAGAATCCAACGGTCCTCGTGTTCTACCAGGGCAGGCAACTGCTCAGTCACCTCGGCAGTGTGCCCGACGCTGGACGATCGCGGCGGGCGGCCCGCCTTACAAGCGGAGGGTCGCAGGTTCGAACCCTGCCACGCCCACCATCGGGACCAGGTCATTCCGCCTGGTCCCAACTGCTTTCCGGGCTCGGCTGCTTCGTCGCTCTCTCGCCGTGGTCGACCGCCATGAGCCGTGTTTCGCCGACTCTTATCGCACGGATATCGCACGCGAGATCGTTCTAGAACATCTCCAGTTGGCCGGGGTACCGCGCCGGTGGGTCCGGCTCTGGGAGGAAGTCTGCGGCTTCGATCGCGAGGCGGTCGATCGTGTCGACGGGCATGAGGAAGGCGATGTGCCAGGTCTCGTCGTCGTGGCCGATCAGCGCCGTGACGGTGTCGTCGTTGATGCACCAGTGGACTGGGATGCCGGCGGCGTCGCCGATCTGCAACGCGCGTCGGGCGGACCAGTCGGCCTCGCGGATAGATCGCAGGCGTGCGAGCTCGCTGAGGTGAGCCGAGAAGTGGAACTCCCACGACGGCGCTTGCAACATCACCGTCACGACAGCGGGATCGCCCTCCCCGCCAGGGTGAATCGACACCTTGACCATCGGAGAAGGATGGCAGACCTCGTTGCCTGTCTCACGCCTGGGAGGGGTCAAGCGCACCAGATGGTTGACCGTCGAAACTCAGCCGTGACCGCCTGCTGGGGCACGCTCGGTGCACGGTTCGATCTTGCCCGTCAGCCTTTGCCCCCGCCCGTGGCCGTGGCACCTAAGATCGAACGATGCCAGCACTGCACACGCCTGCTTTGACGTGGAAACTCGGAGGAATCGGTTGGGCGCATTTCACCTGGACATCGGGCGGAGAATCGGTGCACATTCGGACGTCCTACATCGGTGATGCGCTCAAGAACCTGCTGGCAGCCACCGTGGACCTCCAACTCGGCTCAAGTGCGACTTTCACGCACTTTCTTGACGAGCCCAGCGGACACCGAATGTTCTTCTCTGGCGTCGCAGACAACGCCATGTATGTCCAGATCGTCGAGTTCGACGACCTCTACTCCGAGGACAATAGGTGGGCTGGCGGTGTGCCCCGCTGGCACGGACGGGTCTCAGTGCCGCATTTCATTGACGCTGTTCGGGCTATGGCGGAGGCAGTGCTTGAGAAGCACGGCGAAGAGGGCTACCTCAAGTCATGGGTACATGCACCATTCCCCAGTCGTGAGCTGGCACTGCTTCAGCGCAACCCGTAGCGCCCGCCGCATTCCGTCCGCCGTCGACCCACACGTAGGGAACGCGGGTTCCGGCTCCCCTGTCCAGGTGCAGCGCCCACCGACGACCCCGGCCACTCAGGCACCGGTCACGAGCACCCCGCCGCCTCCGTGCACCCCGCCGCGACGATCCGTGTCGACAGCGAGCGCCCACCGGCACACCGCCGGCGGGCGCTCCCATAAGAACCGGTCGGCCGTCAGCCCGCGATGGTGAACACGTAATCGTAGGGAGCGGCGAAACGGGGCTCGCCGTTCGCGTCGTCGCCCAGGTACACCAGGACGTCCAGCACCATCGGCCCGGGCGGCAGGTTCGCCGTCCTCAGGCGGGCAGCAGCGCGAACACGGCCGACCTGAGCACGAAGCCCGGCATGGGCATGTCACTGGACTGTTCCTCGAACCAGTCCATCTGCCGGTCGGCCATCCAGGCGAACAGGCCGAGCGGGCCGAGGCAGGCGACCGCCACGATGCACACGATCGCCACGGCGGCGATGGCCACGATGACGGTGATGTTGCGCGCGGTGTTGTCAGGCTGCGGTGGGGTCGGTGTCACGGGCGGCAGCTTAGGACAGCCGCGCAGCCTGCGCATGCCCCCTGTCGGCAGGCCCGGGGCGGTGACAACCGCAGGTACGCCCCACGGCGTTCCACCACGCGACGGCAGACCGCCTCGCGGCACCGGCACATCACGCAAACGCGATCCGGCGGGTAAAGGAGCGGTGACGGTGAACGGGCAACCGACGTCCGGCGCGAGCGCGGTGATCGACCTCGGCGCGGGCTGGCAGCAACAGCAGCCCGGATCCGACCGGCCGCGCCCACGCGCCGTGCAGCGCCCACTGACGGCCGCCGTCGCCGTGGCCCTGGTGCTGGCGCTGGGCGGTGCGGCACCTGCACGCCGCCTGGACGAACTGGCCGCCATCACGCTGTCCCTGCAGGGCGACTTCCAGATCGTCGACGAAGTGCTGCTGGTACGCGACGCGGACCGGCTCGCCGGCTACAGCCTCGACGACGGCACGCAGCGCTGGAACATCGCGCTGCCCGGAATGGCGGGCAGCGGCATGGCACCCGCCGGGACCGTGCCCGGCCTGATGGTGACCGAGATGCAGGACAAGCTCACAGGCCACCGGACCACCTACGCCGTCGACGTCGCGACCGGCGCGATCAGATGGCAGGACGACGACCTGTCCCTGACACCGCTCGCCGACGTGGCGGTCGCGATCACGCCGACCGGCGAGGACCTCGCCTTCGCGCAGATCACCGTCCGGGACCTGCGCACCGGCCGACCGCGCTGGAGCGCGCAGAACGTCCTGCCGGCCGTCAACCACCTGGCCCTGCTGGCCGGCCCGGGCCCGATGCCGATCTGGACGCTGCAGACCACCGGCGAGCTGAGCGAGCGTGACCTGCGCGACGGGCGGCTGCTCCGCAGCCATCGGCTGGACCTGGGCGAGGCTGTGCCGGTCGACCTGAGCATCGTCGGCGACGAGCTGATCCTCGAGACGGTGCTGGGCGATACGAAGACGGTGGCACGGTACTCCACCGCCGACCTGGCACCTGTCCCGCTCACGGCACCGTTCGTGCGCCGCGCCGACTGCGGCGCGTACTGGTGCACGTCGTCGCTGTCGGCGGAGCTGGGGCCGACGGCGGATCCGGTCGAGATCGTCGACAAGGCCACCGGCGTCGTACGCCGGCGCTTCGCCGGGGGCAGCCTCGTCGTGCCGACACCCGTCGGGCTGCTGGTCGTCGGCCCGGAACCTCGCGGCCGCGGGCTCCCGGCGACCGCGCTGCTCGACGCGGCCACCGCCGAGCCGCTGGCCGACCTCACCGGCTGGAACGTCTACCTGGACTACCCCGGGACGGTGACGGTGCTGACCCGCGGTACGGGGCCGGGGCAGGTCGCCTGGCTCAGGCCCGGTGGCCTCGACATGGCGCAGCTGCCCGTGCCCGTGGACCGGTGCGTGTTCGCACCGCGGGCGGTCGCGTGTCCACACCCGGCGGGCGTCCTGACCGTGTGGCGGCGGACCGGCTGAGCACGGCGGCGCGCCGCGACCGAGGCGGTGGACCGGTCGGCGCTGCCCGCAACGGCGCCGACCGGCCCACCGATCGCCGGGTCAGCCGATGTTGGCCTGCGGTCCGGCGTAGGTGCGGAGCAGGTTCGGCACGTCGGCGGCCGGGTCGAGGGTGTAGGTGTAGAAACTGCTCGGCGTGAACGCCGACCCCAGCGTCTGCTGCTTGCCGGTGCAGTTGACGAGGATGCTGCCGCTCTGGCGCAGCTGCGCCGTCGAGTCGGGGTAGAACGGGTCCTTCACGTTCTCGAAGTAGCTGTTCTCCAGCACCATCTTCGTCGCGCCGCGGGCGTAGTTGCCGTACGAGGCGACGTTGCTCAGGTAGTTGTTGTACAGGTGGGCGTAGGCCACGTTGTCGGTGCTGGGGTTGCGCTGGTTGGTGTCCTTGATCCAGTTGTGGTGGATCGTCATGCGGGCGGTGACGTTCTCGGTCCAGCCGATGCCGAACGCCTTGTTGTTGCTCGCCAGCACGTTCCACGAGATCGTCAGGTAGCTGGTGTCCTTGCGGCTGTCGATCAGGCCGTCGTTCATCCGCGTGATCGTGTTGTGGTCGATCCACACGTGGTCGGCGGTGTCCATCTGGATCCCGTCGTAGTCGTACACCTTGTCGTCGGGGTCGTCGTCGGCCATCTGCGTGTCGCGGATGGTCAGGTTCCGGATGATGACGTTGCGGACGCCGGTGCCGAGGAAGAACCCGCCGCCGACGATGTGGCCACTGGTCCCGACCCCGACGATGGTCTTGTTGGAGGCGACCCGCAGCTCGGTGCCCTTGGGCGTGACGGTGATCGCGCCGCTGACCCGGATGACGTAGGGCTCGGTCGCGGTGACGTAGCGCTGCAGGTCGGCGAAGGTGCTGACAGTGACGGTCGCACCGGCCGCGCCGCCGGTGGTGCCGCCGCCGGTCGAGGCGAACCCGTCAGGGCTGCTGGACCAGGTCCGTCCGCCGGCACCGGTGAACGCCCACTGCTTGTTGGTGTTGGCGGTGCAGGTCTCCTGGATGATCGCCGCGCCGTTGGCGGTCGAGGCGTCCTTGAGGCTGACGCACAGCCCCGAGTGCACGCTGATGATCTGGTACGTGTTCGTGCCGCTGGCGACCAGCCGCCACTGCTGATTGGCCTGGCTTGACACGCAGCCGTACTGCTGCAGCTGCACACCGGAGACCGTGGACCAGCCGGGGATGTCCACACATTTGCCGCTGCTCACGTTGACCAGCTGGTAGTTGGAGCCGACCGCGGTCAGCCGGAACTGCTGCCACGGCGAGTTCGCGGTGCAGCCCCACTGCTGCAGCAGCGCACCGTTGGCCGACGACGCCCCCGGCACGTCGATGCACTTACCGCTCTTGGTCACCACCAGCTGGTACGCCACACCGATGGCAGGTGCGGCCTGCGCGGGCGAGGACGGCAGGCCGACGAGAGTCGCCAGCAAGGTCGCGGCGAGCGCCGCGAGGGCGTACCGCCGCCTGGTTCTGTTGTTGCTCATGACTTGTTCTCTCCTTGAGGGTGGGAGCGGCTCAGCCGACCGGGTTCCAGCCGTCGGTGCCGGCGAGGTATCTCTGCGGGGTGTAGTTCGGGGCGGCGGCATCCGACAGCTGCGGCCGGTTGCCGTTGGTGCCCGCGCCGGAACCGGTGTTGCGGTATTCGAGGAACCGCGCGTTCTGCCACGTGTTGGTCGACATGTCGGTCCACGGCTGCGCGGTGCGGATGGTCGCGGACAGGTTCGATTCGCGGAACAGCACCTGCGCGGCAGGCCCCCAGGGGCGGCCGAGCTGGGTGACGCCGTTGGCCGCGCCGGTGATCGTGCAGCGGTAGACGAGGATGCCGTAGACGTTGGCCGGGTCGGTGCGGGCCGCGGTGATCGGGCCGCCGCTGGTGCGCTTCTCGTGGATGGTGCTGGCGTTGAACACCGCGGTGCCGCCGCCGAAGATGAAGTCGACGGTCCCTTCGACGTACGAGTTCACGATGTAGGCGCGGTAGTTGTTGAGCAGCAGCGTGTCCTGGTTGCCGAGGAACCGGACGTTGTCGATCACGGCCCGGTCGCCGTTGAGGTTCGCGGCCACGGCCTGGCTGCCTTCGCCGTAGTCGTTGGCGATGGTCAGGTTCGTGGCGCGGAAGTCGCGGCCGTTGACGAACACGGTCGCGCTGCCGGAGGTGCCCCACCCGCCGGCGGAGCTGTGGTTGTTGACGATGACGGTGTTGCTCGCCGATCCGCCCATGCCCTGCAGGGTGATGTTGGGTTTGTTGGACGGGATGGTGACGATCTCCCGGTAGGTGCCTGCCTTGATGGTGATGACCTGGCGGGTGGTGCTGTTGACGGGTACGGCGTCGACGGCGGCCTGCACGGTGGTGTACTGGCCGGTGCCGTCGGCGGCGACGGTCGCATTGGCTCCGCTGCCGGCGCCGGTGAACGCCCACTGCTTGTTGGTGTTGGCGGTGCAGGTCTCCTGGATGATCGCCGCGCCGTTGGCGGTCGAGGCGTCCTTGAGGCTGACGCACAGCCCCGAGTGCACGCTGATGATCTGGTAAGTGTTCGTGCCGCTGGCGACCAGGCGCCACTGCTGGTTGGCCTGGCTGGACACGCAGCCGTACTGCTGCAGCTGCACACCGGAGACCGTGGACCAGCCGGGCACGTCCACACATTTGCCGCTGCTGACGTTCACGAGCTGGTAGTTCGACCCGACCGCGGTCAGGCGGAACTGCTGCCAGGGCGAGTTCGCCGTGCAGCCCCACTGCTGCAGCAGCGCGCCGTTGGCAGCCGACGCCCCCGGCACGTCGATGCACTTACCGCTCTTCGTCACCACCAGCTGGTACGCCACACCGGTGGCCGGTGCGGCCTGCGCGGGCGACGCGGACATCGCCGACGCTGCGCCCTGCGCGGCGATCGCGAGCACCACGGCCAGCCACAGCCTTGCTCTTGTCGGTTTCCCTGCCACTGCTGTTCCTCCTTCTCGAACGGTCAGGCCGTGGCGCCGTGTCGCGTGGCGCACCCGCTGCGGTGCCCGGATCGGCCTTTGTTTCGATATGGAGACGGCACGGCGTCGGGCGCGATAACAGAAACCGGCGAGTTTTCTCGCCCGACCCGACAAAGTCCATGCACCTCGGACGCTCGTGCCATGCCCTGCCCGCATGGCCGGACCAGGCGCGCCCCCGGCACGTGGCGGCGCGGCGGTAACCTCGTCGTCATGATCGAGAAAGTCAAGGTCGCCGCCGTCGGAGTGGGCAACGACGTTTCAGCACTCGTGCAGGGAATCGCGTTCTACCGCGCCTCCGGCAGCCTGGTCGGCATCTGCCGCCCCGTGGTCGACGGGCTCGGTGTCGGCGACATCGACTTCGTGGCGGCGTTCGCCGTCTCCGAGGCCAAGGTGGGCGCAGACCTCACCGAGGCGATCTTCATGGCTCCCAACAACTTTCCGCGTATCGGCGCCGAACTGCCGCGCTCGGGCGTGACCGTGGAGCGGGGCCTGACCGACGCGACCGAGGTCGACCGCGTCGCCAAAGCTCTGGCCGGTGCCGAGGTCGTGCTGTATGCCGCACCGTCCGGGCGGCCCGAGGTCGCCCGCGCCTACGCCGAGGCCGCGCTGCAGGCCGGGGCGGCGTTCGTCAACACCACCTCCGACGTCGTCGCCCGCGACCCGCAGTGGATCGAACGGTACGAGGCCGCGGGCCTGCCACTGCTCGGCGACGACCTGACCAGCCAGTTCGGCGCCTCGATCGTGCACAAGACGCTGCTGGGCCTGCTCGAGGAACGGGGCCTCACCCTGACGAGTTCCTACCAGGTCAACCTGGGCGGCACCGAGGACATCCGCAACCTGGCGGCCAACAGCGGCAGCAAGAAGCAGTCGAAGCTGAACGCCCTGGCCGCAGGCCACGCCGCGAACAAGGTCGAGATGGCGCCGATCGGGCACATCACGAGCCTGAAGTCGGAGAAGGTCGCCTACCTCAACATCGAGGCGCAGGGCTGGGGCGAGACGTCGATCAGTCTCGACATCAAGCTCAAGGTGCACGACCCGAGCGGCGCCGCAGGCGTCACCGTCGACCTGATCCGCATGGCCGCCGGTGCCCTGCGGGCCGGGCGCGGCGGCCACGTCCCGGCGGCGGCGACCATGCTCAAGTCCCCGCCCGGAACGACGGCCTGACCGGGCCGGGTCACGCCGGCGGCGGAACGTCGCCGCCGGCGGTCATCGACGCGCCCATCGTCTTGTCCTTGCGGTTGAGCAGGAACGTCGTCGGCGGCAGCTGCCCGGACGGGGCGCGTTCGCCGCGGGCGGTGGCCGGGTCGCCGCTGCGCAGCACCGTGGTCGCCCAGCCGTCCTGGCCCCACGAGTTGTCCGCGTCGTCGACGCCGCCGCCGACCTGGACGTCGCGGCCGTTGGCCAGGGCCAGGTTGTTCCGCAGCCGTGCGGAGGAGTACACGAACGCGAACCCGGTGCCGCCGTTGCGGTAGGCGGTGTTGTTGGTGGCCGTGAGCCGCCCCGGGTTGCTGGCCTCGGTGAAGCCGTAACCGGCGTTGTCCCACGACGCGTTGTCGACCACGACGTGCGCGACGGCCGGGGCGGGCGCGCCGCCGCCGAGTTTGATGCCGTTGCCGGGGCCGTTGAACGCGGCGATGTCCCACCGGTTGTGGCCGTTGCCGTAGGCCCAGTTGCCGACGACCGTCACCGGGTCGGTGAAGTTGCTCAGGTCCAGGCCGTCGCCGGAGTTCTCGGCGAACCGGCACCCGCGTACGACGTTGCCCGCCCCGGCGCCGTTCTTGATCGCCAGACCGTCGGCGCTGCCGCCGCGGTCGACGGTGTCGTGGTTGCGGGCGAAGTCGCTGTCGAGGACATGATTGCCCTGCGTGCCCGCATCGCGCAGGGTCAGCGCGGTGTCGCCGTTGTCGTGCAGCCACAGCCTGCGGAACACGTTGCCGCGGCAGGCCCGGCAGACGTAGGCGTGGCTGGGCGCGTTGCGCATCTCCAGGCCCTGCACGGTCCAGTACCCGCCGCGCTGGGTGATCAGCCACTGGCCGCCGGGCAGCGCGGAGCCGTCGACGACGGGCCGCTCCCCCACCAGGTTGCTGACGGTGATACGACGGCTCGCGGTGCCGACGATGGTGATCTCGACGGTCGCGGTCGGCCGGTGCGTACCCGCGCGCAGCGCGACGACCTGCCCCGGCTGCACCACCTGCACCGCTTTGGCCAGGGTGGCGTAGGGCCGGGCGGCCGTCCCCGGGCCGGTGTCGTCGCCGTCGGTGGCGACGTAGATGTCGGCGCTGGTGACGCCCTCGGCCGTCACCACATGGCGGGCGGGCGCGGGCGGTGCCGACGGTGACGGCGTCGCCGACCGAACAGGTGCGGCACTGGTCGCGGGCGCAGCCTGCGGCGGCGGGCCGGGTGTCGGCGGCGCGACCGCCGGTGGCGTGGTGCCGGAGACCGCCAGCACCGCGGCGGTGGCCGCGGCGACCCCGACGCCCGCCGTGCCGACGACCTTCACGTTGAGGTATCCGATCACGCGACGCACCGCGTCGACGGCCGGCGCCACCGCGCCGAGGCCGCCGCCCGACGTCGACGCGACGATCTCCGGGAGCCGCCCGGCGAGGACCGCAGGCACCGGCAGCAGCCACGGCAGCGCCAGCACCCGCACCGCCGGCACGCCCCGGCGGCCCGCGAGCAGGCACACCTCGCAGTCGGCCACGTGCCGGCCGAGCCGCTTGAGCCAGCGCGGCTCCGCGGTGCGATCCCAGGTCGCGGCCACCTCACCCAGGCCGGGACAGCGCGGCGTCGACCGCAGCGCCCGCAGCACCGTCAGCGCCAGGTCAAGGCGGGCCCGCATGCGCTGGACCCGCACGGCGGTATGCGCCGGACTCAGCGACAACGCCGCCGCGACCTCGGCACGGGTCATCGTCCCGGCGACCTCCTGCGACCACAGCGCCAGCGTCTGCCGCTCGGCCGGGTTCAGGAACCCGGCCGCATGCGCGATCAAGCGCAGCTCGCGGTCCAGGTCGACGCGGTCCTCGGCCAGCGCCGCGACATCGGTCTCCGGGTCGGGAGGCTCGGCGGCGTCGACGGCGAGGTCGATCGGCTGGGCGGCGCGGGCGCGTTGGCGGGCCAGGCGGCGCGCGCGTTCCTGGATCTGGCTGACCGCGATCGACACCAGCCAGGCTTTGAACCCGTCGGCGTCGCGCAGCCCGCGCAGGTGCCGCACCGCGCGCAACATGGTCTCCTGCACCACGTCGTCGACGTCAGGGTCGGCGCCCAAGGCGCGGCGGACCACCGCGTACACCAGGGGCAGGTGGTCGCCGAGCAGGGACTCCAGGGCATGCCGGTCGCCTGCGCGGGCTGCGGCCACGCGCGCGGCATCCGCCGTCGGGGACAAGGCGTGTCAACTCCTCGGTACGCGTATCGCGACCGGGACCGGGCCGGTCGGCACGTGCCCGACATGGTGACACCCGTGAATGTTCGTTGTAAAGCCGAACTAACCAGGTACCGACGTAGGTCTCGAAGGTCGACGAATCCACCCGACAGCGCCGACCCTGAATCCCGCCGTACGCTGCCGCCCGTCAGCGATAACGGCCGTCGAAGCCGGTGCCGTCACGCAGGCTCGTGAATCGCAACCCCACGATCGCTCCCGCCTCGACCATCCAGTGAAGGTCGTAGCAGGCTCGATAGTTCGGTGGCCAGAATGAGCAGAATCGCCCGTCGTCCACGGACCACTCGCCGTGGGTCTCGACTCCGCCTTCAACGTAGGTTGTGGCACCCGACGCGTCGAAGACCTGGGTAGCGCCGTCCTGGTACACGAACGGACCTGCGGTGACGGCTGCCGGAATCAGATCGGCGGACACCGGTTGGCCGTCGGCGACGTCGACGCCCGAAAACACGTTCATGATTTAACGTTACGTCGCCCGCGTGCCCCTGCAGGCCATTCGACGCTGCCGGCCGCCGCACGACCGGCTCCGCAACACCGAACGCACTGACGGCGGACTGCCGTCGAGGCCCGACGAACCCGAGGTCGTCACCGGATGATGTGGAACGTGAACTGTCTCACCGTCTCGCCCGCGGGCACGGTACGGATGTATCCGCGGACCCCCGCGTACGCGCCAGAGCCCCCCGTGATCGCGACGTCGACCGATGACGGGGCGGGTAGGCGCAACAGAGCCTGTGATGTCATCTGCCCGTCCGGGAGCGCAAACGTCCCCACGCACTGCAGTTCCTTGGGCTCGATGCGGACGTAGTTGCACAGCACACTGTGGTCGCCGACCTTCTTGTCGTCGCGGTACAGGTCCTCGGCGACGATGAACTGGTCACCCAGGCTGATGCCCTTCTGCCCCAGATCCAGGTTCAATGACTCGGTCTGCCTACCGACTATCTCCATGACCTCCTCATACCGGCTGGCGTGAACGCCGGCGGCCGGCGGTGAAGACGTGGCCGGCGTTGCCGAGACAGCGGCAAGGGCCGCGCTCAGGCCCAGCCCAGCGGTAAATCGGCGAGCCTGCACTCCGCGCATGGCAGCTCCCGCAACAGCGTAGACACGAATGCTCACGGACATGCCGTCCCGGCAGCCCGCCCGTGCGCCCATGATCCCGTGAGCTGCTCTTCCGGAGACCTCCAGATAACTGATTATCGCCCTGTATCAAGCAGCGCACCGAGCTTCGCGTGAATGCAGGTGCCGACTCTGGCAGCGCGCTGTTCAGCGGCCCGACCACGTGGCTGGACTGCGTCCTGCAGACCGCGAGCACGGGGCCCGGTGGCCTCCTCGTGGCGGGGGTCTACGCCCGTGTCGAAGCGCTCGGAGTGTGGTTCGTCGCCGCGCCACCTCGGACGCCAGTCTCACCCAGCCGCGGGGCCAGCGGCCACGGGATGCGGATGTCAGGTGTCTCCGGGCGCTTCGCCGACCATCCGAGGATCACGCGGTGCGTCGCCGATCCATCCATTCCTCGAAGTCGGCAGAGGTACGGATGCCGCCGTCGAGGACGGCAGTGTAAATGTCCCAACTGGATACACCTATGCCGTACTCGGGTCGCACGGCCCAGGCGTCCTCCACCACCAGGATCGCGGCACGGGTTTCCCCGGTCAATCTGGCAGGAATTTCCTCCCCCTGCCGGTGGCACCCATCGCATTAACCGATGACAACCACTTCCTGGTGTGCAGCGGTCGACCCGAGACCCGGTCGGGTTCCTACGCCGCCGTACCGACCGCACGTTCGAACTTTGGCCGGCCTGCTCGCGTACTGAAGAATCCCCCGCATGCCTAATGATCTTCACGGTGACGCCGCGGTCCGCCTCGAATGGCCCACTCGGGCCGACGAACGGCTGCGCAGCGAATGCCATCGCGTGATCACGGCCGTCGTCGAGCAGGGTGGCGCGATCGGCTGGCTGCAGGTGCCGTCCCGCGAGAAGACCGACGCGTGGCTCAACGGAGTCCTCCAGACCGCAAGTGCAGGGCGTGGCGGCCTCGTCGTGGCGCGGGTCGACTCGCGCGTCGAAGCACTCGGAGCATGGTTCGCCAACCAGCCCGGACCCGTGGGCCACGTCGCAGAACTGACCAAGGTGATGGCCCACCCGGACGCACGCGGCCTCGGCCTGGGCAAGCGGCTGGTCCCCGCCCTGGTGAACGCCTGCGCCGACGCCGGGATGGAGGTGATCACCCTGGGCGTACGCGGCAACAACCACGGCGCGATCGCACTGTACGAGGCCTGCGGCTTCCGCACGTGGGGCGTCCTGCCCAACGCCGTCGCGGTCGACGAACTCCGCTTCGACGACGTCCGCATGTTCCTGCCGCTGCCCCTGCCCGACGGCGTCCGCATCCACGGATCCGCCGCGGGCGGTCCGGGAGGCTCCGACCGCGGGTCCTCACCGACTTCCCGCCACGAACAGGACTAAATCCCCCAGAATGGGCAGGGTGAGGAGTCGCCCGTGCTCGCCGTACTGATGCTCGGCCTGGTCCTGGTCATCTGGGCCGTGCTCGCCCGACCGGCGCAGCGCTACAGCGTCACCGTGCCCATCGCCATGGCCGCCTCCGGCCTCATCCTCACCAACGGCACCTATCCCCTGGTCGATGTCGAGGTCACCGGACCCGTCGTCCGCCACCTCATCGAGATCACCCTCGCCCTGGTCCTGTTCACCGACGCCACCGACATCAGCATGCGCTGGCTGCGCGAGACCGGCCGCGTACCCATGCGCATGCTCTTCATCGCATTCCCACTGACCGTGCTACTCGGCTTCGCCGCCGGCGTCCCACTGCTACCCGGCGCCGGCTGGTGGGTCTGCGCCATCTGCGCCGCCGTACTCGCCGCCACCGACTCCACCCCGATCCTGCCGATGCTGCACGACCAGCGTCTGCCCTCCGGCATGCGCCACACCATCACCGTCGTCAGCGGCCTCGACGACGGCATCGCCGCACCCCTCGTCCTGCTGCTGCTCGCCGGCGCGATCGGCACCACCGACCTGGAAAGCGTCCTGCTGGAACTGCTCATCGCACTCGTCGCGGGTCTGATCACCGGCTACGGCGGGGCAAGGCTGCTCACCCTCGCCCGCCAGCGCGGCTGGAGCACCGAGGAAGCCGAACGTGTCGGCCTGCTCGCGGTGGCGATCACCGCGTTCGCGATGGGCGAGGTGCTCCACGGCAACGGCTTCGTCGCCGCGTTCGTGGCCGGGCTGGCCGCCCGCGCCACCGCGCCGCACATGCCGCGTGCAGCGCTGCAGACCGTGTCGGACACCGCACTGGTGCTGTCGGCGGCGGTCTGGTTCGTGTTCGGGTCGCTGATCGTGCCCGCGTTCACCGACGGCCTGGAGTGGCGGGTGTTCGTGTACGCGTTCCTGTCGCTGACACTGATCAGAATGCTGCCGGTGGCGCTGTCACTGCTGGGCAGCCACGTGCCGTGGCGCGAACGCTGGGCGCTGGGCTTCTGGGGACCGCGCGGGCTGGACAGCATGGTGCTGGGCATCATCGCCCTGGAACAGCTGTCGGGCCTGGACGCCGACTGGGTCGCCGACGTCGTCGTAGTCGTGATCAGCCTGAGCATCCTCGTCCACGGGCTGAGCGCCCGCTACTTCGCCTCCTGGTGGGACCGGCGCAGCCGCGCCCTCACGGGGTCGGCCAGCCCTTCCGGCGACTAGCGGAGCTTGGGCGTCTTACGATCCGACGTGTGGTGGTGCAGGGAGCGACAGATCACTGGATCGGCGTGGTCCTGTCGCGGTCAGGTCGAGGTCGTCGGCGGTGGGAGCGAAATAACCGGCGATCGTGTCGACGTCGACACCGGCGAGGCTGGCCGGCTTCCAGCGAGGGCTGCGATCCTTGTCGATGATCTGGGCGCGTACCCCTTCGGCGAAATCCGCCGACCTCAGCATCGCCGCCGACAGCCGGTACTCCTGCTCCAGCGCCGCTTCCAGCGACGGCAGTCCGGCCGCGGTGCGCAGCGACCGCAAGGTGACCACCAGCGCGGTCGGGGACCTGGCGGCGATCTCTTCCGCGGCCGCGCGCGCCGCAGGGGCGGGGTCGGATCGCAGCCGGTCGAGGATCTCGGGTACGGAGTCGGCGGCATAGCACCGGTCGATCCATTCCCGGCAGGCCGCGAGCTCTCCCTCCGGCGGACAGAGCGCGTACGAGGCCACGGCGCCGTCGGCGTCGGCGTCTGCCAGCGCCCCGGCCAGTCGTGCCAGCTGCTCGGCGGGCACGAAGTGGTCGGCGAGTCCGGCGTGAACGGCATCGGCGGCCCCGATCGACGTTCCGGTCAGGGCCAGGTGTGTGCCGACCTGCCCAGGCGCGTGCGACAGCAGCCAGCTGCCGCCGATGTCGGGGTGGAAGCCGATGCCGACCTCCGGCATCGCCAGTCGCGAGCGTTCGGTGACGATCCGGACGCCGGCGTGTGCGGAGATCCCGATGCCGCCGCCCATCACCAGGCCGTCCATCCAGGCCACGATCGGTTTGCGGTATCGGGCGATCGCGGCGTTGAGCCGGTATTCCCGCGCCCAGAAGTCCAGTGAGGCGCTACCACCGGACACCGCGTCGGCGTGGATCGCGCGGATGTCCCCACCCGCGCACAGCCCTCGCTCACCGGCACCGGTGAGCAGCACCGTCCGGACCCGGTCGGTGGCGGCCCACAGGTCGAGCACCTGCTGCATGATCCTGACCATCTCGGTGGTCAGCGCGTTGATGGCCCGCGGCCGGTTGAGGGTGATCACGCCCAGGTGGCCGGTGAGCCGGGTCGACACCGGCGGAGGGGCATTCACTCGGCAGCCTCTCTCGCGGGCACCAGGATCCCTTCGACCAACTCCACGAAGATCATTACGATATCAGTATCACCTGCCGATGGACGCGCGATGAGCCTTGGCATCCTCATCCACGGGCCGAGCGCGCTGCATCGCTCGCTGGTGGGACCGGCTCAGGCGCACTCCGGCCGGTATGCCCCGGCGGACGCCGCCGCGTCGTGGTGTGCCGCATCGACATGAGTGCCGGACGTGGTGCAGTGAGCCGCCCGGTTCAGGGTTCGACTGATGTAATCCGAATCCTGAACCGGGCGGCGGGTTGCGCCCAGAGATCTTCGACGGTGCGTTGGCGTCGTCCGGCTTGCAGTATCCGCATCGACCCGGGAAGGAACCGGCATCGGGTTGCTTGCGGGCGGCAGACCGGTATCAGAT
The DNA here is from genome assembly GCF_007483665.1 of Catellatospora sichuanensis. GTDB lineage: Bacteria > Actinomycetota > Actinomycetes > Mycobacteriales > Micromonosporaceae > Catellatospora > Catellatospora sichuanensis. Next base: position 156,458 of record NZ_ML660183.1, read on the forward strand.
CAACATGGGTCTTTTGACCCACGGTTCGTCAGATAGTAATCCGAGACCCAGCCGTAGTAGTTGCCGCTGCCGCTGTTTTTACGGACCCAGGACCACGTGTGAACGCCGTTCACCGTATCGCCCTGGTCGTAGCACATCATCTCCAACTGGTGTCCGTTGGCGAGAGTCCCAAAACTCGTGCAGTTGACGTGGGGCCCGAAGCGGAAATGCACCCCGCTCGGGGCTCCGGTCACCGATTCGTACTGGATCGTTGGCCCGTTGTAGGCCTCGTGCCCACAAGTTGCCTGGGCAGGCCCGGCCATGACCGCCGTCAAACCGGTGCTTGCCGCCAACACCACGACTGCCTTCGCCGCCAGTGCACGCAGCGGTCGTTTCTTTCCGACCCACATAGGGTCCCCCCCGTTGTGTTATGGAATTACCATGATCGATGAATCACCATAGATCTTCGATCTGATCAATGTCAATGCATCACACGAACCGGGCGCTGAGGCGGCAGTCTGCCGGCCCGGCTCAACGGCGGACTCGGCGGGCGAGCGCGGCATTGGTCGTCGCGACACCCTTGATGATCGCCTGTTCGGCCGGGTGCATGCGATCCAGCAGCAGCACCGAGTTGTACGCCGCCTCGTCCGGCCCGACCGTGGCAATCGCCTCCCACATCTCGATCGCCGCGACCACCGCGTAGTGCGGGTCGGCCGGCGGCCGGCGGCGGCCCGGCGGGTCGCACAGCACGCCGAGCATCAGCGAGCGCGGCCGGGCGGCGACGAACGGGTCGACCGCCACGAGGCGGTACTGCCGGCTGAGCAGGCCGCGCTGCACCTCCTCGATCACCGCCTGGCGCTTGAGCCGGTCGGCGACGAGCACGTACAGGTCCTCGCGCAGGTAGTCGATCCACGACGCGGCGGGGTGCAGGACCGGCTCCTGCGAGGCGATCTTGCCGAGCACGTGGTCGAGGACCGGGTCGCCGGTGAAGGTGGGGGTGGGTGCGCACGAGCACCGCGCCCTCGTCCACGGCCTGTCCGCGCGCTACTTCGCCCGCTGGTGGGGCCGACACATACGCACCCCCGGTGACACGGCCCCGGGGCGGCCACGCCTGACACTGCTACGCCGGTTCGGTCAGCGGTCGCCCTGCGCGGCGCGGCGTTCGGCCTCGTACCGCTGGTTGAGCTCGAGGGCTTCCTGGAGCTGGTCCTCCAGGATGATGATGCGGCACGCAGCCTCCACCGGCGTGCCCTGATCCGTGATCTCACGGACCCGGGCGGCCAGCCGCAGCTGGTAGCGCGAGTAGCGGCGGTGACCGCCGTCGGAGCGCGCCGCGACGAACAGATCGCCCTCCAGCGAGCGCAGGAAGGCCTGCGTCACGCCGAGCATGTCGGCTGCCCGGCCCATCGTGTACGCGGGGTAGTCGTCGTCGTCGAACTTGTCGGCCGAAGCCTTATCCGCAGAGGTCATAGGCACCTTTCCTAGAACGCAGGTAAGGATCCCGGCGCCTGGCGGCGCCGGGATCCTTTGGGAGATCGAGTTACATACCATCGCCGGTCACGTGCACCGGCTCATCGTGTTCCCGAACCCGCCGACTTTCGCGGGTGTACGGGGATCGCGTGGATACGACCGGGGACCACCTTCCGTTCGGGGTCTGCGGCCCGCCGACGGCGACGCCGGGCGGGGATCCGATGGCACCTACTCCTCTCGTCTTAACCTGAAATACTTGATCAACTGCTGGTCGTGCGGTCTTGCGACTACCGGTCATGCCATACCGGGTCGACCCCGGTCCTTCACCCGACTCGCGGTCCCGAAGCCCCTTTCGCCTGCATGGCCTCGCGACCCGAACCCGTCGGGCGGTCCTGCTTCCTACGTCGTGCGCCAGTTCGCCTGCCGCATTCGATAGATCTTCGTTCGCAACGAGTGGAACATTACCTACGCCCCTCGCAGATGTCTACTACCGCCGCTGAAGATTTTCGGGATCGGCGAGTCGCCACTGTCAGCTTCCCGGTGTCCCGGTTGCCACCTGAACGAAGTAGCCTCCTCACCGGGCGACGGCGGGCCCCGGGCATCGAGCTGCTGCAGTCCAGCTACCACTGCAGGTCGTTCGCCCTGTATGCCGGCATGGGCTTCGAGTTCCGCGAGACATCGGCCTGCCGTCAGTGCCCGCCGTTGCCGCAGCCCGCCGGCACTGCGATCAGATGACCCGACAAAGCCTGGTTCTGTTTTCCGGGCCATGCCTACGTCCGCCTGGTTTCCACTGTCGCGCGCACCTCCCGGAATGGGGACTGCCGCACTCAAGATCTACCGCCGCGACGACGTACTGCATTGACACCCGCGTTCCGGGACGTCCCAAGAGACGGGAGTCGGGCGGCCCAAATTTCGGGTACGACGGCGCAGGCCGGCCCGCCTGCGACACGCTCAGCGCGGTCGACGTCGACAACGGCGGCAAGGCAGACCTCGTCGGCCGTGTCGACAACCGCTGTGGATCAAGCTCAGAATCCGGCGAGGAACATCAGCCCTGCGATCACGAGGCCGGCTTCGACCAGGTGCACGAACACCTTGTCGCTGATCTTGCCGACAATCCTCTTGCCGGCCCAGGCTCCAGCCAGGGTCGCCGGGATCAGGGCCAGGCCCAGTCGGAGTACCTGACTGGTGAGCAGGTCACCGGCACCGTAGGCGGCGATCTTCGCGCAGTGCAGGGTCAGCGCACACGCGGCCTCGGTGCCGATGTAAGCGGTCCGGCGCAGGCCCTTGGCGAGGAAGAACGGAGCGGTGAGCGGGCCGACGGAGCCCAGCAGCGCGGAGCCGAACCCGGAAACCACGCCCACGCCGACGAACGCCCTGTCTGAGGGCGGTTTCGGGTGCGGATTCGACCGCCGCCACACCACCACCGCAAGCAGGAAGACGCCCAGAAGTCGTTTGAGTGGCGCCAGGGGCGCGTGCGCGAGGAGTAGACCCCCCGCGACGGCCAGGGGCACCGCGCCGACGGCGAATCGGCCGATCAGTTGCCATCTCAGTTCGCGACGGTTGAACCAGACCCGCCCGCCGTTGCTGGCCAGCTGTGCGATCGTGAGAACCGGGACAGCGACCCGCAGCCCGAAGAGACCGGTGAACACCGGAAGCAGCAACACGCCACCGCCGAAGCCTGCGACCCCAGACAACAGCGCCAGTATGAACGCGGCCACTGAAGCCCACGCCAAAGTCAGGATCACCGTTGCATCCCGCCTCCTACGCCCAGGGCCGCGGATCTCTGCCGAGATCACCAACAAGCTGCGCCGCGGCGTGCACCGCAGCGTCACCGCCCCTGGAGAAATACATACGGGCGTGGCTGGACGTGTGAACCGAGCAGCCACGCCCGTATGTGTGGACCAGGACCGCCGACGAGGTCCTCGCCGGCCCCCGTACTGCGACGAATCAAATACTCAGCACGCTAGTCAGCGTTATCGGATTCGCGTGCCGTTGCTGGTGAAGGTGAACAGTCCGGTGTGGCCCGGCTCCTCATAACGGTAGAAGGCGGCAAGGTCCGACTTGCCATCGCCGTTGAAGTCACCAGCCAGGTAACTCGCCCGATCAGAATCCCAACCCTCAGCCGCCTCCCACACCAGCTGCCGATCGGCGAACCCGGAGCCATTGCTGGTGAAGGTGAACAGACCCGTGTGGCCCGGCTCCTCGTAGCGGTAGAAGGCGGCAAGATCGGTCTTGCCATCGCCGTTGAAGTCACCAGCCAGGTAACTCGCCCGATCAGAATCCCAACCCTCAGCCGCTTCCCACACCAGCTGCCGATCGGCGAACCCGGTGCCATTACTGGTGAACGTGAACAGACCCGTGTGACCCGGCTCCTCATAACGGTAGAAGGCGGCAAGGTCCGACTTGCCATCGCCGTTGAAGTCACCAGCCAGGTAACTCGCCCGATCAGAATCCCAACCCTCAGCCGCTTCCCACACCAGCTGCCGATCCGCGAACCCGGAGCCGTTACCGGTGAACGTGAACAGACCCGTGTGACCCGGCTCCTCATAACGGTAGAAGGCAGCAAGATCGGTCTTGCCATCGCCGTTGAAGTCACCAGCCAGGTAACTCGCCCGATCAGAATCCCAACCCTCAGCCGCTTCCCACACCAGCTGCCGATCCGCGAACCCGGTGCCATTACTGGTGAACGTGAACAGACCCGTGTGACCCGGCTCCTCATAACGGTAGAAGGCGGCAAGGTCCGACTTGCCATCGCCGTTGAAGTCACCAGCCAGGTAACTCGCCCGATCAGAATCCCAACCCTCAGCCGCTTCCCACACCAGCTGCCGATCCGCGAACCCGGTGCCATTGCCGGTGAACGTGAACAGACCCGTGTGACCCGGCTCCTCATAACGGTAGAAAGCGGCAAGATCGGTCTTGCCATCGCCGTTGAAGTCACCAGCCAGGTAACTCGCCCGATCAGAATCCCAACCCTCAGCCGCCTCCCACACCAGCTGCCGATCGTCAACACCTGTCCACGTGTTGACGCCTACCCAAGCGACGATGTCGTCGACACGAGCCTGCACAACGCTCGTGCCATCGGGCGAGGCACCCAGGCAGCCGGACTGCCCGCCGCGGCTGAGAACGGCCGTGATCTCGCCATTGTCGTTGTGTACCAGGCCGCCTGCGTCGCCTTTGCAGACATTGCCGGAAGAGGTGCTACCTGTCAGCGTCGTGCTGGTTACCTCGGTGACGGTAACGGCCGCGCTGTGCTGGGCGTCGGTGACCCATTCGGTGGCCGTCCGCCCGTACCCGACTGTTTGCTGGGCGGCGCCGGCGGCGGGGACCGTGGTCGCCAACTTGGCGGGGGTGATGTGGGTGACCGAAGTCGCGAGTTTGCCGAGGACCAGGTCTCGATCAGTCCGCGGGACAAGGTGCGTGATCGCCACAGGTGCGTGACCGGGGAAGGCGATTTGTGACGCCCGGGTGGGTGCTCCCGGGACAAGGGTCGAGGGCTGGCCGGGGTTGTCGGCGAAGCAGCTGGCTGCTGACAGGATCCATTGCGTGGCGATCAGGGTCCCGGTGCAGGCACGGCCGTCAATGTCGATCTTGCCTACTGCCGCGTTGGCGCCGGTTACCGCGGCCATGCCCTGGCCGGTGCGAAGTTGCAGAAGAGTGGTGGGTGGGCTGTCGGGGTCGGCTCCCAATCCCACCTGGGTGCTGCCATCGGGGTCGACGTCGACGATGAGGTCCTGGCCGGGACCGGTGGTGAGGGTAGCGGTCACCTCGTGACCGGTGCCGGTGCGCTGGCCGTCGCCGCGGATCTCGTAGACGCCGGGGATCTGCAGGTCGAGGCGGCCGGTGTTGCCGTTGACTTTGAAACACACCCGGCCGATGCCGTCAGCACCGATGGTCTCGTCGGTGGTGAACACCTTCAGCAGCCCGATGTCGCCTGACGGAGGGTTGCTGCAGTCGGCCAGCACGATGTGGCCGTCGCCGGAGATGAGTCTGACGTTCTGCGCTTGCAGAATCTGCTCGGCGCCTGGATAGCTGCCGTCTTCGACAAGTGGCGTGGTGGTCGAGGTCTCGGCGTGTGCCGGACTGGACATGAACAGTCCACTCATCGAGACGGCAACGATGACGGCGCCGGTGACGGCCCGCCCTGAGCGTGGTCGCATGCTTCTCCCCGTGTGAAATTGACCGGCATGATCTTCCGGTGCGGGGACACTACTGTCATCACGGACCGTCCGTCAACGGATACCCACCGCCGCACCGACCAAATTGGCGTGTCCGGGGCGAATCAATCTCGCGCGACCGTGGACGACGTGCCTGTTCAAATTGGTCAATCCAAAACCACGCAGTCTCGACCATAGATAGACCTGCCGGCCTCGCCTTGAACTCCTCGACCGACCGATTGCTTGATCCTCCACCTTCCCGGCTCAGCGGCGCACCCGACAGGCCAGGGCGGCCTTGGTAGTGGCGGCACCTTTGACGATCGCCTGTTCGGCCGGGTGCATCCGGTCGAGCAGCGGCCCGGCGTTGTACGCCGCCTCATCCGGCCCGACCGTGGGGATCGCCTCCCACATCTCCATCGCCGCGACCAGCCCCGCCAGCACCGCGTAGTGGGCGTCGGCCGGCGGCTGGCGGCGGCCCGGCGGATCACGCAGCACGCCCAGCATCAGCGAGCGCGGCCGGGCGGCGACGAACGGGTTGACCGCCACCAGGCGGCTCTGCCTGCCGAGCACCCCGCGCTGGACCTCCTCGATCACCGCCTGCTGACGTCTGGCGCTGGCCAGGTGGCGGGTGTTTCATGGAGTCGAGACTTCTGGATCAGGCCGGACGAACGCACCAGCCGACGGTGTGCGATTCCGGCACCGGTGACGGAGGTGGCCATGGCGTTGCTGCTGCGTCCGGGAACGCAGGCCGATGCAGCCGAGTGCGGAAAGATCTGTTTCGCCGCGTTCGACCGGATCGCCCGCGAGCACGGTTTCCCCGGTGACATTCCGAGCCCGGAAGCCGCCACGGACCTGATGAAGGATCTTCTGAACCATCCGGGCTTCTATGGTGTGGTCGCCGAGCGCGACGGGCGGATAGTCGGCAGCAACTTCCTCGACGAACGCTCGTCGATCGTCGGCGTCGGGCCGGTGACCGTCGACCCCGAACGCCAGAACCACGGGGTAGGCCGCCGGCTGATGGAAGACGTCGTGCACCGGGCCGCGCAACGGCAGGCCCCGGGCATCCGGCTGCTGCAGTCCAGCTACCACTGCAGATCATTCGCCCTGTACGCCGGCATGGGCTTCGAGTTCCGCGACACGTTGGCCTGCCTTCAGGGCCCACCGGTCGGTGTAACGATCGCGGGCCATGCGGTGCGACCCGCCACCGACGCGGACCTGGCCGCGTGCAACGACCTGTGCCGCCGAGTGCACGGAGCCGACCGCGGCGGAGAAGTCGTCGACGCACTCAAACAGGGCACAGCTCGCGTCGTCGAGCACGACGGCCGGCTGACCGGCTACGCCACGGGTCTGGCGTTCTTCGACCACGCGGTAGCGGAGACCACGGATAGCGTGAAGGCTCTGATCGGAGCCGCCGAAGCCTTCGGTGGTCCGGGGATCCTCGTTCCGGCGAGCAACAGCGCGCTGCTGCAGTGGTGCCTGCACAACGGCCTGAAGGTCACCCAGCTCATGACCTTGATGTCGATTGGCCTGTACAACGAACCGGCCGGGGCATACCTGCCCAGCATCCTGTACTGAGAAAGCCTTGCGGATCGAGCCCGAAGAACGGGTGCGTCCTCCAGCCCGCCCTACGGTCATGGAGCATGGGCTCACGCTCCATGGTGCCCGCGGGCCGCCGCCGACACTGGAGCAGACCGGCCCCGACGGTGCCTCGTTCCGTCTCCCGGGCCATGATTGCCTCCGTCCGATGTCCGCTGTCGCGCACCTCCCCGAAGGACGACTGCCATGCTCAAGCTCTACCGCCGCGACGACGACGGCGTGCTGCACTACCACGAGTCCTGGGTCGACCCGAGCGATGGAACGGTCGCCGACCACCGGGGACGTGCAGGACAGCGCGGCACGGTGGATTACTACGCCATCCCTGACGGTGCCGACCACGACGACTGCGTCGAAGACATACTCGCCACGGCCCGGGCCGCCGGGTACGCCGAACTGCCCGCAGACGCGCGCACTCTCATCGAGGTCCAGTACGACCTCGAAGACCCGTGTGGCAGCACCGCCGACCTCGACCTGCGGGAGGCCGTCGACCGCCTTCTCAACGAGGAGCTGGGCTGGCACGGCCTAGGCGAATGGGTCGGCGCGAGCATGGGCTCGGGACAGATGGAGATCGCATACACGGTGGTCGACGTTGAGCAGGCCGTGCGGACCATCAGGTCCACACTTGAGCGCTCGCCATATCCCATGTACTCCCGGATCAACGTGCAGGAACCCGACAACTGACGCCCATCACCTCTGCGCCCGCCTGGGGCGCGGTTCAGAAGTGGGTAAGGCTGATCAGGGTGGACGGCCGCCGACCTTCGACCCCGAGATCTACGAGCAGCGCCACGCTGTCGAGTGCGGCATCAATCGGCTCAAGCGAAACCAGAGCCTGGCCACCCGGTACGACAAGCTCGCAGTCCGCTACCAGGCAACAATCCACGTCGCAGCGATCAACGAATGGCGCTGACCGCTTATGAAGCGCGCCTTGGCCAGGGGATCTGCAGTCCGGGCGTGAGCGCCAGCTCGCAACCGTCCCGCATCATGAACGCGTGGAATCGCCCGGACGACACCACCCTGGCGAACACCACACCGAGCGCCGAGATGCCCGGCACCGTGTCGGCATGTACCCCTTCCGGATAGACGTCCAGCACATATGGGCAGGCGCGGTCGAGCGCCGACTCGGCCTCCTGATCCAGCTTGAGGATCAGCCGCGCGAACTCCTCCGCCGACGCGTACTCACCTCCGCCGCCGTCCAGGAACCAGATCTCGATGGTCTGCTCCAGCAGTTTCACCACCTCGGCGTGGCTTAGGGACGTGTCCACCGGACCGAATCGGACTGTCAGGTCCGTCATGCCTGCTCCCTTGGCCCACTTCTCGTTCATCAGAAGATACCCACAGGTAGGCGCTGGCCCCGGGGCATAGCGGCAGGCTCCGAAAGGTGTGCAACCAGTTCCGCTTCAACCTCTGCTCACAGTTGGTACGGGCGCCATCGGCAGGATCAGTGTGCTGCCCTCCCGTGGCCGCAGCATAAGGAAGGCGCGATCGCCGTCGGTGAGTCGCATGAGGTCCACCATGATGTGGGCATCGGCCAACTCCTCCGCAGCCGACCGCCCCGCCAGCAGCCGGACGAGTTCGCCATACTGCCGCACCACTTGGTATGCCTGGCCGGCCATCCGCATCTCGAAGGGAACTCCACGCCGCAGAGCCGAGAGTAGCCCGTCTCGCTCGGCCCCCGGCTCGGCGGTGGCCAGAAGAGTGTCGTGCAACTGCTCGTACGGGCCTGGCGTCGTGGGCATGGCACTGACGAGTTCGCTGCACCGCTGGCATGAGCTGTTGCGGTTCGGTCGGAACGGATGCCGCATCGTCACGATCGGTCGCGGTGGGTCGCCGACCAGCCACGACGGGAGTCGGCACAGCGTACCGCCAGCCGTCACCGCGTGTTCGCGGTTCGGCAGCGGCCACAGCTTCCGTACCCCAGCGCCGAACAGGGCCGGGACACGAGTGCTAGCGAAGTAGGCGCGATCAGATTCAAGCACGGCGGGACCGTAACAAGCCCACGCCGAACTACGCCGCGGCGGGCAGCAGCAAGGCAGCAAGAGCTCGGCCAACATGGATGTGAGCCGATGAAATCGCGTACATCATCGGGGCGGCGTTCGGGCCGGCCCTGCCCGCCGCCGTCCTCGTAGACCTGGCGTGGCGGCCGCAACCGGCGTACGTTGCTGGCCATTAATGCGGTGCTTTCCGCCGGCGGCCTCGTCACGGCCTACCTGGCAGGTCCCGCCGCCCGCATCACCGTCGCCCCGGACACCGTCACGGTCGTCACCCCCGTCCGGTACGACGTCCCCAGGCACCTGGCCGAAGGCTTCAACGTGCTGGACACCCTGTCAGTGCGGCTGCGTGTGCGCGGCCACCGGCCGATCAAGGTCAGGACACTGCTGCCCAGGCTGGCCACAACCCCCAGCCGACGTGCCTGTCTCGCGACCTCGACCGGCTCGAGCGATACCTGGACCAGGTGCCCCGGCTGCCGTCAGACAGCGAAGTACGGTGCAGCCGCCGGACGCTCAACATGGCCATGCTGGCCACCGCCGTGATCGGGTTCGCCGGGAGCGTCGCCCTCGCCGCGAACCTCGGACTCTTCACGTAATCAAGACACCGTGCCCGGACCGACGCAAGTTACAGCAGCTCAACAGCGAAATCGTGACCGCGTACCAGATGCAGAGGTGTGCTGTAATCGACGCCGTGAATCGCCGCACTGCCCTTGTCGCCGGGAGCCTGGCTCTCGTCATCGCCGCCGGTTATGGGATCTACGACTGGTGGCACAACCGACCACCGTTCGAGGCCGCCGACATCCAGCCCGTCGCCATAGTTGAGCCGCTGGAAGACTCCGCCCACAATCGCATTCACTACCTGGAACCGGGCGGACCTGAGTTGGTGGCGGCGAGGGCCACCAGATGCTGCGCGGCGAAGTCACGTGGAAGGTACTTCCGGGACTGAGCTCGGATTGGGACGAGGACGGCTGGTTCGAGATCGTGATCCTGGACAAGCGCTCGGAGCTGAAACCTTCGTATGTCGTGGGGACTTCGGCCAGCGGACTCGACGTGTCACCCGGTGGCGCCGGTGTCCTCGTCCGGGTCGCGGAGAAGTATTCGTGGCTTCGGGGGGCCGGTGGCACCAAGGTGGGCGAGAACACCTGGCGCAGTAACGGTTACACGCTCGCCACAGCACCGGCGGCGGGTTCGGTGAAGTTCCTCGCGCACTTCCCGCAGATCAAGGCCGAGGAGCGGCGATCCGTCGCGTCTGCGCCGATCGCGCAGTCCGACATAGTCATCGCGTTGGTCTTCATCGGATCCGACCGGCAGGTCTACTGGGCGGCGCGTCTGTACGGCTGACGTACTTCTGCCGCAGCCCCGGTCCAACCGCCACAACACCGCAAGTGGCACGGTCAGGACCATCAGCAGAGTCGCGCCCATGGCCGGCGCGAGGGTCAGTCTGCCCACCACGAACTGCGACCCGACCAGCAGGAAGAAACTGGCGAGCGCGGTGAGGGGCAGCAGCGCGGTCAGGTAGCTGCGCGGGAAGACGCCGGTTGCAGTAACACTAAAAGCATCGACAGCGGCGTCAAACCCGCGATCAGAGCCCGGCGCCTGGCCGCGTCCCAACGACGCGGCCTGGTTATCACGAAGTCAGGTGACAGGCTCAAGGTTCTAAGTCCGGCGGTCACAACCCTCGCAGGAAGCCCGCCCGGCCTTCGGTCGATACTGACTGGCCATCGACCGTCCCGTATGAGATATGTTCCGGCATCCATTGACGGTCGGGTTGTCCTGCCAGTAGTGTCCCCGCGCCGGAGAATCATGCCGGTCATTGCTCACGGGGAGAAAACATGCGACCAAGCTCGCGACGGGCCGCCACCGGCGCCGTCATCGCTGCCGTTTCGATAAGCGGACTGTTCGTGTCCAGTCCAGCACACGCCGAAACTCCAGCCATCACAACGCTCGTGGAAGACGGCAGCTACCCGGCGGCCGCGCACATCCTGCAAACACAAAACGTCAAGCTCATTGCTGGCGACGGCCACATCGTGCTGGCCGACTGCAGCAACCCGCCCCCGGGCGACATTGGGCTGTTGAAGGTCTACACCACCGATGAAACCATCGGCGCTGACGGCATCGGCCGTGTGTGCTTCAAAATCAACGGCAGTGTCGGCCGGCTCGACCTTCAGGTACCCGGCGTCTATGAGATCCGCGGCGATGGCCAACGCACCGGAACCGGCCACCAGGTGAAGGCCACCCTCGTCACCGACACGGGAGTAGACCTCACCGTCGACCTCGACCCCGACGGCAGCACCCAGGTCGGCCTGGGAGCCGACCCGGACAGCCCACCCACCACCCTCCTGCAGTTGCGCGTCGGCCAGGGCATGGCCCCGGTGACTGGGCCCAACCCCGCGGTCGGCAAGCTGGACATTGACGGCCGCACCTGCACTGGAACCTTGATCGCCCCACAATGGATCCTGTCAGCGGCCAGCTGCTTCGCCGACAACCCCGACCAGCCCAACGTTGCAGCCGGAGCCCCCGCGAAGGCATCCCAGGTCGTCTTTCCCGGACAAACTCCAGCGGGTATCACCTACCTGGTTCCACACGCCGACCGGGACCTGGTTCTGGCCAAACTCGCCACCATGGTTGTTGCCATCGCCCCGGTCCGGATCGCTACAACCCCTCCCGCCGTCGGTGCGGCCTTGCAGGCGATCGGATATGGCCGCACCGCCACCGAGTGGGTCAACGACAAACAGGAGACCGCGCCCGTGAGCCTGACAGGTGTCACCGATGCCACCTTGACGGCTACCACTACCGGCCAGGTCTGCAAAGGTTACGCCGGCGGCCCGGCCTTCAACGGCCAAGGCGAGATCGTTGGCATTCACAGCCGAGCCGGTCAGAGCGGCTGCCTGGACGCCGCCGGCACGGCCACGACGGTGACCGATGTCCGCGTGGATAACATTCCGGACTGGATCAGCGCTAACACTCCTCTGGTGCCATCGTTCACCCCTCTGGTGCCATCGTTCGTGATCAACAAAGTGTCGGAAAAGTGTCTGGTGATCGGGCACAACGACAGCGACGTCGCCAGTCAGTGGGGATGTTGGGATCAGCCCGAGATGAAGTGGCGGATTCAGCCCTGGGGGACGGGCACCTACCACATCGTCAACGACGTCTCCGGCAAGTGCCTGGTGATCGGGCACAACGACAGCGACGTCGCCAGTCAGCGGTCGTGCTGGGACCAACCGGAGATGAAGTGGCGGATCGAACCCTCAGGGACGGGCACCTACCACATCGTCAACGACGTCTCCGGCAAGTGCCTGGTGATCGGGCACAACGACAGCGACGTCGCCGGTCAGTGGTCGTGCTGGGACCAGCCCGAGATGAACTGGCGGTTCCAGACCGCCCCGCAAACCCCGGGCCCGGTGCCCCCAGTGGCGTTCGTGATCAACAAAGTGTCGGAAAAGTGTCTGGTGATCGGGCACAACGACAGCGACGTCGCCAGTCAGTGGGGATGTTGGGATCAGCCCGAGATGAAGTGGCGGATTCAGCCCTGGGGGACGGGCACCTACCACATCGTCAACGATGTCTCCGGCAAGTGCCTGGTGATCGGGCACAACGACAGCGACCAACTGAGTCAGTGGGGGTGCTGGGACCAGCCCGAGATGAACTGGCGGTTCGACCGTCTGTCTTAGCTTCACATTTTAGCTGGGCTGGGCTTTGTCCCTCGCGGTGGGGAATGACAGATGCGGCCATCGCGGTGGTGTTCGAGTAAAGCTTCCCCGCTTACTCGGAGGCCGCGATGGCCGCTACCAGCAGTAGCACCCTGCCCGGTGTCGGTGACCAGGGTGAACTTCGCCGGTTCCGCGACGATGTCTACGAGTGCTCCGCCCGCTGGCCAGATGCGCTGTTTGAGTTCGCGGATGTTACCGGTGACGGCAATGCCGAGCTGATCGGCCGGTACAGCGGTCACATGTGGTAGACGCTCAACACCACCGCGACGAACTGACAGACTAGACCAGCTCTCGGCCGTGGAGCCGGTGTCGCCGCCGAGCCGCCGCGACACCGGCTTTCCCACATTTCCATATGTCGACTGATCGAGGTGCAGCTCTTGGCCGGACCGGCCGTACGTGGTGTCAGCATCAGCGTGACGTGCAGGTGGGCCTCAGTCCAGGGGAGCTGGTGCGCCGGAGGAACCGACGTCGCCTGGCTCGTGACCCTCGCGAGGAAGGATTGCCCCTGACGGGCGGTACGCGCCGTCCGGCCAGAGCCCCAGACAGCAGTCCTTGACGCCGCGCACTGCCGGCACCGGGATAGCCCTCGGCAGCCAATGGGTTGTCGCCACGGGTGGTGGGCCAGGTGCCGCCCACCCGGAAGCACGTCGCGCATGATCATGGGCATGTGTCTGCCTGGAACCACGTCTGCGGTGGTGACGGGGTCTGATCGGTACCGGGTTCCTGGCTCTAGCTGGCCGCGGGTGATAAGACGACGGGCGCCGTAAACGCACCCGTGCTCAGCCCGCGCCAGGCGGGCCGTCGCGGCACGGGAGGCGTCCTGCTCCACACGCACTGGCGCCCGCTGGCGACCACCACGCTGCCACTCGTAGAAGGAGCTGTGACCGACGCCCAGCAGCCGGCACGGCAGACGGACCGGGTAGCTGGTCTTCTCCGCCGCGATGAATCGGTACACGTCGTGCCGGTTCACCGCTCCGTCTCGCGTGCGAAGAAGACCGCGGCTTTTTCAAGATCTCCTTCTCGAGCTCCAGCTGCGCGACCTGCCGACGCAGCCGCAGCAACTCGGCCCGCTCATCGGCGCTGATCACCGCTGTCGACTCCGACGTTCCGGCCTGCCGTTCTTGGCGCAGCTTGTCCGTCCAGTTCCGCAGCGTCTCATGATTGACGCCCAGCTCACGACCCACGTCACGAATAGTGCGGCCGCAGTCGAGCACCAGCGCGGTGGCCTGACGCCGGAACTCCTCGGGGTACTCGCTCTGTCGAACCAACGCACTTCCTCCTCAGCAGAATGCCAAGTCAGGAGGTGTCGGGTCTCAGAGGGTCACTTCAGTTGTGCTCAGCAGCGTTGTTGCCGACTTCGACTCGTCGCTTGTTCGACAAGGTCACGACCACGAGGCGAGGCCGAACCGCGCCACCCGGGGCCGGCCGTACCAGCACTCAAGTCCCCCTCGCAGCGAATGTTTAGGTGTCATCGATGGGCAGGCTCGGCTACCTCGCTAACGGCGTGTCGTCATCAGCAACCGTTAACCTAGTGCGAGGCTCCTCCGAGTACCCTATTGAGGCAGGCTTCACGGACACCTCCGACCCGAGCCTCCGCGGGTGAAGGCCGTTGCTCTGCGTAGCGCACTATGGGCACTGTGTACTCACCCCTGCGACGAAAGCGAGCTAGAGCGATGACCGACTTTCGTATTGAGCTTCCATCTGAGCCCCTGGGCGACGTCAACCGCGAACTTGACTGGGATCAGCAAGGGCTCAGGTGGACGCGCTCCGAGCGCGAGTACGGGGACGTCCGGTGGGACCAAAACCTCCAGCCTGCTGCTGCGGACCTTGATTATTTACGCACGTTCTTCTACCTCGCAGACGACATCGACGGCTCTGCCCTTGCCTCAATGTCCCCAGGAGAGCTAGCTCAGCTACATGCGGCACAGGAAGCAGGGTCACCTAAGGTAGTCGCAAGGCTGTGCCCGGACTGCGGCGCACACTGGATCGTCGACCGTAGCGACGGTGCTGACGGCCCGTGGCGCCGATATGGAAGGACATGCAACTATCGATGGATTCGTGGACAGATAGTTGAATCGCCGCCACAGAACAGCCCCACGCATTAAGGTAACCTTGCAAACGGGTCCGGTAAGTACGCGGACCACGCAAAGAAAGTATGCGGAGCTCCAAGAATGAACAATATTGCCGACATTTCAGTTATTAGCGGATATTTCAATCCGATGCACATCGGGCATCTTCGCCTAATCCAAGCAGCGAAAAAGATCGGTCCGCATCTCGTCGTCATCGTTAACAACGATGTACAACAAGAGCTGAAAAAGGGCAGGATCATTATGCCCGAGGAGGATCGTCTTGAGATTGTATCTGAACTAAAGAGTGTCGACAGGGCTCTTTTGGCGGTAGACGAAGACCCTACGGTTATCAAGTCACTTAGGTTGGTCCGAGAATTGTACCCGAGGGCAACTATCGCATTCTGCAACGGAGGAGATCGTTCGACCTCGGACGACGTACCGACTCAAGAAAGTCAAGTCTGTGCAGAGCTCGAAATAGAAATGTGCTACGGCGTAGGTGGAACCGAGAAGCTGGATTCCAGCACTCGAATCACTAGCTCTCAAGCTTCATAGGCTTCACGGCACTTACCGGCCACAGCAGATCTTCAGGTCCTCGCGAGTTACAATCTGCACTTGCCTCACAATATCATCGGCAATGCTCCTGGCTCATTGAGCCAAGCGAAGTATCGCTCAAGGATTTTGTGATGATCTGCAGCCATCTCGCGAGGACCTGGTTTATCTGAATCGCTAAAGAGCTTGACAGCGCTTACCTCGCAGCTCTCACGGGGAATGCCTTCCCATTGTTTCACCAAGAATACGAGCGTAATATTCTGGCGTTCTCTCGCATCTCGCCTCGGGTCGCTCATCACAGCGAACAGGTCAGCCGACAACACTTCTACGCCAATCTCCTCGGCGACCTCCCGGACAAGGGCCTCCATTACCGTCTCGTCACGGTCTATGTAGCCACCAGGGAGTGCCCAGCACCCAGCTTGGGGAATTCCTTCAGCGCGCATTGAAAGTACGACGCTACGCTCTTTCACGAGAAGCGCGTCGACAGTCGTGTGCCGCATAGAAACTTGAGTTCCATCCTCAAGCTCACACTTTATCATTCAGCACTTCCTTAGTTGTCAGCTTGGTGCCTGAGCATCCCCCACGCCTCGACTCTAAATTGTAGCGAACGGTAACCGCAGTGCACCATAACTCGCTCAAGTTCAGGTTGCTTTCCGTCTGGGACCAACACTAGTAGTGCGGAGCCGGCACCGCCACCCCCTTGTAATTTAGCGGCACCTCCGAATCGGTTTTCTATAACATTGACAAGGCGTTGAACTTTAGCTGAAACGATAGTGTCATGCAGGGCCACCTGAGCCGAGTGAACTTCTCTAACCGCTGCAATCAATCCGCCATTATTACTAGCTTGTATCGCTTGCTTGATCGCGGGGTAGGCGTGAATTAGGCGTGTGATCGCCGACCGCGCATTGGGATTTCCATTTCGCAAGCTCAACACCAAGTGATCGACTAGCCGTCCCGACGACCGCGGTTCGTCTTTGTGCCACAGGCTGGCGATCTGTTCTATCGAGTGATCGCCGGTTGAGCTTACTCGGCTTCTACTAAACGGTTCGTCTCTAGAGAACTCGAGCGCATTTATGCCGCCGTAAACAGCTGCTACGTGGTCCTGAAATCCGCACTCATTACCTGCCCGAAGCTCGGCTAAACGAGCTACTTGAACGGTATCGGGCTCGGAAAGGTCTGGCGCAGCGGCAGCGACAGCGGCAACTGCCAAAGACGCAGAGGAACCCAGACCACACCCCTTTGGCCCGTCAGCGCGGACCGCGGCTCTTTTGGGGGGTTGCAGAGCCAATATCGAACTCACGTGAAAAAGCAGCTTTTCGGCGAAGATCATAGACTCTGAGCTAGGCCGGTAAATAGATTCACGCTGGTCGGACGACGTATTGTCGACGTTGCTTTCTGCCAGACAGACGTAGGTTCGGTAACTTACGGCCAGGTTTAACGCCACACCACCTACTTCTTGGTATATCGCGGGAACGTCGGTATACCCGCCCGTTAAGTCGATTCTAAGTGGTGCTGAACCCGCAGAGCTCATCCGGCACCACCAACGTGCAGGAGGCGTCCGACGCCGGCCTTCTCGCTTGCCTGCATTCCGAAGAATTGAGGCATCACGTCAGAAACGTCCCAGAACTCGGCTAAAGCCCTGGACCAGTGCGAATCCCGCGAGAAGTCCCGGTTTGCGAGATCAAAGTGTGCAAGCACGTTAACCACTAGATCATCTAGATTCAGTCGTCTGCACAGATCGAGAGTGTCGAGCGCTTGTCGCCGCGCGAGGCCGTTTCCCCCGATTAGCACATATCCAGTGACCTTGAGGGAAAGTTCCTTTGCTGTCTGTACGGCGAGCTCGATTCCGGCTACTGTCTGCCGCTTGCCCATCTCGCTAAGTTGGAGATCGGACCCAGACTCGATTCCCAGCTTTATCTGAGTAACTCCAATAGCGGACAATCGTTCCAATATGGGCCTTTTGCATTTTGCCACGCTTAGTTCGCAGGCAAACTGGCGCTCTGTGCCACGGAAAGCAGCCTCAATGTCGCGAAAGCGCGCTTCACTCATGGGGAAGATCGCGTCTCCAATCTCGATATAACGAGACTTTCGAGAGGTAAGATCCCTAATGACGGAGTCTATGTTCAGCTGTCTGGATCCGGTGGACGCACCGAGGCAGAAATTGCAGCCCAGTGGGCAGCCGACATGAGTCATTACGACGTTTGCAACGTCCGCGTTGTCGAGGTCATCGATCAGGGGTCTGGCATCTGTGGGTATCGACTCCCCGACGATTTCACCACCGATCCTGTGTTGAACTATGTCGCAAATAGTTGGTGATGCCGAAGCGAGCAATAGGGCGTCGAAGTCATCCACGAAACGGCCGCGAACCTTGTTAAAGAAGGGACCGACGCCAATGCAATAAACGCCATGGTGCCTTAGCGATCGGGACAGCAATGAGGCTACGAATGGATTACCGAGATCTGCCCATGGCGTAAGTGAATCCCCGCCAGCCAGTACTACAACATTGGCGTTCCGTGAAAGGATGCGCTCAATCGACTCATCGAGAAGCGGCGAGTTTCCATTGAAGAAGGATTCGATAAGGTTTGAGTTCTGGTATAAACCGCTCCAAGGTATCGAGACAGAGGCGTCGGTCTTGTCGAGGTTCAGAACATGGCTAGTTATGCCAACTTCGGCGAGAAAGCGATGAAGGTAATGCAGCTCCAGTGGTACGCGGTTATTGTGCGATCCGTACAGCCTCAGGTACGGCGGCTGTACAAGCAGCACGCGTGGCTTGTTAACCATTATTCGCCGCTCCTCCTCCACCTTTTGCCCTCGTGAGGGCGATCGCCAATGGCAACTTTGCGGTAAGAATTGTGACAAAGAACAGCAGTTCGGCGCCTACGAGTACCTGCCCGATCGACGTATTTTCTGGTGTGACGACTTCGCTTCCGAGCGTCAGGAATACGCTGAGACTGTAGTACAAAGCATTGCTGGAGTCGGCTAAGAATGTGCTGCCCATGTCGTTCGCAAAGTGCACGTAGAGGATGGCAAAGCAAATAACTGCCTGAGCTGGAGCGGTCGGAAATAGGGCAAACCAGCGAATCGGGTCTTGGACCAGCAAGAAATGTCCGTCTTTATCGCGATGCTTAGATGGATTAATCAACAAATCCCTCAGGGTGGCGACCAGTAGGTCCCAGAGTCCATAGATCGCTATAGCGACGAACGCGATGCTGCTCGCAGGTTTGGCTAAGTATAGCGCTAGTGCTTCGATTCCTATAACTAGGACTAGATAGCCATCGATAATGACGCGGGTCCAAAATATTCGTCTAGCGCTACTGCGGAGATAAGGAAATACAAACCGCCGCATCCATGTCATCGGGAGCGGCGCAGCCAGCAGGTTCACTAGCCCGATAAGGACGTACATGAGCGGTGATGACACGTTTCTTAACCGCATGAAGGCATCCGGTGCCAATGGCAACGCGGTTGCCTTGTCATTACTTGTTACGTCGGCCTGGTCCGCGTCGGCGGGGGTGGCTCCCGCTGCCTCGTCCGGCTCGGCGCGCTCTGGCTGTGGGTCCGCGTCGGCGGGGGTGGCTCCCGCTGCCTCGTCCGGCTCGGCGCGCTCTGGCTGTGGGTCCGCGTCGGCGGGGGTGGCTCCCGCTGCCTCGTCCGGCTCGGCGCGCTCTGGCTGTGGGTCCGCGTCGGCCTGGGCGGCGTCGGCCTGCCGTGGGTCTCCGTCAGCCCGGTCGGCCTGGTTGGCGGGCTGCTCTGTCGCCTGGGACATGACGTACGCTCGCAATGCCGGAATCGATGGTTCTCGAAGCATACGAATCCGTTGCCTGGCGCGCCAGGCACCGATTGGTCTTTGTCCAAAGCGGAACGCACGTTGCTCGCTCCGCCTGTCGAACCGGGGTCATCCGTGTGACCGTTGCGCCTCCGGCACCGCCTACGTTCGGTCGCCGGCATAGCTCCCTCCCGGTCGTCAACTGTGAATGATCTTTATCGTGCGTATGAGTTGTCGGGGGTCTAGCCCTGTCGCCCGGGTGTTCTTTAGGGCGTCCGACGATGGTGATGCTCGTATCGAGCACTTCTGCCACATCGCGAAGGGTGCGGCGAGGGCTTGTCGGCCGCCGGCGCTTCGAACTGTGCGACTGGCTGCCTGGCCGGCCACCGGCCCGGTTCAGCGGCGCACGCGGCGGGCGAGCGCGCTCTTGGCGCTGGCCACGCCCTTGATGATCGCCTGTTCGGCGGGGTGCATCCGGTCGAGCAGCAGCGCCGCGTTGTACGCCGCCTCGTCCGGGCCGACCGTGGGGATCGCCTCCCACATCTCCATCGCCGCGACCAGCCCTGCCAGCACCGCGTAGTGGGCGTCGGCCGGCGGCTGGCGGCGGCCCGGCGGATCACGCAGCACGCCCAGCATCAGCGAGCGCGGCCGGGCGGCGACGAACGGGTTGACCGCCACCAGGCGGCTCTGCCTGCCGAGCACCCCGCGCTGGATCTCCTCGATCACCGCCTGCTTCTTGAGCCGCTCGGCGATCAGCAGGTACAGGTCCTCGCGCAGGTAGTCGATCCATGATGCGGCGTGGTGCGTGACGGGTTCCTGCGCGGCGACCTTGCCGAGCACCTGGTCGAGGACCGGGTCGCCGGTGAAGGTGGGGGTGGTGCGCACGATCACCGCGCCCTCGTCCAGGGCGATGGCGCGCTGCCAGCCGAGCTCGATCAGCACGGCGGCGGCCAGCCCGAGACCGAACACCTCGTCGCCCGCGTGCCGTTTGCCGGTGTATTCGTGGTGGCCGATGAGAAAGAGTTCGTCGGCCACGGCGAACCTGTCCGAGACGGAGAAAGTCGACATGGGGGTCCTAGATGATCACTGCTCGGCGGGGGGTCGTTTCCGCATGCCGCGACGCATGCTCTCGTCTGTGCAAATTGGAAAGGTTAGTGGACTTCGCCGATCCGTTCAACAGGGGATCCATCGATGGTGACGGACTTCATTAACAATGCATTGCATGCATTGATCCATGTACCTGCACGCATTACTATGCACCGACCGTTCACCCCGAAACAGGACTAGAGGAACCATGACCACCTCTGAACAGACACGGGGAGCCGCGATCCCCTCGGGCGCCTCAGGCCCCCTGCCGCCGATGCTGGCCCCCGCCGACCTCGGCCTCGCCCGCCGCCGCCTGAGCACCAGCTCACTGGTCTTCTTCACCGTCTCAGCCAGCGCCCCGATGACCGTCCTCGCCGGCGGCGTCGTCGCGACGTTCGCCGTCACCGGCTCGATCGGTGTGCCGCTGGCGTTCCCGATCGTCGCCGCCGCGCTCGCGCTGTTCGCCGTCGGCTACGCCGCGATGAGCCGCCACGTCGTCAACGCGGGCGTGTTCTACGCCTACGTGTCACAGGGACTCGGTGGGGCGCTGGGGGTCGGCGCCTCGTTCGTGGCCCTGCTGGCATACAACGCCATCCAGATCGGCCTCTACGGCCTGTTCGGCGCGGCACTCGGCGGGTTCGTCGAGGCCAACGGCGGCCCGGCACTCGCCTGGTGGGTATGGGCACTGGCCGCGCTCGCCCTGGTCGCGATCCTGGGCCTGCTGCGCGTCGACCTCAACGCCAAGGTCCTCGCCGTGCTGCTCATCGCCGAGGTCGCCGCCGTCGTCCTGTTCGACTTCGGCGCGCTCACCAACCCCGCCGGCGGCGCGATCACCTTCGACGGCCTCGACCCGGGCAACCTGTTCGGCCCTGCCATCGGCGGCGTGCTCGCGTTCACGGTCGCCGCGTTCGCGGGCTTCGAAAGCGCCGGCGACTACGCCGAGGAGGCCAAGGACCCCCGCCGCACGGTGGCCCGGGCCCTGTACGTCGCCATCGCCATCACCGGTGTGCTGTACGCGCTGTCGGCGTGGGCGCTGACCGTCGGCGCCGGCCCCGACAACGTCGTCGCCCAGGCCCAGGACCCCGCCGCGGGGCTGCCGTTCTCGCTGATGGCCGCACACTTCGGCGACACCGTCGCCAACATCGCGAACCTGCTCCTGCTCACCAGCGTGTTCGCCGCGCTGCTGTCGTTCCACAACACCGTCGCCCGGTACCTGTTCGCCGCCGGACGTGAGAAGGTGCTGCCCGCCGCGCTGGCCCGCACCGGCCGGCGCACCTCCGCGCCGTTCGTGGGATCGCTGCTGCAGACGATCCTGGCCGTGATCGTCGTGGCCGTGTTCGCCGCGCTCGGCCGCGACCCGGTGATCGAGCTGTTCACCTGGCTGTCCTACGTCTCCGCCGTCGGCCTGCTCGTGCTGATGGTCGGCACGTCCGTCGCCGTGCTGGCCTACCTGAACCGGCACTCCGGCGCCGAGACGCTCTGGCAGCGCACCATCGCCCCGGTGCTGGCCACCCTCGCCCTCGGCGCGATCACCGTCATGACGATCGTGAACTCCGACGCGATGCTGGGCGCCGAGGCCGACTCGCCGCTGCGCTACATCCTGCCGGGCCTGGTCGGCGTCGCCATCGTGCTCGGCGCCGCCTGGGGCCTGGTGCTGCGCTCGACGAAGCCCGCCGTGTACGAGCGGATCGGCAAGGGCGGCCCCGCGGAATGAACCGCCCCCACGGGGGCACAGATGTGAAAGGTGGGGCGGACGCCGAAGCGTCCGCCCCACCTTTTGCCCTGCTCAGGAGCAGCAGCTACTGTCCCCCTCGGCCGCGGGCGAGGCGCAGTGCGACGCCGTCGACGCGGGCACGTCCAGGGTCGGGTTGCGGTCGAAGAAACCGACCGGCTTGAGCGTGAACCCGGCCCGGTCCACCGGCATCACCGGCCAGTCCTCGGTACGCAGGAAGTGCGTCAACCCGAACGTGTGCCACAGCACGATGTCGGCGCCCTGCAGGTCACGGTCCTGCGCCGTCCACGCGGGCAGCCCCGCCCCGCCGACGTGCTGGTTCGGCAGGTCACCCGACGGGTAGCGCTCGGCCGGGTCGTACTGCGTCACCCACAGGTGGTGCGTCGCGAATGCGGCCCGCTGCGAGATCGACGCCGCCGGGTCCGCGGCCAGCACC
The DNA here is from genome assembly GCF_007483665.1 of Catellatospora sichuanensis. Classification (GTDB taxonomy): domain Bacteria; phylum Actinomycetota; class Actinomycetes; order Mycobacteriales; family Micromonosporaceae; genus Catellatospora; species Catellatospora sichuanensis. The sequence goes on from NZ_ML660183.1 coordinate 178,990, forward strand.
GGCTGGCCCTGCGGGTACAGGGCGTAGCCGACCGGCCCGCCAACCCGGTTGTGCTTGGTCGGGTTCACCACGTGCCACGCCCGGGCGCTGGCGGGCTCGGCCATCCTCGCTCCCTGCGACTCCCGCTCCACCGGCGTCACGCGCTTGGTGAACGCGTTGCCGTACGGGTTGTCCGGGCCGATCGGCAGCCGCTGCAACTGCACCTCGTTGACCGAGTTGACGACACCGTCGACGGTCATGTCCAGCCGCGCACACCACAGGTGCTGGTGGTACGGCCCGCCCAGCCCCGGCGCGACCTCGTCGGCCCACGGGCTGCCCGCCACGTACGCCGACGTGAACATCACGCCCGTCGCCTTGCACTCCAGCTCGATGGCGCCGTCCAGGTACAGGTACCAGTAGAAGCCGTAGTCGTAGTTGCCGACCGTCACGAACGACGAGATCACCAGCCGCCGCTGCCGGCGGGTCTCCGACGAGCCGGTGAACAGATCGGTGTGCTTCCACAGCACCCCGAAGTCCTCCTCGTGCATGCAGATCGCGTTCGGCCGCGTCTGCGGCTCCCCCAGGTCGTCGGCGATCACCGCGTCGAAGTAGTGGATCTCGCCGAGGCAGTCGCAGCCCAGCTGCAGGGCGTTGACCTGCGCGCCGAGGCTGTACTCGCCCGCGTCGAAGTAGTTCTGCCACCACCGCGCCGGCGACGGGTCGGCGTACGGCACCACCATCTCGGCGATGCTCGCCCGGTAGACCACGTCACGGCCGTGCAGCGACAACTGGTGCAGGGTCAGGCCCTCGCGGGCGTCGAACCCGATCCGGAACCGCCACCCCTCCCAGCTGACCACGTCGTCGTCGACGGTGAAGCTCGGCCCTTCCGGCTGGGTGATCTCGATCGGCTTCAGCGTGGTGCGCAACGGGCCGACATACTCCGGGTCGTCGTGGTTGTGCTCCTCCGACGGCACCGGCAGCAGCACGTCGTCGATCAGCTCGATGACACGCCGCTGCGTCAGGTCGACGTAGGCCACCAGGCCGTCGACCGGATGTGCCCACGGGTGATCGGTCTCGCGGTGGCGTACGAACGACAGCACCCGCACCATCCGCCGACCCTGCTCGTCCGGCTTGGTCGCCGCACCCGCCGACAGCGGGCACGGGCACACCAGATCCAGGTCGGTGATGCCACGCCGCGCCATCGCCGCCTGCCAGCCCGCATCCGCCTTGACGATCTCGTCGGCGGCGATGTACTCCTCCAGCATGATCGCCGGCTGCCCGTCCACGAGCGGATCCAGCTGCCGCTGCCGGTCCACCTCACCCTTGGTCAGCGACACCACCGTGTCGGTGGCCACCCCGGTCGCGACGTCCAACAGGATCGCCCGGGCCCGCCGCGGCACCAGCGCACCGCCGGTGTCGAGCACGTCGCCCTTGGCCGGCTCCTCCAGACCCACATACGTGAACCTGGTGCTCTCGGCAACCAGGCCCGCGGCGCTCAACACGGCACGGACCTGCCGGATCTCCTCGGCACCGAGCCGGGCCAGCGGGTGGACACCGGCCGGGTCAGGCCGCTGCGAACCTATCTGGTGCAACGCTGAAGAACTCATCAGAACACGCCTCTTTCATCGACAATCTCGCACACGCGAACATCCTGATCGCAGTAAAGTCCAATGTCGAGCCCGGACATCACACGACGGTGATCAATGCCGGGCGACGGCGCCGGCGAGCGAGCGGAGTCACGGCAGTGTTCGAGTTCCAGCCCACCCTGACCGGCGAACTCGTCCACGTCCGGCCCCTGCGGGCGGCAGACTTCGTCGACCTGTACGCGGTGGCCGCCGATCCGCTGCTGTGGGCACAGCATCCTCAGCAGGACCGTCACCAGCAGGACGTCTTCCGGCGGTTCTTCCTCGACGCGCTGTCCTCCGGCGGCGCGCTCGCGGTCGTCGACGCTGTTGACCGCCGCGTCATCGGAACGTCCCGCTACCACGGCCACGACCCGCAGCGCCGCGAGATCGAGATCGGCTGGACCTTCCTCGCCCGGTCCCACTGGGGCGGCGCCTACAACGGCGAACTCAAGCGCCTGATGCTTCGCCACGCCTTCCGGTTCGTCGACACCGTCGTCTTCCTCATCGGGCCGACGAACCTGCGCTCGCAGCGGGCGGTGGAGAAGATCGGCGGGGTGCGCGCGGGGACGAGACCGGACGCGAGCGGCTCACCCAGCGTGGTCTACCGGATCGCGTCCCACGACCGGCCCGAGGCCGCGCCGTGAGCTCCCCCACTCCGGCACCGACGACGTGAACACAATCAGGCGACCAGCGCGTAGACACCCGCACCATGGCCGCACGAGCACGGACATCGCGGGCCAGTCAATGTGCCCGGGTCACGTCGGGCAGGCACCCGCGAGCACTCAGAAGGGAGCCGGACCGTTTCGCAGGTTCAGGCGGTCGTAGATCGCGCGCAGCCACGGCAGCCGGACCTCGGGCAGCCGGGCCAGCGTGAACAGGAACAGACTCCGGTCCAGGTGGAAGGTCCGTGCCGTCGGCAGCGGCGCGGGCGGGTAGTCGCGATGGATCTCGTCACGCAGCGAGCCACCTCCCTGGACGATCCTGCGGTCGCGGTCGCGGTGAAAGGCCAGAAACGCCCACGTGTCCCAGGCGAGCGGCACGGCAGTGACCGCCCCGACCTGCGGCCAGTGCTCGCCGGTCTGCGGATGCTGCGGCACCAGCGCGATGTCAGCCGACACCGCGGGCAGGCCCGGTCCGGCCAGGGCCAGCGCCCGGGCCGCCGGTCCCGGTGGCAGCAGCACGTCGAGCGCTCCACGGAATGCGTCGGCGACCGGGCCGTCCGGAACGATCACCGGGGCCCCGCCGGATGCGGCCAGCAGCTGGGCCAGCGCGACCGCGGCGGCGGCCTCCCACCGCGAGTCCCAGCGGCCGTCCGGCTGAACCGGAGGCGTTCCGGGCCTGCAGCGCCGTAGCGTCTCCCAGCCGAGCGGCGGGTCGGTCGCCGGTTCGCCGGGGACGCTGCGGACCACCCGTGGGTCCAGCCACACGGCCTGCCAGCACTCGCAGTCGTCGACGTAGGTCGCCACCGCAGTGCCGCACTGTGCACAGGCCACGTTGGGTCCGGCCCCGCCGTTCAGCCCTAAGCAGCCGACCAGGCGGTCCGGTATGAAGACGGTCCCACGGACGTCGCCGGACGCGACCGCGACGGCACCCGCCGGCCCGTACGGCACGGAATACACCGGTGCGTACACACCCCGCGCGGCTGCCTCGACCTCACCGACCTCGGCCCAGGGGTGGAACGGCGGCCCGTAGGCGTAGGGGCGCACCGCGTAGGTTCCGGGCTCCATCAGCACGCCGAGCAGTTCGTGACCGGAATGCGGGTTGACGTGGGCGTCGGCGTGGGCGGGAAGCGGAACGCGCGCCACCGGCACCGTGAGCGTGGCACCACAGCACGCACATGCGAACACCGTCATGCCGACACCCCCGTACCTCACCCGGCCACCGCAGGGACTGCCGTGTCCGGGCCCTCGCCCAGATGTTCATCATGTCCAGCGGGTCAACCCGAATTCGAGGGCCCAGTGGACGGATGTCATTCCGCGGCCAGGATGCGTGCCAAGGTCCGCCGGCCCATCAGGCTCATGGCCGGGTTGCTGTCGACGTAGTACCAGGCCGCGCCGATCGCCTGCTGGAATGCCCAGGCCCTGCCGCGCTCCCAGGTCGCGTCGTCGCAGCCGAGTTCCTCGCGCAGCACTTCGCGTGGCCCGGCTTCGAGCAGGTGCCACCCGCTCACCAGGTCCAGCGCCGGGTCGGCCGGCTTGAGACCTCCGACGTCGAGCACCCCGGCCAGACGCCCGCCGGAGACGAGCACGTTGCCGGGGATGAGGTCGCTGTGGTTCATCACGTCCGGGGTGTCGCCGCGTGGCAGGTCACGCAGCCGCGCCCACAGCCGCCGCAGCCGCGGCACGTCGAACAGCTGCTCGCTGTGCCCGAAGCAGGTCTGCACCCAGTCGTCGTGTCTGTGCAGGTCACCGCCGCGCCCGCCGCCTGTGAAGCGCCGGCCGCCGGTACCGATGGCGCGTACGTCGGTGATGAAGCAGGCGAGGTCGCGGGCGAACGCCACGGAGTCGCCCGGATCTTCGTCGGTCGCGATGGCGCCTGGCACCCACGTCTGCACCGACCACGGCATCGGGTATCCCGGTCCGGGCCCGCCGAGCGCGACCGGCTCGGGCGTCGGGAACCGGGTGCGCGACGCCAGCTCGCGACCCGCCGCGGCTTCGGCCTCCAGCTCGCTGCGAGTCGACGCGATGTCGCCGGGCTGCAGCGGGAAGCGGGCGGTGAGTCCGTCGCCGATCCGGAAGATGGCGTTGACCGTGCCCTGCGAGCGCAGCTCGGTGACCGGCAGGGTCTGCCACTGCGGGAACTGCTCGGCGATCAGCGCGCCGACCGTCGCCGCTGTCACGGTGAGCTGGTTGGCATGCATCTGCACTCAGGAAGCATCGCCCAACCGGTCCCGCGCGGCAAACGCTTTCACGGCCACCGGAACCGGGCCACCGCATCCGGGACAGTCGCTGAGGGAGCTGTTCGCCTCGGAATGGTGTACCGCTGTCTGCCGACCCGCTTCTGACATCACCGCGGGATTCCTGCGCCACGCGTCGTGCCCGTCCCGGATGATCGGAGGCCGACCTGACTGGCGTTCCTGTGGCACCCTCAGCGAGGTGTTGACTCACCAGGTGACCCACCTGCTGAAACAGGCGAACTGCCCGAATCCGGCCGAGCGGCGGGCCGCCGTCACGGGACTCGGCACCATCGCCAGCCGCCCGTTTCTCACACCCGAACAGGCTGAAGACATCGCCGCCGCCGTCATCGCCGCCGCAAACGACACCGACCCGACGGTGCGGGCGCGGGCGGTTCGCGGACTCGGCCGCCTACCGGCCGCCCGCGTGACCGCGACGCTGACAATGCTCGTCAGCGACGACCACCACGCGACCCGCGAGGCGGCCGTCCGCACACTCGTCCGGCTCGATCCCACGGCAGCCGCCCCGGCCCTGGTGTCTGCCGCCGCTCATCAGGACTATTCGGTCCGGGTCGCTGCGCTGACCGGGCTGCGGTGGCTGCCCACGCTCGATGAGACGGTTTGGGTGGTCCTCATCGCGGCTCTGTCAGACGAGCACCCGGGGATCCAGGGAACCGCGATGACCGGCCTGTTGTCGCTGGCCGCCCGCAGCGCGCAGATGTCACCCGCTGTCATCCGGCTGGCCCGTGACGGCCTCGGTTCAAGCAGCCCGCCACGGCGGGAGATATCCCTGGAACTGCTGCACCGGCTCGGCGTGCCCGGCCACCGCGACCGGTGCCTCGCCGCCCTCACCGATGTGCATCCACGGGTGCGGCAACGTGCGGCCCGCAGCCTGGAGAACGCCCGCGACCAGGACGGAACGTAAACCCGCGGCATACACACCGCTGTCTCAGCCCAGGGAATCGGCGTCCGGGCCCTCGCCCCAGATGTGCATGGCGGTCCAGCGGGTCAGGCCGTAGACGAGGGTCCAGCCGACGGGTGTGAGGTAGAGCGCCACGATGACGTACGCGGCGATGGTGCCGGCCTGGATCCGGTCCCGCAGGGACTGCTCGCCTTCGCCTTTCAGCGCCTGCCGCCCGCGCCAGGCCAGCAGTGCCGCGAGCAGCGGCGCGAGCCACGCGACCACCATCGCGAGCAGGGTGAGCACGCCGAACGGGTTCGCGATCGAGCCTCGTATCGAGGTTCCCTCGGGCAGGGGCGCGTACACCATGTCGTAGACGCTGTTGCTGTTGCCGCCGTGGACGCCGCCGAGCAGGTCGAACAGGAAGAGGAACACGGCCAGCCCGAAGGCCCACACCAGGGTCAGCTGCGCGCGCCAGAGTCGGTCGGTCATCAGTCGAGGATCCAGTTCAGCAGCAGGCGGCCGGGCGGCGTCAGGGTGAAGGCGATGAACACGACGGTGATCCCGCCTGCGATGTACATCCACCGCCGCAGCCGCTCGGACATCTGGCGGCGTCGTCGGGCCAGCGAGGTGAACGACATCAGCAGCGACAGCACCGCGAGCGGCGGACCGATCATCGCGATGAGGATGGCGGGCACGGCCAGCCACAGCAGCGGACCCGGGAGCACATCGCCGGGCGCCTGGCAGCCGGTCAGCTCCGAGCAGTGCGTGGTGCCGTGGAACGTGAACAGGATCAGGTACGGGACTGCCGCGCCGAGGGTGTAGAGCGTGACGCTCGCGAGCTGCGCGGCGATGAGCAGCCGTGCGGCGAGGAAGCGGGGCGGGGGCTCTGACACGTTCGGAGCATACGATCCGTGGATCTTCGGCGCCAGGTCCATGTCGTCAGCCGTGTGCTTGCAGGGCGACCGCGGCGACGGCGGAGTCGACGGCGGAGAGCAGGTCCCGGTAGGCGGGGATCAGGCGGCCGGGCAGTTCGGCCAGGCGCTGGCGGACGGCCGAAGGTGACTGGGTGGGGGCGACGATTTTCAGGTCGACGGCGTTGGCGATGCACGCCAGCAGCGCCGACTGCGGGTCGAAGTCGGCGGGGCGGCCGATCAGGAAACCGAGCCGCACCACGGAGCGGGTGGCCTCGTTGGGGTCGGTCGCGGGGAAGCGGACCTGTACCCGGCCGGTGAAGCTGCGGCTGGTCTCGCGTGTGACGACTCCGTGGCCGACGAGGCGGTAGGCGACGAGTTCCTTGATGTCGCCGCGCAGGTGCTCGACCCACTGGTGCACCCGGTGACCGGGGCCGACCTGCTGCAGTAGTGCCACGATCTGGTCGACGACCGGGTCGCCGTTCTGTTTGGCGGTCCAGCCGGTGACGCGGCCGCCGTCGACGGTGAGCGTCTCGGCGATGAGCAGTTCGCCGAGTGCGGCCGCGGCCAGCCCGACCGAAAGCACGTCGTGGTTGAGCTTCGGCTTGCCGCTGTATTCGTCGTGCCCCATCACGAACAGCTCGTCCGCGAGCGCCAGCTCTGGCATCGATTCCCCCCAATGGACCCCGGAAACGCGTCGTGGCCGGAGCACCGCTCCGGCCACAACGCCTGATCTGATCCTGTCGTTACCGGTACGCCGCGCCCAGCGCCTTGAGCCGGTTGTGCACCCCGTCGTACGCGCCGGCGCGTCCCAGGTACGCCTTGGCCACCTTGGCGACCATGGTGTAGTTGGTGTCGCAGACGTTGCCGACGGGCGCCTCACCGGCCTGGCTGACCAGTTGCAGCGAGTCGAGCAGGTCGAGCCCGGTCAGCTCGGACACCCAGGTCACCAGGTCGTGCTGGCTGATCCGGAACGCGTCCTCCAGCGGCCGGGCCGAGCCGGTCGCCATCAGGTGCGTGTCGGACTCCAGCCGCGGCCACGGCGTGCCGACGCCCTTGACCAGGTCGACGACGAGGACGGTCTCCATCGCGGCCTCGACCGCGACGCCGGACACCTCGCCCTGGCCCTGGCGGGCGTGGCCGTCACCGACGGCGAACAGGGCGCCCTCGACGTTGACGCCGAAGTACGCGGTCACGCCGGCCCGCAGTTCCGGGGTGTCCATGTTGCCGCCGTGCGCGTCGGGCGTGATCGTCATCCGGGACTCGAACGCGCCCGGTGCGACGCCGACCGTCCCGTGCATCGGGTCCAGCGGCAGGTCCACCGTGAAGTCCGAGTTGCGGGCCGAGTAGCGGGCGACGCCCGCGGCGAGGTCGATGTCGTACACCCAGACCCGCTCTTCCAGCGGCGGCTGCAGCGTCGCCGTGTGCGACGTCGACGTCAGCGCCCCGAAGTGCGGGAAGGTGCTCGACACGGCCCAGTCGCGGGCCGGGGTGATCGACACGAAGTGCAGCGCCAGGGTGTCGCCCGGCTCGGCGCCCTCCACGAAGAAGGGGCCGGTGACCGGGTTGAGGTACGGGAACCGGCAGACCTGCGAGGGCAGGTCGCCGAATCCCCGCACCACGCCGCCGAAGCAGTCCTCGGTGCGGATCTTGAGCACGTCCCCGGGGCGGACCTTCGCCACGGGCGGGTTGGGCCCGAAGGTGTAGGCCAGCTGCTCCGGCGTCGGGTTGAACTCGATGTACTCGCTCACGCGGCGTCCACGCCGCCTTCGGTGCCGCCGACGCCGGACAGCTTCGGGCGGCGGCCCATCGCGAACAGCACGCCGAGCACGACCAGGCCGAGGCCGATCCAGATGAAGCCGGTGATCTGGGTGTAGAGCTTCATGTTGATGAGCACCGCCACCAGCAGGCCCGCGCCTACCACCGGCACGACCAGGTGCAGCAGCCAGTTGCGGCTGCCGTTGCGCACCACGTAGTGCCAGATGACCGCGGCGTGCAGCAGCAGCCAGGCCACCATCGCGCCGAAGTTCACCATCGTGGCGATGAGCGTGATGGTGTCCTCGCCCTTCTCGGTGAGGTAGTACAGCGCGGTGCCGCTGATGGCCAGCGAGACACCGGCGGTGAACAGGACCGCGTTGACCGGCGACGCGTGCTTGCTGGACACCTTGGCCAGGAACTTGGGCAGCTGCTTGTCGCGGGCCATCGCGAACAGCAGGCGCGACAGCGCGGTCTGGGCGACCATCGAGTCGGGCAGGCCCCACGCGATCGCGGTGGCGACCAGGCACAGCGTGGCCAGCCACGGGGCGCCCGCGGCGACCTCGGCAGCGGCGTAGAAGGCGTTGCCGATGGTCGCGGCGTCGCCGTTGATCAGGCCGGCCGGGTCCGTGACGAACAGCGACGCCACCCAGGTCTGGGCGATGAAGATCAGACCGGCGAGCAGCAGCACGACGGCCATGGCGCGGCCGACCTGGCGGGCGCCGCCCTTGCTCTCCTCGGCCAGCATCGAGATGCCGTCGAAGCCCAGGAAGCTGAGCGCGGCGACCGACACCGAACCGAGCACGATGCCGAAGCTGAAGTTGTCGGAGTTGAAGAAGGCGGTGGTCCAGTCGCCGTTGCCGCGGCCGTCGGCCATGCCGATGATGCCCATGACCAGGAAGATGCCGAGGACGATGAGTTCACCGGCGATCATGATGTTGATGGCCATCGCGGTGAGCCGGATCCCGAAGTAGTTGATCACGGCGTTGATGGCGACGAAGCCGACCAGCCAGATCCACGCCGACACCGACGGCACCGCCGCCTCGATGGTGACCGAGGCGACCAGGTAGAGCAGGCCCGGGACCAGGAAGTAGTCGAGCATGATGGCCCAGCCGGCGATGAAGCCGACCGGTGCGGCGATGCCGCGGCCCGCATAGTTGTAGACGGAACCGGCGATCGGGAACGCCTTGATCATCTGCGCGTACGACGAGGCGGTGAACAGCATGACGATCAGGCCGGCGATGTAGGCCAGCGCCACCATGCCCTGCGAGGCCGCGTACACCGAACCGAAGATCGCGAACGGCGCGATCGGCACCATGTAGATGAGACCGTAGAACAGCAAATCGGTGAAGGTGAGCGAGCGGCGCAGCTGCGGGGTGTACCCGAATGTGCTGAGCTCGGGGTCACCGGCCGGCGTGGCCGCGTCCCCCGTGGCCGCCGTGGCAGGCGTTAGCACGGACATAACCGGAGCCTCCAGTAGTTGTCTGATGTTCGACGTAGAGTGGCGCGACGTTCACGCCAACGTCTCATTTGCGAGCACTACCGTTGCGCCGCATAGATGTCCGATCCGGACAAGTACTCACACCGGCTAGTTGTCCGGGCCATCCAATGCGGCCAGCGCATCCCGGACGAACGGATGAGTCGCCGACAGGTTCGTGTCCGCCAGCACCATCGACAGCAGTCGCCGCGCATCGTCGACCGAGGCGTCCCCGGCCTCCTTGCGCCGGCGGCGCCGCCCGTCGCTGGCCTGCTGCTCGGCCCGCACCGCCGGATACATGCCCGACAGCAGGCCGCCCGTCTGCAGCACCTCGTCGCAGCGGCGCGCCAGGTCCTCGGTCGGCCAGCGCTCACCCGACTCGACCTTGGCGATCATCGCCTCGCTGTGCGGCATCCGCTGCGCCAGCCTGCCCTGCGAATACCCGCGCACGCCACGCCACCAGCGCAGCTGCGCCGCGAAATCCCGCGCCGCCGACGCCTGCGCGCGGCCCGTCAAGGGCTCGGTCATGCCCCGCCTCCGAGGGGTCAGTGTCCACAAAGGACGAACCGTACCGCCCCACCCCCTGCGGCTGAAATCACGAGCCAGTAAACAACACCGAACCGCAGCAGTCCATGCATGAATACCCGTGAACGAACATGACTGGTCAGACCACTTGACCACCTGACCGGTGTCGTCGATGGTGGACGTATGACATTCGCGAAGATCGAACGACGATCACTGCCCGGCGAGGTCTACGACCGCGTGCTCGGCGAACTCGTCGCCGGCTCGCTCGCCCCCGGCCAGGCGCTGCCCAGCGAACGGGCCCTCGCCGAAGCGCTCGGCGTCAGCCGCCCCGCCGTACGCGAGGCGATCGGGCGCATGGCCCACGCCGGCCTGGTCAAGGTCCGCCAGGGCGGCGCCACCACCGTCAGCGACTTCCGCCGCACCGGCGGCCTCGACATCCTCCCCCACCTGCTGCTGCCCGGCGGCGACATCGACCTCACCGTCGCCCGCAGCATCCTCGAAGCACGCCTGGCGATCGGCCCCATCGTCGCCGGGCTGGCCGCCGAACGCCACGGCCACAACAACGCCGCCACCCTGGACGCGGCCGTCGCGGCCATCGAGACCGACACCGACCCCGTCGGCCGCCAGCGCCAGGCACTGGCCTTCTGGGAACACGTCGTCGACGCGGCCGACTCCGTCGCGTTCCGGCTGATGTTCAACAGCCTGCGCGCCGCCTACGAACCTGCCCTCGTAGCCCTGTCGACCGTCATGGCCGACGAGGTCAACCGCGTCGGCGACTACCGCGCCCTGGCCCGCGCCATCACCACCGGCGACGCCGACGATGCCCGCCACCAGGCCCACGAACTGCTCAGCCACGCCACCCAGGCCCTCCTGCACGCCCTCGACCTGCTGGAAGGAGACCGACCATGACCCGAGCCGAAAAAGCCGCCGCCGAGCGAGCCGCCCGCGACCGGCTCGCCGCCGACGAAGCCACCGGACCGGCCCGCACGGCTGTGACCCTGCCACGGACGTTCCGCCGATTCTGGTACCACCCCAGCCCGTGGATGATCCTCGCCGTGCTGGGCTCCGCCGTCGCCTGGCGTACCACCGAAGGCGGCTGGACCCTCGCCGACCTGCGCGCACCGGCACTGCTCGTGGCCGCGTTCCCCGCCCTCGAATGGGTCGTGCACGTGTTCGTCCTGCACTGGCGACCCCACCGGATCGCCGGCCTGACCATCGACTCCGAACTGGCCCGCGACCACCGCCGCCACCACGCCGACCCCCGCGACACCCCACTGGTCTTCATCCCGTGGCGGTCGCTGACCCTCGTCATCGCCGCCTACACCACCGTCGCGCTGCTCGCGTTCCCCCGGCTCGGCGAGGCGCTCACCTTCATCGGCAGCGTCGCCGCCCTCGGCCTGCTCTACGAGTGGACGCACTACCTGATCCACAGCGACTACCGGCCGCGCGGACGGCTCTACCGCGCCGTATGGCGCAACCACCGGCTGCACCACTACAAGAACGAGCACTACTGGTTCACCGTGACCACCGCCGGCACCGCCGACCGGCTGCTGCGCACCTACCCCGACCCGGCGACGGTGCCGACCTCGGCCACGGCCCGCAACCTGCACGCGACGCCCTGACCCGCGGCGCACACACGGACGGGGGCGGTGATCGATGATCACCGCCCCCGTCGCACGACCCGGCCTAACGCGCCTCGCGCCACATCGGGTACATCGGCGGACCGCCGCCGGGCAGGTGGTATGCCTCGCCCAGCAGCGTGAAGCCGTGCCGCAGGTACAGGTCCCGCGACCCCTGCGTCGACGCCTCCAGGTAGGAGGGCACGCCCGCGGCGTCCAGCAACGCCAGCCGCCGTGTCAGCAGCTGCCCGCCCAGCCCTGCGCCCTGCCGTCCCGGCCGGACGGCCAGCAGCGCGAGGTGCCAGTGCGGGCCGGCGTGCGGGTGGTGCTCCGCGAACACCTCGTCCAGCAGCGTGAACCGGTCCAGGTGCGGACCGGCCACCTCCGCCAGCCGCTCGTCGTAGCCGTCGATCCACGGCGCTTCGACCGTGTTGTCGAACCACACCGCGACCGCATCGTCACCGATCACGTCCACGGCGCCGTACGCGAGCGCGTGCTCGGCGAACCAGCCGAACTGGACGCCCATGATGCGCTCCCGCTCGGCCGCGTCGTCCATCAGCCACGCCGAAACGGCCAGCTGCTGGAACGACGCGGCGATGAGCCGGCCCGCGGCCGCGGTGTCGACGGCCGTGGCCGCCTGCGCCGCGTCATTTCCGGTCATGCCGTGACCTTGTCAGCCTCCGCGGCCGGGTTCGCGGCCGTCTTCGTCTGACCGGCCTCGACGCCCCGGCCGATGCCCTGGTAGAGGGCCGGCTTGCCGCTGCGCAGCACCAGCGCGACGATCACGCCGATGACCGCGAGCACCAGGTACAGGCCGGGCAGGATCCAGCGGACCGGGTCCGACTCCTCGAGCATCAGCATGGTGCCGTAGTCGCGCACGGTCTGCTGGGCGGCCCAGATGAGGAACACCGCGGCGATGATCGGGGCGACCAGGCGCGTCCACACGTTCTCGCCGCGCTTGTCCCTGACGAAGTACACCACCACGGCGACGCTGGTCGCCGCGAGCAGCAGCAGGATGCCGAAGCCGCCGGTCATGCCCAGCCAGAAGAACAGGTGCAGGAACGGGTCCCAGCCGGCCAGCGCGTACACCGCGATGAACGCGAAGCCGACGACGCTCTGCAGCAGCGACGCCGCGACCGGGGCGCCCGAGCGGGCACCGGTGCGGGACAGCGGGCGCGGCAGCACGCCCTCACGCGCCAGCGCGAACGTGTACCGGGCGACGGTGTTGTGGTACGACACCATCGCCGCGAAGATGCTGGTCACCAGCAGCACGTTGCCGATGTCGGCGAAGACGGTGCCCAGGTGCTCCCCGGCCAGCGCGAAGATCAGGTCGGCCTGCGCGGCGTGCGCGATCGACTGCTCCACGATGTGGTCCGGGCCGGTGGCGACGGTCAGCGACCACGAGGTGAGCGCGTACACGAACACCATGACCGCGAGGCCGCCGAAGGTGGCCAGCGCGATGGTGCGCCGCGCGTCGCGGGACTCCTCGGAGAACACCGGGCCGGCCTCGAAGCCGGTGAAGCCGGTGACGGTGACGACCAGCACCGCGCCCAGCGCACCGGGCACGAACAGGTTGTCCGGGGCGAACGCGGCGAAGCTGACGCCACCGTCGCCCGGGTTGGCCAGGAACACCAGGTCGTAGATGAGCACGATGAGCAGCTCGGCGCCGAGCAGGATCAGCAGCACCTTGCTGTTGAGCTCGACCCGGGCCATGCCCAGCACGGTGACCAGGGCCCAGCTGACCAGCGCGATGATCCACCAGGCGATGTCGACGCCGAACATCACGTTCAGCAGGCCGTTGGCGGCGGCGCCGAAGATGCCGTAGAGGCCGACCTGCAGCAGGTTGTAGGCCAGCAGCGCGACGAGCGCGGCGCCGACGCCGGCCGGGCGGCCCAGGCCCTGGGAGATGTAGGAGTAGAACGCGCCGGCGTTGCGGATGTGGCGCGACATCGCCACGTAGCCGACGGTGAACAGGCCCAGCGCGGCACCGATGATCAGGATGCCCAGCGGGAAGCCGATGACCTGGACATTGGCCCAGCCGGCGACGATGACGCCGCCGATGACCATGAGGGGGGCGGCCGCGGTCAGCGCGAACGACGCCACGGACGCCGAACCGAGCCGGTCGGCGGCCAGTGCCGACGACAGCGCGGAGCTAGGGGGTGCGGACACGGTGTTGCTCCTTACAGAGGGGTGGGGGGTGTTGGGGGGTGGGGTGGTTCAGGTGAGGGTTCCCACGGCCTTGCTGACAGCCAGCTCGGTCTCGGCGATCAGAATCCGCAGCGGCTCGTCGAGCGCCGCGATGACCAGGGACAGGGCGCGCCCTCGGACGTCGTCCCAGGCGAAGGTGTTGCTCAGGCCGGTGGCGAAGGTCAGCCCGGCGAGGATCCGGTCCTCGACGGACATCTCCTCCTGGCGGCGCAGCCTGCCGATGATCCTGGCAGTGGGCCAGGCTGCGTCGTTGACGGAAACCGGCATGTATCGGCGCTGCACGCCCAGCAGTCGGCGCGTCTCGACCAGTTGGAGCGCCCCCGTGGCGGTCATCCTGACGGCGATGTCGGCCTCGGCGGTGCGCCCGAGGAACGCGAGCCAGTCCCGTACCGGGTGCAGTTGCGGCTCTGCCAGCAACTGCCCGTGTACGCGGGCGACCAGCGCGTCGGCCGGCGGCGGCGCGTTGCGCACCGCCACCCCCTCGACGGCAGGACGCACCAGGTCCAGCATGCACAACTCGGCCAGCAGCGCGGCTGCCAGTCCGAATCCGACGGCTTTGGCGTGCAGCCGGGAGTCGCCGCTGACATCGTCATGCGTCATCAAGTAGAACTCGTCGGCTATCGGCACGAGAACGCACCCTACAGAATGGATCTACCCGCTGTCACCGCCGAGCACTCACTGTTTACCTACGCACATCCGCAGGTAGCGTCCGGTTTGGACCCCACGGAGCAGTTGCTCCGGCAATATTCCCGGCGCGGTTCGCGCCCCGCCGGATCCACGGCACGAAAACCTGCGCACGCCATCCAGGCCCCCGCCTGCACCGCACTCCGGCCGACCGCACCACTTCATCGATATGAGCCCGGCCGGCAGAGCGGCACACCGCACAAACAGAGCGGCCCCGCCGCCGCACCGGCCCGCGAGGGACCGGCACGGGCGACGGGACCGCCCGGCAACCTGGTGGCTGCCGACCTCAGCAGGCCGGGCAGCCCGTCACGACTGCGTCACCGTGAGGTTGTCCAGGCCCGCCTCGACGAGGCTGGCCGTGCTCGCGTCCGCCGCCTCGACCAGGAAGCGCACGCTCTGGCCCGCGTACGCGGTCAGGTTCGCCGTCGCACCGCCCCAGGCCCCGTTGCGGTTGCTCGCCGCGCCGGTGATGGTGGCCAGCACCGTGGTGCCGCCGCTGTGCACGACCGAGATCCGCAGGTAGTCGGCACTCGACGAGTTGGACCCGTGCGCCAGATACCACTGCCAGTTCGCGTTCAGCGTGCCGGTGGCCGGCAGCGTGACCGCGGGCGAGCGGATCGAGCTGACGCCGCCGTCGAGGTCGAAGTCACCTGCGGCGGTGCCCGCCGACACGCCTGTCGCCAGGTCGTTGGCGCCCGCGAACGGGGTCAGCTGCTTGGCGCCGCTGGAGTTGGTCGCCTGCGCCGCGCCGCGTGCCCACTGGCCGGCGGTCGCGGTGTCGGTGCTGCTCGGGTTGACGGTCCAGCCGGTCGCGGTCTCGAACGTGTCGGACCAGACCGTGGTGCCGCCACCGCCGGTGCCGCAGTACGTCGACTCCTTGCCGATCACCCGGTACGGGCAGTCGGCCTGCTGCAGCAGCATCAGCACCGCAGCCCGGTTGCGGGTCGTCTGCGCGGTGATGACCTCGTCGGGCGGGTAGAAGCCGCCGCCGCCCGAGCTGCCCGGGTACATCTCGAAGGTGTACGCCCAGATCTTGTGCGTGCCCCACATCCAGTCGATGGACGTGCCGTCGGCGACGTAGAGGTCACTGGACTGCTCCGGGGTGTAGCTGTTCGTCGCGGCCATCTGCTGGCCCAGCGTGGCGAACGTGTTGTACTCGTCCGCGCTCATGCCGGAGGGGTTGTTGGCCGTCGTGTAGCCGAACGGCCACAGGATGAGCTGCGAGTACGTGTGGAAGTCGATGTTGGCCTTGATCTGCTGGACGCCGCCGACGACCCGGCTGTTGACGAAGTTGCGCAGGTTCGTCGACTCCGGCGCGGAGAACGCCGACGGGCCGCGGTACGTCTCGCTGCTGGTCGTGCCGCTGGACCCGCCGCAGCAGCCCCACTGATAGGACCAGTTGCGGTTGAGGTCGGTGCCGACGTTGCTCGAGCCGCTGTTGGGCTGGCGGTTCTTGCGCCACGACCGGTAGCTGCCGGTGGCGATGTCGTACTCGCCGCCGTCGGGGTTCATGTCCGGCACGATCCAGATCTCGCGGCTGTTCACGATGTTCGTGATCGCGGAGTCCGAGCCGTAACCACTGGTGAACAGGTTCATCAGGTAGATGGCCATCTCCACCGTCAGGTGCTCACGCGCGTGCTGGTGGTGGTTGAACAGGACCTCGACCTCGTTCTCGTCCGTGGCGACGTTGTCCGAGATTTTGATCAGGGGCATGTTGCGGCCCTCGTAGGAGTTGCCGATCGTCGTCACCCGGAAGATCGACGGGTAGGACGAGGCCAGCGAGTTGATGACGCTCATCATCTCGCTGTAGTCGTGGTAGTTGGAGTCGGCCGGCGGGAACGCCAGCGGCATCGGGCCTTCCGGCTGGACCGGCGTGAGGACCCTGGTGACCGTGAAGCCGAGGGCCTTGATCGCGGCGGCCTCACCCGGGGTGGCGGTGACGTCCATGATGCCGTGGTCGAACCCGTCGATGGCCGCACCGGTGCCGGCGATCGCATTGCGCTGGGCCAAGGTCTTGATGCCCTGCACGGTGTAGTGGCCGGACGAACTCGTCTCGGGCGCGAGCGGAGCGCCGTCGGCCGGTCCGGTCAGGACCATGGTGCCGGCGAGCGCGAGGGTGGATACGAAGACGGTTAACCGTCGCCGCATGACTGCCTCCAAGCGGGGGTAAAGGAGGCACACAGCAGACCACCAGAAACATGGTCATTGCAATATGTCGATCTATGAAAATCATGCTGACCCGCAGGTCGAAAGCTTTCGGCTACCCCAAGGACCCTGACCAGCAACGATCACAACAGGTACGCTCAGAGGCGATGAAACTCGTACTCGACCTACACGACATCTTCAACAAGGGCCGCGACATCGAGCGGGCCTTGAACGACATCATGGCCGAGGCCATCGCCAAGAAGGCCCCCATGATCGAGATCATCCCCGGCAAAGGCTCCGGCGCCCTGAAGAAGACAGTCCTACGCTTCCTCGAACAAAAAGAGGTAAAAGCCCTCTACCACCGCGTAGAGAAGGACTCCAAAAACTTCGGCCGCCTCTTCGTCCACTTCAAGCACAACACCCCCCGCGGCCGCCGCTGACGCACGATCTTGCGCGGGATGTGGGGACGACACACTCGTTCCGGACAAACCAGCAACAGTTCGCGCAAGATCATCGCGATCTTCGCCGCTGCGGGTGGCGAGAGGTCCGGGGGTATGGGCAGGATGTGACCCGTGCCGTCACCGACCTCGCTGTCCGACATCCGAACTGAGGCGCTTGCCCGCCGTGACCGCGGCGACCTGAACAGCGCCCGCACGCTGCTGGAGCAGTCCCTCGAAGCGGCGATCATGGCCGCCGGCGAGGACCACCCCGAGGTGCTGGTCACCGGCCACCTGCTCGCCACGATGCACCGGCAGGCCGGCGACCTGAGCGCCGCCCGGCGGGTGCTGGAGAACGCGCTGTACAACGGCGGCTACCGCTTCGGCGAGGAGCACCCGCTGCTGCTGTCGATGTCGTTCGACCTCGCGCAGATCGCCGACGAGCTCGGCAACCGCCACGAGGCGCGCCGCCACTACACCCGGGTCGCCACGTACGGCCCGCAGGCGACCGGCTTCGACCCGCAGCCGGTCCAGGTCGCCCGCGCGTGGCTCGGCCCGGACGCCCCCGCGCCGGTCGCCCCCGCGCCCGTGACCCCCGCGCCGCCGCCCGCACCGCAGCCGCCCGAGGACAGCACCGCGCTGCTCCCGCCGCCGTCGCGGCCGACCACCTACGTGTCGCAGTCCGTCCCGGCGACGCCGGAAGCCCCGGCCCCGCGCAGCACCCCGGCGGACCAGGCCCCGCCGGTCTGGCCGCTGCCCCCGTCGACCCCGCAGACGACACCGCCGCCGGCCCCGGACGACCGCACGGCCGTGGTCATGCCACCGAGCACCCCGGCCACGGCGCACGCGCCCGCCGAGCGGACCTCGGTGCCCACCCCGCCGGCTACACCTGCACCCCAGGCACCGGACGACCGGACGTCGCTGCTCACACCACCCGCGCGGCCGGCAACGCCGGTAGCGCCGAACCCGGCCGACGACCGCACGTCACTTCCCACGCCGCCGGCACGGCCGGTAGCACCGAATCCGGCGGACGACCGCACCTCACTGGTCACACCACCCGCGCGGCCGACCACCCCGGTAGCGCCGAATCCGGCGGACGACCGCACCTCACTGGTCACGCCGCCCGCACGGCCGACAACCCCGACCATCCCGGTCACGCCCGAGACGGCCGACCGGACCCCGCCGCGGATCCCGCCCGCACGGCCGGCGGAGGCCGCGCCCGCGCACGAGGACGACCGGATCGCGCCCTACGGCCTGACCATTCCGCCGCGCGACCAGTCCGCGACCCGAGCCATGCCCATCGTGCCGACGCCTCCGGTCGTCCCGCTCCCGCCCGAGCGCACCCGGCCCGCGCAGCCCGACCCGGCCCGACCCGCGCCGCCCCACCAGCAGCCGCCCCACCAGCAGCCGCCGCGGCACGACACCGTGCGCCCCGAGCAGGCCCGCCAGCACCCTGCCCACCAGCAACCGCCACGGCAGGACCCGCCGCCCCACCAGGGGCAGCCGCGGCAGGAGCAGCCGCGACGCGACCTGCCGCCGGTCGACCAGGCCCGCCGCCCCGACGGGCACTCCCCCGCCATCCACGTGGCGCCGCCGCCGCAGAGCCCCGTACGCCACCTGCCGCAGCAGCCGCAGCACGTCCCCACCGTGTTCGCGCCGCCCACACCACCCGCCGCACCACCGCGTCGCAGCCGCGGCCCGGTAATCGCCGCGACCGCCGCCGCGATCATCGCCGTGATCGCGGCCGTGGCCACACTGCTGCTGGTGGTGCTGCCCGACGACGACGAGCAGACGCCCGGCCCCGGCCCGACCGTCAAAGCCCAGCCCGCCAGCGACGTCTTCGTCACCAGCGCACCCAACGGCGACATCACCGTCACCTGGTTCGACCCCTCCGACGGCTACGCCGCGCAGGTGCTGCTCGGCGCCCGCAAGGACGAGCAGGTCGCGACGATGGGCAAGCCCGAGAACGGTGATACGCGGTACACCGTCACGGGTCTGAACCCCAACTGGGACTACTGCTTCGTCGTCATGAGCATCTACAGCCAGGATGAGCTGCTGAAATCCACCCAGGTATGCACCGACCGCGCAGCGTCGGCCGGACCGTCGCCCACCGTGACACCATGAGCGTCCTCACTCGACTTTCACCGTTGACCTGCAACGCCTAGGATGACGTCGGCTTCTGGGGAGAACGCCAGTCGGCGAGCGGGGTGGCTCCGAAACACCCCGCGCTCATGGGGAGGGGCGATCCGTGGCGGATCTGTCACCGAGCGCGATCACACGCAGGGCACGGACCAAGGGTGGCGTCGTCACCATCGTCACGGTGCTGGCGATGCTGGCCGCCGTGAGCCTGACCTGGTTCGGGATCAGCGCCAACGACCAGGTCTCGGCCGGCTACGACAGCAGCTCCTGGCTGTGGAGCCTCACCCGCGGTGAACTCGCCCGGGTCAACGGCCTGACCGGCAAGGTGGACACCCGCACGCAGGCCCTCGCGGTCTCGCAGGGCCACTACGTGCAGGTCAGCCAGTCCGACCGCTACCTGATCGTGCGCGACCAGCACACCGGGCGCATCAGCGCGCTCGACCCCGCGACGCTGCAGCTCACCGCGTCGCAGGAGTCGCAGGCGGGCCTGGGTGTGTCGGTGGCGCTGCACAACCAGGCGGCATTCGTCATCGACCCGGTGCAGGGCGTGGTGCGCCAACTGGACCCGGCGACGCTGCAGCCGATCGGCGAGCCGCTGCGCTTCCCGCCGGGCATCACCGGCGGCCACTTCGACGGCACCGGCCGGCTCTGGCTGGCCATACCCAGCCAGGGCACCGTCTCGGCGATCACGCCCGCGCCACTGACGCCGCCGTCGGGCGGCACGGGCGGCAGCGGGCCGTCGCAGGTCCGCACCGAACCGGTCGCCGAGGCGTTCCACGACCTGGCGCTGTCCGCGCTGGACGACGGCGTGGCGGTGCTGGACCAGACCAACGGTTCGCTGACCCTGCTGCGCGGCGACGAACTGAAGAAGGTCGAGATCGCCGGTGCGGCCGGCGGTGAACTGCCGGACCGTTCCACCGGCAAGGACATCGCGGTGACCGTCGTCGAGGGCCGCAAGGTGTATGTCATCGCCGGTGAGCAGGTCAACGAGTTCACCGTGCCGGGCGCCGGCGGGACCGCGCGGCCCGCGGTGGCCTGGGCGGGCCTGTTCTACATCGCCGACGACGCGGCGGGCAAGGTCTACGCGATCGACCGCGAGGGCAAGCTGGTCAACACGATCGAGGCGGGCAAGCCCGGCGGCCGGCTCGACCTGGAGGTGCGGGAGAACCAGCTGTTCATCAACGCGCCGGGCGCCTCGACCGCGCGCGTGGTCAACGACAAGCACCAGGTCAGAGTCGTCGACAAGTTCAACGACGACGTGGTGGGCGGCGACCCGCCGCCGGTGGCGCCGCCGCCCCCGCCCAAGCCGCAGATCGGCAAGCCGGGTGCGCCGCGCAACGTGACCGCCGCGTCGGGCGACTCGCAGGTGCGGCTGAGCTGGGGCAAGGCTGCCGAGAACGGCTCGAAGATCACCAAGTACGTGGTGGAGGGCGACGGGCGGACCTGGACCGTCGGCGCACGCAACCGCTCGCTGGTGGTCGACAAGCTGACCAACGGCAAGACGTACACGTTCACGGTGTACGCGGTCAACGGCAAGGGCAGCGGCCCGAGCCGCAAGAGCAATCCGGTGATGCCGACCGGTGACGTGCCGGATCCGCCGACAGGTGTGAAGGCGGTCGAGAAGCCCGACGGCACCGTCGAGGTGAGCTGGACCGCCGCCAACGGCCAGGGCCGCAAGATCACGCGGTACGAGGTCACGGCGGTCAACGCCGGCAGCGGCGCCCTGATCGGCACCACACCCGGCGCGACGAAGCTGGTCGTCAAGGACGGCGAACTGGAGTACGGCACGCAGTACGCGTTCACCGTCGTCGCGGTCAACGACAAGGGCGCGGGTTCGGAGGTGTCGGAGCCGTCGGGCTCGGTGGTGCCGTTCAACAAACCGGAGCAGGTGCGCAGCCTGTCCGCGGCCACGGTCGGCACCGAGAAGGGCACCATCCGGGTCGCCTGGGAGACCCCGGCCGACAACGGCCGCCAGATCACCGGCTACAAGGTGACCGCGGGCGGCAAGACGCAGACGGTCACCGCCACCAACGCCACGCTCGACGGCTTCGGCGACGGTGAGATCGTCGGCGTTGACGTCGCCGCGGTCAACGAGGCCGGCACCGGCCCGAAGGACACCACCAGCGCGAAGACCATCGCCGACGCGACCGTGTCGAACGTGTCCGCCGGTGGTGCGACCTACAAGGGCTTCACGGTCAACTTCGCGTTCAACGACGGCGGCGGCACCGCCACGTGCACGGTGACCATCAACGGCGCGGCCCGCGCGGTCGGCTGCAACACCGGCGCGGGCGGCTACGCGGTCAACGAGGTGGCCACCGACAGCGCGTTCACGATCACGGTCTCGGTGAAGAACGCCACCGGCCAGACCGCGACGTCGGCCCCGGTGACGGTGCGCACCAAGCGGCTCAACGGCACCATCCGCTGTGTGGGCTGCTCCAACGGCATCGGCATCTACAGCAACTCCCGCCAGCAGTCCAATGAGGCCGTCGGCGACGCCCAGAGCGGCGACACGTTCAAGGCGTTCTGCTGGAAGCAGGGCACGGCCGGCAACCAGAGCGGCGACGCCGAACTGTTCGCCGCCGGGGAGAACAGCAACAAGCGCAGCGACAAGTGGATCGAGATCACCTACCGCGGCAACCAGCGTTACGTCCCCTTCATCTGGCTCAACCTCGACGACGGCGACGACTACAACGACGTGCCGCAATGCTGATCCGCTGAGCCTCCCCGGCACGAGCCCCCACCGAGCCCGTGCCGGGGATGTTCCGTCTCCGCCCCTCTTCGAGCACAAAGGACACACCCGTCATGAACCAGCCCCTCCCACCGCTGTCCGCCGGTCAGGTCCGCGCGTTCGCCGACCTGACCGAGAAGCTGGCTGGCGCGATCTCGACCGTGGTGCTCGGCAAGCCGGAGGTGGTCCGGCTGGCGCTGGTCGCCATGTTCGCCCAGGGCCACGTCCTGCTCGAGGACGTGCCCGGCACCGGCAAGACGACCCTGGCCCGCGCGATCGCGGCCTCGGTGCAGGGCGCGTGGCGGCGCATCCAGTTCACGCCGGACCTGCTGCCCTCCGACGTCAGCGGCGTGACCATCTTCAACCAGGCCAGCCGCGGCTTCGAGTTCCACCCGGGCCCGATCTTCGCCAACATCGTCATCGCCGACGAGATCAACCGGGCGTCGCCGAAGACGCAGTCGGCGCTGCTGGAGGTCATGGAGGAGCGCTACGTCACCGTCGACGGCGTACGCCACGCGGTGCCGCGCCCGTTCATGGTCGTCGCCACGCAGAACCCGGTCGAGATGGACGGCACCTACCGGCTGCCCGAGGCGCAGCTGGACCGGTTCCTGATGAAACTGTCGGTCGGCTACCCCGACGAGGCCGTCGAGATCGAGGTGCTGCGCGGGCACACGCTGCGCTCCCCCGACGCGATCACCCCCGTCACCGACACCAAGACGATCGGCGAGGCCGTGGCGCTGGCACACCGGGTGCACATCGCCGACCCGCTGTACGCGTACGCGGTGCGCCTGGCCGTGGCCACCCGCGAGCACAAGCACGTGCGGGTCGGCGTCAGCCCTCGCGGCGTGATCGCGCTGACCCGCGCCGCCAGCGCGTACGCGCTGACCGAGGGCCGCGGCTACGTGCTGCCCGAAGACATGAAGGTGCTGATCGAGCCCGTGTTCGCGCACCGCGTGCTGCTCACCCCCGACGCGCAGCTGCGCGGGGTCACCGCGACCGAGGTGCTGCACGACGCGGTCGAGGCCGTCCCGGTGCCGCTGCCCGGCCAGGAGTCCCCGACCGGCGAGCCGGCCCCGGCCGGAGCGGCGCGGCACGCCGGATGATCGTCACGCTGCGGGGGGCGGGCCTGACCATCGGCGGCGTCGCGCTGCTGGCCACCGGTTTCACCTTCGGCTACCCGGAACTCGCGGTGCTCGGCGCGACCGCCGTCATCGCCCAGCTGCACGCGCTCATCCACGCGGCCCTACGGCCGCAGCTGTCGGTCACCCGCTCCGTCGAACCCGACCGGGTCGCCCGCGGCGAAGGCAGCACCGTCACCCTGACCGTCCGCAACACCGGACGGTTCGGCGCGGCGACGCTGGTCGCCCACGATCAATGCTCCCGAGGGTCGCACTCCGGCCGTGGCGGCCGAGCCGGGCAGACCGGCGCGACCGTGCCGGTGCCCCTGCTGCGGCTGCGTCCCGGCACGGACACCGACGTGTCCTACCCGGTGCCCACCGACCGCCGCGGCGTCGTCGACGTCGGCCCGCTGCAGGTCACCCGGCGAGACCCGCTCGGGCTGGTGTCCGTGTCACGCAGCCATGGCGACACCGCCCGCATCTGGGTGTACCCGAAGAGCCACCTCATCCGGGCCGTGCCCGCGGGCATCTCCCGCAGCCTCGACGGCCGCCTCGACCGCGTCCCGCACGGCGCGATCACCTTCGACACCCTGCGCGAATACGTCATCGGCGACGAACTGCGCCACGTGCACTGGCGCACCAGCGCCAAGGTCGGCGAGCTGATGGTCCGCGAACACCTCGACACCAGCCTGCCGCAGCTGGTCGTACTGCTCGACGACCGCGCCGCCTCCTGGGCCGACCGCGACGCCGCCGGATCGGCCTCGTTCGAGAGCGCCTGCGAGGCCGCCGCGTCGATCGTCGCCGCCGCGACCCGCGAAGACCTGCCCGTGACCCTGCACCTGGTCAGCGGCCCCGCGGCGGGCGGCGGCCGGATCCGCGGCGCAGCCCGGCACCTGCTGGACCTGCTCGCCGAGGCCGAACCCGCACCCGGCGGCGACGAACTGCTGGTCGACGCGACCAGCCGGCTGCGCCAGCACCGCCCCGGCGACACCCTGATCTACCTCACCGGCACCGCCGGACTGGCCGACCTCGCACTGGTGTCCGGGCTCAAAGGCCCGTTCCCGTCGGTCGCCGTCGGCGTGCTCGGGCCGCGACTGGCAGCCGAGCCGCAACCGGCCGGGGTGCTGCTGCTGCGCGCCGAGGACGGCGAGGACTTCGCCGCGGTATGGGACGGAGTCGCCCGATGGTAGCCCGCGCGCTGCGCATCCTCCTGCCACCGGCGCTGATCACCGCGATGCTGGTGCTCAGCGGACTGGTCGCCGACCGGATCTACAACGGCACCCTGTTCACCGTGCTCATCGCGGGCGCGGCCGCCGGGTCGGTCTCGATCAGCCTGGCCCTGACCCGGCTACGGGCCTGGATCGTCGCGCCGCTGTCGATGCTGGGCCTGGCCTGCTACCTGGCCTTCGCACTGAACCTGTCCGCGCAGCGCGCGGGCATCACCGGTGACCTCCCGACGATCGCCACCGAGGCGCTGGGCGACGGCATCCCCCGGCTACTGGCCGTGCTGGTGCCCGTCGAGCCGCAACCCGACACGGTCGCGGTGCCGGTCATCGCGACCTGGCTGGCCGGGCTCATGGCGATGGAACTGACCGTACGCACCCGGCGCACCCTGGTCGGGCTGACCCCGCCGGTGCTGCTGTTCGCCGGGGCACTGTGGCTGGTCGGCCCGGCCGCACCGCGTACCCCCTGGCTGGCCTTGGCTTTCGCGGCGCTGGCCATCGCCGCACTGGCATTCACCGGCCGGGTCCGCACCCCCGACACCGGCATCGACCCGGCCACCCGCAAGGCACTGCGGCTGCGCGCCGCGCTCGCCGGCGGCACCGGGTTCGCGCTGATCCTGGCACTGGTCGCCGGTGCCGCGCCGCCGGTGGCGCAGCAGGTCACCGGGGCGCCGTTCGACCCGCGCAGCCTCATCGACCCGCCCGACCTGGACGCCCTCGACGAGAACCCGCTGATCAGACTGTCCGGCTGGGCGCTGCAACCGCAGGAGAAGCTGCTCGACGCCGACGTCGCGGCCGACACCCGGATCCGGCTGGCCGTGCTGTCCGACTACGACGGCGTGACCTGGAAGGTCGGCGCGACCTACCGCCCGGCCGGGCGCAGCCTGCCCCGCCCGCCCGGCGAACTCGCCGGCAAGCCCGTGCAGCAGCGCATCACCGTCGCCGGGCTCACCGGCAAACTGCTGCCCGCCGCCGCCACCCCCAGCCGCGTCGACGGCGTACGCGTCGCCTACGACCAGTCCACCGGCACCATGCTGCACCCGGAAGGACTGAACACGGGCATCGCGTACACCGTCACGTCGCTGCACAGCGAACCCGACGTCAACCTGCTCCCGGTCGCCGACGTGCCCTCGGGCACGACGATGTCCCGCTACGTCACGCTGGGCCCGAACGTGCCGGACAACATCAGCCGGCTCGCGCAGCAGCTCGGCGCGGACAACGGCGCCCCGTACCAGCGGGCCCTGGCGATCGAGCAGTTCCTCGCCGAGCACTACAAGCTCGACCCGCAGGCACCCAGCGGACACGCGTACCCGAACCTGAACTTCTTCCTGTTCGGACCCGCCGGCACCGGCGCGGGCAAGGGCACCTCGGAGCAGTTCGCGGCGTCGTTCGCGGTGCTCGCCCGGCTGCTGAACCTGCCCAGCCGCGTCGTCGTCGGGTTCACCGCCCGCGCCGGCAACCACCCGATCACCGCAGGCGACGCCCTCGCCTGGCCCGAGATCTACTTCACCGACCTGGGCTGGGTGCCGTTCCACCCGCTGCCCCAACCGAACGCCGAGACCAAGCCCCTGGAAGACGAGTTCAAGCCACAGCCGGAGACCTCCCAGCCGCCGCCGTCGGACGAGCCGATCCCGACCCTGGAGCCGACCGCGGACGCGTCCAGCGCCGCCCCCGGGGCCGGTGAGACGGCCGCCGGAGGCGCGAACGTGGCCCTGGTCGCCGGTGCCGGCGGCGGCGGGCTGGTCGTGCTGCTGCTGGCCGCGTTCGTGGTGTTCGTGCTGCTCGCCCGGGGCGCGCTGCGGCGTCGACGGCTCGACGAGGGCAGCCCCGACTCCCGGATCGAAGGCGCGTGGCTGGAGGTCGGCGACGCACTGCGGCTGGCCGGGCGGCGCGCGCCGGAACATCTGAGCGCCGCTGAGGTCGCCGCGCACGCCGCCGAAGCCGCCGCGCCGGTACGTGGCAAGCACGAGGTGCGCCTGGCCGCGCCGACGCTGCACGAGCTCGCCGACGCGGTCAACCAGACCGTGTTCGGGCCGGGCACCGCCGGTGACGCCGAGGCCGAGGCGGCCCGCAGCCGGGCGGTGGCGTACATCGACGAGCTGAAGGCGCGCCGCTCGTGGTGGCGGCGGCTGCTGTGGACGCTGCACCCCGGCCCGCTGCGCTGGCGGCGCTGACACCGACGCCTGACCGAGCCTGCCCGGCGGTCCACCGCCCGACGATCGGCAGGGCGGCGGACCGTCGACCGGGCCGGGTCAGGCGAAGCGCTCCCCACGGATGACGGCCTGGGCGACCCGGCGCAGCTGCTCCGGATCGGGCTCGAAGCCTTCGGCGATGTCCGGGTGCAGGCCCTCCCGGGTCTCCCGGAGGATCCAGCCGGTGACCTCGTCCTCGCTCTGCCCGTCGTACTGCTCGGCGACGCGGTTGGCGGCCTGTTCGAGCGCGGAGGTCAGCTGCGCTTCCAGCGGTTCCTGGAGTTTGCGCTCCACCGCGTTGAGATCGTCGCCGTCGAGCGACACGTGCACCTCGGTCATGATCAATCCTCCGGTCGTCGGCCCTGTGATACCCCGGGAGAAGCTGCGCCAAGCATGGCGCACGCCATCAACCGGCGGTCCGCTTCGACGGGTCGTGGCTTGCTCTTATTCCAGAACGGATGCGCCGTGTACCGGCCCCACACCCGGGGATCGTCAACCTAGGGTTGACGATCCCAGCCGCGTCAACCTAGGGTTGACGCATGGCTGAGACACCACGACTCGACGACCTCATCGACGTCATCAAAAAGCGCCACCCCGACGGCGACACGCTCCAGCAGCTCAGCGACGCCGTCGTACTGGGCCAGCACCTCGGCGAACTCGCCGACCATCTCATCGGCCACTTCGTCGACCGGGCCCGCCACTCCGGCGCGTCCTGGACCGACATCGGCCAGAGCATGGGCGTCACCAAACAGGCCGCCCAGAAACGCTTCGTGCCCAGGGAGTCCGACGCCTCCGAGTCCGACCTGCGGACCTTCGCCCGCTACGACGACCACGCCCGGCAGGTCCTGGTGTTCGCCCAGCAGGAGGCCATCGCCGCCGGGCACGAGCACATCGGCCCGCAGCACCTGGTATCGGCGATGCTGCGCAACCCCGGCAGCCTTGGCACGCGGGCGATCGAGGCCACCGGCGCCGTCGAAGCGGTACGCACCGCACTGGCGGAGCGTTTCCCCGCCACCGACACCCCGGGCACGGCCCCTGTGCCGTTCGCGCCCCAGGGCAAGAAGGCCCTCGAACTCACTCACCGCGAGGCCCTGCGCCTCGGCGACGAGCACATCGGCACCGAACACCTGCTGCTCGGCATCCTCGACCTGGCCGAGGGCGACACCGTCGACCTGCTCACCCGTTGCGGCGTGACCAGAGAGAACGCCGAGGCCGCGCTCGCCGGCCTGCGCTGACGACCCGCATCACGGAGGATCTGACCGCGTTCCACCGCACCTGCACCCGACCTGTGACGAAGCCCGTCCACACCGAGGCGGGCTTCGTCCATCAGACGCGTCGTGCCCGCCCGTCCACATAGCTTGAGCGGGTCGGAGATCTCCTTCCAGGAAGAGCTTCCGACGCCGCTTGCTTGATCGACTATTGTGGCTCCTTCGGGCGCGAGCGGTCGAAGACCACGGGGGTTCACATGGCGACAAACGGCAACGCCCTGCTCAGAATCAGTCTCATCGGTACCCTCCTCGCCGCCGGCGGGTGCGGCGGCGGCGAGGCACCCGACCCGACGGCCTGGCCGAGCACGGCCGTGCCCTCGCCGACCCCCGACCAGGCGCGGGAGGACTTCCTGCAGGCGCTGCAACGCACCCACCGCGCCGCCTACCGGTACACGGTGCGGGGCGATCTGCCCGAGGGGGCCGACGTCCAGGCCACGGGCGCACATGATCCGGCAGCACGACTGTTCGAAGTCAAGGTCACGGTCAATGGCACGGCGAGTCCGTCGGCCACCCATCGAATCGTGACGGGCGAGCACAACTACCTGCGGGACCTGGACGACAAATTGTGGGTACACCTGGACCTGAGCCGCATGAGCCAGGACAGCCTCGTGTACTTCGACATGAGCGACCCTGCCGGCCTGGCCAGGTTCAGCTCATCGATCGGGTCCGTGCGCAGGACGGGCCCGAACGCCTACGCGGGCCGGTTCAACCCCGAGAAGAACCACGTCAAGCACTTCATCCCGGTGGGCGCACCGACCATCTTCACGTTGGGCGTCCTGTTCGCGGACTTCACTGCCACGACCGACCGCGGCTGGATCACCTCGATCACCGTCGAAGTCGACCCCAAGGGCCCGCCGCTGCACATAACGACGGAGTTCAGCGGCCACGGCACCAAGATGCAGATCAAGGCTCCGCCGAAGGCGCAGGTCCGGGAGGCCAACATCTCCTATTACGAGTAGCGAGCGCGGCGGCACGCGCGAGATGACGTTCCGCCGGGCGGCGAACCGCCCGGCGGAACAGACGCGCTCAGCGTCAGCAGGAGCGCAGCCGGCTCGGCTCGTGCCAGCCGTCGAAGAGGTAGAGGTCGGCGGCGCGGCCAAGCTCGGCACCGTACTGCCGCAGCGAGTCGCAGGCCCCGGTCTGCACCGCCGGGTCTGCGCTGTCCAGATAGACGCGGAAGGAACCGTGCGAGGTGTCCGCGGCGAGCAGGTGCGACACCCAGGCGCTGGCCTGAAAGCGCGTCCGCAACTCCTCATGAACCGCGCGATTGGCGGACACGTGGGGAACCAACAGCACGGACGCGGCCAATGCCAAGCCCAGGGCCGCGATGCCGAACGTCCACCACCGCCCCGCCGACGCAGAATGCGCCGGCCTCGCGTCGGCGGGAATCTGCTCGAGCCGCACCGCGCCGTACCCCAGGATCGCCGCACCCACGCTGATCCACACGCCGTTGCCTGCGAACCCGCGCTGGAAGTCCGCCTCGTCGGTCACGCCGGTGCTCGACAGGAAGTAGTTGACCACCGCCAGGACCAGCAGCAGCGCACCGCCGATCTTGACCGCCGGTGGCAGCACCCGCAGCAACGGCCAGAACTTCGCCATCGGCAGGTGCCCGAAGTAGCTGCCGTTGACGGCTTTCATCACCCCGATAAAGCAGACGAAGGTCAGGGCGAACGGCACGATCACCACACCCATCGGGATACGCGGCCCGCCCGGCAGCAGCGTATCCACCACCATGACCAGGAACAACCCGGCACCGGCCAGTGCACCCGCGATCAGCTTTCGCATGAACGCGATCGTAGGGCTCGCGGTCGATCCTGTCCGACCCGTGCGCGGCCGGATACGACGTGGGGCCGGGGCGCTATACGCGCACCCGGCCCCACGTGCCCCACCGCTAGCCTGTGATCGTGCCCTGGCCGGTGATGTCGGCCAGGTCGACGACCCGCGGATCGGCCACGACACCGAGCCACAGCTTCTCAGCCGGCTCGGTCACCTTGTCCGTCCTGGTCTCGACCGGGAACGACACCGACACCTGGCCCGCCGGGATGGTCCGGCAACCCAGGTACGGCGTGAAGTCCAGCAGGAGTCTGGCAGTGTCCGGCACGGTCGCACCGCACACGCTCAGATCCTGGGACAGCGGCCGCGACAGCGTCACCGTGAACGCCAGCGGCTGCCCCTCGACGGCGGTCGCGTCCGACACCCGCAGCGAAGCACGGGTACGGAACACGGCCACCTGCGGGTCGTGGTCGCTGGCACCGCGGGCGCCGTCACCGTCGTGGTCGGCGGGCCAGTCGGCGTTGATGTGCGCCGCCCGGATCCGCACCAGGTCACCGTAGAGCTCGTCGTTGACGAACAGGTGGTCCAGCGTCTGCGCCTGGCCCTGGAAGACGTACGAATAGGCGCTGCCGGGAACCTGCGCGGCCAGGTCGGACCACAGGTTGTGCAGGCCCAGCTCGTACAGCGGCTTGAGCTGGTCCGACGGGATGTCGCTGTCGGACATGGCGATCGGGTCGTCCGGACGCGGGAACACGTTCAGGTCACCGCCGTACACCACGCGGGCGTGCGGGGACGCCGCCTCGATCGCGGCGACGATCGCCGCACCGTAACGGGCCTGCTCGGTACGCTGACCGACCCGCGCCTGCGGGGTCGACGAGTAGTGGTTCGAAACCGCCCACAGCTCGTAGGACTCGGTGCCGCCCGGCTGCGCCGCGACGGTGAACCGGGCCACCTGCGGGGCACGGGTGAACACGTTCGACCCGTCCACGCCGGTGGACCTGTCCACGTCGGCGGGCAGCACCGCGTTGAGCGACTTCGGGTTCTGCACGTCGGCGTTGTAGCCCAGCGCCGCCGACCGGAACTCGACGCCCGGCGTCGCCGTCAGCACCGCCGACGGGGCGGCCAGGGTGAGCCGGTCCGTGCGGTACAGGAACCCGGCGACGATGCCGCGCACGTCCGAGCCGTCACGGTCGTACGCCGCGTCGTAGGCCGGACCGCCCGCCGCCGCGACCGCAAGAGCCAGCTCCTGCAGCGTGTCCGGCTTTCCGTCGGCGTTGTTCACCTCGCCGCAGACCAGCGCACCCGCGGTGACGGAGCAGATGTCCTGGTCCTCGGCCTCCTGCACCAGCAGCAGGTCGGGGGCGTGCAGGTCACCGGCGATCTGAGACGCCAGCGCACCCAGGTGCGCCTGGTAGTCGGCCTCGTTGAGCGGCACGTAGTCGAACGGCGGCGAAACGCCGGGGCAGCCGGAGTTGCCCAGGTAGTCGCAGCCGTCGAACGGGTCGTCGCGGAAGTCGTACAGGTTCTCCACGTTGTACGTCGCGATCGCCAGCTCACGGTCGCGGTTGATCGGCGCCGGCGCGCTGTTCGCCGACGGGTCCGCACCCGCGCCGAAGTCGGCCGACGCGACCTGGATGCCGTACTTGTCGAACGAGAAGTTCAGACCGCCGACCGCGTCCGCGGCCAGCACGTCGAACGTGTGCGCCGGCGGCAGCAGCGCCGCCATGTCCTGCGCGGCCCACTTCACACCGGTGGTGCCCAGCATGATCCGGGTGCCGTTGCCGTCGTCGAACACGTGCGTCGTGTCGTTGTCCATCGGGTGCGCGTCACGGTAGACCCGCCGGGTCAGCGGGTCGGTCCGGTCCAGCAGCGCGTCGTCGACGTCGAGGACGTACACCTCGGAGTCGGCGGTCGAGGCGAACACGTCACGGCCGCTGGCCGCGACACTGCCGGCCCGCACCCGCAACTGCTCGCCCTCGTGGCGCTCCCAGAACCGGTTCGCCGCGGCCAGGTCCTGCGGCGGCGTGGCGTTCGTGACGGCGGTGTCGGTGACCCCGGACCCGATCAGGCGGACCAGCGACGCCGAGGACAGCTGGGTCATGAAGAAGTACTCCGAGACCCGTGCCCGCAGCACCACCTCGTCGCCGACGGTCGGCACGTAGCCGCCGAGCAGCGACGTGAAGCCGCCCATGAATACGAAGACGCCGTCGGAGCTGGTCGGGTCGCCGTCCGTGGCGCCGGTGCGCGACTGCAGGAAGAAGCCGTACTGCGCGGCGCCGGCGGAGGTGCGTGCCAGGGTGCGCTGGGTGATCACGCCCTGCACGTCGACCAGGCCGCTGGTGCCCGAGGCCGGGGCCAGCGGCGAGCGGTCGGTCACGCCGTTCTCGGCGTCGGTGGTCGGGCCCTGTACCTCGCCGACGGTCAGCACCCGGTTGACGGTGACGGTGAACCCGCACGTCGAGGTGGTGCCGTCGAGGTCGGTCGCGGTCATGGTGACCGTGTACGCCCCGGACGGCAGGCTCGCGTCGGCGGTGACCGTCGCGGTGGCGGTGCCGCCCGCGGTGGCGGCCGGGGTGAACGCGGTGCGGGTGATCGAGCCTGCGGCCGGGGCCGGGGCGATGTTCGTGACGGCGAGGTCGACGATCGTGTCGTCGGCGTCGGTGGCGGTGACCGCGCGGGTGCCCGCTTCGCCCTGGCCGACGGTGAGCGCGCCGCCGCAGGTCAGGGTTGCGGGAGCGTCGACGGGTCCGCCGCCGGAGCTGTGTGCGCCGAGGCCGTCGACGGTGTCGGTGGCGTAGCCGACCCAGCCGGTCGCCGGGTCGAACGCGTCGCCGGGCTCGGTGTCGCCGAGCGACACGGCCGCGTCGCGGCGGATCGTGTTGTCGGCGGTGCTGTTGAGGCCGGTGCCCCATTCGGTGCCGGGGTCGACCCCGGTCTGCCCGAGCGAGTCCACTACCGTCCCGGATGCGCCGCCCTTGCGCAGCACGATCGCGTCGTCGCCGTTGTAGAAGCTGGCGGCGCTGGTCTGGTCGGCCTGGGCCAGGATCGCGGCGTTGGCGCTGGCGTGGGCCAGCACGAAGACGTCACCGTCGGCGACCGTGCCGGTCAGCGCGATGGTGCCACCGGCGGTGGTCGCGCCGTTGAAATAGAACTGCACGACGTATTGCCCGGCGGCCAGATCCACGGCCGAGCCGGTGCCGTTGTAGAACTCCAATGCCTTGTTGTTGGAGCTGCCCTCGACGTACTCGGAAATGAGCAGGTCGGTCGGCGCGGCCAGGGCGGCGGGTGACGCCGCGGTGATTCCGGCCAGCACGGCAAGCACAACAGCGGCGCGCAAAGTGCGACGCATCGGTTTCCTCCTGGGGGTTTAGGAGGATGACCCTACTGGCCGGTCACGAAGAGGTAAACCCACCCCGATGACCCGTGGATGAATACTGTGCACGCGAATACAACCACCGACCGATCAGGACAGAATCAACGTCCGGGCACCGGCGCGGGCAGCACGCAGCCGCCCTGCCGGCTGGTCACCGTGAGTGTCGGACCGTCGAAGTCGACAGCCCCTGACCTGCCGTCGCGAAGCCGGATCGTCACCTGGTCGGGAGCGGTGAACCCGACCCAATCCACCGGATCGTCGTAGCTGTCGCCGTCGTGTTCGGCGAAGCAGCCGAGGTCGTCGGCCGATTCCCGGCTGAACAGCCCCGACCTCGAACGCAGCCACAGCACGTCCCGGTCGGAAAAAAGGCCCTCGCGGCTGACCAGTTCGAACCGGCCGTCCACGGAGACCGCGACAACCTGCGTCGGCCTGCCCCGCGCACTGAACTCGTCCAACTGCGCGCCGATGAACCAGAGGCAGGTCGCGCCGAGCGTCACGACGGCGGCGGTCCCGTAGGCGACTCCGCGCGCTCGCCCGGAACGAAACCCGAACACCGGCCCAGCGGCGGCCAGCAGCAGGCCCGACAGCCAGATCAGCACCATCGCGATCGCCGTGCCGCGATCGAGCAGCACCACCCACAGTCCCGGGCCCCGGATGATCGCGGCGGCCGCGACCAGCAGGATCACGGCGAGAGACCACATCACACCGCCCGCCACGGCCCGTACCCTGCTGCGGCGCGGCGGCGCCCCGTCCGGCACCATCGCGCCAGACTGCCACGCGGCGGGCCGCCTCGCTGTCCCCGAAAGGTTCGGCTCCGGTCTGACCTGCGGCTGCGCTAGTCGTACGCGATCCGGTGGCGGCGCGGCGGCACCCAGGTGACCAGCTTGTCGACCCCGGTGAATCCGCTGACGTCGACCAGGCAGCCGTGGCGCAGATTGCCGAGCAGCGTCTCGCCCCGCCGCTGGACCAGCATGACGTCGTCCATCGGGAAGGTGTGCACCGTGCCGTCGGCCGCGACGAGGTGGCAGGCGTCGTGGCCGAGCACGAGCCCGTCCTTGGCGCCGCGCAGCCGCCGGGCCAGCGACGGCCGCAGCAGCTCGCCCTGCGGGGTGAACGAGCCGACCGGGCAGCCGGTCCGGGTCATGCCGTCGAGCGCCGCGTCCACGCCGATCGGGACCACCAGCAGCGCCGACGGCAGCCATGACGCCGCCGCGGCCCGCACGTCCGCCGGAGCGAGCCGGGCCGCGGCGGCCACCTGGGCCTCACCGAAC
Source organism: Catellatospora sichuanensis (assembly GCF_007483665.1). GTDB lineage: Bacteria > Actinomycetota > Actinomycetes > Mycobacteriales > Micromonosporaceae > Catellatospora > Catellatospora sichuanensis. The sequence goes on from NZ_ML660183.1 coordinate 213,237, forward strand.
TCGTCGTACACGTCGAACAGCTCCCGGTGCCCGGCGTCGGCCAGCGGAGCCTGGGCGTGCGCTTGCTCGGCCGCGGCGAGCACGCCGAGGCGATCCAGCTGCCCGCGCAGTTGCGGGTCCTCGGCCGGTGGCCGGGTGTAGCGGGTGACGACGGCGTCCAGCTCGGCAGGCGCGGGCTCCTCGGTGGCCAGCCGCCGCAGTTCCTGCCACAGGATCCGCGCCGCGGTCGCGCTGTCGCGCTGCCTGGTCTTGCCCCGTAGGTGCAGGCTCAGGCCCAGTTCCAGGCGGTCGTCGCCGACCGGGGTGGACCACTCGGTGGACCAGGCTTTCACCGCGGCCTGTTCCAGCGCCGCGTCGACCCGCGTGCCGAGCACCCGGAGCAGCAGGAACGCGTGCGGGCCGGCGGTGGCGCCGACGGCGATGCCGGGTGCGACCACTTCGTCGGCATACCAGGCCGGTCCTGCGGTGCCGCGTACCGGGCATGTCGCGTGGGCGGCGCGCGGCCCGGCGGGCAGCGGCAGGCGCAGCCCGGCCGGGGGCGGGCCGGTGCAGGTGAGTACGGCGTTGCCGGCGGTGAACCAGCGGGCCAGGTGGGCGCGGACCTCGTCTGCGGTCAGGCGACGCGGGTCGACGACGGGCCAGCGCAGCAGGCCGGGCCCGGTCGGGCCGAGGCGGCGCGCCAGCAGCGAGCCCCACGGGTCGCGCACCGCGTCGTCGACGTCGAGGTCCAGCTCGGTCGCCCGGTCGGCGGTGTCGAGCTGCCGTGCGGTCAGCACGAGGCCGCCGAGGTCGGGGTTCGCGACGAGCGTGGCGAGGTCGTCGAGGTCCTCGGCGACCTGGTCCGGGTCTCCCGACAGGGTGAAGGACGTCTCCAGCAGGCCCGCCGTCTCGTCGGGCTCCGCGAGCAGGCTCAGCAGCAGGTGCCGGGTGGCCAGGTGGGTGATGCCGAGCTGGTCGACGTCTTCGTCGCGGGCGCCCACCGCGAACGCCAGCGTGGCCGTGAAGTCACCGGGCAATTCCTGCCAGAGCACCCGTACGGTGTCGATTTCCGCCCGTCGCATGCGCGGATAGTACGAGCCCGGGTCAACCTGCGGCCGACCTGTATGGCGCTTGAGCTGCCCAAACGGCGCGACAAGGCGACCTGACGGGCCGTGAAGACGGACCGCCGACGGGATCAGAACAGGCCGCCGACCGGGCAGGATCACCATGCACGATGCTGACCGACCCTCGGAGCGAAGATGAAAAAGCGCGAGCGCATCGCGATCACCGCGGGCGCTGTGCTGGCCACCGGCATCATCGGCTTCGCCGCGGCCCCCGCGGTGGCCGCCGACAGGCAGGACGCTCCCTACCACGTCGTGCTGCAGGAGTCCCCCGCGCCGAGCCTGTCGCCTCCGCCGCAGGCCGGCACGTCGCCCTCCGCCGAGGCGGGCGCTTCACCGGCGGCGCAGGTCGACGGCTCGGCGCAGAGCAGCCCCTCGCACGGCTCGCCGTCGGTTTCGGCGACCACGTCGCCGGGTGCCGGCTCGCTGCCGCGCACCGGTGCCCCGCTGGCCGGGGTCGCGCTGGCCGGGGTCGCCATGGTCGGTCTGGGTGCGGTCCTGCTGGTGACGTCGCGTCGGCGCCGCGAGTACACCGTCTGAGCCGTCGTCGCCGGCTGAAGGGGGCCGCCCGCACGCCGGGGAGCCTCCTTCATCGCATACCGGCTGGTCGGAGACTGCACGTCCGGCCGGGGCACGGGCCGCTGCCGCGGGCCTTACCCTCATCGCCATGCGAAACCCCTTCCGCGCGATGCATCCCCGCCAGCTCCGCGGCCTTCGGCTGTTCCTCGTCATCACCGTGGCCGCGCTGGCGGCGGGGCTCGCGGGCTCCGCGCTGCTGCCCGCCGAGCACCGCGGGCTGGCGGTCGGGCTGATCCTGGCCGCAGGCTTGGCCGCGAGCTGGTTCGCGCTGTCCGGGTTTCGTCCGGTGTGGACCGCCGTGGCCGCGGTGATCGGCTTCCTGTTCGTGGTGATCGTGCTGCGCGAGACCGGGCCGAGCCTGCTGCAGCTGCGCGGCGGGCAGGTGGAGGCGCAGGTCATGTCGCTGCGGGAGAGCGGCGGGTCGGCCGACCGCTACCACTACGCGATGGCCGCGCACTCCGGGCGCGCCGTCGGCGGTGAGCTCACCGTCGACGAGAACGCCTACCGCGTCGGCGAATCCGTGACGGTGGTGGAGGACCCGGACGGGCTGGCGCATCCGATGCTGCCCAGCCAGCTGACCGAGCACCGGCAGAGCTGGCTTGCGGTCATCGTGCTGTACCTGGTCACCGCGGTGCTGTGCCTGCTCGCCGGGCGGCCGCGGCGGGCGAAGGCGAGCTGATCGGCGCCATTGCGCGGCGGACCGGTACGGTCCTGGCGGCTCGGTCTCAGCGGTGGGACTCCAGCCAGGGGCGCAGCACCGGCAGCACGGCCGCGGCCTGCATCGCCTGCATGTGGTCCAGTCCGTCGAGGACGGCGACGTCCCAGCCGAGGGTTTCGAGTGCGGCCCGTCCGCGTTGCACGGGTCCGGCGATGTCGACGGTGACACCGCCCCACTGCTCGCCGTACTCGATGGTGTCGGCGGAGCCGACGATGCACAGCCGTGGGCAGGTCAGCGACGGCTGGGCGGCGCGGTCGTCGAAGTCGCGCAGCGCCTCGTAGAGCGTGACGAACTGCCTGGTCTGGTCGACGGTCGTGGTGACCGAGACGGTCGACCAGTCGCCGGGCACGGTCTCGGTGGGCGCGGGCGGGTTCTCCACGGCGGCCAGGGATGCCGCGTGGGAGGCGGTGGTCACCGCCAGCATCGCCGCGTACGGGCCGCCGACCGGCGGGTAGCCGCCCATGACCAGCGCGGACAGCCGGTCGGTGCGCAGTGCGAGCTGCTGGCCGAGCAGGCCGAGCCAGGAGTAGCCGTAGTAGGCGAACCGGCCGGCGCCGGCCGCATCGGCGACGGCCAGCAGGTCGCGGGCGGCGTTGCCGGGGGTGAGGGTGTCGGGTTTGGGGTGTGCCATCACGTGGCCCTCGTAGTCGACCGCGACGACCCGGAACCGGTCGCTCAACCCGCTGATCAGGGACTGACCGAGTGCCGGGTCGGCGCCCCAGGCGCGCATCGCCTCGGCCTTGGCGCCCTGCGCCGGGCTGGGGTCGACCGGCAGGAGCACGACGGGTCCGTCGCCGTGCACCTCGAATTCGATCATGCTGCCGTCGTGCAGCGCCACGCTCGCCATCATCATCTCCGTATGCTGTAAAGTGATCCCCGAACGACATTAGCTTACGGCGTACGGAGTTGTCACATGACGTTGTACGGCGGCCAGGGCGACCCGGCCCGGACCATGGCTCTGCTGTGGCGGGCGCACTCCCCCGAGGCCGCCGCCGAGCAGGCGACCGCAGGCCGGGCCGGGCGCACCGCACCCGGCCCGAAGCAGGGCCTGACCGTCGACACGATCATCGAGGCCGCCATCAGGCTCGCCGACACCGTCGGGATGGAGCGGCTGTCGATGCGCGCCGTCGGCGAGCGGCTGGGCACCTCGGCGATGGCGCTCTACACCTACGTGCCGAGCAAGCGCGAGCTGGTCGACCTGATGTACGACCAGGCTCACGCGGGCCTGCCGGACGCATACCGGGTCGACGGCGGCATCCGGCCCGCGGTGCTGGCCTGGGCCGACGACCTGTGGGACTGCTACCTGCGCCACCCGTGGCTGCTGCAGGTGTCCTACGCCCGGCCGGTGCTCGGCCCGCACGAGCAGGCGGTCCTCGAATCACTGCTGGCCGTCCTGCACGCGGCCGACCTGCCGCCACGCAAGCTGCGGCCCACCGTCAGCGCGCTGTTCCACCTCGTGCGCGGCGCCGCGCAGACCGCCGCCGAGGGCCGGGCCGCCGCGTCCGCGACCGGCACCTCCGACCAGCAGTGGTGGACCGAACGCTCCGCGCTGCTGGCCCGGCTGGCACCCGACTTCGCGCAGCGCTTCCCGCGCTCGACGGCACTGGCCGGCTCGTCGTCCACCACGCACTACGACCCGGTCCGCCAGGCCAAGGACGCCCTCGACGGCGGCCTGCACCTGCTGCTGGACGGCCTGCTCCCCGCCGAGGACGGAGCCGGCACAGGCGCAGCCTGATGCCCGCCGCTCCCGCGCGGGGCCGCCTGCCGGCGGCGAACGGGAACCCGGAGGCAGGTCAGGGGGTGAGACCTCGGAGCACGAGGGCCAGGCCCTCGCCGAACTCACGCTGCGGTGACACGTTTCGCGCCGTCACCGCCGTCTCGGCCAGGTACGGGTACTGCTCGCCGAGCGCGGCGAGTGCTTCGGTGCCGGGTCCGGACAGCGGCCCCAGCCCTTCGGCCTGCAGCGCACCGACCAGGTAGGCCAGCAGCGCCCGGAACGCGATGACGCGCCGCTCGCCGGAGAATCCCGCCCGCGCCATGATGCCCAGCAGCGCCTCCCCGCTGCGGCGTACACCCGGCGAGGCGTGCCGGTGCAGCAGCAGCAGCGGCACCACGGCCGGGTGCGCCTGCACCGCCAGCCGGATGCGTTCGCAGATCTCGGCGACGCACTCCTGCCAGGTGGGCAGGTCGGGCACGGTGAAGTCGACGCCGCCCAGTACCAGCTCCACGACCAGCCGCTCGAGCTGCTCCCGGTCGCTGACGTAACGGTAGAGCGACATCGTGCCCATGTTCAGCTCCTGCGCCACCGTACGCATCGTCAGCGCGGCGAGGCCGTCGCGGTCGACCACCGCCAGGGCGGCGGCGGCGAGCTGGTCGGTGGTGAGGGATCGCCTGCGGGGCACGGCTTGACAGCGTACAAGATACGCTTATAGCTTCGTAGGCGTACGTTGTACTCTTACGAAGGGCGTACTCATGGCCAAGCTGACAGCAGGCGACCGGGCACCCTCCCTCAACCTCACCACCGTCACCGGCGAACCGGCGCGATCACCGGACCCGGACCGCCTCGTCCACCTGCAGTTCCGGCGCTTCGCCGGCTGCCCGATCTGCCACCTGCACCTACGGACCTTCGTCCGCGCCGCGGACCGGCTCACCGAGGCGGGTGTCCGCGAGATCGTGTTCTTCCACTCCGGAGCCGACGAGCTCCGCGAGCACGTGAGCGACCTGCCCTTCGCGGTCATCGCCGACGAGGACAAGCGGTGGTACCGCACATTCGGCGTCGAGGCCGGGGCGCGGGCGCTGCTCGATCCGCGCGCCTGGCCCGGGATCGTGCGCTCGGTGGCGACAGCCCTCCTGCTCCTGCCGAGCCGCAAGGCCCACCTGCCCGCGGCGAACCCGGCCGGCGGCCGCCTCGGACTGCCCGCGGACCTGCTCATCGGACCGGACGGCACCGTCCTGGCCGCCAAGTACGGCACGCACGCCGACGACCAGTGGAGCGTCGAGGAGGTGCTCACCCTGGCCCGCACGGCCGGACATGCCGCCGTCGGGGCATGAGCCCGGCCGGCGGCCACGCGGAGCGAGCCGGGCCGGGCGCGAGGACGACCGGCTCTTGCCGCACCACGGCCGATCGGCGATGATGACCCGTCGTTGATCACCTGAGCGGGGAGGGTGTTCGTCATGCTTCGGGTCCTGGGCCGTGGTGCGCTGGTCGGTGTCGCCTCCTTTCTGGTCGCCGGCCTGGTCGGCCTCCTGCTCGGCGACGCTCCGGCCGGATTCGACGCGGCGCACGACGTGCTGGTCCCGGCCGTCGCCATGGTCGCGGCGGCAGTGGCGGCCTGGCTGCTGAAGCTGCGGCAGCCGGTGCTCGTGCCCGTGCTCGCCCTGGTCGTCAACATCGCGGTGAACCTGGCGCTGAGCTGGATCGTGACCAGCGCGATGACCGACGACGAGGGCGTGCTGCACCCGGACCGGCAGCCCTTCGACCTCACCGGTTCGCCGCTGGGAGCACTGCTGTCGCTGCCCAGCCCCCTGCTGCACTGCCTCTACCTCGTCGCGCTCGCCATGGTGGGTGCGGTGATCGCCGACCGCGTCGCCAAGGCCAACGCCGAGATCGACGCCTCCTCCCGGCGCCGCTGACAGCCGACGGCGCCCTGCTCGGCGCAAGCCGTTAACACGGTTTCCTATGACGAAATATTTAGTTTCTTGAGATCGTCGAGGGCGCTTTCTAGGCTCAGTCACATGGAGCGCAGGCCCTTGTTCACGGCCCGCCGGCACGTCGATCTGCGACGGCAGGCGAGTTCCCTCTGTCTGCGCTGACCTGCGCGCTCAGGCCGCCCGTCGGCGGCTGAACGCCCGCACTGCGCACCGCGGCCGCGTGGCACCGCCACCGCCGCCCGCTCCCCCACCGACCGGCTGCGCGCCGGGCACCCCATGCTGCGCGGCGTGACGCTGCCGTGCGCGTACGAAAGGAAGGCCCATGTCCGAGACCACCCCCTCGCTCAAGCGGCGCACGTTCCTCGCGGCATCCGCCGCGGCGGGCGCGACCGCGGCCGCCGGCTGGCCCGCGACCGCCGCGCAGGCCGCCGACACCAGGCCGAACATCCTCGTGATCGTCACCGACGACCATCCGAAGGGGACCGGCTGGGCGCTGCCCAAGACCCGGGCCTGGCTGACCGGCAACGGCGTCGAGTTCACCCGCGGACACGCGACCACGCCGCTGTGCTCGCCGGGCCGGTCCTCGATCTTCACCGGCCAGTACGCGCACAACCACGGCGTACGCGGCAACCAGCACAGCGCGAACCTCAACCACCACTCCACCGTGCAGCGCTACCTGCAGCAGGCCGGCTACCGCACCGGCCTGTACGGCAAGTACCTCAACGGCTGGGACGTCGACGACAACCCGCCCCACTTCGACGAGTTCGCCGTGCTCGCCCCGCCGACCTTCAACAACGGCACCTGGAACGTCGACGGGACCGTGCAGACGATCAACAACTACACCACCACCGTGGTGAAGAACCGGGCGCTGAGCTTCCTGGACCGCAGCGCCGCCGACACCCGCCCCTGGTTCCTCTACCTCGCCCCGTACGCCTCCCACGGCCCGAACACCCCCGAAGGCAAGTACGCCGACACCGAGGTGCCCGCCTGGAGCGGCCGCCCGTCGGTGCCCGAGGCCGACCGCAGCGACAAGCCCAGCTTCGTCCAGGACGCCACCGGCACCCTGGCCGACGGCCGCAACATCCGCACCAACCAGCTGCGCACCCTGCTGTCCGTCGACGACGCCGTGCAGGCGGTGCACGACAAGCTCGAAGCCCTCGGCCAGCTCGACAACACCCTGGTGTTCTTCATCGCCGACAACGGCTTCGCCTGGGCCGACCACGGCTGGACCAAGAAGTCGGTGCCCTACACCCCCGTCATCGAGGTGCCTTTCTTCGTATCCTGGCCGGCCGGCGGCCTGGACACCGGAACCGACGACAACCGGCTCGCGGCCAACATCGACATCGCGCCGACCATCCTCGACGCGGCCGGGATCACCCCGGACGCGCAGTACCCGCAGGACGGGCACTCGCTGCTCGGCCCGCACCGGCGCACCCGCGTGCTGACAGAGTTCTTCAAACACGGCACCGGCGCGGGCGGCCCCCTCACCTGGGCCTCCTACGTCGGCGCGAACAAGCAGTACACCGAGTACTACCAACTGCACACCGACGCCAACGGCCTGCCCACGGGCTCGGGCGCGGTCCTGTTCCGCGAGTACTACGACCTGGTCAACGACCCGCACCAGCTGGTGAACAAGCTCCACAACGCCACCCCGGCCCAGGAGCAGGCGCTGGGCATCCCCCCCTGGCGGCGCAGCTGGCCGCCGACCGCGTCAGCTCCGGCAGCACCGCACCCTGACCGACCGGCCCGCCCGGCGGCGGGGCATGTCCCGCCGCCGGGCACCAGGAAGGAGCGCCCATGGCCGCGCACCCTCCCGCCTGCTGCGCGCCCGCTGCGGGCAGCGGGGGACCTGCCCTGCTCACGCTTGCCGCGCCACCCGCGGGCGACGCGGGCACCACTGCCGTTCCGCACAGCGTGGCCGATGCCACGCCCGGCTCGGCCCCTGCGCACACCGGCGCGGCCGGTCCGCCTGCCGGGCACCGGCCCCGCCTGCGCACCGCCGACGGCATCGGCACGCTGTCACGGGCCGCATCGCGCACCGTCGCCCTGCCCGGCGGCAGGTTCCTGATGGGCACCGACGACGCCGAAGGATTCCCCGCCGACGGAGAGGGCCCGGTACGCGAGATCAAGCTCGGCCCGTTCCGCATCGACCCGACCACGGTCACCAACGCCCAGTTCGCCACGTTCGTGAAGGCCACCGGGCACGTCACCGACGCCGAGCGGTTCGGCTTCTCGTTCGTGTTCGAGGGATTCCTGCCGCCACAGCACGCCCGGCAGGCGCAGCGGGTCCAGGCCGCGCCCTGGTGGGCGGCGGTGCCCGGCGCCGACTGGCGGCACCCGCACGGACCCGGCTCCGACGTCGGCAGGCTGCAGAACCATCCCGTGGTGCACGTGTCCTGGCACGACGCATCGGCCTACTGCGACTGGTCCGGCACCCGGCTGCCGACCGAAGCCGAATGGGAGTACGCCGCCCGCGGCGGCCTGGAGCAGGCCCGCTACCCGTGGGGCGACGAGCTGACCCCGGCCGGACGGCACCTGTGCAACATCTGGCAGGGCGAGTTCCCGACCCGCAACACCGCCGCCGACGGCCACCTCGGCACCGCCCCCGTGAAGTCCTACCGCCCCAACGGGTACGGCCTCTACAACGTCGCCGGCAACGTGTGGGAGTGGTGCGCGGACTGGTTCAGCGTCGACTTCCACGTCACCGGACCCCGCGTCGACCCCGCCGGGCCCGCCGACGGCACGGCGCGGGTCATGCGCGGCGGCTCGCACATGTGCCACGCGTCGTACTGCAACCGCTACCGCATCGCGGCCCGCTCCTCGAACACCCCCGACAGCTCCGCGGGCAACATCGGCTTCCGGGTCGCCGCGGGCTGACCGCCCAGTCGTGTCGTCGGCGCGCCCCGTCGCGGCGCGGCCCGGGAACGGCACGCCGTCGGCGACAATACCGACATGTCGGTCGTTCGTCTGCACCCGCTCGCGCAGGCCCTGATCAACAGTGCCTTGCTGCTGGCCGTGTACTTCGTCATACCCACCGACATCGGCCACGGCACCTGGTCGCTGCTCGCCCGGACCATCGCGACGCTCATCGGGCTGACCGTCGCGGTGGCGCTCATCCTGCGCCAGGTCAGCCGCCAGATCGACGCGGCGGAGGCCCCGCTGACCGGACTGCTCACCGCCCTGGTCGCCGGGGTGCTGTTCTTCGCGCTCGCCGACTACCTCGTCGCGATCAACGCACCGGGCCAGTTCGTCGACCTGAACACCCGCATAGACGCGCTCTACTTCGCGATCTCCACGCTGGCCACGGTCGGGTTCGGCGACGTGCACGCACAGGGTCAGGCGGCGCGCGGTCTGCTGTGCCTGCAGATGCTGTTCAACGCCGTCATCATCGCCACCGGGCTGTCCGTGCTGTCCAGGCAGATCGCCGCGCGGGTACGCGAGCGCCGCGGCGGCTGACCCGCCGGCTCCTCCGCCTGCCCACGCTGCGGCGAATCGCCGCGCACCTGGCAGCGACCCGCATCAGGGTGGCGTCGGCTTCGTAGGATCGCGTCATGAGGCGACGATGGATGTCGATCGCGCCGATAGTGCTGGCGCTGCTGGCGGGCTGCGGTCCGGAGGTTGCCGGAACCGGCGGTGTCCGCCTCGATGATGCCGGCCGCCTGGTGGCCGTCCTCGCCTGGTGTGAGAGTTTCGGCGCGCCCACGAAGATCGCCCTGTATGCGGTGCACTCCGACGGCAGCGTCGGCGATCCCCTACTGCAGCTCACGCGGGCAGGCGATGCACCGGCCGCGAACTACGCCGAGATCCCGCTCGCCGAACCCGGCCCGGTATGGCGGGCCGACGGTCCGATGCCCGCCCTGGAAGACGAGAAGAGCTACGAAGTGCGGGCGTGGGACAGCACGGGCGAACGCCGGGTCACCAGCTTCCCGTTCACCATCGCCGAATTGCGCACGACGGATCCGGCGCGGCCCATCCTGACCAGGACTCACGTCGGCGACGGCCGCTATGACAGCTCATTCGCGGGGGCGCAGGAGTTCCAGCAGGCAGCCGTCGCAGACTGCGGCGGCTAGCCGACGTCGCGGCACCCGGCACGGCCAGTGGTAGCCACGGGTCCGCCCGGCCGTCCCGAAGGACGGTGGCGGCGAGCCGTCCACCGGGGCGCATCCCGCGCCGGACGTCGGCGCAACCGGGGACCGGGTCGGCCGGCAGCATCAGGGCCATCCGGGGGTCGCCGCGTCGAACGGCGCACCCGGAAGGTTCTCGGCGGTCTCGACCGCTTAGTCTCGCGGTCCGCCCAACCGGAGCCGTCGCGGCACCCGTCGACCGGGTGAGTGCGACTACCGGAGGTGTGATGAACGGGGAACAGGAGCGGGAGTACGTCGCGTACGTGACCGCCCGCCTGCCCGCGCTGCGGCGGATCGCCGCGCAGCTGGCAGGCGACCCGCATCGGGGCGACGACCTGGTGCAGCAGGCCATCACCAGGCTGTTCGTGAAATGGCGGCAGGCGAGCCAGGCCCGCAACCTCGACGCGTACCTGCACACGATCCTGGTGCGGACCTTCCTGGACGACCGCCGCCTGGCCTGGAGCCGGGTCAGTCTCGCCCCGGAGGCGGGCACGGAACGGGCGGCGACCGGCGCGGACGTCGACACCAGGCTTGACCTGCAGGTGGCACTCGGACAGATGCCGCCGCGGCAGCGTGCCGCAGTGGTGCTCCGCTTCCTCACCGACCGCTCGGTCGACGAGGTCGCAGAGATCCTCCAGGTCTCGCCGGGGACGGTGAAGAGCCAGACCTCCGACGGCCTGGCCACCCTGCGGCGGCTGCTCGGCGAGCAGCCCGTCGCCTCGGCGACCACAGCGAAGGGAGCGGTCCGATGATGGACGAGGATGTGCTGGGCGCGTTCCGGGAGGACCCGCTGCCGGCCTCCGGCGTGGACGTGGCGCGCGCGGTGCGCACCGGCCGCAGGCAGCGCCGGATGCGGGCCGCGGGCGCGGCCGGCGCGCTGGCACTGCTGCTCGCGGGCAGCGCGGCGGTGCCCGCCTGGTTCGCCGGAGGCAGCGGACCGGCGCAGCTGGGTGCGAGCCCCGGGGTCACCCTGGGACCTCCGCCACCACCCTGCCCGAGTCCCGAACCGACACCGTCGGCGGCGGCCTCGCCACCCGCGGCCGGGCAGGCGCCGACCGAGTTCGAGATCCTGCGACACTGGGTGGACGTCAGCAGCGTGTCCGGCATGCACGTGCTGGACGCCACCACCGCCCGGTACTGGCAGCAGGTGTTCCTCTACGACACGGCCGAACGCTTCTTCACCGAGGTGCTTGTGTTCGCGGCGGGCGGCAAGCCGTTCTTCGGCCCGCCGCTGGCCCGCGAGCTCGCCCCGGTCGACCTGACCGGTGCCGAGAGCGCGGGAGAGGTCGGCGGCAGGCCCGCCGTCTGGCTGCCGGGACGGCAGGGCCACTACCAGTCGGACGTCGCCCGCCTGGGCTGGCAGTGGGCGGACGGCGGCTGGGCGTTCGTCGCGGTCGGCGACAACACACAGGAGATCGGCGTGCAGCCGTCGGCCGAGGCCATGGCCGGGCTACGGGACAAGGCCCGGCAGGTCGCGGACGCGCTGACGATCGGCCGCGGGGCGGCGGTGACGATGCCGTTCACGGTCGCGGGCACACCGGAGTGCTCCCGGCTGACCCGCACCAACGTCTACCGGGGCACCCACGACAACGGCACCCCGTTCGTCCGGGCGGGCCTGGTGTTCGGCCGGGCCGACAACACCGACCCGCTGCGGTTCCCGCCGGACCTGTCGACCGAGGTGACAGCGGACTCGGTCGCAACCCCGCAGGACAAGCCCGGCTCGGTGAACGAGCAGGTGGACGGCCATCCGGCGGTGGTCGAGGACGGTTTCGTGACCCTGCATGGCGTGGACGGCTTCGCGCTGGAGATCCGCTCGCCGCTGGGCCGTGACGCGCTGGTGGCGTACGCGCGCTCGGTGCGGATCGTCGAGGGCGCGCACGGCGACGAGAGCAAGTGGACGGACCGGCCCGTCCGGCCGTGACCGTCGGGTGACGACACCGCCCCCGCGAGCGCCAGGCTCGCGGGGGCGGTGTCGTTCGATCGGGCGAACCTTGTGGGGCAAATCATCCCAATGTTCACGATCCTTTTGACATGGCATGTGTGGGCCTCGATACGGTCGGTTCGGCCCCGGTCGGCCCGAACACGCGGCCGGCGCCCGACCCTGTTGCCTACGGAAGGTCAGCGCCTTGCCCGGCCGACATTCACTGCCCCGTAAGCCCCGTCGCAAGCTCGCCCCGTTCGCCACCGCCACCGTCGCCACGGCCGTCCTGGTCGGAGGCGGTCTGATCGCCGCCGAAGTGGCCGCCGAACCCCAGCACACCGATGCCACCGCGACCGCCGGAGAGTCCACCGCGTCGCCGCCGTCACCGAAGGTCACCGACGCCGCGGCCCGCCGAGAGGCCCCGCAGCGCCCGTCGCGCGGCAACCGCAACGCCTCCGCGCCGAGTCCGACCGGCACCCCCGCGGTGCTCGACTCCGGCACCTGCAAGGCGTCCTTCTACGACGAACCGCAGGGCACCGCCAACGGCGAGACCTTCGACCCGGACGCGCTGACCGCGGCGCACAAGTCGCTGAAGTTCGACACCCGGGTCCGCGTGACCAACGTCGCCAACGGCAAGTCCGTCGTGGTGCGCATCAACGACCGCGGCCCGTACATCGCCGGGCGCTGCCTGGACCTGTCCCGGGCCGCCTTCGCCGAGATCGCCAACCTGGGCAGCGGCGTGACGACTGTCCGGTACGACATCCTCGCCTGACCGATCGGACATGCCAGGATGTCTATGTGACGTCGGTATACCTCGAGCTCGGCTCAAAACGGATCTTCGCGTGCGCGCTGGAGTGGCCCGGCTGGTGCCGCTCCGGCCGCGACGCGGAGCGCGCCCTCGCCGCGCTGACCTCCTACACCGAGCGCTACGCGGTGGTCGCCGAGCACGCGAAGATCCCGTTCGAGCCCGGTGACGTGCGGGTCGTGGAACGGGTCAAGGGCGGCTCGACCACCGACTTCGGCGCGCCAGAGCAGCCCGCGAGCGCCGACTTCGCACCCCGCGACCACGAGACCGCGCAGCGGCAGGCCGCGCTCGTGCAGGCCGCCTGGGACGTCTTCGCCGAGGTCGCCGCGGTGACCCCGGCCGAGCTGCGCAAAGGTCCACGCGGCGGCGGACGCGACCGGGACAAGATGATCGACCATGTGATCGGCGCCGAGACGTCGTACGCCCGCAGGATCGGGGTCAAGCACCCCGCGCCCGCCACCGGCGACACCGCGGCCGTCGCAGCCCTGCGCACGGACATCCTGGACGTGCTGGCGAGCCCGTCGGACGGCACGCCGCCGCCGCGCGGCGGCTGGCCCCCCGCGTACGCGGCGCGGCGCATCGCCTGGCACGTGCTCGACCACGCCTGGGAGATGCAGGACCGCGCCACGCCGTAATCCGCTCGTGCCGCATACCCGCTGCTCATAGGATCGGCGGATCGCCCGGCGGACAGGTCGCCGGTTCCGACGGCAGAGAGTGCAGGTGTACGTGTCATGCGCTGGTCAGAGCTCTACGTCCCGACCCTCCGCCAGGACCCGGCAGGGGCGGATGCCGTCAGCCACCGGCTGCTCCTGCGCGCGGGCTACATCCGCCAGCTGATGGCGGGCCACTACAGCCTGCTGCCGCTGGCCGTGCGGGTCCGCACGAAGATCATCGACGTGATCCGCGAGGAGATGTCGCGCATCGGCGCGCAGGAGTTCCTGCTGCCCACCATGCAGCCGGCCGAGGTCTGGCAGAAGAGCGGCCGCTGGGACAAGATCGGCGCGGAGATGTTCCGGCTGACCGACCGCAAGGGCGCCGACCTCGCCCTGGGCATGACCCACGAGGAGATCTTCACGACCGTCGCCCAGGAGCTGCGCTCCTACCGCGACCTGCCCCAGCGCTGGTACCAGTTCCAGACGAAGTTCCGCGACGAGCCCCGCCCCAAGAGCGGCCTGATCCGGGTCCGCGAGTTCACCATGAAGGACTCCTACAGCTTCGACGTCGACGCCGCGGGGCTGGACCGCTCCTTCGACCTGCACCACGAGGCGTACACGCGGATCTTCGGCCGGCTCGGCATCCCGGCCATCCCGGTCGAGGCCTCCAGCGGCATCATGGGCGGCACCGACTCGATCGAGTTCATGTCCCCGACCGCCGCCGGTGAGGACATCGTCGTGCACTGCACCTGCGGATACGCCGCGAACGTCGAGAAGGCCACCTCGCACCTGCCCGCGGCCGCCGACGGCGACGGCTCGTCCGCACCCGAGGCGTTCGACACCCCCGACGTCCGCACCATCGAAGACCTGGTCACCGGCTTCGGCGTCACCGCCGACCGCCAGGTCAAGACCCTGGTGTACGTCGTCGACGACCAGCTCACCCTGGTCCTCATGCGCGGCGACCACGCGCTGGTCGAGCAGAAGCTCATCGACACCCTCGCCGCGGTGAACGTGCGCCCCGCCCATCCGGAGGAGATCCGTGAGGCGCTCGGCGCGCTGCCGGGCAGCCTCGGCGGCGTCGGCGTCACCGGCCTGCCGATCGTCGCCGATCTCGCGCTGACCGGCCGCCGTGACATGACCACGGGCGCCAACCGCGACGGCGTGCACCTGCGCGGCGTCGACGTCGCCCGCGACATCGCCGTGGACCGCTGGGCCGACCTGCGCGAAGTCGGCGCCGGCGAACCCTGCCCCCGCTGCGAGCAGCCCCTGGACGTGCTGCGCACCGTCGAGATCGGGCACATCTTCAAGCTGGGCCGCCGCTACACCGAGACCCTCGGCGTCACCGTGCTCGGCGCGGACGGCGAGCGGGTCAACCCGGTCATGGGCAGCTACGGCATCGGCGTGGAGCGTGCCCTGGCCGCGATCGTCGAGACGCACCACGACGACAAGGGCATCGTGTGGCCGGTCGCGGTCGCGCCGTTCGACGTCGCGATCGCGGTGCTGGGCGACGCCGACGAGGTCGTCGCAGCCGCGGAGTCGCTGTACTCCGGGCTGCGCGGACAGCGCATGGACGTGCTGCTCGACGACCGGGCCGAGCGGCCCGGGGTGAAGTTCAGCGACATCGAGCTGATCGGCATCCCGTACCGGATCACGGTCAGCGCCCGCGGCCTGGCCGACGGCACCGTCGAGTTCACCGACCGGGCCACCGGCCACACCGAACGCATCCCGCTGGCGAGCGCCACGGCCCATGTCACCGCAGCGGTGCGGGCCACCGAGCAGTGACCGCGCCCCGGTGCGCGACGTACCGTTCATGCCGCGGGTGCGGCACGGGCAGGCGGCGCGCACCGGGCCGGACGAGGAGGCGGAGCACGTGCCGAGCACACTGCGGATCCAGCGGCACCACACCGGCAGCGCCGAGTCCCGCGAGCTGCGCCGCGAGTTCGTGGCCGAGCTGGCCCGGCGTTACCCGGAACAGGACTTCAGCGCCGACACGGTCACCGACGAACTGCCGGTGCTGGACGCACCGGGCGCGGCCTGGTTCGTGGTCTACGACGGCGAGCAGCCCGTCGGCTGCGGCGGCCTGCGCGGACTCGACGAGCACACCGGCGAGATCAAATGGGTGTTCCTGCGCGAGGCCGCCCGGGGCCGCCAGGTCGGCCGCTCGCTGCTGGTCGAGCTGGAGGACACCGCCCGGGAGTTCGGCTACACGCGGCTGCGGCTGAGCACCGGCGACCGCCAGCCCGAGGCATTGGGTCTGTACATCTCCGCCGGATACCGGCCCGTCGACGACGGTATGCCGGTCGCGCACCGGCTGGAGAAGGACCTGCGTCCGGGGCCCGCCGACGTGCGCGTGGACTTCCGCAAGTACGACGGCTCGCTGCGCTGGCACACCACGCTGCGCCGGCTCGGCGACGACGGGCACGGGACCTGGCTGGGCGGAACGCGGCACACCGCGTGGCGGCGCGGCACGCTGGCCCCGTACTTCCCGAAGGCCGCCCATGTGATGCTGGTACCGCAGATGGGCGACTGGGTCGCGAACTTCCACGCCCCGCCACATCGCACCGCGCTCTACGTCGACGTCGCCGCCCGTCCGGTGTGGACCGGCACCGGCCTGGTGACCGTCGTCGACCTCGACCTCGACGTGGTGCGCCGCCGCGACACCGGCACGGTCGAACTGCTCGACGAGGACGATTTCGCCGAGCACCAGGTCCGCTACGGGTACCCCGCCGACGTCGTCGCCGGAGCCCGGCGTACCGCCGACCACCTGCTGGACGCCGTGACCGTGGCACGCGAGCCCTTCGGCACCGCGCACGCGCCCTGGCTGGCACGTCTGACGGACTCGCCACAGGGTATGAGGATGTAGCATGAAGTTATGAGCCGACGTGTCACGGTCAACGTCCCCGACGAGGTCGCCGAGCGGCTCGAACGGGAACCGAACGTCTCCCAATACGTCACCACCGCGATCCGCGACCGGATGCGCCACGAAGAACGCCTCGCCGCCACCCGGCGCCTGCTGGCCGACGCCGGCTACCAGCTCAGCAGCGACGGCATCGAGCGCATGCGTACACGTCTGGCCGAGCACGACGCCCGCCGGGCCGCCGGGCGCGAGCAGGGCGCATGAACATCCACGTCGTGCTCGACAGCAGCGCGCTGGCCGCCTACGCCCGCCTGGACGCCCTCGCGGTCGGCGAGCTCATCACGGTGGTCGCCGAGAACGGCGGCACGGTCGGCATTCCCGCGCCCGTCTTCGCCGAGACCTATCGCATCGTCGACGAAGACGAGCG
The DNA here is from genome assembly GCF_007483665.1 of Catellatospora sichuanensis. Taxonomy (GTDB): domain Bacteria; phylum Actinomycetota; class Actinomycetes; order Mycobacteriales; family Micromonosporaceae; genus Catellatospora; species Catellatospora sichuanensis. The sequence goes on from NZ_ML660183.1 coordinate 230,072, forward strand.
CAAGCGCCTGACCCGGCTGCTCACCGACGACGTGTACACGCTGATCCTGCCCATGCTGGCAGACGACCTGCTCGACGTAGCCGAACTCGGCCGGCGCCTGCCGCTGCCGCTCGCCCACGCGGTCACCCAGACCCGCCGACACGGGGCGTCCCTGGCGACCCTGGAGCCGGGTGCGGTGCGCGCCGACCTCGACGACTACGACGTCATCAACTTGAACTGACGCGGTCCCCGACGCCACCGGCTGCCGCTAGGCCTTCCTGTTGACGAAGTTCGGGTAGAGCGCGATGAACTCGCCCAGCTTGTCGAGTGTGGCGGCCTTGAACATCAGCTTGGACTCTTCGTTGAGGTCCTCGAACGACTCACCGTTGATCTCGTAGCCGTTGTACCAGCCGGCGTTCGTCTTCAGCGACACCAGATCCGCTGCGGCGAGGTCCTGCAGGGCGAAGAAGAAGTCGATCACTTCCATGCCCTGGGGCAGGCTCAGCAGCATCGACTCCCCGGCGGCACGGATCAGGTTGTTCACCTTGCCGATGTCGGTGAGCACGCCGGCCGACGTCGCCTTGGCCACGATGGCCTGGATGAGCTGCTGCTGGTGGCGCTGGCGGCCGTAGTCGGTGGAGCCGTCGGGCAGGTAGCGCTGGCGGGCGAAGTCCAGCGCCTCCCAGGCTCGCATGTTCCGGCAGCCCTTCTTGTGCACGAAGCGCTGGTTGCCGGTGCGCCCGGCGTACCGGTCGGCCTCTTTGTTGTCCGCAATGCCGCCGATGTACTTCGGCTTGCCGTTGACGACGTAGTGGTGAATGGACTTCGTGTCGTCGTCGACGCACATCCGTACGCTGCCCAGGGCCGTGATGATCTTATTAAAGCCGTTGAAGTCGATGACCGCCGCGGCCTCGAAGGTGATGCCGGTGAGCTTGCCGATCGCCTGCGTGGCGGTCTTCAGGCCGCCCTTCCAGTCGCCCTGCGGCCCGAGACCGGCCTGGAAGGCGCCATTGATCTTGCGGTGGCCCTTGCCGGGAATCTCCACCCGCACGTCGCGCGGCACCGACATCAGGTACGCCTCCTGATGCGTGCCCGACACGTGCACGATGATGATCGTGTCGGAGCGGGCATCGTCGGCTTTCTGCCCGGGGCGCGTGTCGATACCGAGCAGCAGCACGTCGAAGGCGCCCTTGAGCGCCTTCGCATCCGGAGCGGCCTGCCCCGACGGGCCGGCCAGGACGTCCGCGCCGGCCAGGTCGACGGCGTCCTCGAGCGTGCCGACGACCGAACGCAGCATGACGATGCTGGTTCCGGCGATCATCATCAGCACGGCGCCGAACGTCAGCACCAGCTTGCTCCACAGCGGCGCCTTGGGGCGCGCGGCGGCGGACCTGCCGGGGGTGGACCTGCCAGAGGCACGGGGGCGGCGCTTGGACACGGGGGTGGTCCTCTCCACGGGCGACGTGGTGCGCCCGCTCCCCCCAGAGGACGCGCCCACCCACCGTAGGTGTTGCCCGCCACCGCGGCGAAGTTCGTCCGGCGTCCACATCGCGACAGGGAGCCGCCCGTCACCTCACCCGGCGTGTAGGGCATTCTCGACCTGAACCGAACCGAGGGGGGCCGTGCCGTGTCGCAGGTGCGCATCGTGCTGGAGGACGCCGACGACCCGGTGTCGCGGGAGCTGATCGCGGAGTTCTTCGCCGACATCGCCGCCCGGTACGCCGGCGCCGCCACCGCCCCTCCCCCGCTGGACCTCGCCGAGCTGCGCGCCCCGGACGGCACCTGGCTGGTGATGTACGACGGCGACGAGCCGGTCGGCTGCGGCGGCATGCGCCGCAGCGACGACCACACCGCCGAGGTGCGCCGCGTCTTCCTGCGCCCGGCCGCACGGGGCCGCAACCTGGCCCGCACCCTGATGGCCGAACTGGAGGACGTCGCCCGCCGCCGCGGCTACCGGCGCATCCGGCTGGACACCGGCGACCGGCAGCCCGAGGCACTGCGGATCTACCAGACCAGCGGCTACCACGAGATCGGCGACTACAACGGCAACCCCAACGCCAGTCACTGGCTGGAAAAGGACCTCACCCCCCGGCCCGGCGACGTTCGCGTGGTGGCCCGCAAGTACGACGGCCGGCTGCACTGGCACGCGACCCTGCCCCGCCTCGGCGAGGACGAGCACGGGGTCTGGCTGGGCGCCACCCGGCACACGCCGTGGCGGCGCGGCGCCGAACCGGCCGTGTTCATCCCGGCCACCCACGTGGTGCTGATCCCGCACGAGGGCGACTGGGTGGCCGCGTTCAACGCCGCCCCGCACCGCACCGAGATCTACATCGACGTCTCCGACCGGCCGGTGTGGCACGGCCCCGACGAGGTCGTCTCGATCGACCTGGACCTCGACGTGGTACGCCGCCGAGAGTCCGGCGACGTGCTGCTGCTCGACGAGGACGAGTTCGACGAGCACCGGGCCGCGTTCGGCTACCCCGACGACGTGGTCGCCGCAGCCCGGCGCACGGCCGAGGACCTGCTCGCCGCGGTACGCGCCCATGCCGAGCCGTTCGGCAAGGCGAGCACGCCGTGGCTGGAGCGGATGGGCTGACCATCGCAACACCCCAGGGAACCTGCACGGCAGCGGCAGATGGGGATATGCGCAGGTAGCCGGACGCGTAGGTCAGGACCGCTTCGGGGCTTGCCAGCACATCCACAGCGAACCGACGCCGATCCCGCCGAGCCCGACCGCCATGATCAGATAGGGGACGATGTTTCCCCAGTTGCCTGGGGTCACGGCCTGGTTCGCGGCCTCGCCGAAGACTTTCGCCGGAAGCTCATCGCCGGGCTGCGGCGTCGCCGCGTCGTCGACGTACAGCGAAACCTCGTCGATCGTGTAGGAACCGTCGGCGGCACGGAACTGGCCGTAGCAGTCCCACTCGTATTTGGTCCGCCCGCAATCGGACACGACGACCACCCCCGCATCGCCGCCGATGAGCGCGCCGAGCTCCTGGAACAGCAGACAGGATCCGCCCAGCCCGACGCAGCAGAGGGCGATTCCGAGCAGCCCGAGAATCACATAGGACAGACTGAACCGGGACAGACCAGGCGGTGCGGCGGGAACGCGGCCCGCAACCGGGACAAGTCCGGCGGTCAGCTTCCGCCGCGGTTTCCGCCAGCCTCGGTGCCGCTTGTTGTCCCTCATCAATGGCCGAGGGTAGCCGTCTCGTCAAGCGCGCCCCGCGGGCTGACGGGAATTGGCGGCCTGCGAGTTCAATCGGCAGTCAGGTAGCGCTGGATCGTCGGGCCGAGCCAGGACACCAGCTCGTCCTCGGACATGCCCACCACCGGCGGGAACTGCAGGATGTATCGCGCCAGGCCGATGCCGAGCATCTGCGCGCTGATCATCGCGGCACGCACCGGTGCACTCGCGGGGTCCCCGGTGAGTGCGGCGATCCTCGGGGCGAGCTGCCCGGCGAAGATCTCGCGCATCCGCTCGGCCGCGCCGTCGTTGGTGATGCCGGTGCGCAGCAGCACCTGCAGCGCCTCGCCGGCCTCCCACTGGCGCAGGAAGTGCCGGACGAACGCCGCTCCCAGCTGCTCGCGCGGGACGTCGGCGAGGGCGTCGAAGCGCAGGTCGAACTCGGCCGCGGCGGCGAACAGCTTCTCCTTGCTGCCGAAGTAGCGCATCACCATGGCCGGGTCGATCTTCGCGTCGGCGGCGATGGAGCGGATGGTGGCCCGTTCGTATCCGTCGGCGGCGAAGCGCTCACGTGCCGCCGAGAGGATGATCGACTTTGTTTCCGCCGAGGTGCGCCGCATGTCAACAACTGTAGGCCAACACGTGTTGACAATCAACTCGGGCCAGGTCTAACGTCGAAGTCAACAGATGTTGGCCAACAATCGTTGACCTGGAGGTACCATGTCCACCCCGACAGTCGACGTGCTCATCGTCGGCGCAGGCCCCGCAGGACTCACCGCGGCGGTCGTGCTGACCCAGCGCGGACACACCGTCACCGTCGTCGACACGCAGGCCGAGGGCGCCAACACGTCCCGCGCCGCCGTCGTCCACGCCCGCACCCTCGAGGTGCTCGAGCCCTACGGCGTCACCGCGACGCTGAACAGCCACGGGATCCCCGCATCGCGATTCACCATCCGCGACCGCGACCGGCTGCTCGTCGCCGTGCCGTTCGGCGGGCTGCCCACGCCCTTCCCGTACACCTTGATGATCTCCCAGGCGGAGACCGAGGCAACCCTGCTGGCCCGGCTCCACGAGCTGGGCGGCACCGTGCTGCGCCCCGCCACGGTCAGCACCGTCGAGCAGGACGGCACCGGGGTCACCGCGACCCTCGACGACGGGCGGCAGATCCGCGCCGCGTACCTCATCGGCGCCGACGGCATGCACAGCACGGTCCGCGAAAGCGCCCGGATCGGCTTCACCGGCAGCACGTACGCCGAGTCGTTCTCGCTGGCCGACGTCCGGCTCGGCGGATCCGCCACGGACGCCGAGGTCGTCCTCTACTTCTCCCCGGCCGGGATGGTCGTCGTCGCCCCGCTGCCCGGCGGGACGCACCGCATCGTCGCCACCGTGGACGCCGCACCCGAACACCCCGACGTCGCGTTCGTACAGCACCTGCTCGACACCCGCGGGCCGCAGTCCGCACCGGTCGTCGTCCACGAGGTGGTGTGGGGCTCGCGATTCCGGGTGCACCACCGCATCGCCGACACCTTCCGCCACGGCCGGGTGCTGCTGGCCGGCGACGCCGCCCACGTCCACTCACCGGCCGGCGGCCAGGGCATGAACCTCGGCATCGACGACGCGGCCGCCCTCGGCGACACGCTCTCCCGCGTCCTCGACGGCGCCTCACCCGACCTGCTCGACGAGTACGCCGCGACGCACCGCGCGCACGCCCGCAAGGTCGTCGCGCTGGCCGACCGGCTCACCGCCCTGGCGACCATGCGCGCCGCCTGGCGACCGGCCCGCAACCTGGCACTCGGGCTGCTCGGCCGCATCCCCGCCTTCCGCCACCGCCTGGCCTGGAACCTGGCCGGCCTGGACCGCCGCCGGTGACCTCCACCGCCGGGACCGGCGACGGCCGGGTCTCCAGACTCGAATGCGTCCCGGGACGGGTTCGTCTCCCGAGACGCATTCGAGTGCGCCCCGAACCGGCTCAGGGTTCGCCCAACACCGCCGCGATCGCGGCCTGCGGCCGCTGGGTGCCGTCACCGGGCCGATGCTGCCGATCGACTTCCGTGAAGCCGGCCCGCGCCAGGCGCGCGGAGAACTCGTCGACCGGCCAGCGATAGGCCGTCACGACCTTGTGGTCGAAGGCGGAGACGTCGTCGCCGTAGACGAAACCGACCACCAGCGTGCCGCCCGGGGCCGTCACCCGCCGGAACTCGGCGAGCACGCCGTCGAGATCCTGGGGCGGCAGGTGGATCAGCGAGTACCAGGCCAGGATGCCGGCGATGGAACCGTCGTCGGCGCTGCGAGGCTGTTCATCGACCCGAGCCGGTACCTACCGTTCGGGTGCGCCGCCTTCGCATGGGCGATGAACTCGGCAACCGGGTCGATCCCCGCAGCGTCGACACCGAGCGACCGGAGGTGGTCGGTGAGATGGCCGGGGCCGCAGCCCAGATCGAGCACCTGGCCGGGCCGGATCGACAGATGCCGCCCGATGAAGGCCAGGTCCTCGGCATCCACCTGCTGGGTCGTGCCGAACATGTCGATGTAAAGGTCTGCGATGGACGCATACGCGTCCCGAACCTGCTCCACGTTCACCACGTGACTATACGAGTCCTCGGAGCCGGCCCACCGAGCGCTAGAGCTGCAGGCGAAGGCCCGGTTGCGCCAGCACCACGGGGCAGCCGGCGTGCCGGGCGGCCTCGTCCAGCAGGCGGCCGTGGTCCAACCAGGAACGCAGGTGCGTCAGCACGAGCAGGCGCGCCCCGGCCCGCGCCGCGAGCCGCCCCGCCTCGCCCGCGGTGAGGTGCCGCGGCACGCCCGTATCGTCGAAGCCCGCACCCTCGGCCAGCAGCACCTCGCAGCCCTGCGCGAGCTTGTCCAGCGCCTCGCAGGGCGCGGTGTCGCCGGTGTAGCACAGCGCGTCACCGACCCGGAAGGCGTACGCCTCCATGCCGTGCTCGACCGGTGCGACGGTGACCTCCAGCGGCCCGGAACGCAGCAGCCCCGACGGCAGATCGTGGAAGCGGAACTGCGGCGCGGGATGCCGCCAGTTCAGCTCGTCACGCAGGTTCGCCGGACCGTGGACGTCCAGCGGCGCCGCCTCGACCCGGTGGCGCAGGTAGGCGATGGCGCTCAGGTCGGAGCAATGGTCCGCGTGCGCATGCGAGATCAGCACCGCATCCAGGCGTGCCGGATCGCAGTGCCGCTGCAACGGCCCCGCCGCGCCCGTGCCCACGTCCAGCAACAGCCGGTGCCCGGCCTGCTCCACCAGGTAGCAGGACCCGGCGCTGTCCGGACCGGGCACCGACCCGGCGCATCCCACGACTGTCAGCAACATCGTTCGGCCTCCCCGTCGATGCCACCATGATGCCGCAGGACGCGCTGTCACGTGACCGTCGTCATCGGGACCACGTGTGGACGATGTCCCACCAACACCGCACAATGGACCACCCAGTGAAAGGACCCTAGATCATGTCCCGGTTCCCTGAGGTCGTCGAACGCATGGCGATCGACCCCGAGTTCGCCGCGCACGCCCGTGCCCACCCAGACGAGGTCAGCGCCGAGTACGGGCTGAGCCCAGAGGAGGCCGCCCAGATGCTGGCGTTGACCGACGCCGGCTCGGGTGGCCCGACCGAACTCGACCAGCGCCTGTCCAAGAGCGGCATCGGCAGCGGCGCACTGGCCGGCCTGCTGGCGGCCGTCGAGCGGCCCAAGAAGGACGACGACGAGAACTCCACCGACCGGCCGCTGGGCCGCTGGGTCGGGCCGGGCTCGAACGACAAGTGACGCCCGCGGTCACAGGCTCCGTTTGAGCATCGCGTCGGCCAGCGCATCGGCGCACTCGGCCAGCCGCAGCCCCACCACGTCGAGGCGGCGCAGCAGCTCGCGTTGCTTGAGCACCCGGCCGGTGACCTCGCCGCTGAGCAGCTCGGCCAGGCCCTGGGCGTAGAGGTGGCGCACCCGGCCGGAGCGCTTGTGCGCGGCCAGCGCCGCCTCCGCGGCCTCGACCGGGCGATCGACCAGGCGATCCAGCGCCCGGCGCAGGTCGCGCAGGCCGACGGCGACCTGTTCCAGCATCGCCACCGCGTTGTGGTCCAGACGCACCCCGTACAGGTCCGTCTCGCGTACGTAGTCGCGCAGGTGGTCGAGCACGTCGTCGACGGAACGGGACAGCCGGAACAGGTCCTCGCGGTCGATCGGCGTGGTCAGCGTCGCGGCCAGCTCGGCGACCAGGCGCCCCCGGTGGGCGTCGCCGTCGTGCTCGATCTCGGCGATGCGCAGCCGGGCCAGCGGCGGCTCAACCTCCCCGATGGTCACCATGACCGCCAGCGCCACCCCTTCGAGGGCGGCGTCGATCTGCGCCAGCACGATCGCCAGCACCCGCTTCGGGGCCCGCCCCGCGAGGTCGTCGAGCACCCGCCGCAGCCTGATCACGGCCGCCTCCCGGCCGGGTTCACAGCGTGCTCCGCAGCGCCAGGCCCGCGGCATACCCCAGGGTGAGGCTGGCGGGCACGGTGACCAGCCAGGCGGTCAGCACCGGGGTGGCGAACTGCCAGCGGATGCGGCGCACGCCGGTGCTGGCTCCGGCGCCGACCAGGCCCGCGGTGGCGGACTGGGTCATGCTGACGGGCACGCCGATGCCCGCGCTGCCGAACACCGCGGTCGCCGAGGCGAGACCGGCCGTGACCAGGGTCCACGGGCGCTGCGGGGTGAGCCCGCCGGTCGCGCCCTGGGCCATGCGCCGCAGGCTCAGCACCGCCCCGGCCGCGAACACCGCCGCCGTCGCGCACAGCAGCAGCAGCGGTGGGGCCTGCATGCCGGGAGCCTGATGGGCGACCCCGAGCGCGACGCCGACCACGGCGAACATCTTCTGCCCGTCGTTGGCGGCATACGCCAGGCTCTGCCCGGCGAACGCGGTGACGTGCGCGTACCGCATCGCGCGGGGCAGCCGGGAGCTGGTCGGCAGGCGGCGGGCGGCCAGGCCGAGCAGGTAGCCGAGGCCGCCGCCGACCAGCGGCGCGAGCGCGGCGACCGCGAGCACGACGGCCAGTGTGGACCAGGCGGGCGGCACGCCCAGCCCGGCGCCGACCCCGGCGAGGCCGCCGAGCACGGCCAGGGTCACGCTGGTCGGCACGCCACGCCAGGCCAGGCCGAGCACCAGGGCGAGCGCGACGCCGACACCGGCGAGCACGACCAGCGGCCCGCGGACGCCGCCCGCGTCGACGAGGCGGTCGGTGAAGGTGTGCGCGACGGCCAGGCCGAACAGCGCGGGACCGGCGATGATCGCGGCCAGCAGCACGGCCAGCACGCCGTAGAGCGGCAGTTCGCGTTGGCGCAGGGCCAGGGCGAGCAGGGCCGCGCCGTCGTTGGCGCCGCAGACGAAGACGAATCCGGTGGCCAGCATCGCAAAGCCGATCACCACGGCCGACCACCCCCGACTCTGCCAGGAGTTCACCGTACTTGATCAACTCAGTCGGGGTGGCGGGAATCCGGATTGCCGCTCGACCGGGTGATCCCTTAGCGTCACTCCCCGGGAGGAACACTTCATGGCGAAGCTGAACCAGATCATCGCGGTCGAGAAGGGCATCAAGAGCCGCTCGTTCCAGGACCTGACCGAGGCCCACCACGCCGTGCAGAAGCCTGCGCTGCTGTCGGGCATCTCGCGCACGTACCAGGCCAAGGACGAGGAGGGCGAGCAGCTGCCGCCGGAGTCCACGAAGGTGCAGACCCGCGCCGAGGACGTGCTGCGCCAGATCGGCACCACCCTGACCCGGCTGTTCGACGTGACCGCGGCCAAGGACGCGACCAACTGCGTGGCCCGCGCCGACGTGGTCGTCGACGACCGGGTGCTGGTGTCCGACGTGCCGGTGACCTACCTGCTGTTCCTCGAGAAGCAGCTCACCGACCTGCACACGTTCGTCAAGAAGCTGCCGGTGCTCGATGCCGCCGAGTCGTGGGTGTTCAGCGACTCCGCGGACTGCTGGTCGACGGAGCCGGTGCGCACCATCCGCACCAAGAAGGTGCCCCGCAACCACGTCAAGGCCGAGGCGACCGAGAAGCACCCGGCGCAGGTCGAGGTGTACTACGAGGACATCGCGGTGGGTTACTGGACCACGGTGAAGTTCTCCGGCGCGCTGCCGGCCAAGCGGGTGTCGACGCTGCTGGAGCGGGTGGAGAAGCTGCAGCAGGCGGTCAAGTTCGCCCGCGAGGAGGCCAACAACGCGGAGGCGGTGGACAAGCACGTCGGCGACCGGGTCTTCGGTTACCTGTTCGCCTGACCCATGAACTCCCCGCCGGAGGGCGGGGGGCGCGGAAGCGCAAGCTGAAGTTGAAGCCGAAACTGAACAACGCGGTCACAGTGTGGGTTCGAGTCCCACCCCCTGCACCACCTGCGGGGGTAGCCCAACTGGCAGAGGCAGCCGCGATCAGACTCAGATTCTCGCTCCAGACTCAGCATTCGCCGCCGAACACCAGATCGACCGCGTACGGGCGAAATCCCCGAGGTGCCGGTTCGAGCCCGGCCCGCACCTCTTTCCTGGTGCGGTAGTCCAAACGGTAGAGACACGGGGTCTTCACGGCTGACCCGTTCGCTTAAACGTGCTGGTGTGTGCAATTCGGCGGCACTCCGAGGCCCGGGAGAGGGACAATCTCCCGGGCTTCACCATTTCTTTCGGCAGGTCGTATTGGCCAGGCCTTTCGTGGCGCCGGTGACGGTGTTGTCGCAGCCGACGATGTTCGCGGCGACGGGTGCGAGGTGGAAGCCCCAGCCCGGCCCGGCTACGTCGGCGGTGTTGCGGGTGAACACGTTGCGGTCGCCCCAGCCGTCGGCGACGCGGTGGGTCTGGAAGCCGTCGCCGCGCGAGTGGCGGCCGGTGTTGCCGCGGATCAGCCAGCCGTTGCCTTTGACGTCCACCCACGAGTCGGCGAACGAGCCGGTCATGGCCGCGCCGTCGAACGTGTTGTCCTCGACGGTCCCGCCGGTGGTGCCCTCCTTGACGTCGACGGGTTCGGCGGTCACGGCGCTGATCCGGTTGCCGCGGATGATGTTGCGGTCGCTGCGGTCGGGCTCGCAGCCGGTGACGTCGCACCAGTTGCCCGCCGCGGTGCCGACGTAGACGCCCTCGCCGAACTGCGCCTTCCGCAGGCCGGTGGCGCGGACGGTGCTGTGCTGCACCACGTTGTCGGAACTGAAGGCGCGCAGGTGGATCGCCTCGTCGCCGACGTGTTCCACGGTCAGGCCGGTGAGCACCGCGTGGCTCGTGCCGTCGAACATGACGCCCTTCTGCGCGTTGCGGACCGTGAACCCGGTCAGCCGCCAGTGGTCCGCGCCGTGCAGGTGCAGGGCGTACCCGTGGCCGGTGCCGCCGCCGTCGAGCACCGCACCGGCACCGCCGCACAGGTGCACGGGTTTCGCGGCGGTGCCGGGGGTGGTGACGGCGAAGCGGCCCTCGTACACCCCGTCGTTGAGCCTGATGCTGTCGCCGGGCCGGGCCCGCGCCAGCGCCGCGGCCAGCGCGGATGCGTCGCCCACGGTCACCGTGGCGAGCGGGCAGGCCTCAGCGGGCCGGATAGGAGACCGGCCCGGAGCAGGCGCGGCCGTGGTGCCCGCCGGCGTGCCTGCCGTCGAGGTCGTGGTGCCGGGCGTGGACCCGCCGCCCCTGGACGGCGGGGTGGCACCGGGTCCGGTGGACGCTCCCGGCTGTGGCCGCCCGCACGCGGCCAGCGCCATGAGCAGCAGGACGAGCATCCCTGCCAGCAGCGACGTCGCGGCGAACGGCAGCACCCACGCAAGCCCGCGCGGGCGCTGCCCCGGCCGACGGGCCTCCGGCTCGCTGGTGTCCGGCACGTCGGTGGTCGGGTTGCTCACTCGGCCATCACCGGCACCCGGGCCCGGCCGCGGGCCACCTCGCGCGGGCTGTGCCGGCCGGGTTCGGGCCGTGTGCCGGGCGGTGCGCCGCCGTCGCGGGGGAACAGCGGTTTCGTCGCCGCGTACGGGTGGCCGTGGTCGTCGCGGCGGCGCCGGAACGCCAGCACCACGATCAGCAGCAGGATCGCGGTCCACAGCAGCGTCATCGGGCTGGCGTAGTGGCGCACCCGCGCCCAGAGCGTGCTGGTGTCCAGCCAGGCGTCGGTCTGGTTGTCGCGCAACGTGACCTTGCCTGCGGCCCGGCCGGTGTCCAGTGCGCTGGGGCCGACGCCGGTGATCGCGTTGCCCGCGACGACCGAGCCGCCGACCGCGCCGACGAAGGTGACGCCGTGGCTGTTCGCGTCGTGGATGGTGTTGCCGCGGACCTCGGCGACGGAGTCGCGCACGTACACCCCGGTCCGGGTGTTCTCGATGAGGTTGCCGGTGATGCGGGCCTTGGCGACGCCGTCGCGGATCGCGATCGCCTGGCGGCGCTGGTCTTTGAGCCGGTTGGCGGTGACGGTCAGGTCGCGGGCCCCGAGCCGCGCCACGATGCCCATGTCGCCGCCCTCGACCTGGTTCTCCTGGATGCTGACGGCGATGCCGCCGAGGATCTCGAAGCCGTAGTGGCCGTTGCCGCGGGCGGTGCTGTGCGAGACGGTGTTGGCGCCGTACCCGGCGGTGGACTGCCCGGACGCCGAGGGGCCGTCGGCGAGCGGCCGGCCGCTGAGGGTGAACCCGTTGCCGCCATTGCGTTCGGCGGTGGTGTTGGTGATGCGCACCTGCTGGGTGGCGCGGGAGAGCAGGAAGCCGTCGCCGCCGTTGTTCTTCGACACGGTCCGTTCGATGACGGCGTTGGTGGCGAAGCGGTGCAGCATCACGCCGTGCTGCAGGCTGTCGCGCACCGTCGTGTCGGTGATCTTGATGCCGTCGGCGCTGGACACGAACAGCCCGTAGGCGTTGCCGATGAGCTCGCTGTCGCTGATGGCGCCGGAAACGTAGGACAGGCTGGGTACGGTGAAACGGCTGTCCGGGGTGGCGACGCGGCCCCCGGACAGGACGCGCACCTCGCCCGGCAGGAGCCGTCCGGGGGTCGCGGCGTCGGGGCCCTCGACCGCGCCGGTGTCGGGCCGGTCCGTGCCGGTCAGGCTCACCCCGCCCGTGCGGCCGCTCCAGAATCCCAGGTGGGACACCCGGGTATGGCTCATCGCGAAGTGACCGCCGATGGCCCGCAGGTAGGCCCGGCCGTCGCCGACCTCGGTGTCGGGTTTGCCGGTGCGCGGATCCCAGCTGGTCACCCGCACCGGGGCCTGCTTGGTGCCCGCCAGGGTCAGGCCGCCGCCGAACGACACGATGGCCACGAAGCCGCTGCTGCGGCTGGCCAGGCGCAGTTCCAGGCCGCCGGGGTGGGCCAGTTTCAGCCGGGCCCCGGAGTTGACGTAGATGTTCTCGGTGAGCAGGTACGCGCCCTGCGGCTGGCGGACGAACGTCTGCGGTGCCAGGCGCAGCAGGTCGTCGACCGTGTACGCGGCCGTGCGCGCGGTCAGCACCAGCGTGTAGCCGCCTGCGGTGTCCAGCCGGTAGGGCCGGTCCCACTTCTGCGTGGTGCTGCCCGGGGCGCGACTGAGCAGGTCGCGCAGCGGCGCGACGGCGCTGACCGCACGCACCTGGTTCAGCCACCGGTCCTCGGCGGCCACCAGCGCGGCCTGGCGCTCGGAGTCGGCCGCCGCGGTGTCGGCGGCGGCGGCGCGACGAGCCGCGGTCGGGGCCGCGGACGCGGGCGCGGCGGCTGCGGCGCCACCTGCGGTGAGCAGCAGGGCGAGCACGGCCGCGGCCCTGGCCGAGGAGCCGCGGAGCGCGGCAACGGCCTTGGTGCAGCGGGCGGGCGCGGTCGCCGCGGGGCGGGCCGGGCGCATCACGCCGCCTCCGACGGCACGGCCACGGCCCGCCGCCCGGCGGGAGTGGGCGGGGACGCCGACAGCGTGCTCGCGGCCTGGCCGTCGCCGCCGATGCGGTCGGCGCCGCGGGTGAGCCAGCCCTGCCGGTTCATGGTCGCGAAGGCGTACAGCTTGATCGGCAGGGAGATCGCGATGACGACGGCCGCGACCAGCGGCAGCATGAGCAGTTCCCGCGGATGCCGGCGCAGGTGCGACCAGCCGCGGATGCCGCGGCCGGCCAGCAGCCAGAACAGCACCACCACCGCGCCGCGCGGGCTCAGCTCCAGGCGCGACAGCAGCAGGTAGCCCAGGGCCATGCCCATGGTCACCGGGGTCAGCAGGATCTGCAGCACGGTGATCTTCGTGACCAGCGGGGTACGCCACAGCCAGCCCTTCCACAACGCGGTCAGATAGCAGCGGTACGAGTTGCGGCTCCAGCGCACCCGCTGCTTGACGAAGGCCGAGAACGTCGCGGGGAACATCGACATCGCCCGGGCCGACGACTGGTGCACGGTGCGATAGCCCGAGGCCAGCACCAGCCAGGTCAGCCTGCCGTCGTCGCCGGCCACGCAGCGCCGGCCGAGGAAGAACTCGTTCTCCAGGTGGTCCAGCACGGGCATCACCACCGAGCGCCGGTACGCGGCGGTGCGCCCGGACAGGCAGGCGACCGCCCCGGCCCGGCCCATCGCCGGGACGTAGTCGTAGTAGCGCAGGTTGACCAGCCAGTCCGCGACGCGCCGCCAGATGCTCGTGCCGCGCTGGTGCACGTTCTGCTGGGTGCCGACGCCGCCGACGGTCGGGTCGGCGAACGGCATCTGCACGGCCGCCAGCAGCCCGCGCTGCCAGCGCGTGTCGGAGTCGACCAGCACGACGAGCTCGCCGCGGGCGGCGCGGATGCCGACGCCGAGTGCCGAGCGCTTGCCGCGGTGGGTGAACGGCAGCACGCACAGCCGCGGGTCGTCGACGGCGGCCAGCCGCCGCAGCACCTCGGTGTCGCCGACGTCGGGCACGATGACGACCTCGTCGGGGTTCTGGGCGAGCCAGCTGCGCAGGCATTCGAGCAGGATGTCGGGATCCTCGCGATAGGAGGGCACCACGACCGACACCGTGGTGCGGAAGTCGTTGAGGATCGGCCGGTCCAGGCGCGACAGCAGCACCCGGTAGAGCCACAGCCCCCATACGAACGCGCCGGCCAGGCCCAGCGGCATCAGCTCGCGCCAGGAGGTCTCGGCCGCCGCGGCGACCAGCCACGACCAGACGCCGTCGAAGAACCGGGACAAGTGCCGCCTCCAGCGTTGCGGCGGGCCGCCGTGGCCCGCTCCACCGCTGTAAACCTGTGTGCGCCCGGAAACGGGCCGCCCCGTCCGGGCGTTTCTGCCCGCGCCGCGCGAACGCCGGCCGCGAACACCGATTACCGACGGGTAATACTTGGGCATTCACACCGCTATGTGACGGTCTGGAGTAAATTCATGTTATGACCGATCCCGCGAGGGCGCGGCATGGCGTGCCGGGCCTCGCCCTCGGCGCCGCGATGCTCGTCGCCGAACGACTCCGCCGACTCACCGGCCCGGTCGACCCTGCCGAGCAGGCCCGCATCGAGGACCTGCTCACCAGTGGCGTCGAGCCCTCCCCCACCAGCGCACGCTCACCGGTCGCCATCGCCGTCGGCCTCACCCAGCAGAGCTTCGACCTCGCCGTACGCACCGGGACCCGGGTCGGCGAGGCCACCCGCGACCAGGCCCGGCGGCTGGCCGGGGCGACCCGCGCCGCCCTGCCCTCGGCCTCCCCGATCGACACCGCCCGCGACGTCGTCACCGCCGCCGGGCTGCGCGGGCGCGACACGCTCGTCTCCAGCCGCGCCGCCGCGGCCGTCGCGCTGCGCGACACCGTCGACGAGAGCCTGACCTGGGTCGAGAAGTCGATCGTGCCGCGCATGGTGGACAACCTGATGCCATACCTGATCAACAGCGTGGTGCCGCGGCTCGTCGAGGGCGCCATCCCCGAGATCAGACGCAAGGTCATCCCCGTCGTCATCGACGACATGACCCGCGACCCCCGGCTCCAGGAACTGATCACCGAGCAGAGCCGCGGCGTGCTCGCCAACGCCACCGACGAACTGCGCGAGACCTCCGCGACCGCCGACGACCGGATCGAGTCCTCGTTCCGGCGCGTCTTCCACCGCCACAGCACGAACGGTGATCGGTGACCGCGGCTGGCCAACATCCACCCTACGCAGGCATGGTTTCCCGGATCTCAGGGCTGGCCATCGACGCCGGCCTGCTCGCGGTCGCCTCGTCCTTCGCCGTGTCCGGCGTACCGGCGGTGTGGTCCGCGCTGGCCGGCGAGCCCCCCGGCTGGCTCAAGGCCGCGTCGGCGGTGGTCGCCGCGGTGCTACCGGTCGTCTACTTCACGGCCTGCTGGTGGATGACCGGCCAGACCCTGGGCGCGCTGCTGTTCGGCACCGTCGTACGCCGCACCGACGGCCGCCACGTCGGGTTCTGCCGCGCCCTGCTGCGCGCGCTCGTCGGCCTGGCCATCCCCGTGCTGTGGCTGATCGGCATGATCGGCGTGCTCACCGACGACAAACGCCGCGCCTGGCACGACCGCCTGTTCGGCACCGTCGTCCGCTACATCGACCGCGGCCCCTGACGAAGGAAGGGCACCTTCTTATCGCCATACGTAATGGAAGGGCACCTTCTTAACCTCACCTGCCGAGTGACCTGCGGTCAGCCGGCCGATTGCGCGGCGTGGCCGTCGGCCCAGGCGGACCAGGCTTCGAACCAGTCCTCGTCCACGGCCGCACGGACCTGGATCGGCACATCCCGGCGGCGGACGGTCTCCTCACGGTGCAGCCAGGCACGCTGCGCGGCGACGCTGGACACGGCCTCACTGATGCCGGTGCCGAACAGCAGCGTCTCGGCGACCGCCCGTTCCCGCAGGCGGGCGTCGTCACGGAACCACTCGGCCTTGTCCTGCAGCGTCGACAGCTGCGCCAGGGTGCTGCTGACCGCCTGGTCGGCCACCGGCTCAGACTGGTCGGCCAGGTCCATCTGCCGCCGCACGGCCGCCCGCCACAGTGTGCGCCAGTAGCCCGGCAGCTGCGGCCCGGGGCCGCCGTCGGCCAGCCACGCCGCACGCTCACGGCCCAGCCGCAGGGAGAGGTCCACCAGGGCACGATGCGGCTCGCCCGCGAGGTCTTCGGGGATCTCCCGCTCGTGGTGCCCCGTACCGGGATCCGGCGGCGCCGTCGGCGGTCCAACGTGCACCCGTGAAAGCATCGCCGTCAGGTCGATGACGGTGTGCGCGCTGAGCACCTCGGGGTGCCAGTCACGCGCGACCACGGTGATCTCGACGTCCTCGAGGCTGCAGCGAGCCGCCCACCAGCGGCTTCCGGCCCGTACGACCCGCCCGGCCACGGGCACGCCGTCGACGACCACCGTGGTGTCCCCCTCGGTCCACTCGACGTCGGAGATCCGGTGACCGTGCCCGCGCATGCAGTGCTCGACCTCCCCGCGCAGCGGGGCAAAGCCGATCGGCGTGCCGGCCCGGCGGGCGGTCTCCACGGCGGCCCAGGGCAGCGTCAGGCCTTCCCCGTACACGACCCGCACGGTGGTGATCCGGTCGTCGGACAGTCCCAAGCCGCCGAACCGTTCCACACCGGGCAGCGCCGGGCCCGTCAGTGCGAACACCGGCAGGCCGCTGTCGAGCAGTTCCCGGTGCAGCCGCTTCTGCTGGCGGACGAAGCGTTCCCGTGCGGCTTCGGACCGCTCGAACCTCATCCGGCCTCCTCAAGCCCATGCGCCGACCCGCATCTGCGGCGTGACGCCCGACGGACACGTGACGGGCCTGCGGGCGTCACCCGCATCGACGGCCGTCCCCGAAGGACGTGGACATCCTGTGTACACGAAGCCGCGCCGCCGACGTCGCGATGGCCACTGTCGCATTCCTGCACGCCCAGCGCACACGACGCCCGACCCGACCCGCGGGAGTAGGGTCGCCGGGTGCGTTCCCACCTTGTACCGCTGGGCCTCGTGACCGTCCTGGCGCTCGCCGCGTGCGGCGGGCCGGCGCAAAGGCCTGTGTTCACGCCCGCCGCGGCGGCCACGCCCGCTCCGACCGCGACACCGGACGCCACACCCTCGCCCTCCCCCGCCTCGTCGCCGTCCGCGGTCCACCACGTCTTCCCTGTGCTGGGCAAGACCTCTTACGGGCGCAGCCACCATGACTACCAGGCGACGGACATCATGGCGCCGTGCGGCGCGAGCGTCGTCGCGGTCATCGACGGCGTGGTGCTGGAGATTTCGCCGGTGGACCTCTACGACCCGAAGACCGACGACGGCGCGACCCGCGGCGGCAAGTCCGTGTCCCTGCTCGGCGACGACGGCGTGCGCTACTACGGCTCGCACTTCTCCGCGATCGACTCGAAGATCCACGCCGGGGCCCGTGTCAAGGCGGGACAGCCCTTGGGCAAGGTCGGCCGTACCGGCCTGGCGAGCGCCTGCCACCTGCACTTCGGCATGTCCCCGGTGTGCGCGCGCACCGGCGACTGGTGGATCCGCCGCGGCGTGATCTGGCCCTGGCGCTACCTCGACGCGTGGCGCAAGGGCGCTGCGAAGTCCCCCGTCACCGAGCTCCAGACCTGGGAACGCAAGAACGGCTGCTCCACCAAGCCGCCCAAGGGCGCCTGACCGCGCCGCGCGATTTACATAAACGCTGGCCTATCTCATCGAAAATTCGTCGGTCGAATTCGATGAGATAGGCCAGCGTCTACAGCAAGCGGGACGGTGGCGTCAGCCGACGTGGACCGCGCCCTCCACGGGCAGGTCCGACTTGCGGACCTTGATCAGCACGGTGATCACGATCGCGGACACGACCAGCAGGCCGCCGCCCCACGCGAACGCCGTCGCGAACCCGTGCACCGCTGCCTCGGCCTGGACGAAGCCCGCCATCTGCGGGTCCATCCCGGGCTTGAGGTTCTCGGCCGCGTAGTCCGAGGTCGCGTTGAGCGCGAACGTGCTCAGCAGCGCCGCGCCCAGCGAGCCGCCCACCTGCTGGGTGGCGTTCAGGGTGGCGCTGGCCGCACCGGCGTCGTGCTGCGGCACGCCGACCAGCGCGAGGCTGGACAGCGGCACGAACGTGAAGCCGAGGCCCAGACCCAGCACGATCGCGCCGGGCAGCACGTGGGTGGCGTACGAGGTGGTCACGCCGATCTGGGTGAGGAACAGCATGGAGCCCGCGGCCAGCACCGCACCGGCGATCATCAGCGGCTTCGCGCCCAGCTTGGGCAGCAGCTGGCTGGCGATGCCGGCGGAGATGAACACGCCCGCCGAGATCGGCAGCGAGGCCAGACCGGCCTCGATCGGGGTGTAGCCGAGCACGCCCTGGAAGTAGAACGTCAGGAAGAAGAACGCGCCCATCAGCCCGGCACCGGTCAGGGTGCTGGACAGGTACGCGCCGCCGCGGTTGCGGTCGAGCAGGATGCGCAGCGGCAGCAGCGGGTTCTTCGAGAACTTCTGGATGATCACGAACACGATCAGGAGCAGCAGGCCGCCGCCCATGTAGGCCAGCGCCTCCGGGGAGTCCCAGCCGTGCTCCGGCTCGGCGGCCTTGGTCAGGCCGTACACCAGGGCGACCAGGCCCAGGGTGACCGCGATCGCGCCGGGGATGTCGTAGCGGGTGTTGCCTTCGGCCTTGCTCTCCGGCACGAACGGGATCGCCGCCGCGATCGCGAGGACCGCGATCGGGATGTTGACCAGCAGGCACCAGCGCCAGTCGGCGTACTCGGTGAGCACCCCGCCCAGCAGCAGGCCGACCGCCGCGCCGCCGCCCGCGATGGCGCCGTACACGGCGAACGCCTTGGCGCGCTCCTTGGCGTCGGTGAACAGCACCGTCAGCAGCGCCAGACCGGCCGGGGCGAGCAGCGCACCGAACGCGCCCTGCAGGCCGCGCGCGGCGAACAGGCTCAGGCCGTCCCAGGCCAGGCCGCCCAGCGCGGACGCGGCCGCGAAGCCGATCGCACCGGCGATGAAGGTGCGCTTACGGCCCCAGTAGTCGGCGATGCGGCCGCCGAGCAGCAGTAGGCCGCCGAAGGTCAGCGTGTACGCGGTGAGCACCCACTGGCGCTCGGCGTCGGTGATGCCGAGGTCCACCTGCATGGCGGGCAGGGCGATGTTCACGATGGTCGCGTCGAGCACCACCATCAGCTGCGCGATGGCGATGATCGTCAGGGCGAGCCAGCGCCGCGGATTCGGGGCGGCGGAGGGCTCCGCTGCCTGGGGTCGGGAGACCGTGGTGGTCATCGTCGTGCCTTTCGGTGGAGGGTGTTTCAGCGAGCCAGGACGGGGAGCAGGACCTCGTCGCAGACCCGGGCCAGGTACTCGTCGTCGAGCGGCCGGCCGTGTCCGAGGTGCCTCGCCATCAGCTGCGCCGTGACGAGGTCGGGAAAGAGGCTGTCGAACGGCTGCGGCTTGATCTCGCCGCGCTGCACCGCGCGCTCCAGCAGTGCTTCGGTGTGCCGGTGGATCTCGGGGTACACCTGGCCCCGCACGATTCCGGCGAGTTCGGGGTCGGTCTGCATCGCGAACGAGAGTGCGTGGATCAGCGGGCCCTCGTCGACGACGCAGCGCGCCGCGGCGTACAGCAGCTCGATCAGGTCGCCGCGCAGGCTGCCGGTGTCGGCGGGGACGACGTCCTCGGCCTGCTGCTGGCGCAGCACCTGGGCGACGAGCTCGGGCTTGCCCGGCCAGTGCCGGTACAGCGTCGCCTTGCTCATGTGGGCGCGCGACGCGATCGCGTCCATGGTCATCTTGTCGTAGCCGACCTCGCACAGCAGCTCGCGCACGGCGGCGCACAGGGGCGCTCCGGCGGGCACGCGGGCACGGCTCATGACAGGCTCCGGGGGAAGGGAGATGCGGAACGGTACGGTTCCGTTTCCTGACGATACGCAGATGACCTGGTCAGGCGCGTTCCCCTGAGAGGTGGATCACCTGATCGATGTCGGCCTTCACGTGACCGTCGTTCTCCTTCCTGTCGCGGTGGCGACACGAAGCGGGCGATGATCGCAGTGGGTGGTAGACGAGATCGGACCCATCCGCGGCGGGTCCGGCGCCGAATCATCGGTGATACGCAAGTGACGGGTGAACAGATCCATGCCGGAAGGGCGGAACCGTGAACGGTGACGAACAGCCGTACCAACGGCCCGATCGGCTGTCGAGCGTGCCCGACGTGGCTGCGCCCACCGACGCCGAGACGCTGCTGCGGGCCGTGGCCCGCGGCGACGAGGCCGCCTTCACCAGGCTCTACGAGCTGGTCGCGCCGCGGGTCTACGGCCTGGCCCGGCGCGTGGTGCGCGACCCGGCGCAGGCCGAGGAGGTCGCGCAGGAGGCGCTGGTCGAGGTGTGGCGCACGGCCAGCCGGTTCGACCCGGCCCGCGGCTCGGCCACCGGCTGGGTCTTCACCATCACCCACCGCCGCGCGGTGGACCGGGTGCGCTCCGAGCAGGCGGCGCTGGACCGGGTGCAGCGGATGGCGCCGGAGGCGACGCAGACGCCCGCCGACGAGGTGGTCGAGCAGGCCACCGCGCGGTTGCAGCGCCAGCAGGTACGCCGGTGCATCAAGACCCTGACCGACCTGCAGCGCGAGGCGATCACCCTGGCCTACTACGGCGGTTACACCTATCAGCAGGTCGCCCAGTTGCTGGGCGCCGGGCTGCCCACCGTGAAGACCCGCATGCGCGACGGCCTGATCCGGCTGCGCGACTGCCTCGGCGTGGAGGTGTCGGCATGAGCGAGCCCATCATGAGGTATGCCGGCAGCGAGGGTAGCGAGGTGTCGGCATGAGTGAGATCCACTCCCTGGCCGGTCCGTATGTGCTGCACGCGTTGGACGAGGCCGAGCGCGAGACCTTCATCCAGCATCTGCGCGGGTGCGAGACGTGCGCGGCCGAGGTGGCCGAGCTGAACGAGACCGTGGCGCGGCTGGCCGACGACGCCTGGTCGGTGCCGCCGCCCGCGATGCGGGACAACGTGCTGGCCGCGGTGCGGCGCACCCGCCAGATCCCGCCCGCCCGGCCGGTGCGCGGGCGGCGCGAGCCCGCCCGCTGGTGGCGGCATCCGGCGGCGCTGACCGCTGCCGCGTGCCTGCTGGTCGCGGCGCTGGTCGGCGGGTCGACGTGGGCGGTACAGGAGCAGCGGGTGCGTGACGAGCGGGCCGCGGCGCAGGCGGCGCAGCAGCAACTGGCGCGCACGCAGGCGGTGCTGACCGCGCAGGATGCGACGGTGCGCACCTCCGACGTGGCCGGTGGCGGCAAGGTCACCGTGGTGGCCTCGCCGAGTCAGGACGCCGCGGTGATCCTGCTGGCCACGCACTCGCCGGGTGAGCAGAAGGCGTACCAGTTCTGGCTGATGGAGGGCACGACTCCGCACTCGGCCGGAGTGCTCGCCGCCGGGCAGGGCACCGCCACGCACCTGGTCAGCGGGGTGAACGCCGCCGACGCGATGGGCGTGACCGTGGAGCCGGCGGGCGGTTCGGCCAGTCCGACACTGCCCATCATCGCTGAGATCCCCATGAAATAGAAAAAAACAGACAAAAATCGCGCTAATCGCTCCAAACCATGACGGGTTCAGTGTCGAATCACCGGTGGAGGTTTTAACCGGAGGAAAGGAACCACCGTCATGCACCGGAAGAGGAAACTCACCGCGCTCGCGGCCGTCGCCGCGTTCTCGTTCTCGCTGGCGCTCAGCGCCTGCGGGGGCGGGACCACGGCGGCGACCACGCAGCCGACCGCACTGCCGAGCGGCGTACCGACCAGCGTGCCCACGGCCCTGCCGTCCCTGCCTGCCACCGGCGGCGAGTTCGGCCCGGCCTGCGCCGGCATCCCCAGCGACCCGGCCAACCCGGGCAGCCTGGAGATGATGGCCCAGCAGCCCGTGGCCACCGCGGCGGCGGCCAACCCGCAGCTGTCCACCCTGGTCGCCGCGATCCAGGCCGGCGAACTGGCCGACACGCTCAACAGCGCCGAGGCCGTCACCGTCTTCGCGCCGACCAACGACGCCTTCGCCAAGATCCCGAAGGCCGACCTGGACAAGGTGCTGGCCGACAAGGAACTGCTCAAGAAGGTCCTGACCTACCACGTGGTAGCCGGGAAGACCGCGCCCGACGCGCTCGCCGGCACCCACAAGACGCTCGAAGGCCAGGACATCACGGTCACCGGCAGCGGCACCGAATTCAAGGTCAACGACACCGCGATGATCGTCTGCGGCAACATCCAGACCCGCAACGGCGTGGTCTACCTCGTCGACGGCGTGCTCATGCCTCCGTCCTGACCGACGGCGGGAAGGGCGCCTGCGCCGCAGCCGCGGCACGAGCACCGGCTCCGCCCGCCTTCCGCGCGGAAGGCGCCCTTCCCGATTCCTCCAAGGAGGACTCCCATGCGACGTTTGATCCTTCCCGCGCTCAGCGGACTGCTGGCCGCAGCCGGCGGCATCGCCGCCGCCGAACTCGTCGCCTCGCTCCTGCGGCCCGAGTCCTCGCCGCTGGTCGCCATCGGCGGCACCGTCATCGACGCCACCCCGACGCCGGTGAAGGAATACGCGGTCGCGACCTTCGGCACCTACGACAAGCCCCTGCTCATCGGCACCATCCTGGTCGTACTCGCGGCCCTGGCCGCCGCGGTCGGCGTGCTCGCGGTGCGCCACCGGACCGCCGCGCTGCTCGCGATCGGCGCACTCGGCCTCGTCGGCGCGGCCGCCGCACTGGCCCGCCCCGGTGCCCGCCCGCTCGACGCCCTGCCCGCCCTGCTCGCCGGAGCCGTCTCCGCCGGGCTGCTGGCCTGGCTGGCCCCGAAAGCCGTCACCGCACCCCCGCCCCCATCCCCGGTACCCGATCCGGATGCCGCCGCAGGCACGACCGAGGCGGCTTCCATCGCCGCGGCCGCGACGGAGTCGGGAACTCCACCGGAGCCGGACACTTGTGCGGGCACAGGAACGCCGAAGGACCCGGCGGCTGCGACCGCTCCCCCGGCGGACCACGAGACAGCGACCGCAGCAGGCCGCACCGGACGGCGCTCGTTCCTCATCGCGGCCGGGCTGGTGGCACTGGGCACCGCTCTGGCGGGCGGGCTCGCGTCGATCATCCGGCGCAGCGGCACCCAGGCCGCAGACGAGGCCCGCGACGCGATCACCCTGCCCGCTCCCGCCGACCCGGGACCACCACCGGAGCAGACACCCGGCTTCTACACGCCCAACCAGGACTTCTACCGCGTCGACATCGCGCTCACCGTGCCGCGCGTCGACCCGCGCCAGTGGAGCCTGCAGATCACCGGCATGGTCGACCGGCCCGCCGAACTCAGCTTCGACGACCTGCTCAAGCAGCCGCTGATCGAACGCGACATCACGCTCAACTGCGTGTCCAACGAGGTCGGCGGCCCGTACGTCGGCAACGCGCGCTGGCTCGGGGTGCCGCTCGCACCGCTGCTGCGCGCCGCGGGCGTGCAGGCCGGCGCCGACCAGATCGTCGCCCGGGCCGCGGACGGCATCACCATCGGCACCCCGGTCGCCACCGTGCTCGACGGCCGCGACGCGATGCTCGCGCTGGCCATGAACGGCGAGCCATTGCCGCTGGACCACGGCTTCCCGGTACGCATGCTCACCCCCGGCCTGTACGGCTACGTCGGCGCCGCCAAATGGATCACCTCACTGGAGCTGGCGACCTTCGGCAGCTTCGACGCGTACTGGGTGCAGCGCGGCTGGGCCGCGATGGGCCCGGTCAAGACCGCCTCCCGCATCGACCGGCCGAAGGCGTTCGCGCAGCTCCCGGCAGGCACGGTGACCGTCGCCGGGGTCGCCTGGGCGCAGCACCGCGGCATCAGCGCGGTCGAGGTCCAGGTCGACGACACGCCGTGGCAGCAGGCCCGGCTGCTGCCTGTCCCGTCCACCGACACCTGGGTGCAGTGGGTCTGGGACTGGCCGGCCACCACCGCGGGCAGCCACACGCTGCGAGTACGTGCCGTCGACGGCACCGGCGCCGTGCAGACCGAGCAGCGGGCCGACCCGTTCCCCGACGGCGCGACAGGTTGGCAGACGCTCGTGGTCACAGTGACCTGAGATGACCCCTGGAGCTGACAAGATGACAGTCGTGACCGGAGAACGCGACCTGGGCGCGCTGCTGCACGGGCTGCAGCCGCAGCGCCACCCGTACGAATACGTCTTCACCACCGTCACGGGCAACGTCCCGCCGGGGGTGCACCCGGTCGTCATGGTCGCCGAACCGGAGGGCACCACCCTGGTGGTGATGCGCGCGGAGGCCGACGCGGCCGGGCTGCCCTACGACTTCGTCGCATCGTGGATCACCCTGCGGGTGCACTCGGCGCTGGACGCCGTCGGCCTGACCGCGGCCGTCTCCACCGCCCTGGCCGACGTCGGCATCAGCTGCAACGTGGTGGCCGGATACTTCCACGACCACCTGTTCGTCGGCTGCGCCGACGCCGACCAGGCGATGGCCGTACTGGCCGGGCTGTCCACCGCCACCCGCCCCGTCAACGCCTGAGCCGTACCCGCAGGCAGCCGCCGTGCGGCGTCAACCAGGCACTTTCCGGCACGCATAGGGGTTCGCGCCCTGGCACGGCCGCCTGGTCATGACCGGACCGCGGACACCCGTCGTCACGTTCGGTGGCGGCCGGCATTTCCGGCAACGCAGTTTAGGATGTTTTTCATGAATGCCGTGAAACCGCCGATTCTGGTGACCGGAGCCACCGGTCGCCTCGGTGGCACCGGCCGCCACGTCGCCGCCGAACTGCTCAGCCGGGGACTGCCGGTCAGAGCCATGGTTCGCCGGCTCGACGAGCGATCCGAGGAACTGCGCGGCATGGGAATCGAGGTCGTGCTCGCCGACTTCGCCGACTACACCAGCCTCATCGCGGCACTGGAGGGAATCGAGGCCGCGTACTTCTCTTATCCCGTCGGCGCCGGCCTCGCCGAAGCCGCCGGGTTCTTCGCAGCCGCAGGGCGCAAGCAGGGTCTGCAACGCATCGTCGACCTGTCCCTGGACGCCGCCTTCCCCGAAAGTCCCAGTCCACAGGGACGTGCCCAGTGGGTCGCCGAGCAGATCTTCGAGTGGGCCGGATACGGCGGCACCCATCTCCGGGTCGCCGCCTTCTTCATGGAGAACCTGCTCGCCCTGTACGGGCACCAGGTCCGTGAACTCGGCCAGATCCGCAACTCCTTCGGCGATTTCGAACCCTCCTGGATCGCCAGTTCGGACGTCGGCGCGATGGGCGCGGCGCTCCTGGCCGACCCGGGATCGGTCACCGACCGCACCACCATCGTCGGCGGGGCCGAGCGCGCCGGTCACGCCGCCATCGCCGAAACCATCAGCAAGGCCACCGGTCGTCCCGTGCGCTACCAGCCACTTACACCGGAGGAGTGGCGAGACGAGCTGATCGCGAACCTCGCGGCCGCAGGACAGCCCAACCCCACAGCCGCAGGGCACCTGTCCGCGCAGAGTGTGGAGCTGCGCCGTCGCAGCACCCACCTGGTGACGGGCGACATCCAGCGGCTGACAGGACGGCCCCCCGTCACCCTCAAGGACTTTCTGGAACGCAACCGGCAGAGTTTCCTGCCCGACCCGGGACAAAACGCTTCCTCGGCTTGAGGATGATTCGTCGTCCTGTCGGCGATCACTCGCGTGCCTCTTGTGGAGCAGCTCAGGTCGATGCCGAAAACCTCTGGCGCCAGTTGGTCTGGCCGCCGTTCACCACGACCGGCCCGGTGCCCGCGCCTTTACCTCCTGAAGCACCCAGCCGTTGCCGTCGGGGTCTGTGAAGGTGGCGTATGAGCCATAGGCGGCTCGATCCGGGTGCGGCCCTTCCTGCCTGGAGGAATCGCCGGCCGGGTAGGTGAATTCGCCCTGGTCGTCGTGGCCGTGCACGAAGACTCCTGCGGAGTCGTGGAACACGTCGCTGACCTCGATGCCGCGGGCGACGAGGTCGGCGCGCGCCTGTTCGATGTCGGGGACGATGAGGTATATGCCTTGGGTGGATCCCGGTGCGGCGGTGGTGATCCCTTTGCCGAACATGATCGAGCCCTCGGATCCGGGTGGTGTCAGGTGTACCGCCCGCCAGTTCTCACCGACGGCGTTGTCGACGTCCAATCGGAATCCTGCCGCCTGGTAGAAGGCTTTGGCCCGGTCTACGTCGGATACCGGCAGCATGATCAGTTCAAGTTTCATATCCATGGACGTTCCCCTTCTATGGGAATTTCCTCACGTTACGTCCATTTTTCGGCCTTGTCCGCCCGTCCTTGACGCAGTTTGCCCTGGCAGAAGCACTCGGGACAGCTTGGCGCCGGCGCCATGTACGGGCACCTTGCAGCGTCCAGGCATCCAGCCAGTTGTGAGTCATCGCGTGAGCGCGTTCGAACAGGTCGGCGGCAGAAGTCTGTGGATGCCGTTGCTGTGGCACAGGCAGCGCGGACCAGGCGGCCCTTCAGCCGGGCACTGATCCGGCTCAGCTTAAATATTATCCCCAGCCATGCCGGTGCCCAGCTGAAGACCCAGGTCAGAATGGGCGCACGGGACGGGCGTTCGATTCGATCGCGGTCTGTCGCGCTATGCACGGAGATCTTTCGGCACGCGGCCATGGCGGGAGCGGGCTGCGGCCGAGCGGGTCGGGGTATTACGGCAGACCCCCGTGCGCGATGTGAAGGTGCCCTTCCTTCGTACTCCCGGGGGAGTACACGGGGTCACTCCCGCTGTGCGACGACGGGGCACCCCCACCGCGCCTAGCGTGGTGACCATGACCTGGGAACACCCTCAACGGCTCCGGGGACGCAGATTCTTCCCCGTGGCCATCGCCCTGATCCAGATGGTCGGGGTGACCTTCGCCGCGACGGTTGCCGGCAGCCACAACGGCGTCGCCGCGCCCCGGCCGCTCGACTGGTTCGGCTACGCCCTGCTGGCCGGGTCCGCCGCCGCGATGTGGTTGGCCCGCGTGCACGTATACGCCGCCCTCGGCGCGGTCACCGCGCTCTCCCTGACCTACGTGGCGCTGGGCTACCCGTGGGGCCCGTTCTTCCTCGGCTTCCTGTTCACGCTGATCGCGGCCGTGGTGCTCGGCCACCGGACCGCGGCCTGGATCACCGCGGGGCTCGGATACGCCCTGTTCGTGCTCGTCGGCTGGCGCCTGCGCGACCAGGCACTACTGTCCTGGCACTGGGTCGTGGTCGCCGCTGTGCTCGTCGGGGTGCTGCTCATCGCACAGGTGATCCGCAGCAACCGGGACCGGATGCTGGAGATGCGCCGCCGCCGCGTCGGCGACGAGCGGCTGCGCATGGCCCGCGAGGTGCACGACGTCGTCGCCCACCACATCTCCCTGATCAACGTGCAGGCCGGAGTGGCGCTGCACCTGCTCGACGACGACCCGGAGCAGGCCCGCACCGCGCTCGCCGCGATCAAGACGGCCAGCCGGGACACCCTGCGCGAGCTGCGCGCCACCCTCGGCGTGCTGCGCGGCGTCGACGAGCAGGCCCCCCGCAGCCCCGCGCCGAGCATCGACCGGCTCGACGAACTCGTCGAGCGCTTCGCCGGGGCCGGGCTGCGGGTCGACGTCCGGGTCACCGGAACGCCGCGCGAGCTCCCCACGCCGGTCGACCTGGCCGCGTACCGGATCGTGCAGGAGTCGCTGACCAACGTGCACCGCCACGCCGGCGTCGACAGCGCCCAGGTGACGATCGGATACGACACCGACGAGCTGGTCGTCGACATCACCGACCGGGGACGCGGCGGCGACACCGCCGACGGCAACGGCCTGTCCGGGATCCGCGAACGGGTCGCCTCGCTGGGCGGTACGGTCGCGATCGGCCCGCGCGCCGAGGGCGGGTTCACCGTCTGCGCGGTCCTGCCCGCCGGGAGCGAATCATGATCACGGTATTGCTGGTGGACGATCAGGCGCTGGTCCGCGCCGGGTTCCGGGCCCTGCTGTCCGCGCAGGACGACATCACCGTGGTCGGCGAGGCCGCCGACGGCGAGGACGGCGTACGCCAGACCGCCGCGCTGCGCCCCGACGTCGTGCTCATGGACATCCGCATGCCGCGCCTGGACGGCATCGAAGCCACCCGGCGCATCGCCGCCGACCCGGCGCTGGCCGAGGTGAAGGTCGTCATCCTGACCACGTTCGACCTCGACGAGTACGTGTTCGACGCGCTGCGCGACGGGGCCAGCGGCTTCCTGGTCAAGGACACCGAACCCGCCGACCTGATCCAGGCGGTGCGGGTCGTCGCCCGCGGCGACGCGCTGCTGTCCCCCGGTGTCACCCGGCGGCTCATCGCCGAATACGCCCAGCGCTCGCGGCGGCCCAAGGACTCCGGCCGCCTGGCCGCCCTGGACGCGCTCACCGACCGCGAACGCGAGGTGATGGCCCTGGTCGCCGCGGGGCTGTCCAACGACGAGATCGGCGAGCGGCTGTTCGTCAGCCCGGCCACCGCCAAGACCCACGTCAGCCGGGCCATGGTGAAGCTCGGCGCGCGCGACCGCGCCCACCTGGTCGTCGAGGCGTACGAATCGGGCCTGGTCCGGCCCGGCTGGACAGGAGACGACGCATGACCGCCACCGACACTCCCGTCCGGCGCACGCCGCGCACCCGGCCCGGACCGCCGCGGCTGCCCCGCAACGCCCGCCGCTTCCTGCTCACCGTGCACGTCGTCACCTCCGTCGGCTGGCTCGGCGTCGCCTACGCGCTGCTCGTCATGGCGCTGACCGCGCAGGCCTCCGCCGACCCGGGCACCCGCGAGGCGACGTACGCCCTGATGCTGTCCTTCGACACCGCCGCGATGCTGCCGCTCGGCCTGGCCGCCCTGGTCACCGGTGTGATCCTGGGCCTGGGCAGCCACTGGGGCGTGATCCGCCACTGGTGGGTCGCCGTCAAACTCGTACTCAACGTCGCCGTGCTCGTCGTCCCGATGCTGACCCGCCACCCCGCCCTGGTGGACGCCGTCGACACCGCCCGCGCCGGCCTGCTCACCGACCCGGCCCAGCAGGTCCTCGACGGCTCCATCGCCTCGGTCATCGTGCTGACGGTCGCCACCGTCCTGTCCGTCTACAAACCCTGGGGCAAAACCGGCGCCCCGATCTGACCGACTTCCGTCAATGCGTCCGGAGACATTCAGAGGATAGTGATGCGTACGGGTTGCATCATTCTGATCCGTCCAGGCACTTTGCCCCGGAAAGGTGCAGATCATGAAGCGTACCGTCAATGCACTGCTCACCGCAGGGGTGGTGCTGGCCTCCGTCCTGCTACCCACGGCGGCGACAGCGGCCGGGCCACACACCTCCAGCGCCGCGCACCATTGCGGATCGCTGCGGCCCGACACCGACTTCTACGCCGCCGGCCGGGTGGCGACCGTGCTCCTGACCGTGCCGAACAACCCGTCCTGCCAGACCATCAGTGTCTCGCACCTCAAGGACCCGACCGTCCCGTCGGACCGGTGTCAGGTCTTCCTCGTCATCTTCTACCCCGCGGACGGCAGTGAGCCCACCGCCACCGAGCCGGTGAACGCATGTTTCCACGGACCCCGCTCCCGCCCGGTGGTCCTGGCCACCGCAGTACCGGACGGGACGCAATACCGGGTGCTGTACCAGATCGACTACCTGATCCAGCACCTCACGTTCAAGGTCTGGCACTGACCGACCGGGGTGGCCCGGCGCCGCCCGCTCGCTCCTGAACCACGATGCCGACCGGCATGCCGCCGGTCGGCATCACTTTCCGGATCTGTCAGGCCACGTCAGAGGGTCGGGAAGTTCATCCGGTCTGACGGCCGAGATCTCGGCGGTGCATGTCATCCACGGCATGCCCGCCGCGGTGGGGACCACTCATCGCAACGGCCTACGCTCACCGGCATGGCTCCGGAACTCGCCGCAGCCGTGGCCGAGCTCTACACGGTGTTCGCCCGCCATCCGCTCGCCCCCGGCGTCGACCTGCGCCTGCGGCGGCCAGGGCCGGACCTGGGACGGACTCCCTTGCGCGAGCTGACCGCGTATCAGCTGGACCCGCACCTGTTCGTGGGCTGGCACGACGACGCCGACTTCAGCCATTTCCTCCCCCGCGTCCTGGAACTCGGAGCAGTGGGAAACGGCAGGAGTGTGCGCTGCCGTTTCGCCTACGATCGCCGCCATGCATCCCGATCTGCAGGCGGCCGTCGCGGAGCTCTACGCCGTGTACGCGCGGCACCCACGGGCCGAGCGGATCGGCTACTGCGGCCACTGCGTCGACGACGCGGAGGCCCTGGTCCTGCAACGGGTGCCACTGCGCCGGCTCACCGCGGCCGACCTGGCGCGCTTCACCTTCAAGCTGATGTCCACCTGGGGCGACGAGGCCGATCTCCGGCACTTCCTGCCGCGCATTTTGGAGCTGTTCGCCACCGGTGAACAGCGCGACGGCCACCTGCTGACCAAGACGCTGAGCAACGTCCGCTACCACGGAGCTGCCTGGGGCCCGGAAGAGCTGGCGGCCCTCGAAGGCTACCTAATGGCGCTGATGCGGCAGATACTCACCGATCGCGG
The DNA here is from genome assembly GCF_007483665.1 of Catellatospora sichuanensis. Classification (GTDB taxonomy): domain Bacteria; phylum Actinomycetota; class Actinomycetes; order Mycobacteriales; family Micromonosporaceae; genus Catellatospora; species Catellatospora sichuanensis. The sequence continues at coordinate 260,615 of NZ_ML660183.1, forward strand.
CTCTCACCTCCAGGTCACCGCACTGCTGGAGGGCGCCGCCGAGAACGGGCATACCGTCGAGCCGTATCTGGCGGTCTGGGCACAGGAGCCCGGCGAGACCGCGACCGTGCAGCTGACCACCCTCATCGACGACTTCGGCTGGACCTACTCCCGCGACGACCGCTACCACCGGGAGGTCCGGGCCTGGCTGCGCACCGGCATTCCCCAGAGCAGGCTGGAGGCGGCGTTCCTGGCGACGGACGACCCGGAGGCGGCGAGCTCGTTCGGCCAGGCACTGGAGCAACTCGAATTCCTGACCGTCTGAGCCACACCGAGCACGCCTGGCGCACAAATCGTCGACGCCGACACGCGAACGGTTAACCCGCCTGCAACAGCCGGTCGTTAGCATCGGCGATCATCAACACGGCAGACGACGGCGTCACTTCGGGTCGCTTCAAGCAAACTCGGGAGTTCCGCTATGGTTCAGCACCTCCTGGTGGTCGACTTCGGCACGTACCAGACCACGGCGGCGCTCGTCGCCGGGGCGCAGGTCCACCCCGTCCCCTGCCCGGTGACCGGCGCGTTCAGCTGGCCGTCGGCGGTCTGCCTGGACGGGAACGACCTGCTGGTGGGCACGGCCGCGGTGCGCAGGCGCGAGGCTCTTCCCCGCTGGTTCGCCACCGGGCCGCGGCAGTCGCTGGACAGCGGCGAGCCGGTCCGGCTGGGCGACCGGCAGGCCTCCGGCCAGGAGGTGCTGGCCGTGTTCCTGCGTACGCTGCGCCAGGAGGCCGAGCACCGCTTCGGTGTCACCGTCGACCGGCTCGCGATGACCGTGCCGGCCGCCTACGCCCCGCACGACGAGCGCCGCGACGCGCTCATCGCGCTGGCCGCCGACGCCGGTTTCCCCGACGTGGAGCTGGTCCCGGACGCCACCGCGGCGGTCATGGACCCGCACACCCACGGCGACCAGCCGGACGGCGCGCTGGTGCTGGTCTGCGACCTGGGCGCGTCGTGGACGGTGTCGCTGGCCCGGATGCACGCCGAGCGCCCGCAGGTGCTGGCGCACGAGACCTCGGGCAGCGGCCAGGACTTCGACCTGCTGCTCGTCAACGACCTGCGGGCGGTGCTGCACGACTGGCTGACCCCGGCGCTGCAGTCCGGCGGCGACACCGGGCTGCACGCCCGCTACGCGGCGAGCGAGTTCGTACGCTCGGTCAAGCACCGGCTGGCCGACACCGACGAGGTCGTTGACCGGATTACGCCGCACGCCCCGCCGTACCGGCTGAACCGGGGCGGGCTGGACCGGCTGGCCGAGCCCGCGCTGCGGTGGCTCGCCGCGAGCTGCCGTGCGGTCGTCGCCCGAGCGGGCTTCGGCCTCACCGACGTGGGCGGCGTGCTGCTGGTCGGCGGCGCGTCACGGCTGCCCGCGGCCCGCGCGGTGCTGCACGCCGAGCTGGGCCGCCCGGTGCGGCACCCGACGGAGCCGGAGTACGCGGTGATCCGCGGGGCGGCGCGCTGGGCCGGGCGGGTCGCCGCGCGGCGGGTGCCGGCCAACACCGCGTCGTGGCGGATGGAGCCGCTGAGCTGGGACCTGCCCGACGGCCGGGCCCGCCTGGTGCGCTGGCTGATCGGCCAGGGCGAGCAGTACGGCCCCGGGGCGGCGCTGGCGCAGGTCCGCACCGACGACGACCGGGTGTACGAGCTGACCGCGCAGCGCGAAGGCATCCTCATGGAGCACCGGGTCGCCGCCGGGGCGTTGCTGACCTCGGACTCCGTCGCGGCGGTGGCGCGTTCGGTGAAGCTGCTCAGCGGCGACCGGGCCGCCAAGCGGCACCAGCTGCGGGTGGCCGGGGACTGGCTGCTCACCCCCGACCACGAGCTGCTGGTGGAGTGCGAACGCTCGGGGGCGTACGTGCGGATGCGGTCCATCGCCAACGGCGCGGTCGTCAACGAGGTGCGCCCGAAGCAGCGCGTCGGCGACGGCAGCGGCAAGGTTTTCGTCGGGCCCGGCGGCCGGCTGGCGCTGGTCGCCTGGAACACCGACGGGCAGTTCACCGTGTGGGACATCGCCAGCGGGCACCTGACCAGCAGCTTCAAGGCGGCTTCGAACAACAGGCCGGTGAAGGTCCTGGTGCACGAGGGCCAGTGGCGGCTGATCGCCGAGGCGGACCGCAAGGTCCACGTCGGACGGTACGTGCGCGACGTGGCGACGATGTGGGACCTGGGCACCGGCACGGTCGTCGAGGAGATGGTCGGCGAGGACCTGCACCGCCGTTACGACGGTTACACCGAGCACAGCCCGCACGACGGCTTCGCGCCGCAGTGCGACAGCCCCGACGGGCGGCTGCGCGCCGGGACCGCGGGCAACGCGGTGTGGCTGCACGAGTCCGGCACCGACGAGGAGGTGTTCCGCACCGACATCGCCGCCGCGCGCTCCGTACGCACCGCCTTCAGCGCCGACGGCCACCACCTGCTCGCCCGCTGGACCACCGCCGACACCACCTGCGTAGACGTCTGGCAGGTCTGACGCCGCGCACCCCACCCCTGGGCAACTCTTTAAGACTTGCGCCCTCGGCGGGCTGCCAAGGACGCAAGTCTTTAAGAGTTGCGCCAGGTCGGTGCGTCAGGTCGGGGGTCAGCAGGAGGTGACGGGGCGGAGGTTGGCGACGGTGGTGAGGTGGACCTCCAGGGTCTCGCCTGTGGTGGTGTTGAGCCACATGGCGCCCGCTGGGGCGCCCTCGGCGACCTGGCCACAGGCCTTGCTGCCGTTGCCGAGGCTGACCTCGACGGACGGGGCCTGGTCGGTGGGCCACCAGGCGGACAGGCCCGCGAACGCCATCAGCGCCACCGCGACGATGGTGGTGCGGATGCCGGAGCGCAGTCGGCCGCTCATCTCGGCGGGGTCGGCGGGCGCGGCGGGGTCGCCGGTCGGCCAGGCCACCTGGCCGACCATGACGATCGACCACAGCGCCATGACGAACGCGCCGACAGAGCCGCCGGTGGCCAGCCACTGCAGCCAGGCGGGGCCGGGTGCTTCCGCGCCCATCTTCAGCACGCCGCAGAAGCCGATGAAACCGAGCACGCCGAGTTGTATGCCGTGCCAGCCGCGCGCCGAGTCGATCAGCTTGGCCAGCGGGTCGGCACTGTCGACTGTGGACACGGCGGAGAGGGAGGTGCCGTCGGGTTGCATGCCGACAGTCATACCGCATGCGTGCGCGCGGTGGTGTGTCGGCCTTCTGTCGGCTTCTCCCCTGCCGTCAGATGCGGTCCAGGTGCGGCATCGCGATCTTCCGCATGGTCAGCTGCACCCCGGCGACCACCGGGATCGCGATCAGCGCGCCGAGCGCGCCCAGCAGCACCGCGCCGATCAGCGCGGACAGGATCACGGCCAGGTCGGAGACGTCGACCGAGCGCCGCAGCACCCGCGGCGCGATGACCCAGTTCTCCAGCTGCTGGTAAACGATGAAGAAGACGACGCAGGCGATGCCGGCCGTCGGCGAGTGCGCGAACCCGGCGATGACCACCACGATCGCGCCGAGCGTCGCGCCGATCTGCGGGATCAGGTCGCACACCGCGACGACCATGGCCAGCGCGAACGCGTACGACACCCCGACGATCAGCAGGAACACGAACGTGCTCACCCCGGCGACGAACGCGATGGCCAGCGAGCCGAGCAGATAAGCGCCGATCTTCTCGAAGATCTCGTCGCCGATCTCGCGGGCGGTGTCCCGGCGCGAGGCCGGGAACAGCTTGTAGAAGCCCTCCTTGAGCCGGGTCCACGCGGCCAGGAAGTAGATGGTGAGCACGAACACGGTGAGCACGTTGAAGATGGCGCCGAAGACGGCACGCACCCCGCCCAGCGCGCCACCCAGCGCCTTGGTGATGTTCTCGCTGGTGACGGCCTCTTTGAGCCGGTCGATCAGGTGGTAGCGCTCGCTGAACTCGGCGACCTGCGGATTGCGGTTGATGTCGTCGAGGTAGGCGGGCAGGTTCGCGACCAGGTCGCCGGTCTGCGTGATCAGCGGCGGGGCCAGCGCGCCGAGGCCGCCGCAGCCCACCAGCACCACGCCGAGCGCGACCACGGCGACCGCGAGGCCGCGCGGCAGCCCGCGCCGCTGCAGCCAGGCCACCGCCGGGTGCAGGCCGATCGCCAGGAACAGCGCCGCGAGCATCAGCAGCAGGACCGACAGCGTCTCGCGCACCGCCCAGGTGAGGATGATGGCGCACATCAGGCCCAGCCCGCCGAGGAAACCGACGACGAACACGTGCCGGTTGCGGCGGGCGGCCTGCGCGTCCGGCGTGTTCGGGTCGACGTCGGGCCGTCGCTGCGCCGGTGCCTGCTTCGCCGTGTCCTGCGCCGTTTCCTGCTCGCTCATCGCGCACCTCCGGGGAGAGCCTGCCACATCGGGTGTCGTCACGGCAGCTCCCGGATGGCCACGGGTTGACCATCCTGGATAGGCTCGCGCAGGTGCGCACCCCCCTTCGTTGCACCGCACGACCCGCGCTCGCCCTCGGCACGGTGCTCCTGCTGACCTCGCTGACCGCGGCGTCCTGTGAGGACACCGCCGACGTGACCGTGGCCGAGGTCGGCCGGTCCACCGTCAGCGAGGTCGTCGACGCCCCCGCCTCGGTCACCGCGCGCGCCGCCGCGACCGTGACCGCGCCCGCCGAGGGCACCCTGGCCAGGCTCGCCGTGACGCCGGGCCAGCAGGTCGCCAAGGGCCAGCTGCTGGCCGTGATCGACTCCCCCGCCACGCGCACCCGGCTGCGCCAGGCCAAGCAGGCCCTGGACGCCTCGAAGCGCTCCGGCGGCGGCACGGTGCGGGTCGACCTGTCCGCCGCCCGGCGCAAGCTGGACAAATCGGCCCGCGAGGCGTTCGACCATGCCCGTGACGCCGCCGAGCAGGTCGCCGACCCGTCGACCAGGGACGCGCTGCTCACGCACGTCACCGCCGCCGAGGCCGGCTACCGGCAGGCGTCGGCCGGTGTGGCCGCGGCCGCCGACGCGGTACAGCGCGGTGTGGCGAGCCTCGGTTCGGCCATGCAGGCGCTGGGGTCGGCGCAGCGGCTGCAGGCCCAGCAGGCGTACGACCTGGCGAAGGCGAGCGTGGACGCGCTGACCCTGCGCGCCCCCATCGCCGGTGTGGTGCAACTGGGCGGCACCTCGTCCGCCGCGGCCGGCCCGGACCTGAGCAGCCTGCTCGGCGGCATGACCACGGGTATGCCCACCGGGGTGGCCGGGCCCGTCGCGGCACCCGCCGGGGTGGCCTCGGCGCCGGCCGTCGGCGCTCCGGTCAGCGCCGGTACCGCGATCGTCACCGTGATCGACACGAGCGTGCTCGGCATCGTCGCCGACGTCGACGAGACCGACATCCTGCTGGTGCGCACCGGGATCACCGCCGAGGTGGAGCTGGACGCCGCGCCCGGCGTGCAGTATCCGGCCCGGGTCGGCGCGGTCGACGTGCTGCCGACCCCGAACAGCCGCGGCGCGGTGGCATACCGGGTGCACCTGACGCTGCAGACCCCGGCGGACGCGCCGACGCCGCGGCCCGGCATGAGCGCGGTCGCCCGGCTGAAGGTGCGCGAGGAGGCCGGAGTCATCGCGGTGCCCGCCGCGGCCGTGTTCACCGGCGACGGCCGCGACAGCGTCTGGGTGCGCGGCCCGGACGGCAAGGCCCAGCGGCGCACCGTCGTCGTCGGCGCGTCCGGGATGGACACCCTGCAGATCACCGACGGGCTGCGCGAGGGCGAGCGGATCGTGGTGCGCGGCGTGGACCGGGTCACCGAGGGAGCCCAGCTGCCATGACCCAGCACGCCGCGATCGAGGCGATCGACGTGGCGCGCACGTACGCCCTGGACGGGGTGAGCGTGCCGGCGCTGCGCGGGGTGACGCTCACCATCGCCCACGGCGAGCACGTGGCCGTCGTCGGGCCGTCGGGCTCGGGCAAGTCCACGCTGATGCACCTGCTCGGCGGCCTGGACCAGCCGACGTCAGGCCGGCTGCGCATCGGCGGGCGCGACGTCGCCGGGCTGACCGCGGCGGAGATGGCGCACCTGCGCAACGCCACCATCGGTTTCGTCTTCCAGTCGTTCCACCTGCTGTCGCGCACCAGCGCGCTGGACAACGTGGCACTGCCGCTGGTCTACCGCGGGCTGGGCGCGCGCGAGCGCCGCGAACAGGCCGCGCGGATGCTCGAACGGGTCGGGCTGTCGCACCGCATCGGGCACCGGCCCAACCAGCTCTCCGGCGGCGAGCAGCAGCGCGTGGCGATCGCGCGGGCGCTGGTCACCGAACCGGCGGTGCTGCTGGCCGACGAACCGACCGGCAACCTCGACCAGGCCACCGGCGCGGCGGTGCTGGAACTGCTGGAACAGCTCAACACGGCCGAGGGCGTCGCGGTGGTGCTGGTGACGCACGACCGGGAGGTCGCCGCGCGGGCCCGCCGCCAGATCACCATGCGCGACGGCCGCGTCGTCTCCGACACCGCCGACGATGCGGAGACCGCCTCCGACGCCGGGGAGGTGCCGCGATGAGGCTGGCCGAGGCGTGGCGGGTGGCACTGGACGCGCTGCGGGCCAACCGGCTGCGCAGCGGACTCACCATGCTGGGCATGGTGATCGGCGTCGGCGCGGTGGTGATCCTGGTAGCGCTGGGCACCGGCACCAAGAACGAGGTGCAGGCCCAGGTCGAAGGGCTGGGCTCGAACCTGCTGCTGGTGGTCCCGGGCCAGGTCAGCCTCAACGCCGCGCCCGCGGTGTCCCGGCTGGACCAGTCCGATCTGGATGCGGTGATCCGCATCGCCGGGGACCGCGACCGGGTCGCCGTGTCGCTGACCTCGGGCGAGAACGTGCGCGCGGGCAAGGAGCAGGTGTTCACCAGCCTGCTCGGCGTGCTGGAGACGACGCCGAAGGTGTTCCTGCGCGACGTACGCGCCGGGGCGTACCTGACCCGCACCGACGTGGAGACCGGACGCCGGGTCGCGGTGCTCGGCAGTTCCGTCGCCAAAACCCTGTTCGGCGAACGCGACCCGGTCGGGCAGCAGGTCACCATCGCCGGGGTCCGGTTCCGGGTGATCGGGGTGTTCGCGCCGCTGGGGCAGAGCCTGGGCGTGGACCGCGACAACGAGGTGCACATCCCGCTGTCCACGGCGCAGCGGCTGCTCGCGACGAAGCGGGTGGACGCGTTCGCCGTCAAGGCGCCCGACGCCGAGACCATCGACCGGTTGGGCCGCGACATCGTCGCCGAACTGCACCGCCGCCACCCCGACGAGGAGTTCAGCGCCGTCACGCAGGAGCAGATCCTCGGCGTGCTCGGCGACATCCTGGGCGTGCTGACCGCCGTGCTGGCCGCGATCGCGGGCATCTCGTTGCTGGTCGGCGGGGTCGGCGTGTCCAACATCATGCTGGTCTCGGTGCGCGAACGCACCCGCGAGATCGGGCTGCGCATGGCGCTGGGCGCACGGCCGCGCGACATCGGCCTGCAGTTCCTGCTGGAGGCGGTGCTGCTGACGACTATCGGCGGCCTGCTCGGCATCGCCTTCGGCGTCGGCGCGTCGCTGGCCACAGCCGCGCTGAGCCCGGTGCCCGCCGCGTTGACCTGGTGGTCGATCGCACTGGCGTTCGGCGTCAGCTGCGCCGTGGGCATCGTCTTCGGCGTGGTGCCGGCGCAGCGGGCCGGGCGGCTCGACCCGGTCGTCGCGCTGCGTTCCGAGTGACGGAACGCAAGTGAACCTCCGGCATGGAGGTTCGTAATCTGTACACCTGCAAGCGTCCACAGGGAGGCAAGGTGTCGATCTTGTTCCGGCTGCTGGGGCCGGTAGCCCTCGGCCGGAGCGGGAACCCCGGCGGCATCACCGTGCCCAAGGTCCGGTGCATGCTGGCCGTGCTGCTGCTCGACGCCGACCGGGTGGTCAGCCTGGAGCGGCTCACCGACGAGCTGTGGGGCGACCAGCCGCCCCGCTCGGCCGTGGCCAACCTGCGCTCCTACGCCCTCGCGCTGCGCCGCGCCCTGGCCGCCGCGGGCATCGACCCCGACCGGCTGGCCACCACCCCCGGCGGATACCGGCTGCACGTCACCCACGGCGAGTACGACGTGTCCGTCTGGCAGTCGCTGGCCGGCGAGGGCACCGCGGCACTAGCCGAGGGCCGGGTCCGCGATGCCGTGACGCGCCTGGGTAGGGCGCTGGACTGCTGGACCGGCCCGGCACTGGCCGACGTTCCGGTCGGCCCGGCGCTGGCCGCCCGCGCCACCGCGCTCGACGAGCTGCGCACCGCACACACCGAAGACCTCCTCGAAGCGAGGCTGCTCTCGGGTGAGGGCATCGCACTGGTCACGCCGCTGCGCGAGCACATCGCCGCGTATCCCACCCGCGAACGCGCCTACGGCCAGCTCATGCGGGTGCTGTACACCACCGGCGACGCCGCCGCCGCACTCGACGTCTACCAGCAGGCCCGGCAGGTGCTCGCCGAGGAGCTCGGCCTGGAGCCCGGCGACGGGCTGCGCGAGATCCAGGCCGCGGTGCTGCGCCGCGACCCGGCACTCGCATCGGGTCGCGGCAACGCCGAGGTGCGGCCACGGCAACTGCCCCCGGACGCCACCGACCTGGTCGGACGCGAGCGCGAACTGGTCCGGTTGAGCGAGGTCACCGCCCGGGTACGCAACATCCACGGGCCCGGCGGGGTGGGCAAGTCGGCGCTGGCGATCCGGCTCGCGCATGCCCTCGCCGAGGACTACCCCGACGGGCAGCTGTATCTCGACCTGCAGGGCTCCAATCCCCGGCTCACCCCGCTGGATCCCGGTGACGTGCTGCGCCGGTTCCTGCGCGCACTGGGCACACCCGACGACGACACCCCCGCAGACACCGCCGAAGCAGCCGCGATGTTCCGCACCCAGCTGGCCGGAAGGCGGCTGCTGGTGCTGCTCGACAACGCCGTGGACGCCGCCCAGGTGCGGCAGCTGCTACCCGGCACCCCGCACTGCCTCGTGCTGGTCACCAGCCGCCGCGCGCTGACCTCGCTGGACTCGGCCGCGCTGCTGCCCCTGGACGTGCTCGACGAGGCCGACGCGCTGCGGCTGCTCGGCAGCCGCGCCGACGCACAGGCCGCGCAGCAGCTCGCGGCCCTGTGCGGGCGGCTGCCGCTGGCACTGCGCATCGCCGCGGCTCGGCTCGACGCCCGGCCCGACTGGTCGGCGGCGGACCTGGTCGAGCGGCTGGTCGACGAACGCGGCCGGCTCGACGAGCTGCACACCGACGACATGGCCGTACGCTCCTGCTTCCAGGCCAGCTACCGGGCCCTGGATGCGCCGGCCGCCCGCGCCTTCCGCATGGCGGGCCTGGCCCGCGCGCCGCACCTGAGCGTCACCGCGATGGCCGCGCTGCTGGGCCAGACCCGCGCGGTCGCCGCCTCCGCCCTGGATCGGCTCGTCGAGGCGCGGCTCGTGGACATGTCGACCGGCCGCGTCCAGCTGCATGACCTGCTGCGCCTCTACGCGGCCGAGTGCGCGCTGCACGACGATCCGGCGCAGGAGCGGGCCGAGGCGCTGCACCGCCTGTTCGTCTATTACGTGGGCACCGCGCACCGCGCACTTCAGCAGGTCGTCGGGGTCGTCCGACCGGTCGACGCCACCCTGCAGGGACCGGAGGGCACCGAACTCGTGCCGATCCGGACGCTGGCGGACGCAAGCAGCTGGCTCGATGCCGAGCTGCCCGCCGCCACGGCGGTCGCGGCGCAGGCCGGGGAGGCGACCCCGGTGGACCGGCGGTATCCGGCACAGCTGCTGCGCGCGATGAGCAACTATCTGCTGCGCCGCGCACCCGACCAGGTCGACCAGCTGGCCGCGTTGGCCCTGCGGCTGCATGCCCCCGACGACCCGCAGTCGGCGGGCATCGCGCACAACATGCGCGGCCAGGCGTACTACTTCCGTCGCCGCTACGCCGAATCGCGGGCGTCGCTGGAGCAGGCGCTGTCGTTCTGGCGGGCGCGCGACGACCCCGACGGCATCGCGACGGTCACCAACAGCCTGGGCATCCTGGCCAGCCGGATGGGCGAACTGGACGAGGCGCTGCACCACTTCCAGGACAGCCACGACGCGCTCGCCGTCATCGGTGCGACCAAGCTGCGGGCGCTGGTGCTGCTCAACGTCTGCGAGGTACTCACCTCGCAGGAACGGGTCGACGAGGCCATCGCCACGGTGCACCGCAGCCTCCGGCTGGTCCGCCGCGACCGGGGAGCCGCCCACACCATGATGGCGCTGGGCATCCTGGCCCTGCTACATGCCAAGGCCGGCGACCCTCGGCAGGCGCTGAGCTACTGCCGTCGCAGCATGGCGATCGCGGACGCGCAGGGCGACGTGGCGTACTTCGTGGACATGGCCCTGGTCCGCTCGGAGATCCACCTGCACGTTCAGCGGCCCGACCTGGCCGGCGCCGACACGCAGACGGCGCTGCGCCGGGCCCGTGACATCGAGGACTTCGGGCGGCAGGGCGCGGCTCTGTGGCAGATCGCCAAGGTGCGGCAGGCCGCCGGCGACCGTGCGGCGGCGGCGCGGTGCCGGGCCGAGGCGTCCCGGTTGTTCGAGCAGTACGGCAGATCTCAGGAGCAGGTCGTCGAAACGTTCCTCGTCGGTGATGGCCCGGCCCTCCCGCACCCTCCGTAAGCAGCTCGCGCTGCCAGCGTGGGATGGCCGGGCCATCACCGCTTCCCCGCGACCGCACCCCGTCCCGGCCGCGGTGACCACACTAGGCAGCGGCGCATACAGCGGTCGATATATTGACCGCGACGATTGTGCGAGATGCAACTTCCGCCGGCGGCGTCAGCGCACGTAGCTCCAGCTCACCATCTGGCCGTCGCGGTAGGGCATGACGCCGTGGAACGGGCGCGGGTCGTCGTCGAAGACCATCGGCAGCCACTCGCGGTCGCTGGCCCACATCGGCACGTCGTACAGGCGCTCGCGGGGCACCCAGCCCAGGGTGCCCTCGTGGTTGCCCTGATGGGGCTCGCCGGTGAACTCGTCGACCCGGAACACGAACCCGAACCAGTCCTCGCCGCGGCGGCCGAAGCCGGGCCAGGAGACCGTGCCGCGCAGCGACAGCCGCTGGGCGATCAGCCCGGACTCCTCCTCGACCTCGCGTTTTACGCCGGTCAGCACGTCCTCGTCGCGCTCGACCCGCCCGCCCAGGCCGATGTGCTTTCCGAAGTGGATGTCGTCGGGCCGCTTGTCGCGGTGCAGCAGCAGCACGCTGCCACCGTCGGGGGACAGCACGTAGGCGAGGGTGGCGATGATCGGAGTCAGCGGCATCAGGCGATGGTCGCACGTGCCCTGGCCCGTGCCCTATCTGCCCCATTAACACAAAAAGGTGGTAAATGAGTACCAAATGATTGGCGTTTCATTCACGATGGACATACCACTCGTATCGGACTTTTCAGGAGGTGGTGTTCATGCGTGACGCCGTCAACCGCGGGGGCGTGCTGGTGGTGACCACCGACCAGCTGCCGGGCCACGTGATCAGGGCAGTCTACGGCGAGGTCCTGGGCCTGTCGGCGCGCACGCTGAGCGCATACAGCGAGGGTTTCAAGTCGCCGATGGACGGCAGCGGGGTGAGCATGGCTGAGCGCATTCACATGCTGACCGAGTGCCGCCTGGAGGCAGTCGACCGGATGGCGCGCGTGGCGCTGCGTCTGGGTGCCAACGCCGTGCTGGCCATGCGGTTCGACCACCGCCCGGTCACCGAGTCGTGGATCGAGATCTGCGCGTACGGCACGGCGGTGCAGGCGGAGGTGGCGAGGTTGCCGCGCCCTAGAAAGCCGGCAACCCCGGCCACCGAAGCTGACATGTCGATAAAATCCGCTTAGTGAGTCTGACTGCTGAGGGCCGGTGACCCGATGCCGCGCAGGGCGGCGCGACCGGCGTGACCGGCGGATGGCGGCGATGAGCACCCATGCGGACGCGTTGAGGATCGATGCCGTGCTGGGCTCCCCGGAGCCGGCCGGTGAGGCGTGGACCGCCGAGCGCGACCGCCGGGTGTCCGTGGCGCTGGCCAGGCTGCACCGCATCCCGCCGGACGACCCCGCGCGGGAGCGGGCCCGGGCCGCCGTCATCCGCGCCGGAATGCCGCTGGCCCGGCGGCTGGCCCGGCGGTTCAGCTTCCGCGGCGAGGACCCCGACGATCTGGTCCAGGTCGCGCTGCTGGGTCTGATCAAATCGGTGGACCGCTACGACAGCAGCCACGGCGTCCGGTTCGAACACTTCGCCGCGCCGACCATGCTCGGCGAGCTGCGTCGGCACTTCCGCGACCGGGGCTGGGCGATGCGGGTGCACCGCCACCTGCAGGAGCTGCACCTGGAGATCAGCCGCGCGGTGCCGCAACTGTGCCAGTCACTGCAGCGCACCCCCGAGATCCGCGACCTGGCCGCGTTCCTGGGCCGGGACGAGGACGACATCCGCGACGGGCTGGAATGCGCGCACGCATACGCCATCGGCTCGCTCAACAGCGTGGTGCGCAGCGGCAGCGGCTTCGCCGAGCTGGGCGAACTGCTCGGCGAGCACGATCGGCGGCTGGAGTCGCTGCCCGACCGCCACGCCATCGGCCGCGCGGTGGCCGGGCTGGCGCCCCGCGACCGGCACATCCTCGCGCTGCGCTTCGCGGCCGACCTGACCCAGGCCGAGATCGCGCAGCGCCTGGGGCTGTCCCAGATGCACGTGTCCCGCCTGCTCACCCGCTGCCTGCAGCACCTGCGCCAGGCCCTGTCCGCCCAGGGCCTGGCATGAGCTGCCGGCGCTCGACTCCGCGAGCGCGCGGTGACCTCAGTTGATCACTGTGGAGGGTTCGGGCAGGCCGCGGACCTCGGCGTCGCTGCCCGACGCCGTGATCTTGAGCAGTGACCCGGCGAACGGCAGCCGGTCCACCGTCACGGTCCCCCACTCCTGCGGCAGCCGCGGCCGCAGCACCAGGCTGCGCTTGGGCACGTCCAGGTCCAGGCCGAGGAAGGCGCGCACGATCAGCAGCGGCGCCGCGCTGGCCCACGCCTGCGGCGAGCACGAGGTCGGATACGGCACCGGTGGACGGAAGCGGTCCGCCGCGAAGCCGCAGAACAGCTCGGGCAGCCGCCCGCCGAACGACATCGCGGCCCGCAGCAGCCCGTCGGTGAGCCGGTGCGCGAGCTCGACCGCACCGGGGATGTGGGCGTATCGCATCAGCCCGGCCACGCACAGCGCGGTGTCGTGCGGCCACACCGACCCGTTGTGGTAGCTCATCGGGTTGTACGCGCCCATCCGGTCCGACAGCGTGCGCAGCCCGTACCCGCTGTCCATGTCCGGCTCGGACAGCCGCGCGATCAGCTGCGCGGCGTGCTCGTCGGTGACGATGCCGGTCCACAGGCAGTGCCCGGGGTTGCTGGACATGGCGTCCATGCGGCGCTTGCGCCCGTCCAGCGCGATCGCGAAGTAGCCCTCGTCGGGCAGCCAGAACGCCTCGGCGAACAGCGAGCGCAGCTTGTCGGCCCGCGCCCGGCAGGATTCGGCCAGCGCCGTCTCCCCGAACGCGTCGGCCAGTTCGGCGCGGGCCAGCCACGCCGCGTACGCGTACCCCTGGACCTCGGCCAGCGCGACCGGCGGCTCGGCGAGCTGCCCCGCCGCGTCGTTGACCCCGTCCCAGCTGTCCTTCCAGCCCTGGTTGAACAGGCCGCGGTCGGTGGCGCGCTGGTATTCGATGAACCCGTCGCCGTCGCGGTCGCCGAAGCCGTCGATCCAGGCCAGCACCGCGTCGGCGGCCGGCAGCAGGGCCCGCACGTCGGACTCGGCCGCGCCCCACTTCCAGGCCTCGCCGAGCAGCGCCACGAACAGCGGGCTGGCGTCGATGGTGCCGTAGTAGTGCGAGCCGCCCAGAGCGGACGTGCTCTGCGGCCCGAGCCGCAGCTCGTGCAGGATGCGCCCCGGCTCCTCCTCGTTGCACGGGTCGACCTGGCGGCCCTGCAGCGCGGCCAGCGTGTAGAGGGTGCCCACGGCCAGCGACGGGTCCAGCGGCAGCGCCATCCACGAGGTGAGCAGGCTGTCGCGGCCGAACAGGGTCATGAACCAGGGCGCGCCCGCGGCCACGAAGGTGTGCGCGGAGTCCTCGCCCGCGGCGATGCGCAGCGCGTCGAGGTCGCGCACGCTGCGCCGCAGCACCAGACCCAGCTCCTCGTGCTGGGTCCGGATCGAGGTGACCTGGCGGCGCCACGAGTGCTCCTCGGCCTCCTCGGGCGTCAGGTGCTCGCGGAAGCGCGGCTCGATGCGCCTGCTCTCCACCACCGGATGCACGATGATCTCGGTGCGCCACTCGTCCCGGGCCGGGATGACCACCTGCCAGCTCAGCCCGTTGTGGCTGCTGACCGGCTCGCCGGTGGCATGCACGAGCAGGCCGCGCGAGTTGTCGGGCCGGCTGAACACCAGGTTGACCCCGCTGGCCTGCGCGTGGGTGGCCGAACCGGCGGCGTGGCCCTCCTTGACCGCGAACAGGTCGGCGAAGTCGGCGTCGACGTGCAGTTCCAGGTGCACCAGGGTGGCCTCGCGGCCGACGTTGGTCAGCGTGATGACCTCGCGCATGCCCTCGCCGACGATCCGCTGGCGCACCACCAGCAGCGTGCTGTCGGCGTGCCCGGCCGCGGGCGCGCGCCGCAGCATGAACCGGGACGAGAACGTGTCGGTGTCGGCCACCGACAGCGGCTGCGGCGCCTGGCCGTCGATGCGCAGCTGCCAGCGCGAGATGATCCGGGTGTCGCGGAAGAACAGGCCCTGCGCGCCCCCGGGTTCCATGTCCCCGTTGGGCGCGCAGATGCTGAACGTGGTGCCTTCGACGATGGTGACCTGACCCTGGCCGAGCGGCTGCGGGTCGCCTGCGTTGAGCGGTGCGGGATTCGTCACCGCTCACCCGCCGTGGTCAGCCGTCCGGCACGGACCGCCGAGCGGCCGTTGCGGCTGGATGTGCGCGGCCTGCGCCGCTCTGCCAGCGCGGCCCGGTAGGCCTGCACGTAGCCGACCGCCATGCGCTGGTCGCTGAAGCGCCGCACCACCTGCTCCCGGCACTCCGCCGGGTCCAGCTCCGACACCTTGCGCAGCGCCGCGGGCAGCTCCGTCGGGTCCTCGCAGATGAAGCCGCTCACGCCGTGCTCCACCACCTCGGGCACCGCGCCGCCGCGCAGCGCCACCACGGGCGTGCCGCATACCATCGCTTCGATCATCACCATGCCGAAAGGTTCCTCCCACTGCACAGGAAACAGCAGACAGCGGGCATTTGCCAGCAACTCACGCTTGAGTGTCGCGTCGGCGATGCCGATCATCTGGTCGTTCGGGCCGAGCAGCGGCTCGACCTGCTCCGCGTAGTACTTCTTCTCCGCCGGCTCGGCGCACTTGCCGGCCAGGATCAGCGGCAGCCCCGCCGCGTGCGCCGCGAGCACGGCGGTGTGCGCGCCCTTGTCGGCGCTGAACCGGCCCAGGAACAAAGCGTAGTCCTTCTTCTCCCGCTGGAACGGCCAGTCGGACGGGCACAGCCCGTTGTGCACGACCCCGATCCAGTTCAGCTCCGGAGCCAGCGAGCGCTGCCGCTGACTGATGCCGACCAGGGACAGGTCGCGGTCCAGGGTCTGGTAGTAGCCGCGCAGCTCCGAGTCGACCGGCCCGTGCACGGTGGCGACCGTGGGCAGGCCCATCGCGTCGTACGCGGGGGCGTTGAGCGGCCCGGCGAACGTGTGGTCGTGGACCACGTCGACCTCGCCCGCGGCGACGAGGTTCTCCACCACCCGGCGGGTCAGCGTGGCATAGATGATCTCGGGCCCGGGCTCGCCCAGCCGTTCCGGCACGGCCCGGTCCCACACCTGCCAGAACCTCGCCCTGGTGCCGTCTCGGCCGGCGCCGATCATGGTCACCCGGTGCCCCAGGTCGACCAGGGCGTTGGACAGGTCCGCGAGAACCGCCTCGATCCCCCCGTAAGCGGCCGGTGGCACGTCGAAGTAGGGCGGCGCCACCATCGCGATCTTCAACGGGGCGGTGCCGTTGGCAGGCAGGGTGCTCTGCACCCTGGCGAGATGTTCGGGCGTGGACACACCCTTCACCAGCGTGGTTATCACGGGTGTCTGCATACCCGGAGTAACCGGATTTCATGCCTGTCCCGACCCGCACAAGATCCAGATCGGGGCAGGTCAGGCCGCGATCATGCAGCCAGCCGCCAGCGCCGCAGCACGCCCGGCCGGGTGATGGCCAGGGACATCGCGGTCGCAGCCAGTGACAGCAGCCCGGCCCCGTAGAACGCCGCGGCGTACGAGCCGCTGCTGTCCCGGACCAGGCCGGCGACCAGCGCGATACCCGCCGCCCCGAACTGGTGCGAGGCGAAGACCCAGCCGAACACGATCGCCCCCGACGCGCCGAAATGCTGCCGGCACAGCGCGATCGTCGGCGGCACGGTGGCCACCCAGTCCAGCCCGTAGAACAGGATGAAGACCAGCATGCTCGGGTGCGGATCGGCGGCGAACAGCTCCGGCAGCAGCATCAGCGACAGCCCGCGCAGCGCGTAGTAGACGCCCAGCAGCCAGCGCGGGTCGAAGCGGTCGGTGAGCCAGCCCGACGCGATGGTGCCGACGATGTCGAAGATGCCGACCAGCGCGAGCAGGCTGGCCGCGGTGGTGGTGGGCATGCCGTGGTCGTGCGCGGCCGGAATGAAGTGCGTGCCCACGAGGCCGTTGGTGGTCGCGCCGCAGATCGCGAAGCCGCCCGCCAGCAACCAGAACGTGCGCGTCCTCGCGGCGTCGCGCAGCGCGCCCAGGGCCCGGCGGGCGGCGCCCGTGCTCACGGACGGGGCGGCCGCGGGCGCGTCGGGGTTCGCGCCGTACGCGGTGATGCCCAGGTCGGCGGGGTCGTCGCGGAGCAGCCAGAGCACCAGCGGCACCACCAGCAGCGCCGATCCGGCGACGGTCAACGCCGCCACCCGCCAGTCGTAGGCCTGCACCAGGCTCGCCAACAGCGGCAGGAACACCAGCTGCCCGGCCGCGCCACCCGCGGTCAGCACGCCCGTCACCAGGCCCCGGTGCTTGACGAACCAGCGGCTGGTGAACGTGGCCACGAACGCCAGCGCCATCGAGCCGGTGCCCAGGCCCACCAGCACGCCCCACAGCAGCATCAGCTGCCAGCTCGCGGTCATGAACACGGTCAGCCCGCTGCCCGCGGCGACCAGCAGCAGCGCCCCGGCCACCACCCGGCGCATGCCGAAGCGCTCCATCAGCGCGGCGGCGAAGGGCGAGGTCAGGCCGTACAGCACCAGGTTGATCGATACGGCGGCCGAGATGGTGCCACGCGACCAGCCGAACGCCTGCTCCAGCGGCTCGATGAGCACGCCGGGCGTGGCCCGGAACCCGGCCGCGCCGACGATGGACACCAGCGCCACTGCGGCGACCGCCCAGACGAGATTCTGACTTCTCGTCCTCTTCACCCTGTTTTCCAGCAACGTCACGCCGTCCATGGTCCGGATTCCATGCACCGGCAACCAGTGGCTTGACCGCCACTATGTGAAAGAATTCGGCCATGACCGTCCGCCACCGGGTCGCCGTGCTCGCCCTCGACGGGGTGATGGCACTGGACCTCGGCATCCCGAGCCAGGTGTTCAGCTGCGCCACCGACAGCGCCGGTCACCGGCTCTACGAGACCCGCGTCTGCACCCCCGACGGCGGCCCGATCCGCGCCAGCGCCGGCTTCGCCGTGCAGCCCGACCACGGCCTCGACCTGCTCGACTGGGCCGACACCGTGATCGTGCCCGGCATCCACCGCGAGCGCCTCGACGCCCCCACCACGGCTCAGGCCATGACCGCGCTCCGCGCGGCCCACGCCGCCGGCAAACGGATCATGTCCATCTGCACCGGAGCGTACGTACTGGCCGCCGCCGGCCTGCTCGACGACCGCCCCGCCGCCACCCACTGGGCCTACGCCGAGGACTTCCGCGGCCGGTTCCCGCACGTCGAGCTCGACGCCGACGTGCTGTTCATCGACGACGGGCAGGTGCTCACCTCCGCCGGCGTCGCCGCCGGACTCGACCTGTGCCTGCACGTGATCCGCCGCGACCACGGCAGCGAGGTCGCCAACCGGGCCGCCCGCCGCTGCGTGGTGGCCCCGTGGCGCGACGGCGGCCAGTCCCAGTTCATCGAACGCCCGCTGCCCGCCCCCGGCGACACCTCTACCGCGGCGACCCGCGACTGGGTGCTGGCCCGCCTCGGCGAACCCCTCGACCTGGAGCAGCTCGCCCGCCACGCGCGCATGAGCGTACGCACGTTCACCAGGCGGTTCCGGGAGGAGACCGGGCTGTCTCCGGGCCGCTGGCTCACCCGCCAGCGCGTCGAGCACGCCCGCCACCTGCTGGAGAGCACTGACCTCACCATCGACCAGGTCGCCGACCAGGCCGGTTTCGGCACCGCCGTCTCACTGCGCCAGCACCTGCGCGCCACGGTCGGCACCGCCCCGCTCGCCTACCGCCGCACCTTCCGCACCACGACCTGAGCGCACGTCGTCCGCGGGCCGCCTTTTTATAGACGTTGGCCTATCTCATCGAAAATGATCTCAAAATAGTCGATGAGATAGGCCAACGTCTATGACAGGGCGGGGTGGGTGTGCGGGGCCGGGCGGTGTCAGTGGCGGGTGTCGGCGGTCGGGGTCGGGGTCGGGGTGTCGGCCTCGGCCGGGTGGGCGGCGCCGGGGGTGAAGTGGCCGTTGCGGCCGGCCCGCCACAGACCCCACAACGCCAGCAGCGCCGCGACCACCAGCGGGCCGCCGTCGCGGACCAGCCCGTCCACCCCGAGCATCAGCATGCACAGCGGCAGGTGCATCAGCAGCACCAGCAGTGTCAGCAGTACCAGCAGCCAGCGCGCCCACGCCTTGCCCTTGACCAGGAAGATGCTCAGGAACAGCGCCGCGTAGCTGACCACGAGCGCGAACACGAACCAGCCCACGACCACGGGCAGCAGGGTCACCTCGCCCTCGAACACCCGCCCGATCGACACCACGCAGGCGACCAGCATCAGCGCGCTGTAACTGAACACGGCCACCCGGGTGGTCAGCACCCAGCCGGGCACCTGCGGGCGGCTCGGCATCTCCTTGCGGGTCAGCCCGTCGCGGCTGATCCACCAGCGCAACTTCGGCCGGCTCAGATACTCCTGCACGCTCGCCGACCGGTACAGCAGCAGCACCACGGTCAGGCACAGCACCGTCACCACGCCGAACCCGATGATCCCGGGCACCGCCGGCGAGCCGTGCCGCGGCACGACCAGCCGGGCCAGCGCGAACAGCGTCGTGACCGCGAGGATCAGACCGAACGGCGCGGCGCCGTGCCGGCCCCGCCACAGGTGGAAGATCAGCACCAGGAACAGCAGCGAGCGCAGCAGCGCCCAGGCGGTGCGCACGAACAGCGGGTAGCCGCCGTCCTCGGCGTAGTACCAGTTCAGCCACTCGACCGACGCCGTGGCCAGGGCGGTCACGGCGAGCAGGAGGGCCAGCACGCGTACGGCGGCGGGTCGGCTCTCGGTCATCGGCACGGCTGCGGACACCCGTCCATGATGCCCGCGGAGCACAATGGCAACCATGTGCCGCAGTATCAAGACCCTCCGCCCGCCGTTCCAGGAGATCGTCACCGAGGAGGACGTGCAGGCCGCCGCGCTGCAGTACGTCCGCAAGATCTCCGGTTTCCGCGCCCCGGCCGCGCACAACTCAGAGGCCTTCGACAAGGCGGTGGCCGCCGTGGCCGCCGCGACCGCCGAGCTGCTGTCCACCCTGCAGGTGCGCCGCTGACCTGATGCCACGTCCGTTCCCCGCCAGCGTGGCGGCCGCCGTCCCGGCAGTCTCGGAACCGGCCCCGGCACCGCGGGGCGCGGACGCGACTCCAGGACGGCGACAGTGCACCAGACCCTCGACCTCAAGGTGCTGTACTTCGGCACCCCGGTAGTGATCATCAGTTCCCGCAACCCGGACGGCACGACCAACCTCGCCCCGATGTCCTCAGCCTGGTGGCTGGGCAGCACCTGCGTGCTCGGCCTGGGCGACAGCGGGCAGAGTGCCGCCAACCTGCGGCGCGAGCGCGAGTGCGTGCTCAACCTGGTGCCCTCGACGCTGGTCGACGCGGTGGACCGGCTGGCGCTGACCACCGGCTCGCCGCAGCCCTCGTCGCGCAAGCTGGCGATGGGCTACCGCCACGTGCCCGACAAGTTCGCGGCGGCCGGGCTGAGCCCGCAGCCCTCGGAGCTGGTCGCGCCGGACCGGGTGGCGCAGTGCCCGATCCAGCTGGAGTGCGAGATCAGCGGCACGTTCCCGATCGGCGGCCCGGACCCGTTCGGCACCGCGTTCGTCGCCGAGGTCCGCCGCGCCCACGTCGAGCAGGACCTGATCATTCCCGGCACCCGTTACGTCGACCCGGTCGCCTGGGACCCGCTGATCATGAAGTTCTGCGAGTTCTTCGGCGGCGGCGACAACCTGCACCCGTCCCGCCTCGCCGCAGGCTGGCAGATGCCCCACGACCGCCGCCTCACCCCCGCCTGACGGACCGGCCCGCATCCGCGCTCGGCCTCCTCCACAATCCGGTCCCGCGCGTGCCCGGCCCCGTATGACCCCGGCCCCTGCCCCACCGGCCGCGAACGTCCGGCCCACCCGCTCGCGACCGCCCACCCGCCCAGCCCCAAGATCACGACCGCCCACCCGCCCGCCCCGCCCAGCCCAGCCCCAAGATCAGGCGACTTGCCCGGCACCTGTGCGTAAGCGCGGCCAAGATACGCACAGGTGCCGGGCAAGTTCGCAGATCTTGGGGCTGGGCGGCGGCATGATGGAGGCATGGTCCTGCGGCGCATTCTCAGCAGCCTGGGCTTCGGCGGGGTCGACGTCGACACGGTGCTGTCCACCCCGGCGACCAGGCCGGGCGGCGCGTTCTCCGGGCAGGTGCGCCTGCACGCCAAGGGCGACGTGGAGATCACCTCGGTGCAGCTGCTGCTGGTCGCGAACTCCGGCGGCGCGGAGGTCGAGCTGGGCCGCTACCCGGTGGCCGACCGGCTGGCGCTGACCGGGGGCACCGGCCATGCGGTCGGGTTCCACCTGGCCACGCCGTACTCGGCCCCCGTCACGCTGGTCTACGGGCACCCGATGCCCGGGGTGACCGTCGGGGTGCGCACCGAGGTCACCGTCGCCCAGGGCTCGGCGAAGACCGACTTCGACCCGCTGGGCGTCGAGCCGACCGAGATCGCCCAGTACGTGCTGGACGCGCTGGGCACCGTCGGCAGCCGCTTCGCGCGCAGCGAGCTGCGACCGGGCTCGCCGGTGACCCAGGCGATCACCTTCTACGCCCCGGTCCCGCAGGGTCAGCCGGTCGGACCGCACATCCCGCAGCTGGTGTTCACCCTCGCCGCCGACCCGCAGGGGCTCACCGTGGCGGCCGAGCTCGCGGGCCGGGCAGGCCCCGGCGACGTGCACCGGGTGACCGAGGAGCAGTTCCGGGCGCTGATCGCGCAGCCGGCCCAGTGGATCGAGCTGGTCGACGGCTGGGTGCGCCGCGCCCTGGACCGCGTCGCGGCGCTGCCGGACCAGGACCCGGGCTCGTTCATGCAACCCCCGGTGCAGACCGGACCGGCCGCGCCGGGACAGCCCCGCAAGCCGTACGCCTACCCGGGACAGGGCTTCGGCGGCTACCGCTACAGCGGCTACCGCGGCACCGGCACGCTGATCGGCGCCGGGCTGGGCGGCGCCGCGCTGGGCTTCCTCGGCGGCATGGTCGTCGGCGACATGATCCACGACGCGCTCACCCCGGACGTCGCCCCCGACACGACGGCCGCCGACACCCAGGACGCCGCAACGGTGGACGCCCAGGACCCGGGTGCGGCCGACACGTACGCCGACACCGGTTACGCCGGGCAGGGCCAGGGACCTGAGTCCGGCGGCTACGAAGCGGGCGGCTACGACTCCGGCGGTTTCGACTCCGGCTTCGGCGACTTCGGCGACTTCTGAGGGCCGGCGGGCAGACCGGCTCACACCGGCGGGCAGACCGGTCAGGAATGGAGAAGCCGACGCTCCTCACGGTCACCTAGAGTGACCGTCGTGGACATAGCCACTACGACCTGGGAGTGAACATGACCGACTCTTCGACCGCGGGCATCCTGACCGTGCTGCACCCGGTGACCGACCTCGCGGCGGCCAAAGCCGTGTACTCCGCGCTGCTCGGCGTGCAGCCGCAGGCCGACGGGCCCTACTACGTCGGTTTCGATGTCGCCGGTCAGCACATCGGCCTGGTGCCGGGCGGCGGGCCGCAGGGCATGACCTCGCCGGTCGCCTACTGGCACGTGCCGGACATCGAGGCGAAGCTGGCCGAGGTCACCGCCGCGGGCGGCAAGGTGAAGGAGCCCGCTCGCGACGTCGGCGGCGGCCGCCTGGTGGCCACCTTCACCGACCCCGACGGCAACGTCCTCGGACTCCTCCAGGACCAGTGAGCGCGACCGTCTGAGTGACCGGCCTGACGCCTCGGCCGGTCACTCAGCGTGTCCGAGGCCACAGGGATTCCACGGCCCGAAGCGGCATGGCTACCGTGGTTGCTGCGCCGAACGCCGACCCCCGCCGATCAGGTGGACCCGCCGACAGATGGAGACACGATGAGCAAGGCCACGAGGACGGACAAGCAGCCGCCCGAGGTGCACGCCGCCGACAGCCATGACCTGATCCGCGTGCACGGCGCGCGCGTGAACAACCTCAAGGACGTCAGCGTCGAGCTCCCCAAGCGCCGGCTCACGGTGTTCACCGGCGTGTCCGGCTCGGGCAAGAGCTCGCTGGTGTTCGGCACGATCGCCGCGGAGTCGCAGCGGATGATCAACGAGACATACAGCGCCTTCGTGCAGGGCTTCATGCCGACGCTGGCCCGGCCCGACGTCGACGTGCTCGACGGGCTGACCACCGCGATCATCGTCGACCAGGAGCGGATGGGCGCCAACGCCCGCTCGACCGTCGGCACCGCAACGGACGCCAACGCGATGCTGCGCATCCTGTTCAGCCGGCTCGGCAAGCCGCACATCGGCTCGCCGCAGGCGTACTCGTTCAACGTCGCCTCGATCAGCGGCGCGGGCGCGGTCACCATCGAAAAGGGCGGCACCACCACCAAGGAGCGCCGCAGCTTCAGCATCACCGGCGGCATGTGCCCGCGCTGCGAGGGCATGGGCCGGGTGAGCGACTTCGACCTGTCGGCGATGTACGACGACAGCAAGTCGCTCAACGAGGGCGCCCTCACCATCCCCGGCTACAGCATGGACGGCTGGTTCGGCCGCATCTTCAGCGGCAGCGGCTTCTTCGACATGGACAAGCCGATCCGCAAGTTCACCAAGAAGGAACTGCACGACCTGCTCCACAAGGAGCCGACCAAGATCAAGGTCGAGGGCATCAACCTCACGTACGAGGGCCTGATCCCGAAGATCCAGAAGTCGATGCTGGCCAAGGACGTCGAGGCGATGCAGCCGCACATCCGGGCCTTCGTGGAGCGGGTCATCACCTTCGGCACCTGCCCCGACTGCGGCGGCACCCGGCTGAGCGAGGCCGCGCGCTCCTCGAAGATCGGAAAGATCAACATCGCGGACGCCTGCGCGATGCAGATCAGCGACCTGGCCGACTGGGTCCGCGGCCTCAAGGAGCCGTCGGTCGCGCCGCTGCTCGCCAAGCTGCAGCACACCCTCGACTCGTTCGTGGAGATCGGGCTCGGCTACCTCTCCCTCGACCGGCCCGCGGGCACGCTGTCGGGCGGCGAGGCGCAGCGCACCAAGATGATCCGCCACCTCGGCTCGTCGCTCACCGACGTCACGTACGTCTTCGACGAGCCCACCATCGGCCTGCACCCCCACGACATCCAGCGGATGAACGGCCTGCTGCTGCGACTGCGGGACAAGGGCAACACGGTGCTCGTCGTCGAGCACAAGCCCGAGGCGATCGCGATCGCCGACCACGTCGTCGACCTCGGCCCCGGCGCCGGCACCGGCGGCGGCACCGTCTGCTTCGAAGGCACCGTCGAGCAACTGCGCACCAGCGGCACCCTCACCGGCCGCCACCTCGACGACCGGGCCACCCTCAAGGAGAAGGTGCGCACCGCCACCGGCAGCCTCGCCATCCGCGGCGCGAAGGCGAACAACCTGCGCGACGTCGACGTCGACATCCCGCTCGGGGTGCTGGCCGTCATCACCGGCGTCGCCGGCTCCGGCAAGAGCTCGCTGGTGCACGGGTCGATCCCCGACGACGAGGGCGTCATCTCCATCGACCAGGGCGCGATCCGCGGCTCGCGGCGCAGCAACCCGGCGACCTACACCGGGCTGCTCGAGCCGATCCGCAAAGCGTTCGCGAAGGCCAACGGCGTCAAGCCCGCGCTGTTCAGCGCCAACTCCGAGGGCGCCTGCCCCACCTGCAACGGCGCCGGCGTCATCTACACCGACCTGGCGATGATGGCCGGCGTGGCCACCGTCTGCGAGGAGTGCGAAGGCAAGCGGTTCATGGCCTCGGTGCTGGAGTACCGTCTCGGCGGCCGCGACATCAGCGAGGTCCTGGCGATGTCGGTGACCGAGGCCGAGGAGTTCTTCGGTGCGGGCGAGGCCCGCACCCCGGCCGCGCACGCCATCCTCGACCGCCTCGCCGATGTCGGCCTCGGCTACCTCAGCCTCGGCCAGCCGCTCACCACGCTGTCCGGCGGCGAGCGGCAGCGCCTGAAGCTGGCCACGCACATGTCGGAGAAGGGCGGCGTCTACGTCCTCGACGAGCCCACCACCGGCCTGCACCTGGCCGACGTGGAGCACCTGCTCGCCCTGCTGGACCGGCTGGTCGACTCCGGCAAGTCGGTCATCGTCATCGAGCACCACCAGGCGGTCATGGCGCACGCCGACTGGATCATCGACCTCGGCCCCGGCGCCGGCCACGACGGCGGCCTGGTCGTGTTCGAGGGCACCCCAGCCGACCTCGTCGCCGCCCGCTCCACCCTCACCGGCCAGCACCTCGCGACGTACGTCAACCGCTGACCGAGCGCGCGGACCCGCATCCGACTCGCGTCGCCCCGACTGGTGAAAGCCGCCGGGGCGACGCGAGACAGGTGACGGAGAGCGAACCGCGCCAGGCGCCCGTCCTCGGTGACGTGGTGTCGGCGCAGGTTCAGGCGTCGTAGACGGTCTGCTGGTCCAGAGCCGGGTCCTGTCGCGACCGGTCCACGCCCCCCACACGGCGCTCCGCCGTCGGCAGGCCTCCGGCGACGCCGGGACGGGCCGATTCCCGGGCCGCGGCCCGGTGGCTCGCGCGTACGTCGATCAGCGCGATGACCAGCGAGACCAGTACGAAGGCGATGGTCACCCACAGCCCGTGCCGGAACGCGAGGGCGAAGTCGCCGCCGGTCGTGGCGACCGTGGCGAAGAAGACCGCGCCGACCACGGCGATGCCCACCGCCGCGCCGATGCGCTGGCCTGTCTGCAGCACTCCCCCGGCGCTGCCCGCGCCCACGACGGGCACCTCGGCCAGCGTCAGCGTCTGGTTCGGCGCGATCACCAGCCCGCTGCCGATACCGGCGACCAGCAGCGGCAGCGCCGTGGCCCAGCCGTCGTGGCGGCCCGGCACCAGCTCGACGGCGATCTCGACACCCACCAGGCCGATCGCCACCAGCCCGAGTCCGATCGCGATCAGCCTGCGGCCGACCCGGGTCACCACCCGGCCGCCGAGGCTGGCCGAGACCGCCGAGCCGAGCGCGAACGGCACCGTCGCGACGCCCGCCTGCAGCGCCGTGTAGTGCAGACCCTGCTGCAGGTAGAGGGTGAAGATGAAGAAGATCGCGGTGAACCCGGCGAAGTAGGCCAGCCCCAGCAGCGCGCCGAGGGCGTACGAACGGCGGCGGAACAGGCTCAGGTCGACCATCGGATGCCCGTGGCGCGCGTACCGGCGCTCCCAGGCGACGAACCCGCCCAGCACCGCCACCCCCGCCGCCAGCAGCAGCCACTTGCCCTGCCCGACCCACACCTCCTCCTGGATCAGCGGCAGCAGCACCAGCACCACACCTGCGGCCAGCAGCACGACCCCGACCGGGTCGAAGCTCTCCTTGCGCCGCTGGTCGTCGCAGAACTTCGGAATGAAGCGGTACGCCAGTCCGATCGCCAGCGCCCCGACCGGCACGTTGACGTAGAAGACCCAGCGCCACCCCTCGGCCGTACCGGCGGCCTGGATCAGCAGGCCGCCGAGCAGCGGGCCGATGGCGGTGGAGATACCGACGGTCGCGCCGAGCATGCCGAACGCGCGGCCCCGCTCCGCACCCCGGAACAGCTGCTGGATCAGCCCGCTGATCTGCGGATTGATGATGCCGCCCGCCGCCCCTTGCACGATGCGCGCGACCACCAGCCACAACGCGCTCTGCGCCAGCCCGGCCGCGGCACTGGCCAGAGTGAACAGCGTGACCCCGGCTACGAACGCGTTGCGCCGCCCCTTCATGTCGCCGAACCGCCCGGCGGGCACCAGCAGCAGGCCGAAAGCCAGGGCGTATCCGGAGACGACCCACTGCAGCGCGCTGTCGGAGGCGTGCAGTCCTTCCCGGATCGACGGCAGCGCCACATTGACGATGCTGACGTCGAGCAGCGCCATGAACCCGCCGACCAGGCACACGCTCAGCGCTCGCCAGCGGCGCGGGTCCGGCGTGTAAACGTCGCCTTCGCCACCCATACGCACAGGTCAGAGCGTATCGGCGAACCATGCCCGCGAGTCGGCTTTCGCCCGTCACCGACCGGATCGCACCCGCCCGACGGCGACCAGGCCGTCCGCCAGGCGCTGCAGCAGCTCGTGCCTCGCGACAGCCTCATTGATCAGCCGCGCCACTTCCTCACTCCGGCGTGGACGGCGGCGCCACGGGTTGGCCGCGAGCCACATGGCCGCCTTGGCGACCACCTCGTCGCCGTCCCGCAGGTGGACGTGCACCCCGCCCAGGCGTGCAGTCGCCTGCGCCACCTGCGCCAGCGGCACTTCCCGGCGACTGCTCGCAAGGTTGTCGACGATGACTCTGTCCTCGGTCAGGACCAGCGTCTCGCGCCAGCCCGCACGCACGACCAACGCGCCTCCGGCCGCGACGAGCCCTTGGATGATCAGCGAGGCGATGCCCTCGTCGCCGTCAGCCCAGCCCCGTAGGGCCATGCCGGTGATCCAGGTGTAGACCAGCACCAGAGCGCCGCAGCGGATGAAGCGGATCGCAGGTGAGGGCCAGGTGCGTGACACCCGGGGAGCATAGACCGGCCCGCACAGCCCTCCACCTGCGGATTCACCAGGTCCTCGTCACGAGGTCGCCATGTAGGCCTTGGCGCGCCAGGCGAGCATGGTCAGCCAGGTCCAGCCCGTCAGCAGGGACAGGCGCTGCCACAGCCCCGCCGTGTCCACCAGTGACGAATCCTGCTGGAAGCCGACCCCGGACAGGAAGAAGAACCCGAGGAAGGCCAGCCCGGACAGCACCGAGTACACCGCCCAGGTGCGGCCGGAACCGGCGGCCAGTACGAAGGTCGCCGCGCCGAGACTGAAGAAGGCCACCACGGAGAACAGGTCGTGCAGCGCCCCAGCGGTGCTGTAGGCGGCGGGCAGGGCCGGGGTGCCCGCGGGGTAGCCGCTGACCGGGTCGGTGACGAACAGTCCCGCACCGACGAGGCCGACACCCCAGAGCCCGACGAGGACCGCACCGATCTTGCGGCGTACGCCCGAAAGGTGCAGCAGAGCTGCCGCGAAGGCCACCGTGAGCAGGCCGCAGGCGACGAACACGGCGGTCTGCACCCAGCCGTAGGGTCCCAGTGCCAGCGAGCTGACCGGATGCCGCAACACCTCGTAGCCGCCCGGCTTCACCGCGCCCTGGATCAGGAAGGCGACGACGAACAGCGGTCCGGCGAGCACGCCACAGGTGCACAGAGCCTTCATGACCGTCGATTCTGCCCCGGCGGGCCGCCGCCGTCACTGCCCGGTTTCGGCGGCCACCCAGTCCAGGTAGGCGGGGTTGCCCGCGACCACCGGCGTGCACACGATCTCAGGCGTGTCATACGGGTGCCGGTCGAGGATGTGCCGCTCCAGTGCCGGGTAGCCGTCGGCCGTGGTCTTGAAGACGAGCATGTACTCGTCTGCCTCCTCGACCGCGCCCTGCCAGCGGTACACGCTGCGGATCGGGCCGCCGAGCTGCGCGCACGCCGCGACCCGCGCCTCGACCGCCGAACGAGCCAGCGCCAGTGCCGCGTCCCGGTCGTCCAGAGTCGTGACGACCTGGACGAACTTCGCGTCGCCCATCTCCACCTCCGTCATCGCCGCGTACCGGACACGCTAGTGCCCACCCCGTGGGCAGCCACGACGCGGCCACCGCATAATGGCTCGCCCCGGCTTGGCGAGGGGTTCCACCCGCGGCGGCGGTGACAGACGTGTACCAGTCGAGGACGCATGGGTGGAGGACTTCGAGGACTTCGAGGACTTCGTGCGGGTGCGGTCGAGCGCGCTCGCACGGACCGCATACCTGCTCACCGGCGACCGGCACCAGGCGACGTTCCGGCGGTGCCGCTCCAACTGCCGGGCACCGGCCAGGGCAACGCGTCCACGCTCCTGCTGGAACCCGGCGGGCCCCGCCGTGTGGTGGTCGCTGATCCCGGCCTGGACACCTTGTGCCCGATCTGGGCGTCAGACGCGCTCGCGGGCGAGCCGCACGGGTGGCCGTTCGGGGTGTCCACCGCACGGTGGACGTGGTGGTGGCGGGAGATCTTCGTCGGGCTGTCGGCGCTGGCGGGGCTCGGCGTGCTCCGCAGGAATCTGCGCCGCAGGCCCGCGCAGCCCTCACCCGGACCGGACCGGCCCGCCGCCGAGCCCGCCTGACACGGCTCGTCCCCGGTCACGGTCTGCGGGCGGCCCGCAGACCGTGACCGGGACGGTCACCGGTGCATCACGCGATGGTGCAGGCGCTGCCGTTCAGGGTGAACGACGGCGGCTTGCCGGTGTTGCCGGTGTGGTTGGCATTGAACCCGATGGTGGTGCTCGCGCCGGGCGCGAGCGTGCCGTTGTAGTTCAGGTTCCGGGCGGTCACCGTGCCGCTGGTCGGCGAGTAGGTCGCGCTCCAGCCGGAGGTGATCGCCTGCCCGCCGGGCAGCGTGAACGCCAGCGCCCAGCCGTTGACCGTGGACGTTCCGGTGTTGGTGATGGTGATGTTCGCGGTCAGGCCGGTGTTCCAGGCGTTGACCGTGTACCCGACCCGGCACGCGCCCTGCGGCTGCGGGCTCGGCGGGGTGCTCGGCGACGGCGGGGTGCTGGGCGAGGGCGGGGTGCTCGGCGACGGGGGCGTGCTGGGCGACGGCGGGGTCGACGGGCTCGGCGGCGCTGAGGTCAGGCCGAAGAACTGGATCGCCATCAAGGCCTGGCCGCTCAGTGGCAGGTTGTGGCCGACCCCGGCCAGGCTGACGCCCTCGACCGCGACGTTGACGCCCGAGCCGCCGTAGCGGGTCCGGGTCCAGCCGGACTGCGGCGTGTCGGTGTACGTCGGGGTCTGGCTCAGGCCGTGCACGTTGGTCCACTGCTTGATGGCCTCGCCGAAGTTCGGGTAGCGCAGCGTCGCGTCGTCGGTGCCGTGGAACAGCTGCATACGCGGCCGGGGCCCGGTGTAGCCGGGGTAGGCGGCGCGGACCTGGTCGCCCCACTGCTGGGCCGTCTTGATCAGCTGGCCGTTGGCG
Organism: Catellatospora sichuanensis; assembly: GCF_007483665.1. Taxonomy (GTDB): domain Bacteria; phylum Actinomycetota; class Actinomycetes; order Mycobacteriales; family Micromonosporaceae; genus Catellatospora; species Catellatospora sichuanensis. Next base: position 290,306 of record NZ_ML660183.1, read on the forward strand.
CAGGTGCTGTTCCACATCGAGCCGTCGGTCGTGGCGAAGCACCCGAACGGCACGCCCATGAAGGACGAGCCCGCCTTGAAGACGTCCGGGTACGCCCCCAGCAGGACGTTGGTCATCATGCCGCCGGACGAGGCGCCGGTGGCGTAGACGCGGCCGGCGTCGCCGCCGCGGTTGCTCACCACCCACCGCACCATCGAGACGATGCTGAGCGAGTCGCTGCCGCCGTTGTGGGTCAGCGATGCCGACGACGACACGTCGAAGCAGCTGCCGCTCCGCGTCGCCGACGGGTAGATCACGATGAACTTGTACTGGTCGGCCAGCTGCGCGAACTGCGTACCCGAGTAGAAGGCCGGGCCGGTGCCGGTGCAGTAGTGCACCGCGACCACGACCGCGGGCCGGGTGCCGATGTTGTCGGGCACGTACAGGTGCATGCGCAGGTTGCTGGGGTTGGTTCCGAAGTTGGTGACCTCGGTGAGCGTCGCCGCCGCGGCAGGTGGTGTAGCGACCACCAGTCCTCCCACGATGGCCAGGGCCGACGCGGCGAGCGCCAGTAACGTCCTGACTCCTCTTTGCATGGTGTCTCCTCCCGCGGCGGGGCAGCGCCACTGAGAAACGTTTCCAATATGTAAGCGAATGCATTCGCCCGAACCATAGACGTCGATGCGAAGCAGGGTCAAGGCAAGCCGGGGACCGGTACTTTCGGCGCGCTGGACGGCGGCTCAGCCGGTGATCACGGCGCCGGGGTGGCGACACGCCGCTGAACACGTCCACACGTTCATGATCAACGTGGCGGGGGCGGCGGGGCGGTGCTGGCGCGGAGGGTGAGGTCGGTGGCCAGTTCGACGCGCAGGCGGGGTGGCACCTCTCCGGCGGCGAGGGTGAGGGCGAGGTCGGCGGCGGCCGCGCCCATCTCGGCCAGCGGCTGGCGCACCGTGGTCAGCGCGGGGCCGCTCCAGCGGGCGAACTCCAGGTCGTCGAAGCCGACCACGCTCAGGTCGTCGGGCACCCGGCGACCGGCCCGGCGGGCCGCTTCGTACACACCGAGGGCCAGCAGGTCGTTGCAGCAGAACACGGCCGTCGGCGGGGCGGACAGGGCGAGCAGATCCCGCCCGTGCCGCAGGCCGTCCTCGTAGGACAGCGTGCCCGAGCGCAGCAGCTGCTCCTCGACCGGCACACCCGCGGCGTCCATCGCGGCGCGGAAGCCGTCGAGGCGGGCTCGGGCGGCCAGGAAGCCGGGCGGCCCGCCGATCATCGCGATCCGGCGGTGGCCCAGTTCCAGCAGGTGGCGGGTGGCGGTCAGGCCGCCGTTCCAGTTCGCCGCGCCGACCGAGGGCACGCTGTGCACCGGCTCGCCCGTCGGGTCCAGCGCCACCAGCGGGATCCCGCTCGCCGCGAGCCGGGCGTGCTCGCGGCGCATGGCCGCGCCGTACACCGCGATGACCGCGACCGGACGCCGCCGCAGCACCTGGTCGAGCCAGCCGGGCCCCGACGCCGTCTCGGTGAAGCCGACGGCGAGCTGGCGCGCGCCCGCGACCTGCGCCACCCCGCGCATGATCTCGATGGCCAGGTGGCTCTCCAGCGCCTGGAAGGCGACCTCCAGCATCGGCGCCTGGGTGACCGCGTCGGGGCGGCGGTAATCCTGCTCCCGCAGCACCCGTTCGACCCGCTCGCGGGTCTCGGCGGCGACACCGGGATGTCCGTTGAGCACTTTGGACACGGTCGGTGCGGACACCCCGGCCAGCCGGGCGACGACCGCGACCGTGGTCTCCCCGCGGCGTCTGCCCCGCCGCGCGACGGGCGCGCTCTTCGCGGCGCGCCCGGTCTGGGCGGGCAAGGCCGCCGTTGCGGGGGGCACGGCGTCGGCCGACCCGGTCCTGGCGGCATGATGCCCGGGACCGCCGGGCGGGGCCGGCGGTCCGGGCAGGTCGTGGCCGGTGACGGCCGGATCCGCAGCGGTCACTGCGAGGCCGGGCGCGGGTGCGGCACGGCGGTCAGGGCCGGCGGCCGGTACAGGTTGATCGTGCGCGAGGCCAGGTCGTTGACGGTCGACGAGTTCGCCCACGCGCCGAACACGATCGCCGCGAACGGGATCGCCTTCGCGGCGACCTTGCGCACCGCCCGCATCCCGGCCATCTGCGCGAGCTTCCAGCTCAGCCGCCCGAGCGCCCGGCCGACCGGGGCCCGGCTCGCGGTGGTGCCGACGCCCTTGGCCAGCGCGGCTCCGACGCCTTCGCGGCCCTGGGCGACGCCGAGCGCCAGCCGGGCCGCCTCGGTCGCCTTGTGCACCCGCTGCAGCACCAGCAGGTCGGTGGCCCGGTCGGGGTGGGTCGGGTCGACGCCGTACACGGCGGCCAGGTGCAGCACCAGGCGGCTCTGCGTCCAGGCCAGGGTCGCCAGGTCGGCGATCGCGCCGGGCAGGCCGACCGAGCCCGACACCGCGCCGGTGAACCTGGCGTGCCGCCGGAACCGCTTGACCGCGAGCTGCGCCAGGCCGTCGGGGTGCATGTTCGGGTACATGGTGCGCATGCGCGCGACCCACGCCGCGGCCTGCGGCCCGATCCGGGTCACCGCCTCCAGCGCCAGGTGTTCGGGGGCGTACTGGGGATCGGCCTTCATCCGCTGCCACAGCCCCGGCGGCGGGGCCTCGCGGACGTCCAGGTCGGAGTCTGCCGGCGCGAGCGCGCCCGGTTCGGTCATCGTAGAACCTCCGCGAGTTCGAGCAGGGACTCGTCCGTGCCGGGCGCGCCGATCAGGCACAGCCCGACCGGCAGGCCGGCCACGGCCGCGCCGGGAACGCTGAGCGCGGGCAGGCCCGCGACGCTGGAGATGCCGGTGAGGCCGAGGATCGGGGCACGCAGCGGGCCGGTGTCGACGCCACGCCCGGGGGCGGGCGCGGGCGCGGTCGGGACGACCAGCACCGCGCCGTCGAGCAGCCGCGCCATCGTGGTCCGGACCGCGGTGATCTCCCGGTCGGCGGCCATCAGTTCCTCGTGGGTACGCGCCGACGCCAGGCGCACCCGCTCACCCACGCCGGGGCCGAAGACGGGTTCGTGCTCGCGTACCCAGTCACCGTGGCGCTGCCAGAACTCCCAGCCGGTGCGCACCGCGTACGCGAACCGGTAGTCCGGTGCCGGAGCCGAGCCCCACAGCGGCTTCTCGTCGCACGGCAGCGTCGCGGCCAGCCGTTCCAGGGCCGGCTGCAGCGCCTGGCGTACCGCCGGTTCGGCCAGCTCCCACAGGTCGGCCGGGGCGACGAGCCCGCGGATCGCAGTGGTGTCGGGGCCGCCGGTCAGCAGCACACCGGTCGCCGTACGCAGCAGCGGCAGGTCACGGGTGAGCAGGCCGGGTACGTCGAACGAGCCGCACAGCGGCACGACCCCGGCCCGGCTGACCCGGCTGTGGCTGGGGCGCAGGCCGTACAGGCCGCACCAGCCGGCGGGGATGCGCACCGAGCCGCCGGTGTCGGTGCCCAGCCCCAGGTCGGCCGAACCCTCCGCGACCGCGGCGGCGGTGCCGTTGGAGGAGCCGCCCGTGATGTGCCCCGGTGCGGCCGGATTGTCCGGCGCGCCGTAGTGCGCGTTGGTGCCGAACAGGCTGTACGCCATCTCGTCGGTGTGCGTCTTGCCGACGATGTGCGCGCCCGCGCCGGTCAGCACGGCCACCGCCGCGGCGTCGCGGACCGCGGGCGGGTGCGTGGCGAGCCAGGTCGGGTTGCCGGCGCCGGTGGGCAGGCCGGCCACGTCGAACAGGTCCTTGACGGCCAGGCGCACGCCTAGCAGCGGGCCGTCGGCCTCGGGGCGCGACGGGATGTCGTCCACCCAAGGCACGTACGGGCCGGGGATCGGCAGCTCGGTCATCGCACTCTCCTACCACGAGCGCCCGGCCGGACCGGCGGGCGCACCACGTAGCTTAAATGCCTATGGCCCCTGTGCTCAGTCGTCAAACACTCAACCGCGCCCTGCTGTCTCGCCAACTGCTGCTGCGACGTGCGCACACACCGGTGCACGAGGCGGTCGCGCACCTGTTCGGGCTGCAGGCGCAGGCCCCGAACCCGCCGTACGTCGCGCTGTGGAACCGGCTCGAAGACTTCGCGCCCGGCGAGCTGTCGCAGCTGATCACCGACCGGCGGGTGGTCCGCATCGCGCTGATGCGCTCGACGATCCACCTGGTCACCGCCGACGACTGCCTGGCGCTGCGGCCCTGGCTGGCGCCGGCGCTGGAACGCGGGCTGGCGGCCGGATACGGCAAGCAGCTGACCGGGCTGGACCTGGACGCGGTCGCCGCACACGGCCGCGAGCTGGTGGAGGCGCAGCCACTCACGTTCGCGGAGCTCGGCGCGCTCCTCGCACAGCGGTTCCCGGGCTACGACGCCGGGGCGCTCGCGCCGGTGGTGCGCATCCGGGTGCCGCTGGTGCAGGTGCCGCCGCGCGGGCTGTGGGGATCGAGCGGGCAGGCCGCGCACACCTCGGCGGAGTCGTGGCTGTCCGCCGGGCTCGCCGTCCCTTCGGCCGAGGACATGGTGCTGCGTTACCTGGCCGCGTACGGCCCGGCGAGCGTGCGCGACGTGCAGGCCTGGGCGGGCGTGACCCGGCTGAAGGAGGTCGTCGAACGCCTGCGGCCGCGGCTGTCGGCGTTCCGCGACGAGCACGGGGTGGAGCTGTTCGACCTGCCCGACGCGCCCCGCCCCGACGCCGACGCGCCCGCGCCGGTGCGCCTGCTGGGCGAGTTCGACAGCGTGCTGCTGTCGCACGCCGACCGCACCCGGATCATCTCCGACGAGCACCGCAAACGCATCTTCACCATCAACGGCATCATCCGGCCGACCGTCCTGATCGGCGGGTTCGTCGCCGGGATGTGGCGCATCGAGCGCGAACGCGGCCGGGCGGTGCTCGCCGTCGAGCCGTTCACGGCGTTCACCGCCGCCGACCGCGACGCGGTGGCGCAGGAGGGGGCCCGGCTGCTGGCGTTCGCCGCCCCCGACGCGGCGCACGAGGTCCGGATCGGCTGATACCGGTGACGGCGTGGGGGACCGGGCAAGGGCGCCCCGCGGGGCCCGCGCCGGGGCGGCGAAGAGGGG
>NZ_ML660183.1:295392-439690 GCF_007483665.1 Catellatospora sichuanensis
AGGCGGCCGGTCTGGGGGTACCCGGGTGCGGGCGCGCCGCCCGGTACGGCCCCCCCGCGCCCCCCCGCCACGGCGCCTGCTCAGTGGTGCCCGGCGTGGGCCAGGTGCGACGAGTGGTCGACGACACCCGGCTTGCCACCCGGCGGCACCACCACGAACTGGCCCATCATGCCCGCGTCCTCGTGGTAGAGCACGTGGCAGTGGAACATGTACGGGGTGTCCGCGTCCGCGAAGTCACTGAACCGCATGATCACCTCGAAGGTGACGTCGCCCGGCAGGTAGATCGTGTCCTTCCAGCCCGACAGATGCGGCGGTGGCGCGGCCCCGTCCTGGGTGAGCACCTGGAACTGCACGTCGTGGACATGGAAGTTGTGCGGCTGGCCGTCCCTGTTGACGAGCTTCCAGATCTCCACGCTGCCCCGCTCCGGGGCGAAGTCGATCCGGGTCATGTCCATCTGCTTGCCGTTGATCGCGTGACCGCTCATCGTGAACCGGCGCTCCTGCGCGGCGTCCTTGCGGTCCAGCCGCGCGGTCTCCACCAGGCGCTGCGGCACGGCCGGGCGCGGCGCGAGCGTGCCCGCGGCACGCAACTGCAGCACGTCGAAGGTGTCGGCACCGCCGACGAACCGTTCGAAAGGCCCGGCGCCCAGGTCCGGCGGGTAGCTGCGCAGCACCGCACGCTCACCGGCCCGCACCGTCACCACGATTTCGGCGCGCTCGCCGGGCGACAGGGTGATCCGGTCGGTGTCGTACGCCGACGCCAGCAGCCCGCCGTCGGTACCGACCAGCGCGAACCTGCGCCCGTCGGTGAACCCGAACTCGTAGGAGCGGGCGTTGGACCCGTTGAGCAGCCGCAGCCGTACCCGCTCGGTGGTCACGTCGAGGTACGGCCCGACGGTGCCGTTGACCGCGATGGTGTCGCCGAGCACCCCGACCCCGCTCATGAACTCGGAGCTGTCGTCGAGCTCGCCGTCGCCGTCGAACTTCTTGTCCTGCACGATCAGCGGGATGTCGTCGACGCCGTACTCGTGCGGCAGCGCGTCCACCGACGTCGCCGGGTCGTCGACGAGGAACAGTCCGGCCAGCCCGCGGTACACGTGCTCGGAGGTCTCCCCGTGCAGGTGCGGGTGGTACCACAGCGTCGCCGCGGGCTGGTCCACCTTCCAGGTCGGCGACCACGTCTTTCCCGCCGCGACGAGCTGGTGCGGGCCGCCGTCGGCCTCCGCGGGCAGGTGCATGCCGTGCCAGTGCACCGTGGTGGTCTGGTCCAGGGCGTTGGTCACGTTGACCGCGACCTGCTCGCCGCGTGCGGCCCGCAGCGTCGGCCCGAGGTAGCCGCCGTTGAACCCCCAGGTCGGCGTCGCGCCGCGGCCGAAGTCGTGCTCCCCGGCCTGCGCCTTGAGATCGAACACCCGTCGGCCGCCCTCCATCCGCGACGGCGCGAGCGGCGGCACCGCCAGCGGCCGGGTGAAGTCGACCTGGTCCGCCGTCGAGATCACCTGCGCGTTCCAGAGCCACACACCGGCTCCCGCGCAGACCGTGCACAGCAGCAGCACCACCACACCGATGATCGCCAGCACCCTCCTGAGGCGCACCCTGACCAGCTCCCTTCCCCGTGTCCCTGTGAGCGCTGACAGGGTGCCGGGACGGAGGTGGCCGCGTCGAGCAATCGACGCCGATACCCGGGACGAGCCAGGGTCAACCCTGGCTCTGTGTTCGAGTTCACCGGGAAAACCCCGGGGGGATAACCCGTGCGAGCGCTTACGGTCGGACGATGACCGCGACGACCGAGAACGAGACCGCCGCCGCGACCCGGGCACCGTGGCCGCTGGCGGGACTGCTCGTGGTGGCCGCGGGCACCTTCCTGTCGGTGACGACCGAGATGCTGCCGATGGGCCTGCTCAGCTCGATCAGCCGGGACCTCGACGTGTCCGAGCCCACGGTGGGCCTGCTCGTCACCGGATACGCCCTGATGGTGGCGCTGTTCGCGGCTCCGCTGGGGCGGCTCACCGCCCGCTTCCCGCGCCGCGGGCTGCTGGTCGGCGCGCTCGTCGCTTACGCCGCCAGCAACGTGATCATGGCGTTGAGCACGGTGTACCCGCTGGCGGCGGCCGCCCGGCTGATCGGCGGCCTGACCCACGGCGCGTTCTGGGCCATGGTCGCCGGATACGTCGCCCGCATGGTCACCCCCGACCGGGTCGGCCGCGCGGTGACCCTCGTGTTCACCGGCGGCACCGTGGCGATCCTGGTCGGCCTGCCCGCGGGCACCGCGCTCGGCGTCGCCGTCGGCTGGCGGGCCACCTTCGCCGTGCTCGCCGGGATCTCGCTGGTGCTGGCGTTCGTCGGCTGGCGGCTGTTGCCCGACTACCCCGGCGAGACCCCGGGCGGCGGGATGAGCCTGCTGCAGGTGCTGCGCACCCCGTCCGTGGCGATCGTCGTGGTCACCACCGCGGTGACGATGCTCGGCTACTTCAGCTTCTACACCTATATCTCGCCGTTCCTGCAGTCCACCGGCCTGAGCGAGGCGGCGCTGAGCCCGGCGCTGCTCGGCTACGGCGCGGCCGGCGCGGTCGGTCTGCTCGCCGCCGGGCTGCTGGTCGACAAGCGGCCCCGGTTCGCCATGCTGGCGGGCACCGCCACGCTGACCGTCGCGCTGATCGGCCTCGCCCTGTCCGGCCGCTCCCCGGCCGCGGCCGTGGCGGCGGCCGCCGTCGCCGGCATGGCGCTCAACGCCCTCGCAACGCTGTTGCAGGCGGCGATCCTGCGCGCCGCCCCGGCGGGGGCCGCCGACACCGCCGCGGCCCTGAACGCGTCGGCGTTCAACGTCGGTATCGGCGGCGGCGCGCTGGTCGGCGGGCTGGTGCTCGCCGGCTGGGGACCGGCCGCGCTGCCACTGGTCGCCGCACTGCTCACCTGCGTCGGCGTTTTGGGCGTGGCCTACGGGCGGCGCGAGGGCTTCCCTGCCACCGTCCCTTCGTCGGCCGGCTGATCCGGACGACCCGTACCACTCGATCGGCGGCGGCAGACCGGATTCGGGTCTGCCGCCGTTCGTCGCGTGCCCGGTGCAGCGGCCATACCCCGAATGCGCCGCACTGCGCGTGACGCTAAACTGCGAACAGCGTTCGCTGTTTAGGACCGAGGGGAGCAGTCATGGAACGGGTCACGGCGCCGGACGGCGCGAGCATCGCCCTGCATTCGACCGGCACCGGGCCGGGGGTCGTGCTCGTGCACGGCGGCGGGATCACCATCGACGAATACCGCCGACTGGTCGCCCGGCTCTCCGACCGGTGCACCGTGCACGCCTACAACCGGCGCGGCCGGGCCGACGCGCCCGCCCGGCGGGAGCCCTACTCCGTCGAGCAGGAGATCGACGACCTCGGTGCCGTCCTGGAGCACACCGGAGCGCGCTACGTCATCGGGCACAGCTACGGCGGATTCGTCGCCCTGCGGGCCGCGCTGCGCCTGCCGATCGAGCGGCTCGCCCTCTACGACGCGGCACTGTGCATCGACGGGACGCCCGAGTGGACCTACCTCGACGCCGTGGAGGAGGCGCTGCGCAGCGGCGAGACCGCCCGCGCCGTCGCGATCGTCGCGGCCGGGGTCAACACCCACTCCGCGGTGTCCCGGCTGCCGCTGAGCGTGCGCACCGCGATCTGCCGCGCTTTCCTGCGTACGCCGATCGGCCGCAAGATGGGCGACCTGCTGCCGATGTCGATGTTCGAGACCAGGCAGGTGGTCGCCCACGCCGGCTCGGCCGACGTGTATGCGGCAGTGACCGCCGACGTCCTGCTGGCCTGCGGCGCCAGCGCCCCCGGCTACTTCGCCGAGCACCACGAGAAGCTGGCCCGCGTCATCCCCCGGTCCCGGACGATGGTCGTCGCCCGCGGCCGCCACGACGCGATCGCCATCGCCCCGCCCCGCCTCGTCGACCCGATCGCCGACTTCTTCACCACCCCCTGACCACACCATCCACCGGCGCCGCCCAGACCCGCAATCCCGCCCCGCGTGCACAGGACGGGGCGGGAAGGCGGCCCATCGGGGTCGCCACCGCCGCCCCCTGCGTGCCAGGACGGCGCGGTGCAGGCAGAATGTTCCACCGTGACGACGTCCATTGCGCAGCGCATTGCCGAGGAACTCGGCGTACGGCAGAACCAGGTGAACGCGGCGGTCGAGCTCCTCGACGGCGGATCGACCGTCCCGTTCATCGCCCGGTACCGCAAGGAGGTCACCGGCGAGCTGGACGACGCCCAGCTGCGCACCCTCGAAGAGCGGCTGCGCTACCTGCGTGAGCTGGAGGAACGCCGGTCGACGATCCTCGAGTCGATCCGCTCCCAGGGCAAGCTCGACGACGCCCTCGAAGCGATGATCAACGGTGCGGACTCGAAGGCGCGGCTGGAGGACATCTACCTGCCGTACAAGCCCAAGCGGCGCACCAAGGCGATGATCGCCCGCGAGGCCGGCCTGGAGCCGCTCGCCGACCTGCTGCTCGGCGACCCCTCGCACGACCCGCAGACCGCCGCCGCCGGCTTCGTCGACGCCGACAAGGGCGTCGCCGACCCCGCCGCCGCGCTGGAGGGCGCCCGCTCGATCCTGGTCGAGCGCTTCGGCGAGAACGCCGACCTGATCGGCGCGCTGCGCGAGCAGATGTGGACCCGCGGGCGCATCGTGTCGAGGATGCGCGACGGCAAGGCCGAGGAGGGCGCGAAGTTCTCCGACTACTTCGACTTCTCCGAGCCGTACGCCAAGCTGCCCAGCCACCGCATCCTGGCCATGTTCCGCGGCGAGAAGGAGGAGGTGCTCGACCTGGTCATGGAGCCCGACGAGCCCGCCGCCGAGGGCGCGCCCGCCGGCCCGACCATCTTCGAGCAGCGCATCGCCGCCGCGTTCGGCATCAGCGACCGCGGCCGCCCCGCCGACAAGTGGCTGGGCGACACCGTGCGCTGGGCCTGGCGCACCCGCATCCTGGTGCACCTCGGCCTGGACCTGCGCACCCGGCTGTGGCAGGCCGCCGAGGAGGAGGCCGTCCGGGTCTTCGCGATGAACCTGCGCGACCTGCTGCTGGCCGCCCCGGCCGGCACCCGCGCCACGATGGGCCTGGACCCCGGCTACCGCACCGGCGTGAAGGTCGCCGTCGTCGACGCCACCGGCAAGGTCGTCGCCCACGACACCATCTACCCGCACGTGCCGCACAACCGCTGGGACGCCTCGCTGGCCACCCTCGCCAAGCTGGCCGCCGCGCACAACGTCGAGCTGATCGCGATCGGCAACGGCACCGCGTCGCGGGAGACCGACAAGCTCGCCATCGACCTGATCAAGCTCGCTCCGCAGCTCAACCTGACGAAGATCGTCGTGTCCGAGGCGGGCGCGTCGGTGTACTCCGCGTCGGCGTACGCCTCGCAGGAGCTGCCCAGCCTCGACGTGTCGATCCGCGGCGCGGTCTCCATCGCCCGCCGCCTGCAGGACCCCCTCGCCGAGCTGGTGAAGATCGACCCGAAGTCCATCGGCGTCGGGCAGTACCAGCACGACCTGTCCGAGGTGAAGCTGTCCCGCTCGCTCGACGCGGTCGTCGAGGACTGCGTGAACGGCGTCGGCGTCGACGTGAACACAGCCTCCGCGCCGCTGCTGGCCCGGGTCTCCGGCATCAGCACCGGCCTGGCCGAGAACATCGTGATGCACCGCGACACCAACGGCCCGTTCCGCTCGCGCACCGCGCTCAAGGAGGTCGCGCGCCTGGGTCCGAAGGCGTTCGAGCAGTGCGCGGGCTTCCTGCGCATCCCCAACGGCGACAACCCGCTCGACGCCTCCAGCGTGCACCCCGAGGCATACCCGGTGGTGCAGCGCATCCTGAAGAACAACAGCATCGAGATGGCCAAGCTGATCGGCAACGGCTCGCTGCTGCGCACCCTCAAGCCCACCGAGTACGCCGACGACGTCTTCGGCCTGCCGACCGTCACCGACATCATCAAGGAGCTGGAGAAGCCCGGCCGCGACCCGCGCCCCGCCTTCAAGACCGCCTCCTTCAAGGACGGCGTCGAGAAGATCGGCGACCTGCAGCCAGGCATGCTGCTGGAGGGCGTGGTCACCAACGTGGCCGCGTTCGGTGCGTTCGTCGACATCGGCGTGCACCAGGACGGCCTGGTGCACGTGTCGGCGATGTCGCGGACCTTCGTCAGCGACCCGCGCGACGTGGTCAAATCCGGCGACGTGGTCAAGGTCAAGGTGCTCGACGTCGACATCCCGCGCAAGCGCATCTCGCTGACCCTGCGCCTGGAGGACGAGGCGGCTCCCGCCGGTGCCGCACGCCAGGGCGGCGGAGGCGGCGGAGACCGTGGCCAGCGCGGCGGTGGCGGTGGCGGTGGCGGTCAGCGCGGCGGCGGTTCGGGCGGCGGCCAGCGCGGTGGGCAGGGCGGCCAGGGCGGCCAGGGTGGTCAGCGCGGCGGGCAGCCGCGCCAGCAGCGCAGCGAGCCGGTCGGCAACAGCGCCATGGCCGACGCCCTGCGCCGCGCAGGCCTCGACAAGCTCCGCTGACGCGCGTACGACGCTCCATCTTTTATCGACGCTGGCCTATCTCATCGAAAATCCGAGCCTCGGATTCGACGAGATAGGCCAGCGTCGATCACGATTGCCTGCGTTGGTTGAGCCGGCGATGGCTGAGCGCGACGAGGCCCACGCCGCCGACGATCGGCACCAGGCTGCCGAACCCGAACAGGACGTTGTTGGACTTGCCGTCCTCGATGTCGGCGATTCGCCACTGCCGCAGCCGCACCTCGCCCTCCCTCCGACTCGGACAGCAACTGCTCGGCGGATGCCTGCTCGTCGACGAGCTGCGTATACCCGTACACGGCCACCGCCCCGACCAGCAGTCCGAACCCGACCAGCACCACTCCCACCGCGTACCAGAGTCTCCACATGACGTATGCCCTCCTGCCCGTGCCGATGAAGGGCGAACGTAGGACCGGATTCGCCCGCGTGACCCGACCGTGGGGCGTATCCGCACGTGTCATGGGAGAACAAGTCCCCGGTGCGGGCCGGTGCGGGAGGCAGACGCGACGCGCACGAGGGTCGTGGCGTCCGACCGCCGGGGCCCCGCCTCCGGTGTCGGCTTGCCGATACCTCAGCCGCCTCGATCACCTCGTTGAACGGTCGAGATTGGTCTATCGAGGAGGATCCGCGTGCGCGGACGGGCAAACAGGGCGGCGCTGGCGGCGCTGGTGGGCGTGGCGGCCGCGTGCGGCGGGGTGATCGCGGGCGGGTCGCCCGCCTGGGCCGATCACCAGGTGACGGCGACGTACACGGCCAACGGTGGTGAGCAGGTCTGGAACGTACCCGCGGGCGTGACGAACGTGCATGTCGTCGTGATCGGCGCGCGCGGCGGGGGCGGCGACGGCAGCGGCGAGGACGGCCGCCCCGGCGCACGGGTCGAGGCCGACCTGGCGATCCCGGCCGGCGTCACCCGGCTGTGGGTCGAGGTCGGCGAGCGCGGCGGTGACGGCGGCGACGGCGCGTTCCCCGGCTTCGGCGGCGGCGGCGAGGGCGGCGCGGGCTCCCCGTTCAACGGCGGCGCGGGCGGCGGTGCGTCGGACCTGCGCACCTGCTCGCTGGGCAGCCCGTGCGACTCGGCCGCGTCGCGGCTGGTCGTCGCCGGTGGCGGGGGCGGCGGGGGCGGCGGCTGCTTCGCCGCCAGCTGCGCGCCGTCCGGTGACGGCGGCGACGGCACCTCGGGCGGAGCGGGCAACGGCGGACTGCCGTTCGGGCCGCTCGGGCTGGTCGGCTTCCCCGGCGCGTACGCCGTCGGCGGCGTCGGCGCGCTCGCGCCCGGCACCACCGGCGGGGGCGGCGGCGGTGGCGGCGGGGGCTGGTACGGCGGTGGCGGCGGCTCGTCCGGCGGCGCTCCCCCGGCCCCGCTGCTCGCCGGGTTCGACGGCGGCAACGGCGGCTCCGGCGCGAGCCACACCGCCGCGGGCGCGAGCAACGTCAGCATCGCCGAGACCGCCGACGACGCCTCGATCACCATCTCCTACCAGGTACGCGACACGACGCTGAGCTACCTCGGCGCGACCTCCGGCCCGGTGGGCGCACCGGCGAACCTGCGCGCCCGGCTCACCTACACCACCGGCGGCGCCCCGATCCCGGGCGCGACGGTGCAGTTCGCGCTGGCCGGAACGCCGGGCTGCAGCGCGGTCACCGACGCGGCCGGCGACGCGGCGTGCGCGGTCACCCCGCAGGCGCCCGCCGGCAGCCGCACGCTGACCGCCTCGTACGCCGGGGACACCACCCAGCACGCGTCGAGCGTGTCGACCTCGTACCAGGTCAATCGCAAACCGACCACGCTGGCCTGGACCGGCGACGTCACCGGCGACCACCACGACCCGGTCCGGCTGGCCGCGAAGCTGACCTTGACCGACACCGGCGCGGCACTGCCCGGCGAGCCGGTCAGCCTCGCGCTCAACGCGACCGAGTCCTGCGACGCCGTCACCGGCGACGACGGCGTCGCGAGCTGCACGGTCGTGCCGCAGGAAACGCCCGGCCCGTACACGGCGACGGCCGGCTACGCCGGGGACGAGGTGCACCTGCCCAGCGCGGCGACGGCGAACTTCACCGTGACCAAGGAGCAGACCCGGCTCGCGTACACCGGCGAGGTGAACGTCGCCAACGACGAGCCCGCACGGCTGACCGCCCGGCTCACCGAGGGCTCGGCACCGCCGCTGCCCGGTGACGGCACGCCCGTCGCCGCCGCCCCGGTCACGTTGACGCTGGGCAGCGGCCCGTCCGCGCAGACCTGCACCGCGCACACCGACGCCACCGGCACCGCCGCCTGCGTCATCGCCGACGTGGCCCAGCCGCTCGCCGCCGGCGGCCGGCTGCCCGTGACCGCGGGCTACGCCGGCAGCCCCTTCTACGAGCCGAGCCGGGCCGCCGCGACGGTCGGCCTGCAGCACGAGACCGGCCGGGCGTACGGCCTCTCCGGCAAACTCAAGGTCCTGGTCGGCACCGCCACCCTGCCCGCAGCCCCGGACACCGGCGCGGTGCGGACCCCCGACCCGTCGACCACCGCCACCCCGTGCACGGCCGCGGTGAACGTGCTGGTCCTGCGCGCCGCGGCGCTGTGCGCGAACGTCACCACCCGCACCGCACCGGGCGGCTCGACCGCGACCGCGACGGTCGGCTCGGTCGAGCTGGGCCTGCCCGGCCTGCCCGCGATCGCGCTGCGCGACGTGCGCACCACGTCCGTCACGGACTGCGCCGGGTCCACCGGCGCGGTCACGGTCGGGCAGCTGCTCGTCGGCGGCGTCGCGGTGACCGTGACCACCGGTCCGAACAGCACGGTCGCGATCCCGGGCGTACCCGGTGCGAAGATCGTGTTCAACGAGCAGGTGCCCGTCGACGGCGGGCTCACCGTGCGCGGCGTGCACCTCGTCGTCCCGCAGACGCTGGGCGTCAGCGCCGACATCGTGCTCGCCTCGGCCACCAGCGACATCCACCACTGCCGCTGACCGGCATCGGGCGGCCGGGCCGCGAAGGCCCGGCCGCCCGCGTTCACCACCGCGCGGCAGCGGTCACCGGCCGACCGCCTACAGGCAGACCCGCCACTGTCCGTCCTCCTTGAGCAGCGGGATGCCCAGCACGTACTGCGAGCCGTCGTCGGCCCGGGTCAGCTCCAAGGTGACGACACCGCTCACGGTCGAGTTGTGCTGCTCGACGTTGACGCCCGCCACCGAGTAGCCGCTGATCCGCGGCCGGGCGCTCTGCTCCGCGATGTACTGCTGCTCGCTGGTCAGTTCACGGGTGCGGCGGCACAGGCTCGCGTACGCGCCGGCGTAGTCACCGGCGACCAGGTCGTCGGCGTACGCCACAGCGGCGTCCCTGGGCGGGCCGGTCAGCGAGGTGATCCCGCGGTACGCGAAGAAGCCGGCGACGCCTGCGCCACCGCAGCAGAGCACGAGGACGATCGCGGAGATGATAAGGATCTTGCGTACCGGGCTCTTCGGCTGAGGCTGGCCGGGCGGCAGAGACGTCATGGCACACACTGTGCGCGACCACCGCAAGACCCGGGTATGCGGCGTTGGCATCTCGGCTCACGACACGGCAAGGTCACGGTATGCGTGAGTTCCGGTTCTCGTCGAACGTCTTCTCGGTGCCCTCCGGCGATGCCTTCGTGCAGCGCTGCCGGCTGGCCGAGCGGCTCGGCTACGACACCGTGTTCGCCGCCGACCACCTGGGCGCGCCCGCGCCGTTCCCGGTGCTGGTCGCGGCTGCGGCGGCGACCGAGCGGCTGCGGGTCGGCACCCTGGTCCTCAACGTGCCGTTCTGGAACCCGGCACTGCTGGCCCGCGAGATCGCCACAACCGACCTGCTCACGGGTGGGCGGCTCGAGGTCGGCCTCGGCGCGGGGCACATGAAGTGGGAGTTCGACGCGGCGGGTCTGCCGTTCGCCCCGTTCGGCGTCCGGGCCGGGCAGCTCGACCGGATGATCGGCGAGCTGGGGCGCTGGTTCCGGACCGACGACACCAGACCGCTGCCCGGCGGAGCCCCGCCTGTCCCGGTGCAGAAGCAGGGCTTCGGCGGGTACGGGCCGCCGCTGATCGTCGGCGGCACCGGCGACCGCATCCTGCGCATCGCCGCCGAGCAGGCCGACATCGTGTCAGTGGCCGGGGTGTACCAGATCAAAGGCGCGGAGCCGGGCACCTTCCGGCTGGCGTCGGCGGCCGAGACCGACGAGCGTGTCGCCTTCGTCCGCACGCACGCGGGTGACCGCGCCGAGCAGCTCGAGTGGCACGCGCTCATCCAGCGGGTGGTCGAGACCGGCGACCGGCACGCCGCCGCGGAGAAGGTGAGCGTCGACACCGGCGGTGCGATGACCGTCGAGCAGGCGCTGGAGTCACCGTTCCTGCTTTTCGGCACGGTCGAGGAGATGGCCGCCCAGCTGCTGCGGCAGCGCGAGCGCTACGGCTTCAGCTATCTCACCGTCCACGACCCGTACCTAGAGGTCTTCGCGCCCGTCATCGCCGCCCTGCGGGCCTGAGTTCGGTGTCCGCTGACCGTATGCCACGGGAAGGGAGTGACGTCATGACCGTCGCAGAGCACGTCGACGGCGTTCCGGCACCGCACCTGCGGCCCTACGTGCACCAGTACCTCGGCTATCACTACCGCGGGTTCGCCCCGGGCGTGCACCTCGGCCTGCCCTCGCCCGATCTGACCGTGGTGATCAGCTTCGAGGAGCCGACCCTGGTCTCGCTGGACCCCGGCCACACGCCGAGCGGCTACGCCGCCCTCGCCTGCGGCCTGACCATGGCTCCCGCGTTCATCCATCACGACGGCAGCCAGTTCGGGGTGCAGTTGGCGCTCACTCCGGCGGGCGCCCGCGCCCTGTTCGGCTTGCCGGCCGCGGCGCTTGCGGCGGTGGTGGCGCCGCTGTCGCTCGAGCCGCTCACGGATCGGCTGCGGGCGGCGTCGTGGCCGGAGCGGTTCGCCCTGCTGGACACGGCGCTCACCCACCGCCTGGACCCTGTGGAGGCCGCACCCGAACTGTCCTTCGCCTGGCGGCGGATCATGCGCTCGGGCGGCCTGCTGCGGGTCGGCGAGCTCGCCGCCGAGACCGGCTGGAGCAGGCGTCACCTGGGTGCGCGGTTCGCCGCCGAGTTCGGCGTCGGGCCCAAGGACGCGCTGCGCCTGGTCCGCTTCGGACGCTCGACCCGGCTGATGCGTGACACCCACCGGCCGGCCCTGGCCGAGATCGCCGCCGCGTGCGGGTACTACGACCAGGCCCATCTCGCCCGCGAGTGGCGCGAGTTCGCGGGCGTCGCGCCGTCGCACTGGGCGCAGGCGGAGGAACTTCCCATTCTTCCAAGCCACGACCACGTCGAAGCGGTCACGCTGGACGCATGAGTGACAACGCCATGGTCTGGCCCTGCCTGACCTACACCGACGCGCACGCCGCCATCGCGTTCCTGGAGGAGGCGTTCGGGTTCAAGACCACGGCCGTGCACGGCACCGGCCCGACCGTCGATCACGCGGAGCTGCGCTGGCCGCCCGGCGGCGGTGTCATGCTCGGCAGCCCGCGCCCGGACAACGTCCACGACATCCCCGCCGGCCAGGGCCTGGTCTATCTCGTCACCGACCAGCCCGACGCGCTTTACGCACGGGCCGTAGCCGCCGGGGCGACCGTCCTGCGCGAGCTGCGCGACGAGGACTACGGCTCCCGCGGGTTCAGCGTCCGCGACCCGCAGGGCGTGATCTGGAGCTTCGGCACCTACTCCGGCGAGTGAGCCCATCCGCCGCCGGAGCCTCGTCCACGGGGGGCGGGGCTCCGGCTCGGACTGGTCGCCGGACCAGGTCCGGTGGATCACGACCCACGTTCCGCCGGACACGGCGCTCCCGGCCGCTCCGGAGCAGCTCAGCCGACAGGGGCCGGCTCGGCGGACGTCGGCTCGGGCACCGGCTTGCGTCGGGCCTGGCGCCAGGCGGGCAGGTAGAGCGGCGCGGCCAGGGCGAGCACCGCACCACCGACCAGCATCGCCGTGCTGATGCTGGTCGCGGCGGCGAGAGCGGTGAGCGCGACCCCGCCGAGCGCTCCGGCGGGTTGCCCCATCATCGAGTTCAGCGAGATGACGCTGGTCCGGTACGGGCCGTCGACCTGGCGGTGCAGTAGCCCGGTGTGCAGCGGGTTCGACGCTCCGTGCACGGCGTAGCAGGCCAGGAAGGCGATCAGCACCCCGACGGGCCCCGCGAACACTCCCATGCCGACCACCGTCAGCCCTTGCAGGATCCGCAGCAGCGCGGCGCCGGGCGCGGCACCCGGCCAGCGCAGCAGCAGTGGGGTCAGCGCGGCCGCGGCGGCCGAGACCAGCCAGGCCGCCGAGCTGGCCGGGCCGAGCATCGCGGCGGCCCGGTCGGCGTCGCCGACCACCTCGGCGAGCCGGACCGGCAGCAGCCCTTCGAAGGTGACCATGCCGAAGCCCCAGAACAGTTCGACGGCCACGAGCGCCAGCAGCACTCGGGAACGGCGCAGCAGGCCGAACGCCTGGCCGACCATCCGGGGCGCTTCGCGCACCGAGGCCAGCAGTGCGCCCACGCCACGCGCCGGGCGGACCTCGGCCATCAGTATCAGCAGGACGATCAGGGCGACGACCTGCAGCACGGCGGCGGCGACCATCGGCACGGTGAGTGCGCTGAACGGGCCGATCGGGCCCAGCGCGACCAGGCCGCCGGAGATCAGCGCGCCGGCGGAGATGGCCACGCCGATGACGGTGCCCGCGAGTCCGAGGCCGGACTCGTAGTTCGCCTCCGGGTCGGCGGCCAGGGTCGCGTCGACGTACCAGGACTCCAGCGGGCCGCTGTCGAGGGCCCGGTGGATGCCCTGCAGCGCCCAGGCGAGGTAGAACATCGCGAACGAGTCGGCGGTGACCACCAGCGCCAGGCTCAGCAGGTTCACCGCCCACGACGCCGCCAGCACGGGCTTGCGGCCGATGGCGTCGGCGAGCCCGCCGGTGGGCAGTTCGAGCACGAGCACGACCAGGCCCTGCGCGGTGGCGGCCAGGCCGATCTGCGGCAGGGTCAGGCCGCGTTCCTGCATCAGCAGGATCATGACCGGGACCATGAGTCCGGTCGGCAGCCAGCGCAGGCCGTGCAGCAGCAGGAACCGGTGGCGCACCTGCTTGACCGACAGCGTGCTCATCGCAGCTCCTCCGCCCGCGGGAAGCTCGCCAGGAACACGTGGACCTGGGCGGCGCCCTCCTCCTCGGCGAGCGCGGGATCCAGCCGGTACTTCACGATCAGCTGCCAGATCTCCTCGTTCAGGGCGCGCAGCCGCTCCGGTGCGACGGTCAGTATCGCGTCGCTGATCGTCGCGGCCTCCCGCCAGGCGTGCGGGGCCTGCTGCTGCGCCGCCAGCCAGAGTTCGGCCTGCTCGCTCATGAACTGCACCTGGTGGTTCTCGATCCATTCGGCGGCGGCGCGGGCGTCCGGGTCGTCGTCGAAGTCGGTGGGCCGCCAGGTGCTGGCGTCGTGGGCGGCGCGCCAGAAGCGCTGGCGGCTGGTGCCGAGGTCCGCCTCCTCCACCACGAGGCCGACGTCGGCGAGCTGGCGCAGGTGGTAGCTGGTCGCACCGGTGTTGGTGTCCAGCAGCCGGGCGAGGGTGGTGGCGGTGGCCGGTCCGTCGACCCGGAGCAGGCCCAGCAGGCGGGCCCGCAGCGGGTGGGCCAGGGTGCGGATCTGTAGCGCGTTCAGGCGTACGACGCTGTGCGGGGCAGCACCGGTCTCATCGTCCATGAGATGCACAGTAATTGTGCAAACTAGTTATGCACAATAGTTGTGCAAGATTTCGTCAGGCCATGGCCCGGGCAGCGAGGCGGGCGGCGCCGGCCTCGCCGGGACCGGCGACGGTGATCGGGGTGCCGGGGAAGCGGTGGTCCAGCAGGCGGGTGACTGCGGTGCGGACCGGCGCGGACGTCGTCAGGACGCTGCCCGCGAGCACGACCGGGCCGTCGATGTGCACCTCGTCGAGGCAGTCCGCGAGGTGGGCGGCTGCCCGGTCGACGATGGCGAGCGCCTGCGGGTCGCCGTGTTCGGCGGCCTCGCTGACCAGGGGCGCGAGCCGGGACAGGTGGCGGGGCGGCTGGTCGTGCAGCGCGCCGATCAGGTCGTCGGCGGCCTGCCGGGAGGCCGCGTCGGGCACCGTGCCGAGCACGGTCGTGGCGACGCTGCGGGCCAGGTGGCCTTCCGGAACACGGGTGTACAGCTCACGCGCGGTCAGCGCGGCCGCTTCCCGGCCCAGCCAGAAGCCGGAGCCGAGGTCGCCGAGCAACCAGCCGATGCCGTCGGCCGTGCCGACCATCTCCCCGTCATCGATCCGCGCCGCGATCGCCCCGGTCCCCGAGATCAGCACGCTGCCGCACGGTTCGGCGGTCCCGGCCGCGTACGCCACCAGCACGTCGCCCACCGGCTCCACCGGCACGGTCAGCCCTAGCCCGGCGAACGCCTGCCCGAAGGCGGCGGCCACCACCGGGTCGGTGAACCGGCCGGTTCCGGCGATGCCCATCACCGCCGCCCGCACGTCGCGCGGGTCCAGACCGGACAGTGCCGCCCGCACTGCGTCCGCGACCGAGGTCACGGCATCGGCGAGCGGCACGGACACCGGATTGCCGGCGCCCGCGCGGCCGGAGCCGACGCGGGCGCCGTCGAGAGTGGTGATCAGCGCCCGCGACGACGTGCCGCCGACGTCAAGGCCGAGGACGAGTGTCACGGGCGCTGATCCTTTCACTTCAGACAGGCCTTGGACAGTGCTGCCTCAGCAGCGGCCAAGGTCTTCCCACTGCTGGGTCCAGCCGGGCTCGCTGCCCTGCGTCCACCAGCGGGCGCGCCACAGGTGCACGCCGTCACCGGACTTCGGGCCGCCGGGGTTGCCGTTGGCGCTGCGCTCCCACTTGACCTGGTTGCCGGTGGTGTACACGCCGCTGATGTTCCACAGCGGAGCGTTGACGCAGCCGGTGCCGCCGGTCGGCGGGGCCGACGGCGACGGCGACGTGCTCGGCCGCGGGGACGGCGAGGACGACGGCGGCGTGCTCGGACCCGTGCTCGGCGACGCGGTCGGGCAGGTGCCGGTCGCGCCGACGCTGTCGGTGTGGCTGACCCCCTGCGCCCGGTACGACGCGACGCGGGCGTTGGCCTGCGCCGGGGTCAGCACCTCGTTCTGCGTGTACAGCAGGTAGTCGACCTGCTGGCGGTACGTGGCCATGCCGCCGGTGTGCGCGGCCGAGTCGATGAACCACAGGTTGAAGTTGATCGACATGTTCGTCTCGGGGTAGTAGATGCCGCTGTGGTCGGCGACCAACGTCCCGTCGATGTAGTACTTCACGTGCCCGGCCGAGACCGTGAACACCAGGTCGTGCCAGCCCGCGTAGGACTGCCGCTGCTCACCGTGGGCGTTGACGGCCTCCCACGGGTCGGGCCGGTAGGTCTCCCAGGTGGTCTCGTACATGATGTTCGACGGCTCGCCCCACCCGCCGTTGGGCAGGTACTCGAAGTCGATCTCGCCGTAGTTGGGGTCCATCGGGGCGGCCAGCGGGGTGATGGTGAAGAAGGTCTCCACCAGGTGGTCGCCGTCGTTGCCGGAGACCGGCGCGTCGGTGAACTTGACCCGCGAGGCGTACGTGCCCTCGAAGAACTTCTGCTGGTGCAGGAACTCCGCCTGGCTGGTGCCGCCGGCCGTGCCGTCGGTGGACGCCTGCAGCTGCAGGGACTTGGCGCCGTCCACGGTCGGGAACGAGACGTTGGAGGCCGGCCAGGAGGCGCCGGGGATGCCGGGGCCGCCGGAGTTGGTACGCACGGACCAGCCGCGCTGGTTGATCAGCGGGTCGGCCGGGCCGCTGTAGCTGAAGTCGTCGAACAGGGCGTTGCAGACCGCCGCCGAGGCGACCGCGGTGGTGCCCGCGGTCAGCGCGACGAGCGTGCCTGCCGCCAGCGCCGTCACGGTGGCGCCGACGGCAGCGATGATGGGACGTCTGCGGGATGAGGTTCGGAGGGACACTGTTCTCTCCTTTCGGGGTGGCGGACTACGGTGGTGGGCAGCCCCGGCGCGCCGCGTGAGAGGCGGCGCGCCGGGGTCTTTCTGCCCCCGCGGTCCGTGGGAGGTGCCTTCTTGCGGGCACGGTCGGGCACGCCGAAGAGCGCACTCTCCCCGAGTTCGGCGTAAACGCTCGTCCGTGCGGTCTGTGGGTGTTACTTGAGCGCGCCGGAGGTCAGCCCGGCGCGGATCTGCCGTTGGAAGAAGACGTACGCGAGCAGGACCGGCAGGATCGCGATGATCAGCCCGGCGAACAGGCCGCTCCAGTCGCTGCGGTAGCCCTGGCTCACCGCGAGTTCGGCGAGGCCCTGGGCGAGCACGTAGTGGTCGGGGTCCGGGTTGAGCACCTTGGGCAGCAGGTACTGGTTCCACAGGCCGAGGAAGTTGAAGATGCCGACGCTGACCATCCCGGGCCGGGCCATGGGCAGCATGACCCGGAAGAACACCCCGGCGTGCGAGGCCCCGTCGATGAACGCCGCCTCGGCGACCGCGCCGGGCAGCGAGCGGAAGAACCCGTGCAGGAAGAACACGGTGAACGGCAGGGCGTACGCGGCGTACACGAGGATCAGCCCGTGGTACGTGCCGAGCATGCCGAGGTTGTCGACCACGAAGAACAGCGGGACCAGAGCCAGGAAGACCGGGAACAGCATCCCCGCGATCAGCGTGTAGTACAGGAACCGGTTGCCCGGGAACTCGTAGCGGGCCAGGCAGTACGCGGTGAGCGCGCCGAGCAGCATGGTCAGCGCCAGCGCGCCGCCCACCACGATCACCGTGTTGAACAGGTACTGCCCGATCGAGGCCTGCTCCCAGGCCCGCGACCAGTTGTCGAAGCGCGGCGTCGCCGGCGGCGTCCACGGGCTGTCGAAGATCTCGGCGTCGGTCTTGAACGACGACATCAGCGCCCACAGCAGCGGCAGCGTCACCAGCAAGGCCCACAGGGTCAGGACGGCGTGCTTGGTCCTCATGCCAGCTCCACCCTTTCCCGCTTGGTGACCCGCAGCAGCAGCACCGCGATGGACAGGGTGAGGAAGAAGATCGCCACTCCCATCGCCGAGGCGTAACCGAACTTGCCGAAGGTGAAGGCGGTCCGGTACAGCCCCAGGCCCATGACCTCGGTGCTGTTGTCCGGGCCGCCCGGCCCGACCGTCATGATCTGCACCAGGGCGAAGCCGTCCAGCGCCGCGATGCCCAGGTAGATCCAGCCGACCTGCACGCTCTCCCAGATCAGCGGGAGCGTGATGCGCCGGAACACGGTCACCGGGCCGGCCCCGTCGATCGCGGCGGCCTCCATGATGTCGTCGGGCACGGACTCCATCGCGGCCGAGAACAGCACCACGTAGAAGCCGACCGACGACCAGATCATGACGGCCATCACGCTCCACAGCGCCAGGTCCGGCTCGGCGAGCCAGGACCGCCGCCAGGAGTCCAGGCCCACCGCGGACAGCGCGCCGTTGAGCAGCCCGCTGTTGGGGGTGTACACGAACTGCCAGAGCACCGCGATGATCGCGACGCTGAGCAGCTGGGGGAAGAAGTACACCACCCGGTAGACCCTGGTCCCCTTGGTGCCGGCGGCCAGGGCCAGCGCCAGCGCGATGACGGCCAGCGGCACGACAAGCAGCATCAGCCCGTTGTTGCGCAGCCCCGCCAGGAACAGCGGGTCATCCCACAGCCGGGCGAAGTTGCCGAACCCGACGGAGCGCGGCTGATCCGACACCCCGTTCCAGTCGGTGAACGCCAACTGGAACGCCTGCAGGTACGGCGACAGCACGAACACGCCGTACAGCGTCAGGGGCACGATCAGCGCCCCCGCCAGGAACCGGTACTTGCCGTGCCGCATGGCCCCTCACCGCTGGTGTTTGACGATGGAGCTGTCCTTGGCCACCGCGTCGGCAGCCTTCTGCACACGCTCGGCCCACTGCTGCGGGTTGATCCGCTTGGTGGCCAGCTCGCCGGTGGCGTCGTCGAGCGCCTTGCTCAGCGGCGCGTACCAGGTCCGGAACTTGTAGCTGAACACGTTCGGACCGGCCGCCTTGACCGCCTCGGCGACCGAGCCCAGGCCGCTGCTCAGAGTCAGCCCGTCGGTCGCGCCGGTGACCACCGGCAGCGCCTTGGCGCTCTCCGCGAAGCCGCGCGCCACCTTCTGCGAGAACAGGTGCCGCAGGAACTCCAGGCCGCCGGGCACGTTCTTGGCCTTGGCGGGCACGATGAACGACTCGCTGCTGGCCGCCATGACCGCCCCGTTGGGCAGCTTGTCCGAGCCGGTCAGCGCGGGCACGGTGCCCATCACCATGTCGAACCCGGCCGGGGTGACCGCCTGCTGCTCACCCTCCAGCCACGACCCGCACGGGATGAACGCGACCTGGCCCTTGCACCAGGCGTTCTGCGCCTCGGTGTGGGACAGGCCCTCCGACCCGGCCAGGATGTGACCGCGGGCCCCGAGCTGGTAGATCGCTTCCGCGGCCGCCAGCACCGCCGGGCTCTGCCACGCCCCGGGCTGCAGGTTGTCGATCGACTTGACCAGGTCGAAGCCACCGGCCTTGGCCGCCAGCGACATCAGCGGGTCGTTGAGGTACTCCGGGTACTTGCCCTGCCACGTCCACGGGGCGAGACCGGCCTTCTTGATCTCGTCGTTGAGCGTGAGCATCTCGTCCCACGTCTTCGGGAAGACCCACCCGTGCTTGGCGAACAGCGACTTGGAGTACCAGACGCCCCACAGCACCGACGAGTAGTTGAGCACCAGCGGCTTGCCGTCGAACGTGCCGTCCTCGATCACGCCCGGCATCAGGGTGTCGCGGAACTTCTTGCCCGGGTCGTCCAGGCTCGGTGCGTCCAGCAGCGACGTCAGGTCGGTGAGCTTGCCGGCGGAGACGAGGGTGGCCAGGTCGAGGCGGCCCGCGCCGCTGTTGTCGACCACGTCCGGCGGGCTGTCGGCGACGAAGCGCGGCTGCAGCACCTCGCCGACGCCCTGGATGCCCTTGTGGTCGACGGCGACCTTCGGGAACTTCTGCTTCAGGCTGGTGCCGGCGTCGATCGCGTACTGGTCGCCGTACCCGCCCTTGAAGATCACTACCTCGAGGGCCGCGTCCGCCGATACGCCCAGCGGGTTCTCCGCACTGGTGTCGCCCTGCTTGACCTTGTCGTCGTCACCGCCGCCCGCGGTGGCACAGGCCGCCAGGCCCGTGCTCGCCGCGACCGCGGCCACACCGGCCAGCGCGCTACGTCTTGTAAGGTTCATCATGTCGCCCTTCATGCACTTCAGGAGGGGTTGATGGGTTAGGCGATACGCCGGATGCGCCCGGCGTATCGCGCTTCCAACTGCTGGTTGTGCTCATAGCCGCCCGCGATGTTCGCGGACAGGTAGATGGGCGGGGTCTGCCCCGCCTCCTGCAGGCGCCGGACCACCTCGGTGACCACCATCTGGGCCAGCACGGCCGCGGTCACCGACGACACGGCGCCGGACTGGTTCTCCAGGATCACGTCGCCGTACGGGGCGCCGTTGTCCAGCACCACGTCGGCGATCTCCGACAGCCGCTTGCCCGAGGGGTGCCGCGGCTCCGAACGTGCGGTGTGGTCGAGCGAGGTCACCGCGATCAGGCCGTGCCCGCGCTCCTTGATCAGCAGCGCCAGCTCGACCACGACCCCGTTGATGCCGGAGTTCGAGGCCAGCACGAACACGTCCGCGGGCTGGATCGGGGCCAGCTCGTAGAGCCGGTGCGCCACCTCGGTGCGCCGCTCCAGCAGCTGGTCCTCCAGCACCTCGACCGGCTCGCCGCCCCACAGCACGATGTCGCGCAGCGCGATCCGGTTGGTCGGCACGAGCCCGCCGGCCCGGCCCGCGATCTCCATGGCCAGGGCCTCGGAGTGGCCGCTGCCGAAGGCCTGCACCACCCCGCCCGCGTTCAGGCTCTCGGTGATCAGGTCCGCGGCCCGCTGCACGTTGCCGGCCTGCTCGGTGCCCACCTTGCCCACCAGCTCGGTGATGGCTTCCAGGTACGTCTGCGCGTTCATCTCGCTCCTTCTGTTGTGCTGCCTTGCCCGGTCGCCCCACCGGGACCGGTCCGCCACGTGGCCGCCTCGACGTTCTTTCCCCGGCTGCCCCGGTCCCCGGCGGCCCGGTCCCGGGGCCTGCCCGGCCGACGGCTCGGTCCCGGGCTGCGGCCGGCCTTGCCCGGCGGGCCGGTTCCGCGCGTCACCAGGTCTGCCCGGTGGTGCGGTTCCGGCGCCGAGGTCCGCCCGCCGGGGTCGGCCTTCAGTCCGCGGCGCTGCGGGGGACGACCGGCCGGGACTGGTCCACGGCCTCCCTCGCCGCGCGGCGGCGGTGCGAAGTCGGCTCGTCGTGCAGCCGGTGCGCCTGCACCGCGCGGGCGGTCACCTCGAAGGCCTCGGTGGTGCGCGCATAGGTGCGCTGCGCCACCGCGACGTAGATCAGGTCAAGGGCGACCAGCTGACCGTGCAGCGCCGACAGCGCCGCGAGCCGGAACGTGGTCTCGTGCACCGCCGTGGTCAGCACCACGTCCACGGCCTCGGCCAGCGGCGACTTGTCGAACGAGGTCACCGCGACGGTGAGCGCGCCCGCGTCGGCGGCCTCAGCCAGCACCTCGATCACCTCGCGGGTGCGGCCGCTGTGTGACAGCCCGATCGCGACGTCACCGGGGCCGAGCAGGGCCGCGTTGGTCAGCGCCTTGTGCGCGTCCTCCCGGTGCCAGCAGGGCACCCGGATGCGCTCCAGCCGGAACGCCAGCTCACGCGCCGCAGTGCCGCTGCTGCCGATCCCGAACAGCTCCACCCGGTTGGCCCCGGCGATCGCGTCCGCGACCCGCGCCACCTGGGCGAGGTCGAGCCGGGCCGCGGTCTCCTGAATGGCGCGGGCGTCCGCGCTGGCGATCACGCCGAGCACCCGGTCCATCGGGTCGCCGGGCTCGATCTCCCGGTCGATGTCGGTCTCCCAGCGCGCCTGCGCCTCGCGCCCGCTTTCGGTGGCGATGGCGACCCGCAGCGCGGCGTATCCCTTGAAGCCCAGCACCCGGCAGAACCGGGTCACCGTCGCGGTCGACGTGCCGGCCCGCTCGGCGAGGTCCACGATGGAGGCCTGCGCGGCGAGCACGGGGTCTTCGAGGATCTGCTCCGCCACCCGCTGCAGCGCGTCGGGCAGGTTGGGCAGCTCCATCCGCATCCGGCCGATCACACCCTGCACAACAATTCCCTTCATCATGGTCCGTTGATGAAGAAAATTACGACCCCCAGTCCAAAGTGTCAATGCCAACCAACAAAAATTTTGACGCGATAACCCGTTACACCACAGCAATAATTTTGATCGCCCCTCGCGATCGGACCCATGGTCCCCCCGCCCCACCCCAGCCCTCTCCCCGCAACTCTTGAAGAGTTGTCGCAGGTGGGGCGGGTGGTGACTGGGCGCGTCAGATGCGGACGAAGCCGATCATGGCGGAGCCGATGCCGGCCTGGAGGACGGCGGCGGAGACGAGGACGGCGGCGGGCCAGAAGCGTTCGGTGCGGGCGCACAGCCACGCAGCGCCGATCTGGAGGTACACCGCCAGGAAGATCCACAGTCGGACCGTCTCGCCGCGGTTGATCCCCCACAGGTCGAGCACGATCAGCACCGCGATCCCGGACAGGGTCAGCACCGCGGCCGGGTGCGCCGAGCGACTTCGCACCGCGTCGAAGCACGCGGCGGCGAGCATCACGCAGGACGCGATCCCGCCGGCCAGCGCCAGGTACCACAGGTTGCGGGTGACCCACATCCCGTACGGCCGCCAGCGGGCGTTGAAGTCGTTCGCGTCGGCCAACACGTACCCGAAGTTGTCGAACAGGTCGTAGCCGAACAGCCCCCGCATCGCCGCGTAGCAGCCGGCGAACCCGGCCACCGTGAATCCGACCAGGCGCAGCGTGTCCGGCCAGGTGAGCGTGCGCTGCCGCAGGGCGACGCCGAGCAGTGCCGCGAACACGATGCCCAGGACCAGCGGCAGCGCTTCGAAGAAGACGGTCAGGTAGAGCGCACCGCCGAGCCCGAGCGCGTACCCGGCCCGGCGGGTCTTCAGGAATCGCACGTGCAGCCACAGCGCGAGCAGGATCGGCACCGGCGAGACGGCGTTGAGCACCGGGACGAAGTACAGCGCGCCGGGCAGGAACAGGCACAGGACCAGGGTGTACAGCGCGATCCGGCGGTCGCCGGTGAGGTCGCGCACGATGAGCCACAGCAGCACGGCGGACAGGTTGGCCACGGCCAGCACGACGACGCCCATCGCGGCCGGGGCGAGCCCGAGCGCGTCGAGCAGGAAGTACAGCATGGTCTTGCCGGGCATGTTGGTACGCGCGTGCGGCGGCAGATGCTCGACCAGGCCCATGTAGTTCCCGAGGAACTCGCCGATCCCCCAGCGCTGCGACGGGGAGTAGAACGAGTTGGCGCGGTCGCTGGCCACGATGT
Source organism: Catellatospora sichuanensis (assembly GCF_007483665.1). Classification (GTDB taxonomy): domain Bacteria; phylum Actinomycetota; class Actinomycetes; order Mycobacteriales; family Micromonosporaceae; genus Catellatospora; species Catellatospora sichuanensis. The sequence continues at coordinate 318,396 of NZ_ML660183.1, forward strand.
CACCCAGCGACGGCAGCGCCTTCACCCGCAGCAGCAGCTGGAGCGGGATCACCGCGAGGAACCACCCCGCGACCGCTGCCCCGTCGAAGCGCTCGGGCAGCCGCCTCGACAGCCACAGCAGGCCGAGCACGGCGGGCGCGACCACCAGCGCGGGCCATACGACGTGCCACTCACCCGCGGCACGGTCGTACGGATACGTCCACCCGGCCAGGCGCGAGCCCGTCGGCAGCCGCCGCAGCACCATCGCGACCAAGGCAAACACGGTCAGGCCCGCTCCCGCGAGCGCCGCCCAGGCCACCAGGCGCGGCACGCCCGGACGCGACGCGACCGGGGAGACGATGCCGGCTGCCTGCTCCTCGACCAGAATCCTGTCCACGTATCGCCTCTCCTCGCCCGTGCGTGACGTCCGCAAGGGCTAACGAGCCAGCACGCGAACAGGGCCCCGACCGAGGTCGGGGCCCTGTGTCAGCTGGTATGCAGGCTGGTCAGGCAGCAGTGGCGCGAGCGGGAGCGGCGGCGCTCCTCGTCCGTCGCGTCCGCCCGACAGCGCTGTCGGGGCGGTCGCCGTACTCCCGGGCGACCTTCGCGGTGCGGTCCTGCGCCTTGATCGTTCCCACGTCCGGGTCGGCGTTCCGTGCCGGCGTCGGGTCTGCGGAGGCCCGCAGGGCGGAGGCGGACAGCACCTCGTAGCGGATGGCCGGGGTCACGCCGGCACCACCTGGCTCTCGCTCACGATCGAGAGGATGTCCTCGACCGAGACGTTTGCCCTGTTCGCGACATGTTCGATCGGAACATTGCACGCGATGGCCTCACGGATCGCGGAACGCCACACCTTGTCGGCGTCGTCGGCGCGACCGGCAGATGCCTCGTCCACCAGGCACAACGCCAGATCAGAGTTGACGTACACAGTCGATCTCTCCTTCCGTGGCGGCATCTGGGCCGCCGTGCGAGGCTCCCGGCGCACCGGGCGTCCTCACCTGAACAAGACTCCGCCAAACGTAGGTGCGAAACATCCGCCACCACGCGGAAAGCCCGAACCGGCAAAAAAGGATTAAAATCCTGATAACACGCATCCGCCCCACCGGGCGGCCGTATCCAGGCTCGCGATTCGCACATGTGCCCGGCGAGTCGGACGATCTTCGTGGCGGGGCGGAAAGGGTGCAGCGCGGGGCGGGGGCGTCGGGGGTGGCGGATACGCTCCGGCGCATGGACGATGATCAGGAACTCGCCCTGGCCCGGGCGCGGGGTGACCGCTGGCTGCCCGAGACCAGGCCCCAGACCGTCGAGCAGGCAGGCCGGTTCGTCGACGACGTCGGCTTCGCGCTGCTGTTCCCCGCCGCGAACGCGCTGGCGCCCTCGCTCTACGAGACCGTCGCCGACGAGGACGCCGTCGCCTGGGCCGACGGCATGGGCGAGGCCGAGTCCACCGTCTGGACCTGGAAGGACGCGCTGCCCGAGGCCGGACTCGCCTGGTACGGCAAGTTCCTGTTCCGCCGCGCGAGCGTGCTCTCTCCCGCCCTGCTGCGCGCGCTGTACACCGGCGACGGCGAGCTCGACGACCACGAGGACCTCGACCTGCCCCGCGAGGCGCACGAGATCGCGCGGGCGCTGCTGACCGGGCCGCTGACCTCGCGCGCCCTGCGGGAGCTGATCGGCGACCGGGCCGCGTACGACCGCGCCATGACCGAACTGCAGCGCCGCCTGCTGGTAACGTCCGCTGGCGTGCGCGAGCAGCGCGCCGGCTGGCCGGCCTCCATCGTGGACCTGACCTGCCGACGATTCGACGTCGGCGGCGGTCACGACGCCGCCGAGGCCGCGCGCTGCTACCTGGAGACCGCCGTCGAGGCGACCCCGGCACAGCTCGCACGGGCGTACGGCTGGACCGCCGCCGTCGCCCGGTCCCACCTGGACACCCTCGTCGACGCCGGACGGGCGCGGCGGCGGGCGAACTCATACCGCAGCCAAGGAGCACCCGATGTGCCACAGTGACGACAGCCAGGCCCCCAAGGCCCCGAACGCGGGCGCGATCGCCGGGCACGGCCCGCTCGAACTGCACGCCGAGGACGGCAACGCCCTCGCCGGGTACCGGGCGATCCCGCAGACCCCGAACGGCATGAAGATCGTCGTGCTGCCGGACGTGCGCGGCCTGCACCCGTTCTACGTCGGCCTGACCCAGCGCCTGGCCGAAGCCGGGTACGAGGCGATCGCCATCGACTACTTCGGCCGCACCGCAGGGGTGTCCCAGCGCGACGAGAGCTTCCCGTACATGGAGCACCTCCCGCAGGTCACACCCGCGCACGTGCAGGCCGACACGGCTGCCGCGATGGCGGTGCTGTGCGAGTCCGAGCCGGACGCGTCGGTGTACACCATCGGGTTCTGCTTCGGCGGCGGCCACTCGTGGCGGCTGGCGGCCTCGGACCTGGACCTGGCCGGGGTGATCGGCTTCTACGGCAATCCCCAGCGGGTCGCCGACGTCGTCGACGAGGTCGACAAGCCGATGCTGATGCTGGTGGCGGGCGCGGACTCGACGCCGGTCAGCGAGTTCGAGAAGCTGGCCGCCCAACTGGAGGAGGCCGGCGTCGGCCCCGAGATGCACGTGTACGAGGGCGCCCCGCACTCGTTCTTCGACCGCTCCTTCGCCCAGTGGTCCGACGCCTGCACCGACGCCTGGAACCGGATCATCTCCTTCACCGCACGGCACCGCCTCGGCTGACCCGGTTCATCGATACCGGCCCTGTGAGAGCGCTCTCACAGGGCCGGTATTACGTTATGGCGTCCCGCCGCCGTCACGCTGTGTCCACGTCCCGGGATTAACTCAGATGCCATGGCACCGAAACATTGACGTATTGAGGGGTTGCCCGATAGTTTGCGCTCAGAGAGCGCTCTCACAGCGTTCACGGCACACCGCTCCTCCGTTCTCCCCCGCCATGCCAGCCCCAGCCCCGGAGGCCAAGCACATGGAACCGTCCATCCGGTCCGTGACCCCAGGCGGCGAACCGCGCCGCGCGGGTCGCCGACGTCAGTCCTGGGCGCGCCACCGCGCCCTCGTCCTCGGCTCGGTCGCCGTCCTGGCCGCAGCCCTGTTCGGCATCGCCGTCGCGCAGACCGCCCAGGCCGGCACCGTCGGCGCCGGCAGCTACCTCGACAGCCTGCCCGCGGGCCGCTCGCTGCCCGCCGGCTGCGGCTCGCTGTCGACCAACCCGCGGCAGTACGTCACCGCCAACGCGCCCACCGGCGGCGTGCCCACCAACGACTGGTGGTCGTCGCTGCTGTTCAAGAAGTTCGACTGCAGCTACAGCGAGCCGCTGCACGCCCACCCCGTCTCCTACGACACGCTCGCGGGCGGGCTCGGGTTCTCCTACAACACCACCCCCGCGATCAGCGGCAGCGCGACCGGGGTCGGCGAGTTCCACTACCCCTACGTGCAGGACATGCTCGTCGGCGTGGCGGGCCTGAACTCCCCCGACACCAAGGTCGACGGGTGGAGCGACTGGACCGTGACGCCGTACTGGAGTGACGGCGCGCGGACCATGAAGGCCACCATCGGCCACGGCCTGCCGTTCGCGTACTTCCAGGTCACCGGCGGCAACGCCCAGATCACCACGGCGGGCACGCCGACCGTGTGGTCCAACAGCGGCGGCCAGCTCGGCTTCAACGTCAACGGGCGTGACTACGTCGCGTACGCCCCGACCGGCTCCACCTGGACGGTCAGCGGCACGTCGATCAGCTCGTCGCTCAACGGCCAGGGCTTCTTCTCGGTCGCGGTGCTGCCCGCCGGCGCCGACCGGGTCGCGCTCGCGAACACCTACGGCCAGTACGCGCACGCGCACGTCACCGGCACCCGGGTGTCGTACAGCTACAACCAGTCCGCGAGCACGCTGAACACCACGTACACGTACCTCACCACGGCCCGGCAGGGCTCGCAGACGGCCACCGTCGCGGCGCTGTACCCGCACCAGTGGAACAGCCTGACCGGCGCGTCGCCGCTCGCGAACACCTACACGAGCGCGCGCGGCCAGATGAAGATCCTCACCGGCATCGGCTCGTTCACGACGTCGATGAAGTACACCGGCGTGCTGCCGGAGATCCCCGCGGTCGCCGACAGCTCCGGCGGCGACCTCACCACGATCACCAACTACCTGAACGCGGTGGCGGGCAACCCGGCCGACTTCCGCGGCGACGACACCTACTGGACCGGCAAGGGCCTGGGCCGCGCCGCGCGCATCGCGGAGATCGCCGACCAGCTCAACCTGACCTCGATCCGCGACACCGCGCTGAGCACCATCCGGACCCGGCTCAACGACTGGTTCACCGCTTCGGCGGGCAAGACCAGCCGGGTCTTCTACTACAACAGCGCCTGGGGCACCCTGCTCGGCTACCCGGCCTCCTACGGGTCCGACCTGGAACTCAACGACCACCACTTCCACTACGGCTACTTCGTGGCCGCCGCGGCGACGCTGGCCAAGTTCGACAAGACCTGGGCCACCAACAGCCAGTACGGCGGCATGGTGGACCTGCTGATCCGCGACGCCAACAACTACGACCGCACCGACACCCGCTTCCCGTACCTGCGTGACTTCGACATCTTCGCCGGTCACGACTGGGCGGCCGGGCACGGCGCGTTCGGCGCGGGCAACAACCAGGAGTCCTCGTCCGAGGGCATGAACTTCGCCAACGCCCTGATCCAGTGGGGCCAGGCGACCGGCAACGCCGCCGTGCGCGACGCCGGCATCTTCATCTACACCACGCAGTCCGCGGCGATCGCCGAGTACTGGTTCGACGTGCGCAACCAGAACTTCCCGTCCGCCTTCGGGCACAACACGGTCGGCATGGTCTGGGGCGACGGCGGCGCGTACGCGACGTGGTTCTCCGGCGAGCCGGAGATGATCCAGGGCATCAACATGCTGCCCATCACCGGCGGGCACTTCTACCTCGGCGACAACCCGGCCTACGTGACGACCAACTACAACGAGCTGGTCACCAACAACGGCGGGCCGCCCACGGTCTGGCAGGACATCCTCTGGGAGTTCCAGGCCCTGGGCAACGGCCAGGCTGCGCTGAACAACTTCAACGCCAACAGCGGGTTCACCTCCGAGGAGGGCGAGTCCAAGGCGCACACCTACCACTGGATCCGCAACCTGGCCGCGCTGGGCAACGTGGACACCTCGATCACCGCGAACCACCCGCTGGCCAAGGTGTTCAACAAGTCGGGCGTACGCACATACGTCGCGTCCAACATCAGCAACGCGGCGATCACGGTGACCTTCTCCAACGGCACCACGCTGAGCGTGCCCGCCTGCAAGACGGTCACCTCGGGCGCGTTCACCTGGACCGGTGGCAACGCCTGCGGCGGCGGCAACCCGACGCCGTCCAACCCGCCGTCGAACCCGCCGTCGTCGCCGCCCGCCTCGCCCAGCCCCTCGCCGTCGGCACCGCCCTCGCCGAGCCCGTCGACCTCGCCGAACCCGCCCGGTTCGTTCGCGGCGACGCGCTACCTCACCTCCGGTGGCGGCCTGCCCGGCACCGCGGGCGCGGCCGGCTCGGTCACCGTGGCCGCGGCCAACGGCAACTGGGACGGCAACCCGCACAGCGCCCAGGTGTTCAACGCCACCGGCCTGAACGCCACGCACAACGGCGGCGCGACGAACTTCGACATGTTCGTCGACGCAGGCGCCGGAGTCGGCAACGCCACCCAGGTCAGGGTGTCGTACGACTTCACCGGCAACGGCAGCTTCGACCGGGTGGAGACGTACAACTACTTCCCCACCGACCCGGTCGCCGGCTACGAGCACTACACCCAGGCGTTCGGGATCAAGACCGCCACCGGATCGTTCGCCAACCTGGCCAACGGCTCGGTGCGGGTCGAGGTCTGGAGCGCCATCGGCAGCACGTCGACCACCCTCGGCATCGGCAACCAGTCCCGGCTCGTGCTGCCCTACACCGGCACCACGAGCCAGCCCTCGGTCAACGTGGCCCTGAACAAGCCGACCCTGGTGTCCAGCACCGAGACGGCCGCCTACCCGGGCTCGGCGGCGGTGGACGGCAACGCCACCACCACCCGCTGGTCCAGCGCCTTCGCGGATCCGCAGACGATCCGCGTCGACCTGGGCCAGACCTACTCCATCAGCCGGGTGCGGCTGGTCTGGGAGGCCGCCTACGGGTCGGCGTACCAGATCCAGACCTCACCCGACGGCAACACCTGGACCACCATCCGGTCCGTCACCGGCGGTGACGGCGGCGTCGACGACCTCACCGGCCTGACCGGCAGCGGCCGCTACGTCCGCGTCAACGCCACCACCCGCGCCACCGCCTGGGGCTACTCCCTCTTCGAATTCGAGGTCTACGCCCCCTAACTGAAATGCCGAGAAGGGCACCTTCTTGTCGCTCCGCGTACAAGAAGGTGCCCTTCTCGGCGCCCGCCGGACAAGCGGGCCGGCCACGATGACGTGACGCTGAGGCCACCGTGATGCCCGGGTCCGAACCTGTTGTCACCGCTCCATCGACACAGGAGGAATCATGCGAAAGCTCCACCGGGCAGCGATGATGATCGCGGCGTTCGCGATCGTCGGCCTCACCGCCCCGACCGCGCCCGCCGCCGCCGCGGAGCCGGTCGACAAGCACTGCGTCGCCCGCGCCAACGTGGCCGAGCCGCAGGCGATCTGCTTCGACACCTTCGACAAGGCGCTGCAGTTCGCCAGCGGCGGCGTGCTCTACGACCTGCCCAAGGGCAGCAGCGTCGCGGCGAAGGTCGACGCGCTGAACGCCAAGTTCGGCGTCAACGTCGTCAACACCGTGATCAGCATCGAGTACACCGGCAGCAACTTCACCGGCTCCGAACTGATCTGGACCGGCACCTCCGGCAACTGCAGCACGCCGACCGGCAACGTCGACTACTTCGCCGCCAGCATGCCCGTCGGCTGGGCCAACGTGATCTCGTCGTTCAAGACCTATGCCAACTGCTGGGACAAGCACTACGAGAACACCAACTTCGGCGGCGCATCGGTCGGCTACGAGCCGACCAGGTCCTACATCGGTGCCGCCATGGACAACCGCACCAGTTCGCAGCGCTGGAGCTGACCGTCACCGGAGGGACCCCGGGGCAGCTTCGCCGACGCGGAGCTGCCCCGCTTCCGGCCCTGGCGCGGCTTTCGCCCGCCTGCGCTCCCTGAGCCGGACCGCCGCCGCGGCGATCGCCCGGCGGCGGCGCTGCCCTGCCGTCAGTACGACGGGTGGACGGCCACGAGCATCGCCGTGCCCGCCCAGTCGGAGAGCTCGTCGCCCTCCCGCCAGCCCTGGTAGCGGGCGGCGAGCAGGTGGCGGGCCTGCGCTTCGACGTGCGGGTCGCCGCTGACGGGACGGGCCTCGGCGGGCACGGCGCCGTCGGCGGTCAGCTCGCGCGGCCCGCCGACGCGCCATAGGACCTGCGGGTTCGCGAGGATGTTCCGGACCCAGTCGGCACGCTCGCGGTCGCCGGACATCAGGTAGATCACCCCGCCCCGGGCCGCGTACCAGATCTCGACGGTGTGCCACTGGCCGGTGTTGCGGCCGACGGTGCTCAGGTAGCCGTATTCGCTGCTCTCAGTCATGCATACGATCTTGCTGGTTCAAGCGAGGTTGAGGTCAAGAAGCTGTGACGCGGAACAACGTCACGTCTCCGAAGTGGTCGGTACGCGCCTGCGGGTACCGACGCAGCAGCAGCGAGCCGAAGAAGTCCGGACTGGTCAGCGCGGGCACATCCGCGGTGAACGCCTTCGCCGCAGGCCCGTCGGTGTACACCAGCACCACCTCGCGCGCCTGCCGCAGCCCCAGCCGCAGGAAGCGCGACAGCTCCCGCTGCTCCAGGAAGCGCCACACGTCCACGCTCACCACGGTGTCGAACGTCCCGTCCGGAAACGGCGACCACACTCCCAGCAGGTGCAGGTTGTGCTCGGACACCGGCCGTCCGTGGTCGTAGGTGACCGAGCCCTCGCCGAGCGCCACTTCGTCGGTGCCGAAGGCCTGGCACAGCACCGCGCCGGACAGCTCCGCCAGCAGCAGCGGCGACACGTCGGCCAGCCGACCCAGGCCCAGCTCGGCGCAGCTCGCCAGCACCCGGCGGTAGTGCCGGATCTTCCGGGTGACGTCGGTGGGCGCCGGCATGTCGACCAGCTCCGCAGCCAGGCTGCGGTGCTTGTCCCGGAACAGCTCCAGGTTGGCCTGGTAGTCGCCCGCCAGGTTGGACAGGTCGCGCACCGCGGGCACGTGGAAGCCCACGGCCAGACCGTCGTAGCCGAACGCGTCGTCGCCGAGCACCTGGTGGATGCGGTACGCCAGGTCGGTGTCCTCGAAACCCCAGCGTGCCCCGTACGCCTCGTCGAACATGCCCGCGTCGAGCACCGTCTGCCGGGGCATGGACACGTTGTTGGTCAGCGCGAACACCCACGGCGCCCCGGCCAGCCACTCCTCCGGCGAGCTGTCGCGGCCCGGCACCCGGAACCGGAAGTCCTCGTGCACGGGGCGCACCAGGTCGACGGTGAGCGGCTCGCCCGCCTGCGCCGCCGCCAGCACCGCCCAGTCGCCCTCGTAGCGTTTGCCGATCAGCACCGCGGGCCCGTCGCGCCCGTCGTGGAAGGCCAGGTGCCGGGCCAGCAGGTGCGGCTCGGCCAGCACGTCGCTGTCGAGGAAGCAGACCAGCTCCCCGGCGGCCAGGCGCACCGCCTGGTTGCGCGCCGCGGCCCGCCCCAGGTTCGCGGGCAGGCTGTCGAACCGGAACCGGAAGGGGTACACCGCACCGGTGAGCTCCGCATACGGCAGCGGGTCGGAGCCGTCGTTGACCACGACGACCTCGAACAGGTCAGACGGCAGCGTCTGTGTGCACAGCGTGGACAGGGTCAGCGCCAGCGTATGCGCGTCGCCGAACGTCGGAATGAGCACGCTCAGCCGCGGGGCACCGCCGGACATGTGACTCCTTCAGCGGCGGGGCCGCGCTCTCACGGGGCTTACCGACCGATCCTGCGGGTATCGAGAGAGCGCTTCAACAACTACCCAGCCAGTGGAACATGTCGATCGTTCAACTTCTTCCGGAAACCTCGTCGCGGGCGCGGGCGCCCGGTGCTACCTTGGCGACGTGATCTTCTCGTCGTGTCCGGTGATGATGCCCCGCTTCCGGGGCTGCTGACACGCGCGTGCACGACCGCGAGGCCCGAGTCCGGGGCCTCGGCACGGGTCGACGCTCCGGCTTCATCAAGCCAGGAGGAATCCATGACCCGCATCTACCTCACCACCACCATCCCGTACGTCAACGCCGCCCCACACCTCGGCTTCGCCCTCGAAGCGGTGCAGGCCGACGTGCTCGCCCGCCACCATCACGGTCTCGGCCACGAGGTCCGGCTGCTCACCGGCACCGACGACAACTCGCTCAAGAACGTGCTCGCCGCCGAGCAGGCGGGCGTGCCGGTACAGGACTTCGTCGACGCCAACGCGGCCGCGTTCGCCGGCCTCCGCGAGCCGCTGGCACTGTCGTACGACGACTTCATCCGAACCAGCCGCGACCCGCGCCACCGGCCCGGCGTCGAACGGTTCTGGCGCGCCTGTGCGCACGACCTCTACCAGGACACCTACACCGGCCTGTACTGCGTGGGCTGCGAGCACTACCTCACCGCCGACGAGCTCGACGCCGCCGGGCACTGCCCCGAGCACGCGGTGCCGCCGCAGCGCATCGAGGAACAGAACTGGTTCTTCCGGCTGTCCCGCCACGCGCAGCCGCTACGGGAGGCGATCACCAGCGGGCGGCTGCGCATCGAGCCGGAGTCGCGGCGCAACGAGGTGCTCGCTTTCATCGACGCCGGGCTGCGTGACTTCTCCGTCTCGCGGTCGCAGCAGCGGGCCCGCGGCTGGGGCATCACCGTGCCCGGCGATCCCGACCAGGTGATCTACGTCTGGTGGGACGCGCTGGGCAACTACCTGACCAGCCTCGACTACGGCACCGACGGGCAGGCGTACCGCACCTGGTGGGAGGACGCGGACCGGCGGGTGCACGTGATCGGCAAGGGCGTGCTGCGCTTCCACGCCGTGTACTGGCCGGCGATGCTGCTGTCCGCCGGGCTGCCGCTGCCGACCGACATCCTGGTGCACGACTATCTCACCGCCGACGGCCGCAAGATCAGCAAATCGTCCGGTGCGACCGTCGACCCCGTGGCGCTGGCCGAGGCGTACGGCACCGACGCGCTGCGGTGCTGGCTGCTGCGCGAGGTGCCCCGGGTCGGCGACGCCGACTTCACCGTCGACCGGCTGATCGCCCGCGCCAACGAGGACCTCGCCGGCGGCGCGGGCAACCTGGTCAACCGGATCGTCACCATGGCCCACCGCTTCCGGGGCGGCCGCGTCGACCTCAACGTGCCCGCCGCGGCGGACGCCAAAGACCTGGTCGCCGCCTGCGCGGAGGCACCCGGGCTGATCGCAGCGGCGCTGGACGACTTCGACTTCCGGCGCGCCGCGGCCGCGGTGTGGGCGGTGGTCGAGGAGGCCAACCGGCACATCGACCGGGTACGCCCGTGGGACCTGGCGAAGGCCGAACGCGGCGGTGACGCCGAGGCCAAGGCGCGGCTCGACGCGGAACTTGCCGTGCTCCTCGGCGCGTGCCTGACGCTCGGCGACCTGCTCGCCCCGTTCCTACCCGGCGCATCCTCCCTGATCATCGCCCAGTGCACCCCCGACGCCTCCGGCTCCCTCCCACCCGTGACCCCCCTCTTCCCCCGCCTCGATCCCCACTGACGGACCGAACCCACGCCCGCGCCGCGCCCCCGCCCCGTTTTCCATAGACGCCGGCCTATCCAGGTGAATAATTCGCGATCGAAGTCATCTGGATAGGCCAGCGTCGATGACAAGCGGGAGGCGGGGCTGGGCGTGAGGGAGCGGGTTTCGGGGTAAACGGCTCTTATCCGCCGGAGCAGGGCTGGGGTGATGGGCGCATGGGTGAGATCCGGGTCGGCACGGCCTCGTGGACGGACAGCACGCTGCTGGCGTCGGGGTGGTATCCCGAGACGGCGAAGACGCCGGAGGACCGGCTGCGCTATTACGCGCGCCAGTTCCCGCTGGTCGAGGTCGACGCGACCTATTACGCATCACCGGCGGAGAGCACGGTCGCGCTGTGGGCGACACGCACCCCGAAGGACTTCGTCTTCAACATCAAGGCGTTCAGCATGCTCACCGGGCACCCGACCAAGGTGAGCGCGCTGCCGAAGGACCTACGCCCGGAGACCGACAAGCACAACATCTACCCGGACGGGCTGAAGCCGCAGGCCTACGAGGAGGTCTGGACCCGGTTCCTGGCCGCGCTGGACCCGCTGGTCGAAGCCGGCAAGCTCGGCATGATCCTGTTCCAGTTCCCGCCGTGGTTCACCATCCGGCGCGACAACAAGCAGTACCTGCTCGAGGTCGCCAAACGCTGCGCGCCGCTGCGGGTGGGCATCGAGCTGCGCCACGAATCCTGGTTCAAGGACGACAACGCCGCCGAGACGCTGGACTTCCTGCGCAAGCACAAGCTGCCGTACGTGTGCGTGGACATGCCCCAGGGACACAAGAACTCCGTGCCGCCCGTGGTCGCCGCCACCGCCGACCTGGCCGCGGTGCGCTTCCACGGCCACAGTGACAAGTGGACCAGCAAGGACATCCACGAGAAGTTCGGCTACCTGTACTCGCCCCGAGAGCTGAAGGACTGGGCGCCGAAGCTACGCGAGCTGGCCGACGAGGCCGAGCAGACCCACGTGCTGATGAACAACTGCTACTCCGACTACGCCCAGCGCAACGCTGCCCAGCTCATCGACCTGCTCGGCGCGAAGTGACCGGTCACCCGGCCGGCGTGTCCAGCCCAGTGCGGAGAGTCTCGACACCGAGCGTCGCCGGGACCAAGGCGCGCATGGCGTCCCGATCGGCGGGCAGGCCCCACCGGCGGAGCGTGGAGCTGTGGAAGCGGGCGGGTGCGGGCGGCCACGCTCCCGGCAGCTCAGCCAACGTCTTGATCAAGTCCTGCTGACGTGCCGTGTAACCGGCCCACCCCATCGGCGTGGGTGGCGAAGGGCGGTCGGTACGGGCAATCTCAGCCAGGTTGCCCAGTACTCCCATACAGTCTGGATAGGGTGTCGCGGCCAGACCTCGCATGGCTGCCGCGAACAACTCGTCCTCAAGGTCAGGTCGCCACCGCCGAAGCACATCGCAGGCGTAGAGGCCGATCCGCGTACCGAACACTCGGTGCTCCCGGACCGAGGATTGGTCGCACGCCGTCAAGCGCAGCAACTCGCGGACCGCCGCGTCGGGAGCGTCGGCGCCGAGCGCATGCACCAGTGCTGCGGCACTCGCGAACCGTACCTCCGGCTTGTCAACCAGCAGCCAATGGCGACCGATCTCGCCGCCCAGCATGCCGATCGCCGCGATCACCGTCGACAGCTCCTGGCCGGTCGAGTCAGGTCGCAGGCAGGCGGAAAGGGGCGGCAGACTCAGGTCGGCCTCCTCCGGAAAATGGGCGAGCGCGTACGCTGCGCGCTCACGCAGCGCCGGGTCCTCGGAGCGCAGCAGCGTTCGCACCAGCGGCAGTCCGGCACGGAGCGCGTCGTAGGCGCTCAGTTCGACGAATGATTGGAGACGATCTGCATCCTCGACCTGCAGGGCGATGAGGTAAGCAAAATATGCCCCGGGTGCAGCGGTGGGCTTTGCCGCCATGAGCGCCGCACCGCCCTCCGCCTGCGATCGCAGATATGCCACGGGCACTGGCCCTGGAGGCCAGGGCGCATCCATGGGCCGGCTGTTGGTGATGATGAGGTCCAGTAGTGCAGCGCGGTCAGGGCAGTGCTCATCGGCCAGCAGTTCCAGCAGGAACGGTGTCGCGTACGCCGAAGCCTCGCCGATGGTGTCCTGGTGAACCATCCGGCTGCCAAGCCATTCACGTGCATCGGCCCGCATCCGCGAGTCTTCGGATCGCAGCATGCGGATATAGGCAGGCACCTGGGTCGCGGATCCCTCCATGTGGCAGAGCCGTGTCCAGTCGACATCGTCAAGTCCCGACAGCATGCGGGGATCGTGCCAGTAACCCCAGACATGACGGCAGCCGAACAGCCGCACCGCGCCATCGTGCAAAGATTTGACGATCTTTACTAAGAAAGGCGATCTATGCAATGTAAAATCTTGTAAATCTATGATAAACAATGTCTCATGGACATTGCCTTCGCCTTCGACGAGGCATACGCCGCCCACGCCCAGGTCGCCGTCGAATCCGTGCTCGACTGCCACCCCGGGCGTGAGGACATCACGTTCTGGCTGCTCACCACCACCGACGTGGCCAAGGAACGCGAGCCCGCCCTGCGCCGCCAGTTCGCCGGGCGCGCCCGTCTGCGGCTGCTGACCACCGGCGACGACTTCCGCGCCCTGCCCGTGGTCGACGAGGAATGGCTCGCCTACGTCAGCACCGGCATGTACCTGCGCCTGCTCCTGCCCGACCTGATCGGCGACCAGGCCCGGCGGCTGCTCTACCTCGACGTCGACGTGCAGGTCTGCGGCGACCTCGCGCCGCTGTGGGACGTCGAGCTCGGCGACGCACCGCTGGCCGCGGTCCGCGACGCGTTCACCGCCACGTTCGCCACGCACGGCGGTTTGCCCGGGTCAGGCCCGGAGCACGACCCGGACGCCCCCTACTTCAACTCCGGCGTGCTGCTGATGAACCTGCCGGTGTGGCGACGCGAGCGGGTGTCTGCTCGCTGCCTGGAATACCTGGCCGCATACGCGGGCCGGTTACGCTTCCCGGACCAGGACGCGCTGAACCTGATTGCGTACGGGCGCTGGCTGCGGCTGCCGCACCGCTGGAACAACATGCGCAGCTTCCTGCTGGAGCAAACCCCGCCGCCGGCCGACCCGGACACGCGGATCATGCATTTCGCGGGCCCGCGCAAACCGTGGACCGAGGGCTTCCGGCCGGGCTTCCGGCACGACCGCTACCGCGCACTGGCCGCCCGGGTGGCGACCTTCGCCTGACGGACCTGCCGCCGACCAGTGGCCAGGATGCTGCAGGCCGCGTCCGGTCAGTGGCCGAGCAGGCCGCGCAGGCCGTGGCTGATCAGCAGAACGCCGAACACGAGCAACAACCCGGCCATGACCAGCAGGTGGTGCTTGGACAGCCAGGTCTTGAGCCGACCGAGGTGCCTCGCGGCACGGTCACCGCCGGCCAGGTAGAGGACCACCGGCACCGCCACCGGCAGGCACGCCAGCACCGCGAACAGGCTCAGCGCCACCATCGCGACGACCGTCGACGACGCGGCGAGGCTCTTGGCCGCACCCACGCACAGGGCGAGGTTCTTCGGATCGACGCCGTACATCAGCAGCGCCAGGATCGCCGCCTTCACCGGTGACCAGCGATCCGCGCTCGCCATCCACTTCGGCATGGCATGCTGCCCGTTGCTCCGGCGGTGCCGGACGACGTGCAGGTATGCGGCGAACAGCAGGGCCAGGCCCAGCGCGATACGGACCACCTGCGAGGCGGTGCCCGCGTGGTGCTCGCCGTCGAGGTAGCCGTAGCCGGTGAGAATGTAGACGGCGGCGCCCACCGCGATCACCCCGGCCAGTGCCCCGGCCAGGAACGCGGGCCCGGCGATCCGGGCCCGGTCGGAGAACAGCACGAGGATCACCGCGATGATCGGCAACGGACTCGCCGCCACCCCCAGCGCGTACGGCACCACCCCCGCAACCGCCCCGCCCACACCCCCATCCTGGGGGACTCCGCCCTGGTCGGGGCCGGTTCCGTCTGACGATCTTGCGGATCAGATCGCGGTGACGGTGGTGACCTTCCAGGCACCGCCGACGCGGGTGAAGGTCAGCACGACGCGGTTCTGGTCGACCTTCTCCCCGGTGATGTTCACGTTGCGCCGGTACTGGTTGACGAAGACCAGCAGCTCCACCCGGTCGGGCGCGGCGGCCACCACGCTGACACCGGTGACCTGTGCGGTCACCACGGCCTGCTCCTTGACCGCGGCCTCCTTCAGCGAGGCCGTGGTACGGGCGTACTCGTCGGCGAACGTGCCGGCCGCGAAGGACCGCCCGCTCGCCGCGCTGGCATCGAAGGTGCGGTAGTCGTAGGAGAACAGCGCCACGGCGGCCGCCGGAGCCACCGCCGCGCACTCCCGCGCGGCCGCCTCCGCCTCACCCATCCGCGCCCGGTCGAACCAGAGATACCAACCGACGCCCAGCACGATCGCGATCGCCAGGGACAGCGCGAGCACCGCCCGCCTCGGCCGGCGCGCCGGCCCGTCACCGTCGCGCGGCTCATCGCCCGGCGCGTCGTCCACCTCTACCTCGGTCACAGCCATCTGCACGGTCACCGTCTCTCCCCTATCCCACGAACTGCAGCTTGGCGACCAGCCACGTGCCGCTGCCCGCGTCGCGGGCCAGGTCGAGCTGGATGCGGTAATGGGCCACCCGGCCCTCGGGCGCCTTCACGTTCTTCACCGTCGCGTCGGCGGCCACCAGCACCACGGCCGAGTCGGCATCGGCGGACACCAGCCCGGCCCGCAGCGCGGTCCCGGCGGACTCCACCTTGTTCTCCAGCACCGCCGCGCGTACCGCGGGCATGCCCTGCCGGAACTGCTCACCGAACTCCCCCGTCGCGGCGACCGCGACCCGGGCCATGTCCTGGTCGATGGTGGCCGCGCTGACCGACACGAAGTCCACGACGAACTGGCGCGCCGCGGACACCGCCTGCTCGCGTGCCAGCTCCTGCTGCTGCGTGTCGTGCCAGCGCCAGCCCAGCCAGCCGGCCGCGCCGAGCAGCACCACCAGCACCGCCGCCAGCACCGTGGTCGACCTGAATCTCATCGTCGTCTCCTTCATCGGCCCGTCAGGGTGCGAGCCCGTTGAGCAACAGCAACTTCCAGGACTGCTCGCCCGCCGTCGCGGCCTGCCCGCCGGTGCCGCCGAACTGCAACGGCAGCCCGTCCGGCCCGATCACCAGCCCGGTCACCGGGTCGAACCCGGCAACGGTGGAGCCGGGCGCCGGCGCGAGGGGGCTCGCGCCGGCGCCCGGGCCCGCGGGCGCCGCACCCGCGCCCAAAGGCGCAGGGGACGGAGGGGCACCACCCCGCGGGGCTTGAGTGGAGCTGCGTACGCCCGAACCGCGTCCGAGCTCGGCGCCGGTGCACCGCAGGGACTGTCCGGACTTCGTGTAGTTGCAGGCCGGCGGATCACCGACGTTGAGCACCAGGCCCAGGTGCGCAGTCCCGTCGCCGGGCGCGACGGTGAACCCGCCCGCGACCACCAGCGGATACGTCACCAGGATCTGCTCGATGCCGTTCAGTCGGCGCACGGCGACCCCGTTGACCGTGATCAGGTTGCCGAGCAGCGGGCCCAGCGACGGGTCGAGGTCGCGCAGCAGCGCCAGCAGCTCCGCCGAGGCGGGCGGCCCGTTGGCCAGCAGCCGGCGCAGGTCCGGATCGGCGGCCCGCACCGTCGCGGCCAGCTGCGCCAGGGCCTTGGCGAAGCGGCGGATCTCGTCGGCGGACCGCGCCTGGGTCTGCAGCACGGTGGCCGAGTCGCGGATCAGCGCGACGGTCTGCGGCAGGTACGTGTTCGCGTCGGTGAGCAGTGCGTCGCCGGAGTCGAGCAGGGTGCGCAACGCGCTCTCGTTGCCCGCGAACGCCGTGCCCAGCTCGTCGACCAGCGCCCCCAGCTCCGCCGGGTCGACCGAGGCGACCAGCGCGTCCAGGTTCGCCAGCAGCGTCTCCACGGGCAGCGGCACCCCGGTACGGCTCGCCGGGATGACGTCCCCGTCGGCCAGGTAGGGCCCGGCGTCGGTGTCGGGGCGCAGGTCGACGTACTGCTCGCCGACGGCGGACCGGTGGGCCACCACCGCGCGCAGGTCGACGGGGACCCGGGTGCCGCCGTCCAGGCGCAGGTCGACGCGCACCCCGTCGCCGTGCAGGCGCACCGCGTCGACCCGGCCCACCGGCACCCCGCGGTAGGTGACCGAGGCGTTCTCGAAGATGCCCCCGGCCACCGCGAAATCGGCGTGCACGGTGTACCGGCCGGTCAGCCCGTCGCCGACACCCACGTAGCGCACCGCTACGTAGCCGACGCCGAGCACTGCCACCAGCGCGAACAGCAGCAGCTGCAGCCGCGCGAGCCGAGTGAGGATCATGCTTGACCTCCGGTCAGCAGCTCGTTCAGGCCGCCGCGCACCCGGACCACCTCACCGGTCGCCGGGTCCCAGCGGCCGTCGCGGGTCGCCGTGGTCGCGGCCAGGCCCGGCAGCCCGGGCAGGCCCGGCAGGAGGCCGCTGGGCAGGATCCCGCTGGGCAGCGGAAGCGGCAGCGACGGCAGCGGCAACGGCAGGGGCGGCAGGCTGGGCAGCGGCAGGGGCAGCGGCGGCAGCGGCAGGCCGGGCTTCGTCGGCGTGCCCGGGGCGGCCGGGCCCGCGGCCATGGCGTTGGCCAGGATCGAGGCGGCGTCGAGGTCGAGCGTGGCGTGCAGGCGTACGAAGTCGCCCGCGATCGCCTTGGCCGCGTTCGGCGGGAACGGGTAGGACAGCGCGAAGTCCAGCCCGCGCGGCAGCGCGTCACCCGCCTTGACCAGCTGCTCCAGCAGCGGCTGCAGGGCGCGCAGCGAGCGCAGCGTGTCGTCGCGGCTGGCCTCGATGACCCGCTCGCCGACCGCACCGAGGTCGCGCAGCGCCGTCAGCATCGCGGTGAGCTGCGGCCGCTGGTCGGCCAGCACGGTCAGCCCCGGCTCCAGCGCGTCCACGGCCTCGGCCAGCGTCCCGGTCTGCTCGGCCATCCGTGCCGAGAACCTGTCCAGCGCCTCGATGGCCCGGACGATGTCGTCCTTCTGCGCGTCCAGCCCGGTCACGAACCGGTCCAGCTCCCGCAGCGCGCCCTTGGCGTCACCCTCCCGGCCGGACAGCGCCTTGGTGATCTCCGCGTTGATCGTCTTGAGCTGCCCGAGGCCGCCGCCGTTGAGCAGCAGACCGAGCGCACCGAGCACCTCCTCGACCTCGGCACCGCGGCGGGTGCGGGCCAGCGGGATGGTGTCGCCGTCGGACAGCTCGCCGTGGGCCGCCTCGCCCTGCGGCCCGGCCAGCGCCACGAACTTCTCGCCGAGCAGGCTGGACTGGCGGATCGCCGCGGTCGCGTTGTCCGGCAGCGCGACCGTGTCGGCGACCTTCAGCCGCACCACCGCGGTCCAGCCGCGCAGCTCGATGCCGCTGACACTGCCCACCGTCACGTCGTTGACCTTCACCGCGGCCTGCGGCACCAGATCGAGCACATCGGCGAACTCGACCGTCACCCCATAGGACGGCCCGTCCGGCGAACCGCCCGGCAGCCCCACGTCACAGCCCGCCAGCAGCGCCAGGGTTGTCATAACGGTAGCCGCCCGAACCCCGGCCCTCACTTCTTCACCACCGCCTTGAGCAGCTTCTGCAGCTCGGCGGTGAGCGGCAGCTTCGCCGACTGCAGGGTCTTGGCCAGGTCCGTGCAGGCGGCGGGCACCTGGGCCACCGGGACGCTGCTGACCAGCAGCGAGCAGACGAAGCTGGCCGGCTCGTACGGCCCCAGCACGTTGTCGCGGGTGTCGATCGTGCCCGAGCGCGGGTTGTACGCCAGGTTCAGGTTGGACAGCGCCAGCGGGGCCATGTCCAGCACCTGGGTCAGCGCCTTCTGCTGGCGTGCCAGCACCCCGGTCAGGTCGGCCAGCGCGGCGACGTTGGCTTTGAGTTCGGCCCGGTTGGCCCGCACGAACGCGGCGACGTCGGCCAGCGCCAGCGACAGCGCCCGCACCGCCGCGGCGAGGTCCGCGCGCTCGGCGGCCAGCTGCTCGGAGACGGCGGCCAGCCGGTCGTTGAACTCGCGCACCGTCCCGTCGCTCTTGGCCAGCATGGTGGTGAACTGCTGCAGGTCGGCGACGGATCCGAACAGGTCGCCGCGCCCGGCCGACAGCGTCGACATCGCCTGCGACAGCCCCGACAGCGTCTGGTGCAGCTCGTCGCCGTTGCCCCGCAGGTTGGCCGCGCCGGTGCGCACCAGGTCGCGCAGCGCGCCGTCGGCGTTGGCCCCCTTAGGCCCGAGCGCGGTGCTCAGCTCGTCCAGCGACCGGTAGACCTCGTCCAGCTCGAT
Source organism: Catellatospora sichuanensis (assembly GCF_007483665.1). Classification (GTDB taxonomy): domain Bacteria; phylum Actinomycetota; class Actinomycetes; order Mycobacteriales; family Micromonosporaceae; genus Catellatospora; species Catellatospora sichuanensis. The sequence continues at coordinate 337,520 of NZ_ML660183.1, forward strand.
CGGCACCGAGGTGCGCTCCACCGGCAGCTCGGCCCCGTCGGGCAGCGCCGGTCCCCCGGTGTAGGCGGGTGTGAGCTGCACGTACCGGTCGCTGACCACGCTCGGCGGGACGATCAGCGCTTTGGCGTCGGCGGGTACGGGCCAGTCGGGGTCGTAGCGCAGCTCCACGCGTACCCCCTTGCCCTGCGGGGTGACCGCGACGACCTCGCCGACCTCGACCCCCAGGATCCGCACCTCGGATCCGGCGTGGATGCCGACCGCGGCCGGGAAGTGCACGGTCAGCCGCAGCCGGGCGGGTTCCGGCCGCACCACCAGCGCCGCGGCCGCCACGGCCACGGCCAGCGCCGCCGCGCCCGCGACCCGCCAGGTGCGTGTCGGGTTCATCAGCGACCTCCGGTCGTCGGGGTGAAGCCCTGCACCAGGCCGTCCACGTACGAGTCGAACCAGCGGCCGTTGCCCGTCACGTTCGCGAACGCGGTGACGAACGGGGCGAGGCTGGTCAGCGTCGCCTCCAGCCGGGTCCGGTTGCGCTGCAGCACGCCGACGACGGTGCGCAGGTTGCGCAGCGCGGGGCCGAGCGTGTTCTTGTTGTCGGCTACCAGCCCGGACAGCTGCTGGGACAGCTCGACGGTCGCGCCGAGCAGGGTGTGGATCGCGTCGCGGCGGCGCTGCACCTCGGCCAGCAGCAGGTTCGCGTCGCCGAGCAGCTTGCGGAACTCCGCGTCGCGGTCGGCGAGCACCTTGGTGACGCCGCGGGTGTGCGCCAGCAGCTCACGCAGCTGCTGGTCGCGGGAGGCGACGGTCTGCGAGAGCCGGGACAGACCCGACAGCGACGCCTGCACGCTCGCCGGGGTGTCGGCGAACGTCTCCGAAAGAACCGTGAACGCCTGCGCCAGCTGCCCGGTGTCGATCTCCTGCAGGGTCCCGGCCAGCCCTTCCACCGCCTGCATCACGTCGAACGGCGACGAGGTGCGGGCCAGCGGGATCTCGGCGTCCTCGGCGAGCCGCCCGTCACCCTGCGGCGCGAGCGCCAGGTACTTCTGCCCGAGCACCGTCTTGATCCGGATGGTGGCGCCGGTGTCCGCGCCGAGTTCGACGTCGCGGACCCGGAAGGTGACCCGCACGTACGGCCCGGACTCGCCGCGGGCCAGCGCCACGTCGGTGACCTTGCCGACCTTGACCCCGGCGATGCGGACCTCGTTGCCCTCGGCGAGGCCGGACGCGTCACGGAAGGCGGCGTGGAAGGTGTCTCCGCCGCCGATCAGCGGCAGGTCGTCGATCCGGAACGCGGCCAGCAGCAGCCCGACCGCGACCACGATGCCCACCGCGCCGACCAGTGCCGGCCGCGACCGGCGGGGCGGCCGTCCCGTACGCCGGGTGCCGCCGCTGATCGCACGGGCGGCGGCCGCCCGCAGCCGGGTCAGCGGGCGCGTCGGAAGAAGCCGCTTCACCGCCCACCCCCGGAGCACTTGGCGGACGTGCCGTTGAGCGTCGCCGGGTTGAGCGTCTGCCCGGCGGCGACGACGCGGCCGTCGAAGTCGCACAGGTAGAAGTTGAACCAGGATCCGTACGAGGCGGTGCGGGTCAGCGCGTCGAGGCGGCCGGGCGCGGTCGCCAGCGTCTTCTCGATCACCTCGGTGTTGTCGATCAGCGTACCCGCGAGCTTGTTCAGCGCGGTGATGTCGGCGGCGACGCTGGGCCGGGCGTCGCGCAGCAGCGAGGAGGTCGCGTCGGCCAGACCGCTGAGGTTGGTCAGCGCGTCGCCGATCGCGGCACGGTCCCCGGCCAGGCCGGACACCAGCAGTTGCAGCTGCTTGACGGTCTCCGACAGCCGGGCGTCGCGCTCGTCGAGCGTGCCGAGCACCTTGTTCAGGTTGGTGATGACCCGGCCGATGACCTCGTCGCGGTCGGCGAGCGTGCCGGTCAGCGACGCGGTGCGCCGCAGCAGGTCGGCCACGGTGCCGCCCTCGCCCTGCAGCATCTTGATGATCTCGTACGCGAAGCCGTTCACCTCGTCCGGCGACAGGCCCGCGAACAGCGGCCGGAAGCCGTTGAAGACCACGGTCAGGTCCAAGGCGGGCGTGGTCTGCGCGAGCGGGATCAGCCCGTGCTCGGCCAGCGGGGCGGTGCCGCCCGGCCCCTCGGCCAGTGCCAGGTAGCGCTGGCCGACCAGGTCCCGGTAGCGGATCTTCGCGCGTACGCCCGCGGCCACCGCGACCTGCTCGTCGACGGTGAACTCCAGCTCCGCGACGGTGCGGTCGACCAGCCGGATCGCGGTCACCTCGCCGACCTTCACCCCGGCGATGCGCACGTCGTCGCCGACCAGCACACCCGTGACGTCGGTGAACCGGGCACGGTAGGTGTGCCCGCCGCCGAGCCCGAACGAGCCCAGCGTCTGTGCCAGCGCGCCGGTCAGCACCAGCGTGACCGCGGCGAACGCCAGCAGTTTGAGCAGCGGACCCCGGACGCCTCTCACGACGCGTTCACCACCGTTCCACGCAGCAACGGGCCCCACAGCAGGACCGCGACATCGGGGACCTGCTCGGGACCGGCCCCCTGAGCCAGCCCGAGCAGTGGTTTGAGCAGTGCCTGCTCCTGCGCGGTGCCGGCTGAGCCCATGTCGGCGTACGGCAGCGGCGAGCGGTTCGCGCCGTACTCGTAGCCGTCGTCGATCTGGTGCTGGGCGGCCGGGACCTTCGGGTCGGGCAGGCCGCGGCACTGCGGGCCGTCGTCGGCGCCGTAGACGGGCCGGTCGGCGGCGGTGTACTTGCCGTTGTCCCGGCCCACTTCGAGGGTGATGTGCATGCGGCCGGTGCTGAACACCTTCTCGACCCGCGGCTGCAGCGCGACCAGGCCGCGCATCAGGCACGGATACTCCGGGGCGTACGCCGCCAGCAGCTCCAGCACCGGGCGGCTGACCTGCCCGACCTGGATGATGCGCGCATCGTGGCGGTCCAGGAACTCCCGCCCGCGCCCGGCCAGGTCGGTGGTGTCGGCGAGGAAGCGGCTCAGCTCCGCACGCTGGTCGACGACGGTCCGCGCGGTGACGGTGACGTCGCGCAGCAGCGCCAGCAGGTCCGGCAGCGCGCCGTGGTAGACGTCGAGCACCTGGGTCAGCCGCTTGACGTCGGTCGCGATGACCGGCATCTGCTCGTTCAACGCGGCCAGGTAGGCGTTGGCGGTGCTCAGGTCACGGCCGAGCTGGTCCCCGCGGCCCTCCAGCGCGTACGCGAGCGCGCCGAGGGTCGCGGCGAGCTTGTCCGGCTTGATCGACTGCAGCACGGGCAGTGCCCGGTCGAGCACCTGCTCCAGCTCCACGGCGCTCGCCGAGCGGTCCTGGTCGATGACCGCTCCGGCGCGCAGCCGCGGGCCGGAGGGCGCGACCGGCGGGACCAGCTCGACATATCGCTCGCCGAACAGCGTCTTGGGCAGCAGCCGGGCCGTGACGTCGGCCGGGACCGAGCCGATCAGCGCCGGGTCCAGCGCCAGCCGCAGCGTGGCGGCCTCGCCGTCGGCGCTGATCTCCCGCACGTCGCCGATGACGACACCGCGCAGTTTCACGTCGGCGCCCTCGGACAGCTGCATGCCGACGTGGTCGGTGCGCAGCGTCACCCAGTCCACCGGCGTGAACGCCCGCTGGTACACCAGCACCGACAACGCCAGCGCGCTCACCAGCACCAGGACGAAACCCGCCCCGAGCAACCGTTGCCTGATCTGCGTCACGCCGTCACCCCGCGATCCGCACGGTGGTGCCCGCGCCCCAGATGGCCAGCGAGAGGAAGAAGTCGACGATGTTGACCGCGACGATGGCGGTACGCACCGCGCGGCCGACCGCGATGCCGACACCGGCCGGGCCGCCGCTCGCGGTGAACCCGTAGTAGCAGTGGATCAGCACCACCAGCACGCTGAACACAAGCACCTTGCCGAACGACCAGAGCACGTCGCCGGGCGGCAGGAACAGGTCGAAGTAGTAGTCGTAGGTGCCCGGCGACTGCCCGAAGTACACGGTCGCGATGCCGCGGGTCGCGAGGTAGCTGGCCAGCAGGCCGAGCACGTACAGCGGGATCACCGCGACGAAGCCGGCGATCATCCGGGTGGTGACCAGGAACGGCACCGACGGGATCGCCATCACCTCGAGCGCGTCGACCTCCTCGGAGATGCGCATCGCGCCCAGCTGCGCGGTGAAGCCGCAGCCCACCGTCGCCGACAGGGCCAGCGCCGCGACCAGCGGCGAGATCTCCCGGGTGTTGAAGTAGGCCGAGATGAAGCCGGTGAAGGCACTGCTGCCGAGCTGGTTGAGCGCCTGGTAGCCCTGCAGGCCGACCTCGGTCCCGGTGAAGAAGGTCAGGAAGCAGATCACGCCGATGGTGCCGCCGACCACGGCCAGGCCGCCGGTGCCGAAGCTGATCTCCGCCAGCAGGCGGGCCACCTCGCGCTTGTACCGGCGCAGCGTGCGCGGCGTCCACGCCGCCGCCTTCAGGTAGAAGGCCAGCTGGCCGCCGAGATCGTCCAACAGCCGCCACATGTCAGGACCCCTTCTGCGGCACGACCTGGAAGTACACCGCGGTCAGCACGAAGTTCAGCGCGAACAGCAGCATGAAAGTGATCACCACGGACTGGTTGACGGCGTCGCCGACGCCCTTGGGCCCGCCCTTGGCGTTCATCCCCAGGTAGGTCGCCACGAGCGCGGCCACCAGGCCGAAGACCAGCGCCTTCAGCTCTCCGGAGATCAGGTCGGGCAGCTGCCCGAGCGCCTGGAAGCTGGCCAGGTACGCCCCCGGCGTGCCGCCCTGCATGATCACGTTGAAGAAGTAGCCGCCGGACACGCCGACGACGCTGACCACGCCGTTGAGCAGGACCGCGACCAGCATCGACGCCAGCACCCGCGGCACGACGAGGCGGTGCACCGGGTCGATGCCCAGCACCCGCATCGCGTCCAGCTCCTCACGGATCTTGCGAGCGCCGAGGTCGGCGCAGATCGCCGAGCCGCCCGCCCCCGCGATGATCAGCGCGGTCACGATCGGACCCGCCTCGCGCACCACCGCCAGCACCGACGCCGCGCCGGTGAACGACTGCGCCCCGAGCTGACGCACCAGCGAACCCAGCTGCAGCGCGATCACCGCACCGAACGGGATCGACACCAGCGCCGCCGGCATGATCGACACCGACGACAGGAACCACGCCTGCTGCACGAACTCGCGCACCTGCCACGGCCTGCGGAACAGTGCCCGCATCGTGTTCCCGCAGAAGATCAGGAAACCGCCGACGGCGGCCAGCGCGCTCATGCCTTCCCCTCGCTGCGCTCGTCGGCGGTATGCCCACAAGTCCGCTCGAGTCGCCCAGCGCGTTCTCCGTCGGCACGAGAACAGGTCCTCGTGATGGGCTCGCTCATACCCACTCCTCCACGGCGACGGGGCGGAACGAGCCCGGCGGCGGTGTCACGCCGTTGGCCGCACACCACTGGCCGGGGATCCGCTCGGCCCGGCGCGGGCCGTCGTCCGACGGGCGCAGCTGCAGCGGGATCGGCGGCAGTGCGGCCAGGCGCTGGCCGGACGCGGCCTCGGCGGCCAGCTCGTCGGCGTCCTTCTCCTCGGACATCCCGATCGGGCCGACCCGCTGGGCGTTGAGGAACTGCCGGACCACCGGCTCGGTGCTCGACAGCAGCATCTCCCGCGGCCCGAACATGGCCAGGTGCCCGTGATAGATCAGCCCGATGTTGTCGGGCACCGTACGGGCGGTGTTGATGTCGTGCGTGACGATCAGGAACGTCGCGTCGAGCTGCTGGTTCAGATCCACGATCAGCTGGTTCAGGTACGCCGTGCGCACCGGGTCCAGGCCCGAGTCGGGCTCGTCGAACAGCACTATCTGCGGGTCGAGCACCAGCGCACGGGCCAGCCCGGCCCGCTTGCGCATACCCCCGGAGATCTCACCCGGCAGCTTGCGCTCCGCGCCGGTCAGGCCGACCATGTCCAGCTTCTCCGCGACGATCGCGCGGACCTCCGCCTCGGTCTTGCGGGTGTGCTCGCGCAGCGGGAACGCCACGTTGTCGTAGATGTCCATCGAGCCGAACAGCGCGCCGTCCTGGAACAGCACCCCGAACAGCTTGCGCACCTCGTAGAGTTCCCGCTCGGGCAGCGCGGGCAGGTCCCGGCCCTCGATCCAGATCGAGCCGCGGTCCGGGCGCAGCAGCCCGACCAGGGTCTTCAGGAACACCGACTTGCCCGTGCCGGAGGGCCCGAGCAGCACCGAGATCTCGCCCGCGGGCAGGGTCAGGGAGACGTCCGACCACACGGGCGTACGCCCGAACGACTTCGTCAGCCCCTCGACCCGCACCTCGACGCCCACCGCGCTCCCTCCGTAGTCCGCCCTCACATATCGCTGCCGGGGCGCGCGGTGTTACACGAGAATTTCGCGTGATCGTCCGGGCTCGGGTTTCTGCGTCCGGCCGCAGGCCGATAGGGTGCACGTACTCGTACGTGCGGCGCGGCGGTCGGGGACCCGGGAGGAGGTGTCGTCGCCTTGACCTGGTCGGAGACCGAACTCGTGGCTCGCGCCACCCGCGGCGAGGCCGACGCCACCGCCACCCTGCTGGCCGACGTGCGCCCCGGCGTGATCCGCTACTGCCGGGCCCGACTCGGGCCGGTCGGCGGTGCGTACACCACCGCCGACGACGTGGCCCAGGACGTCTGCATCGCGCTGCTGCAGGCGCTGCCCCGCTACCGGCAGCAGGGCGTGCCGTTCTCCGCCTTCGTGTACGGCATCTCCGCCCGCAAGGTCGCTGACGCCCAGCGCGCAGCGATGCGGCACCTGACCGCCGCCGTGCCGGCGCAGCGCACCGAGGCCGACCCGCTCGACCAGCCCGACGACACCCCCGGCCCGGAGCAGCAGGCGCTGGAGAACGACCAGGCCCGCCGCCTCGCCCGCCTGCTCAGCCTGCTCCCGGACCCGCAACGGGAGATCATCGTGTTGCGGGTCGCGGTCGGCCTCACCGCCGACGAGGTCGGCGTCTCCCTCAACATGTCGGCCGGAGCCGTCCGCGTCGCCCAGTCCCGGGCACTGGCCCGGCTACGCGCGCTCGCCGACGACCTGCGCGAGGACGTCGCGCAGCAACCGACCCTGGAGCGGAGGCCCGCATGAGCACGCTCGACCGCGACGACGCGCTGCTGGACGGGCTCGGCCTGGGCGGGGCCGCCCACTCCGACGACCTGCTCGCCGGGATGCTGGCCGCCTGGCGTGACGACCTCGCCGAACCGCCGTACGCGCCCGCCCTCGCCCTCGACATCGCCGAGCAGGCGGCCCTGGCCGAAGCGATCGACCTGGACGAGGACTCCTTCGAGGAGCCGGCGGCGACGATGCTGCGGCCCGCCGCCTCGGGTCACCCGGTCGCCGCGACCCACGTGGTCACCGCGGGCGAGCCCGCGACGGGACGTCATGGCGCGCCGGGATCCTCGCGGCCGTCCGCTCGCCGCGGCGGCGCGGCGCGACCGGTGCGAGGGGGGCGGCTGCGTCCGGGACGCCTGCTGCTCGCGGCAGCGTTACTGATCGCCGTGCTCGGCGGCGGAGTCGTCGTCGGGGCCGGGGCCGGGCGGCCCGGCACCCCGCTGTGGCCGGTGACGCAGCTCGTCTACACCGAGCGTGCCGACTCCCGTGTCGCCGCGCAGGAGACGGAGGAACTGCTGGCGCGGGCTGACCGTGCCCTGCGGGAGCAGCGGCACGGCGACGCCGAGCAGTTGCTCCGCCAGGCCTGGGACCAGCTCGGACAGGTCCGCGAGAAGTCGGACCACCAGCGGCTGCGCACGGAGCTGATGCGTCTGCTGGCCGCCTTCGCCGGGGTCACCGCACCGCCGAGCACGCCATCCGCGCCGCCGACGCCCGGCAACTTGCCGCGCCCGGCCGGCGGCACGACCGCACCGACCCCGGCACCGACCGAAGCGCCGGCGCCCAGCCCCACGCCGGGTGCCGGTGGCCTCCTGCCGAGCCTGCCGCCACTGCTGCCGGACCTGCTGCCGATCCTGCCGTCGCTGCTGCCGGACCTGCCGCTGTTGTGAGGCACACGCGCCTCGCCCCGGCCTTGAGCCACGCCCTCGTATGCCGCTGCGGCTGAAACCGCCGAGGGTCGTGGCAGGTCACCTCGGAGCTGAAACACCGGAGCTCCACCCGTGTGGGCACGGGCGGAGCTCCGGTGCGAGAGCACGATCAGGTGCCCCGGATCAGGGGCAGCTCAGGACCGCGTCGAGCGGGTCGGCGCTGCACAGGTCGAAACCCGGTCCGCCGTCGGCGTTGTCGTTGCCGGACACCTTGTCATCGATCTTGATGAGGTCGTTGCCGGCTTCGCCGTACACCATGTCGTCGCCCTTGCCACCGCTGAGCAGGTCGGTGCCGGGGCCGCCGTAGATGATGTCGTTGCCGCCCTTGCCGTTGATGATGTCGTTGCCGCCGAGGCCGCAGATGACGTCGTCGCCGAGCGTGCCGTTGATGATGTCGGTCCGCGCGGTGCCGGTGATGGTGCACAGCGGAGTGGTCGGGCCGATGTCGGTGTCCGCGATGGCGGTGTTGTTCATGACGTCCGGGTCGGACGTGGCGCTGGTGATGCTGCTGCGGTTGGAGATGCGGCCGGTGGCCGTCGCGTCGACCTTCACCACCAGCGTGAACACCGCGACCGGATCCCCGGCCGCGACGACGGCCCTGGTCGCGGTGACCTCGCCGGTGCCGCCGACCGGTGGCACCGTGCCGAGCGCCCAGCCTGCCGCGGCGGTGAAGGACACGAACGTCGTGTTCGCCGGGATCTCGTCGCGCATGACCACGGACTGCGCCGCGTCGGGTCCGCTGTTGCCGACCGAGATCGTGTAGGTCAGCGTCGCTCCCGGGACGACCGGGTCCGGGAAGTCGGTCTTCGTGATGGCCAGGTTCGCCGACGGCTGACGCACCGTGGTCGTCGTCGCGGCGCTGTTGTTGTCGCTGTCGGGGTCGGTCGAGTCGCTGCCGGCGGTGGCGGTGTTCGTGATCGTGCCGGTCGCCCCCGCGGCTACGAGCACCGTGATGGTGAACGTGACCTGCGCGCCGTCGGCGAGGGTCGCCGCGTCCGCGGTCACCGTTCCCCCGCTGCCCACGGCTGGCGTGTCGAGCGTCCAGCCGGCGGAAGAAACGGTGGCCGACACGAACGTGGTGCCTGCCGGCAGGGTGTCTGTCATCTCCACGGCCTGCGCGTCGTCGGGACCCTCGTTGGTCACCGTGACGGTGTACGTGATCTGCTGTCCCGCCGTGACCGGGTCCGGTGAATCGCTCTTCGTCACCACGAGGTCCGCCACGCCGACAACCGGTGGGCTGTTACGCGGGTTGGGCGCTGCGACGGTGAAGTCGACGCTGTTGTCGTCGGTGTCGGCGGCCCCGGCGTCATCGCGCAGCGCGGCCGAGCTGTTGCTCAGCAGCGGCGCCCGGCCGGCGCCCTCGTACGACGAGGCCGTAGGGCCGTAACCGACGAAGTCGCGCACCCCGGCGAGCGTGGCGCAGCCGGTCCCGCAGGTGAGCGTGGTCTGGTTGGTGACCAGGGCGACCTTGCCGGCGGTCGCGTTCATCGCAATGTTGTCGGCGACGTTCGGGGCGGGCAGCGGCGTCGTGCCCGCGTTGCCCTGCGCCTGCTGGACCAGGTAGTACGCACCGGGCATGATCACCCCGGTCAGCGGCGTGGTCTGCCACGAGTTGCCTCCGGCGCTGGCGTACTGGACCGACCACCCGCTCACGTCGACCTGGGCGGGCCCGCGATTGAACAGCTCGATGAAGTCGTTGGTGTACGTCGCACCGATGTTGCCGCCACCGCCGTACACCTGGCTGATGACGATGTCGGGCGAGACGGCCAGCGCGGGCACGGGCAGGAACAGTCCCGCGACTCCTGCCGACAGGCTGACCACGGCGGCCGAAGCCACCCTGCGGACCCACTGACGCATGTGTACCTCCTCGAGCCCCGGACTGGGGACCTGCTACTCCTGTCCGATCAACTGGGCATGCCCGAGATGGTTACTTAATGCAAGTGCGCGACTACTGATTGTTCAGTCGATGATGCCGTTGCAGCGTGCCTGCCACAGCTCGCGCCGCGCCTGCCTGGTGCCCAGATTCCGCAGCCCGGAGACGGCCCAGAACCGCAGCGACGTGTCGTCCCCGTAGAGGTGCTCCCGGAACACCGGCAGGGCCGCTTCCGACCGCGCCCCGCCCAGCAGTTCCAGCAGCCAGCACCGCAGGCCGTGGTCCTCCTGCTCCCGCTCGAAGGCGGCGATCAGCTCAGGCACGTACCCCGCCGCGTGCGGCAGCAGATCATGGAAGCCGTCCTCCATCTCCTGCGGGTCGCGCGAGCGCATCAGCCGCATGCAGTCCCGGAAGAACTTCGACACCACCGCACGCTAACCCGCGGTGTCGGCCGGATCCGCATGGATTTCCGAGGGCCAGTCGCCGAGCAGGTGGCGACGCAGCAGCGCGGCGTGCGACAGCGAGGTACGCAGGTCGGCCGGGTCCCCGTTGAGCGTGTAGTCCAGCAGCACCACCTGGCCGCCCTCGGCCAGTTCGCGCAACTGCGCCACCTCCGGGGCGGCCGGACCCTCCAGCAGGTGCCGGTATGTCGGCAGGTAGATCTCGCGGCGTGCGTGCTCGTAGCCGAGCAGGACGGTCCCGTGCAGACCTCGCCGATGGCCCAGCGGCAGACCATACGCGGCGGTGGTGCGTTTGAGGCCGCGCATCGCGGTGACGGTCAGCTTGCCCGGGTCCACATCGGCGTGCAGGAACACCTTCAGCGCCTGCCAGACGCCCTCCACGGACCGGCTGGTCACACCGGGCGTGAACGGCACCGGAATGTCTCCGTGGGGGAAGAACGGGCTCAACCGCACCCACGGCTGCGGCCCGCGCGAGGTCACGTCGACAACCACCGCCTCCGGGTACGCCGCCTCGATCGACGCCGCAGCACGCCGTTTGCTCACCAAGTGCACCTGCATGACGCCTCCCCGCGCACCGCGACCGTCACCGCATGATGCGCGACTGGTACGACATGGCCCCGCGGGACGCCAGGGCTCGCGATCAGCAGAGCGATCTATCTTTGTCTACATGACGAATGCCTCGGAGCTGCCAGCCGACCCGACCGAGCGAGAAGATGTGCCCGTGGCAGGCGGAGCCGACCGGCAGAGCGCCTCCGCCCACATCGCCGACGTGAACGGAGACCGGCATCGCGACCTGGTACGCGGAGAGCTGGAGGATTTCGGCTACACAGGCGACCTCGCGATCACGGACGGGGGCCGTGCCAAGGCCCGCTGCCGCCTCGACCACCACGCGGCCGGCAAGGCCGACCGGGCCTGACGTATCACGTTCAGATCTCGGTGACCGTCAGCACGCGGGCGTTCGGGGCGAGGTCGCCGATCTCGGTGCGGAGCTTGGCGCGGTCGGGGTCGGCCAGGTAGGCGTCGAGGCCCGCGCGCGAGGCGAACGAGATCACGTGCACCTCGGCCTCAGGGCCGCGCAGCCGCTGCTCCAACAGGCCGCCGTGGCGGGGCAACAGCGCGAGCACGTCGTCCTCGTACCGCTGCACGGCCTGCTCGTGACCGGACGGATAGTCGACGACCGCCACCAGCCGCAGCCGTGGCGCAATGGTCGGCCCGTCGAGGCGCTTCCAGAAGTGCACGTCGGACGCGTCCCCGGGGTAGCCCTCGGTGCGCCCGGTGGCGACGTACCCGTGGCGGCGGTAGAACTCGGGTGCCTGGAACGAGAACGACGAGACGCTGATCCGGTCGCAGCCGCGGGCACGTGCCTCGTCCTCGGCCGCAGCCAGCAGCCGGCCTCCCCAGCCGTCGCGGCGGTGGTCGGCGTGCACCCACACCATGGAGATCCCGGCGCTGGTGCCCCAGGTCCAGCCGGTGAGCCCGGCGATCACCGCGCCGTCCGGGCCGGTCACCCTCGCCGAAAGCGCCCGCTGCTCGTGTACGCCGACGGCGGCATTGTTGAACGCGGTCAATTCCCGGTCGAGCAGCGCGTCGAGTTCCTCGTCCCTGTCCCCCACCAGCAGCACCGCGGACGTGTATGCGTCGGTCACCAGCGGAGTATGCCCACATTGATGATCAATGGGCAAACCCGTTCTCAGCGCGGTTGCGGCTGGACGTTGCAGGGGAATGTGCCGGAATCGTCGAGGTTCGCCCGCGCCTCCGGGCACTCCGGAGACTCGACCGGCCGGCACCCTGAGCGGGGCCGGCCGGTCGAGATGACGACTACAGGATCAGGACCTGATCAGCAACGGTAGGGGGCGCCGCCGTTCTCCAGGAAAGCGTCCGACATCCAGCCACCCGGACCGCCGCCCCAGACGGACACTCGCGACCACGTGGTGTAGGAGATGCCGCCGCTCTTCACCGTGTCCCCGGTGACGTAGCAATGCGCGTTCATGATCAATCCGTTGGGCGCGCGGTAATTCAAGCCGCAAGACGTGTGCGGTCCGCTACGAACCGCCACGTCAGTCCCGGTCACGTAGAGCAGGGCGGACCCCGCATCGCGAGAAGAATGCGTGCAGGAGGCACTGGCCGGCGTCGCCGATCCGCCGACCACGACAATCGTCACAAGGACAAGGAGGGCGCTCGAGGCAAGAGAAAGCCTCTTTCGCAACCCGGTGACCAAGCGCATTGGATCCATCTCCCCGTTAGGTGGCTCATGATCTGAGTACACTTTGGATCGTAGGTGCGGCCCCGCTTTTCGGGCAACCCGGCGACGCGTGCTGCAGGTCGGTCGCCGCAGCTCGCGGGAACGGATCGCGGCATGCGGCAACCACATGGGAGATCGTGCCTGAAGCAGGACATCCGGCGAGCGTGATCCCAATCCGGCAGACCCACCAGCCGCGCTGCGTCAGCTCTTCGGCGCACCACCGATGGGCTGGAAGCTCGCCGTGATCAGCGCGAACTCGTCGAGGTTGTCCTTCCACTGGGACTCCGGCGTGGACCAGTAGATGGCGTGCGCCTGCTTCGGTCCGGTCACGAAGCCGCGGTTGATCACGTGGACCCGCCCGGAATTGCCGCGGTAGGTGAACTCCCAGTCCGCACAGGTGATGAAGTAGTCGACCTTGACGATGCGCACCCTGCGGTAGTCGTTCCAGTGGCCCGCGGCGAGGCGGTCGCCCTCCTGGCGTGTCCAGTCCGCGACCGGGTCCTTCCTCGGTTTGTCGGTCTGGTCGATCAGCAGCAGCCGGCCGCCGTCGGGCTCCTCGAAGCGCACGATGGTGCCTTTGCGGGTGACCGTCCACGAACGCGGCACGGCGACCGCGAAGCCGGTGCGGTCCCGGTAGAGGTACCAGCCGGCGGGCAGCACCAGGCCGCTCGGCGACGGCGACGGCAGCGGGCTCGGCGAAGCCGCCGCCGACAGGCTCGCGCTCGCCGACGGTGACGTGCCGACCGCGGCGTCGTTGCGCGGCTTGCCACCCAGGCGCGGCACGACCACGACCGCGATCACGGCCAGCACCACGGCCGCCGCCGCGACGATCGCCAGCCTGCGACCTTTCCGGGGTCGTGCCACGAGCGCTCCGCCGGCTGCGCTCGGCACCGCGGCCGCGCCCACCGCCCGATCGGCCGCGCCGGTCCCGGCCCGTTGTCCGGGCACGGCGACCGCCGCCGGGGCGCCTTTCCCCTTGGACTCGGCAGCACCGGACTCCCGCGCGGCGGCCACGGGCAGTGCGGTCTGCTGCACGGCTGCGGCCGGAGCACCGGCGGGCGTCTTCGGCTCGGCGGGCCGCTGCGGGTCGGGCAGGGTCCGGGCGGGCCGCTCGGCTTCGGACGCGGCCGCTGCGGCGGCACCGGCCCGCGCGGGAAGCGCCGGAGGCGGGGTCGTCCGCCGCTGGCCGGGCACCACGCCGGGGCGTACGCCACCGAGGAAGCCCGCGCCGCCACGGCGGCCGACGGCCACCCGCAGCAGCACCTGCTCGGCCTCGGCCGCGCCCATGCGCTGGCGCGGGTCCTTGCGCAGCAGTCCCACCAGCAGCGGCTTGAGCGGCCCGGCCAGGCGCGGCGGGGCCGGTTCCTCGGTGGCCAGCGCGGCGAGCGTGGCCATCGCGTTCGGACGGGCGTAGGGCGACTGCCCCTCGACCGCGGCGTAGAGCGTCGCGCCGAGCGACCACAGGTCCGCGGCGGGCCCGACCTCGCCGCCTTCGACGCGCTCCGGCGAGATGTAGGACGGTGAGCCGAGGATCAGCCCGGTCCGCGTCACGGCGGGGTCGCCGGGCAGCGTGGCCAGGCCGAAGTCGGTGAGCACGACGCGGCCGTCCTCGCCGAGCATGACGTTGCCGGGCTTGACGTCGCGGTGCAGCATGCCCGCGCCGTGCGCGGCCCGCAGCGCGGCGAGCACGCCCAGCCCGATGTCGGCGACCTTGGCCGGGGCCAGCCGCCCCTGCTCGGTCATCAGCGCGGCCAGCGACTTGCCGGACAGGTACTCCATCACGATCCACGGCCGACCGTCGACGGTGACGACGTCGAAGATGCGCACCACGTTGGGGTGGCTGAGCCGGGCGATGGCGCGGGCCTCGCGCAGCGAGCGGGCGTTCATCTCGGCGCGTTCGTCCTCGGTGAGCCCGGCCGGGGGCACGACCTCCTTGACCGCGACGTCGCGGTGCAGGGTCTCGTCGCGGGCAAGCCAGACCACGCCCATCCCGCCCTGGCCGAGAGGTTCGAGCAACCGGTACCGGTCAGCGAGGACACGTGGTGGCACAGCGGGCATTCGAGGACCCTACCCAACCGAGGCGCGGCTCACACCACGCAGGTGACGCGAGTGTGATCCAGATCCGACAGGCCCTTCGGCCGCGCGGCACCAACCGTTCGGCGCACCACAGGCACCGTTCGGCGCGTGTCAGGGCGACGAACGGCAAGTCCGATGGCGCGAGCTGCGTATCCTCCCCGCACCGTTGATCCGTCCCCCTTCCCCCTTCCCCCTTCGTGCGAGGAGACACGTGCCATGGGTGAACCCGCACCCGACCGGCGACCCGGCGATCGCGATCACAGTCCCTGGAACTGGCTGCTGATCGTTCCGATCGTGCTGCCGCTGATCACCGCGTTCTACAACTCGTCCAGTCCGGACCTGCTCGGCTTCCCGCGCTTCTACTGGCAGCAGCTGGCGTACATCCTGGTCGGCGTGTCCACCACGACCCTGGTCTACCGGATGACCAAGCGTCGCAGCAACGGGAAGGGCTGACCATGTGGCGTGATCATCTCACCGAGATCATCGTGTTCGCGGTGCTGTTCGTCGGCGTGAGCGCGCTGGGCTTCGTGGCAGCCAAATGGCGGCGGCCGACCGACATGGAGCATCTCGACGAGTGGGGCCTGGGCGGGCGCAACTTCGGCTCGTGGATCACCTGGTTCCTCGTCGGCGGCGACCTCTACACCGCGTACACCTTCGTCGCCGTACCGGCGCTGGTCTTCGGCGCCGGGGCGATGGGCTTCTTCGCGGTGCCGTACACCATCATCATCTACCCGCTGTTCTTCCTGGTCCTGGTGCGGTTGTGGTCGGTGTCGCACCGGCACGGCCTGGTCACCCCGGCCGACTTCGTACGCGTGCGTTTCGGCTCCCCGACGCTGGCACTGATCGTCGCGATCACCGGCATCGTCGCCACGATGCCCTACATCGCGCTGCAGCTGGTCGGCATCGAGGCGGTGCTCAAGACGATGGGCGTCACCGGCGAGTCCACCCTGGCCAGGCACGCACCGATCATCATCGCGTTCGCGATCCTCGCCGCGTACACCTACCAGTCCGGGCTGCGCGCGCCCGCGCTGATCGCGTTCGTCAAGGACACGCTGATCTACATCGTCATCCTGGTCGCGGTGTTCTGGCTGCCCTCGCAGCTCGGCGGCTGGGGCGCGATCTTCGACGCGGCGCAGGCCAAGTACGACGCCAGCCCCGCCGCCAGTGACGGGCTGCTGCTCAACGCCAACAACCAGCTGCAGTACATCACGCTGGCGTTCGGCTCGGCGCTGGCACTGTTCCTCTACCCGCACTCGATCACGGGTGTGCTCGCCTCCCGCAACCGCGACGTGATCAAGCGGAACATGTCCGCGCTGCCCGCGTACTCGCTGCTGCTGGGCCTGCTTGCGATGCTCGGCTTCGCCGCGATCGCCGCGGGCGTCAAGCCGCTGCCCGGCGCGAACCCCGGCTCGGTGGACACCAACACCATCGTGCCGGTGCTGTTCGACAAGCAGTTCCCGGACTGGTTCGCGGGCGTCGCCTTCGCCGCCATCGGCATCGGCGCGCTGGTCCCCGCCGCGATCATGTCGATCGCCGCGGCCAACCTGTTCACCCGCAACATCTACAAGGAGTACCTGAACCGCGAGGCCAGCCCGGCACAGGAGGCCAAGGTCAGCAAGGTCGCCTCGCTGGTGGTGAAGGTCGGCGCGCTGCTGTGCATCGTGCTGCTGGACCCGCAGTTCTCCATCGACCTGCAGCTCATCGGCGGCGTGATCATCCTGCAGACGCTGCCCTCGGTGGCCCTGGGCCTGTTCACCCGCTGGTTCCACAAGGGCGCGCTGATCGCCGGCTGGGTGGCCGGCATGGGCCTGGGCATGTGGATGCTGTACCAGATCGCCAACCCGGCGACCGGCCGGATGCACTTCGCCGGTTCGGCGTTCCCGCTGGAGAAGTTCGGCTTCGACACCAAGGCGACCATCTACGTCGGCTTCGTCGCGGTGCTGGTCAACCTCGTCGTGGCGGCGCTGGCGACGCTGGCGCTGCGCGCGGGCAAGGTCACCGACGGGCCCGACGGGACCGAACACGACGACTACTTCGTCGACGAGGACTCGCCCCGGCGCGGCATCGACTCCGAAGGGGAGCCGGTGGCCGTCGCCTGAGCCGTGCCCGGCCGCCGCGGGCATCGTACGCGGCGGCCGGGCACGGCCAAGGGTGGGCGCGGAGGTCCCCCGCGCCCACCCTCATCTCGTCTCTACTGCAGGTAGCCCTCGACCTGCTTGACGTCGCCGGCCTTCGCGTCGTCCGGGTTCTCCCCCGCGTCCTTGAGCGCACGACGCCGGCGCAGCAGGTCCCAGCACTGGTCGAGCGTCTCCTCCAGCGACCGCAGCCGGGCCGACTCGGTCTCGGGGTCGATCGCGCCCTGAACGCGCTTGGTCCGCAGGTCGTGCTCCTCGGCGACCAGGGAGTCGATCCGCTCGAAGATCTGCTTCTCGTCCATACCCTCAGCCTGACACGCCCCGCCCGCCCCCGCCCGCGGATCCGGCGGCCTCCCCGGGCGGCCGACCACTCCATCTTTCATAGACGTCGGCATCTTCCATAGACATCGGCCTATTACATCGAGTTTGATCTCAAAATTCTCGATGTGATAGGCCGACGTCTATAGCCCGGGTCAGCCGAGCCAGCCGTAGAGGCGGTCGACGTGGATGCGGACGACCACCCGGCCGTCGGCGACCATGGCCGCCCGGTACTCGTCCCAGTCGGGATGCTCGCCACGGATCTCCCGGTACAGCTCGACCAGCTCCCCCACCGCCGCGTCGTGCGGGTCGGCCGCGGTGGCGGACAGCTCCGCCACACCCTCGGCGACCGCGTACACACCACCGCCGGACGTGGTCACGTAGAAGCTGGCCCGCGGGTCGCGGCGCAGGTTGCGCACCTTGGCCCGGTCGGCCGTGCTGGAGAACCGGATCACCCCGTCGGCGGCCAGGTAGTCGACGTTGGACAGCTGGGGCCGCCCGTCGCGCTTGACGGTGGCCAGCACACCCCGGCCGGTACCGCCGATGACCTGCCACAGCCGGTCCTGCTCGCTCATGTCCGCACCTCGTTCCGCGTGGACGGCGCCGGCCGCCCGATCAGTCCCGCCATCGCCCGGCCCGCTCACGCCGCGACGCGTGCGGCCGACATCAGCTCGGCCATCATCCGCAACTCGTCCAGCATGCCCTGCGCGGCGGAGTGCATGGCCGGGTTCGGCACGAGCGCGCCGTCGGCATCGACGACCTGGCGCAGGTGGATGTTGACCGATTCGGCCAGCGGCACCATACGCAGCGCGCCCAGCACCGGCTTGAGCTGCTCGACCGCGCGCATACCGGCCGAGGACATGCCATAGCTGACGAAGCCGGCGGGCTTGTGGTGCCACTCGTTGTACAGGTAGTCCAGCGCGTTCTTCAGGGGCGCGCTGTAGCCGCGGTTGTACTCCGGCATGACGAACACGAACGCGTCGGCGGCGTCGGTGGCCTCGCTCCAGCGCCGGGTGTGCTCGTGGGCGTACGGCCCGCCGTCGACGGGCTGGCCGGGCTCGTCGTGGAACGGCAGGTTCAGCTCGGCGAGGTCGACCACGTGCACGTCGAACCCGCCGTGGACGGTGGCGACGCCGGTGAACCAGTCGCCGATGACGTGGCCGATCCGGCCGGGGCGGGTCGAGGCGACGACGACGTTGAGGCGGGGCATGTCGGGCTCCTAGCGATCGCTTGTTGATGTGTCACCAACCTAGCGGAAGTGTTGGTGACATGTCAACAGAGGGGTATGGTGACCTCGTGACCGAACCCCGCTGGCTCGACGAGAAGCAGGCCCGCGCCTGGCGCGGCTACCGGCGCATGCGCGCCCTGCTCGATCTCCAGATCACCCGCGACCTGGCCGCTGACAGCGGGCTGTCCGACGCCGACTACGACGTGCTGTCCAACCTGTCGGAGACCTCACCACACCGACTGCGGCTCACCGAACTCGCCACGACCATGCTCTGGTCCAAGAGCCGGCTGTCGCACCACCTCACCCGCATGCAGCAGCGCGGGCTGGTCGACCGGGAGGAGTGCGCGGGCGATGCCCGCGGCTCGATCATCGTGCTCACCGAGGCCGGGCTGCGGGCCATCGAGGAGGCCGCCCCCCACCATGTCGCCTCGGTACGCAAACACATGATCGACCTGCTCACCGACGAGGAGATCGCCGCCCTCGACGCACTCAGCCGCCGCGTCGTCGCCCATCTCACCGAAGCGGCATGACGGCCCGGCTCCGCAGGCGGGGAAGGCGCCCCTTCCCGAAGAACAGCGATAAAGAAGGTGCCCTTCCTTCGGCTGGTGTCGTCTAACCTGGACGGCGGGCCTGGGGTGCGCAGATCACCGGGGTGGCGAGAGGGCGAGTATGGGCGGGACGGCACTGGTCACCGGCGGCACGGGCGGGCTCGGCGCGGCGGTGACGACGGCGCTGCTGGACCGGGGCTGGCGGGTCGTGGTGCCGTGGTTGGCCGAGCAGGAGGTGTCGCGGCTGCCCGCAGGGGCGGACGGGCTCGTCCTGGTGCAGGCGGATCTGACCGACGCCGCCGCGGTGGGCGCGTGCGCGGCGCAGGCCGCCACCGACCCCGACCGGCCGCTGCGCGCCGTGGTGAACCTCGTCGGCGGGTTCGCGATGGGCGGGCGGGTGCACGAGACGCCCGTCGAGGAGTTCGAACGGCAACTGCGGCTGAATCTGCGCCCGGCCTACCTGGTCTGCCAGGCGACGCTGCCGCACCTGGTCGAGGCGGGCGGCGGGGCGGTCGTGCTGGTGTCGAGCCAGGCCGTGCGCAAGCCGTTCAGCGGCGCGGCCGGTTACCTGACCGCGAAGACCGCGGTGCTGGGCCTGGCCGGTGCCCTGCACGCCGAGTACTTCAAGGACGGCGTGCGCGTCAACACGATCCAGCCGGGCGTCATCGACACCCCGGCCAACCGCGCCGACATGCCCGACTCCGACCGCAAGGGCTGGACCGCCCCCGCCGACATCGCCGAGACCGTCGCCTTCCTCTGCTCCGACGCCTCCCGAGCCGTCCGCAACTCCCAGCTCGACGTCTGACCGCCCGGCCCGAGCCGCCTCGGCCGTGCGGGTCAGGATGTGCCGTCCCGGTTGAACAGGCCGCCCTCGACGAACATCATCCGGGCGACCGGATGACCGGCCTCGGAGGCCATACGGAACCACTGCTCGGCGGCAGCGAGGCCGTTGCGCTGGTCGGCGAGGCGGCCCATGTCGAACATCGCCTCCCGGTCGCCCGCCCAGGCCGACCTGCTCAGCCAGTGCTCGGCGCCGTCCCAGTCGCCGGTCACCTTGAGCATGCTGCCCAGCGCCCGCATCGCGACCGGATCGCCCTTCTCCGCGGCGGCCCGCATGAGGTCCATGTCCCGCAGCATGCGCCGGGTCATGATCGCGCGCATGCCGAACCGGCCGGCCGAGCGCACCCAGATCACGATGATGCCGACGGCCCAGGCGATCCAACCGACGGTCGTCAGCGTGCCGTTGTCGACCGACATGCCCCAGACCGCCAGCACGGACCCGAACACCAGAAACAGCATGATCTCCTCCCCAGAACCAGCCGTAACGCTCCCAACACGATGCGTCAGTGTCAAGTGGACGGTGTGCGAGGTGGCTACGCTCGCAGCAGCCACCGACGAAGGAGCCGCCATGCTGCTGTCCACCCTTCCCGACCTCGGCGGACGCGCGTTCGAGGTGCGCGGCATGGTCATCGCGCAGGGCGCCTTCGGCGCCATCGGCGGCGGCAGCACCCAGCAGCTGGTGGCCTCGCTCATCGAGCAGGCAGGCCGGTTCGGCGCGGACGGCATCGTCGACGTCAAGACCATGATCGGCGGCAACGCCGCCCACTGCGTGATGACCGGCACCGCGGTGAAGCTGCTCTAGCCGCCGGTGCCGGGGAAAGCTCCCGCACCGGCCCGGTCCGGGCCGGGTGAGGCCCGGCTAGCCGAGGTCAGGGTGGGGCAGGTAGCGGTCCAGGGCCACCGGGTCGCCGCCGCTGGACAGGAACTGGTCCAGGTCGGCGATGGTGAACCGGGCCTCCAGCAGCAGCGGCAGCAGCGGGTTCGGGCCGAGCACGCACAGTTTCGCGGTGCCCGCCGAGCGGTGCCGGACCAGCACGGCCAGCACCGCGTCCGCACAGGCCCGGGTCGTACGCCCACCAGCCGGTCCGACGAGCAGCCCGCCCGCCGTCTCCCGCACCATCACGTAACCGTCGCCCACCCGGTAGCCGCTCACCCCCGGCAGCCCGGCGTACCAGGCGAGGTCGGCGGCGCGGCGGCCGCCGGACGCGTCCGCGTCGAGCTCGGCGACCGCCTCCGGCGTCGCGGCGCTGGGCCGCAGCCCGCGGTCGGGCAGCGCGGCGAGCGGGCCGCGCAGGTACAGCAGCGGGCTCACCGGGCGCATGCCCTGCCGGACGTAGAGCGCGAGCGCCCGTGGGTCCGCCGAGGCGAAGGTGACCCGGGGCGCGTCACGCGGCAGCAGTGTCGCCAGCAGCGACCGGCCCAGACCCGAGGACTGGTGCTCGGGCAGCACGAACAGGTCCGCCAGGTGGAGCAGGCCGCCGCGGGCGAAGGTCGCGCCGAAGCCCACCACGGTGTCCCCGGCGAGCCCGGCCAGCAGACGGCCGTTGGCGAGTTCGCGGTCGAGGTAGTCGGGGCGGTCGGGCCAGCCGCCGAGGTTGCCGAAGCGGTTCGCGACGGCGCGCACGCCGGCCATCTCGGTCGCCGTCGCCTGCCGCACGGAGTACACGCTGTGCAGCGTAATCGCCCGTTCCCGCCACACCCCGCCGCCGCGCCACCCGGCTTGATCATGGAAGCGGGCGGACATCCCCGGCGATACGACCCGCACCGGATCGAAAGATGCCCCTTGACGGCCACTATTCACCCAGTGAATAGTAGTGCGCATGTCAGCGTCCTATGTGTTGCTGGGGCTGCTGGCGCGGAGACCGATGCACGGGTACGAGCTGAAACACGCCTACGACCAGCGCCTGCCCCGCGCCAAGCCGCTCGCGTTCGGACAGGTCTACAGCACCCTGGGCCGGCTCGAACGCGACGGCCTCGTCACCCAGTCCGGGCAGGACCAGGCCGGCGGGCCGGAACGCACCTCCTTCGCCATCACCGGCGACGGCCGCGCCGCCCTCGAAACCTGGCTGAGCGACGTCGAGGCGCCCGCCCCGTACGTCACCAGCGCCCTGCTCAGCAAAGTCGTCGTCGCACTACTGGTCGCCGACACCGCCCGCGCCACCGCGTACCTCAGCGCACAGCAGCAGGCCCACACCGGCCGGATGCGCGAGCTCACCCGGCTCAAGTCCGAGCAGGACCTCACCGTCGGCGACCTCATCGCCGTCGACTACGCCCTCACCCACCTCGACGCCGACCTGCGCTGGCTGCAGACCGCGCTGCACCGCGTCGCCGACCTCCACCGGGAGGTGCATCATGAGCCCACTTCTGACCGCCCGTGACCTGACCAAGACCTTCGGCGTCCAGCCCGCCCTGCGCGGCGTCGACCTCGACCTGCACGAGGGCGAGATCGTCGCGGTACGCGGCCGCAGCGGCTGCGGCAAGTCGACCCTGCTGCACTGCCTGTCCGGCATCATCCGCCCGGACGGCGGGCAGGTTCATTTCCACGGCGAACGCATCGACGACACCACTGAGGCCTATCGCAGCGAACTACGCCGCACCCGATTCGGCGTGCTGCTCCAACACGGGCACCTGATCTCCGAACTCACCTCCGCTGAAAACGTCGCACTACCGCTGATGCTCGGCGGCGGATCACGCCGCGCGGCGCTCGCCGCGGCCGCGACCTGGCTGGGCCGGCTCGGCGTCGCGGAGGCCGCCGAGCAGACCCCTGGTCAGCTGTCCGGTGGCCAACTGCAGCGGGTCGCGCTGGCCCGCGCCATGGTGACCCAGCCCGCGGTGCTGTTCGCCGACGAGCCCACCGGGGCGCTGGACTCCCTGGCCGGGGAGCTGGTGATGAAGCTGCTCAGCCGGGTCGCCCGGGAACACGGCACCGCGGTCGTCGTGGTCACCCACGACGCGACCATCGCCGCGTACGCCGAGCGCGAGATCGTGCTGCGCGACGGCGAGGTCGACCCGACCGGGCTGGGCGTGGCAGTGGGGGTCGGCGCATGAGGCCGTGGCTGCTGCTGCGGCTGGCGCTGGCGGGTACGCGTACCGACCGGTTGCGGGTGGTGCTCACCGCCGTCACGGCGGCCCTGGCGACGGGCATGCTGCTGGGTGCGGCCACCCTGCTTCCCACCGGCTCCCTCGACCATCGATATCAGGTGATCCTGTTCGACTACTCGGACGGGCGCCAGGCGACAGCGTTCTTGCTGCTGGTGGTGTGCGTGCCGGTGCTGGCGCTGGCCGCTCAGGCCGGCCGGATCGGCGCCCCCGCCCGGCACCGCCGCCTCGCCGCGCTGCGCCTGGCCGGGGCGACACCGCGCCAGGTCACCGCGGTCGCGGCGGCCGAGACCGGCGCCGCAGCGGCGCTGGGCGCCGGCATCGGCCTGGTCGCGTTCCTGCTCGGGCAGGAGCTGCTGCACCAGCGCGACCCGAACGGTCGGCTGTGGCTGCCCACCGACGTACGACCGTCGCCCTTGCTGCTCGCGCTCATCCTGATCGGACTTCCGGCGGCGTCCGCACTGATCGCAGCGGTGCTCCTGCGCAACCTGCACAACTCGCCGTTGGGCGAGGTGCGCTCCGCCGGGCACGCCGCGCCGAAGCCGTGGCCGCTCCTGCTCATCCCGTGCGGCCCGGCGGCCTACGTCGTGTTGCGGATCGCCGACGGCCGGCTGCCGTGGCCGGTGCTGATGCTGCTGCTCCTCGGCGGCGGGCTCGCGGCGGCCGGTGGCCTGGTCCTCGGCATGGCCTGGCTCAGTGATCGGGCGGGCCGGCTGTTGCACCGACACGCCCGCGGACCTGCCGCGCTGCTGGCGGCCCGGCGCCTCACCGCCGATCCGTGGAGCGGCAGCCGAACCATCGGGGTGCTGGTCGTCTGCGCCCTCGCGGCTGGCGCCACCCTCGGCCTGCGGGCCTACTACGCGACACAGATGGATGTCCTGCGGCGGTACGGAGAGACGGTGAACCCGCTCACGGGCGGGGTCTTCCACGAGGGCAGCGCCACCGCCCAGGTCTATCTCAGCGCGCTGAACCTGCTGAATCTGGCGATCCCGGTGGCGGCCGCGATCGCCGCCGCGGGCGTGCTCATCACGCTGCTGGAGGCGGTGTCGGCGCGCAGGCGCGCCTTCGCCTCGCTCACCGCCGGCGGGGTGCGGCGCCGGGTGCTGGTACGGGCCCTGCTCTGGCAGGCGCTGCTGCCGGTGTCGGTCGCCATGCCGGCGGCGGTCCTCCTCGGTGCGATCATGCTGCGGCTGATCTTCTTCGACATCGAGGCTGCCGAGCGGCTCCGCCCGCCATGCGAATACGGCTCCGCGTGCGCCGCCATACCGGAGCACGGCCCCGCCCATGAGGTCTTCTGGCTGGCGGACTGGGCCGAGGTCGCCGCGGTCAGCGCAGGCGGTCTGGCGCTGGTGGCGCTGGTGGCGCTCGGGGCCGCCGTGACCCTGCGGGTGCGCACCGACCTGCAGTCGCTGCGCACCACCTGACGCACCGCACCCGGCGCATCCGCCCGCCACCGGCCAGGAGGCGGACCACGGCCAGGTTGCGCCGTCAGGGGGCGGCGCGACCCCCGCCGTCCCCTTTTGCGCACCGGGCGCCCGCTCCTTACCCGACCTGAACCCCCAGCTCAGCCGTAGGCGCGGGTTAAGAAGGTGCCCTTCCTCTACGTGGAGCGATGTGAAGGTGCCCTTCCTTTCTTGAAGGCGCGGGCCAGGCGGGTGATGGCTTCGTCGTGGTGGGCGGGTGGGGCGGCGGCGAAGGTGAAGCGCAGGTGGGGGGCGGGGGGTTCGGCGGCGTACCAGGGGCGGCCGGGGAAGACGATGACGCCCTCGGACGCCGCGGCGGTGGCGAGCGCGACGTCGTCGGTGCCTTCGGGTAGGCGGGCCCAGAGGTGCAGGCCGCCACGGGGGACGGCTTGCGGGGCGAGCTCGGGCAGGTGCCGGCGCAGTGCGGCGAGCAGGGCCTCGCGGCGTTCGCGCAGCGCCGAGCGCAGGGTGCGGCGGTGGCGGGCCCAGGCCGGGGAGGTGACGAAGTCCAGGGCCGCCAGTTGCATCGGGCCGGCCACGAAGAAGTCGTCGAGCAGCCGGGCCGCCCGCAGCCGCGCGCCGGCGGGGCCGCGTGCGCCGATGGCCGCCACCCGCAGGCCGGGCGCGGTCGCCTTGGTCAGCGAGCGCAGGTAGACGATGTGCCCGTCGGGGTCGTCGGCGGCCAGCGGCGGCGGGGCCTCGCCGTCGATGGTGAGGTCGCGGGCGTAGTCGTCCTCCAGCAGGAACGCCCCGGCGGCGCGCACCGCCGCGGCGACCTCGGCACGGCGGTGTCCGGCCAGGGTCGCGCCGTGCGGGTTGGCGTAGAGGGGCTGGCAGTAGAACAGCCGGGCGCCGGTGCGGGCGAACGCGGCGGCGAGCTGGTCGGGGCGTACGCCGTCGGTGTCGGCGGGCACCGGCACCACCCGCAGCCCGGCGGCCCGCGCCGCGGCCAGCGCGCCGAGGTAGGTGGGCGACTCGACGAGCACGGTGTCGCCGGGGGCGGTGAGCGCGCGCAGCGCCGTGGACAGCGCGGCCTGGCCGCCGGGGCAGATCACCATGTCGTCGGCGCGCAGCCCGGCCCCGGCCTCGCGGGCGAACCAGGCGCGCAGGTCCTCGCGCCCCTCGACGTGTCCGCGCTGCCACGACGCGGGCTGGCGGGCGGCGCGGGTCAGCGCGGCCCCCAGCGCCGCGGCGGGTTGCAGGTCGGGGTCGAGGTAACCGCCGGACAGCGGGATGGCGCCGGCAGGCGGTAACGCCATCAGCGCCTGCATCTCCTCGTCGCCGGGCGGGCGCGCGCCGAGCGCGACGGTCTGCCAGGACAGGTCGGGCACCCCCGGATCGTCCGGCGCGGCGGCCACGAAGGTCCCCTTGCCGGGCCGCGCGTCGATCACGCCCTGTGCCACCAGCTGCCGGATCGCCTCGGCGACGGTGACCGGTGAGGCCTGGTGCCGGGCGGTCAGCTCGCGCACCGACGGCAGCCGGGCACCGGGGCCCGCGACGCCGGCCAGCCCACGCAGATCTTGGATAACGCGGGCCACTGCGTTACCGTTATTCATGAAGGACAAGAGTAGCGCTACTGTGCCCGTGGCGGTAACAGCGGATCGGGTGACCGGGCTGGTTCTGGGCGCGGTGGGTGTGCTGGCGTTCAGCCTTTCGCTGCCCATGACCCGGATCGTCGTGCAGCAGCTGGATCCCTGGTTCGTCGCCTTCGGCCGGGCCGTCGGCGCAGCCCTGCTGGCCTGGGCATACCTGCGGCTCACCGGGGCGCCCCGGCCGACCCGGACGCAGTGGCGGCGGCTGGCCGTCGTCGCCGCGGGCGTCGTGGTCGGCTTCCCGCTGTTCACCTCGCTCGCGCTGACCACGCAGACCTCCGCGCACGGCGCCGTCGTCATCGCCGTGCTGCCTGCCATGACCGCGATCTTCGCGGTGCTGCGGGCCGGCGAGCGCCCCCCGGCCACGTTCTGGGCCGCCGGTGCGGCCGGGCTGCTGGCCGTGCTGGCGTTCCTGGCCACCAGCGGCGCGGTCCGCGGCGCGCTGTCGGTCGCGGACCTGTTCATGCTGGCCGCAGTGGTGCTGTGCGGGCTCGGCTACGCCGAGGGCGGCGCGCTGTCGCGGGAACTGGGCGGTGCCCGCACCATCTGCTGGGCGCTGCTGGTCTCGCTGCCGGTCACCGTGCCGATCACGGTCGTCGCCGCTGCGGTGCATCCCCCGCGCGCCGACCCCGCCGGCTGGGCCGCGTTCGGCTACCTCACCGTGGTCTCCATGTTCCTCGGCTTCTTCGCCTGGTACGCGGGCCTGGCCCGGGGCGGCGTCGCCCAGGTCGGCCAGATCCAGCTGGCCCAGCCGGTGCTCACCCTGGCCTGGTCGGCCCTGCTGCTGGGTGAGACGGTGACTCCCGCCTCGATCGGAGCCGCGCTGGTGGTACTCGCCTGCGTCGTACTCATCCAGCGCACCCGTGCGAGCGCGCCCGCGCCCGCCGTCGGAAAGGTCTGACCATGTACACACCTGCCCACTTCGCCGCCGACGAGGCCGCCGTCCGCGAGCTGCTGACCCGGCACGGGGCCGCCGACCTGGTCACCGCGACCGCGGACGGGCTCGCCGCGACCACGCTGCCGTTCGTGTACGACCCGGACGCCGGTCCGCACGGCGCGCTGCTCGGCCACCTGGCCCGCAACAACGACCAGTGGCGCCGCCCGGTGCTCGGCGAGGCCCTGGCCATCCTGCGCGGGCCCGACGCCTACGTCTCGCCCTCCTGGTACGCGGCCAAGGCCGAGCACGGCCGGGTCGTGCCGACCTGGAACTACGTCGTCGTGCACGCGTACGGCGAGCTGGTCGTGCACGACGACCCGGCCTGGACCGGGGCGCTGGTGCGCCGGCTGACCGACAAGCACGAGGGGCGCCGCCCGCAGCCGTGGTCCGTCGACGACGCTCCGGCGGCGTTCGTCACCGGCCAGCTGCGCGCGATCATCGGCGTCGAGCTGCGCATCTCGCGGCTGGAAGCCAAGTGGAAACTCAGCCAGAACCGCTCGGCGGCCGATGTGGACGGTGTCGTGGCCGGTCTGCACGCCGACGGCGAGCAGCCAGCCGCCGACGCGGTCGACCGCGCCCGCTGACCGCCTCTTTCATCCCGCCCGCGGGGCACCGTTCCGCGCGGCGGGCGTCTCCGTCCCGGCACGGGTGCGGCGACCTTTCCCGCCGACCGTGACCGCGATGCAACGGCAGTCCCGTACGGGCTAGAGTTCGAGTCCCCCCGACAGTGCCACACCCCCGGAGCACCCCCCATGACGCGGTCAACTCGGCTGTTCATCATCCTCGGCGTGGTTCTGGCGCTGGTGGGCGGCGCGGCCTACGCAGCGGTCCAGGTCACCAAGGACAAAGTGGACTCGGCGATCCCGCAGGTCGACCTGTTCGGCCCGAGCGAGGAGCCGTCGCCGTCGCCGAGCCCCAGCGCATCGCCCACTCCCCCGGCGGGCGCGGACATCAAGGGCCCGCTCAACATGCTCATCCTCGGCCGCGACACGCGTGAGGAGCAGAAGGGCTCGGCCGCACACGGCGACGTGGTGATGATCCTGCACATCAACAAGAGCCTGACCAGCGCGTACCTCACCTCGCTGCCGCGGGATCTGCTCGTCGACATTCCGGCGTTCGCGCCGTCGCGCTTTCGCGGGGAACGCAGCAAGCTCACCCACGCCCTGACGTACGGCGCGCGCATGCCCGGCGGCAAGTACGACATCGCGCAGGGGTTCCAGTTGATGGCCAAGACGGTGAGCAAGTACACCGGCATCGCCCGCTTCGACGCCGGGGCCGTCATCTCGTTCAACGGCTACATCCGGCTCATCAACGCCCTCGACGGCATCGACATCTACGTCGACCAGAAGGTCGTGTCGATCCACCGCCGCCCCGACGGCGTGCACCGGGCGAACTGCCGCGGCTGCGAGCACGGGTATTCCGGACCGCGCATGACCTACAACGTCGGCAACCGGCACATGGAGGGGTGGCAGGCCCTGGACTACGCGCGCCAGCGCTACCTCACCGGCAGCGACTACGCCCGCCAGCGCCACCACCGCCAGCTGCTCAAGGCCATGCTGACCAAGGCGCTCAGCGCGGACCTGCTCACCGACCCCACGAAGATGGACGACGTGCTCGGCGCGCTGGGCGAGACGTTCACCTTCGACGGCCGGGGCCGCAAACCCAGCGAGTTCGTCTACGCGCTGCGCAACATCCGCCCCGCGAACCTGACCCTGGTCGGCCTGCCCGGCAGCACCGTCATGAGCGGCGGCAGCTACCGCGGTGAGAGCCTCGGCGCCGACAAGACCACCTACTTCGCCGCCCTGCGCGCCGACAAACTCGACGCCTGGGTCAAGTCCCACCCCAAACTCGTCAACACCCGCTGACCCGAGGAAGGGCAGCGGCGCTGCGGGGCGGGCGGTTCGGGCACGCGATAACCTGGCGGGCGATCATGCCCGGCATCGGCCGGTGCGCGCTCGGAAGGATCGGCACATGGTGGAGCAGGCGATGACCGTGCGCGCGGCGGGGCCGCAGGACGTGCCCGCGATCGTGGCGCTGGTGGAGTCGGCCTACCGCGGGGACAGCAGCCGGGCCGGGTGGACCACCGAGGCCGACATCCTGCAGGGCCAGCGCACCGACGCCGACGCGGTGGCCGCGCAGGTCGCCGACCCCGACAGCGTGGTGCTGCTGGCCGAGCGCGGCGGGGACCTGCTGGCCTGCTGCCATCTGGAGCGCCACGACGGCTACGCCCACTTCGGCATGTTCGCGGTGCGCCCGCTGCTGCAGGGCGGCGGCCTGGGTAAGACGGTGATCGCCGAGGCTGAGCGTTTCGCGGCCGACGAGTGGGGCGTGCCCGAGATGCAGATGACCGTGATCTCGGTGCGGGAGGAGCTCATCGCCTGGTACGAACGCCGTGGTTACACGCGCACCGGGCAGCTGAGCCCCTTCCCGTACGGTGACGAGCGCTTCGGCCTGCCGCAGCGCGACGACCTGGAGTTCGAGCTGCTCGTCAAGAAGCTCGTCTAGCCGACGAAGAACTCCTTGAGCACCGGCGCGACCGCCTCCGCCTTGAGCAGGTGCGTCTGCCCCGGCAGCGTGCGGTAGTCGGCACTCGGCAGCGTCTGCGACAGCGCCTTCGCGCCGTTGCGCATGTACACCGGGCTCTTGCCGCCGTCCATGACCAGCGCCGGCAACTGCGCGCCCGCCCAGCGGTCCACCGGCAGCGGCTTGCCGGTCCCGGTGTCGCCGAGCACCCGGAAGTCGTAGGGCAGCGTGTGCGCGACGGCCTTGAGCTTCTTGAAGTTGGGCGTCAGCCGCATGATCGCGACCACGATCCCGGGCACCCCGACGGTCTTCATGAACGTCGTGACGGCGTCGCCCCGGCGGTCCTGCGCGATCATCGCGTCCATCTTGTCCAGGTAGTCGGCAGGCCGGGCCTCGTGCGTGCCGTCCACGATGAACGGCGGCTCGAACACGGCGAGCTTGCGGATGCCGCCCAGCCGCGCGGCGGCGTCGCAGGCCAGCACCGCGCCGGAGGAGATCCCGTACAGGTAGGCACTGCCCCCGGCCTCCTTGATCAGCGCGTCGATGTCCTCGATCTCACGCTCGACGGCGTACGGCGCGGTGTCGCCGCTGTCGCCCCGGCCGCGCCGGTCGTAGGTGTAGACGGTGTAGGAGTCGGCCAGCAGCTTCGCCAGCGGTTCGGCCGGGCCCATGGCGCGGTGGCACATGGCCCCGTCGACCAGGATCACCGCCGGGCCCTGCCCGGTCTTGCTGTACGCGATCGCGGTGCCGTCCGCGGAGACGACGGTGTTCATGGGGTGCTCCTTGTCGGTCGTCACGCCCGGCCCTCTGCGTAGAGGGTGTCCAGCCAGGACTGCCAGGCGGCGGATTCGTCGGTGGGGGTGAACAGGTGGTGCATGGCGACCATGGACCCGGTGAAGCCGCGCACGAAGCGGTACAGCGCGTCCGGGGTGCGCAGGGCCAGGGTGTGGGCGCTGAGGTGGTAGACCTCGCCGGTGCGGGTGACGCCGTCGACGGTGAACGCGGCCGCGTCGCCCGGCCGGGGCGCGTCCGGCAGGCCGAGCGCGCCGTGCAGCAGCCGCCAGGCGTGCGGCCAGTCGCCGACCGGCGGGCCGAACACGGTCACCGGGATGGCGGTGCGGCCGCGGAACCAGGTCAGGTATTCGGCGAGGGTCCGGAAGAACAGGGCCAGTCCCAGGCTCATCGCCTCGAACTCGTCGGCCCAGTCGTCGCCGGGCAGGAAGCCGCTGGTCACCGTGCGCAGCACGGCGCTGCCTCCGGCGCGGCCCTCGATGAGGAACTCGTATGCCACGAACCTGCCGTCGGGCGTGGGCTCCTCGCCGTACGCCAGGCGGTGTCCGGGCTCCCATGCGGTGATCGGCAGCGTCGGGGCGTACCCGCCGAAAGCCGTGCTCACCGTGCCACCCGGACCGGGCGTCACCTCGTTGCGGCCCATGAACCAGGAGTCGATGCCGGGACCGGTCGCGATGGCGTCCCAGACCTGCTCCGGAGTCGCCTCGACCGGCAGCTCCTCGGCGATCTCGAAGTCCTTGCCCATGTCAGCCCTCCTCCGCCTGCCGGGTCACGCTCGGGTGCACGGCGATGATGATCCGGTGCTCGCGCCCGCCCTCGGCCTGCTCGTCGTGGTACTTGCCCACCAGCGCCGTGACCGCGCTCGCCAGCTCCTCGGCGAACGCGGACCGCTCGGCCGGGCCGGCGAAGCGCACGGTCCCGTCCATGGCGAACGTGGCCAGCCGCTTCTTCGCCTTGGCCGCGCCGGTGAGCAGCTCGCCGACGTCGCGCACGAGCCGGGCGGCCAGCGCCAGCAGCCAGCGCGCCGACAGCCGGTCGGGCGCGCGGCCCGGGTCGGGCTGCACCGCCGACAGCGCGATCGGCGAGATGACGTAGGACGCGGCGGTGGCCTGCAGGACGCGTTCGGTGACGTTGCCCTTGCGCCGCTCCTCGATCAGCTCGATCAGCCCGTGCCGCTCCAGCTCCCGCAGGTGGTAGTTGACCTTCTGCCGGGGCTGGCCGACCTTGGCCGCCAGCGAGGTGGCCGAGCCGGGCTCGACCAGGGCGGCCAGCAGCCGGGCCCGGATCGGGTCCAGCGAGGCCTCGGCCGCGGCCGGGTCGTCGATCACCGCTACATCGAGCATGCTCCGTATCCTGCTACCGACAAATTTTTTTGTCAAGCCGCGAGCAGGGCGGCTTCCCGAACCGGGCAGAGGTGACTGCCGGCCGGGCCACGAACCCGCCGAAAGTCAGAATCCCCACAAAAGATCAGCACATCGTAGAAGTGGCGAACACGCAGCGTTAGCGTCGGTGCCATGACGAACCCGATCGCCGATATCAACGTGCCGGAACTCAGCCGGCGGATCGCGGTGCTGGAGCGTCAGGAGGTCGGACGCTCCGCGCTCGACGTGTGCACCCTCACCATGGACCTGCGCCACAAGTACCGGCGCGCCCTCGTCGCCCGCGACCAGGCCGCATCGGCCCTGGTGGCGCGCGAGCGCTGGACCGCGGCCGACGTCGCCGAGGTCATCTGCGGCCACCGTGCCTGCGCCCCCCGCGCCGCGGTCATTCTGGAGTGGACCGGGCTGACGCCCGACGGCGGCACCGCGCGCGACCTGGCCGAACGCCAGCAGGTGGCGGTGCAGCTGCGCGAGCTGCTGACGCTGGCATACGACAAGGCGCTGCGCCTGCTCCCGGCGGCCCCGGTCGACCTGAACCTGCCCGACGAGCCCACCGAACGGCTCGCCTACTGCGCGCACTGGCTGCGTTTCGTGGACGGCTACCGCGCCGCCAACGAGGCCTCGCGCATCCTGTTCGCCGCGATCCTGGCGCACCACCACGGCTGGGCTCTCCCGGACGTGGCCGCGCTGGGCGGGGTGACCACCGACGAGGTCGCCTCGGCGCTGGCCGCCGCGGAGGCCAGCCCGCCCTCCGACGCCGACAGCGGCCTGCTCGCGCAGCTGGCCCTGCTCGACCGCGTCCTGGAACACACCACCGAACGGCTGCTGGCCGTACGCGAACGCGCCCTGGCCGACAGCCTCGCCGACGGCGTCCCCGAACGCGTCGTCGCCGCCCATATCGGCCTGCCCGCCCAGGAACGCTCCGCCGGCCACGACCTCGAGCCCTGCCCCGCGTGACGACAGGAAGGGCACCGTCGGCTCGCGTCAGCGAGACGAGCAGCAGCTCTGCACACCGCCATGCGGCTGCTCAGCGATCGCGGCAACGACCGCGGTCCCACGGGACGGCACCGGACGAGGCCGAGATTTTGCGCCGCCATCTCCGGCAGTGACCTGACTCACTGATGTCACAAACCGCCGAACGCGCGGTGTCTTCAGGTCGCACCTTGAAGACGAAGGAGAGGCCAATGGCTGAGAGCACCAAGGTCATCGTGGTCGGCGGCGGATACGCCGGCGTGGTGGCGGCCAACCGTCTGACGCAGCGCGACGACGTGGCAGTGACCCTGATCAACCCGCGCCCGGCCTTTGTCGAGCGGATCCGCCTGCACCAGCTCGTCACCGGATCCGACGACGCGCTCGTGGACTACCGGCGGATTCTGGCCGCCCGCGTCGAGCTGGTCGTCGACACCGCGACCCGGATCGACGCGGCCGGGCGTCGCGTGACCTTGGCGAGTGGCGGCACCCTCGACTACGACTACCTGATCTACGCCGTGGGCAGCGGATCCGCCGACCCGAGCGTGCCCGGCGCGGCCGAGCACGCCTACCCGATCGCCACGCTGGAGGAGGCGCAGCGGCTGCGGCCGGTCGTCGACGCCGCCCCGACGTCGGCCGCGCTGACCGTGGTCGGCGGCGGCTCGACCGGCATCGAAACCGCATCCGAGCTGGCAGAGCAGGGACGGAAGGTCACCCTCGTATGCGGCCGGGTGTTCGGGGCCTACCTGCATCCACATGCCCGGCGCGCGGTGGCCGAGCGGCTCACCAAGCTCGGCGTGACCGTGCTCGAAGGCCCCGGCGCGACGGTGACGGGCGTGACCCGTGCTGCGGTCCTGCTCGCCGACGGCCGCGAGCTGCCCAGCGCCGTGACCATCTGGACCGCCGGATTCGGCGTGCCGGATCTGGCCGTCCGCAGCGGGTTGAGCACGGATGCCATGGGACGCCTGCGCACCGACGAGACGCTCACGAGCGTCGACGACGTACGCGTCGTCGCGGCAGGGGACTCGGCGGCACCGTCGGACCTGCCGGTGCGGATGAGCTGCCAGTCCGCGATGCAGCTGGGCCCGCAGGCCGCCGAGACGGTGCTGAGCCGGATCGACGGCAAGCGGCCCGCCGACTTCAACGTCGGACTCTTCGGCCAGTGCATCAGCCTGGGACGCCGCGCCGGAGTCGTCCAGTACGCGAAGAAGGACGACTCCGTGACGAGGGTGTACCTGCTGGGCGGTCGGCCGATGGCGATGCTCAAGGAGGCCGTGTGCAAGAGCACCGTCTGGCAGCTGGCGCACGAGGCGCGCAAACCGGGCTCGCTCAACCTCTGGTTCAAAGACCGGCTCCGCCGGAAGTCGCTGCAGGTCAGGGCCGGTGAGTCACCGGTCGCCGCCCGGCGGTCCTGAGGAGGTGGCCAGATGAACGACCACACTGGTGACCAGGCGACCGAGGCCTTCGTCGACCACCGGAACCTGCTCTTCACCGTCGCCTACGAGATCCTCGGATCGGCGGCCGACGCGGAGGACGTGCTTCAGGAGACCTGGCTGCGGTGGGTCAAGGTCGATCTGGATCAGGTACGCGACCAGCGCGCCTACCTGATCCGGATCACCACCCGCCAGTCGCTCAACCGCCTGCGCACCATGCAGCGCCGCCGGGAGGCGTATGTCGGTCCATGGCTGCCCGAGCCGCTGCTCACCGCGCCGGACACGGCCGAGGACCTCGAGCTGGCCGAGAGCGTGTCGATGGCGATGATGCTCGTCCTCGAGACGCTCTCGCCGACCGAACGCGCCGTCTTCGTGCTGCGCGAGGCGTTCGACGTCAGCTACGACGAGATCGCGGCGGCCGTCGACAAGAGCCCGGCGGCCGTCCGCCAGATCGCACACCGCGCCCGGCAGCACGTCGATGCCCGCCGCCCGCGCCGGATGGTGTCTGCGAGCGAGAGGTGGGCCGCGCTGGAGGCGTTCCAGCGCGCGGTCGAGACAAGCGACCTGCAGGGCCTGCTCGACGTGCTCGCGCCCGACGTGGTCGTGGTCAGCGACGGCGGCGGTCTGAAGCTGGCCGCACTGCGACCGGTCTTCGGGGCGGAGAACGCGGTCCGTCTGTTCGTCGGCAGCATGCATAAGGTCGGCGGCACCCTCACCACCGAACCGACCGTGATCAACGGCGGCCAGGCACTGGTGTTCCGCCTCGACGGGCAGATCGACGGCGTCGCCGCACTGCGGATCGAGGACGCCCGCGTCACCGGCATCTACTACGTCCGCAACCCGGAGAAGCTGTCGCGCATCGAGGCCGAAACGCCGCTCACCCTGCGCTGAGACGAACTCGGGCGACCTGACCCGAGCCGTCAGGGCAGCAACGGCTTCGCGTAGCAGACGCTCATCTCCCACCGGTCGTACGGCGGGTAATTGGGGATGCGGGTGAACCCGGCCCGCTCGTACACGGCGATCGCGTCGGGCTGGCGGATGCCGGTCTCCAGCTTGAACCGCCTCGCGCCGACCCGGACCGCCAGCGCCTCGGCCTCGGGCATCAGCCGCCGGGCGATGCCGCGGCCGCGCCAGGCCGGGTCGACGTACATGCGCTTGAGCTCCGCCTCGCCGCCGTCGAGCGGCTGCACCGCGCAGCACCCGATCGCCGCGCCGTCGGCGAGCACGAGCAGGAACCGGCTCGCCTCCTGGACGGTCGGGTGCTCGAAGTCGATCTCCTCGGGATAGAGCGCGTCCAGCTCGACCCGCATCGCGCCGACCAGCGTCGCCAGCCGCCGATCCGCCGGCGACACCTCGATGATCTCCATGGTGGCGGTCTCCGTGCTCATCGTTTCACTCCCAGCAGCAGGTCGAGATGGTTGTCGACGGCCCGGACCAGCAGGTCGGGCGGATAGAGGTCGGGCGTGGCCACCCCGCACAGCGCCAACCCCTCCAGCAGGGCGACCAGGTTGCGGGCGCGCAGTTCCAGATCATCCGGGGGTACGCCGTACGCGTCGCGCAGAAGTCCGGTGAGCCGCCGGATCCACGACTCGTGCCGGATCACGTGCTCGGCCAGCAGCGCCGGGTCGGTGCGCGCCGCCATCAGGAAGTAGGCCCAGATGGTGGAGTTCAGCCGCCGCTCCTCGTCGAGCGGCACACCCTCCTGCAGCACGGCCCGCAGCCGCTCGCGCGGGCTGTCGAAGCCGCCCAGGGCGTCGATCCGCGCGGCCATACGCCGGTGCATGACGTCGCGGGCGTGGGTGAGCAGCGCGTTCTTGTCGCGGAAGTAGTGCGCGACGCGTCCCGTGGTGCAGCCGGCGGCGTCGGCGACCGCGCGCAGGGTCAGCCCGTCGAGCCCGTGCTCGCTGACCACCTGCCACACGGCGGCGGACAGCTGCTCGCGGCGCTCGTCGTGGTCCACCAGCCGGGGCACATCGCACCTCTTTGCATCACATCTGTTACGTAACAGCCGTTACGCTATCAGCCTCGCCTGCGGACTGTCCAGGCGTTACGATGCCTGCGGCGGGCCCGTACGCCATACCTCCAGACCAGCGCCCCACACGCGCCGGCGACGCGGGGGCGAAGGTGACCATCTCATCGCGGGCCGGACCGCCTGTGCAGCTGAACCCTCTTCAGCGACGGACGCGTCGCCGGTGTGGGAGGGGCGCAGCGCCGTCGCGGAGGACGCCGTCATGACTGCACGCAGAAACTTCAAGAAGCTCGTCCGGGAGCGCATGGAGCGCACCGGCGAGAGCTACACCACCGCCGCCCGCCACCTCGCCGGGCCCGTCGTCACCACCGCCGGACAGCACCACGAGTCCGTGCTGGTCGGACACCTGCTAGCCGCCGCCGGGCAGCCGCTGTCCGAGGCCATGGTCTGCGGACTGGGCGGCGGCATCGGCTTCATGTACGCGGTCTTCGAGTACGACGCCGTGCCGCACCCGCTGCTCACCATCGTCGCCCAGCACCACCCGCAACCCTGGGCGCCCGCCGTGCTCGACCGGCTCGGCCTGGCGTACCAGCAGACCAACGGCACCTCGACGAAGGCCGCGCTGGACCGGCTGCGGACCGCGCTCGACGCCGGTCGGCCCGCGCTGTGCCTGGTCGACCGAGGCAGGCTGCCATGGCAGGAAAACCCGCCGTTCTCGGCGGCCGAGCCGTACACCGTGGTGGTCACCGCACGCGACGGCGACACCCTCACCGTTCTCGACCCACCGCACGGCGTCCACACGATGCCCGCCCCGGCCTTCGGCGCCGCCTGGGCCGCACACCGCCAGGGCCGCCACGCCCTGCTCGCGGTGGAGTCCGGCCCGGCGCCCGCCCGCGCCGGCGACTCGGCCGGATCCACCGGTCCGTCCGGCATGGACCTGCGCGCAGCCGTCCGCGACGCGCTGAACACGACGGTGGCGCACCTGACCGGACCGGTGCTGGGCAACAGCTTCGACGTCAACTTCGGCTTCTCCGGCATGGCCAAACTCGCCGCCGAACTGCGCAACGGGCGCACCCGCAAAGGCTGGGCCAGACGCTTCGGCGACCCGGTCGGCCACCAGCACGCCATGCGCCGCCTGACCGTATGCCTGGAACAGGAGTACACGGCTCCCGGCGCGACCCGGCCCCTCTACGCCGACTTCCTCGACGAGGCCGCGGCGGTGCTCGCCGCACCCGCGCTCACCTCGGCCGCACGGCTGTTCCGCGATTCCGGCCAGACCTGGTCGGCGCTCGCCGCCCACGCCGCGGCCGCCACCCCCGACGACGACCAGCGCGCCTGGTGCGACCACGCCGCCGACCTCGTCGACACCGCCCTCACCACCGAACGCACCGCCGCCCGCCACCTGACCCCCGCCTGACGCCCACCGCCACCTCGATCACCCGTTTCGCCTGGCACCTGGGCGTATCTGCGCCCAGTTCCGCCCATGTGCCAGGCAATCCAGTGACCTCGAGGCGCTACCGGCGGGTCGCGAAGCGGTCGAGGGCGGCGAGCACGACGTCGCCGATGCCGCCGCCCGAACCGTGGCCGGCCCGGTCGACCAGGGTCAGTTCGGCGTCGGGCCAGGCCCGGGCGAGGTGCCAGGCGATGTCGGCCGGGCCGCTGATGTCGAGCCGCCCGTGCACGAGCACGCCGGGGATGCCGGCCAGCCTGCCCGCGTTGGCCTGCAGCTCGCCGTCCTCGAGGAATGCCGCGTTGGCCCAGTAGTGGGTGACCAGCCGGGCGAAGAGCATCCGGAACTCCGGATCGTCGTAACGCGGGTCGGCCTGGAACCCGGTGGCGATGGCGACGTGCTGGTCCTCCCAGGTGCACCAGTCCCGGGCGGCCCGGTCCCGCACGGCCGGGTCCGGGTCGGCCAGCAGCCGGGCGTACGCCGCGGCGAGGTTGCCGTCGCGCTCGGCCCCGGGCACGCCGTCGCGGAAGCGCGCCCACTCCTCCGGCAGGATGCGCCCCATCTGGCGGGTCACCCAGTCGACCTCGCGGTGCGTGGTGTTGGTGAGGCTGAACAGCACCATTTCGGAGACGGAAGCCGGGTGGCGCTGCGCGTACGCCAGGGCGAGAGTGCAGCCCCAGGACACGGCCAGCACCAGCCAGCGGTCGATGCCGAGGTGGGCACGCAGCTGTTCGAGGTCGCGGATCAGGTGATGGGTGGTGTTGACGCTCAGGTCGGTGGCCGGGTCACCGGCGCTGGGCGTGCTGCGGCCGCAGCCGCGCTGGTCCACGAGAACCACCCGGTACGCGGCCGGGTCGAAGTAGCGCCGCCAGCCCGCGGTCGCGCCGGAGCCGGGGCCGCCGTGCAGCACGACCGCGGGTTTGCCGTCGGGGTTGCCGCAGACCTCCCAGTACACGAGGTTGCCGTCGCCGACGTCGAGCAGGCCGCTGTCGTACGGCTCGGTCTGCGGGTACACGTCCACCTCCGGAGAAATACAACAGTGCTGTTATATTTCTAGCATGGCCCACCTCCCCGAGCGCGAAGCGGTCGGCACCCTGCTGCGTCACGTGCTGGAACTGCTCGACGGCGACGTGGCGAAGGTCTACGCCGAGCTCGACCTGCCCGACTACCGTCCGCGCTACTCCCCCGTCGTCCGCGCGCTGCTGGCGGACGGACCGATGCCGATCCGCGACCTGGCCCGCGCGGTCGGCGTCACCCACTCCGCGGCGAGCCAGACCGTGGCCCAGATGAACCGCGCCGGCCTGGTCGACCTGACCCCCGGCACGGACGCCCGCCAGCGCCTCGTCGAACTGACCGCGAAGGCACACGAGCTGCTGCCCGTGATCAAAGCCGAGTGGTCGGCCACCACCGCCGCAATGCGCACATTGGACGCCGAACTGCCGATACCCCTGGTCGACCTCCTCACCGACCTGACTGCCGCCCTCACCCGCCGCCCCTTCCGCCAGCGCATCGCCGACGCCGGCCTCCCCACCCCGCCCCTATCCGCACCCACGCCCGAAGATCGCGACGATCTTGCGTGAACTGTTGCCCATACGCCCGGAAAGGGCGTGTCGTACCCACAGTTCACGCAAGATCGTCCCCGCGGTGGGTGGGGGGTTGCCGGGTGTGTTTACCCTGCGGGGCATGGGGGGTGGGAGGAAGAGGCAGCGGACCGCGCTGGTGACCGTGGCGGGTCGCCGGTTCACGTGCCTGGTCTGCGGGCAGCGGGAGTTCACCAGCCGGGAGATCCTGCTCAACACACCGGGCCTGGAACTGTTCGACCTCGCGTGGGCCAACCGGTCCTCACTCGGCGTGATCTGCATGGCCTGCGGCTACGTGCACGAGTTCGTCGG
Source organism: Catellatospora sichuanensis (assembly GCF_007483665.1). Taxonomy (GTDB): domain Bacteria; phylum Actinomycetota; class Actinomycetes; order Mycobacteriales; family Micromonosporaceae; genus Catellatospora; species Catellatospora sichuanensis. Next base: position 376,826 of record NZ_ML660183.1, read on the forward strand.
CAGTGCGGTGGAGTTCTGGACCACCTCCGGCGGCTACCCGCCCAACGCCGCCTGAGCGCCGGCGCCCTCCACGGTCGAAGGACGCCGGCGTACGCGTCAGTCCTGCAGGGCGGGTTCGGTCTGCACCGACCGGGCGGGCCGGACCAGGTAGCCGAAGGCGGCGGCGGTGAAGAACATGATGATGCTGTACACCGCGGCCGGCACCGCGAGCGCCGTGCTCGCCAGCAGAGTGGTCGCGATGAAGATGGCCAGCGTGCCGTTGTGGATGCCGATCTCCATGGCGGCGGCGACCGAGTCAGGGCGGTCGAGCCCGACCAGGCGCGGCAGGAAGTAGCCGACGCCGAGGCTGATCACGTTGAACAGCAGCGCGACCAGGCCCGCGTCGGCGAAGTAGGTCGCGATGTTGTCCTTCTCCGACACCAGTGTGCCGACGATGACGAGCACCAGCACCACCACGGACAGGATGCGCACCGGGCGCTGCATCCGGTCGGCGAAGTCGACCGAGCGGTTGCGGATGAACATGCCGATCGCCACCGGGATCAGCACGATCGCGAACACCTGCAGCGACTTGCCGAACTGCAGCCCGATCTGGTCGGTGCCGGACAGGAAGTGGTTCAGCGCGAAGTTCACCACCAGCGGCAGGGTGAAGATGGCCAGCACCGAGTTCACCGCGGTGAGCGTGACGTTGAGCGCCACGTTGCCGCCGAACAGGTGGCTGTAGAGGTTCGCGGTGGTGCCGCCGGGCGACGCGGCCAGCAGCATCATGCCCGCCGCCAGCGTCGGATCCAGGTCGAGGAGCACGACCAGCCCGAAGCACACCGCGGGCAGCAGCAGCACCTGGCACACCAGAGCCACCAGCACCGCTTTCGGGAACACCACGATCCGCTTGAAGTCGGCGACGGTGAGCCCGAGGCCGAGGCCGAGCATCACGATGCCGAGGGCGATGGGCAGGAACACCTGGGTCAGCACTGAATCCATAGCCGAGGATTCTTCATGGCGTGTGACCGGGGCCACATCAGCCGGACAGCCGACGTGGCAGACTCCTCGCCCATGGGGAGTCCGCGATGAATCATGCCCGCGACGCCGCGATGACCGCTTTGATCTTCGGTTTCTTCGCCTCGGCCTGGTTCGGCTGGGCGCAGGAGGCTCCGCCCGCCGCCTGGAAGAAGCGGCTCGCCGTCGCCGGCGGCGTGAGTGTCGCCGTGTCCGTGATCGGCGGCATCCTGGCCTGGCAGCACTGGTCGACCGGGTCGGCGCTGAGCGAGCCGGGCGCGATGCGCAAGTACGGCATCATCGTCGGCATCGAACTCGTCGCCGCAGTCGGCGGCGCGCTCGTGCTCGGCCTGCGCGGCAAGCGCGAACTGATCGCCCCGTGGGTGTGCCTGGTGGTCGGCGTGCACTTCATCCCGCTGGCCGGGCCGCTGCAGAGCCCGATCCTGTTCCCCCTGGCCGTGGCGATGACCCTGGTCGCCGCGGGCGCCACGCCACTGGCCCGCAAACACGCCATCCCGCCGAGCGCGACCACCGGCGTCGGCGCCGGCATCTCCCTGCTCGCCTGCGCCCTCGCCGCCCTCGCCTACGCCTTCACCCGCTGACCCGCGGGTCAGCGGGCTCGGCGGAGCCATTCTTCGACGCCGGCCACGTGGATGAGGGCCCAGGACTGGGCTACCTCGGGGCGGCGGGCGGTGATGGCGTCGAGGATGGCCAGGTGCTGTTCGCGGGTGCGGTGGAAGTCGACGACGAACGTCACCGGCGGCGACACCCGCGACATTCACCTTCACCTCGCTACGCGTTGTGCAAGGTGCCCTTCCCGACACGTCGGGACCTGTCACCTGGGGATGCACGGCCAAAACCCGGCGACGTACGGCTTCGGGCGGCGGTAGGGTTCCGCGACGTGGGACGAGTCGTGACGCTGGTGCTGGTGGACCCGGCCGGAACCGTGCTGGGGGCGCTGCCGCCGTACGAGGTGGAAGTGCCCTGGTGGCAGGAGGTCGCCGACGTCGTGGCCGGAGCCCGCGAGCACCACGGCGCCGACGTGACCGTGCTGCGCCTGCTCTTCGCCGACCAGCCCGCCCCGCCCGGCGGCAAGGTCACGTACCTGGCCGAGGTCACCGGCGATCCCGGCCCGGTCCGCCCGGCCGCCGCCGCCCTCGTGCCGCACCCGCGCCGCGCGCCGTACGCGGAGGTCGGCGGCCCCGCGGCCAGCCTCGCCTGGGCCGCCGACGAACTCGCCACCCGGGGACGGACCCTCACCGCGGCCGCGCAGCAGCGCACCTGGAACCTGTCCGCGATCTGGCGGCTGGAGACCGACACCACCCCGGTATGGCTCAAGCAGGTCCCCTCCTTCTTCGCCCACGAGGCCGCCGTGCTGCGCTGGCTGGGCGAACACGCCCCCGGCACCGCGCCCGTCCCGATCGCCGCCGACGGCGGCCGGGTGCTGCTCGACGACCTGCCCGGCACCGACCGCTACGGCGCACCCGTCGACGAACGCCTCACCCTGCTGTCCCGCCTGCACCCCGTTCAGCTCACGGCATCGGGCCGGATCGCGGAGCTGCTCGCCCTGGGCGTACCCGATCTGCGGCTGCCCCGCCTGGCCGAGCGGATCCGCGCGGTCGTCGCCCGCAGCGGCGACCCGGGCACGGCGGGGTCGGGTGAGCGGCTGGCGGCGCTGCTGACCGGGCTGGACGAACGGCTGGCCGCGATCGCCGCGTGCGGGCTGCCGGACACCCTGGTGCACGGCGACTTTCATCCGGGCAACGCACGCGGCACCGCCGAGCGGCACAGCATCATCGACTGGGGCGACTCCGTGATCGGGCACCCGGCGATCGACCTGCTGCGCATGTGCGAGCGGGTCGCCGACCCCGAACCCCTGCGGCAGGCGTGGGGCCGCCGCTGGCGGGCGGCCGTGCCGGGTTGCGACCCCGAGCGGGCCGTGGCGCTGATCGAGCCGGTGCTCGCGTTGCGCAACGCCGCCGTGTACGCCGGTTTCCTCGACGCCATCGAGCCGTCGGAGTGGCCGTACCACGCCGACGACGTGCCGTTCTGGCTGGCACAGGCCGCCGCCTGACCGGCGCCCGGGTCCGCGGGGCGGCGGCGCGGCGGGCACTGCGGTTCGTCCCGAGCACCGCCGAAGGCGACGCGGACGGCCCGAGCCGATGTCATGATCCGAGAAGATAGGTGACCATTACCCCATCCGGCTGGTCCCGAAGGAACCGAACAGGGCTCACGGAACGTTTGGGCGATGCGGCAGGATGTTCCGCGATGTGTGGATCCGGGGAGCGGGGTAGGCGGCGATGAGCCTGAGGACGATGGCGCGCAGGAGCGCTATGGCACTGGTGCTGGCGGTGGTGGCACCGCTGGCGCTGACCGCGTGTTCGGCGGACGGGGGCGAGTCTCCCTCCTTCGTGGCGCCCACCCAGTCGGCGCCCGAGCCCGCGCCGGCCAGCACGGAGCCGCTGGCCCTGGCGGTGACGCCCGCCGAGGCGGCGAAGAACCAGCCGGTGAGCACCGAGATCGGCACCAAGATCAGCGGCGGCCAGGTGCAGTCGGTGACGATGACCGACGCGGCCGGCGCCAAGGTCGCGGGCGCCATGCGCGCCGACGGCACGTCGTTCGTGCCGACCAAACCGCTCAAGTACGGCAAGAAGTACTCGGCGACGGTCGTCGCGGTCAGCCCGGACGGGCAGACCATGGAGAAGAAGACGTCGTTCACGACGATGGGCAAGCCGAGCAAGAAGACCGGCGCGGGGCTGTACCTGTTCTCGGACCGGACGTACGGCGTGGCGATGCCGGTGGTCATCGAGTTCACCAAGCCGGTGCCGGTGTCGGCTCGGGCCGCGGTGGAGCGTCGCCTGTTCGTCACCGTGGAGCCGCCGCAGCCGGGCATCTGGCACTGGTCCAGCTCGCTGCAGGTGATGTACCGCGGCCCGCAGTACTGGCAGACCGGCACGAAGATCACCGTGCGGGCGGCGCTGGAGGGTGTGCCGATGGGCGACGGCCGCTACGGCGACGCCGACCGGCTGGGCGTCGGCAACATCGCCAAGGAGAAGATCGAGCTGATCGTCGACAACGCGACCAAGCGCATGCAGGTGCGCAAGAACGACGCGGTGGTCAAGACGATTCCGGTCAGCCTGGGCAAGGCGAAGACGCCGTCGTCCTCCGGCACCATGGTGATCATGGACAAGCAGCGCAAGACGGTCTTCGACACCACCGACGACCCCGGCAACGTCGACCGCTACGTCGTCGACATCGAGTACGCCCAGCGCCTGACCTGGGGTGGCGAGTACATCCACGCCGCGCCGTGGTCGGTGCAGAACCAGGGTGTACGCAACGTGTCGCACGGCTGCGTGAACGTGTCCACGGCCAATGCGGTGTACCTGTTCAACCTGACCAGCATCGGCACGCCGGTCACCGTGAAGGGCACCGAGCGCAAGGTCAAGCCCGCCAACGGCTGGACGGCGTGGAGCGTGGGCTGGGCCGACTACGTCAAGGGCAGCGCCCTGCCGGTGCCGCCGGAGCTGGCGGCGCTCGGCGACCCGCAGCCGTCCGCGTCGGCGGTGCCCACGCCGAGCGTGTCCCCGACGGCGTGACCCGGCTCACCTGACTTTCGTCATACGCAGGTCCCGACCGACGCCAGGTGCGGTCGGGACCTGCTTTTCCGCAGACTGGTAGGCGTCGGCCCGGGTTCGCCGCAACGGCGCGGCGGACCAGGGCCACCCAGCTTCTCCGCGACGCCCATCCCCTCCCCCGCCCTCGTGCCGCCTCCGGTGCCGAGGGCGGTCCCGTCTCCTCTGCCCGCTCTGCCGGCACCGCCGCCTGCGCCCGGCCGTGGCCCGACCCGTCACGTCCGGTCAGCGGGCCCGAAGAGGTGGGGGAAGTCGCTTTCTGCGACCAGCGCGGCGATGGCCGGGTCCCGGATGAGGGCCGCCGGGTCACGGTCCGGTGTCGACTTGCCCAGGCGTGCGGCCGCATCCTTGAGCGCGGCGCTGAACCGCTGTGCCTGCGCCGTCGTCGGCACGTGCCCGACCAGCAGCGCGGGCAGCAGCAGCCGGCGGGCCAGCAACTCCTGTGCCGAGGTCACCTGCGGGCGGCGCACCACCGAGACGTTCACCCGGACGGCGTGCTCGTTGCCCGGCGGCACGCCCGGCCGGTCGGTCTCGATCGCCGCGTACCGGAATCCGTGCGCGACCTCGCACGACCCGCACGACATCGGCCCGGAGCCCAGCCGGGCGCCGCACTCGTCGCAGGGCAGCAGGTCGAGGGCGGCGTCCACCACCCGCCAGTCGTGGCGGTGCGGCTCCTGCACGACCATCCGCGCGACGTCGGCGTGCTCGGCGGGCGACAGGCTGCCGAAGTCGGCCGCGACGTAGGCCTGCCACGCCTCCTCGACCAGCGCGTCGACCAGGCCCGCGCAGCGGGCGCACCCCGGCGCGCCGCCGAACTCCCAGGCCGGGCAGGCCGGACACGGCCGCAGCGGGTCACCGATCTCCGGGCGTACCGCCATCGCCGCCTCCCTTCACACCGGGCCGCACCCGGACGGCGGCCAGAGTGCCAGGCACGGCGGCCGGGCCGCCACCGGATTCAGGCCGGCCGCTACGAGACGTCGCCGGACGCCCGCAGCAGCACCCGGTTGCCCAGTGGACGGGCCAGCCGCACCGTGTACTCCGCGGTGCGCAGCATCAAGTCCCGTACACAGTCACCGCTGCCACCCGGGGAGGCGGCGGGCGACGTGGCAACGATCTTCAGCCGAACGGCGACCGCTTTCGCGGACTCCACCGCCTCGGCCGCGTACTCGTGCACCGGCTGCCCCGAACAGGGCTCGGGCGGCGTCGCCAGGCGAAGGGTCAGCGTCACCCCGTCGGTGGCCAGACCCTCCGCGTCCATCACCGCATCCGCGTGCTCCACCGGCCAGAACGCGGTGTCGGACGGCGCGGCCACGGCCAGCGGCTGCATCGACTCCGGCGCGGTGAACAGCCACGCGGGGAGCACCCGCGGGCCGCGGTCGGTGCGGAACTCGGCTTCGCCGAGCGCCACCTTGGTGACGAGCAGCGGCGACGGGGAGGCGTCGGGAGCCGACGCAGGGTCACCGACGGCGACGAGCATGTCGTACGCCTGCCGGGCGCTGATCGCGGGCACCTCGACGGTGCCGTCGGGCAGCGCCACGCGGACCGTCGCCGGGCCGTCGGGCAGCGCCGCCTGCAGCGTCAGCCGCCCCTGCGACATGGCGATCTTCGCGTCGCCGGAGGTGTACCCGTACTCCTTCACCCGGTCTTCGAGCAGCACGATCGGCCGCGGCACCCGATCCACCGGGAAGTCGGCGAACCGCGCCAGCTGCTCCGCGACATCGGCGGGCGCAGCGGCCTCGCCGACGAGCGGCACCGCCGCGCCGGGTTCGGGCGGCGCCGCACACCCCGCGAGCACCAGCAGCGGCAAGGCGAGCAGCCGGGCCGCGAGTCGGGTCAGCCGGTGCGTCATGAGATCCCCCTGAGATGGCAGCGCATTCCCCCAGACCGACGCACAGCGACGGGCCACGGTTGCGCGTCACCGCATCATGGCCGGTCCGGGCACACTCCACACCGGCCTACGGATTCCTAAGCGGCGTGATCCCCCACGGCGGGCGGCGCGGCCAGCCGCCAGTACTGTCGGCGCTGCTCCTCGCGAACCAGCACGCCCAGCCGACGCAGCTCCTCGCGCAGCACCGCGGACTCGGCCTCCGCGCGCTTGGACAGCGCCTTCGCCCGCGCCGCCAGCAGCGCGTTCGCCCCCTCCGGCAGGCCCGGCAGGTCGGGCACCCAGAGCCGGAACAGGTGGCGGTGCGGGTCGCCGTCGTCGCGCCACGGATAGCCGTGCGCGGTGAACGCGGCCCGCAGCTCGGCCGAGCGCAGGTCGGAGCTCTCCCGGGCGTGTTCCCAGCCGTCCGCGCCCTGCAGCACCAGCTGCTTGCCGTCGACGAAGACCGCGGCCACGACGGATCGGCCGACCGTGTGGGACGGCCCGTCGACGCGAGCCAGCACGGCCGCGTCATCGCGCACCGTCACGGTGAGCCGCTCGCCGATCGCGGTGAGCACCAGCAGCAGCCCGGCGACCAGGCCCAGGGCGAGCGCACCGACGGTGGCCCACGGCTCGGGGATCTGCGCGATCAGCTTGAAGGGGCCCTGCAGCGGCGCCCAGGACAGCCCGGCGATCCAGCCCGCCGCGGCTTTGAGCAGCCAGCCGACGGCCATGCCCGCGATCGGGAAACCCCAGGCGATCAGCGCCCGCTCCCCGGCGGGCACCGCCACCACGGTCTCCGCGTGTTCGCGCGCCATCGCCGTCCCTCCCCGCCGCTTCGTCGATCGCAGCCGAGAGTAGACGACGAAACGGCGTGTCCGCCCGGGAGAGGTGTGGACTCCCGGGCGGACACGCCGCCTGTTCAGCGTGCCGCACCCACTGTCAGCGCGGCGCGCTGTGCTTGTCGAAGCCGATGTACAGGCGGGCCTCGGCGTTGCCGCCGAGCGCGGTCATCGTCTCCAGCTCACGCAGCCGCAGCAGCGCCGGGTGCTCGGCGTAAACCGCCGCGGCCTCGGCGAGCCGGCGCAGCGCGTCGACCTCGGCCTCGACCCGGATGCGCTGCGCCGCGGCGTCGGCCTCGGCAGCCAGCCGGGTCGCGTCGCGCCGGCCCGCCGCGGTGACCTGGTCGGCCTCGGCGCGGGCCCGCGCCTCCAGCACGTCCTTCTCCGCCTTGGTACGGGCGTCGACCAGCTGCGCCTCGGCCAGCCGCTGCGCGGTCAGCACCCGGTTCATGACCTCCTGCAGGTTGCCGGGGAAGACGATGTCCTTCACGTCGGCCCGCAGGATCTGCACGCCGTATCCGGCCGCGGCGCCCAGCACGTCGCGCAGGATGTCCTCGGAGAGCTGGTTGCGGTTGGTCAGGATGTCCTCGAGCGTCATCGACGCCAGCGACCGGCGGGCCGCGAGCTGCACGTCGCTGTACACGCGGTCGGTGTAGCTGTCCACCCGCTCCACCGCGGCCACCGGGTCGACCACCTTGAAGTGCGTCAGGATGCTCACCCGCAGCGCGACCTTGTCGGAGGTCAGGATCTCCTGGCCCTTCAGGGTCAGCTCGCGCTCGCGCATGTCCACCAGGGTCACCTCGACGACCGGGCCGCGCTTGCCGAAGCGGCCGCTCGCGGCGGGCAGCTCGTAGCGGCCGGCCTCGAGCACGTCGGTGAGCCTGCCGTCCACATAACGCAGGCCGCGGTGGGTGTTCTTGATGACGATCTCTTTGGTGGTGCCCATGGCGATTCCTCATGGTGAAGGGAAAGAGGTCGCCCCGGAGCGGGTCCGATGGCTAGGACGGGTATCAGGCTAAAGAGGCCTGTCAGCATGGAATGACGGATTCCAGTGCACTTTGTCTGGCAGACACCCGCTATGAGCCCGCCGGGGCGAGTTCACTCCATCACGGACGTCGTTGTCCGGCAACGGATTTTCGACTCCCGTGGCGGGGTGCGCGGCCATGGTCGATGCTGGAGGCGTGTACGACGTCGCGATCGTCGGGGCCGGGCCGGCCGGGTCCGCCGCCGCGCTCGCCGCCGCGCGGACCGGGGCGGCGGTGCTGCTGCTGGACCGTGACACGTTCCCGCGCGACAAGGCGTGCGGCGACGGCATCGCCCAGCAGGGCCTGGACGTGCTGGCCGGGCTCGGGGTCACCGGACTGACCGACGGCTTTGCGCCGATCCGGTCGCTGCGGCTGACCGGGCCGGGCGGCGCGCACGCGGCCGGGCGGCTGCCGGAACCCGCGTACGTCATCCCGCGCGCGGTGTTCGACGCCCGCCTGGTCGCCGCCGCGGTGCGGGCCGGTGCGACGTTCCGGCAGCACACGGTACGCGGCATCGCGGTGCGCGCGGACGGCGTCGACCTCGGCGACGGCCTCGCCGCGCGTGTCGTGATCGGGGCGGACGGCGCGAACTCCACCGTGCGCCGCACACTCGGCCTGCCCCGCAACCCGCCGGATCGACTGGCTGTGGCCATCCGCGCCTACGCCCCTGACGCGCTGCCGCCACGACCCGCCAGCTCCGGCCAGGACTCGCCGGACGTGGCCGGGCCGGAGCAGCGCATCGTGATGACCGGGCGGCGCTCGCCGGCGTACGCGTGGTCGTTTCCGATCGGCGACGGGCGGCGCAACGTCGGCTACGGGGAACTGGTCTCCGGCGGCCCGCTCAGCCGGGCGCATCTACTGGAGCGGATGCACGACCTGCTCGGCGACACCGCGGCGGCCGAGCTGTCCGGCGCGCGGGCACACCACCTGCCGCTGTCGACGTGGCGGCCCCGGCCCGGACACGGGCGGCTGCTGCTGGCCGGGGACGCGCTGTCGCTGATCAACCCGTTCACCGGCGAGGGCATCTTCTACGCGGTGCTGTCCGGAGCGCTGGCCGGCCGGGCCGCGGTGTCGCCGGGCGGACCGGCCGCGGGCCACGCCTACACGGTCGCGTTACGCCGCCGGCTGGCCCGCCACCTGCGGCACACCGGTGTGATCGCCCGGCTGACCGCGCAGCCGTGGGTGGTGGACGCGGGCCTGCGCGCCGCCGCCCGCCACCGGCACGTCTTCGACGGCTTCGTCGGTCTCGGACTCGGCGACGGCCTGCTCACCACCCACATGCTCACCTCCGTCGCCGCCGCCGCCCTCCGCCGCACCTGACACGACACCGCACCCTCGCCTCACGCCCGCACCCGCACCCGCCCACGCCCCGCACCCACGCTCGCACTTTCGCCCGCAGTTTCGGGGAAACTGCGCGTTCCGGACCGGGGATTCGTGCAGTTTCCCCGAAACTGCGAGAGGGGCTGCTGCGGCGGTGCGGCGTGAGGGGTGCCAGGTGGGGTGCTTCACCGAAACGTTGCACAGGCAGGACTCACGCACTGGAAGCGCGCGACTACATTGGACCGGCGTCCACCTACCTGAGGACCGCCGATGACTGAGACTTCTGCCCGGCCGCGGTTGCGGCCGCTGCTGACCGCCACCGCGGTGACGCTGACGATGCTGTTGGCGGGCGCCGCGGCCTGCGGGCCTGAGGCCACCGCGCCGAAGACCGTGGACGAGCTGTTCAAGAAGACCGACGTGTACGGGCAGCCGAAGATCAAGATCGGGGTCGCCGAGGACCAGCCGCTGATGGGCAAGATCGTGAACGGGCGGTTCGAGGGCTTCGACATCGAGATCGCGCGTTACCTCGCCGAGTCGCTGGGCTTCAAGGGCGACAGCCGCGTCGAATTCGTGCCGCTGCAGACCGAGGACCGCGAGAACGCACTCGTCTCCGGCCAGGTGCACCTCGTGGTGGCCAGCTACTCGATGACCCCCGACCGGGAGAAGGAGATCGACTTCGCCGGGCCGTACTTCGCCACCAAGCAGGAACTGCTGATCCGCACGATCGACCGCGACAAGATCCGCAACCTCAGCGACCTGGCCCAGCCCGGCCGGGAGACCTGCGTGGTGGGCGGTTCCACCGGTGAGCGCCAGTTCACCGACCGCGCGCTGAAGGTGTACCCGGCGGCGACCAACCAGGAGTGCCTGGAACGGCTGCTGAGCGGCAAGTCGCACGCCTACTCCACCGACGAGACCATCCTCGCCGGCTACCTGTCCGAGCACCCGAAGGACCTGTTCATCGTCGACGTGCCGATCGGCGCGAACGAGCGGCTCGGCGTCGGGGTGTCCAAGCAGGACCCGGAGCTGCGCGACCTGGTGGCGTTCTTCCTGCGCAAGAGCTACGACACCGGCCGCACGACGGGCACCAGTCCGTGGCTGGCGGCATACCGGCGCACGCTGGGACCGTGGCTCGGCGACGACACCACCCAGCCGCCGATCGACGCTCCGGACCTGGTGGACTACGACGAGAAGGCACCGAAGCCATGACCGAGGCCGGCGGGCCGGGGCTGCCACCGCCCCGCAAGCGCAACGCGTGGCGCGCCGGACAGGGCTTCTGGACGGTGGCGGTCGGTGTGCCCGCCATCTTCTCGGTGATGCGGCTGTGGATCGAAGCCGGCGGGGAGCTGCAGACGACACTGCTGCTGGTCGCCAACGTCGGCCCGATCAACCTGCTGGCCGCGCTGTTCACCACCGCGACCCGGCTGGTGACCACAGGGCTGGTCGCGGTGTTCGCGCTCGGCGCGGTGCTGGCGGTGAGCACCGGGAGCTGGTCACGTCGCCGACCCCTGTTCGCGCGGTGGTACGCGATGGCCCCGCTGTGGTTCCTGACCGGGTTGTTCGCCATCGCACTGGCCACCTGGCAGATCATCTACCTGCCACTGCTGGTGGTGGCGGCCGTCGCGGTGTTCCAGCGCGAGCTTGCGACGCTGGCCTGGCCGCGCTGGCGCGGGGCCGCGACCGCCGCGGTGGCGCTGGCCGGGTACGGCTGGCTGGTCGCGCCGACGGTGCTGCAGGCCTGGCGGACCGAGGAGCTGTTCGCGGTGGCGCTGCTGGTCGTGCCACCGGTGCTGGCGCTCGGGGTGAGCGGGCCGCTGCCCCGCTGGCTGGTGCTGCCCGCGGCGGCGCTGGCACAGCCCGGCATCGCGGTGGTGCTGCTGGTCGCGGCCGTGCCCGTGGTGCTGACACCGGTGCTGCCGATGACGGTCACCACTGTCGCCACCCCGGCCGGGGTGCCCGAGGAGGTGCGCGGGCACGTGATCAGCACCGACGACGTCAACACGGTGATCCTGCAGGAGCGCGGCGGCGTGCGATACATCGACAACGACGACATCGAGGCGCGGGTGCTCTGCCCCACCGCCGAGGAACTGGTGCGCTACCGGTTGCGGGTGCGTGACTTCCACGTGGAGGACTCGCTGCTCGGCGCGCTGGGCCGCCGGGTGCGCCCGATGGCCCCGGTCAGCGCGGTCTGTCGCATCCCGACCTGAGTAGTCGGGGGCGGGTCACCACCAGATGAGGCAGAAGGGGTGGCCGGCCGGGTCCGCGTACACCCGGAAGGTCTTGCCGCCGCCGGGCAGCGGGGTGGCGCCCAGCGCCAGCACGCGCGGTTCGGCCTGCTCGATGTCGTCGACCCGCACGTCGAAGTGCATCTGCTGCGGGTGGGTCGGGTCGGGCCAGCGCGGGGGCGTGAAGTCGGCGACCCGCTGGAACGCCACGCCCGGCCGGTCCGGCGCGTCGCCGATGACGACCCAGTCGCCCTCGTCCTGCACCCGCTGCATGCCGAGCAGCTCCTGGTAGAACCCGGCCAGCGCGCCGGGGTCCGGGCAGTCGATGATGAGGCCGTGCCAGCGTCCGATCACGGCGAACATACTGCCGCACGGGTCCGACGGATTCCGTGCAACACGAAGGACACGGCCGGCCATAGGTAGGCGTGACGACCATCATGCAGCGCAGCGACGGGCAGTTGTGGGCCGACGCCGCAGGCGGCGACGAGGCGGCGTTCGGGCTGCTGTTCGACCGGCACGTGAAAGCGGTGTACAACCACTGCTTCCGGCTGTCCGCCTCGTGGAGCACGGCCGAGGACGCGACCCAGGCCGTGTTCCTCACCGCGTGGCGCAGACGATCCGACATCCGGCTGGTCGACGGCTCGGCGCTGCCGTGGCTGCTGACCGTGGCGACCAACGTGGTACGCGACGAGCGGCGCTCCACCCGGCGCTGGCTGGCCGCCGTACTGCGGCTGCCGCCCGACCGCGACGCCGCCGACCTCGCCGACCACGTCGCCGGACGGGTCGACGACGAGCGGCGCATGCGCGAGGTACTTCGCGCGGCCCGCCGCCTGCCGCGGGCCGAACGCGAGGCGCTGGCGCTGTGCGTGTGGTCGTCCGTGTCCTATGCCGACGCCGCACAGCTGCTCGGCATCACCGAGGCGTCGGTACGCGCGCGGGTCAGCCGCGCCCGGGCCCGCCTGACCCGGTCCCTCGGCGACGCCGCGGCACCGCTGCCCCACGAGACGCAGGAGGCGTGATGACATACCTCGACCAGCTGCCGCCCGAACGTGACCTGCCCGCGGCCCGGCAGGCCCGGATGCGGCACCGGATCCTCGACAGCCTCTTCTCGCCGGGCCGTCCGGCGGCAGTACGCGGACGGGCGCTGCGCTTGCTGGGCGCGAGTCTGGCCACGGCGGCCTGCGCCACAGCCGTCGTGGTGTGGACCGGCGGGCCCAGCGCCGAACGGCAGCAGCCCGAGGTCGTCGCGCTGGGCGACAGCGCCCTGTCGCCGATCGTGCGGGACACCGGCAACCTTTGCCTGACCCACGCCAGGCAGGAGGCCGCCGACCCGATGCGCAACCCCGACCTCGTGTGGCCCGCGGACGGCCGGCCGACCATGGTGAACTACGCGGAACGGGAGAGCCGCGCGATCGTCATCTACCGCCTGGCGCAGTGGCTGATCTTCTGCACCATGGAGCCGACGAACCCGCCGTCGGGTGAGTGGAGCAGCTCCTCGAACTTCGCCAGGGCGCCTCAGTGGCTCGCGGGGCCATTGGAAGGCTCGTCAGCATCCTCCAGCGACCCCTGGGGCGGGACGACGGCTGTCGCCGGGTTCGTCCACCGCCGCGTCGCCAAGGTGGTTCTCGACGACGGTGCGGGGCACCGCAGCACCGCCCGGCTGGCCGACGGCACCTTCGCGGTGCTCAGCGACGGCGACCTCGCCGCCCGCAAAGGCCGGCTGATCAGCTACGACGAGCAGGGCCGCGAGATCGACCGGCGGGACGCGTTCGACCTCGGCGTGGTCGGCACCACGTGCTGGGTCGACCCGGCGGGCAAGGTCGTCCTCTACGGCATGGATCGCAAGCACGCACCGACTCCGCCCCCTGTGGGCTGTGGAAAGGCCGAGCCGTGGACGCCGCCGAAGGGCTGGACTCCCGCATAGCACCGGCTGAGCGGCGGGCGGATGTCCGGCGCCGGGCGTTAGATGGGGAGCGGACGCACCGCTCCCCATCCTCGTAGGCAAGGAGATCGTGATGCAGAAGATCACTCCGTACCTGTGGTTCGACACCCAGGCAGAGGAGGCCGCGGCGCACTACACCTCCATCTTCAAGAGCTCGCGGATCGTCAGCGTCATGCCCGGCCCCGAGGGCCGCGCGATGCTGGTGAACTTCGAGCTGGAGGGCCAGCCGTTCGTCGGCCTCAACGGCGGGCCGGCGTTCCGGTTCACCGAGGCGATCTCGTTCTTCGTGGACTGCACGGACCAGGCCGAGGTCGACGAGATGTGGGCACGGCTGTCCGAAGGCGGCGAGGAGGGCCAGTGCGGCTGGCTGAAGGACCGCTACGGCGTGTCCTGGCAGATCGTGCCCAAGGCGCTCGGCGAGCTGATGGGCGATCCCGACCCGGAGAAGGCGAGCCGGGTCATGCACGCCATGCTCGGCATGACCAAGCTCGACATCCAGGGCCTGCAGGACGCCTACGACGGCAAAGCCTGACTCCTCCGGAGGTTGGGAAGGGCACCTTCCACAACGCATGGCGATGTGAAGGTGCCCTTCCTTCTAGTTTCCGGCGGGTACCGCCGCAGCGGGCCGGGACGCGGCGCGCCACAGGGCTGTCGCGAGCCAGATGCAGCCGACGGCGACGAGCAGGCCGTGTCCCACGCGGACGGCCGCGGGGGTGAAGAACTGCGGCAGGAAGGTCGCGAAGCCGACCGCGAACAGCACGCCGGACAGGCGCGGCAGCACGCCGGACCGGGCGATGGCCACGGCGGCGAGGACCGCGCCGACGCCGAGCAGGATCAGCCCGATGCCGAAGGTGGTCACCGCGACCGGCTGGTAGCGGATGCCCTCGGCCAGGCCGAGCAGGTCCAGCTGCGCGCCGCCGGTGCTCTCGGTCGCCAGCACGTGCAGCGCGAAGTCCTCCGCGCCGTAGAACGGCAGCGTCAGCCCGACGCCGATCCAGGCGGTCACCGCGGCGGTGAGGGCGAGGGGCTCGGCCCGGGTGCCGTCGACGACGCGGCGCACCGCCAGCAGGGCGAGCGGCACGAGGATGAAGCCGATCATCGCGAACAGGTGGGTGGCCACCCACCACGGCGAGGACATGCTCTCCTGCGCACCCTGCAGCGTGGTCTCGTCGCGCCACGGGCGCAGGCCCGGGTAGAGGGCGAACAGGACTCCGGCCGCGGCCAGCGCGGCGGCGGCGAGGCGGATCCGGGTGAGGGGTGCGGACATGGTCTCTCCTCAGGGGTGAGCTGGCAGTGAATCGAGAAAGGTGGCGATGAGCTGCCGGTATGTCTCGTCGAGATCCTCGGGCAGGCCGAAGCCGCCGGCGGACTCCAGCGAGGCGAAGCCGTGCGCGACGACGCGCAGCTTCCGGATGGTGTGGATCTGGTCGGCGGGGTCGAGCTGCCAGGGCCGCAGGGCGGCCTGGATGACCTCCAGTTGCCGGATGCCGGCCGCGGCGAGGTCAGGGTGGTGCAGCGGGTCGACGGGCATCGCGGCGTAGCGGGCGGGGTGGGCCATGACGTAGGCGCGGTAGGCGTGCATCAGCGCGGTGATCGCGTCCGCGCCGCTGCGGCCCATCGCCGCGGCGGCGAAGCGGTCCGCGAGCTCGTTGAGCACGCGTACGCCCAGCAGGGTCTTCAGCTCGGCGAGGCTGCTGACGTGCTTGTAGAGCGAGGGTGCGGCGACGCCGCAGCGCGCCGCGACCGCGGCGAGGGTGAGCGCGGCGACCCCGTCGTCGTCGATGACCTCGACGGCCGCCTGCACGACGGCCTGGGTGGACAGTCCGGCCCTGGGCATATCGTCGCCCGCCCCCTTCAGCTATCAGCTATTGCAGATAGCCAAAAAGCTACTACCATTAGCCTTTGCCGTCAAGCCCCGCTTCGCCAACCGGTCAGGCACGTCACGGAAGGCCGCAATTATGGACATTAAGGACTAAATCAGATAGAAAGGGCATAACCTGATCGAGCGCGTGGCGGGGAGCGCTCCAGGTGTGCCGGCGACGGCTCCCCCTGACACCTGTGCCTGCCGCTACGCCTCCACAGCACCAATGTCCATGGTCTACGAGTCGGCTCGGTCGATTCGGGTTCGGAGGCTGGCATGTCGATTCGAAGTTCCCTGGCGGCAGGCGCGGCGGTGGCGACCACGCTCCTGCCGGCGCTGCTCAGCGCCACGCCCGCGCAGGCGGCGGTGATCCCCGGCGTGGGCTCCGCACCGCTCGTCGCGTACGCCGACCGCAACTTCACCGGCGCCAAGCAGTCCTACGGCGCGGGCGTTTTCGACGCCGCCAAGAAGGAACTCGGCGTCGTCGGCAACGACGCCATCACCTCGCTCTACGTCGCCTCCGGATACCGGGCTCTGGCCTGCGACAACGGCGGCTCCGCGGGCAACGTGAACAAGGGTTCGCTGGGCACCTGCCGCTACTACGACGCCGGGCTGCACGAGTTCGTCGGCGGCGAACTCAACGACAAGATCTCGCTGCTGGCCGTCATGGGCAAGCCGGTCAAGGGCGCCGCCGTCACCGCGTTCCAGGACACCAAGTTCACCGGCACTTCGCTGCCGCTGGGCTCGGGCGGCTTCGGCCAGGTCGCCGGCAACCTGTCCACCCTGGCCGACTCGGTGAAGTCGCTGAAGGTCACCGACGGATACCGCGTCGTCACCTGCGACCACGATGCCAAGCCGGGCACCGCCAGCCTCGACCTCGGCAAGTGCCGGCTGTTCCGGGGCGGCGAGCACGCCAGCGTCGGCAGCGACATGGAGAAGAAGATCTCCCTGGTCGCCGTGGGCGCGCCCCCGCTGATCGCCACCAGTGACGCCAACCTTGGCGGCCTGCGCCAGCTGTTCA
Organism: Catellatospora sichuanensis; assembly: GCF_007483665.1. Lineage (GTDB taxonomy): Bacteria > Actinomycetota > Actinomycetes > Mycobacteriales > Micromonosporaceae > Catellatospora > Catellatospora sichuanensis. Next base: position 393,548 of record NZ_ML660183.1, read on the forward strand.
ACCCGGGCGTGTACACCGGGCTCGCCAACGAGCTGGCCACCGTCGGCAACGACAAGATCAGCTCGCTGCGCGTCGGCGACGGCTGGCGCGTCGTCGGCTGCCGCAACGACAGCACCGGCCCGAGCGGGCAGGGCGACCTCGGCCTGTGCCGGATGTTCGGCGCAGGCGAGCACAACCTGGGCGGCAACGCGCTCAACGACGGCATCTCCACACTCGTCGTGCAGGCCGGCCCGGCATCGGGCAGCCTGCTGAACGTGTACGCCGACCGCGACTTCAAGGGCGCCACGACCACCTTCGGTCCCGGCATCTACACGGCCGGCGACCTCGCCCCGGTCGGCAACGACGCGGTCAGCTCGCTGCGTGTGCCCGGCGCGGGCCGGGCCGTGCTCTGCGACAACGACTCCGGCCAGAACCTGGGCACCTGCCGGATGTTCATCAAGAGCGACCACCTGTTCGTCGGTGGCGACATCAACGACAAGACCTCGCTGGTCGCCCTCGCTCCGTAAGCCACCGCACCGCGTACGGCCCGTGCCATCACCTTGGCACGGGCCGTACGCATTTCGCCGGGTTCGGCAATGCTCCGGGCTCGAAGGTGCGGCATGGGAACGATGTCGGTATTGTCAGCGGGCCGTCCCCGGGCCGTCGCCACCGCCTCCGACCCCGAAGGATCCCCCTTGCCGCGTGTTCCTCGTCCCGCCCGGCAGGCTCGACGCCGCACCGCGGGCGCTCTGGTGATCGCTGGACTGCTCCTGGCCCAGGCCTGCTCGCCAGGTAACGACTCCGATCCGGACGCGACAGATCCCGCCTCCTACACCCTGACGCCGCGGTGGGACAACATCGACCCTGGGTTGCCCCTCGCCTACGACACCGACTCCCATACCGTGCTCGCCTGGGCGGAGACCAACGGCCGGGACTCGCTTCGCCAGATCGCGGCCTACGACGTCCGCACCGGAAAACGGAAGTGGGCGAATGCCCCGAAGGGCTGGGACGTCAACGTCGACTTCGTCGTCGGGGACCGGATGTCCGCGGAGGCCTTGATCATCCAGTCCAACTACAACGAACAACCGCCCGCGGTGGCGGCGTTGCGGCTGGACGACGGAAAAGTGCTGTGGCAGCTGCCGACGCCCGGCCGCCACAGCAAGACCGCGGTGGCGGCGGACGTCGTGGTGATGGAGTGGTCGGATACGACGCTCCGCGCGGTCGACGCCGCTGACGGCCGGACGCGGTGGAAAACCGAGGTTGAAGCGGGATGTCGTGCCAACGAGATCGCCGCCGACGAGGACCTCATCGTCGTCGACGTCGTGTGCGAGAAGAAGCGGCGCATCGAGTCGCTCGACCCGCAGACGGGCAAGCCGCGCTGGCAACACGCGGTTCCTCCCGAAAGCGGCTTCACCTCCGGCAACGTCGCCGTGAACGGCGCGGCGGTCAGCTTCATCGACCGGGAACGGCTCCAGATCCTGGACCGGTCCGGGAAGGTCGTGCTCGACGAGCCGTACCGCAACGTGACCGGCCCGCGGATAGCCGCGACCTCCGACGTCGCGGTCGCCGCATACCATGACAAGGACGGCAAGCCGACCCTTACGGCTGTTGACCTGCAGGACGGAAAGACCCGCTGGAGCCTGCCGCTCGACGCCAGCGCGCTCGTCCTCTCCGGCGCACTGCTGTACGCCGTGGGCCGCCCCGCGGCACCGCTGCCACAGCTCGGCCTGTATGCGATCAGCCTGGCGACAGGCCATGCCGCCCACTCCCGGACTTCGCTGGTCGGGGAGGCCGCTTACGACACCCTGGTGGCGGTTGACCAGGGCATGGTCGTCAGCTACGAGTTCGTGGGGCCGGTCCAGCACATCTACGGGCACCGGCTCGACGCGCCGACGGGCGAGGTCGGCTTCGCCGGCGGAGCCCCGGCCGACGCCTGGCCGGACAGCTGTAGCCTGCTGCAGACCGACGAACTCGCGGCGATGGCCTCGGGCGCTGCCTACGAGGCGCGTCCCCGGCAGACCTCCGTGCTGGACGTCATTCTTCCCCGTCCGGCCCTGTGCCGCTATGAGCCGCCCACGATCGAGGCGCCCGTGGTGACCGCCGCCGTCGCCTGGGTGGGCACCGACGAGGCGCAGTCCACCGACCTGATGAAGAGGCTGCGGATGCGGTTCGCCGCCAAGCGAGTGCCGGTACTCGGTGACGAGGCGATCCACGTGGTCCACTTCGGAGAGCCGCATCCCACGATCGAGATATACTTCCGCGTCGGCCGGTGCATCGGGAGCGTCTCGCTCCTCAAGGACGACGCCGCTGCGTTCAAGCTCGCCAGGCTGGCCGCCCCTCGCCTGTGCCGGTCGGCCGGCAGCTGACGACCCACCTTCGAGCCGGAAGCGGTGACATCTTGACCAAGCGAAATGGACGCTCTCGTGCTGCCGCACCGGCTGGCCGCGGGAAGCCGTCCGACGCACAGCAGCCAGGTGACCAGCCGCCTGCCACCCGGTCTCGCCTGACCAAGGTCGTCGCGGGACTCGGCAGCCTCATGCTGCTCGCGCTGGGCGCACTGTTCTCCGGCGTCGGGTCCGCCACGGCCGACTGGTTGGTAGGCATCGTGTCGCCGTCCGCGGAGAGCTCGCCTCCGGCCGCACCCACACCTACACCCACGACCCCTCGTGAAGAACTGACCATCGCGGTGGAGACCTTCCTCGGCGAAACCGGCGCCAACTTCGCGCTGGCCGCCCCGACCGGAACTGACGGTCTCGCACTCAGGCTCCGCTCCGGAGACATCGAAAAGCCGTGGCAAGCCTTCCTCGACAGCAACCGAGGAGCGCAGGTGGGATTCCTCAAGATCTCATTGGTGCTGACCGGACATCGACAGCCCGGCATCACCATCACGAACGTCCGGATCGAGAAGGTGCGCGACGAGCCCAGACTTGAAGGCACGCATCTCAAACTGTATACCGCGGGGGAGGTGGAAAGCATCCTGCTCACCGCGAACCTCGACGAGGTTCGGCCGAAACTTCGCGACGGCGGCGTCGACTACTTCCCCGAGAAACAAGTCGAGCTTCAGGGCGGCGAGCAGCAGAGCCTGGTCATCAGGGTGACAGCGGGCAGGAGGCTGTACCGCTGGGCCTTCGCAGTCGACTACGTCGACGACAAGGGCGACAAGCACACGGTGTATGTCGACCGCGCCGGCCGACTGTCCCCCAGCGTGTCGGCCATCCCGCTCGCCGAGCTCTTCATGCTCACGGGTCAGGCACCGAAGTACGGCGCATCCTGGGTGGAAAACCTAGGATCCGGCTTCACCCTCAAACGACCTTGACGTAGGTTGGGCGCGTCCAGGTCAGGCGCCGGTCGCGCCGTCGACTCCCTCACGGAGGAAGTCGGCGTGGCCGTTGTGGCGGGCGTACTCGTGGATCAGGTGCAGCATCACGAACCGCAGCGAGACGTCCTCGCCCCAGCGGGCGTTGTGCGCGACCACGTCCAGCGACTCGGCCTCACGTTCGATGCGGCGCGAGTGCTCGACCTCGGCCTGCCAGGCCGTGAACGCCTCGGCGCGGGTGGCGCCGGTCGGGTCGTACGCCACCTGGTAGTCGTTGTCCGGCGACCAGACCAGGGTGATGTCCTCCCCGGCGATGACCTTGCGGAACCAGGTGCGTTCGACCTCGCACATGTGCCGGACCAGCCCGAGCAGGGTCAGCGTCGACGGCGGCATGGACCGCTCGCGCAGCTGCTCGTCGGTCAGCCCGTCGCACTTCCAGGCCAGCGTGGACCGGTGGTAGTCGAGGAACTGCCGCAGCATCTCCCGCTCGCCGGCGATCAGGGGCACATCGGGGCGCTCGGTGGCCATCGCGAAGATCCTTCCGTCGGAAGTGACAGTTCTACCAGGTCACCGAGAAGGATTCGGGGTGAGACCGCCGCTTGTCGTCACGATCCGGCGGTTTCCGACTCGAGTCGGCTCTGCCGTGCCGCGGCCGTCGCGCCCAGGCTCGGGCCCAGGATCTGGCTGCGGTAGAAGTCCGCCGACTCGGAACGCATGAGCTGGATGCTGGCCACGGCCAGCAGCACCACCTCGACCGTGGTCAGCAGGCTGCGCGCGGTCGAGTGCCAGCCCGGCACCAACCCCAGGTCCGCCGGTGTGTGCACGGCCATGCCGATGTCCGCGGGCGGCGCATACTCCATGCCCAGTGCGACGACGCAGACGAGCAGGAAGATGAGCGGCACCGCGGCGGCCCACACCAGCACCCGGGACGCCCGCCAGGGACGCCGTACGGCGAGGGCGAGGATTCCGAAGACGACGGCGGCGACGGCGGCGACGGCGAGGTCCCGCCACAGCGACTGCTCCAGCACGGCGACGACGTCCGCGGGTTCGAGGACCTCCTGGGCGAGCACCGAGGCGAGGAACTCCCGCCCGGCAGTGCCGATACGGCCCACGGCGAAACCCGAGGCGATCACGTCGGCCACTGCGGCGGCGGTGAACGCCGCCAGGGCCGCCGAGGCGACGGCGACGGTGTGCGGCATCCGGTCCTCGCTGCTGGCCATGCTGATCCTTCCGGTGGGTGGGGCGGCGGAGCACAGTGTCCGACATCCGCCGCGCGGATGTGGTCCCGTTTCAGGTTCCACGGCAACGCCCGCGCCTCACCATGGAAGCGGGCGAGCCGAGTGGTGGGGCCGGTCCGGGACGGACAGACGGCGTTCCCGGGGTGGCCACCGCGCATTCGTGGACCGTTCCGCCCGTTTTCCTACGATCCGAGGCATGGTCACCACCTCCCTGCGTACGCCCTCGTGGCACTTCCGGACCACGGCGGCGCTGGCCGCTCTCGCCCTGTGCGGCACCGTGGCGGCCGCCGCGCCCGCCGCCGCCGCGCCCGGCGACGTCGTCGTCTCCGCGGACTTCTCCTCCGGGACGCTGCCCGCCGGGTGGCGGGCCGTCGACGGCACCTGGACCGTGCAGAGCGGCCGTCTCGTCGGCACCTCGACCAGCTCGTCCGCCAACAACAAGATCACCTTCGGCGGTAACCTGACCCACTTCCGGCTGGAGGCGACCGTCCGGTTCGAGTCGGTCACGGCGAGCACCCGCTGGGCCGCGCTCGGCCTGGACGTGCCCGCCGACGGTGCGACGCCGTGGTGGATCGCGACGATGCGCAGCGGCACCACCGCGAGCAACGGCGTCGAGTTCGCACAGCGCACCACGGGCAACGCGTGGAACGTCACGAACACCGCCGCCGCGCCGTACGCGGCCGGGATCGGCCGGGACGTGCGCATCGCCGCGGAGGTGCACGGCAGCCAGGCCCGCTGGCTGTTCGACGGGCTGGAGGTGCTGCGCACCACCAGCCTGCAGCGCTCGACCGGCGGCGGGCAGGCGCTGTTCGTCAACGGCGCCACGGTGTCCTTCGACGACGTACGCGTGACGGAGCTGGCCCCGTCCAACGGTCATCTGCGCGCGCCGGGCAGCCCGGTCGCGGTCATCGCGCACCGTGGCGCGTCCTCGGCCGCGCCGGAGAACACCCTGGTGGCACAGGAGATCGCCCGCCGCGCGGGCGCGGACTGGATCGAGAACGACGTGCAGCCGTCGTCCGACGGGGTGCCGTTCATCCTGCACGACAGCACCGTCGACCGGACCACCAACGGGACCGGATCCGTCCGCAGCCTGACGTCAGCGCAGCTCAAGGCGCTGGACGCCGGTTCCTGGTTCGCGCCCCACTACGCGGGTGCACGCCTGCCGACCCTGGCGGAGCAGCTGGCCGATCTGCGTACGCGCGGCGGCAGCCTGCTGCTGGAGATCAAGGGCGCGCACACCCGCGACCAGGTCGCGAAGATCGTGCAGGTGATCCGCGAGCAGCAGATGACGACCCGGGTGTTCATCCAGAGCTTCGACGTGGCCTCGCTGCAGTACAGCTACGAGCTGGCCCCGGAGCTGCCCATCGGCCTGCTGCGCAGCACCCTGGACGCCGACCCGGTGGCGCTGGCCGGGCAGTTGCACCTGACCGCGTACAACCCGGCGGGGTCGGCCCTGCTGACCCGGCCCGCGCTGGTCGGCGACCTGCACCGGGCGGGCGTCGCGGTGATGGCGTGGACGATCGACAGCGCTGCGCAGTGGCGCTCGCTGGACCAGCTCGGCGTGGACGGGATCATCACCAACCGCCCGGCGGAGCTGGCCGGTTGGATCACGGCGGGCTGACCCGGCGGGGTTCCCTCCGTCCGGAGGGAACCCCGTTCAGCGGTCGGTGCGCAGGAACGTCAGCGACTTCAGGTGGTCGATCAGGGCTTCCATCTCGGCGAGCTTGTATCCCGCCTCCTCCCGCAACTCGATGTCCATGGAGTGGTCGACCACGGAGCGCAACGAGTAGCTGATCCGCGACATCCGGTTGAGGAAACGCTCCCGCAGGCCCTCGGCGAAGGCCAGGTGCTGATCGGTGAGCTCACCGTCGTCGAGGTCGGCCGCACCGGCGAGTTCGAGCGCCAGACTCGCCTGGCCCGCGAAGACCGAGGCCATCTCGACGTCGACCGCGTCGAAGGGCCCCTCGGCGGGCTTCTTCGACAGCAGCATCGCGCCGAGCACGGTCTCCTGCCCGGTCATCGGTGCGATCAGGATCTGCCCGGGATGAGCCGCACCGAGGCAGTCCTTCAGCCGCGGATCGACGCCCGGTTCGACGACCAGCACCCGCCGCTCGGCCATCACCAGGGCGCACACGGACAGCAGCGCCTCGGGGGCGTCGACGAGCAGCTTCAGCGTGCCCATGGCCTGCACGGACGTCACATTGAGACAGTCGGACGAGAGCAACACCACGCATGCCCCGTCGGCCCGGTCTGCCCGCTCCGCCTGGCTCATGAGCTCGGCCATCAGCGCGTCCGGCCCCACCCCGCCGAGCACCCGCTCGGTGATCATGACCATGGCCTCCTGCCAGGCGTGACGGCGGAAGGCCTCGGTGAACATGCTCGCGTTGTTGATGGCAGCCGCGGCGACCTGGGCGAAGTCGATGATCAGGTCCTCGTCGGCGGCGCTGAACTCGGCCGCCCCCTGCTTCTCCGTCAGGTAGAAGTTGCCCAGCAGCCGGGCGCCCGACAGGACCGGCACCCCGAGGAACGACGTCATCGGCGGGTGGTGCTCCGGGAAACCGACCGAACTCGGGTGCCGGGAGATGTCGGCCACCCGGACCGCCCGCGGCTCTGCCAGCAGCAGCCCGAGCAGGCCGCGCCCCTCGGGCGTGTGTGCCATGCGATCAGCGGTCGCGGCGTCCATGCCGTCGAACACGAACTCGGTGATGTGACCGTCCTCGACCACGCCGAGCGCGGCGTAGCGGGCCCGCACCAGGTGCCGGGCGGTCACCACGAGCCGTTGCAGCACCTGGGTCAGGTCCACCCCGCGGGCCATCTCCAGATTCGCCCGCAGCAGCGCGCGAATGCGCTCGTCGCCGGTACCGAGGGCGCGGGCGCGCTCGATCAGGCGTTGCAGGGCCAGGTCGAGCTCCAGCCTGCCGGTATGCGTGTAACGCACCGCGGAGCCGAGGCTGCCCGCCTCCAGATCTCTACATCCCGTCAACTTCGCCGCGAACGGCTCACCACCGGCCATACTTCACAGCCTCCTGTCGGAGGGCATATCCAGAAGCCTTGGCGGAGACCTTCTAGGAAGCATATTCCCAGTTCAAGGCATTGCGTCGAGCCGGAAGTGCCGACTTCGCCGCCGACGCGGGCCCGGCCCGGCCGCGATCATCGGCGAGCCGTGCCGCCGGCCGCCTCGCGCAGGGCCGTTCGGGCGGCGGTGTAGTCGGTGAGGACCGCGGTCGCCGGGGCCTCGACCAGTTGCCTGACCACGCCCTGCACCGAGTTGCGCAGCCGCCTGGTGGCGCGGCGGCGGCGGGAGCGGGCGGCCAGCCGGACCACCGGGCGCACCAGCACCGCGATGAGGAACCCGGCCAGCAGGCCGCCGGCCAGCAGCGCCGTCGGCATCGGCAGCCAGCCGTCCACGGTGGGCGTGCGCAGCGGCGGCAGCGCCAGCGCCTGCATGCCCACTCGTACGCCGAGCCACAGCAGGCCGACCAGGGCCACCGCGGTGACGAGCCACTGCAGCAGCCCCACCGCCCACCACCACCAGCGTTTGCGGGCGACGCCGAGGTCGGTCTGCGCGACGGCACGGTCGAGCGCGTCGGGCAGTTCGTCGCGATGCGAGCGCACCGCCGCGAGCATGGCGTCCTGCCAGGGTGCGGGCAGCGGCGCGCCCGCCCGGTCGGCGGCTTCGCGCAGCGCCTTGGTGACCGCGGCCGTCGCGGCGGGCGACGCCGGGGCCAGGGACGTGGCGGCGGGAACGGCGGCCCGGTGGTCGCCCAGGTGCAGCCGTTCGAGGGGGTCGGGGCGGGTCCGGCGGATCCAGCGCAGCAGCGGCCAGCCGGTCATCTTGCGGGCCCTGTGCACGTACGCGCCCTCGACCGCGGCGGCCACCGTCGGCACCGCAGCGGCCTGCGACAGCGCCGCGGTGAGCGCCTTGCTCGCCTCCGCGTCCAGGGCTGCCTTGGGCGGTTCGGCCGCGACGGCCGGCGCCAGCGCGGCGGTGACCCCGTCGAGGTCGGCGGCCAGCCGCCGCACCGCGGCCTGACGGGCGACGACCGCCTGCCGGATCGCGTCGACCAGGGGATCCAGCCCGGGCGGGCCGACCGTGGAGGTGGTCAGCACGGGCAGCCCGTCAAGGCCGTCGGCGGCCAGCAGGCGGCGCAGGTCCGTGGTGCAGTCGGCCAGGTCTGGGCCGGACAGCAGGTCGACGGCGTTGAGCGCGACCACGGTGATGTCGCGGTGGCGGTGGAACTGGGCGAGGTAGCCGGCGTGCACGATCTTGTCGGCGTACTTCTGCGGGTGCAGCACCCAGACGATGAGGTCCACCACGGACAGCAGCCGGTCGGCCTCGGCCCGGTGCGCCGCCTGCACCGAGTCGTAGTCGGGCAGGTCGAGCAGTACGAGCCCGGACAGGTCGGGCCCGGTCCCGCCGTCGCGGGTGTAGCGGCGCTGCACGCCGAGCCAGTCCAGCAGCGGTTCGGCGCTGTCGGGGCCCCATACGCACGCGTGCGCCTCGCCGGTGGTGGGGCGGCGTACGCCGGTCTGCGACAGCGGCACCCCGGCCAGCGCGTTGAAGATGCTGGACTTGCCAGTGCCGGTCGCACCGGCCAGCGCCACCACGGTGTGCAGCTGCGACAGGGCCAGCCGCTCGCCGGCCCGCCCGATCAGCGCACGGGCCGGGGCGAGGTCGCGTTCGGGCAGCCTGTCGGCGGTGGCGGCGGTGAACCGTTCGAGCGCCGCCATGCGCTCGACGACCGTCGGCGCGCTCACCCGGCGGCCCCGTCGCGGGAGATCGGGTCGGCGCGGCGGGCGGCGTCGACGGACGCCGCGGCGGCGCGCAGCCGTGCACCGTCCTCGGCGGACACTCCGGTGCCGTCGAGCACGGCGTGGAAGCGGGCCGCCTCCTGCTGGAGCAGGCCGTCCACCTTGGTCAGGAAGTCCTGCCGGGCCCGTTCGGCCAGGCGGCGTACGGCGTCGTCGCCGAAGATGGCTTCGAGCACCTTCTGCGCGGCGACGGTGGTGCCCGCCCCGACGGCGATCTCCGCGCCGGTCGGGATGAACGCCGTGGCCGCGAACACGATGATCATCAAGCACAGCCCGAGCGCGTTGACGGCGTACGCGCTGAACTTCGCGGCGAACAGCTTGCCGCCGGACTCGTCACGGACCAGGTCCAGCACGCCGCGCTGCCAGTCGCGGACCACCCGGTCGGCGCGGGCGTCGATGTCGGGCCCGACCCGGGCCAGGCCCGGGTTGGCGGCGAGCAGCTCACCACCGGCGGGATGGGCGCGCCAGGCGGCGGCCGCGTGTTCGGCGGCGTCGGCGGCCGCGCCGTGCACGAAGACGACCAGCTGCGACTCGATCGCGGTGATCAGCTGGTCGGTGGGGCGGGGCCGGCCGGTGACCGCGCTGACGAACTGGTCCCGCCACCGCCCGACCTTGGCCTGCAGGCCGCGCATGAACTCGCCGGTGCCGACGAGCTCCTGCCAGCGGGCGAGCACCTCGCCGCGGAACATGGTCCCGTCACGGATGCCCTGGTCGACGTTGGCGGCGGCCTCGCGGTAGGCGCTGTCGACGGACGTGCCGAGGGTGGTGACGGCCTCCGCCTGGGCGTCGGCCTCGGCGGCGAGCCGGGCGGTGGCGGGCGACAGCGCCGCGACGGCTCCGTCCACCGTCTGCCGCACCACGGCCGCGCGGGCCGCGGCGGAACGGGCGAGTTCGTCCAGCCATTCGCGCAGCGGCGCGACGGCCTGTTCGGACAGCAGCCCGTGCTGGTCGAGGCGCTGCTCACCGATGACGAACATGGTCACCCCGCCGAGCCCGTGCTCCTCCAGCATCTCGGTCAGGTGCGGTCTCACCTCGGCTTCGGCACCCGGCGGCACCCGGTTCAGAATGATCGACACGGCGGTGCCCCGGTCGCGGGCGGCGTGCAGCAGCTCCCACGGGACGGCATCGGCGTAGCGGACCGCGGTGGTGACGAACAGCCACAGATCCGCGGCGGCCAGCAGCTGCTCGGCCAGCGCGCGGTTGTCCTCCTCGACGGAGTCGATGTCGGGCGAGTCGAGCAGCGCGACCCCAGGGCTGAGCACCGCGACCGGCGTGACCAGCAGGCCGATGCCGTCACCGCCGGCGGTGCCGGTGCGGCCCAGCCGCGGCAGCAGGTTGGCCTCGCTGAACCAGGCGGCGTCGGACGGGTGGCAGACCAGGACCGGCGCGCGGGTGGTGGGCCGACGCGCGCCCGCGACGCTGACCGGAGCGCGCACAATGCTGTTGACCAGAGTGGACTTGCCGGCGCCGGTGGAGCCGCCCGCGACGGCCAGCAGCGGCGCGTCCAGCCGCGCCAGCCGCGGGATGAGGTAGTCGTCGAGCTGCCCGGCGGTCGCCTTGGCCAGGCTGGTGGCGGCCGCCGCGCCCGGCAGGGTCAGCGGGTAGCGCACCCCGGTGAGCGCGTCGCGCAGCCGTGCCAGTGCCCCGCCCAGCCCCGCATCCGTCATGGCCACCACATAACCAGCATGGCGGAAACTATGCCCCCCGGCGTCCGGCTGCCGGAAACACGATCAGTTCCGGCGGTGCGGTCGCGGCGGCCAGGCAGGCTCCGTAGCCGTCGGCGCGGGCGACGATCCGTCCGGACACGACCCGCACCGCGGCCTCGGTGGCGTCACTGACGGCGTCCACACCGGCTGCCGCCGCCAGCTCGCCGCTCTCGTCGTACACGATGTGCAGGCGCGGCCAGGCCGAGCGCGGGAACGCCGCGGTCAGGCAGCGGCGGAACTCGGCGAGCATCAACCGGGCCAGCGGCATCAGCTCGCCGGGTGTGCCACTGACGAGCACTGCGGTGACCTGCGCGCCGGGCGGCGCGGCCCGCACCGCCTCCTCGACCGCGGCCAGCCGGTGCAGGCCCAGCACCGCCACCACGCCGTCGGCGCCGAGGTCCACCGGCTCGCCGTGCAGCGCGTCGGGGCGGGTGGCGTCCTCGTCGGCGAAGGCGGGCGGCCATGGCTCGTCGGCGGGACGCGGCGGCGGGACGTGCGCGGCGTACACGGGCTGCCAGCTGTCGCTCAGGTCGAGCTCGCCGAGGTGCTCGCAGGTGGCGACGATGTGGAACGGCTCGACGAAGCCGGGTGAGGTCTGTGCCAGCACGGTCGCGCCCTGCAGCGTGGTCAGCGCGGCCTCGGCCACCCGCACCCGCCGCCCGGCAGGTCCGGTGTCCCGGCCGGGGTGGGCGGCCGCCAGCCCCTCCAGGGCCAGCCCGAGCATGATCGCCTGCAGTTTGAGCAGCTGGGCGAAGGGCCGCCGGACCCGGTCGTCGTCGAGCACCTCGGGCACCAGGTCCAGGACAGGCGGTGTCGGACCGGGCAGGCGGGTCGCGGGCGGCAGCCGGGTCACGGTCGCCCGGGCGTACGCCCCCAGCGCCTCCCGCGGCGTGCCGCCCGGCGCGGGCGGCGGCGGCACCTCGGCGCGCTCGGCGTCGTCGGCCAGCACGGCGAAGTAGAGGGCCCGCTTGCCGGGGAAGTTGGAGTAGACCGCGCCGCGGGTGAGCCCGGCGCGCTCGGCGATGCCGTCGACGGTGGCCTCGCGGTAGCCGCGCGCGGCGAATTCGGCGCGGGCCGCCGACAGCACGCCGGCGCGGTTGCGCTGCTGCGCCTGGGCCCTGGTGAGGCGGCTCATCCCTGCTCCCCGTGTCCGTCCGGTAAGCAAGATAACGCGGCACTCGGATGTTGTCATCATCTGCCGGTATCATCTGAAGGTCGTCGACCCCCGAGGAGCGCCCGTGACCCGCAGCGATGTGCTGGCCTGCTCCTTCTGCGCCAAGACGCAGCGCCAGGTGCGCAAACTCATCTCCGGCCCCGGCCAGGTCTGCATCTGCGACGAGTGTGTCGGTCTGTGCAACGAGTTGATCGAGGAAGAGGCCACCGAGCAGGCCGCGGCCGCGCTGCTGCACCCGCCGACCCCGCGCGACATCCACGCGGCCCTGGAGCAGTACGTCGTCGGCCAGGACGCCGCCAAGACGGCGCTGTCGGTGGCGGTCTACAACCACTACAAGCGGGTCGCCGCCCGTGGCGCGGCCCCAGGCTCGGCTCCAGGCGGTGACCCGCCGGTCGAGCTCGGCAAGTCCAACATCCTGCTGATCGGGCCCACCGGCTGCGGCAAGACCTACCTGGCCCAGACACTGGCCCGCACCCTGGGCGTGCCGTTCGCGATCGCCGACGCCACCGCGCTGACCCAGGCCGGATACGTCGGCGAGGACGTCGACAGCATCCTGGCCAAGCTGATCCAGGCCGCCGACGGCGACGTGCGCCGGGCCGAGACCGGCATCGTCTACATCGACGAGATCGACAAGATCGCCCGCGGCGGCGCGGACCGCACCGCCGTGCGCGACGTCTCCGGCGAGGGCGTCCAGCAGGCCCTGCTCAAGATCCTCGAAGGCAGCACGGTACGCGTGCCGCAGCCGAACTCGCGCAAGCAGCCCGCCGAGGAGTTCCTCCAGATCGACACCACCGACGTGCTGTTCATCCTCGGCGGGGCGTTCTCCGGCCTGGAGCAGATCATCGAGCAGCGCTCGCGGCGCCGCGGCATCGGCTTCGGGGCCAACATCCGCGCCGCCGAGCCCTCGCTCGACGAGGTCATGCCCGCCGACCTGGTGACGTTCGGGATGATCCCGGAATTCGTCGGGCGGCTGCCGATCGTGACCACGGTGCGCCCGTTCGACCGGGCCACCCTGATGCGCATCCTCACCGAGCCGCGCAACGCGCTGATCAAGCAGTACCAGCTGCTCTTCGAACTGGACGGGGTGGAGCTGGAGGTGACCCCCGACGCGGTCGGCGCGATCGCCGAGCAGGCCCTGCTGCGCCGCACCGGTGCCCGCGCCACCCGGGCCATCCTCGAGGAGATCCTGCTCAACGTCATGTACGAGGTGCCCAGCCGCGACGACGTGGCCCGCGTCGTGATCGACCGGCCGATGGTGCTGGACAACGTCAACCCGACGCTGATCCCCCGCGACCATCCCGCCCGCCGCCGCGCCCGCCGCGCCGACACGGCCTGACCGGCAAGCCTCAGCCGAGCAGGTCGATGATCGTGGCGTCGGTACGCGAGACCCTGCCGTAGACCGCCCACAACAGGGCCAGGTCCTGCCAGGGCAGGCCGACGGGGGCGTACACGGTCGGCCGGTCGGTGCCGTCGCGGGCGGGCAGGTCGCCGCGCAGCACGTCACCGAGCGTGCCCGCGGCCACCCCGGCCTCGAGCCCGACGTTGCCCAGCGCACCCCCGGCGGCCGCCGCCATCCGGTCGTCGACCACCACCCGGCTCGCCAGCAGCAGGTCCGCGGGCAGCTCGACCTTGCCCGGCTCGTCCGCGCCCAGCGTGGTCAGGTGCTGGCGGGGACGCACCTCGTCGGCCCGCAGCAGCGGACGGCGCGACCAGGTCGCCAACACGACCACGTCGGCGGCCCGAGCCACCGCCGACGCGCTCTCCAGCGGCAGCGCCGCCACGTCCGCGGCACGCGCCGGATCCAGATCGGCGGCCACCACCTCCCGCCAGGTGCGCAGCCGCCGCAGCCCGGCGGCGACGACGCGGGCCTGCGCGCCCGCGCCGACGAAGCCGAGCGTGCCGGCGTCCGGGTCGGCCAGCAGGTGCGTGCCCAGCGCCGCGGCCAGCCCGGTGCGCCAGGAGGTGACGCTCGCCGAGTCGGCCAGCGCCAGCAGCTCGCCCGAGGCCAGGTCGTGCAGGCAGACCACGCCGCGCAGGGCGGGCGAGGCGTCCGGGAACTTCGCGTTGACCTTCACCGTGTACGCGGGCACGCCCGGCAGCAGCCCCGGCATGAGGCAGGTCGCGGTCCCCGGGCCGGGCAGCTCGGTGCGCACCCGCAGCGGCGGCTGCGCCGGGGCGGGGGCGCGGAACCCCTCGGCGAGCAGCTCCAGCACCTCGTCCACGTCGACCGCACCATCGACATCGGATCGGGTCAGCAACACGGTCACGTCTGGAACGCTACTTCCCGTGACAGCCGTCAGGAGGGCTGGGCGCGCCAGGCCTGGTAGCGCTGCCAGGCCTGCAGTCCGTCGGGCACCCAGTCCCACTCGCCGAGCCGCGCGGTGATCTCGTCCTCGGTGAGGAAGGCGTGCCAGGCGACCTCCTCGACCTGCGGGTCCACCGGGCCGTCGCAGCGGACCTCGTACAGCGCCGAGAACCAGGAGTGCTCGGGCGTCTCGTAGAGGAAGGTGAACAGCGGTTGCGGCGCGGGCAGGCCGGACACGCCGAGTTCCTCCTCGGCCTCGCGCAGCGCCGCATCGTGGTAGGTCTCCCCCGCGCCGACCACCCCGCCGACGAACATGTCGTAGCAGGAGGGGAAGACCAGCTTCTGCGCGGTGCGCCGGTGCACGAACAGCCGGCCGTCGCCGGTGCGGGCCAGCACGAACACGCAGCGGTGGGTGAGCCGCCGGGCGTACGCCTCGGCCCGCGTCGCCTGCCCCACCACCCGGTCCTGCCCGTCGACGATGTCCAGCAACTCCCCCGCCGACCGCGGCTCCTGCTCACCCATGCCGCCATTCAACACGGCCCCCGTTGATCATGATCATGGAGGGCGGTCCGGCGCGGCAGGGGCGAGAATGAGGGCATGTCCGATATCGACGGCGACGTCGCCGCGTGCGCCGCGGCGCACATCCGGCTGCACCAGACCCTGCAGGAGATCGACGACCTGACGGTACGCGCACCGAGCCGGTTGCCCGGGTGGACCGTCGGGCACGTGCTCACCCACCTCGCCCGTAACGCCGACAGCGTCGTGCGGCGGCTCGACGGCGCGGCTCGAGACGAACTCGTCGACCAGTATCCCGGCGGTGCGGCGGGCCGGGCCGCGGAGATCGAGGCGGGACAGGGCCGATCCGCCGCCGAGATCATCGCCGACCTGACGGCGGCCGACGCGGCCGTGGACGCCGCCTTCGCCCACGCCACCCCCGACGTGTGGCAGCGCACGGTGCGCGCGGGCGACGGCGAGCTGATCCCCGCCACGCAGCTGCTGTTCGCCCGGTGGCGCGAGGTGGAGGTGCACCATGTCGATCTCGGCCTCGGCTACGGCTGGGAGCAGTGGCCCGCGGCCCTGGTCGCCCGATGGCTGCCCAAGCTGCTCGCCGAGCTGCACGAGCGCGCCGACCAGCGGGCGCTGATGGCCTGGGCGCTGGGCCGCGCCCCGGTTCCCGAGCTGCGCCCCTGGGGCTGACGACCCTGCCTGCCGCGCCCCCGGTACTGCGGGCGCCGACGTGTCATACCTGCGGGATACCGTCACGGTGATCTTCAGAGAGCGGGTGAGTGGCATGTCGGTTCCGGTGTTCCGCGTCGACCAGGGGGACCCGTCATCGCCGGTCGTCCTGCATGTGCCGCACTCCTCACGGCAGATCAGCGGGCCCGCCCGGGCCTCGATCGCGCTCGACGACACCGCGCTGGTCGCCGAGCTGGACCACATGACCGACGCGTACACCGACCTGATCGCGGCGCGGGCGGCCGCGGCGGCGCGGACCCGGCCCTGGGCGTTCGTCAACGAGTGGTCGCGGCTCGTCGTGGACCCGGAGCGCCTCCCCGACGAGCGCGAGGAGATGGCCGCGGTCGGCATGGGCGCGGTGTACACGCGCACGTCGCACGGGCAGCGGCTGCGCCCCGACGACCCCGTGTTCGCGCAGCGGCTGCTCGACGCGCACTTCCACCCGTACGCCCAGGGCATGACCGATCTGGTCGACGAGCGCCTGGCCGCGACCGGCCGCGCGATCGTCGTCGACGTGCACTCCTACCCCGCGCTGGCGCTGCCGTACGAGCTGCACGGCGACGGCCCGCGCCCGCAGGTCTGCCTCGGCACGGACCGCACGCACACCCCACCGTGGCTGCACGATGCCGCAGCGAAGGCCTTCGCGGGATACGACGTCGCCTTCGACACCCCGTTCGCCGGCTGCTACGTGCCGCTCAAGCACCACGGGACCGACGAGCGGGTGTCGGCGCTGATGGTCGAGCTCCGCCGCGACGTGTACCAGGCCGAGCCCGGCGGTGATCCGCATTCCGGCCTGGACCGGCTGGCGGCGTCGCTGGCCGCCCTGGTCGACGCCCTCGACGGTCACTGACCCGCGGGTCGGCCGGGCAGGGTCGGCGGCTCGCGTCCGGTTCAGGCGGAGGCGCGGTGGACCAGCCGGGTGGGCAGGATCAGCGGGTGGGGTTCCTCGCCCGCGATCAGGCTGAGCAGCATCTTCGCCATCTCCCGGCCGAGCCCGTGGACGGGCTGGTGGACCGTGGTCAGCTGCGGGTCGGTGTGCAGCGCGGTCAGCAGGTCGTCGAACCCGACCACCGCGACGTCGCCGGGCACCGTGCGCCCGTGTGCCTTCAGCGCGCGCAGCGAACCCGCGGCGATCGCGTCGGAACCGGCGACCACGGCGTCCACCTCGGGATACGCGGCCAGTAGCCGGGTCATCGCGGCGGCTCCGCCGGCCTCGGTGAATTCGCCGTGCTCGACCCGGGACGGGTCCAGCCCGGCCACCGCCATGGCGTCGAGGTAGCCACGATGCCGCGAGGCGCCCGCGTCGGTGTCCATCTGGCCGGTGATGACGGCGATGTGCCGCCGCCCGAGGCCGATGAGGTGTTCGGTGGCCAGCCGGGAGCCGCCGCGGTTGTCGGCGTCGACATACCAGCGGGGTTCGGCGTGCAGCGGCCGGCCGCCGAAGACGACCGGGATGTCGTGCTGGTCGGCGAGCGCTGCGAGGGGGTCGTCGCCGTGCAGCGCCATCAGCATGACGCCGTCGGCGCGACGTGACTTGAGGATGCGCTGCAGCCGGGCCTGGCCCTGGGTGGAGTTGGCCAGCACCAGGAGCAGTTCGAGTTCGGTCTTCTCCAGTTCGGCGTTGACGCCCAGGATGATCTGCGCGAAGAACGGATCGGTGAACAGCGCCGGGTCGTGATGGGACAGCGCCAGCACGACCGCGCCGACCTGCTGCGTGGCCAGTGCCCGCGCGGTGGGGTTCGGCACGAAGCCCAGCTCCACGACGGCCCGCGCGACGGCATCCCGCTTGGCCTGGCTGACGTGCCGGGCGTTGTTGATGACGCGCGACGCGGCGGAGCGCGAGACACCGGCCCGTGCCGCGACCTCGTCGAGCGTCGGCTGACGCTTGGGACCCATGGAGCCGTGACACCCCTCTGCGGAGACGGTGGCAAGAGCGTACGCGTCGCCGCAGGGTTATTGGAAGCGCTCCCGGGCCCTACTTTCCCACCGGGACGCAGAGTGGCGCACAGGACACGCGGCTGATGCCGGCGTAGCCCGTGCTGCGACGACTCACGCCCAGCACACCGGCTCGCCCGGAAGCCGGGGAAAACCGGGAGCGCTTCCAGTTGCAAGATAGAAGTGTCGCGTTAAGACGTCAAGACAAGTGTCCGAAACCTTCGACAGCACCAGCCGAACAATGGCGTAAGCCTGGCCTTCACGGCAGCACGGTAACTTCCATGAGACTGGAACCGCTTCCAGTCTTGCCGAATTCACGGGGACGGTCGGCGGGTGGCTGGCAGGATGGCCGGGTGAATTACGAAGTGCGGCCGATCGGGCCGGAAGATCGGAAACTCGCGTGGGACCTGGGCAGTCTCACCTTCGGGTACCACGAACAGACCATGCCCGAGGGCTGGGACCCGAACTCGTCCGGTCGACGCACCCTCGGGGTGTTCGACCCGGCCGGCCGGATGGTGGCCAAGGCCGTCGACCGCGAACAGGGCCAGTGGTTCGGCGGGCGGGTCGTGCCCACCTGCGGCGTGGCCGGCGTCGCCACCGCGCCGGAGCTGCGCGGACGCGGGCTCGGCCGGCTCATGCTCACCCGGCTGCTCGAAGGCGCGCGCGGACGGGGCACGGTGATCAGCACCCTGTTCGACACCACCCCGCTGCCGTACCGGGCGCTGGGCTGGGAAGAGGTCGGTGCACTCGTCTACTGGACGGTGTCCACCCGGGTGCTCGGCGCGATCCGCCCCGACCCGAAGACCACGCTGCGACCCGCGACCGAGGCCGACATCCCGGCCGTGTACGAGATCTACCGCCAGGTGGCCCGTGCGGGCACCGGCATGATGGAGCGCTCCGGACCGGCGTTCGGCGCGACCCCGGCTCAACTGCTGGCCGACTACCACGGTTTCACCGTCGCCGTCGACGACGCCGGCACCGTCGTGGGTTATGCCGGCTGGGATCGCGGACCCGGCTACGACCCGGGCGGCAAGATCACCGTCGACGACCTGATCGGCCTGACCCCGGAGGCGACGCGCACGCTGCTGGCGATGTGCGGCGGCTGGGCCAGCGTCGCGCCGACCACGGTGATCCGGCTCGGTGCGACCGACCCGGCCTGGTCGCTGCTCGCCCGGATCGACGCCAAGGTCGCCTCGACGCAGCCCTGGATGGTGCGCGTCGTCGACGCGCCCGGTGCGATCGCCGCGCGCGGCTGGCCGCGTCACCTGACCGGCGAGGTCGACCTGGACCTGGTCGACGACGTCTGTCCCTGGCAGCAGGGCCGGTGGCGGCTCACCCTGTCCGGCGGCGAGGGCCGTCTGGAGCCCGGCGGCGCGGGCACGGTCCGGCTCACCCCGCGCGGCCTGGCCGCCTGGTACGCGGGCGCGGCCACCCCGGAACAGCTGCGCTGGACCGGCTTCCTGACCGGCGGCGACACCGACACCGACGGGTTCATGCGCACCGCCACCGCGGGCCCGCCGCCCACCCTGCACGACTACTTCTGACCGGCCACGGCCTCCGGTCCGAGGACCGACCCGGTCGATCAGGGCTCCCGCGTCCGAACGCGCGCCTCGCGCGGGCCGCATCGGCCACAGCGTCGGGAAGGGCACCTGCTACATCGCATAGCGATGTGAAGGTGCCCTTCCTTTCACGCGGGGCGGGTGCGGCCGATGGAGAGGAGCAGGCCGAAGGCGGTGACGGCGAGGCCCGCGACGGCGGCGTAGGCAGGCAGGTCGGCGGGGATGCCGAGATAGACGGTGATGCCGAGGATGCGGGACAGGCCCCACGGCAGCAGCGCCATCTGGTCGTTCCAGACGGTGAGGGCCTGTTCCAGGCCGACGGCGGCGATCAGGCCGCCGATCAGACCCAGCGGGACACCTGCCGCGACCAGGGTGAGGCCGACGGCGCGGCGGCGCAGCAGGCCGTACCGGTCGCGCAGGACCACGGCGGTGGCCACGAACAGCCAGCAGAACGCGGCGAACGCGACCGTGACGTAGACCGAGCGCAGCGTCGGCGAGGTCCAGAAGGCGAACCAGTACTTGCCCGGCCCGCGCCCGGCCAGCGCCGCCAGCAGGAGCACGCTGCGCAGCAGCGCGACGCCGCCGATGACGGCCCACAGGTGGAACGGGTCACGCCGCCCGACGACCAGGCGGGCCACGGCGGCGAACAGCAGCCACCCGCCCAGCGTCACCAGCAGGTGCGCCGGGGCGGCGAACCAGGTGTACACGGCACGGCTCGCCACCAGCACGATCGCGGGCACCAGCCAGACCAGCACCCGGTCCAGCCGCGACGGCGGCGACTCCAGGCGGGCCACCCGCCACGGGCGCACCGCGCCGAGCAGCAGCGCCCGCGCCGCGGCGCCGCCACGGCCGCGACCCCACAGCCCCAGCAGCAGCACGACCAGGATCAGCGCCAGCAGGCCACGGGCCGCCCAGGCCATCGCCGGGTCGCGGTCGGCCCGCACCGCACCGAGGTCCGCGGCGGTGAAGTTGTACGCGGGCAGGTCCAGGTTCCCGCCGTAGCGCTGCGCGTGCACGTCGCGTGCGCCGCGGTAGTGGGTCTCGGCCTGCCGCCAGCCGTCGTACGCGGCCTGCGCCCCGGTGTCGAGCCACTGCGCATGGCGCAGCACCATGGTGCGGTACGCGCCCAGCGTCTCGAACAGGTTCACCTGGTAGTCGAGCGTGCTCGTGAACGACTCGCGCAGCTGCGGATCGCGCCAGGTCGCCGGGTCGGTCGCGGCGACCAGGTCGCGCATGCGCCGGGCCAGCGCGACGGCTCGCTCGCCCTCGTCGATCGCCTGGTCGACGCGGCCGCCGGTGACGGCGTAGATGCTGTCCAGTGCCGCCGAGTCGCCGGTGGCGATGTCCCACTCGAAGATCCACATCATCGGCGGCGGCTCCAGGCCCAGCGCCTTGACCGTCTTGTCCGCGTACGGCCCGAGGTACAGCCCCTTGGTCAGCGCCTCCCGGGACAGCGCCATGGCCTGCCCGATCGCCGCGACCGTGGCCGGGTCGCCGGAGAACGTGCGGTACGCCCAGTCCGCGGTGAACTGCGCCGGGTCGGCGTCCGGAGCCCAGGCCAACCGCGCGACGGCGTACGTGTTGAGGTCGTACAGCTGCCAGAAGCCCGCTCGCAGGTAGAGCGACATCGGGCCGGCGCGCAGCGGGCCGCCGTCCTGCGTCCAGTTCCAGACGCCCTCGACCTTCGGGTTCGCGGCCAGGAACTCGCGCAGCGCCTGCCGGTGCAGCACACCGAGGTCGTTGGGCAGCGAGCCGAAGCCCTCGAACTCCCGCCGCGCCTGGAACTCCACGATCCTGCGGTGCTCGCCGGCCAGCAGCGTCGCGTTGAGCGGCAGGTGGCTGTAGAAGTCGCCGAGGGTGTACTTGGTGGACACGATCAGATGCGGGTCGTCGAACCCGCCCAGCACCTGCCGGTAGGAGTCCGGATTGGTGTGCAGGTCGCCGACCGCGCCGACACCGACGGTCCAGGTCCGGAAGATGACCTCCCGGTCAGCCCGGCCCGCGGTGTCGAGCAGCGCCCGCAGCATCGCGCGCACCGCGTCGTCGGTGGTGACCGCCAGGCGCGACGAGTAGTCCCAGCCGTTCTGCGCGTACACCTCGCCGCCCTCGCCGATGCGCACCATCAGCCCGTCCACGAACGGCAGGCTCTCGAACAGCTCGGCCAGGCCCGCCTGGTACACGGCCCACAGCCGCGGGTCGGCCACGTCGAGGCCGCCGACGGTGCGCTGCAGGTACGCCTCCAGCGGCGGGGATACCGCGAGCATGTCCGTGAGCAGGAAGACCTTCATGCCCATGTCCTCGGCGTACCGGAAGACCGGGCCGAACGCGGCGACCATCGCCTTGGCCCGGTCGACGTGGGTGTCGCCGGCCGGGTAGACGGCGCGGCCGTCGCCGACCTTGGCGAACGTGACGTACTCCAGGAAGCCCGGCACGACC
The DNA here is from genome assembly GCF_007483665.1 of Catellatospora sichuanensis. Classification (GTDB taxonomy): domain Bacteria; phylum Actinomycetota; class Actinomycetes; order Mycobacteriales; family Micromonosporaceae; genus Catellatospora; species Catellatospora sichuanensis. Next base: position 415,244 of record NZ_ML660183.1, read on the forward strand.
ACGCCGTTGTAGCCCTGCGCCGCCGAGTGGTCCACGAACTGCCGGAACTGCTGGTCGATGCGTGCCACCGCGGCGGGGTCGACCCACGGGGCCTGCGGCAGCAGTGCCTCGCCGACCACGTCGGTGTTGAGGTTGTAGTCGTCGCCCGCGGCGAACGCGGCGGCGTCCGGCTCGCGCCCGACCGACCCGGCGTCGGTCAGCCGCAGCCCCAGCCGCGGCGTGACGACCCGCCCGTCCTCCCCGGCCGGAACGACCGCGACGCCGGACCGGATCCGGTCGGCGATCCGGTACAGCCCGTCCGCGGTTCCGGCGACGTCGGTGCCCTCCACGGCCAGTTCGGCGCCGCGCGCGGTGATCCGGTACGAGTCCGGCGCGGCAGCGAGTGTCGCCAGCACACCCGCGCGCAACGTGGTCGCGCCGGCAGCCGTGGGCGTAGTGGCGGGCGGGGTCACGGCCGACGCGGGCGACGTGGCACCGGGCCGCGTGGGTGCCGTGACCGGCGCGGGTGCCGTGGTGACCGCCGGGCGGGGCAGGCCGCGGGCGGCGAGCGCGTCGGCGACCGCGGTCGCGGCCTTGGTCAGGCGCAGATCGGCGGGGACGGCGATGGCGGTGACCGGCGGCGCGGGCGCGATCTCGCGCTGCGGGGCGGCGACCGGGTCCTCGCGCGGAATGGCGGCCGGGGTGTGGCTCAGGCCGAGCGCGTCCCCGACGCCCCAGGCCACGCCCGCGCCGAGCAGCAGCAGGACGACGGCTGCGGCAAGCAGCGGATATGGCTTACGGGCGCGGGGAACATGAAACACGCTCGCATCGTAGTGCCGTCGGGGCTCCGGCATTGATCACGATTTCCCAACGGAAACAGCCACGGCACGCTTCGTCACCGAAAGTATCACCGAGCCAACTTGACCTTGACGTAACGTCAACGTCTCTAATAGGTGCCATGCGTATCGGCGAACTGGCTGCGCTGGTCGGGGTGACCACCCGTACCGTGCGCCACTACCACCACCTCGGGCTGCTGCCCGAGCCCGAGCGGACCCCCGGCGGCTACCGCGAGTACCGGGTGCGCGATGCGGTGCTGCTCGCCCGGGTCCGCCGCCTCGCCGAGCTGGGCCTGTCCCTCGACGAGATCCGCGACGTGCTCGCCGACGACGAGGGCCGCGAGCTGCGCGAGGTGCTCACCGAGCTGGACGCCGACCTGGCCCGCCAGCAGGACGCCATCCTCGCCCGCCGGGCCCGGCTGGCAACGCTGCTGGCCGACGCCGACCTCAACCCCGACACCACTGTCGCCCCCGATTTCGGGGACCTGCTGCACGACCTGCATCCGGCCGGCTCCGCGTTCGCCGCGCTCGACCGCGACATGCTGTCGCTGATCGACACCGGCGCCGACCCGGCCGCCCGGGAACAGCTCATGGCGATGTTCCGGCCGCTCACCGACCCGGACGCACGGGCCAGGGGCCACGCCCTCACCGCACGGATGGACGCGATCGCCGGCGCGGACCCGGCCGATTCGCGGGTCTCCGCGCTCGCGGTCGACCTCGCGGCCCACCTGCCCGCTGAGATGGCCGCCGCGATGGTGGCGAGCCTCGACGAGGCGGAGACCGGCCGCTGGCTGGACCTGATGACCTCCGAACTCACCCCCGCCCAGGCCGAGGTGCTGCGCCTGATGGTGACGACACTGAAGGAGCGCGCATGATGCTGAAGATCGCCAGGGCGGCCCTGTTCGCCATGGTGCCGGCGGAGGTGGTACTCGCCGTTCTGCTGGTGTCCGGGGTCGCGCTACCGCGCCCGGTCCTCACCGTCGCCGAGCTGGTCGTGCTGGCGGTGCTGCTGCTGGAGGTCCTGGTGCTGTGGCAGCGCTACCGCGCCCTGCGCCAGGACGGCGCAGGGCGTACGGCGGCCCTGCGCGGCGCGTACGAGCAGATCGTGCCCGAAAAGGTGCGGCGGATCATGGGCTTCGACGTCAAGGGCATGGTCAGCCTGGTGCTCTGGGTCGGCCGTCGCCGGCACGGGGTGCCGCCTGGCGCCGTGGCACTGTCGTACCACCGCGAGCAGACGGTGCTCATGTTCGGGTTCCTGTCCGCCTGCGTGATCGAGCTCGTCGGCGTGGAGATCCTGCTGCGCTCGCTGGACGCTCCGGTCGGGCTGCGCGCGGTGGTGCTCGCGCTCGACGCATACGGCATCCTGATCGCGCTGGCCGTCATCGCCAGCTACGTCACCCGCCCGCACGTCGTCACCGCCGACGAGCTGCGCGTGCGCTACGGCGCGTTCTTCGACCTGCGCATCCCCCGCCGCCTCGTCACCGGCGTGCAGCACAAGCGCAACTACAACGAGACTGGCATGATCAAGATGGTCGGCGAGTGCATGGCCCTGGCCGCGAACAACCAGACCAACGTGATCATCGAGCTCGCCGAGCCCGTCGTCGCGGTACGCCCGCTGGGGCGGCGCGAGCATGTCCGCGTGCTGCGGTTCTTCGCCGACGACCCGTCGGCCGCCGTCGAGGCGCTGCGGCCGACCCGGGACTCGGCCGCCATCGGCCAGGCCGGTCGGGCCTCCGTCTGAGGACAGCGACGCGGGTCGGCGGCTTCGTGAAGCTCGTCGCCTATGCGGCCCCGGTGAGGCGCTCGGCGATGAGCGCCGCAGGGCGGTCGGTCATCAGGATCGTGTAGTGGTTCGTGTCGGAGACCAGCTCCGCACGCAATTGCGGGGCCCGTGCCGCCCAGTGCTCCACCACCGGCTGCGGGAGCATGCCGGGCTCCTGCCCGAACATGCCGCGCGGCGCGTACAGCAGCGTCGCGGGCAGGGCCAGTTTCACCAGGTCGTCGCCGAACGCGGAGCCGTTGACCAGCAGGTCGCGGCCGTCCGCGTAGACGGCCTCGGAACCGGTGCGGGAGCGGATCGCCCCGGGCTCGCCGGTCGCGTCGTAGCGCACGTACTCGGCCATGTCGTCGTTCCACTCCCCGGCCAGCGCCGGGTGCGCCTGGAAGAAGGCCAGGTAGGCGTCCACCGACGGGTAGGTCTCCCGCAGCCGGGCGACGGCGGGGCCGATGGTCAGCTCCAGCAGCTGGTCCGCGTCGAACTGCGCCGGCACCGGCAGCGGCAGGCCGCCGTCGACCAGCACCAGCCGGCTGAACAGCTCAGGCCGCTGCACGGCGGCACGCAGCGCGGCGTACGCCCCCATCGACTGCCCGGTCAGCGCGACCGGCGCGCCCAGCTGCTCGGCGACCGCGGCGAGGTCGGCGGCGTGCGCGTCCATGCCGTACGGGCCGGGCAGCCCGGCGCTGCCGCCGCGGCCGCGCAGGTCCACCGCGACCAGGCTCCAGTCCTCGGGGAGCTGCCTGGCCACGGCCCGGAACGACATGGCCGAGGCGGTGATGCCGTGCGCGGCGAGCGCTGTCTTCGCGCCGTCGCCGAAGCGCAGCGCGTGCAGCGAACCGCCGGGAACCGAAAACTCGATCGAGCGCATGGGTCAGCCTTCCTTCACGGGGGTGGCGGTTTCGTTCACGCGGGCTGCTCCCGCGATCTGGAGGGCGTAGCGGGCGTACGTGTCGGCGACCTGGTCGCGGGTGTACGGCTGGTCGGGGCCGAACCAGTGCGCCACCTGCATGCCCATCGAGCCGATCGCGGTCGCGGCCAGCAGCGGGTCGGCGACGCGGAACACGCCCTGCTCGACGCCGAGCCGCAGCACGCGCAGACCGAGCTCGCGGGACTGCTCGCGAAGCGCCAGGGCGGGTGCGGCGCGGTCCGGGGACAGCGCGTGCAACTCGGCGTTGGCGACCAGGGCCAGCAGCGGGAAGTCGGCGTGCGCGCCGACCTGCGCCCGCACCAGCGCGGCGAGCTGCGCGGACGGCCCGGGTGGGGCTTCCACGAGCGCCTGCTGCAGGCGGCGGTGCAGTTCGGTGTGCCCGAGCAGGACCAGTTCGGCGAGCACGTGCTCCTTGGCCGGGAAGTGCGCGTACAGCGTGGCCGAGTTGATCCCCGCCGCCCCGGCCAGGTCGCGGATGGACGTGCCGTGGAAGCCGTACTCGGCGAACAGCCGCAGCGCCGACAGCAGAATACGGCCGCGGGTGCCGGGCGGGGTGACCCCCTCGGGCAGCTCGACGGCGACGGCGCTCAGCCGCCGCGGCTCCCACCGGGGCGTCGTCACATGCTCTCCCTCTACCGATCGAACGATTGGTTGACACCGTAACCGACCGAGCGCATAGTCGCTAGCAATCCTGTCACCCAATCAATCGATTGGTTGGCAACCGGAACCGAGAGGAGAGCGTGCCATGTCTGTCCCGTCCCCGGACCGCACCGCCGTTCCACCGCTCCGCCGCATCGCCGCCGTCGCCGCCACCGCACTCGCCCTGCTCCTGGCGCAGTTGGCGGTGCCCGCCCCGGCACAGGCTGCGGGCGGGTTCTTCCACGGCGTCTACGCCAGCGTGTACGGCACCCGCGACTACCACGGCTACGTGCCGTCGTCGTACCGTCCCGGCACGCCCATGCCCCTGCTCGTCGCCCTGCACGGCTGCACCGAGAACGACGTCGGCTTCGACCTGCTCTCCGGCTGGAGCGCCGAGGCCGAGGCACGCGGCTTCATCGTGGTCCTCCCCGACCAGAGCAACGTGGTCAACCCCGCCACCTGCTGGAACTGGTTCCTGGAGACCAACCAGCACCGCGGCTGGGGCGAACCCGCCATCATCGCGGGCATCACCAACCGGATGCGCTCGCAGTACACCGTCGACGCCAGGCGGATCCACGCCACCGGCGTCTCCGCGGGCGGCGTCATGGCCAACATCATGGCGGTGACCTATCCGGACCTGTTCGCGTCCGTCTCCGTGATGGCCGGCTGCGAATACGACTGCGACGTGCTGCAGCTGCAATCGGCACGGGAGTCCGGGCGCAAGGCGCTGCAGGAGATGGGCAGCCGGGCCCGCCCCGTACCCGCGATCATCTTCCAGGGCACCGCCGACCTCGTCGTCCCGCCGTCCACGGCGTACCGCATCGCCGAGCAGTGGACCACCGTGGCCGGCACCGACCCGGTCGCCGACACCGTGGTGCCCGGCCAGGTCCCCGGCGGCCGCACCTTCACCCACCTGACCTACCGCACCGCGTCCGGGCAGCCCCTCGTCGAGCAGTACATGATCGACGGCGCTGGCCACGCCTACCCCGGCGGCTGCTCCTGCAGCCTCTACGGCGACACCACCGGCCCCGACGCCACCGCCCTCACCTGGGACTTCTTCCTAGCCCACCCCAAACCCTGACCGAGCAAAGGAAGGGCACCTTCTTAACGCTATGCGTTGTGGAAGGTGCCCTTCCAAACTCCTGTTTCGCGTAATGCCAGGTGGGTGGTGGGGCAGGGTGGGGTGATGGAGCCTGATGCCCACCGTCCGGTGCGGGTGCTGACCCTGGGCGGGTCGTTGCGCACGAACTCGCTGAACCGGGAGCTGGCCACGCTCGCCGCGCAGGAGGCGGCGCGGCTCGGCGCGCAGGTACGCCACGCGCAGCTCGGCGACTGGCCGCTGCCGCTCTACGACGGCGACATCGAGGAGACCACCGGGATACCGGACGCCGCGCGCGCCTTCGGTGAAGTCCTCGACGGCACCGACGCGATGATCATCGCTTCGCCCGAGTACAACGCATCGGTCCCGGCCGGGTTGAAGAACCTGATCGACTGGACGTCGCGGCTGCGCCCGCAGCCCTTCTCCGGACGCCACGTGCTGCTGCTGTCGGCGTCACCATCGATGATCGGCGGCAACCGGGGCCTGTGGGCCCTGCGGGTCCCGCTGGAACACCTGGGCGCCCGCGTGTACCCGGAGATGTTCTCCCTGGCCCAGGCACATCATGCGTTCGACCCGAGCGGCGGCCTCGCCGACGAGGAGCTGAGCCGCCGCTTCACCGCGAACCTGCAGGGCTTCCTCGAACTGGCCGAGGCAGCGGTCAACTACCCCTGCGCCAAGCAGATCTGGATCGAGTTCCTCGGCGAACGCCCAGACCCCGTCGTCGACCGCATCGAGTGACCCGAAGGAGGGGCGTCGTCGGCTCGCGGCGGCGAGACGAGCAGCAGCTCTGCACATCGCCATGCGTTGCAGAAGGTGCCCTGCCGAACTCGCTGCCGCTAACGCCCCTGGCCCGCCAGCACCGGCTCCGGCACGGGGACGACGTCCTCGGTCACCGACGGCGCGGACCGCAGTTCATCCACACGCACCAGCACGACGCCGCCGATGATGAGCGCTCCGCCGAGCAGCTGCACCGGCACCGGCAGCTCGCCGAGGAACAGCCAGGCGATCAGGACCGCGAACAGCACCTCGGTCAGCCCGACGAACGACGACAGCCGCGCGCCGAGGATGCGCGCCGCACCGATGCCGGAGACGTACGAGATCACCGCGGCCACCAGCGACAGCCCGACGATCGGCACCAGCCAGCTCATCCGCTCGCCCGCGAAGGTGACGTCGCCGAACGTGGCCCGCAGGGGCAGCGCGCCGGACGCGCCCAGCGCGAGCAGCACCACGGCGCCGATCGCCATGCCACTGCTGGCCATGGCCACCGACGGCAGCCGCTCGTCGACCCGTGCGCTGAGCACGAAGTACGCCGCCAGGCCCATCGCCGCGAACAGGCCCCACAGCACGCCCACCGGATCGAAGCCGCCGCCGCCGGTCAGGTCGAGCACGAAGAACAGTCCCAGCATCGCGGCCGCCGACCCGACCAGGGTCAGCCGGCGCGGGCGCTGGCCGTGCCGGGCCCACATCCAGAAAACGACGAGGATGATGCCAAGGTATTCCAGGAGCAGGGCCACACCGATGGGAAGGTATCGGACGGCATTGAAGAAACCGACCTGCGCGCCGGCGACGGCCAGCAGCCCGAAGACGCCGACCGAGCCGATGTTGCGGCGCAGCACGTGCCATTTGCCGCGCAGCGCGAAGACGGTCGGCACAGCCAGGATCAGGGCGGCGATGCCCACTCGCGCGGCGACCGCGGCCTCGGCCGACCAGCCCGCCTCGATCAGGGACCGGGCAAAGGTGCCCGAAGTGCCGAACGTCGCGGCCGACAGCAGGGCCAGACCGAGGCCGACACCGGCGGAGCGTTGGGTCTGCATGGAACTCACCTCGGAGATTGCCAGAAGAGTAATAAGCAAAACACCGCTATGCTGATGACACTAGACCGATGGGTGACAGGAGTCAAGATGCTTTTTGCCCATGACACCGAAGTAGCGCTGGTGGCCGCCGCCGCACTGGTCAACACCACCGGCTCGGACGGCGAGAAGCTGCCCGACCTGGCCGCGCTCGACGCCTTCTTCGGGGCGTACGGGTGGACCGGCGGCCGCGAGCACACCGCCGCCGAACTGCGCGCGGTGCAGGATCTGCGCCCTCGGCTGCGCCGGGTCTGGGAAGCCGACGTGGACGAGGTCGTGGAGATCGTCAACGCGCTGCTGCGCGAGTCGAACGCGCTCCCCCAACTCGTCAAGCACGACGAGTGGGACTACCACCTCCACGCGACCCCTGCCAACGCGCCGCTGGCCACCCGGATGGCGGTCGAGGCCGCGATGGCGCTCATCGACGTCGTCCGCGGCGGCGAGCTCAGCCGCCTGCGCGTCTGCGAATACCCCGACTGCGGAAACGTGGTCGTCGACCTGTCCAAGAACCGCTCGAAGCGCTTCTGCGACACCGGCTGCGGCAACCGCGCCGCCGTCACCGCGTACCGCGCCCGCAAAGCCGCCTCCCGCGCCTGACCCGTCCTCCCCCTGTCGCAGCTCTTGAAGAGTCGCGCCTTCCAGCCCTGCTGTGGCCGCAAGTCTTTGAGAGTTGCGCCAGGCCGGCCGGGCCAGGCCGGGTCGGGTCGGGTCAGGCCGGGGCAGGTCGGGTCAGGTGAGGAGCTGGATCATGGCGGCTAGGCCGATGATGACGATGAGGGCGCGGAGGACCGTGGGGGGTAGGCGGCGGCCCCAGCGGCCGCCGATGAGGCCGCCGACGACCGAACCGGCGGCGATCAGCAGCGCCGGTTGCCAGGCGACCATGCCGAGGGCGATGAACAGCACCGCGGCGACACCGTTCACCAGCGCCGCCAGCACGTTCTTGATGCCGTTGACCCACTGCAGGTCGGTGGAGAGCAGCACCCCGAGCAGGCCCAGCAGCAGCACGCCCTGGGCCGCGCCGAAGTAACCGCCGTACACGCCCGCGCCGAACACGCCGAGCAGCAGCAGCGGCCCCACGTGCCGCTCCCGCTCAGGGCGGCGCCGAGCCAGCGACCGGGCCAGCCGCGGTTGCAGGATCACCAGCACGAGGGCCAGACCGATCAGCACCGGCACGATGGCGTTGAACGCGCCCGGCGGCAGCCACAGCAGCAGCACCGCACCGAGCAGCGCGCCGAGCACCGAGGCGGTGCCCAGGCGCAACAGCAGCGGACCGTGCCCGGCCAGCCCTTTGCGGTAGGCGTACGCCCCGGACAGCGAGCCGGGCACCAGCCCGACCGTGTTGGAGACGTTCGCGACGACCGGCGGGTAACCCAGGGCCAGCAGCACCGGGAAGGTCACCAGCGTGCCGGAGCCCACCACCGCGTTGATCCCGCCCGCGGCCATCCCGGCCAGCAGCACCGCCACGCTCTCGGCGATGGTCAGCGTCGTCTGCATCTTTGTCGCGCCTCCCGCGGGCCGGTCGACGCCGACAGGTCGCCGCCACCCGGATGCTCATGATCCGATGACGCGAGCCTAGGCGGCCCGGCATCCGCCTCCACCACGATGCGGCGTAAGTCACCGGTGCCGATGACGCCCCGCGCATCCGCGTCAGCGGAAGCCGAACATCTGGGTCCAGTAGTAGCGGTAGGAGCCTCCGGTCGCCCGGCCCACCCCCATGGCCTTGTAGGAGCAGTTCAGGATGTTCGCCTTGTGGCCAGGCGAGTTCATCCACTGGTTCATGGTGGCCTTCGCGGTGGCGTTGCCCGCGGCGATGTTCTCCGCCGACGGCTGGGTGTAGCCGGCCGCCTTGGCCCGGTCCCACGGGCTGACCCCGTCCGGGGTGGTGTGCGAGAAGTAGTTGCGCTTGGCCATGTCGGCGCTGTGCAGCCGGGATGCTTTGTCCAGCTTCGGCTCGGCGCGCAGCGCGCCGCAGCCCGCGCTCTTGCGTGCCTGGTTGACCAGCGCCAGCATCTGCGCCTCCAACGTCGCCGGAGCCGCCTTGGTGGGACTGGGCCGCACCGACGCGACGGCCGACGGCGAGACCGAAGGGCTGACGGGAGCAGCCGAAGGCGAGGCCGACCCCGACGCCGACGGCGACGCGGACGACCCCGGGGCGATGCCCGCCGCGGCGGCGGCTGCGGCGGCCCCGGCCCGGTCGACGTCCGGGCCTTCGCCGACCACGGGGACCAGCGCCCACACGCCGGTCGCGGCCAGCACGGTGGCCGCCGAGCCGAGTGCCAGTTTGCCGGGCAGGCGCAGCCCGCGCGCACCCGCGGCGGCGACCGCGGCCGCCGGGCTGGTCTGCACCGAACTGCCCGGCACCGGCCCGTCGGTGAGCGCCAGCAGCGCGGCGAACACGGCGTACGCGCCGTTGCGGGCGGACAGGCGGCGGCACTGGTCACAGCCTCGCACGTGCCGGTCGACCTGGGACCGCTCGCGGGAGGTCAGCCGGCGGCGGCCGTGCACGATGGCGTCGAGCCCGGCGCAGCGGCCGTGCCGGCGGGCGATGAGCACGGTGCGCACCGCGCTGCCCAGCGCCGTACGCGAGCGGTGCACCAGCACCGCGGCGTGGGCGGTGCCGACGCCGAGCACCTCGCCGATCTCGCGACTGGACAGGTCCCAGCGCACGTTCAGCTCCAGCACCGCACGCTGGCGCGGTTCGAGCCCGTGCGCGGCGGCCCAGACCAGCTCGTACGCCTCCCGCTGCTCGGCGGCCTGCTCGGGGTGTCGGCCCGGGGTGTCGTCGACCAGCAGCGCCGGATCGGGCAGCGGCGCGGGGGCGACCCGGGCCGCGGCAGACATGGCCCGGCGGTACGCGATGGAGAACAGCCAGGTCCGGAACACGTCGGGGTCGCGCAGCTTGGCCAGGTCGCGCCAGGCCACCAGGAACGTCTCCTGCACCACGTCCTCGGCGGTGTGCCGGTCACCGACCTGCCGGAACACGAAACCGATCAGGCCCGGCCGGTACAGGCGGTAGAGCCGGTCGAACGCCTCGCGGTCTCCTGCCGCGGCGGCCCTGGCGAGGGACGTGTCTGACCGCATGAGTGCCTCCCGAGGTAGCGGTGTTTCGCTGATAAGTCCCGCCACCGGTCGCGCCATTACACCCAACGCGAGAATTTCTGTCCACGCGAGCGGCGGGCCCGCTCGCCTGGCGGAGATCCGAGCCCGCCCGTGCCGCCACCGTACTGAGCCGACTACGCGGACTGCGGATGTCGGCGCCCGCCCCTACGCTGTCGCGATGACGATCGACGAGATCAAGGCAGCGCCGCGGGTCCGGCCGCCGGAGGACGGCACCGAGCGCGAGACCCTCACCGGCCTGCTCGACTTCCTGCGCGCCACGGTGGTGAACAAGGTCGCCGGGCTGACCGACGAGCAGGCCTTCAGCCGCCCAGTGCCGGCGTCCGAGCTGACCCCCGCCGGGCTGGTCCGCCACCTGGCGGGGGTGGAGCGGTTCTGGTTCAGCATCGACTTCGCGGGGCTGGACCTGCCATGGCCGTGGACCGGGCAGGAGCCGGACGGCGGTTTCCCGGTCCCGCCGGGCGAGACGCTCGCCGGGATCGTGGCCGATTACGTGGCCGAGTGCGCGCGGTCCCGGCAGTCTGTCCAGCACGCCGGGCTCGACGAGCGGGCGCGGGCCGAGGGCAACTCCTTCACCCTGCGGTACGCGTACGTGCACATGATCGAGGAGACCGCACGTCACTGCGGCCACCTCGACCTGCTGCGCGAAAGCCTCGACGGCCAGCGGGGCGCCTGAGCTAGTTCACCGACAGGTGCACGTGGTCGGTGTGGTCGGCCGACGGCGAGTCACCGCAGCTCGACCCGGTAGGCGAATATCGGTGCCAGCCACCGCCGGTTGCCGTCCACACCTGGCAGAACCAGATGACGTACATGACCCCGAGCGCGCTGGCGTTCTTGACGAAGTACGCGGCCAGTTTGTTGCCGTAGGTGCGGTCGCCGCCGGTGGCATGGCCGCCGAAGCCGCCCACCGCCACCGAGAAGTCGCAGGCGCGGCCCTTGGGGTGCTCGTACATGTCGCCGGGACGCCAGCACGAGGTGTACCGCTTGAAGCCGGCCTTCTGAGCCTGCAGGTACGCGTGCAGCGTGCGCGGCGTGATGCACGCGCCCGCCACCGTCTTGCGGGTCGGATCGTCGATGCTGCAGACCTCGCGGGGCCAGGTGCCGTCCGCGTTGCGCTTGGCCGGAATGGCCAGCGGCGAGTTCGGGTCGACCCAGCCCTTGGTGGCCGCGCCGCCGAGCGCGCTGAGCGCCTTGTCTGCGGCCTTGCGCAGCTTCGCCATCTCGGCAAAGTGCTTGGCCTGCTCCTTCACGGACGCGTCGACGGCGGCCTTGGCCGCGAAGATCTCGTTCTTGACCTGGACCAGCTCGCTGATGCGGGCATCGTCGCGGGCGGTCAACTTCTCCATCGCCGCGGAGCGGGCCAGGAACTCGTCGGACGTGTTCGCGTTCAGCATCACGCCGATGACCCCGAGCCGCCCGGACTTGTACGCCTCGGCGGCGTACTTGGCGACGCTCGCCCGGACCCGCGTGTAGCGGTTCTCCGCCGCGAGCAGCGTCTGGTTCATGGTGGTCTGCTCTTTTTTCGCCTTGAGCATGGCCGCTTCGGCGTCGAGGTACTGCCCGGCGGCGCTCTCCAGGTTCTGGCGCGCCTGGGCGACCTTGGTCGACGGGATCTCGTTGGGCTCGGCGTTGGCGGGCGTCCCGAAGCCGGTGACCAGCAACACAACGGCCACGAGCAGGGCGAGCAGGGACGCGGGGCGGGGGCGGCGCACCGGGGCAGGCACGTACAGGATCCTTCCGTCGTCCGCCGCGCAGGAGCCGGGCGCGCGGCGGCGGCCGCCAGGGGTGAGGGGGAACTCTGCACGGGCGCGGCCGCCTGGCAGATTACCGCGATGCGGCGGCGCGGGAAAGTCTTCGAGGTCGCCGTGGGTGACCGCGAAGCCCGCTGGAGGCTTCAGCCTGCCGAGATCACCAGGTCACGGAGGTATCGCATACCCGGACGGTCACCGAGAGTGATCGGGCCATCGACGGTGAAGCCATTGCGCCGCAGCACCGCAGCGGAGGCGGCGTTGTCCAGGGTGGTCACGGCGCTGAGCCCGGTCAGCCCGTACTCGCCCGCGGCCTGCGCGCAGACCTGCGCCACCATCGCCGTGGCCAGACCTCTGCCGGCGGCGCTCTCGGCGATCCGGTAGCCGAGTTCGGCGCGGCCGTCGGCGACGTCGACGAGGTTGACCCGGCCCGCGATCGCCCCGGCCGGGTCCACCACTACGTGGAAGTGGTGCAGCCCGGCCGCCTGCTCGGCGAGGATCGCCGCGTGCCGCTCGGGGAAGCACGCGAAGTAGTCGTCGCCCCGGTCGGCGATGGTGCGGGCGAACCAGGCCCGGTTGGCCGTCTCGAACGCCAGCAGCGCCGGGGCGTGCTCGGCGGTGAGGCGCTGCAGTTCGTACATGCGCCGGGACGCTACCCGAGCGGCCCGCCACGCCGCCCCGGATTTGCCGCCGCCCGGATCGGGACACACGAATGCCGGCGCCGGTCTCGGGGATCGGCGCCGGCATCGGCGATGTCAGGGTCAGCGACCGCGCTTGGTGCGCACCTCGGCCAGACGCTCGTTCAGGATCTCCTCGAGCTCCTCGATCGAGCGGCGCTCCAGCAGCATGTCCCAGTGCGTACGCGGAGGCTTGACCTTCTTCTGCTCCGGCTCGGTGCCGTCGACCAGCCGCGCCACGGCGCCGTCGAACTTGCACTCCCACGTCGAGGGCACCTCGGCGTCCACGGCGAACGGCACCTCGAACCGGTGCCCGTTGACGCACGAGAACTCACGGGTCTGCCGGGGCGCGAACTCGGTGTTACGGTCAGACTCGTAGCTGACGGCGCCAAGTCGGCTTCCCCGCAGCACGCGCTCGCCCATACCAGCTCCTCACAGTCGAAATGGCCTCTGGTTACGCAACGACGCGCACACCCGTCGTGTTTCCCCAGCGGCAGACGACAGTACGCGTCCGGCGCCAGCCACGACAACCCGACACGTCAGGCCCCGGCGGCGTCCAGGCGCGCGGCCTGCTCGTCGGAGAGCATGACGTCGAGCGCGGCGTGCGCCGTCTCATACTGCTCCAGCGTTCGCGGACCCACCAGTGGAATCATCGTCGGCGACGCCCGCAGCAGCCAGGCCAGCACCACCTGGTTCGGGGTGGCTCCGACCTCGGCGGCCACCGCGGCGGCCGCGGCCAGCCGCGCCTGCGCGTCGGGGCCTTCGTAGTTCTCCATCGCCCAGTGCCCCGCCCGCTTGGCCGCGGAGTCGTAGACGCCCTTGAGGATCGGCGAGTACGCCACCAGCGACAGGTCGTCGTGCTCGCGCAGGTAGTCCAGCTGCTCGTCGTCCACGATGGAGGCGGAGTCCAGCCCCGCCTTCGGGCGCAGATAGGTGTGCTGCTGCTGCAGGGCGACCGGGGCCGGCCAGCCGTTGGCCGCGCAGAGCTGCCGGATCCGCTCCAGCCGCCAGGTGCGCACGTTCGACCAGCCGATGTATCGGGCCTTGCCCGCGGCGACGATGCCGGCGAGCGCTTCCAGGGTCTCCTCCAGCGGCGTGGCCCGGTCGTCGACGTGCACGTAGTAGAGGTCGACGTGGTCGGTGCGCAGCCGCCGCAGGCTGTCGTCGATCGCCTTGGTCAGGGTCGCCGCGCCCGCGCCTTCGAACCGGGTGCGGGCCAGCGGCCAGTCGGGCTGCCCGTCGCGCCACAGGCCGTCCTGCTCTGTGATCATGGCGCTGCCCTTGGTGGCGAGGAAGACCCGGTCGCGGCGGCCGGTGCGGGTGAGCCAGCGGCCGAGCAGTTCCTCGCTCTCTCCGCCGGGGCTGCCTTCCCGCTCCCACCAGCGGTAGCAGTTGGCGGTGTCGATGAAGTTGCCGCCGGCGTCGAGGAACCGGTCGAGCATCTCGACGGAGGTGGGCTCGTCGGTGCTGGTTCCCATGAGCATGGCGCCGAGGGCCAGTTGGCTGACCTGCTCGCCGGTGCGTCCGAGTTCTACGGTTTTCATGTACTGCCTCCTCGATCGTGTACCCCTGCCACGCTAGAAGCTGGAGCGCGCTCCAGGTCAAGTAGGACAGCACGGCGCGGCCCCCTTCGCCGGGCGCGAGGGGGCCGCGCCGCTGATCGGGGCGGGTCAGCTGGTCGGGAAGTTGTCCGCCGTGCGGATGCGGTTGCGCATGAAGTTGCCGGACTCGGTCAGCACCGCGGTGCCCGCGTAGTTACCGCCGTTGCAGGTGCCGGGCTTGAACGCGGCACTGCCCTCGTCGGCGTCGGAGTAGGTCCAGTTCGCGTAGCCGATCTTCAACCGGTCCAGCATGTCCAGCCAGGCGGTGCTGCTGGCCGTGTCGACCGCACCGCCGCCGGTGTAGGTGACCGTGCCGAACTCGGTGACGAAGAGCGGCAGCGCGGCGGCCGCCCGCTCCACCTCGGCGCGGTAGTTGTCCTTGTGCGACGCGGCGTAGAAGTGGAACGCGTACATGATGTTCGTGGCGTTGACCTTGTTGTTGATGATCTCGGTGGAGTTGCCGCCCTCGGAGACGCCCAGCGACGACCAGCCACGGGTGCCGACGATGACCACGGCGTCCGGGTCGTTGGCACGGATCACCGGGATGACCTGCTCGGCGTAGTTCTTGATCGTCGACCAGCTCACGCCGTTCGGCTCATTGGTGATCTCGTAGATCACGTTGTTCTTCGCCGCGTGGCGCGCCGACACCGCGGCGAAGAAGGTCTTCGCACGCTCCAGGTTGTACATCGGGTCACCCGGCGTCAGCGTGTGGAAGTCGATCATCGCGTACAGGCCGCGCTCGGTGGCCTCCTCGACGAGGTTGTTCACCTGGTTGGTGAACCCGGCCGGGTTGGTCTCGTAGCCCTGCTCCTGCACGTACATCGACACGCGCAGCAGGTCGGCCTGCCAGTCGCTCGCGAGCGCGTTCAGCGAGTTGTCGTTGTAGCAGTTGGCGAACCACTGGATGCCGTGCGTGCTCATACCACGCAGCTGGATCGGGCGGTTGAACCGGTTGCAGAGGTTCACGCCGCAGACGCGCAGCTGTCCGTTGATCGCGACGGGGGTCTGCCCGGTCGGCTGAGACGGGCTGGGCGACGGCGAGGCGGACGGTGACGTGGACGGCCGGGGTGAGGCCGACGGCGAGCTGCTCGGCGCCGGTGAGCTCGGCGCGGGCGAGCTGGGGGTGGTGGAGCCGGTGCAGACGGTGCCGTTGAGGGTGAACGAGGTAGGCAACGGGTTGGCCGTGGTCCAGCTGCCGTTGAAGCCGATGCCGGTGGAGGCGTTGGTGGCCAGCGAACCGTTGTAGCTCATGCTCGTCGCGGTCACCGCCGAGCCGCTCTGGGCGTAGGTCGCCGACCAGCCCTGGGTCACCTTCTGGCCGGAGTTCGGGAAGGTGAACCCGAGGGTCCAGTTGCTGATCGGGTCGCCGAGGTTCTTGATGGTGATGTTCGCGGTGAAGCCGCCCTGCCACTGGTTGGTGGTGTAGGTGACGGCGCAGCCGCTGGCGGCCATGGCGTTGACCACGGGCAGCGCGACGGTGACACCCAGGGCCAGCGCACCGACCGCGCCGGCCGCGATCAGGGCGCGCCGGGACGCGCGTGGGAGGAGTCTCATGACGAGCCTTTCGTCGGGATCGGGGTGGGCGCGCGCCGGACCGGTCCTCGTCGGGCAACAAGGGGGCAGCAAACGCCCTGGCCAGAGACCGGGAGCGCTCCCATCGACCAGAGCTTAAGGCCCCGGTAATCCCTTCGCAACATATCCATTCATCGAATGCTCATACCG
Organism: Catellatospora sichuanensis; assembly: GCF_007483665.1. GTDB lineage: Bacteria > Actinomycetota > Actinomycetes > Mycobacteriales > Micromonosporaceae > Catellatospora > Catellatospora sichuanensis. The sequence goes on from NZ_ML660183.1 coordinate 431,217, forward strand.
CCGCAGAGCGAGTGAAACTTTCAGAAACACTCCCCCTCGTGATCGGATGTACGGTCCCCGGCACGATGCCGGGCAACGCGGACCCACGGGAGGAAACGCATGGGCAGGGTGCTGTGGCACGTCACGATGTCACTGGACGGCTTCATCGCCGGGCCGGGCGGCGACATGTCCTGGCTGGCCGGACACGGTGGACCCAATCCCGTCGTCGACGAGGTGCTGGCCCGCATCGGTGCGGTCCTCATCGGTCACCGGACCTTCTTCGGCCCGCACAGCCCCGCAACCGCCCAGGGCCGGCTGTACGGCGGTGCGTGGACCGGCCCGCAGCTGGTGCACACCCGGGACATCCCCGACGACCCGAACCCTGACTTCATTTTCGTCGACGACCTGCTGGAGGCCGTCGCCTCCGCGAAAGCCGCCGCGGGAGACGGCTACGTGGTCGTGCTCGGCGCGGCCACCGCCCGCAGCTGCCTGGACGCCGGCCTGCTGGACGAGGTCCTGGTGCACGTGGTGCCGACCCTGCTCGGCGACGGCACGCGCCTGTTCGAGCGCCCCGGCGGCGACGGCACCCGCCTGGAGCAGGTGAGCGTCACCCACACCGCCCACCTCACCAACATCTGGCTCCGCGTCCCCCACTAACCACCGCCTCGCCCCGCCCCGGCCCGCCCCGCCCCGCCCTTGATCATCTGACTTGCCAGGCACATGTGCGTATCTTGAACCCGCTTTCGCCCATGTGCCCGGCAAGTCGAGTGACCTTGGTGTGCCGCGCCGCGCACCGGAGGGGCGGCGAGGTTGGCGATCTCACCTACGCGCAGGGCAAACGCGAGCTACATTACGCAAACCAGGGCAATAGGGTGATCCACCTGAAAGGCCGGCGCTGCGGCGTGATGGGACGGCGAGCAAGATGAGTGAGGTTCCCGGAAGGTTCTCCCGCCGCACGGCGCTGCGGGCGTTGGCCGCAGGGTCGTTCGTCGCCCTCCCCGGGCTGGCCGCGTGCACCCGGTCCGCGCCGCCCGCCCCGCCCGACGACGGCCCCACGCTCAACCGCTACGGCACCAGCCCCGCCGACTACGCCCGGCTCAACCTCAAGCCCGACACCTATTACGCCTGGGAGGACGGCTTCCGCACGGCCGCCGCCAACGAGGACCCCCGGGTGTACGAGTGGTGGCACACCGAGCTGACCGGCGAGGACGGCATCGTCGTGTCGTTCACGCTGAAGACCCGCCCTGGCGACGGTCTCAGCGCCGAGTCCGACCGGCGTCCCGCGGTGAACCTGCTGATCACCACGCCTTGGGGCAACGAGTTCAGCGTGTTCCGGACCTACAGCTGGAGCGAGTTCGCCAGCGCCCAGGACCGCTGCAACGTCAAGGTCGGCCCGTTCACGCTCACCGGCGACCTGAAGAACTACCAGCTGCGCGGCACCGCCGACGACATCACCCTCAACCTGAACCTGACCAGCACCGCGGCTCCGTTCCGGCCCGGCACGGGATACGTCCACCTCGGCGGCCCCGACCAGTACCAGGCCTGGTTCGCCGCCGTCCCGTCGGGCAAGGCCGAGGGCCACATCGTCTTCTACAACGAGAAGCGCGAGTTCGTCGGCACCGGCTACCACGACCACACGTGGGGCAACCTGCCGCTGCCGCAGTTCGTCGACCGGTGGCGCACCGGCATGGGCGTCGCCGACCGCTACTCCGTGGTGGCCCGGGACATCCACCTGCGCGGCAAGTACGACTCGACGGACCTGACCGTGCTGCTCGTCGACGACATCGAGTCGAAGAAGCGCCTGGTGGCCGCGTACAACGACGAGACGCTCAACGCCACCGAGATGCAGACCGGCGAGGAGGACGAGTTCGCCGAGGTGCAGTGGAACTACACCGGGGACAACTCGGCGATCGTCACCATGACCGCCACCGACCGGCTGGTGCCCGGCCGCCCGTACGTCAACGGGACCGGCTCGGTGCTGCCCGCCTCCCGCGGCGAGGCGCCACGCAAGCGCTGGTACATCCGCAACGAGGCAGAGATCGCGCTCAGCCTGGGCACGATGGGCCCCGGCTACCGGGTCACCGGCAAGGGCACGCTCGACAACGCCCAGTTCGAGCTGCTGTCGGGGCAGCCGACCCCGAAGCCGAAGCCGTCCTGAGCGGCCGACGCGCGAACCGCACGATCCACCCGCCCAGCAAGTAGACACTGTCTACCCACTCTGGTAGACAGTGTCTATGCCGGACCAGGACACCACCCTGCGCGCCCGCCTCATCGAGGTGGGCGTGGACCTGCTCACCCGCGAAGGACCCGGATCGCTGACGCTGCGCGAGATCGCCCGGCGGGCCGGGGTGTCGCACGGCGCGCCGCGCCGCTACTTCCCCAGCCACCTGTCCCTGCTGTCCGCCATCGCCCAGGTCGGCTACCAGGATCTCGGCGGCCGCATCGCCGGGCTGCGCGACGAGGCCGACCCGCGCGCCGGGCTGCTCGCGCTGGGCCGCGACTACCTCGACTTCGCCCGTACCCAGCGCGGCATGTTCGAGCTGATGTTCCGCCACGAGCTGCTGCGCGGCAACCAGATCGGCCTGCGCGACGCCAGCCGCCAGCTCTTCGGCGTGCTCGTCGACCTGGTCACCCGCGCCCGGCACGGCCTGGCCGCCCCCGAGCCCGTCGTCGTCGCCGGGGCACTGTGGGCGAACCTGCACGGCATCGCCCAACTCTGGCTGTGGGGCAGCCTGCAGATGACCGTGCAGACCGACGACGTCGACCCGCTGCTACGCGCCGCTCTGGACGCCCACCTGGGCCCAGCCTGATCACCGGAGGACACGTGTCGATCCAGTCCATCACCAGGATGCTGCTCACCCCGCTGGCGCGGGCGGCGTTCCGGCCGACCGTCGAAGGCCGCGAGCACATCCCGCTGGACGGACCGCTCATCCTGGCCGCGAACCATCTGTCGTTCCTGGACAGCTTCATCATCCCGCTGATGACACCCCGGCCGGTCGCGTTCATGGCCAAGGCGGAGTACTTCACCGGCACCGGTCTGCGGGGGCGGCTCATCCGCGAGCTGATGACGGGCCTCGAAGCCATCCCGGTGCAGCGCGGCGGACACCGCGCCGCCCAGGAGTCCCTGGAACTGGCGCTCGACGTGCTTCACCGCGGCGGCGCGTTCGGCATCCACCCCGAAGGCAGCCGCTCGCGCGACGGCCGCCTCTACCGCGGCCGCACCGGCGTGGCCTGGCTCGCCCTGGCCTCCGGCGCGCCGGTCGTGCCCGTCGCGGTCATCGGCACCGACCGCATCCAGCCGGTCGGCGCGAAGCTCCCCCGGCCCGGCCGGATCACCATCCGCTTCGGCGCACCACTGCGCTTCACCCAGCAGCCCGGCATCAGCGTCGGCCGGGCCCGCCGCCAGGCCACCGACGACATCATGGCCGCCATCCAGGCCCTCTCCGGCCAGCAGACCGCCGACGAGTTCAACGAACTCTCGCTGACTCCCTGAGCCGCGGTTCATGCCGGCGTCAGGCGCCTTCCTCGCACCAGGCGAGTCCGCCGGGGCAGCCACGGACCGAGTGAGCCACGAACTTGCGTGCGTTCGTGTCGACGACGGCCGCGGTGCGGAAGGGCCGGCCGTGGTCGTCGATGACGAGGGTGCCGCTGCGGCCCGCGCTGGTCCAACGCAGGCGTAGCCGCCAGGTGCAGTCGCAGTGACCGGGGTCGGCGGTGATGGCGAAGATCTCCGGGTCGGACTCGGAGACGCTGAACGGGAATGCCACCGCCGGGATCTCGTTGCCCGCCGCGTCCACGCCCGCCGCGGGGACCGGCCGCGGGTTCGCGGTGTCCAGGCCCACCTTGAACAGGCGGGGCGATTCACCGGCACCGCAACCGGACTCGGGGTAGAACAGCGTCGTCGCCTCGATCGCCGGGCCCCTCGGCTCCACCACCTCGACGGTCATGTCCTGCAGCACCACGGTCTTCTCGGTGCTGCCCTGCAGCGTGAGCAGGAGGCGCCCCTCGGCAGGGATCGCGTCGACCCGCTGCATCCACTCGGCGACCTCGTCATCGGCGGGCCGTATGCGCGAGTCCGGGTCGACCACGCGGTGTGGGCTCGACAGCTCACCCGGGTAGGCGTTCACCGCGTACGGCGCGCAGTAGTCGCCGCGGAAGAGCACGTCCACGCTGAACGGCGGCTCGTCGGCGGCGGCCGAGGCCGGTGCGGCACCGCCGCCGGGGGTGTCCTCGCCCGGAGTGAGGACCGCGAGCGCGACGCCGCTGATCACGGACACGACCACCGCCGAGGCGACGCCGCTGAGCCAGTTGCGCAGCACCCGGTGCCGCCGCCACCAGCCCATGGCCGGGCGGACCACCGGACCCGGCACGGGGTGTGCGGAAGGATCGATCGGCAGCGTCACGTCGCTCCCCTGTCCGGTGTGGAGGCAGTACCGGACGATGACGCTACTGAATGTCCGTGCCCGGTCGCAGCGACGCCATGGACAGAGTTGCCCGGCCGATCGAACATGCCCGGACGTGCTGCGCCGGCAGGCGGCGTGACCCGTTCGGGCCGCGCGGCCTGCCGGCATACATCTGGATCAGCTCAGGGTCGACGCGTCCGGCAGCGGGCCGTCGGCCCAGCGGGCCTCGAGCCGGACCAGCCAGCTGGCCAGCCGACCGCCGGTCCAGGACTCACTGGCCAGGGCCTGGCCCGTCGCCGGGTCGACGATCAGCCGGGTCTGCGACTTGGCGAAGTCGCCCTGGCGGGTGACCGAGATCGCGACGCCGATGCGCCCTCGCTGGTCGGTGACCCGGCCCAGCGACGTCACGCCGGGCAGTTCCGCCAGCATCCGGTACGCGGCCCCGCGCACCTGCGGGGTCACCGGCAGGTCGAGGACGAGGTCCATACCGGCGTGGAACAGGAACACGTCGCGTCCCTCCGCCTCCCCGTCGTTGCCGTCGTACGAGCCGAGCAACCGCCGCTTGAGCTGCCCCGGGTCGGTGGGCAGCGCGGCCAGTTCCTGCACCGACCGCGGCTGTCCGGCGAGCAGGAAGTTGTTCGCCGACGTGTGCCCCTGCATCGGGCGGGCCGCCCACGACCCGTCAGCGCGGCGGAAGTAGCCGCTCGAGGGCAGACCGGGCAGCGCAGCCAGCCACATCATCTCGTCCTGTCCGCGCCGGGTGCCCTCGCCGTGCTCGGCGCGCAGCACCCAGTAGTCGCCGTCGGACGCGACCGTGGATTCACTGCGCTGGGCGGCGGCCAGCAGCACGCTGCCCGCGTCCGTGGGCAGTTCGGCAGGGGCGTTGGAGGCCGGTGCGCTGGCGGGTGGCTGCACCAGCGTCGGCCCCGTCCCGGACGGGTTGTTGAGCAGGAACGCTCCGGTCACGGCCAGTGCGACGGCGGGCAGGCCCGCGGCGAGGACGAGGCGGCCCACCGGCCGCCGGGCGGTGCGCGTCACGGTCTCCTCCTGGGGGTACGACATGATCAGGGCGGGGTCGGCGGGCGGCGCGGCCGGGTCGAGGCTGGTCGGGCGGGCCGCGGTCAGGGCCCGCAGAGTGTCGCGGTGGCTCATCGGGAGTACTCCTGCGCAGTGAGGCGGACGGGGCGGCGGCGGTCCACCGGCACGGGGTCGGACATGGCCTGCTCCAGGCGTCTGCGAGCCCGGTGCAGGCGCACGAAGAAGCTCGCGGTCGAGCAGCCGACGACACGGGCGGCGTCCCTCGCGGACAGGCCCTGCCACGCGGTCAGCGTGAGCGTCTCCCGGTCGTCGTCGCTCAGCCCCGCGAGCGCGGCCAGCATCGCCGCGCGGTCGGCGACGCCGTCGGCTACGTCGGCGTCGGCTTCGACGGTCCAGGCCCGCAGCTCGGTGGCGAGGCTCGCCTGGCGTACGTCGTCGCGGAAGCGTTCCCGGATCACGTTGCGGGCCACGCCCAGCAGCCACGGCAGCGGCCCTTCGGGCACGGCCTCCAGCCTGCGCCAGGCCACCAGGAACGTGTCGGCGACGACGTCGTCGGCGAGCGTGCGTCCGGCCCGGCTCACCGCGTACGCGTACACCTGTCGATGATGTCGGTGGTAGATGGCGGTGAACCGACTGTTCGGCTCCTCATGGGTCACTGGCTCCTGCTCCTTCGTCGGAAGGTGTTCCGTCACCAGGTAGTGCGCGCAGGGAGTCGATTCTTACTACGCGACACGCGCCACCGTCCCGGCACCGCCGTCCGCGCAGGTAGCGCGCCCAGCGGACGCACCGGGCCATTCGTCCGCCGCGGACCGCCGAGCTGGCCGGGCGCCGCCAGGTTGAGCTGATCGTCCGCGGCGTACTTGCGGATTCGTGGGTCATACTCGTAAGTGCCGGGCTCGATTCGAGGGACAGGAGCCTGCCGTGACCGTCGCCTCCGACCGCGAGAAGATCGCCGACCTGCTCTCCTCCGTGGAGGAGCTGGAGGACATCGCCCGCACGCTCGACGACGAACGGCGTGCGCGGCTGCTGCGCGTCGCCCGGCAGTGGCTGGCCACCTGCGAACCCATCCGCCCCGTGATCGCGGCTGAGCTGCTCGACCTGAGCGAGCCGACCATCAGGGAGTGGGCCCGCACGGGCATCTTCGTGATCGTGGAGGTCAACGGGCAGCCGCGGCTCGAACCGCGCCGCTTCCACGAGGTCTGGCACCTGGTCCGGGAGCTGCGCCAGGCCGGGCAGACCAGAGGGTTGCTGGACGCCGTGTGGCGCTACCTGGAGGACACCGCGCTGCTGGAACGCGACGACGTCCGGGAAAGCCTCGCCCAGATGCGGCGCGGCGAGGGCAAGGCCATCGACACCGGCGAACTGCTCGCGCGTACGCGGCAGAGCGGTCTTAGGTAGGTTGCCGACGTGCCCGTCGCCCTCGAATGGACCCCCCGCGCCGAGCAGCAGTTCGAGAGTCTGCGCAACCGCCAGCAGCAGCAGGTGGCGCAGTTTCTGCGCCACCTCGAAGCCGAAGGCTGCGCGGCCCTCGGCTACCGCCTCACCGGCGGTGTCCCGCTCGACCACCTGTGCGTGAAGCACGTGGGCGACCTGCGCATCGTGGTCGCGTTCCGGTCCGGCAGGCAGGCGTGCGTGGTCCTGATCGGACGACACGACGAGGCCGACCCGGGCGGCGACGTGTACGCGGCGCTGTACGAACTCGCCGGGGTCAAACCACCGACGGATCCGCGCACCAAGCCGTCGTGCTGCGATGACAGCGGCCTGCCGCCCGAGATCGGCGCGGCCGTCGACGAACTCACCGACCGGGCTGTCCGGATCCGCCGGACCAGGCGCGGCGAAGGCCGCAACGGCGACTTGCCTCGCGGCTAGCTCGCGGGGCTGGGCCGTGTGCGGTCGGTCAGGCGCTCGTGGCGCTGCCGGGCGGCCTGCGGGGTGCCGAGCCCCAACCCGAAGGCGATCGCCTGCCAGGTCAGGCCGCGGGCGCGGGCCAGGTCGAGCAGACCCGTCTCCAGCGCGTCGAGTTCGGCGCGTACCCGGGGAATCAGGGTGAGCGCGGCGGTCAGGTCGGCGGAGTCCAGCGGGGCTTCGTCCGGCTCGGGCAGTGCGGAACCGGCCGCGAGCGACACCGTCAGGCTGACCGCCTCGTACGGGTCGAGCACCATCGCGTTCCGCCAGCGATCCCGCTGGCTGCCCGTTGCCGCGTGGCGCTCGGCGATGCGGGTGAGCGCGGCGAAGTCGCGCATCGCCCGAGCACGGCCGGCATCCGGCGGAACGAACAGGTCATCGGTCTCTTGCGCTTCAGCCATGCTTGCCAGTCAACCTCATCAACCACTCGTTGTCAACTCAATGTTGTAAACGATATGTTCAATCGCCCGAGTGCACCATATGCGGGCCGTACATACATCGCGTATGCTCGCCGGTATGACGCGCCTGACTGTGAGCGTGCCGGATGCGCTGGCGGAGCAGATCAAACTGGCCGCAGGCGACAACGTCTCCGCCTGGATGGCTGAGGCGGCACGCGACAAGATGCTTTCCGAGGAGTGCAAGGCGCTCGCCGCCTGGGAGAAGACCAACCGCGACGACGGCTGGAACGCCGAACGGTGGGGCGAGTGAACCGAGGCGACGTTTGGGAGCACCCACTACGTGGCCGGCAGTTCCTCGTGATCTCCACGCAACGACTCACGGAGAACGGAACCGTGATCGTCGCGGAGATCTCCCCGACCGTTCCCTCCGGCACGCGCGGCATGCTGGCCGTACAACTCGGGGAGACCGATCCGACGGCGGGCGCCGTGATCGCCTACCGGCTCAACTGGCAGACCGCTGACCGCATGGCCGACTGGAAGTTCATCGGCCGGGTCTCGGAGGCCACCCTCGACGTGGTCGCCATGGCGATTCGAACTGCCATGGACCTCTGAACATGTAGTTGGTGACGTGCGGCGCGCCGAGACAGTCGACTGCAGGCAGATGCCGCATCGCGCGCACGGAACAGACGTGGGGGGGGGCGGCGCCCACCCCGCCCCCCCCCCCCCCCCACCCGCCCCCCCCCCGCGGCGG
>NZ_ML660183.1:439700-440789 GCF_007483665.1 Catellatospora sichuanensis
CGGGCCGACGATCACCGTCGGCCCGCCACGTCGCGATCAGCTCGGCCAGCGGGGGCTGGTGGCCATCGCCTGCAACTGCGCGAGGGTCAGCACCGGCTTCGTGCGGGTGGCCGTGTCGCCCTTCGGCCTCACCGCGTTCCACGCGGCGAGGGCGACCCGCACCCCGTCCGGCCGGAGGATGTGTATTTCGTATAGAGCAGGGACAGCCCACGGACCAGCGGATGGCCGATGGTGAGAACAGTGCCGACCACCAACGCAATGATCCGCCACTCGATGCGCAGGGCGGGCAGCAACGTGATCGACCTGCCGTCGAAGTAGTCCAGGATCAGCAACGAGTTCGGGGCGATCCAGGTGAGTCCGGCCACCGCGACGAGCCAGTCCGAGCGTTCGATGAAGAAGTGCTTGTCGGGCTCACCACGCCATAGCACCCTGTCCCCGTCGTCTTCAGCCATCGGGCGAGTATGCGGTATACCCGCCGAACGCAGCGGGCCGCGACCTGGTCCTGTTAGCGCATCAGCACGCCGAACGCGGCACCTGCCCGAGTCGCCGATGGCTGATGCAACGCCATTCACCCGAGTTCGGGTTGTAAATGGAGTTCGTGGTTTCCATCACTCCGAAGTCGCCGGACACACGGACGGCCGACTCCTAAGATGCGCACACAGGACAGCCCCCCAGCTGTCAGCGGCTGCCGCCACCGCCCATCCCCGACCGGAACGGTGTGACAGATGACTTCGTACGGCGACCCCAACGCCGGCCACGGGTATGACGACGAGCAGTATCGTCAGTCGTACCCTCCGCCGACGCAGAGTTCGGGCCGCGCATCGGTGCCATCCGAGAGCGGTGCAGACCAGCAAGGCTATGGCGACCAGGGCTACGGCCAGGCGCCCGTGAACCCGCCGGCCAGCCCGGCGGCCGGACGTGCCAGCGTCGGCGCTCCGGCCGGACGGGCGAGCGTCGGCGCACCGGCAGGCCGCGCCAGCGTCGGCGGCGTCGCGGGACGCGCCAGCGTGCGCCCCGCCGGCCTCGACATGGACGACGACGAGACGCCCGCGGGCAAGGGCAAGAACGCGAAGCTCGGCAAGAACGGCA
>NZ_ML660184.1:0-102921 GCF_007483665.1 Catellatospora sichuanensis
CCGACGCCTACGGCGACCTGACCGGCGCGAACGTGCTCGTGCTCGGCGCGTCCTACCGCGGCGGGGTCAAGGAGACCGCGTTCTCCGGCGTCTTCCCGGCCGTCGAGGCGCTGCGCGCCCGCGGCGCGAACGCGTTCGTCAGCGACCCGATGTACACCAGCGAGGAACTGGCCGCGCACGGCCTGCCGCCGCACCAGGGCGAGGCCGTCACCGCCGCGATCATCCAGGCCGACCACGCCGAGTACCGCAACCTCGGCCCGGCCGAGCTGCCCGGCGTCCGGGTCCTCGTCGACGGCCGCCGCGTCACCGACCCGGCCCGCTGGGCCGACACCGACCGCATCGTCATCGGCGGCTGATCGGCGCGGGTTCCACAGCCGCCGCGCCCGCGGGTGCGGCGGCCGTCCTGCGCCGGAACACTGACGGCTTTCCGATGGCACGGCCTCAGGGCGTAATCGGCGGGCTACCTTGTCGTAAACTCCGACCGGTCCATCACGGGGTGGGCACAACGGGAGAAGATCGCATGGATTTCGCCGTGCCTGAACCGACGACCCCGCCTGCCCGGGGACGCGTCGTCATGCTGGTGGACAACAGCGTCACCGGGGATTCCCGCGTGCAGAAGGCAGCGGCCTCCGCCGCCGAAGCCGGCTGGGACGTCGTCCTGCTCGGGCGCTCTGCTGACGACAAGCCGCAGACCTGGCAGGTCGGCGGGGCGGAGGTCCGCCTCGTCCCGATGCCGAACCCGCCCACGAAACGCCGGTTCGAGCATCGGCGCAGCTGGCTGCGGGCACCCCTGGGTTACCCGCCGACCGGCATCGCCGAGCACCGCGTCCGGCAGGTCAAGGCCTGGCGGGCGGACCTCGCCGCACGCCGGGCCGAACTCGCCGTGAACCACTTCGACCAGGGCGGGCTGCGCCGGGCCTGGCGGCGCACCGTGCTGGCCGTCAGCGAGACGGCCGCCGGACTGACCAAGCTCTGGGTCGGTATGCGCTGCCGCCAGCTGGCCTTCGGACGCCGTGGTCGGCGCCGGCTGAGCGGGCCCTGGGACCGCGCCTACACGGCGTTCTGGCGGCTGGTGCTCGGCCACCGCGCCTGGCGCCGCCTGGAGCCGCGGCTGTGGGACTTCGAGCTCGCCTTCGCGGGGGTCGTCGACGAGCTGCGGCCGGATCTGATCCACGCCAACGACTTCTACATGCTGGGCGTAGGCGCGCGGGCCATGCTCCGCGCGCGGGCGGCCGGACGGCGCGTCAAGCTGGTCTGGGACGCCCACGAGCTGGTGTCGGGTCTCAAGCCGCGGGTCGACAACCTCCGCTGGCTGCCCGCGCACATCGCACACGAGCGCGAGTACGCCCGCTACGCCGACGCCGCGATCACCGTCTCGGACCAGCTGGCCGAGATCCTCCAGCGCGTACACCGGTTGCCCGTCAAGCCCACGGTCGTCCTCAACGCACCGGTCGGGCGGCGCGACGACGACGTCCGCGCTCCCGACCTCCGCGCCCTGTGCGGCGTCGACGCGGACACGCCGGTCCTGGTCTACAGCGGCGCAGCGGCGGCCCAGCGGGGCGTCGGCATCATGGTCGAGGCCCTGCCGCAACTGGCCGGCGCGCACGTCGCGCTGGTGGTCGCCCAGCCGCAGTCGGCATATCTGCGGAGTCTGGCGGCCCGCGCCGCCGAGCTCGGCGCGGCAGACCGCTTCCACGTGCTGCCCTACGTGCACCACCACCAGGTGATCGAGTTCCTGTCCGGCGCGGACGTCGGCGTCATCCCGATCCACCACTGGCCCAACCACGAGATCGCGCTCATCACCAAGTTCATGGAGTACTCGCACGCCCGCCTGCCGATCGTCGTCAGCGACGTGAAGGCGATGGCGGAGACGACGCGAGCGACCGGTCAGGGCGAGGTCTTCCGGGCCCAGGACATCACGGACTACGTACGCGCGGTCAAGGCGGTCCTCGCCGATCCGCAGCGCTACCGCGCCGCGTACGACGCCCCGGGCCTGCTCGAGAACTGGACCTGGGAGGCCCAGGCCCGCACGCTCGACGCGGTGTACAGCCACCTGGTGGAGAACCCGCTGCCCGGTCAGCGACCGCCCACGGCCTGGGAGCAGGTCGATCGCGAGGTCGAGAAGACACCGTCGGAGCAGCAGCGGACGGCCATCCCGCCCGATCACGAGATGTCGTCCGCCCTGTCCTGAGCGGAGTGCCGCCTACGCGCGGTGGACCATCCGGTCGAAGAGATTGGCGGTCGCCCGCTGCACCCTGCCGTCGGTCCAGCCGTTGTGGCTCAGCCCGTAGTTCCAGGTGAGCGAGGACGCGGCGAAGACGATCGCGCCGTTGGCCGCCTCGCAGACACTGGTGTTCTGGATCATCGGGGTGCCGTCGGCCAGCGCGTACGGCGAGGACGACAGCAGCGTCTGGCTGACGCCGGAGGGGCGGTCGGCGTCCGGGAAGAGGCCGTCCGCCTCGCCGCCGATCATCCTGTCGATCGTGTCGCCGTCCTTCACCCCGGTGCCCGCCCAGAACCAGTGGCCGGCGTTCTGCACCACCAGCGGCACCGGCTTCGGCAGGATGCCGTTGTACTGCACCCCGAGCAGCCGCTGCTCGGGTTCTGCGGGACCGGGGCTGCCCGCGCGCCACTGCTTCGTTGCACCCGATATGCCCGGTTCTGGGTCGTCCCAGCCCTTGTAGCAGACCACCACTCGGTCCGCACCCAGGGATGACGGCTCGTAGCGGATGTTCCAGTAGACGTTGTTGGCCGACATGAACGCGAGGCTGGTGCCGCCGGCGAACGCCGCCGCCGCGCGGTCGCGCATCTCCCGGCTCCAGTACTCGTCGTGGCCGCTGAAGGTCAGCACGCGGTACGCCGAGGCGTCGATCCGCCCGGCATGGAGGTCGCCGGTCGTGGCGTAGGTGAGGTCGTACCCGCAGGATTCGGCCCAGCGCAGGAAGTCGTGGTCCAGGTCGAAGTTCGTCGGCCGGCCGTCGAGGGCGAACGGCCGGTCCGCGCAGACCTTGGCCGCGCGCAACGCCGGGATCCGCTTGAAGTCCTTGACCGTGGGCTCGGCGGGCAGCACGGCCGCGGGGTCGTAACCGTTGTAGAGGCTCTTGCCGCGCCGCCCGTCCACCGGCCACTGGTTGTAGGCGTGGTAGGTGGAGAAGGGAAGCACGACGCAGACATCAGCCTTTCGGCTGTCATCGCGTACCACAAAGGGTGCGAAGTTCCGCCATCCGGACTCGGTCGTAAAGACGGCCAGATAGTAGCCGGACGTCCAATCTTCGGGCACCGAAAGAGACCACGACGGCACCCAATCGCATGAGACCATCCCGGTCTGTACGTCCGTCGTGGGGGCAGCCTGGGCCATCCCGCGCAGTTGCGGGCCGCGCAGCATGAGCCGCGATCCCGCCTTGCCGTAGTGCCCCATCCGATAGATCTCCACAAGGTAGGTCTCCGCCGCCGCGACCGAGACGTGGAAATCGATGGAGTCCCCGCGGTTCACGCTCTCCGCAGAGGCGTAGGCCTTTACCTGCATCCGCACATCGTCCGCGGCTTTGGTCCCGTTCTTCCCCACCCGCCAGTCGCCACTGCCCTGCTGCTGGTTCTCCCTGGTGACAGGGTTGTCCGGCACATTCCGATTCGTGTCCTGCCAGGGAAGGCCGTCCTTTTCGGCCAGCGTTACGGCGGCGGCGACGACGGCCGATCCGGCGATGGCACCGATTGCCGCGCGCCGCGAGAACAAAGGCATCTGCTGCTCCTCCCGGCGAACCGGCGACTGATGACGTGAGGGGACGTCGGTGACTGGCGATGGGAAAGCATAGTGCTCGCAGCGATTTCCAGGATGGCCGCTCGTGTAACGGGCGGTCCGAGTCCGCGTAATCGGCCATTTCGGCAGGTAGGCGACGCGGTCGTGATGCCGTACACTCTCCGCGGTCCACATGGTGGATTATTGCCACGGGGAGGAAATACCACATGGATGCCGCTGTGCCCATCGATCCAGGCGCGCCGCGCGCCACTCGAGGTCGCGTGGTGATGCTGGTCGACAACGGCGTCAACGGCGACTCACGGGTACAAAAGGCGGCGGCATCGGCCGCTGAGGCCGGCTGGGACGTCATCCTGCTGGGCCGCACCAACGAGGACAAGCCGAAGACCTGGATGATCGGCCAGGCACAGGTTCGCCTGATCCCGATGCCGCCGGTCCTGACGAAGCGGCCCTTCGAGTTCCGCCGTAGCTGGTTGCGCGGCCCGCTGAGCTACCCGCCCACCGGGATCGCCAGCTACCGGGCGCACCGGATGAAGGCGTGGCAGGCGGATCTCGCGGCCCGGCGGGCCGAACTGGCCGTCAACGCCCAGGGACGCACGTCCGTACGGCGACAGGCCCTGCGCGTCGAGTCCTTGGCCGCCACCGCGGTCAGCCGGTGGGTCGGGCTGCGCACCCGGCACCTCAACGAGGGCCTGCGGTCGCGCAAGCGCCTCAAGGGCCCCTGGGACCGCGCATACACGCTGTTCTGGCACACCATCCAGGGCGACCGGTCGTGGCGCCGTCTCGAGCCGCGGCTGTGGGACTTCGAGCTCGCCTTCGGAAGCGTCATCGACCAGCTCAAGCCCGACCTGATCCACGCCAACGACTTCTACATGCTCGGTGTCGGCGCCCGTGCCACGATGCGCGCCCGAGCCGCCAACCGCAAGGTCAAGCTGGTCTGGGACGCCCACGAACTCGTCTCCGGGCTGAAGGCGCGCGCGGACAACCACCGCTGGCTGCCGGCGCACGTGGCCCACGAGCGTGAGTACGCCCGCTACGCCGACGCCGCGATGACCGTCTCCGACGAGCTGGCCGACACCCTGCAGCGGGTCCACCGCCTGCCGGAGCGGCCGGCCGTGGTCCTCAACGCCCCGATGATCGCCGAGAGCGACGCGAGCAAGCCGGCGAAGGACCTGCGCACGCTGTGCGGAGTCGGTCCGGACACGCCCCTGCTGGTCTACAGCGGAGCGGCGGCGCCCCAGCGCGGCTGCGGCCTCATGGTCGAGGCGCTGACCCAGCTGGAGGACGTGCACGTGGCCCTGGTGGTCGCGCAGCCGCCGTCCCGTTACGTGCAGGGCCTGGTCACCCGCGCCGTGGAGCTCGGCGTCAGCAACCGGCTCCACCTCGTCCCGTACGTGCCGCACCAGCAGGTCATCTCGTTCCTCTCCGGGGCCACGGCGGGCGTGATCCCGATCCACCACTGGCCCAACCACGAGATCGCGCTGATCACCAAGTTCTTCGAGTACGCCCACGCCCGGCTGCCCATGATCGTCAGCGACGTGCGGACCATGGCCAAGACCACCCGGGAGATCCGCCAGGGCGAGGTGTTCCGGGCGGAGGACCTCACCGACTACGTGCGGGCCGTGCGGGCCGTGCTGGCGGACCCCGCGCGTTACCGCGCCGCCTACGACACACCGGACCTGCTGAGCAACTGGACCTGGGAAGCCCAGGCCGAGATCATGGACGAGATCTACAGCCGCCTCGTCCCGAACCGCCGGCGGATCCGGTCCACCGCGCCGGACGTGAGCATCGTGGTCCCGGTGCGCAATGCGATGCCGTACCTGCCGAAGTGCCTCTACTCCCTGGTCGGGCAGTCCATCGGCCTCGACTCGATCGAGATCGTGGCGATCGACGACGTGTCGTCGGACGAGAGCCGCATCCGCCTGGACCGCTTCTCCCGCGCCTACCGCGGCGCCTTCAAGCTGATCAACCGCGACTCCCCGGCCGGCGGCGACGCGCACCTGGTCAATGCCGGGCTGGACGCCGCGACCGGACGGTACGTCCTGTTCCTGCAGCCCGACGACTACCTGGACGCCAAGGCGCTCGAGCTCATGGTCGCCGCCGCGGACGAGCACGGCTCGGACGTCGTCGTCCCGCGCGCCGTGGACCTGCGCGGGGAGCCGATCTCCAGCGCCGTGTTCACCGAGACCGAGAACTCGGCCGACCTGTATGGGTCGACGCTGCCGTTCCTGCTGTCCGGGACCGCGCTCTACCGCCGCGACGCCCTGACCCGGCGGTCGCTGCGACACCGCGAGGACTTCGGACCGCACAGCGAGCTGCACTTCGCCCTGCAGGCCTGGGCGCACGCCGAGCGCATCACCGCGCTGGGCGACCACAACCACCACTTCGCCGTTCGTCGGCTCAACGGGGCCAACCAGGTGCCGGTCGACCTCACGAGCCGGCTGCGCGCCATCGAGGCGATCTTCGATGAGACGGCATGGCTGCTCGAGTCCGGCGCCAAGCGCGATGCCATCACCCACCGCCTGTTCGCGGTCGAGGTGGCGGACCTGGTCGGCGAGGGGTTCATCGCGCAGGACCAGCAGTCGCGAGAGCTCGTCGGTGCGTGTGTCCGGCGTGTCGCGGGCGCCTTCCTGACCGACGCGGTCAACCGGCGCCTCGACGTGACCACCCGGGTGCGCATCGCGCTCGCGGCGGGCGGCCACTACGACGCGCTGGCCGAGGCCATCCTCCAGGAGGCGACGCCCCAGACGGTCGCGGTCATGGCCAAGGACGGCCGGCTCTTCGCGCAGTACCGCGGCTTCCGCGACACGGACTTCGGCCTGCCGGACGATCTGTTCGAGATCCTCAGCGGCCAGGCCGAGTGGATCGCGTCCCGCCTGCGGGTCGCCGAGGTGGCCTGGCAGTCCGGCAGGGAAGGCCGGACGCTCGTGGTCACCTCGCACAGCGCCGCCGAGCCGGCCGGGCTCGGCCAGTCCGTGCCGCGCATGACCATCGGCCAGGTGGCCGGGCGGGTCACCCTGCAGAGCCTGCCCGGCAACGAGGGCACGCTGCTGCGGGCGACGTTCGACCTGGGCGGCCTGCTGGACCGGACCCCGGACGGCGGCGCACGCCGCGAGGTCCGGGTCCAGCTCGACCTGGACGGCACCAGTTGCGACGTGCCGCTGCTGGCCACACCGATCGACATGCCGAGCCAGTTCCTGCGGCACGGTGCCCGGCCGTACCGGTTGCGCCCGTTCCGCGACAGCCGGGACCGGCTCGTGATCGAGGTCGCGCCGGTGACGCTGCGCAAGGTCGCGCGCCGGGTCAAGCGGGACCTGATCGGCCGGTAGTCAGCCCGTGGTGGCTGCCGAGGACGACGTCCGGCAGCCACCGCGCCTGCCGGACGCACCGCCTGACCACGGCTGCGCCACAGGCCAATCCGCGACGGCCGATTCCGTCCGGCACGCGGGTCGATCCGCAGGTCGGCCCGCACCTTCTCCGCCCGCTCAACGACAGGTTCAGCAATGACTCGTATCGACCCCCAAGACCTGCCCGCGCTCACGATCAACCTCGAGTACGGCGACAGTGCCGCGGCGACCTGCCTCCAGCTGCCGCTCGAGTACCACACGCAGTTCACCGCGCCGCACAAGAACTACCCGGGGTACGGCTTCCTCGAGGTCAACGCGAGCGTGCTCGCTCTTCCCGATGACATCGAGAAGGAGTGGTGGGGCACGCCTGACTCGTACTGGATGCGGCAGAAGGTCCGCCGCGCGCTCAAGCTGGGTTACGAGTTCGCGCTGTTCGAGCACGACGACCACCTCGACGACATCCACGAGATCAACCTCTCCCTGGACGAGCGCCAGGGCCGGCCGATGAGCGAGAGCTACCGCACTCGGCCGTCGGAGTTCGGCCCGCAGGACGACCAGTCCTGCCCTCGGCACCGGTCGGACCACTTCGGCGTCCTCAAGGACGGCAAGCTCCTGGCGTACACGCTCGCCCCCGCCTGTGGCGAGATGATGCTGTTCTCGCGCATCCTGGGCCACGGCGCGCACATGGAGGACGGCATCATGAACCTCCTGGTGTACGAGGCCGCAAAGCACCGCCGCGAGCACTCCGGGACCCGCTACGCGGTCTATTACGTGCACGACAGCGGCACCCCTGGCCTGCAGTTCTTCAAGCGGAAGATGGGCTTCGTCGGCCACCGCGTGGAGTGGCAGCTCCACCGTCCGTTCGAGCTCTCGGATCCCGAGTACTGATCCGGCCACCCGTCACCGACCAATCCACGACCCAGCCGGGGAGAAGCAAGCATGTTGCGCAGAAGGGTCCGCAAGGCGCGGACGGTGATGCACCGGAAGGTAGAGGACGTACGCGTTTCGCTACGTGCTCCCCTGCAGCGGATTGCCAGCGTGGCCGCATTCGGCCCCGCTCGGAGCAACCGGACCGTCACCGAGAACCTGCACGAGGGGACGAAGGACTGGCGCCGGACCAAGGGCGTCCGGGCCGCCAACGACGTCGACCAGCAGATCAACGCGTACGCCTCGGCGACCAGCGTCAACGTCGGCGATTCGATCACCTTCCATGCCACGGTCGCTGACGCGCGGCCCTACCGTGTCGCCATCCACCGCCTCGGCCACTACGACGGCGCGGGTGCCCGCCGGCTGGTCGAGAGCCCCGAGCTCACCGGCACCGTCCAGAACGCGCCGAGCATCGACGCCGACACCGGGATGGTCAGCTGCGACTGGACGGCCG
This sequence comes from Catellatospora sichuanensis, assembly GCF_007483665.1. Classification (GTDB taxonomy): domain Bacteria; phylum Actinomycetota; class Actinomycetes; order Mycobacteriales; family Micromonosporaceae; genus Catellatospora; species Catellatospora sichuanensis. The sequence continues at coordinate 8,483 of NZ_ML660184.1, forward strand.
GCTGGACCCTCGACGTGCCTGACGACTGGACGTCGGGGCTCTACCTGGCGGTGTTCACCTCCGCCTCCGGCTGGCGCTGCTTCACCCCGTTCGTGGTGCGCGACGACGAGCGCCGCGCGCGGCTGTGCGTCATCCTGCCGTTCTCGACCTACCAGGCCGACAACATGTGGCCGCGCAAGGACGAACTCGGCCGAAGCCTGGACTACGGCTACGACGTGTACGAGGGCACCAAGGTCCGGCGGCTGTTCACGCACCGGGCCATGCGCGTCTCGTTCGACCGGCCCTACGACGGCGACGGCCTCCCCGCTCAGCTCGCCCTCGACCACAGCTTCATCCGGTGGGCAGAGCGTGAGGGCTATGACCTCACCTATGCCACCAGCGTCGACCTGCACACCGGGCGCATCGACCCGACGAAGTACGCCGGCCTGGTCTTCCCCGGCCACGACGAGTACTGGTCCGGCGCCATGCGCGACGCCGCCGAGGCGGCCGTCACCGCCGGCACCAGCCTCGCCTTCCTCACCGCCAACAACGTGCACTGGCACGTCCGGCTCGAACCCGCGCCGGACGGACGGCCGAACCGCGTCGTCACCTGTTACAAGACCCCGGCCGATCCCGCACCTGAGGCGCCCGGCGCCACCACGGCCTGGCGTATCAAGAGCCCGGGGCCGTACCGCACCGAGCAGGCGCTGCTGGGTGTCCAGCACCTGCGGTCGACCAAGGAGGTCGCGCCGCTGGTGATCCGATCCGCGGACCACTGGTTCTGGGACGGCACCGGACTGTCCAACGGCGACAAGATCGACAATCTGGTCACCGGTGAAGCCGACGGCCACGTCACGGCGGTGGCCAAGCCGGCGTTCGCCCACCACGCGATCCTCGCCGCGTCGCCGTTCACGGACCGCGGCAACAACTACACGCAGAACACGTCCCTCGGCGAGTTCCGCGACGGCACGATCGTCTTCGCCGCCGGAGTGCTGAACTGGCCGCTGGCCCTCGGTGACGACGGCACCGCCGATCCCCGCATCCAGCGGGCGACCCGCAACCTGCTGGACCGGATCCTGCGGCGGCGGCTGATGTTCCACCAGCGCTCGGAGCAGCACCGGCAGAGCACTCGACGGCTCGCCGTGGCCGCCGCTTCTCCGGCCGCGCGGGCACGAGCCGGGGCCTCCACCGCGCCCGCTCAGGCGCGGCCCAACCCGAGCAACCCGACGGACGCGGAGAACCGGCTCGCGGGCGCGCCGAACTGGCGCAAGGCGCAGGGCGTCCGGGCCGCCAACGACATCGCCCAGCAGATCAATGCGTACGCTTCGGCGACCAGCGTCAACGTCGGCGAGTCGATCAGTTTCCACGCCACCGTCGCCGGCGCGCAGCCCTACCGCATCGCCATCCACCGCCTCGGCCACTACGACGGCGCCGGCGCCCGGCTGATGACGGAGAGCCCGGAGCTCACCGGCTCCGTCCAGCCTCCACCCAGCATCGATCCGGACAACGGAATGATCACGTGTGACTGGACCCCCGGCTGGACCCTCGAGGTCCCGCAGGACTGGGTCTCCGGCACGTACATGGCGGTGTTCACCTCCGCCGCGGGCTGGCGCTGCTTCACCCCGTTCGTGGTGCGCCAGGACGAGCGCCGCGCGCAGTTGTGCGTGGTCATGTCCTTCACCACCTACCAGGCCTACAACTTCTGGCCGCTCGACGGTATCCGCGGCAAGAACCTGTACTACGGGTTCGAGCCCGGACAGCCCGGACGCCAGGACCACACGCGGCGGGCGCACCAGGTCTCGTTCGACCGGCCGTACCACCGCGACGGCATCCCGAGCCGGTTCGACTTCGACCTCGACTTCATCCAGTGGGCCGAGCGCGAGGGCTACGACCTCGTCTACGCCAGCAGCATCGACCTGCACCTCGGCCGCATCGACCCGACGAAGTACGCCGGCCTGGTCTTCCCCGGCCACGACGAGTACTGGTCCGGCGCCATGCGCGACGCCGCCGAGGCGGCCGTCACCGCCGGCACCAGCCTCGCCTTCCTCACCGCCAACAACGTCTACTGGCACGTCCGCATCGGCGCGGCCTCCGACGGCCGGCCGGACCGTGTCGTCACCTGCTACAAGGGCGAGGTCGGCCTGGACCCGAACCCGGACGAGCGCGGCGCGACGGTGCAGTTCCGCGTCGCGCGGCCCGGTCCGGGCGACGCCGAGCAGCGGCTGCTCGGCGTCCAGTACAACGGCATCATCCCGGCCCCCGTGCCGCTGGTGGTGGCGCAGGCGGACCACTGGTTCTGGGCCGGCACCGGCGTCGCCGACGGCGACGAGATCGAGGGCATGGTCGGCGGCGAGGCCGACGGCGTCGACAGCCGCCACCCGACCCCCGAGGGCGTGTCCCAGACGATCCTGTCCCGCTCGCCCTACCAGCTGCGGAATGGGACCGACCTGATCCAGAACACGAGCGTCTACGAAACGCCCAACGGAGCGATCGTCTTCGCCGCCGGGTCGCTGGACTGGCCCGCGGGCCTGAACCGGCCCGAGCGGGTCGACCAGCGCATCCAGCGGGCGACCGCCAACGTGCTGAACGCGATCGTACGAGCAAAGAAGCCGAAGCGCCTGAGCCTGTGGCGCTGACGTGCCGATGACGTGACAGGGCGGGCCGGTCGTCCGGCCCGCCCTGTCACGGTTTTACCGGTGGCGCACTCACACGGTGTAGGTGGCGTGGGCGAAGTCGGCGGGCATGGCGTTGCCGGCGAGATCGTGGGACCAGAGGCCGAGGAACGCGCCGGTGAAGCCCCAGATCTGGAAGACGCCGTCGGGGCTCGCCTCGATGGCGTGCTCGTCGGACAGGATGCGGGCGTCCAGCGCGGAGCCCAGGCCGTGCCACGTGTCGCCGTCAGGTGACCAGCTGAAGCGAAGATCGGGCAGGTCCAGGTCGGCGCGTAGGTGGACGGGACCGGTCGGCGGGACCGGGACCGGGACGTGCGGCGGGCGGTGCAGGCGGCCGCGGTCGCAGGACAGCAGCTCCAGGCAGCGGCCGAGGCCCTCCCGCCAGGTCAGGTACGCGTAGTGCCAGTTGCGGGTGTTGTAGTAGGCGGTGATCCCGGCGAGCTGCTGCGGGCTGCGCGGATCGGCCTCGACCGAGGTGGTGAAGGCGCACCTCGCCGCGGTGACCCTGCGCGCCACCAGGCTGGTGTCGAACTTCGACGACGGCGACCGCCCGCCGTGCAACCGCAGGTGGCCGGGCCTGGCGTGCAGCGACGCCCAGTCGGCGTGGAACGGCCGCCGCAGCGTGCTCCACTGCGGGCCGAGCACGGCCGCGTCGAAGTCGTCGGTCTCCGGTTCGGCGGGCCACGGGTGCGCTGTCAGGTCCGGGGCCGGGACGGTCAGGGCAGGCCGTGCTCCCTCGATGCGCGGCCAGCCGTCGGCGGTCCAGGTCACCGGGGCCAGCGCGGTCTCCCGCCCCAGTACGCACTCGTCGCGCTCGGTGAGCGGCCGCCCGACCAGGTAGGCCAGGTACCACTGCCCGGCGGGGGTCTGCACCAGGCTGCCGTGCCCGGCCTTCTGCAGCGCCAGCCGCGGCTCGCCCGCCGCGCTCAGCATGGGCGTGACCGGATCGACCTGGTACGGCCCCAGCAGCGACCGCGAACGCGCCACCGTCACCTGATGCTCCCAGCCGGTGCCGCCCTCTGCGGTGAGCAGGTAGTACCAGCCGTCGCGCCGGTACACGTGCGGACCCTCGGTGTACCGCGCGGGCGTGCCGGTGAAGATCGTGACCGGCTCGCCGAGCAGCTTGCCGGTGCCCCGGTCGAACTCCTGCGCGATGATGCCCGCCGACCAGTGATGCCCCGGCCGCCAGTCGAGGTCGTTGCTGAGCAGCCAGCTGCGACCGTCGTCGTCGTGGAACAGCGACGGGTCGAAGCCGCGGGCGTGCAGCGGCACCGGATCCGACCACGGTCCCTCGATCGACGTCGCGGTGACGACGTGGTTGGGCACGTCCCAGAACCCGCCCGCGTACCCGGCGACGTTCGTGAACACCAGGTAGAACACGCCATCGGCATAGGACAGGCAGGGCGCCCACACGCCGCCGGAGTCGGGCGTGCCGGTCAGGTCCAGCAGCCGCGGCTCGGTGAGCGCTCCGCCCAGGGCGCGCCAGTGCGCCAGGTCGCGCGAGTGGTGCAGGCGCACCCCCGGCATCCACTCGAACGTCGACGTGGCCAGGTAGTAGTCCTCGCCCACGCGCAGGATCGACGGGTCGGGGTGGAAGCCGGGCAGGATCGGGTTGCGGATCATCCCTTCACCGCGCCGGCCATGATGCCGCCGACGATCTGCCGGGCCAGCAGCAGGAACACGGCCAGCACCGGCAGCACGCCGAGCAGCGCGCCGGTCAGCATCAGCGCGTAGTCGGTGTAGTAGCCGCTGGCCAGCACGGACAGCGCGACCTGCACGGTGGGGTTCTCCGGGTTGAGCACGATCAGCGGCCAGAAGAAGTCGTTCCACGCGCCCATGAAGGTGAACAGGCCCAGCACCGCGGCGGCGGGCCGGATCCCGGGCAGCGCCACGTGCCAGAAGATGCGCACCAGCGAGCAGCCGTCCATCATCGCGGCCTCGACCAGCTCGTTGGGCACGGTCTCGTCGACGGCCTGGCGCATCCAGAACACCCCGAACGCGGACACCAGCGCGGGCACGATCAGCGCCTGCAGGTGCCCGGTCCAGCCGAGTTCGGTGGTGAGCAGGTAGAGCGGGATGATCCCCAGCTGGGTCGGCACCATCATGGTGGCGACGACGGTGACCAGCAGCGCGTTGCGGCCGCGGAAGCGCAGCCGGGCGAAGGCGAAACCGGCCAGGGCGGAGAAGAACACGTTGCCGACCGCGACGGTGGTGGCCACGATCGCCGAGTTCATCAGCGCTAGCGAGAACTCGGAGCTCTCGAAGACCCGGCTGATGTTCTCCATCAGGTTGCCGCCGGGCACCAGCGGCGGGGTGGCCTCGCCGATGGCGCTGTTGTCGGAGCTGGCGACGACGAAGGTCCAGTACAGCGGGAACACGGACGAGGCGAGCACGGCGGCCAGCAGCAGGTAGATCAGCGGGCGGCCGCGGCCGCCGGCGGGGCGGGCCCGGCGGCGTCGGCGTGGCACGGCGGAAACTGCGGTGGTGGTGGTCATCGAGGGCTCCTCAGCGGCTCGCGACGGCGCGGCGTACCACCGCGAAGTTGATCAGTGCGAAGACGGCGACGATCAGGAAGAGCACCCAGGCGATGGTCGCGGCCGAGCCGGCGTCGAAGAGGGTGAAGCCCTTCTCGTAGAGGTACATCGTGATCGTCTGGTACTGCCGGTCGGAGCCGCCGGTGCCGGTCGAGGCGCCTTTGGACTCGAACAGCAGCGGCTCGGCGAACAGCTGCAGGCCGCCGATGGTGGACACGACCGTGGTGAACAGGATCGTCGGGCGGATCATCGGCACGGTGACGGTCCAGAACGCCTTCCATGTGGACGCGCCGTCCAGCCGCGCCGACTCGTACAGGTCGTTCGGCACCGCCTGCATGGCGGCCAGGTAGATCAGCGCGTTGTAGCCGGTCCAGCGCCACGTCACGATGGCCGCGATGGCCAGGTGCGAGGACCACACGTTCGCGGGCCAGTCGATCGGCTCCAGGCCGACCAGACCGAGCAGCCAGTTGACGATGCCGAAGTCGCGGCCGAAGACCTGGGCGAAGACCAGCGCCACCGCCACCACGGACACGACGTTGGGCACCAGCACCCCGGCCCGCCAGAAGGTGCGCCCGCGCAGTTTCGTGTTGAGCAGCGCCGCGAGCCCGAGCGCGATGAACAGCTGCGGCACCGTCGAGATCACGAACAGGCTCAGCGTGTTGACCAGCGCGTTCCAGAAGTCGGGGTCGGCGAACAGCTCGCTGTAGTTGGCGAGGCCGGTGAAGCCGCCGTCGCCGTTGATGAGGTGCCAGTCGTGCAGCGACATCCACAGCGTCGCCAGCAGCGGGTATGCCCCGAACACGGCGAACAGCACGAAGAACGGTGCGACGAACAGGTACGGGGTGAGGTGCCGGTCGAGGCGCCCGCGCATGTCAGCTCCTGGAGGGGGAAGAAGGGGGCGGCACGGCGTCGAGAGGTAACGCCGTGCCGCCCGGGTTCTCACTTGCCGAGTGCCTTGCCGGCCTCGGACAGGGCCTGCGTCCAGGCGTCGGCCGGAGACTGCTTGCCCTGCTCCACGCGGGCCAGGGCACGACCGAAGACGGGCCGCACGTCGGCGTCACGGGTGCCGCGGTAGTTCGGCTGGAGCGTCTCGCCGGACTTGGCGTAGATCTCGCCGACCGGGGCGTTGCTGAAGTACTCGTTCTTGAAGCCGAGCACGGCCGGGTTCTTCAGTGTCTCCGGCTGCGACGGCAGTGAGCCGACGTTCTGGAAGATCTTGGCCTCGGAGTCCGGCGAGGTCAGGAACTTCGCCAGTTCGTACGCCTCCTTGGCGTTCTTGCCCTGCTTCGGCACGGTCAGGAAGGAGCCGCCCCAGTTGCCGCCGTTGCCGGGGATCTTGGCGATGTCCCACTTGCCGGCGTTCTCCGGGCCGGAGCCGTCCTTGATCAGGCCCAGCATCCAGCTCGGGCATGGCAGCGTGGCGAAGGTGCCCTGCTTGAAGCCGACGTTCCACTGCTGGCTGAACGGGTCGAGCTTGGCCGACATGCCGGGCTTGTTCGCCACGGCGGCGACCTTGTCGAACGCCGACTTCACGGCCGGGTTGCTGTCGCCCACGTAGGCGTCGGAGGTGTCGAAGTAGCCGTACGGGGTCTGGTTCATCATGGCCTGGTAGATGTTGCCGACGCCGTCGAACCACTTGGCCTTGCTGCCGGACCCGACGAACCTGTCACCGACCGCGAAGTACTCGTCCCAGCTGGTCCACAGCGCCGACACCTTGTCCCGCTCGACCGGCAGGCCGGCCGCGGAGAACAGGTCGGAGCGGTAGCACAGGGCCAGGCCGCCCATGTCGGTGCCCAGGCCCATCACGAAGTTGCCGCTGTCGGCCAGGCTCTGCTCCCACTTCCAGGGCAGCCACTGCTTGGCCAGGTCCTTCGCGCCGAAGTCGGCGAGGTTGACGAACTTGTCCTTGGACTGGCGGAACTGCGGGATGTACCCCTCCTCCACGGCCTCGATGTCGGCCGCGCCCGCGCCGGCGCCCAGGCGGGTGGCCAACTGCTTGTGGTGCTGGTCGAACTCGGTGACCCGGAGCTTGACGGTGACGTTCGGGTGCGCGGCCATATAGTCCTTGACCAGCGGCTCGTACCCGAAGTCACTGAACGTGGCCACGGTCAGGGTGATCTTCTCGCCCTCACCGCCGCTCTCGTCGCCGCCGCCGCAGCCGGTGAGCGCGAGCGCTCCGGCGACGAGACCGGCGGCCAGGCGAACGCCCCTGCGGGCGAACACGCCTCCTGCTGCCATGCGTTCCTCCTCGATGAACGGACCGGCGGGCGGCCCGGAAAGTGAGTCGTGGGGGGAGCGCCGCGCCGCCGGGGATGCCGAGGGACTCCGGCGGCGGCGCGGTGACAGCAACGTAGGAGCGGCCGAAACAAACGAGAACAAGTTTCGAAACATAGGGGTCATCCGGTGGCGGGTGTTGCGAAACTGTCCCGGTGACCGCCGCACCCGAAACCCCAGCCCGGACCACCCCGCCGCGGTGCACCCTCGGCGACATCGCCCGCGAGGCGAACGTGTCCGTGCCGACCGTGTCGAAGGTCCTCAACGGCCACAGCGACATCTCGCCGCAGACCCGCCGCCGGATCGAGACCCTGCTGACCCGGTACGGCTACCAGCGCCCCCGGGCCCCGCGCCGCAAGACCCAGCGCGGCGACCTGATCGATCTCGTCATCAACGAGCTGGACAGCGCCTGGGGCCTGGAGATCCTCACCGGCGTCGAGCAGGTCGCCGAGGCGGCCGGGCTGGGCCTGGTGGTGTCCGCGGTGCACAACCGGGCCAGCCTCACCCGACGCTGGCTGGAGGGGCTGATCTCACGCGGCTCGCAGGGCGCGATCCTCGTGCTGTCGGACCTGTCCGAGGACCAGCGCGCCGAACTGCAGCGCCGCACCCTGCCGTTCGTCGTGGTCGACGGGGTCAGCCAGCCCCCGCCGGACGTGCCCAGCGTCGGGGCCACCAACTTCTCCGGCGGGTACGCCGCCGCCGAGCACCTGATCAAGCTCGGGCACCGCCGGATCGGCGCGATCGGCGGCCCCGAGCAGCTGCTGTGCAGCCGGGCGCGGATCGCCGGCTACCGCGCCGCGCTGGAGTCGGCGGGCCTGCCCACCGACCGTGACCTGGTGCGCTACGGCAACTTCCAGCACAGCGGCGGCCTGCGCGCGGCCCAGCAGCTGCTGGCGCTGACCGACCCGCCGACCGCGATCTTCGCGGGCAGCGACCAGCAGGCCACCGGCGTGTACGAGGCCGCCCGGCTGGTCGGCCGGCAGATCCCGCACGACCTGTCCGTGGTCGGCTTCGACGACCTGCACTACGCCCAGTGGACCGCCCCGCCGCTGACCACCATCCGCCAGCCGCTGCACGAGATGGGCGCCTCCGCCGCCCGCCTGCTGCTGCGCCTGGTCAACGGCGAACACCTGGAAGCCCCCCGCATCGAGCTCCACACCGAACTGATCCTCCGCAACAGCACCACCACCCCACCCCGCCCCTGACCACTTCGGTGCGATGACGGTGGATCGCCGCGCCACGGCCGCGGGTCAGGCGCTGAAGCGGTGCAGGGTCCAGCGGGTGGGCGGGGACGTGACGGGGTCGCCGTCGGCGGTCCACTCGGTGACGGAACCGGGCGCGACCACCGTGTCGAACGCGCGCAGCAGCGTCCGCATCGGACGGTGCTACGTTCCGCCCATCGATCATGAACCTGTTCCCCCGACACGCCGCCGACCCGTGCCACAAGTTCATGATCAACGCGCTGGGGCGAGGGTTTCCGGGAGGGGGACGGAGGGGTCGGTGAGGCGGGCGGGGTCGGCGGGGGTGCCGGAGAAGCCGGCTTTGACCAGGGTGTTGAGGTCGTCCTGGACGTCCCAGACGTTGATGTTCATGGCCGCGACGACGCGGTCGTCGTCGGTGAGCCAGAAGGCGATGACCTCGGGCGCCTTGCCGTCGCGTACGGACGGGTCGCCGCGGAACACCACCCGCGCGTAGTCACCCGGACCGGCCCAGCCGCAGTACTCCATGCCCAGGTCGTACTGGTCGGTGAAGAAGTACGGCACCTGTGCGTACTCCACGTCCTGCCCGGCCATCGCCTTGCCCGCCGCCTTGCCACCGGCCCGCGCGTTGGCCCAGTGCTCGGTCCGCAGATGCTTGCCCACCAGCGGATTCAGCGTCGAGGCCACGTCCCCGCAGGCGTAGATGAACGGATCGGAGGTGCGCAGGCCCGCGTCGGTGACGACACCGTTGTCCACGGTCAGACCGGCCTGCTCGGCCAGCTCGGTGGCGGGCCGGATGCCGACGCCGACCGCCACGAGGTCGGCGGCGACCTCGGTGCCGTCGTCGAGCACGGCGCTGCGCACCGCCCCCTCCAGGCTGCCGAACTCCCGCACGCCGGTGCCGAACCGGAACTCGACCCCGTTCGCCTCGTGCAGTGTCCGGAACAGCGCGGCCAGCTCGTCGCCGAGCACCCGCCGCAGCGGGGCGCTGTCGGTCTCCACCACCGTCACCGGGCAGCCGTAACCGCGGGCCGCGGCCGCGATCTCCAGCCCGATCCAGCCCGCGCCCACGACCAGCACCTGCGGCCTCGGGTCGGCCGTCAGCGCCTGCCGCAGCGCCGCCGAGTCGGGATAGGCGCGCAGGTAGCGGATGCCGTCCACGTCCGCGCCGGGCACGTCCAGGGTGCGCACCTTCGAACCGGTGGCCAGCAGCAGCTTGTCGTAGGCGAACTGCTCCTCCCCGTCCAGCGTCACCGTGTGTGCCTCGGGGTGCACCGCCACGACGCGGCGGCCGAGCATCAGTTCGATGTCCTGCTCGGCGTACCACTCGCGGGGGTGCACGTACGCCTTCTCGCGCGGGTCCTTGCCCTGCAGGAAGCCCTTGGACAGCGGGGGGCGCTCGTAGGGCACCTCGTCCTCCTGCCCGATCAGCAGCACCCGGCCGGTGAAGCCCTCGGCCCGCAGCGCCTCGGCGGCCCTGGCCCCGGCCAGCGACGCACCGACGATGACGAATACCTGCTCGTCCGCACTCATGCCGTCCAGCCTCCCGCATCGACGGCCCGCCGGTCCATGGAAACGCGGCAGTCGTCCGGAAAACGCTCCGGGCGGGCACGGACCCCCGCCGGTCCGCAACCTGTCCGACCACGACCGGACCATGGCCGCCCCCGGGAACGCAACGGCTGGTCGCGCCCGGCTCCCGCACCGCCTCCAGCCGAGGGAGTATGAATGAGACATGTCTGAGTTGGGCGAATACCTGTCGAGTGAGGTCGTCGTCGACTACGCCGACGGCCTGATCTCCCGCCGCGAGGCGCTGCGCCGCCTGGGCCTGCTCGGCGTCGGCGCGGCCGTGGCGGCACCCCTGCTGGCCGCATGCGACGCCCAGCGCGACACCGCCACGCCCCCGCAGGCCGCGCCGACCCCCGCGGTCACCGGTCCGGCAGGCCCGAGCCCCGCGCCCACCGAGCCGATCACGTTCCCCGGCCCGAACGGGCAGCTGCAGGGCCGCTGGGCCGCCGCGGCTACACCGAAGGGTTCGGTCCTGGTGATCCACGAGAACAAGGGCCTGACCGACCACATCGCCTCGATCGCCGGGCGGCTGGCCGCCGCGGGCTGGTCCGCACTCGCGATCGACCTGCTCTCAGCGGAGGGCGGCACCGCGAAGTTCACCGACCCCGCCCAGGCCACCGCCGCGCTGAACGCCGCCCCGCCCGCCCGGTTCATCGCCGACATGAAGGCCGGCATCGACGAGCTGCTGCGGCGCAATCCCGGGCACACCGTCGGCGCGATGGGTTTCTGCTTCGGCGGCGGCATGGTCTGGTCCCTGCTGGCCGCGGGCGAACCGCGGCTGGCCGCGGCGGTGCCGTTCTACGGCCCGTTCCCCGCGAACGCCTCGCTGTCCGGCTCCCCCGCCGCCGCCGTGCTCGGCGTGTACGCCCAGCTCGACGACCGGGTCAACGCCACCCGCGACGCCGCCCGCGAGGCCCTGAGCAAAGCCGGCCTGACCTTCGAGATCGTCACCTACCCCGACGTCAACCACGCCTTCTTCAACGACACCGGCGCCCGCTACAACGCCCCCGCCGCCGCCCAGGCCTGGACCAAACTCACCGACTGGTTCACCCAGCACCTGACCTGACCTGACCCACCCCCACCCGGCAGCCCGCTCACGGCTCCGCCGCCCGCACCCGCCCCCCGCCCCGCCCATCATGGACGTTGGCCTATCTCATCGAAGAAACGAAGATCGGAGTCGACGAGATAGGCCAACGTCCATCGAAAACGGTGAACGCGAACGGCCGGTCCCACCGGCGGTCAAGCCCCGCGGCGCTTGGCGGCGACGAACGCCTTCAGCTTGGTCAGCGTCCATGTGTTGATCACGTCGGCCGGAGTCAGCCAGCCCCGCTGGGCGATCCCGATGCCGAAGCGCAGCATGTCCAGGTGCACCGTGGAGTGCGAGTCCGTGTTGACCGCGAACTTCACCCCGCGCTCGCGCGCCCGCATGATCAGCTCGTCGGGCAGGTCGAGCCGGTCCGGGAACGCATTCACCTCCATCGCGGTGCCGGTCGCGGCCGCCGCGTCGAACACCGCGTCCCAGTCGGGCTCGACCGGCTTGCGCCGCCCGATCAGGCGGGTGGTCGGATGCCCGATGATGTTGACGTACGGGTTCTCGCACGCCTTCACGAACCGGTTCGTCAGCTCCGCCCCGGTCTGCGTGAAGTGCGAGTGGACCGAGGCGACGCAGATGTCGAACCCGGCCAGGAAGTCGGCGTCCCAGTCCACCCCGCCGTCGGGGTCGATGTTCAGCTCGCTGCCGTGCAGCAGCGCCATCTTGCCGTCCTCGGCCAGCCCCCGCAGCTTCTTGCGCTGGGCGAGCATCTTCGCGTCGGTCATCCGCTGCATCGGCATGTTCTTGGCGTGGTCGGTGACCGCGTAGTAGCGGTAGCCGCGGGCCCGCGCGGCGGCCAGCATCTCCGCCAGGGTGGAGACGCCGTCGGTGAGGTCGGTGTGGGTGTGCAGGTCGCCGCGGATGTCGGCCTCGGTCACCAGTTGCGGCAGGGTGCCGTTGCGGGCGGCGGCGACCTCGCCGCGGTCCTCGCGCAGGGTGGGCGCGATCCAGGGCAGGCCGAGCCGCTCGTACACCTCCTCCTCGGTCTCCGACACCAGCAGCGTGTCGTCCTCGGCGCGGAACAGTCCGTACTCGGACAGCTTCAGGCCCTTGCGCACGGCGATCTCGCGTACCCGGATGTTGTGCTCCTTGGAGCCGGTGAAGTACTGCAGCGCCGCGCCCCACGACTCCGGCGGCACCACCCGCAGGTCGACCTGCAGCCCGCCGGTGGTGCGGATCGAGGTCTTCGCCGGGCCGCCCGCGATGACCTCGCCGACCAGCGGCAGGTCTGCGAACGCCGCCATGATCGGCTTCGACTCGCGTGCGGCGACCAGGATGTCCACGTCGCCGATGCTGTCCCGGCCGCGCCGCAGCGATCCGGCGTACGTGCACTTCTCGCAGCCGGGCAGCACCGACAGCGCCGCGATGACCTCCTCGGCCACCTCCAGCGCCGTGGAGACCATCACCCGGCCGCCGCTGTGCCGCAGCACCTCGATGCCGTGCAGAATGTTCGCGGCGGTCTTCGCGCCGAACCCGCGCAGGCCGGACAGCCGACCCGCCTCGATCGCGTGGACCAGCTCGTCCATCGAGGAGATGCCCAGCTCGCGGTGCAGGGCCATGGCCTTGGCCGGGCCCAGGCCGGGGATCGCGATCAGCTCACGCACCCCGGCGGGCACCTTCGCGCGCAGCTGCTCCAGCGCGTCCATCCGGCCGGAGGACAGGAACTCCACGATCTTCTCGGCAGTGGACTTGCCGACGCCGGGAATCTGCTCCAGACCCTTCAGGTCAAGCGTCGCCACGTCGGTGCCGTAGCCGGCGACCCCGCGGGCGGCCTTCTCGTAGGTGCGTGCCCGGAAGGCGTCACCGCCGGTGATCGAGATGAGATCGGCATACTCCTGCAGCGCCGCCGCGACGACCTCGTTTGGCCGGGCCATGCCGTCCAGTCTACGGTTGACACATGATCCGCAGGCGCGTTGTGGTCTCCGGCGAGGTGCAGGGCGTCTACTACCGCGACACCTGCCGGCAGCAGGCACAGGCGGCCGGTGTCGCCGGGTGGGTGCGCAACCGGCCCGACCACACGGTCGAGGCCGTTTTCGAGGGTACGCCCGACGGCGTGGACCGCCTCGTCGCCTGGACCCGGCGCGGCCCCGAGCTCGCCATCGTCGACGGCGTCGCGGTCTTCGAGGAGACCCCCGAGGGCCTGTCCGGCTTCGACATCCGCCCCACCAACTGACCTGGCCACCGGCCGGTGCGGGCGAAAACCGTGACGGCACGCATACGGGCTGTCGCCGGTCTGGCGGGCGTCGATAGGATCACCGCGGCGAATCGAGTTCCTGGGGAGGCCACGCCATGGTGGATGACACGAACACGCCGCGCAGACCGGCGGTGCCCGTGTGGGCGTGGATCGCAGGCGGCCTGGCCGTGCTGCTCTGCTGCTGCCTGGGTCTGGGCGGCGCGCTGTTCTACTACCTGCGGCCCGGGAGCGAGGAGCCGAACGCGGTCGCGCCGACCGGCACCTGGCAGCAGCAGCTCGCCGCGATCGACGGGGTGCGCAACTACCTGGCCGAGGGCCCCTTGAGCCAGGACCACGCCCAGGGCGGGGTGGCCTACCCGCAGCAGCCCCCGGTCGGCGGGCAGCACAACGGCACCTGGCAGAACTGCTCCGGCACCGTCTACGACGAGCAGATCGCCAGCGAGCGGGCCGTGCACAGCCTCGAACACGGCGCGGTGTGGATCACCTACCGCCCCGGCATCGGCGACGACGAGGTCCGGGCGCTGGCGGCGAAGGTGTCCGGTCGCGACTACCTGATGCTGAGCCCGTTCCCCGGCCAGGATGCGCCGATCTCGCTGCAGGCCTGGGGCTACCAGCTCAAGGTCGAGAGCGCCGCCGACCCGCGCATCGACTTCTTCGTCAACGCCGCCCGCCAGAACGCCGGGCCCGAGATCGGTGCGCCCTGCTCCGGCGGCACCCGCGAGACCGGGGAGCTGCCGCCTGCCGGGACCGCGGCATGAGCGGGCGGGCCCGCGCCGCCGGGCTGCCTCTCGACTGAGCCGCACACATTCATGTTCTTGACACCCCCGACGCTTCCTGCATAGATGTATTTATTGTCAACGCAGCCATCGAGCTCGCGTGGACATAATGCCTCATCAGGACTTTCGTCAGGAGTGAACCGGTGCTTCGTGCGTACTTCGCGCGTCACAAGTCAGCGTCGACCTGGGCCAGATCCATCCTGCACGAGGCGGCGTACGCGCTGAACCTCAAGGTCGCCACGATCCACGTGCCGGAGCAGTGGGCGCCCTACGACACCCTCGGCGACTACGTGCGGGCCACCCGCCCCGACCTGCTGATCATGACGAACGCGAAGCCGGAATGGGTGGACACGCTGCCCGAGACGCGGGCGTTCCACCTCATCCGCGACCCGCGCGACATCGTGGTGTCCGGCTACTTCAGCCACCTCAACAGCCACCCCGAGGTGGTCGGCGGGGTGCCCTGGCCCGAGCTGGTGGTGCACCGGCGCAACCTGCGCACCCTCGACGAGGCCGGCGGGCTGCTGGCCGAGGTGGAGTTCAGCGGCATGTTCCTGGACCCGATGGCGCAATGGGACTACGCCCGGCCCGGTGTGCTCGAGGTGCGCATGGAGGACGCCATCACCGACCCGGTCAAGTCCTGGACCGCCATCCTCGGCCACCTCGAGCTGCTCACCCCCGACGGCTCCGGACCGGAGCAGGCGCGGATGGCCGCGGTGCGCTGGAACGTCGCCGCCCGCCGGGGCACCCCGCGCTGGCTGGCCTACCCGCGCCGGGTGCTGCCCCGGCTGCCGCTGCGCCGGCTGCCCGGCGTCTACGTGACCAGCGCCTGCGAGCGCTTCTCGTTCAGCCGCCTGGCCAAGGGCCGTGAGCGCGGGCAGGAGGACGTGCACAGCCACTACCGCCGCGGGATCGCCGGAGACTGGCGCAACCACCTGGCCGCCGAGCACCTCACGGCGTTCCGGGCCCGCTACGGCGACCTCGTGGAGCGCCTCGGCTACGAGTGGTGAACCGGGCCACCGCCCGTCAGCCGTGCTCGGCGGGCGGTGCGCCGTTGATGCGCAGGGCGGCGCCCGCGGCGTCCAGCGCCCGCTCGCACGCGCGCGGGGTCGCGGCCACCGCGGTGGCGTACGCGACCCGGCCGTTGACGGTGCCCTTCGGCGGCGGCGAACGCCGGTCGCCGGGATCGGCCAGCAGCGCCAGCTCGTCCACCGCACGAGGCAGCCCGGCCCGGTCGAAGGCCAGCGTCTCGATGACGGTGTCGGGCTGCGCCGGGTAGAAGAAGCGCACCGCCGCCACCAGCCGGCGATCGGGCACGGCTACCGGCGGCCGGCCGCAGGCCACCGCGGCGGCGGCCAGCGCCACGTCGACGCCCGTGGCGCGCAGCCCCAGATACGGGATCATGTCGCCGCCGAGCCGCCCGTTCACCTCGATGATCCGGGGCCCGCGCGAGGACAGCTTGATCTCGGTATGGGTGATCCCGTCGCGGAAGCCGAGCGCCGCGTGCGCGTCCTGTAGCAGCCCCCGCAGCTGCGGATCGTGCAGCAACGGGTCGTCGCCGTGCACGTAGTGCCCGATCTCGATGCAGTACGGCGGGTGCCCGATCTCCTTGCGGGCCACGCACAGCGGGGTCACCTCGCCGTGGTGCACCGCCGCGTCGACGCTGATCTCCTCGCCGTCGACGTACTCCTCCAGCAGCACCTGGGGCCGCCAGTCGGGCAGCGCGCCGTGGCGCACCGCGCTGGTGAACTCGTACGCCGCGGCCAGCTCCGCGGGCCCCGCCACCTTGATCACGCCGACGCTGAGCGCCAGGTCGCTGGGTTTGAGGATCACCGGGTAGCCGATCCGGGCGGCCTCGGCGAAGGCCTGCGAAAGCGAGCCGACCGGCACCGACGCGGGCTGAGCCACCTCGGCCGCGGCCAGCGCCCGTCGGGTCAGCAGCTTGTCGCGGCAGCGGGCGGTCACGGCCGGGTCGCCGGGCAGCCCCAGCGCCGCGGCCAGTTCGGCGGTCTGCGGCGTGCGCGCCTCGTCCCAGGTGAACACGCCCGCGATCGGACCGTCCGGCAGCCGCCGGGCGGCCTCGGTCATCGCCTTCACGTCGAGCAGGCCGCCCAGCTCGGTGGCGCCGTCGACGTATGCCAGCTCCCAGGTGGGCGCGACCCCGGTGAACAGATGCACCCGGTAGGCCGGGGCCAGCGAGCGCAGCAGGTACTCCCGGAACTCGCGCTTGCCGGTGCGGACCATCAGCAGCAGCGGACGGTCGTCGTGGACGGTCATGCTCTTCCTTTCGACCCGTTGCCCGTCGCGGGGGTGCGTTCGGCACGGCCGCCGCTCAAATTACGAAGATATGTTTGCACAAATCAATATCGTCCGACTCAGCTGATTGGACGGCCCGGACAGGTTTCTCGCCTGATGGCGTCACCGGTGGAGCACACCGAGCTGCGGCACTAGGGTGCGAGACATGGACCTTCGTGATCTCGACCGGCGGGCCCTCGCCGCGGCCGCGGCCGCCGTGAACCGCGTCAAGCGCGCCGATCTCGCCCGGCCCACGCCTTGCGGCGACTGGACTCTCGGCCAGCTGCTCGGGCACATGATCGGGCACAACCGCGGTTTCGCCGCGGCGGCGGCGGGCAAACCCACCGATCCGGCCGTGTGGGACGACCTGACCCCGCCGACCGACCCCCGCCGGGCGTTCGCCGACTCCGTCACCCTGGTCACCAAGGCCTTCAGCGCGAAGACGCTGCTGGACCGCAAGATCGAGGTGTACGGGTACGGCACCTTCACCGCCCCGACCGTGCTCGGCATGCACTTCGTCGACTTCCTGGTGCACACCTGGGACGTGGCCAGGTCGACCGGCGCGGACGCCACGCTCGACCCTGACCTGAGCGCGGCGGCCATGAAGATCGCACTGCGCTGGCCCACCGACCGGCCCAGCAAGGCCTTCGGCGTCATGGTCGAGCCGGCCGAGCAAGCCCCGCCCGGCGACCGGCTCGTCGCCTACCTGGGCCGCTCCCCCGGCTGGCCGGACGGCCACTGAGCAGACACTGCCCGCAGCTCGGTCAGCGTCGACTCGAGCTCGCGCAGGTTCGCCCGCACCGCCGCCACCCGCTGCTCGGCGGCCCGGCGGCGGGCCAGATGCACCTCTTCCACCGTCTCGTACACCTCGGGCAACTCCAGCGCGGCGACGTGCTGGAGCGCCACGGCGGACGAGACGGTGTACGGCCGTGCCAGCCGCCGCCGGCCGCGCCGTGCGGTGACCGTCCAGCCGCCCCCGGCATAGGTCAGCGTCACCGACACCGGCACGGCCGGTCCGGTGTCCACCAGGCCCGTCCGGCGGCCCAGCTCGGACAGGTACTCCTGCCACAGCGGGGCGGCCGGGGCGGCCTTGCCGGGCTTGATGTCGTTGATCTGCTGCCACAGCCGCCAGCCGACCACCGGCGTCAGCGTGGCCGCGAAGTACGCCGTCCCGGCCAGCCACAGCCCGCCGGACAGCCCCAGCGTCTCCACCGCCCACGCGCCGACCATGCCGCCCAGCGGGATGCCGCCGAACGTGATCGCCCCGGTCAGCCCGAACACCCGGGTCTGCATGGCCCGCGGCACCCGCTCGAACATCAGCAGCCCGTACGTGGGGTTCACCGAGGACATGGCCACCCCGGACACGAACGACACGGCCAGCGCCACCCACAGGTCGTCGCTGAGCGCCAGCACCAGGAACCGCGGCGCACCGCCGACGAAGTATCCGATGACGAGGGTCGCGTACCGCGGCAGCCGCGTCACCAGCGCCGCGAAAGCCGCCGCACCCGCGATCGCGCCGAGCGCGAAGGCGCCGCCGATCCAGCCCAGCGCGATCGGCGAGCCGAGGTGCTCGCGTACCCACATCGGGATGAAGACCACCGCGCTGGCCTGGTTGAACAGGTTCGTCACGAACATCATGCCGACCAGGCTGCGCAGCAGCCGCTCCCGCCGGACGAAGCCGAACCCCGTGCGCAGCCCCTGCCAGTAGGACTCCGGCACGGCGCGGGCCGGATGGTTCTGTTCGCGGGTGATCCGCACCAGCACCGCGACCACGCCCGCGCAGCCCGCGAACGTCGCCGCGTCCACCCAGATCGCGCCGACCGGGCCGAGCCAGGCGATCAGCACACCGGCCACCGCCGCGCCGATCACCATCGCCATCCGGTTGAGCGCGGCGAAGACCGCGGTGACCCGCGCCATCGGCGTGCCTGACGCTTCCACCACCGGCGGCAGCAGCACCCGCTTCGACTTGTCGCCCACCCCGCGCAGTGCGCCCAGCGTCGCGATGAGCACGACCAGCACCGTGAAGTCGGCGCTGCCGAACGCCGCGATCGCGCCCACCACCAGCGCGCTGCCCAGGTCGGTGCCGATGGACACCTCGCGCACCCCGAACCGGTCCGCCAGCGGCGTGCCGAAGATCCCGGCCAGGATGTACGGCAGCGCCTCGGCGAACGCCACCACGCCGACCTTCGTCGGGTCGTCGGTGGTCACCAGCACGAGCCACGGGATGGCCAGGAACGACATCCGCGAACCGACGGTCGACACCAGCTCGGCGCCGAGCAGCCCGATCAGCGCCGCTCTGCGCTGCATCGCCACCTCCTGGAACACTCTCAGCGCCGCGCGAGCCCGCCGCCGCTCTGCCTGGCCGTCACGTCGGGTCCACCGACCCTACCGACGGGTTTCGATCTCCGTCCATACCGATCGTGCAGTGACCGGGCGCGACACCTTCACGTGCCGCCGGTGCGGCCATAACATCAGCGGGTGAGGTTGGAGCTGCGGCACCTGCGGGTGGTCTGCGCGATAGCCGACGCCGGCAGTGTCACCAAGGCGGCGGCCGTGCTCGGGCTGGCCGCGCCCGCCCTCACCACCCAGCTGCAGCGCATTGAACGCGCCTTCGGCGGGCAGCTGTTCGAACGCGACCGCCGCGGCGCCCGGCCCACCCCGCTCGGCGAGCTGGTGCTGGCCCGGGCCCGCGTGCTGCTGCCCGCGGTGCAGGGCCTGGAGGACGAGGCGACCCGGTTCGCCGGGCTGGCCCGGGACTCCGGCGGCGACGGGCTGCCCGGCTACCGCATCGGCGCGGTGAACGGCCCGCTCATCGGCGGGGTGGTGCACCGGCTGGCCACCGCGCAGCCCAGCGCACAGCTCAGCACGTATCCGTCGTGGTCGTCGGCGGAGCTGTCGGCGATGCTGCTGGACGCCCGGCTCGACTTCGCGCTCATCGGCACCTGCGGCGAGGCCACCCCGCCCGACGACGGCCGTCTGGCCTGGCACACCGTGGCGACCGCCCCGGTGTTCGTGCTGCTGCCCGCCTCCCACCCGTACGCCGATGCCGACGAGGTGGAGCTGGCCGACCTGGCCGGCTCCCGCTGGGCGGCCACTCCCGGCGACGGCTGCTTCGCCGACTGCTTCGCCGCCGCCTGCGCGCGGGCCGGCTTCACCCCCAGCCCGATCCACGAGAGCGACCTCGGCGGCTGCGCCGACCTCGTCCGCGGCGGCAGCGTGGTGGCCCTCTGCCAGCCCACCTTCCGCGAGATAGCCGGCGTACGCGCCGTCCCGCTCGCCGACACCCCGCTCCGCTGGCGCCACCTCATCGGCTGGCACCCCGCCTCCCCCGCCGCCCGCGTGGCCCCCCGCCTCGTCGCCTACGCCGAAGAGTCCTATGCCGACGCCATCCGCCTCAGCCCCAACTACACCCGCTGGCTCACCCGCCACCCCTGACCGCGTTGATCATGAACTTATGGCCCGGTTCGGCGGCGTGTCACTGCCTTAACTTCATGATCAACGGCAAGCCGGGGCGCATGGGAGCCGGAGTGGAGGCGCGGACAGATCGCCCGGCGGGCCGGATGAGTCGCCGTGCCGGTCCCACGAGTGCCGTCAGCCTGACTAAGCTCTGGTGGTGATCAGATTCCGTGCGCCGGCGACGGTGGGACTCGCGGTGGTGACCATGCTCAGCCTGCAGGGCTGTATCGGCGTCGGTGACTCGTGGACCCGTGACCAGGCTGCGCCGAGCGTCGCCACCTCGCCGGCCGCCGCCCGACCCAGCGCGAGCGCGCCCGCCGCCACGACGGCTTCGAGCGCCACCATCAGCCGGGTGGAGTCCAATGTGGCCGCCGTCGGCAACCCGACCTGCGGCGGCGCCCTTCCCCCGACCGTCACGGTGACCGCGGAGATCGCCGACGGCGGCACACCGGTGACCGCCAAGGCGCGCTACGCCATGACCGGGGGCAGCTACACCGGCGAGGTCACGCTGACCCGCGACGCCACCATGGCCCGCTACACGGCGACCCTGCCCAAGCTGGAGAAGAAGCACTTCACCAGTGCGGCGACGAACATCTTCGTCACCGTTACGATCCAGGGCGCGGCGCAGCCCGGCTACACCTCGATCACCGTCTCCCCCTGCGGTGGCAGCACCCGGGCCTGAACCACCGGCCGGTGCTCAGCGTGTCACCGACGGCAGCCGGCGCAGGAAAGGCCGGTCCGCCGGCGCCACCTCGGCCGACGGGCGGCTCGCGAGCAGCACCACGTCGAGCGCCCCGTCCGGGTCGGCCGCGTAGTGGCCGCTGGCCCAGGCCGCGTTCGCCTCGATCACCGCCCACTCAGGACGCCCGGTCCCCCCGTCCGCGAGCAGCCCGACGTCGATCACCACCGCGCTCGGCAGCTCAGGCATCCCCGTGCCCAGCAACCCCGCCGCGAAGGCGGCCGCGTCCGCACACCGGGTGTCCTCCACCGGCCCGGCGAGATCCAGCTCGCCGTCCACGGCGTACCTGCTGACGGCCCGGACCCGGCCCGCCGCGAGGAAGAGCCGGAACTCCACCTCGAACGACACCACCTCACTGACCAGCACCGCAGTGTCGTCCTCCAGCACGTCCGGGCCGGGCAGGCCGGCCCCGGAGGGATATACGCGGGCGGGGAAGCTCTTGTCGTCCGGCGGCTTCACGAACGCGGGCCGGTCCAGCGAGCGCGCCTGTGCCAGCGTGGTGAAGACGACCTCACGGCGCGTCCACGCACGCGGCAGCCGGGCGAGCCAGTCCTGGTCAGGCTCGAGCAGTCCGACGCCGAGTTCCGCGCCGACCGCGTCGGCGAACAGCGGCCCGGCGTACAGGTGCGCCCCGACGTGCCCGGCCAGGTGCTCCGGCAACCGCCAGGTGTGCAGCGTCTCGACTCGCATGCCGCGCCGCCGCGCGGCGTCGGCGAAGGCCAGCCCGGTCTCGGTCACCCGCGGCGGCAGTATCAGCACTCGGTCCACGACGCGCCATGCTGCCAGCCCGCACGGCTCGGGGCCACCACACCCCGCGGTGATCATGAAGTTGTGGCAGCGACACACCGTCGAACCGGCCCACAAGTTCATGATCACCGCAGGAGAGCGCCGCGGGCCGCCGCCGGGCGGTGGGTCAGGCCGCTTCCGCGGCGGCGGGCGTACGCCCACGCCGGATCGCCCCCGGCCCCGGCCGCGTGACCACCTCGCGGGGCGAGCCCACCTCGTGCCCCTCGGCGCAGGCCAGCGACGTGTGCACGGGCGACCCGCAGTCGCGGTGCACCATGTCCACGGGCGGCCCGGCCGGGTCGGCGAGATAGCGGTCGCCCCACTCCCGCACGGCGACCAGCACCGGATACAGGTCGAAGCCCTTCTCGGTGAGCCGGTATTCGTGGCGCTCGCGCTCCCCGGGCTCCCGGTACGGCACGCGGCGCAGCACGCCCTGCTCGACGAGCATGTTGAGCCGGTTGGTGAGCACCTGCCGGGGTATGCCGCTGTGCTCGCGCATGTCCTCGAAGCGGCGGATGCCGTTGAAGACCTCCCGCAGCACCACCAGGGTCCAGCGTTCGCCGAGCACAGCCATGGCGCGGGCGACGGTGCAGTTCTCGGCCGACCAGTCGAGTGCGGTAGGTCTCACTCCACCAGGCTAAGTCTCGTTGACAGACTCAGCAACCGCCTGCCAGGCTGAGTCCATGACGCAGACCCAGACCGAGCCGACCGCGGATCTCGCGACCGTGGAGCGCACGCGCACCTTCTCCTGGTCCGACCCCCGGCGCAACGCCGCCGAGCTGGGCCGGCTCAGCGGCCTCGAGCTGCTGCACGCGATGGCCCGCGGCGAGCTCCCGGCCCCACCGGTGATGCACCTGCTCGGCATGGACAGCGTGCAGGCCGAGGAAGGCCGCGTCGTGGTCACCATGCGCGCCCAGGAGTTCCACTACAACCCGCTCGGCGGCGTGCACGGCGGCGTACTGGCCACCCTGCTCGACACCGCCGCCGCCTGCGCCGTGCACAGCACCCTCCCGGCCGGCGTCGGCTACACCTCCCTGGACCTGACCACGAAGTTCCTGCGCCCGGTCAGCGTCGACTCCGGAATGCTGCGCTGCGAGGGCACCGTCATCTCCCGCGGCCGCCGCACCGCCCTGGCCCAGGCCCAACTCACCGACGCCCAGGGCCGCCTCCTCGCCCACGCCACCTCCTCCTGCCTCATCTTCGACCTGTAAACACCGAACTCCACTCCAAGATCACGACGATCTTGCGCGAACCGTTGATGATTTGCCCGTTCCGGGCGTGTCATACCCACAGTTCACGCAAGATCGTCGCGGGTGGGGGTTAGAGGGTGTTGGTGCGGGTTGTGTTGCGGTACCAGAGGGCGGAGTCTTTGGGGTGGCGGCGCTGGGTCTCGTAGTCGACGTAGACGAGGCCGAAGCGCTTGTCGTAGCCGAAGGCCCATTCGAAGTTGTCCAGTAGGGACCAGGCGAGGTAGCCGCGGACGTCCGCGCCGGCGGACAGGGCCGCGTGCACGGCGCGCAGGTGCCCGTCGAGGTACGCGATCCGGTCCGGGTCGGCCACCCGGTCCCCGATCAGCTCGTCGGCATACGCCGCGCCGTTCTCGGTCACCATCAGCGGCGTGCCCGGATACTCCCGGGCCAGCCGCAGCAGCAGGTCGGACAGGCCGCTCGGGTCGACCGTCCAGCCCATGTCGGTGACCGGGCCGGGCTGCGGCACGAACGCGACCCCCTCGCTGCCCGGGTACATCGGGTGCGCCGCCGCGCCGACCTGCGCCCGTACCAGGGCAGGCTGGTAGTAGTTGATGCCCAGCAGGTCGATCGGGGCGGAGATGACCGCCAGGTCCCCGTCGACGATGGCGTCCGCGGCGCCGAACCGTTCGAACAGCCCCAGCATGTCCAGCGGATACCGGCCGCGCAGCACCGGGTCCAGGAAGATCCGGTTGAGCACGCCGTCGACGCGCCACGCCGCCGCCACGTCGTGCGGGTCGCCCGGGTCCTCGGGGTTGACCCGGGCGAGGTTGAGGGTGAGCGACAGCTCGCGTACGCCCGCCGCGCGCAGCGCCTGCGCCGCCAGCCCATGCCCGAGCAGCAGGTGGTGCGCGGCCCGGAAGGCGGTCCGGTTGTCGGTGTGTCCCGGCGCGTGATCCCCGCTGGCGTAGCCGAGGAACGCCGCGACCCACGGCTCGTTGAGCGTGGTCCAGGTGCCGACGCGGTCTGCGAGCCGGGACGCGGTCACCGCGGCGTACTCGGCGAAGTACGCCGCGGTGTCCCGGTCCCCCCAGCCGCCCCGCCCGTGGGACTGCAGCGCGAGCGGCAGGTCCCAGTGGTAGAGCGTCACCATCGGCTCGATCCCGTGCGCCAGCAGCTCATCCACCAGCCGGTCGTAGAAGTCCAGGCCGCGTACGTTGACCGGGCCCGTGCCGTCGGGCTTGACCCGCGGCCACGCCACCGAGAACCGGTACGTGCCGATGCCCAGCTCGGCCATCAGCGCGACGTCCTCGCGGTAGCGCCGGTAGTGGTCGCACGCGACGTCCCCGGTGTGCCCGGCGAAGACCCGGCCGTCCTTGCGGGCGAACGCGTCCCAGATGGACGGCCCCCGCCCGTCTTCGGCCGCGGCCCCCTCGATCTGGTACGCGGCCGTCGCCGCACCCCACCGGAACCCGTCCGGGAACCGCAACGGCCCTGCCGCCACAGCCTGTTCGATCTGCTCGATACTCATCCCTTGATCGCTCCCTGCATGATGCCGCCGATCAGTTGTTTGCCGAGCAGCCCGAACACGATGAGCAGCGGCAGCGTGGCCAGCATCGTGCCGGTCAGCGCCAGCGAGTAGTCCTGCACGTAGCCGGCCCGCAGCTGGGAGAGCGCGACCTGGACCGTCTGGTTCTCCGGCGAGGCCAGCACGACCAGCGGCCAGAGGTAGTCGTTCCAGACGTTGAGGAAGGTCAGCATGCCCAGCACAGCCGCGGCCGGCCGGGCCACCGGCAGCACCACGTGCCAGAACAGCCGGTGCGTGGCTGCGCCGTCGATGCGCCCGGCCTCCAGCAGCTCGGTCGGCAGCGCCTCGGACAGGTACTGCGTCATGAAGAACACGCCGAACGCGTTGACCAGGGCCGGCACCGTCACCGCCAGCAGCGTGTCGTGCCACTCCAGCTTGGTGATCAGCATGAACAGCGGGATGATGCCCAGTTGCATCGGCACCATCATGGTGCCGACGACGGCCAGCAGCAGCGCGGTACGGCCCTTGAACTTCAGCTTGGCGAACGCGAACCCGGCCAGCGTCGAGAACAGCACCACCGACGCGGTGTTGATGCCCGACACGATCAGCGAGTTGAGCAGCGCCTGGTCGAACGGCACGGTGTCGAAGACCCGTTTGATGTTCTCGAACAGGTTCGCGCCCGGCAGCACCGGCGGCGGCACGTGCGAGAGCGCGGAGTTGTCCTGGCTGGCCACCACGACGCTGAAGTACAGCGGGAACGCGGTCAGCATCAGCACCCCGGTCAGCGTCAGGTAGACGAGTCTGCGTGTCATCGGGAGCTCCGGATCCGGCGCGTGATCAGGTAGTTGACGGCGGCGGCGAGCACGATCAGCCCGAACATCACCCAGGCGGTGGCGGAGGCGTAGCCGAACTCGAAGCCGCGGTTGAAGCCGTGCTCGTACATGTAGAGGGTCAGGGTCTGGAACTGCCGGTCCGGGCCGCCGATGATGCCGTTGGGCCCGCCCCCGGCGAACAGCTGCGGCTCGGCGAAGACCTGCAGGCCGTAGATGGTCGACACGATGACCACGAAGATGATGGTGGGCCGGATCGACGGGATGGTGATCTTCCGCAGCTGCTGTCCCGCGGTGGCCCCGTCGAGGGTGGCCGACTCGTACAGCTCCTTCGGCACGGCCTGCATCGCAGCCAGGAAGATCAGCGCGTTGTAGCCGGTCCACCGCCACGTGATCATGGCGGCGATGGCCACGTGTGAGGACGCTACGCCCGCCTGCCAGTCGATGCGGCCCAGGCCGAAGCTCTCCAGCAGCCAGTTGATCAGGCCGAAGTCGCGCCCGAACAGCTGGCTGAAGATGACCACGACCGCGACCACGCTGGTGACGTTCGGCAGCAGCAGACCCAGCCGCCACAGCGTCCTGGCCCGCAGCGGCCGGTTCACCAGGTGCGCCAGGATCAGCGCCAGGATCAGCTGCGGAATCGTGGACAGGGCCAGGATGGACAGGGTGTTGCGCAGGGCGTTCCAGAAGTACGGGTCGGCCAGCAGCTCGGCGTAGTTGCCCAGGCCCACGAAGGCGTGCTCGTCGGCGAGCAGGCTCCAGTCGTGCAGCGACACCCAGGCGGTGTAGCCGAGCGGGAACAGGCCGAAGACCGCGAAGAGGAGGAAGAAGGGCGAGATGTAGAGGTACGGGGACAGCTGCGTGTCCGCCTTGTAGAGCCAGGTGCGCACGGAGCGCTCCCCTTCCGTGAAGAGGCGCCGGTGAGCCGTCCTCGGCGGTGCGCCGCCGAGGACGCGTCACCAGCGGGAGCCCGGTGACCGGGCGGGCAAGCGAGGTGCGCCGCCCGGCCTCCGGAAGTCGATGGGTCATCGGGCCGGCCGGTCGCGCCGACCGGCCCGATGGGACGCGCGTCGCGTCAGCCGAGCTTGGCCACGTCGGACAGGACCTGCTTCCAGGCGTCGTCGGGCTTCTGCTTGCCCTGCTCGATGCGGCCCAGACCGGCGCCGATCGTGTTGAACACGTCGCCCTGCTTCGGGCCCTGGTGCTGCGGCTGGACCGCCTGCGCCGAGGCCGTGAAGATCTTGCCGAGCGGCGCGTTGTTGAAGAACGGCTTGCTGAACCCGGTCAGGTCCGGGTCGGTGTACAGCGACGGGGTCGACGGGAAGTTGCCTGTCGCCTTGAAGATCTTCTTCTGCTGCTCCGGTGCGGTCAGCCACTTGATCAGGTCGTACGCCGCCTGCGCGTTCTTGCCCTGCTTGGGCAGCGCAAGGTGCGAGCCGCCCATGCTGCCCGCCCCGCCCGGGACCGCGGCGATGTCCCACTTGCCGGCCGCGTCCTTGGCGTTGGTCTCGATGTACGCCGTCATCCACGCCGGGCACACGATGGTCGCGAAGGTGCCCTTGCCGAACGCCGCGCTCCACTCCGGCGTCCAGGCCGCCAGCTTCGCGGACTGGTCCGAGGCGATCGCGTCGACGGTCAGGTCCCAGGCCTTCTTCACGGACGGGTTGCTGTCCACGATGAGCTTGTCGGCGTTGTCGTACACGCCGGTCGAGGCCTGCTCGACCATGGCCCGGAACATGTTGCCCGAAGCCTCCATGAAGTACGACTTCGGCGCGGCGGCCTTGTACTTCTTGCCGGTGGCGACGTACTCGTCCCAGGTCGGCCACAGCTTGGACACCGCGTCACGGTCGGTGGGCAGGCCCGCCGCCTTGAACAGGTCGGTGCGGTAGCACATGGCCATGCCGCCCACGTCGGTGCCGAGACCGATCAGCGTCTTCTTGTCGGTGGACAGCCCCTGCTGCCACTTCCACGGCAGCCACTGGCTCTCCAGCGACCCCGCACCCAGGTCGAGCAGGTTGTGGAAGCGGTTCGGGGTGGCCGTGAAGCTGGACAGGTAGCCGATCTCGACGGCCTCGATGTCGGCCGCGCCGCTGCCGGTGGCCAGGTGCGAGATCAGGCTCTGGTGGTGCGCGGCATAGTCGGAGATCCGCTCCTTGATGGTGACGTTCGGGTGCGCCTTGGAGTACTCCTCGTACAGCGGCTTGAAGCCGAAGTCGCCGAAGAGTGCGACGTTCAAAGTGATCTTCTCGTTGCCGCCGGGCTGCTCGTCCGAACCGCACGCAGCGGTCGCCAGCAGTCCGGTCACCATGATCGGGACCAGCAGGCGGCGCAGGGAGGCACGCATGACGACCCTCCTTGGGGGTGTCAGTAGGAACCCGGCCGCTCATCAGGGCAATTCGCGGCCGGGTTGAGAGAGCGCTCTCACAGCAGAGAATGGAGTCGCACACCGGCCATGTCAAGGGTCTATTGCCGTCTCGTTACCGAGCTGTGCAACCGCTCTCTCCCTGAAAGCGCTCTCACGTGCGGCTTCGTGCCGTAACTGCGAAGGGGTAAGGTCACCTTCGCCGGGCCCGCCCGAGGCGGATCGCACAGCAACGAGGAGCAAGCATGAGCCAGGCACACGAGCGGCCGACGCTGGAGGCTGTGGCGCGCCTGGCCGGAGTCTCCCGCGCCACCGTGTCCCGGGTGGTCAACGGCTCACCCAAGGTCGCCGAGCCGATCCGCAGCGCGGTGCGCCGCGCCGTCGAGGAGCTGGGCTACATCCCCAACGCGGCCGCCCGCAGCCTGGTCACCCAGCGCACCGACTCCATCGCGCTGGTCCTGCCGGAGAGCGCCAGCCGCGTCTTCTCCGACGACCCGTTCTTCCCGAGCATCATCCACGGCGTCAGCCAGGAGCTCGACGCCGCCGACAAGCAGCTCGTGCTGATGATGACCAACACCGTCGCCGGGTACGAGCGCGTCGAGCGCTACACCACCGCCCGCCACGTGGACGGGGTGCTGTTCGCCTCCACGCACGGCGTCGACCCGCTGCCCGGCCAGCTGGCCAGGCTCGGCGTGCCCGTCGTGGTCACCGGGCGGCCGCTGGGGCGCTCCGCGGTCCCCTACGTCGACGTCGACCACGTCGGCGGCGTACGCGCCGCGGTGCGGCACCTGCTGGAGACCGGCCACTCCCGCATCGCCACCATCGCCGGGCCGCAGGACATGGTCGCCGGCATCGACCGGCTCGCCGGATACCGCGCCGAGCTGCGCGGGTCGGACCGGCGTTCGATCGTGGCGGTCGGCGACTTCACCCGCGAGTCCGGCGCCACCGCGATGCGCCAGCTGCTCGAGGACGATCCGCTGCTCGACGCGGTCTTCGTGGCGTCGGACCTGATGGCGCACGGGGCCATCACCACGCTGCGCGAGCTGGGCCGGCGCATCCCCGAGGACGTCGCCGTGGTCGGTTTCGACGACTTCGACATCTCCCGCTACACCGACCCGCCGCTGACCACCGTCCGGCAGCCGATCCTGGAGCTGGGCCGGGAGCTGGCCCGCCAGCTGCTGCGGGTCATCGCGGGCGAGGAGGTCCCCCCGGCCGTGGTCCTGCCGACCGAACTCGTGGTACGCGCATCAGCCTGACCGGATTCGGATATACAGGACTCATGGCTGAAGAAGTGGACGTCATCGTTCTCGGCATGGGCGTCGGCGGTGAGGAGGTCGGCGGCAGGCTGGCCGACGCCGGGCTGAGCGTGGTCGGCATCGAGAACCGGCTCGTCGGCGGCGAGTGCCCGTACTGGGGCTGCATCCCGAGCAAGATGATGATCCGGGCGGCCGACCTGCTGGCCGAGGGCCGCCGGATCAACGGCATGGCGGGCTCCGCGGAGGTCTTCCCCGACTGGGCCCCGGTCGCCAAGCGCATCCGCGAGGAGGCCACCGACTTCTGGGACGACAAGGTGGCCGTCGACCGGTTCGTCAAGCGCGGCGGCCGGTTCGTCCGCGGCACCGGCCGGCTGGCCGGCCCGAAGACGGTCGAGGTCGACGGGCAGACGTACGTCGCGCGCAAGGGCGTGGTCGTCGGCACCGGGACCAAGGCCGCGATCCCACCGGTCCCGGGGCTGGCCGAGACCGAATTCTGGACCAACAAGGAGGCGATCGAGGTCGCCGAGCTGCCCGCGTCGCTGACCGTGCTCGGCGGTGGCTCGATCGGCCTGGAGCTGGCGCAGATGTTCCAGCGCTTCGGGGTGCGGGTCACCGTCGTCGAGGCGATGGACCGGCTGATGAACTTCGAGGAGCCCGAGTCCTCCGAGCTGATCGCCGAGGTGTTCAGGCGCGAGGGCGTCACCGTGCACACCGGGCATCGGGCAGAGCGGGTCGAGGGCATGACCGTGCACCTCGACGACGGCACGGCAGTCACCTCGGAGAAGCTGCTCGTCGCCACCGGCCGTACCGCCGACCTGCACAAACTCGGGCTCGACACGGTCGGCCTGGACCCGGCCGCGCAGGCGATCACCGTGGACGGGCACATGCGGGCCGCCGACGGGCTGTGGGCCGTCGGCGACTGCACCGGCCACGGCGCGTTCACGCACATGGCGATGTACCAGGCGGCCATCGCGATCCGCGACATCCTCGGGCAGGAGGGGCCGCCCGCCGACTACCGGGCCCACCCCCGGGTCACCTTCACCGACCCCGAGATCGGGTCGGTCGGCCTGACCGAGGAGGCCGCGCGCCACCAGGGCATCCACGTGCAGACGGCGTACACGAAGCTGCCCGAGGCGACCCGCGGCTGGATCCACAAGGCCGGCAACGACGGGTTCATCAAGCTCGTCGCCGACCGGGACCGGGACGTGCTGGTCGGCGCCACCTCGGCCGGGCCGACCGGCGGCGAGGTGCTCAGCGCGCTGGTCGTCGCGGTGCACGCGCAGGTCCCGGTGCACATGCTGCAGCACATGATCTACGCGTACCCGACCTTCCACCGCGCCATCGAGGCGGCCGTGCAGCAGCTCGAGGTCTAGGGGCACACTGCGGGCATGAGCGAGCGGCAGCGAGCGGGCAGGCGACAGCTGATCGTCCGGCTCGGACTGGCGGGCATGGCGGCGGTGCACCTGTGGTGGGGACTGTGGGCGTACGCCGCACCGCACCACTTCTTCACCGTGTTCCCCGGCCTCGGGCAGCACTGGACCGCCGGCTACCCGCCGTACAACGAGCACCTCGTCGTCGATCTCGGGGCGACCTTCCTCACCATCGGCATCCTGCTGGCGGTGCCTGCGGTGCGCTACCGCCGGGCCGTCGCCCGGCTGGCGCTGGCCGGCGCGATCGTCTTCGACACGCTGCACCTGGCGTTCCACGCCACCCACCGCGGCGTCCTCACCGACCCGGACTGGGCCGCCGGCCTCACCCCGCTCGTGGTGGGCGTGCTGCTCCCGGTGGCGCTGTGGGTCACGGCCCCGCCGGACTGAGGCGGCTCAGGCGAGCTGGGCGGACTGCAGGCGGGCGTACGCGCCGCGGCGGTCCAGAAGTTCGTCGTGGGCGCCGATCTCCTCGATGCGGCCGTCGCGCATCACGATGATGCGGTCGGCGTTGCGGATGGTGGAGAGCCGGTGCGCGACGACGAAGACGGTGCGCCCGGTGACCAGGCGCTCCATCGCCTGCTGGATCAGCGCCTCGGAGTGGGTGTCCAGCGCGGAGGTGGCCTCGTCGAGGATCAGCACGCGTGGGTCGCGGATCAGCGCCCGCGCGATCGCCAGGCGCTGACGCTGGCCGCCGGACAGGCGTGCGCCGCGCTCCCCCACCACCGTGTCCAGGCCGTCGGTGAGCTGGTCGACGAAGTCCAGCGCGTTCGCGTCGGCCAGCGCCCGGCGCACCCGGTCCAGGGGCACGTCGGTCATGCCGTACGTGACGTTCTCGAAGATGCTGCCCTCGAACAGGATCGGCTCCTGCGGCACCACCGATACGAACCGCCGGAAGGTGCGCAGGTCCAGGGTCTCCATGTCCCGGCCGTCGAGCAGGATGCGGCCCGAGGTGGGCCGCAGGAAGCCGATGACCAGGTTCAGGATGGTGGACTTGCCCGCGCCGGACGGGCCGACCAGCGCGATGCGCTCGCCCGCCGCGACGTCGAGGTCGAAGTCGCGGACCGCACTGCCTGCCGCGCCGTCGTACGCGAACCCGACGCCCTCGAACCGCACCGCGCCGCGTACCTCGTCGACCTGCTGCTTGCCCGCGTTGACCTCCAGGTCGGGTGCCTGCAGCAGCTCGCCCGCCGAGCGCACCGACTCCAGCCCCTTGACGAAGATCGGCCCAAGGCTCATCAGCGTCATCACCGAGCCGGTCAGCGTGGTGAAGTACGCGCTGAGCATCACCACGTCGCCCTCGGTGATCGGCACCCAGCCGTGGTACGCGACCAGCGCCGAGCCGGCCAGGCAGGCCACGCTCAGCACCTGCATCTGAGTCCAGGCCAGCGCGCCGAAGCGGCCGTTGAGCAGGTCCAGGCGCAGGCCCGCGCGCAGTACCCGGTCCAGCGAGCCGTCGACCCGGCGCAGCGCGTCGCGCTCCAGGCCGTGCGCCCGGGTGATCGGGATCAGCGTGGTCATCTCGGCGACCCGCGACGACAGGCGCTCGACCTCGCGGCGGAACGACTCGTTGTCGGTGCGCATCCGGTTGCGCAGCTTCATCACCAGGAACGCCGCGCAGGGCACCAGCACCAGGAAGACCGGCAGGAACAGCGGGACCCGCAGCGCGATCACGACCGCACCGCCGAGCAGCATCATCAGCGCGCCCACGCCGACGTCGCCGGCCTGCTGCACCATCTGCTCGATCGCCTCGACGTCGCGGATCACCTTCGACTGCAGCACCGCGGCGCTGGAGCGGGAGTGGTAGCCGATGGACAGCTCCTGCATGCGGCGGCACAGGGCCGAGCGCAGGCGGGTGCCCATCCGGCGTACGGAGCCGCTGTGGTTGCGTACGAACAGGACGTGGAACGGGTAGTTGAGGCTCAGGCAGGCGACCATCAGGCCTGCGTTCCACCACAGCTGCTCGATGGGCTTGTGCCGCACCACCACGTCGATCACGTTCGCGGTGACCAGGGGCAGCAGCCAGGTCGGGCTGTGCTTCACGGCGAACGCCAGCACCCCGAGCAGCAGCCGCCAGCGGTCCTCGCGCAGCAGGTAGGCGACGGTGCGTACCGGATGTTCGCCGCGGTAGCGGTGGTCAAGGGGGTGCTGGGCCAGCGCCATGTCGTTACCTGCCTCGCCGGGCGGCCCGCGTGCGAAGGGGTCCGTCGGCACGGCGCGCAGCCCTTCGCCTTCGAAGTCCGGATCGAGCCTAGGCGAGACCGCCCCGCTGGGCCAAGACGACCCGCGTCACGCCGCCGCGTTCTCCCTGCTCCCCTGGCTTGGCCCGTTAAGAAGGGCACCTTCTATAACGCGGAGCGTTAAGAAGGTGCCCTTCCTTGCACTCAGGCGAGGGTCTGGACTACGGCGAGGGCGCCGGAGACGTGTTTGCCGATGTTGGCCTGGGACGAGAAGACGTGGCGGACCACGCCCTCGCGGTCGATGACGTAGGTGACCCGGCCGGGCAGGAGGCCGAAGGTGGCGGGCACGTCGTAGGCCTTGCGGACCTCGCCGCCCGCGTCGGCCAGCAGCAGGAACGGGAGCTTGTAACGCTGGGCGAAGCCCTCGTGGGACTCGACGGAGTCGGAGCTGACGCCGATGACCTGGGCGCCGGCCTCGGTGAAGACCTCGTAGCTGTCCCGGAAGGAGCAGGCCTCCGCGGTGCAGCCGGTCGTGTTGTCCTTGGGGTAGAAGTACAGGACCACCGTCTGCTTGCCCCGGAAGTCGCTGAGCCGAACCGTGTCGCCGCCCTGCGAGGGCAGCTCGAAGTCGGGCGCCACCTCGCCCACCTGCGGACCGCGTACCTTCGCCATGCCTGCCTCCACTGTCACCGGATCATCCGCCGTCGGACCCGAATCGTATTCGTGTCCGTTCGGCCGAACGCACTCCCGGTGCCGGTTGTTCCGCCGACCCGTCAGCGCCGCTTGGCGTAGTCGCTGATCTCGCCGAAGTCGACGAAGACGACGGGCTCGTCACCGACCACCTCGGCCTCGTGGCCGGGCTTGATGGCGACCATGTCGCCCGCGGTGAAGTCCTGGGTGGTGCCGTCGTCGTCCATGGTGATGCGCATGGTGCCGGACACGCAGTAGCCGAGGTGGGAGGTCTGGCAGGTGGCCGTGCCGACGATCGGCCCGACGTTGACCGACCAGCGCCAGCCCGGCTCGAACCGCGCCCGGCCGACCGCCTTCCCGGCGACCTGGACCAGATCCATCCGGCCAAGGCCCTCGAACTGCCGGGACTCGTCGGGCCGGTCGAAGTTCTTGAGTTCCATGCCGCTCATGGCAGCCGCCTCCCTCAGCGAGCGAGCGCACGGGTGTACGCCCGAAAGGCCCTTTATCGACCTTAAGCCCGGGGGCACGCGGTGCGCAGGCAATGGCTCGACGCCGCGACGGCGAAGGGCCGGCGCGTCGCGCGCCGGCCCTTCGTCCCTGCTCAGCTGCAGGTGATGTTGTTCAGCTTGAAGGCGGTCGGGTTGGTGTTGGTCCCGCTGTACGACGCCTGGAAGCCGAAGCTCGCCGTCCCGTTCGTGGGGATGCTGCCGTTGTGCGCGACGTTGCGGGCCGTGATGTTCGCCCCGCTGGCCGTGACCGTGGCGTTCCAGGCGTTGGTGACCGCCTGGTTGCCGGCATAGGTCCAGGTCAGCGTCCATGAACTGAGGGCCGGGCCGCGGTTGGTGATGACCACCGAGGCGACAAAGCCGTTGCCCCACTGGCTGTCCACCCGGTAGCTCACCGAGCAGGAACCGGTGCCCTGGCTGGCCGACGGCGACGGCGACACGGAGGGCGACGGCGGGGCAGACGGCGAGACCGACGGGGACGGGGTGGCCGAGCGCGACGGGGACACCGACGGCGACGGGACCGTGGACGGGCTCGGCGGCGGGCTGGTCACGATGCCGTTCTGCGCCAGCGAGTACGCCAGATCGGGCACGAACTGCCCTGCGGCCGCGGCACAGCCGTCCGCCTCGCCCGGCGGCTTGATCCAGACGAAGGCGTCCACGGTCGACTCGTTGGTGCTGGTCGTCGGCGCCTGCCCGGTGCCCCGGCCGGCCGGGTCGCACCACTCGCTGCCCAGCGCGCCCTTGCCGTTGCGGGCGGTGTCGATGACCTGGTGCAGGTTGCCGTTGCCCAGGGCGTTCAGCACGTTGCGGCCGAAGTTGACCTCGTCGGCGGTCCAGCGGAAGTTGGACGCGTTCGAGTAGAACCCGGCCGCGTTGGCCACGCCCGCCGCCTGCAGCCGCGAGGCGGTGTCGGCGGCGCTGTTCCAGGCCGAGTGGCCCGCGTCGAGGTACACCTTCACGCTCGGGTTGACCTGCTTGAACTTCGTCACCGCGTAGCTCAGCGCGGAGTTGCGGTCGGCCTTCTCGGTCGACGACAGGCAGGTCTGCAGGGCCAGCGAGTCCGGCTCCAGGATGATCACAGCGGTACGCGTGCCGAGGCCCGCGGCGAAGCTGTCGACCCAGGTCCGGTACGCGCTGATGGTCGGCGCGCCGCCCGCGCTCGCCCCGCCGCAGTCGCGGTTGGGCAGCATGTACGGCACCAGCACCGGGATCTGGTTCACGCTGTTCGCGGCGTTCACGTACGACGTGACCTGGGACTGGATCGTGCTCTGGTTGTACGACGCGAACCAGCGCGCCTGCGGCTGGCTGCCGATGCGCTGGCTGATCAGCGACGCTCGGGAGTCGTTCGGGTTGGCCGCGAGCCACTGGTTCACGGCGGACGTGGGATCGCGGTAGAAGCTGCCGGTCAGTGTGCCGGCCGAGGCTTCGGTGGTGGCCAGCAGCACGCCGGCCAGGGCGGTGGCGGCGGTCATCGCGGCGGCCGCGCCGAGCGCGACCAGGCGGCGGTCGCGGTGGCGGCGATGGCGCGGCGATGACGTGAGATCGGGGGTCAACGCGTCTCCTAGGGACGTCTGTGCATGGTCGACGTGCAGGTATCTGCCCGGACCCGGCTACGACAGACGTCACGGCCTGCGCTACCCGTGCGACCGAATGGTTCTGCCCTTCGCACGGCAACGCCTCAACTCCGCCCCCATCATCACCCGCCCCCGCGAGGAAAGGAAGGGCACCTTCACATCGCTATATGTAGAGGAAGGGCACCTTCTTAACGCTGGACCGGCCGTGAGCAGGGGCGGAGCGGGTCAGCGTCAGGAGGCGGGGCCGAGCAGCCAGAGGATCAGCGTGAGGGTGCCCATCGACAGCAGGCTGGAGAACAGGATCGCGTCCCGGCTCAGCGCGGTCGAGGCACGGAACTCCGTCGCGTACACGAAGGTGTTCTGCGCCGTCGGCAGGCCCGCGACCAGCGTGACCGCCAGCAGCGCCGCGCCGTCGAGATCGAGCAGATAGCGCCCGATGAGGTAGGCCGCCACCGGCTGCGCGACCACCTTGAGCAGCACCGCCACGGTCACCTCCCGCCCCGGCAGCCGCCACGACGACGCGTCGGTCTGGTGCAGCGACATGCCCAGCGCGAACAGCGCCGCCGGCACCGCCGCGCCGCCCAGCAGCTCCAGCGGCCGCAGCAGCCACTCCGGCGGCAGCCACCCGGCCGCGCTCGCGATCACCCCGGCCATCGACCCCAGGATCACGGGGGTACGCAGCGGCAGCATCGCCAGCCGCCGCCAGCGCGAAGACACGACCGTTCCCGATCGGCTCTCGGACCGGCCGGCCTCGCTCGCGCCGACCGCCGCGCCGCTCCCAGCCGCGTCGGCCGTCCCGGCCTGGGCGACGCTGGTCTCGGCGGCGAGCAGTTCCACGTCGGCGCGGTGCGCGGACGCGTCCAGCCGGCCGACGATCAGCGGGGTCAGCAGCATGGTCTGAAAGACCAGCACCGCCATGATCAGAGAGACGTCGTCGAGCACGTACACCGCGACCGGCACGCCGAGGTTGCCCGCGTTGAGGTAGGCCGACGCCATCGCCGCGATGACCCGGTCGCCGTCGCGGCCGGGCATCAGGCGGCGCGCGACGAAGTACACCGACAGCCCGATCAGCAGCGTGCTGGCCGCGATCGCGGCGAGCGGACGCAGCGGCAGGTCCCCGAGCGGCACCTTGACCAGCGAGGTGAACAGCACGCACGGGATCGCGATGACGAAGGTGAAGTTCGCCAGCGCCTGCTGGGTGGCCCGGGTCAGCACCCCGAACCGCATGGTGCCCCAGCCCAGGGCGGTGATCATCCAGATCGGAGCGAAGGCGGCGAACACCTGGTCACGCTAGTCCTCGACCCGAGGTGGCCACGCAGCCGGGATACCCCTGTGCCCGATAGATGGCGGATCCGACCGGTCCGCGGCGGCGACATCCGCAAGCCTCCCCAGCCGTGCCGATCCTCGCTGGTCACACCCCATGGCGCGTTAAGAAGGGCACCTTCTATAACGCGGAGCGTTAAGAAGGTGCCCTTCCTTGCACTCAGAGCTGGGCGCGGAGGTCCTTGCGGAGGATCTTGCCGGAGGCGCTCTTGGGGATGGCGTCGACGAAGGTGACGGCGCGGACGCGCTTGTAGGGGGCGACGCGTTCGGCGACGTAGTCCTTGACGTCCTGGGCGGTGAGGTCGGCGCCGGGGGCCGCGGCGACGAAGGCGTGCGGGATCTCCTCGCCGTCCGCGTCGTGGCCCGCGACCACGGCCGCGTCGGCGATCTGCGGGTGGCCCAGCAGCACCGCCTCCAGCTCGGCCGGCGGCACCTGGTAGCCCTTGTACTTGATCAACTCTTTGACCCGGTCGACGATGAACCAGTCGCCCTCGGCGTCGACGAGGCCGACGTCGCCGGTGTGCAGCCAGCCGTCGGCGTCGACGGTGGCGTCGGTGTCGGCGCGGCGGCCCAGGTAGCCCTGCATCACCTGCGGGCCCTTGATCCAGAGTTCACCGGGCTCGCCGACACCGAGATCGTCGCCGGTGGCCACGTCCACCACCCGGGCCAGGGTGTTCGGGATCAGCGGGCCGACCGTGCCGGGCTTGACCCGGGTGTCGCCGTGCGCCTGCGCGTGCGACACCGGCGACAGCTCGGTCATGCCGTAGCCCTGCTGCACCAGGCAGCCCAGCCGGGCCGCGCAGGCCTGGGCCAGGTCGCCGTCGAGCGGGGCCGCGCCGGAGAACACCACCTGCAGCGCGGACAGGTCGTACTGGTCGACCAGCGGGTGCTTGGCCAGCGCCAGCACGATCGGCGGCGCGACGAACGCGCGGCTGACCTTCTGGTCCTGCATCGCGGTCAGGAACTCGACCAGGTCGAACCGCGGCAGCACGACCAGCGTGGCGCCCTCGGACAGCGCCATGTTCATCAGCACGGTCAGGCCGTAGATGTGGAAGAACGGCAGCACCGCCAGCACCCGGTCGGCGGGGTCGTACTTCACCACCTGCTGGGTCTGCGCGATGTTGGCGACCAGGTTGCGGTGGGTGAGCATGACGCCCTTGGCCACGCCGGTGGTGCCGCTGGAGTAGGGCAGCACGGCCAGCGCGGTCGCCGGGTCGAGCGTGACGGCGGGCGCGGGCTCGGCCGTGGCCATCAGCTCCTGCACCGAGCGGTATCCCTCGGCGGTGTCGCAGACGAGGATCTCCTGCACCTGCGCGGCGGCGGCCGCGGCGCGATCCAGGAACGGCGACACGGTGACGAGCAGCTTCGCGCCGGAGTCGCTGAGCTGGGTGGTCAGGTCCTTCTCGGTGGCCAGCGCGTTGACAGTGGTGACCGTGGCCCCCGCGGCCAGCGCGGCGTGGAACACCACCGGGTAGAGCAGCGTGTTCGGGCTGAACAGGGCCAGCACGTCACCGGGCCGCAGCCCGGCACCGGCCAGCCCCGCGGCGAGCCGGTCCACCATGTGCGCCAGCTGCGCGTACGTCAGCGTCTGCCCGGTGCGGCCGTCGATCAACGCGGGATGCTCGCCCCGTGCGGCCGCCGGGCCGATGACGAGCTGGGGGACGGAGACCTCGGGGATCCCGACGTCGGCCAGAGGGCTGGAAAAGGGCATCGTCGCCTCACTCTCGTACGCGGTGCACGTCGAAGTTCCGTCATCATGCGTGCACGTTCACGGTTCGGCAATACCCCGGCAACCTCCGGCGACGATCCGGTCCGGACGGCCGCTGCGCGTCGCCAGGGTCGCCGGACCACCCTGCGATACAACTAGGACGAGGCCGTGAGCTGCGCGGTCATTGCGCGCTCGGACGGGCCGACTCATGTCGCAAACTTGCGGGGGAACGTACATGCGACCTATCACGACAGGACTGCGCGCCCTTGGGGTCGTCGCGGTCAGCACCATGATCGCCCTGGCGGCGCCACACGCCGCCGGAGCGGTGGAGGGCCAGGGCGGCGGCAACCACGGCGGCGGCGGCAGCCACGGCAAGCCGAAGCCCAAGCCCAAGCCGGAGGTGCCCGTCGCGGGCGTCGAGTCCTGGGGCTACAACGACTCCGGCCAGCTCGGCGACGGCACGCTGATCACCCGGCCGAGCGCCGTCACCGCCCGCGTTCCGGACGAGGTCCGCGACGTCGAGGGCGGCGGCCGGTTCAGCCTGGCACTGCTGCACAACGGCACCGTGAAGGCATGGGGCGCCAACAGCGACGGCCAGCTCGGCGACGGCACCACCATCGACCGGCCGGTCCCCGGCTCCGTGCCCGGCGTGACGGGCGTCAAGACGCTCGCGGCCGGCGGGGCGCACAGCCTCGCGCTGCTCAACAACGGCACCGTGCTCGCCTGGGGCGACAACGCCCGCGGCCAGCTCGGCAACGGCACCACCGACGACAGCGCCACACCGGTCGCGGTCACCGGGCTGACCGGCCGGGTCGTCGCCATCGCGGCCGGCTCGCAGTTCAGTCTCGCGCTGCTGGCCGACGGCACGCTGCGGGCCTGGGGCGACAACCGCTCCGGCCAGCTGGGCACCGGCGCCGTCAGCCCCGACCCGCAGACCACCCCGGTGGCCGTCACCGGCCTGACCGGCGTCCGGGTCAAGCACGTCGACGCGGGTGACAGCCACGCGCTGGCCGTGCTCGGCAACGGAACCGTGCGCGGCTGGGGCGAGAACTCGCGCGGTCAGGTCGGCAACGGCGTGGCCGGCCTCACCCCGGTGCCGACCCCGACGCCGGTGGTCGGCCTCACCGGCGTGAAGATCGTCAACGCGGGCGGCTTCTCCAGCCTCGCGATTCTGGTCAACGGCCGGGTCAAGGGCTGGGGCGCCAACGGCGACGGTCAGCTCGGCGACGGCACGACGGTGACGCCGCGGCTGAGCCCCGTCGACGCGGTCGGCCTGACCGGCGTCATCGACATCTCCACCGCGGGGTCCGGCGCGACCCTCGACGGCGGCTTCACCGTCGCCATCACCAACGGCGTCATCAAGGCCTGGGGCGACAACAGCTCCGGGCAGGTCGGCATCGGGTTCACCGGCTTCGACCCGATCCTCACCCCGGCGCTCGTGGCGACCGGGCTGGACAAGCCGAAGGACGTGTCGACCGGCTACCAATTCGCGCTGGCCACCTGAGCGCTGCACAGCGAGAAGGGGCGGCACGCGTGGTGGTGCCGCCCCTTCGTCATCCGGTTCTCGACCTGTCCTGTGTTCACGGCAGGTAGGGTTCGCCGCGCGGCAGCCGGGCCCGCCCTGCGGCGACGCCCAGCCCGGCCGCGACCAGCGCCACCAGGCACACCACCAGCCCGGCCCAGTACTGCGTGAGGCCGTCCCTTCCGAGCACGATGCCGTCCCCGAGGATCGCGGCCCGCGACAGCTCCGCCATCAGGGCACCGACCGCGCCGACCGCCAGCACCGCGGCGACCCGGCGGCCGGACAGCTGTCGGGCGCGCCGCAATCGGGCCGTCAGCACGCCCAGCGCGACCGCAGCCAGCCCACCGCACAGCAACGCCGACAGCGCCGGGCCGGCGCCGGGCGAGATTCCTGCGGCCGCCGCGGCAACCGAGCAGGTGATGGTAGTCGCGGCGGCGATCAGTCCGGCGAGGACCAACTGAAGTGTCGTACTCACCCGCCGGCCCGCGGCGGCGGCTATCGCGCCGGCGATCAGCACCAGCAGTAGTACACCGACCACGGTGAACCCGGCGCTGAGGGCCCGGTCGGACGGGGTGGGCCGCCACACCTCGGCGAGCGGCGGAGCCGGAGTCCACACGCCATGCCACCACATGCCGAGCCGGGTCCACCTGCCGTCGACGTCCCGCCGCAGCAGCCCGTCGCGCCCGTTGGCGACCAGCACCACGTGCCCGCCGTCGCGTTCGAGCACGACCAGCATTCGCGAGGACAGGTCACCGGCGGGTGTGCCCAGCATGCCGAAGACTCCGCTGTCCTCGTACTCGTCCGTCAGCACGGCGAGCTGCTTACCGCTGATCTCCCACTCGGTGCGCCAGGTCGCGCCACCATCCTGACTGGACTCGACGAGCAGCCGCCCGGCCACCGCCCGGTAGCAGGTGTCGCCCGCGCAGTTCCGCGAGGTGGTGGCGAGGTCCGGCCAGTGTTCGACGGGACCCCAGGTGAGGCCGTCGTCGGGACTGAATGCGTACTGCTGCCCGTTCCGGTCCTCGACCATCAGGACGGCCTGGCCGCCCGCCTCGGCGACGCCGGTCATCTCCGGCCAGTTCGGCGGGGAGGTCGCCACGGTGGCGAGCAGCGCGACGGGCACCAGCACCGCCCCGCGGACCAGCCGGGCGACACCGCGGCCCGGGGCGGGACGCCGCAGCGATCGCCGCCAAGCCCACCAGCACAGGACCAGTGCGGGCAGCGCCAGCAGGTCGGTCCGGTCGGCGCGCACCACCGACGATCCGTTCACGGCGGACCAAGCCTGGGCGGCCAGTGCGGCGCCGTACGCCGTGGACTTCACGAACGCGAACCCGGCGCCGGTGACGGCCAGCGCCGCCACCGCCAGCCCACGGACCGGCATCCGCGGGGCCACCAGCGCGCCGAGCACCGCCAGCAACGGCGGGAACATCAGCATCCCGGCGATGTCGCTGAGCTTGCCGGTGATCAGGCCCGGCTGCCATTCCTTCAGCAGATGATCGTTGACCAGCAGCAGGAGCAGCCCGGCCAGGCTGACCGGGTGGGCGAGCCACCCGAGCGCACGCCGCAGGGCGTCGCGCTGTTCCCCGTTGTCCATGCGGCCCAGGGTGGCAGCGGGGAATCACGATCAGGTGACGCGGACGGCTCGGCCGTACAGCGGTTCAGCCTCGTCCTTGTCGCCCTTGCCGTGCTCGGCGAGGAAACGCTCCAGCTCCGCACCCGATCCCCGGCCTGACGCAGATCCTCGGTCAGCTGCGCGCACCGCTGTCCGTTGCGGTCGCGTGTCGATCGCGCACCGCGGTACGGACGTCCAGTACAACTTGGACAACGCCGTTGAGCTGCGCATACACCCGCACTCACGGTGAGGACGATTCATGTCGCGACATTCGGGGGAACGTTCATGCGACCTATCAGGACAGGACTGCGCGGGCTCGGGGCCGTCGCGGTCGCCGGCATGCTCGCGCTGGCGGCGCCACACACCGCCGCCGCCGAGGACAAGGGCGGCGGCCAGCACGGCGGTGGACGCCCCGGCAAACCGAAGCCGGCCGCGACCCAGGGCGCCGAGGCGTGGGGCCGCAACGCCACCGGCCAGCTGGGCATCGGCACCGCCGGCGAGGAGCGTCCGCGGGACACGGCAGTGACGGTGCACATCCCGGAACACGTGCTCTCCGTCGCGGCCGGACACGACCACGGCCTGGCCCTGCTGACCAACGGCACGGTCAAGGCCTGGGGTCTCAACACGTCCGGCCAGCTGGGATACGGCAACCCCGCGGGGGCGGACACCAGCCAGCCGGAGCCGGGCAACGTGGCCGGGCTGGGCTCCGTCAAAGCCGTCGCCGCCGGCCGGGCGCACAGCCTGGCTCTGCTGGGCAGCGGCGCCGTCATGACCTGGGGCGCCAACGACCGCGGGCAGCTCGGCGACGGCACCACGGTGCAGCGCAACCGACCGGTCGCCGTCACCGCCCTCACCGGCCGCAAGGTGACCGCCATCGCGGCCGGCGCCGACTTCAGCCTGGCCCTGCTGGCCGACGGCACGCTCCGGGCCTGGGGCGACAACACCTTCGGCCAGCTGGGCACCGGCACTG
Organism: Catellatospora sichuanensis; assembly: GCF_007483665.1. GTDB lineage: Bacteria > Actinomycetota > Actinomycetes > Mycobacteriales > Micromonosporaceae > Catellatospora > Catellatospora sichuanensis. Next base: position 50,718 of record NZ_ML660184.1, read on the forward strand.
CCGGCACCGCACCGGAGCCCACACCCGTCGTCGTCGCCGGCCTGACCGGCGTGAAGATCAAGGCCATCGACGCAGGCGACACACACAGCCTCGCGGTCACCGCCGCCGGCGGCGTCAAGGGCTGGGGCAGCAACCAGTTCGGGCAGGTCGGCAACGGCAACCAGGTCTCGCCGCAGCCCACCCCGGTCGACGTCCTCGGCCTGGGGGGCGTGCGGGTCAAAGCCGTCTCCGGCGGCAGCGACTTCAGCCTGGCCCTGCTGACCAACGGCCGGGTCAAGGGCTGGGGTGCCAACGCGAGCGGGCAGCTCGGCGACGGCACCACCACGAGCCCTCGGCTCACTCCGGTCGACGCCGTCGGGCTGACCGGGGTGAAGGCGATCTCCGCCGGCAGCGCGCCCGCAGCCGCCGCCGGGTTGGGACACAGCCTGGCGGTCGCCGGCAACACGGTGAAGGCCTGGGGGTACAACAACTACGGCCAGCTGGGAGACGGCAATCTGCCCGTGAGCAGCCCGGTTCCGGTCACCGTACGAACCGGGTTGAAGGACCCGAAGTCGGTATCGGCAGGCATGCTGTTCAGCCTGGCCTCCTGACACCCGGCACGGCGTGCCCGTAGCAGGAGCCCTTCACGGCGGCGAGGCCCCCACCCGTACGGGTGGGGGCCTCGCCGCCGTTCGGCAGCCTGTCGTGCCCGGGTTCAGCCCTCGCTCTTGTCGCCCTTGCTGTGCTCGGCGAGGAAACGCTCCAACTCCGCGCCCAGCTCTTCGGCAGTGGGCAGCGGCGCGGGCTCGGTCAGCAGGTTGCTGCCGCGGCCGCGCATGAACGCGTCGTACTGCTCCTCCAGCGCCTTGACCACGGCCGCGGCCTGGTGGTTGTCGGTCAGCTGGCGCTCGATCTCGGCGCGCACCCGGTCCCCGGCCTCGCGCAGGTCCTCGGTCGGCAGCAGCAGGCCGGTGGCCCGCGACACCGAGGTCAGCAGCAGCTCCGCGGCTTGCGGGTACTCGCTGTCGGCGAGGTAGTGCGGCACGTGTGCGGCGAAGCCCATGGCGTCGTGGCCGGACTGGCCCAGCCGAAATTCCAGCAGGTTGGTCATGCTCGCCGGGACCTGCACGTCGGCGATCCACGGCTCGTGCCCCACCACCAGCTCGGGCCGGGTGCCGTGGGCGGTGATGCCGGCGGGGCGGGTGTGCGGCACGGACATCGGAATGGCGTGGATGCCGATGGTCAGCCGCACCTGGAGCCGCTCGATGAGGCCCGTCGTCGCGCCGACGAACCGCTCCCACTGGAAGTCCGGCTCGGGGCCGGTGAGCAGCAGGAAGGGGGTGTCGTCGTGGTCGCGCAGGGCGTGCAGCTCCAGCTTGGGCTGGTCGTACGCCTCCCAGTGGTCGGCCGAGAAGTGCATCAGCGGCCGGCGGGAGCGGTAGTCGTAGAGCTGGTCGAGGTCGAACTCGGCCACCACGGTCGACTCGAGCGAGTCGAGCAGGTGCTCGCGGGCGAGCTTGCCGGCCGCACCGGCGTCGACGAACCCCGAGAGCGCGTGCAGCAGGACCGGACGGCCCAGCTCGGGCAGTTCGTCGCTCAGCTGGTAGAGCTTCTGTGGGTCGAGCACGTCGTTCGCCTCCTGCAGATGGTCGTTCCACCGGAGCCAACAACGCGCGCGGGGAGCGCATTCCTGTTCCGGAACACGATCGTCTCGTTTCCCGCTCCGCGCCGTACGGGGATACGCCGGGCGCGCAGGCGGGCGCGCCCGGCGTACGTCAGCTCAGGCAGTCACCGTAGCGCCGAGGCGGCGGGCTGCCTCATGGGCCTCGGCGTCGTCCGGTTCCACCTGCTCCTTGCGCCCCAGCCAGGCGACGCCGAGCAGGGCCAGGCCGGCCAGCGCCCACGAGGCCAGCACCCAGGCCGCGGCACCGCCACCGGACCCGCCGAACCAGGCGGCCGAGCGCAGCAGGGTTGCCCCGGCCCCGATGGGCAGCCACTGGCCGAACTCGCCCCAGGGCTGCGGCAGCAGCTCCGGGGCCGCGCCGACCGCGCCCAGCGCGTTGCCGACCAGCAGGATGAGCACCGCACCCAGACCGATGCCGCGCGGGCCCGCGACACTCGCCAGGCCGTGCACCGCGGCACTGATGGCCAGGGTGAGCAGCGCGATGACACCCGCCACCGGCCACCAGTCGCCGCCGATCACGCCGAGCCAGCTCTGCAGCACGGTCGCGCCCGCCGCACCGGACAGCGCGGCGAAGGCGAACAGTCCGATCACCCGGGCGGCGAAGCCCGCCACGGCGAAGTAGAGCGCGATCGCGGCCAGCATGGAGGTGATCACCAGGGGGAAGAAGCCCGCCGCGAAGCCGCCGCCGTGCGGGTCGTCGGCGCTGAGCGGAGCCAGGTCGGTGACCGTCACCGGCATGCCGCTGCCCGCGCCGAGCTGCGCGGCGACGGCGTTGAACAGGTTCGCGACCGCCGGGGCTGCGGCGGAAGCGGTGTGCAGGGTGACACCGGTCGGGCTGAGGATGAAGGCGGCGTACGCCTCGCGGTCGAGCACCGCCGCGTCGGCCGCGTCGGCGTCGGCGACCGCGGTGACCTCGAACGCACCCGGGCTCATCGTCTCGATCTTGGAAGTGAACGCCGCGACGGCCGGGGCCGGGCCGGCGACGACCACGGGCAGGTCGCGCGGCGCCGCGTTGGCGGCGGGACCGGCGAACAGGGGCAGCAACAGGGCCTGCAGGGTCATCACCGCTACGGCGAGGACGACCGCCAGGACCGCCGGGGGCAGGGTGCGGCGCATGGGGGCTCCTTTAAAACGAATGTTCGTTCTCTTTGGGCAACGATGCCCTCACGCACCGGCACCTGTCAAGAACGATCGTTCGTTTTACGATGAGAGCCATGCCACGCGTCTCCGAAGCCCACCTCGCCGCCCGCCGCCAGCAGATCCTCGACGCCGCCAGGGCCTGCTTCGCGCGCAACGGCTTCCATGCCACCTCGATGCAGGACGTGATCTCCGAGGCCGGGCTGTCCGTCGGCGCGTTCTACCGCTACTTCAAAAGCAAGGAGGAGCTCGTCACCGCCATCGCCGAGCAGGTGATCGGCCGGGTGAGCGACCTGCTCGACGAGGTCCGCGCGGTGGACCCCCCACCGCCGATCGAGGACGTGATGCGCCGCCTGCTGCAGACCGTCGATCCGCAGTTCGGCCCGGACGGCGTCTTCCCGATGGCGTTGCAGGTCTGGGCGGAGTCCCTGCGCAATCCAGACCTGGCGGAGTTCGTCCGCGGCATCTACGGCCGGGTTCGCGGCCACTTCGTCGAGATCGCCCGCGACCAGCAGGCCGCCGGGCGCCTGCCGGCCGACGCCGACCCCGAGGCGGTCGGCGCGGTGCTGTTCAGCATGATCCCCGGCTATGCGCTGCAGCGGGTCCTGCTGGGACACCCCGATCCGGAGACCTTCCTTTCCGGCATCACGGCACTGCTGCACGCTCCTGACAAGAACTGAGTCCGGGCCATACAGCTGTGACCTGGGGGACTCCTGCGGTTCATGCGGGCTTTGTTGACTGACGACTCAGTCAGCCAGTAGCCTTGCTGGGGAAACCGGGAGGGGTGTCACCATGGCCACGCGGGCCGCAGGGCGCAGCGAGCAGGTCTGGATCACCATGGACGACGGTGTCCGGCTGGCCGCCACCCTCCACCTCCCCGCCATGGACACCCCGCAGCCGTGCCTGCTGGAGGCGCTGCCCTACCGCAAGGACGACATCACCTCCTCGTACACCGAGGAGTACGAGCGCCTGCGCGACGAGTTCTCCTACGCCGTCTGCCGGGTCGACCTGCGCGGCACCGGCTCCAGCGAGGGCGTCGCCGTCGACGAGTACCCGCTGCGCGAGCAGGACGACCTGGTCGCCGTCATCGGCTGGCTGGCGGCACAGTCCTTCTGCGACGGCAACGTCGGCATGTACGGCACGTCCTACTCCGGGTTCAACGCGATCCAGGTCGCCATGCGCCACCCGCCGGCGCTGAAGGCGATCGCGCCGATCTACGCGACCGACGACCGGTACACCGACGACGTGCACCACATGGGCGGCTCGCTGCGGCTGCTCGACGTCGTCGACTACCCGACGTACATGATCGCGATGAACGCGCTGCCGCCGGTGCCCTCGATCGCCGGGCCGGACTGGCGCGAGCGCTGGCTCGACCGGCTCGACCGCACCGAGCCCTGGCTGCTGCGCTGGCTCGAGGAGGCGAGCGACGGCCCCTACTGGCGGCACGGTTCGCTGCGCGATCCGTCGCTGCCGGACCCGGATGGCCGCTACCACCTCGGCTACGAGCGCATCACCGTGCCCACGATGATCGTCGCGGGCTGGGCGGACGGCTACCGCAACACCAGCTTCCGCACCGTGGCGTTCCTGCGCGACGCGGGCACCCACGCGCGGCTGCTGGCCGGGCCGTGGAGCCACATGTCCGCCGAGTCCGCACTGCCCGGCCCGCACGTCGACCTCGCCGCCGAACTGGCCCGCTGGTTCGACCGCTGGCTGCGGGGAGCCGACAACGGGGTGGACACGGAGCCGCCGTACACCTTCTTCCTGCGCGAATCCGGCGGCACCCCGGAGCCGGACGCGGCGCAGGCCGCCGGGTCCTGGCACAGCATGCCGGACTGGCCGAACACGACCTGGCGCTGCCCGCGGTCCTGGGCGATCGGCGGTGGCACCCGAGTGCTCGCTGTGCGCCCCGACACCGGCACCGCCGCCTGGAACAGCTGCGCCGGACGGCTGCCCTGGGGCCAGCCCACCGACCAGCGCTTCGACGACGCCGCCTCGCTGACGTGGGACTTCCCCGTCGCCGACGAGCCGTTGACGCTCATCGGCCCCGGTCGCGTCGACCTGCGGATCGCCGCGGACCAGCCCGTGGCGAGCGTATCGGTGAAGCTGTGCGACGTCGCCGACGACGGCACCTCGACGCTGATCACCCGCGGCTTCCTCAACCTGACCCACCGCGACGGGCACACCGACCCGGTGCCGCTCGTGCCCGGCGAGTTCGTCGACGCCGGGGTCGAACTGGAGACCTGCGCCTACCGCGTGCTGCCCGGACGGCGGCTGCGGCTGTCCGTCACCGGCGTGGACTGGCCCAACACCATCGCGCCGCCGCGGCCGGTGACACTGGCCGTCGACGGCGACGCCAGTGCGATCTCGCTGCCCCCGCCGCACGCCACCGACCCCGCGCCCCGCTACGACCAGGGGCAGCAAGCGGTCGAGGGCGACCCGGCGGGGTGGCGGATCAGCGACGACGTGCTCGGCCGCGTCACCACGGCGACCGTGGAGCACGGCTCCACCTGGGACATCACCGGCGGCACCTGCACCGACCGGTACACCGGGTCGGTCACCGTCGACCGGCGCACCTGGCGGCAGACGTCGACGTCCACCGCCCGTTTCGCGCTCACCTGGGGCGATACCAGCGTGAGCACCGAATGCGCGGTCGAGCTGACCGCCGACGCCGACCACCTGACGGTCGCGATCACGCTGCAGGCGTACGACGGTGCCGCCGTCGTGGTGAAGCGCTGCTGGAACCACCAGGCGGCCCGCCGCTTCGGTTGACGTCGCCCACCGCGCCGACGCCGACCACCTTTACTCCCTTCTTTGGAGCCCTTTCCATGTCCGGCCTCGCGGTCGTCACCGCTGCCCGCCGTTACCGTGCCCTCATCGCCAGCCCGGGTGTCGCCCGGGTGGCGGTGCCGTCCCTGATCGGCCGCCTGCCCTACGGCATGGCGACCCTCGTGTTCATCCTCGCCGTCCAGCACGGCACCGGCTCGTACGCCGTGGCCGGCATCGCCACCGGCGCGCACTCGGCGATCACCGCGTTCACCTCGCCATGGCTGGGCCGCCTGTGCGACCGCGGATACGCCGTCGCGGTGCTGCGCATCACCGGCGTGCTCTACGCGCTGCTGCTGTCCGGTATGGTCGCCGCGCTGTGGACGCACCAGCCGGTCGCGCTGATCATCGGCCTGGCCGCGCTGGCCGGCGCCGCGAACCCGCCCGTCGGCGCGGTCACCCGGGTCGTGCTGCCCGGCCTGGCCCCGGCGCACGTGCAGACGGCGTACGCCTTCGACGCCATCACCGTCGAGCTCACCTACGTGCTCGGCCCGGTGCTGATCGCGCTCGTCACCGCGGCGACCAACCCGTACGTCGCGGTGATCGTCACCGCGCTGCTGGCCACCGCCGGCTCGGTGGGCCTGGCCGCAGCGCCCGGGCTGACCGCCCGCTACCGCGAGGTGCGCACCGCCGCGCTCGCCCGCGCGGCGTCCGCGTCGAACGGCGTCACCGTCAGCGCGGCAGCCCTGAAGCGCGCACTGCGGGCCAACCGGCTGATGCGGCTGAGCCTGGTCGTCGTGCTGATCGTCGGTGCGCTGGAGGCCGCCGCCTACGGCGTCATGGAGGTGGCGATCCCGAAGTACGCCGCCGACCTGGGCGCACCGCAGGCCGCGGGCGCGGTGGTGGCCGCCTGGAGCGCGGGCTCCATCGTCGGCGGCGTCTGGTTCTCCGGCATGAACCCGAAACTCAGCCAGCCGAAGCTGTTCGCGCTGCTGCTGTGCCTGAACACGGTCGGCTTCGGCGCGATGCTGCTGGCCTTCGGCCTGCCCAGCCTGGCGCTGATCCTGTTCCTCGGCGGCATGGTCATCTCCCCGACCACCGCGGTCGAGTGCGCGCTGGTCACCCGGATCGCCCCGGCCGGGCGCAGCACCGAGGCCTTCACCTGGGTCGGCACCGGCATCTACGTCGGCTTCGCGGCCGGCTCGTCCATCTCCGGCCTGATCATCAACCAGGGCACCAGCCTGACCACGGTCATCCTGATCGCCACCGCGATGGTCGCCACCGGCGCCCTGCTGGCCGTCGCCGCCAGCCGCCGCATCGCCGCCGACGCCCACGCCAACCCTGACCCCGCCGCCCTTCCGGCCCCCGCCGCCGCCCACTGACCCACTGACCCGCGGCCCCGCGGCCCCGCGGCCCGCCGCCTTGATCGTCGAACTTGCCCGGCACCTGTGCGTGCCTTGACCCCGCATTCGCCCATCTGCCAGGCAAGTCGGCCGATCATGCAGGGCCCGCGCGGGTCGGGCGAACGGCTTGATCGGCGAGTTGGTGGATGGCGGGGCATGGACAGGCGTGGGTTAGGGTTCAGCGGTGGCTCGACGAACTGCTGAAGTGCGCCTGGACTCGCTGCTGCGCACCGCAGTGGACGTGATCGTCGAGCGCGGCTTCGCCAACACCCGCACCGCCGATGTCGCCAAGGCGGCCGGGGTCAGCCAGGCACTGGTCTTCTATCACTTCACCAGCAAGGACGCGCTGCTGGCGCAGGCTTTCGCGTACGCCGCCGAGCAGGACATGGCCCGGCTGCACGCGGTGGTCGACTCCAACACGACGTCCGTCGAGAAGCTGAAGAAGCTGGTGAAGCTGCTCGCGCCCACCGGCCGCTCCAAGTCCTGGATGATGTGGATCGACGGCTGGTCGGAGGCGCTGCGCACGCCGGAGCTGGAGAAGGTGTCGCGCCGCATGGACCTGCGCTGGAGAGAGGGCCTCACCGAGGTCATCGCCAACGGCGTCGCGGACGGCTCGTTCATCTGCGACGACCCGGCCGGCGCGGCGTGGCGCATCAACGCCATCATCGACGGGCTCGCGGTGCAGCTCACCGTGCACGAGAAGGCGATCTCCCGCAAGCAGGCCTTCGAGTGGATGCGCATGGTCGCCGCCCGCGAGGTCGGCCTCGACCCGGCCGACCTGGCCTGAGCACGGCTCAGTCGCTGACCACCACACGGAGCGCGCCGGTTCGGGTCTCGCCCGCTTCGATGACCCGGGTCTGCTCGTAGGCCCACGCCGCGCATACTCCCGGATACCCGGTCGAACCCTCGCTGGTGCGCACGAACCAGCGGTCGCCTTCGCCCAGACCCGAGAACCGCAGGGTGTACGCCGCGCCGCCCGACTCGCCCCGCCATACCAGCTCCGGCTCCGCGCTCCCGTTGACCTGCTCCTCGCCGGAAAGCTCCCCCGCGGTCAGCGCCAGATTCGCCCCCGGCGCGACCCGCCAGAAGCACCCGCCGTACCCGGCCCCGCCCGGCCGCCCGTTCGTCGCCGGGCTGCCCAGCGTGACGGTCTCGTCCGCGGTCAGCGCCCAGCCCAGCTCCAGCACCCACGACCGCTCGTCGAGGTACGCCGCCGTCATCGTGCGCCGCTCCGACAGCAACACCTTGCCGTCTGCCCCCCGCCAGGCCAGCCGCTGCACGAACCCGCCCGCCCGCACCTCGTCGAAGCCCTCCCCGGTGATCGACCCGTGGTCGTCGAGCCAGGTGTACCCCTGGTCGCGCACGTACGTCCGCCCGCCCCACAGGTTGTTGCGGTTCACGTCCTGCATCGCCAAGGACAGCCCCAGATGCCACCGATGGTCCGCCGGCACCGCATCGCTCACCACGGTCCCCGCGAGCGTCCGCAAAGGATGCAGATAAGGCCGCGGCCCCAACGTCGCCTCGACCTCCGCCCCCGAGCAGTACTCCGCCACCACCCGCCCCGCCACCGTGAACTCCACGCGCCACCGCCCTCTCCACCCTGCGACGATCTTGCGTGAACTGTGGGTACGACAGGCCCTTTCCGGGCATACCGCCAACAGTTCGCGCAAGATCGACGTGATCAAGCCGGGCCGGGAAGGCGCGGCGGGGCGCGTCGCACGGGGAAGGGTGCGGAAAGCGCTTACCGCGGTAGAGGTTAGCGGGTTCCGGGGGCCGCCGCCAGGGTGGTGGTCGGGCGGGGGTCTCGCGGGTTCCGATGAGGCCCGCGAGCGTGGTGGTCGGGCGGGGGTCAGCGGGTTCCGGTCACGCCCGCGAGGGTGGCGACCGTGAGGGGGCCGAGGGTGGGCAGGTGGTAGCCGCCCTCGTGCACGGCGACGACGGACAGGCCCAGCTCACGGACCAGTTCGCCGGTGCGGCCGTAGCCGTCCGCGGTGACCTGCAGCGGGCTCTCCGGGTCGTCCTTGGCGGCGTCGACGCCCAGGGACAGCACCACCGCGTCGGCGCGCTCGCCGATGAACTCGACGAGGCGGCGCACCCCGGCGAGCCAGCCTTCGTCACCGGTGCCCGGCGCCAGCGGCACGTTCAGGTTCGCCCCCTCGCCCGCGCCGGTGCCGGTCTCGTCGGCGAAGCCCGCGTAGTGCGGGAACCAGCCCTCGCCCGGGTCCACGTGCACCGAGGTGTAGAGCACGTCGGCGCGGTCGTAGAAGATCGACTGGGTGCCGTTGCCGTGGTGGGCGTCCACATCGACCACGGCGACCCGGGCCACCCCGGCGCGCTGCAGCGCGAGCACCGCCACCGCGGCGTTGTTGAGATAGCACGAACCGCCGAACCCGCTGCGGGTCGCGTGGTGGCCCGGCGGGCGGCAGATGGCGTACGCGGCCCGCTCCCCCGCGGCGACCAGGTCGGCCGCGGTCGCGGCGGCGTGTGCGGCGGCCCGCGCCGCGGGCCAGGTGCCCGGCCCGACCAGGGTCATCGTGTCGTAGCAGAACTGTCCCGCCCGCGCGTGGGTCGCCGTGGGCCGGCGCACCGGCAGCCCTTCCAGCATCGCGGGGGTCGGGAAGACGTACGGCACCACCCGGTCCTGGTACTCCAGGTAACCTCCGTCGGCCCACTGGCCGTAAACGCTTTCCAGGTGCGCCAGCAGCTCGGGAGTGTGGGCCAGGGCGAGCAGGTCGTCACCGAGGGGGCGGGCCTCGACCAGGCGGGCCCCGGCGCGCACCAGCGCCGAGCGCAGCACGGTGGCCCGCTCGGGCAGCTCGGTGCCGGGCGTGCGCACACCGATCCAGATCTCCGCTTCCGGCACGTGCCGCAGCACCTCGTCGCTCCACACCACGGGCAGGTCCAGCTTCGCCATCCCGGCATGATGCCAGCCCCGGCGAGCCCGCGACACCGATCGTTACTGAGTCGAGACTCAGTTAGGCTGCGCCCATGCCTCGCGTGACCGAACTCGGCATCACCATCGGTGAGCTGCCCAGCGGCCCCAGCCGCTCCATCCTCGACGTACCCGGCGTGGGCGTCGGCCACTCCACCGTCTGGCGCGACGAGGAGCCGCCGCCGGTCGGCCGCGGGATCGCCCGGACCGGGGTGACCGTGCTCGACCCGGGCGGCAACGCGTTCCGCGAGCCGATCCCGGCGGGTGGCGCGATCCTCAACGGTGCGGGCGAGTGCACCGGTTTCATGTCGGCGCAGGAGTGGGGTCTGGCCGAGACGCCGATCTTCCTGACCTCGACGATGCAGCTGGGCCGGGTCTACGACGCCGCCTGCGAGCTGCTGATGGAGTCCGAGCCGGGCATCGGCGACGACGACGTGGTCATCCCGGTGGTGGCCGAGTGCGACGACAGTTTCCTGTCCGAGTCCCGGCGCATGCAGGTGACCCGCGACGACGTGGCCGCCGCGCTGGACGCCGCGCGGGCGGCGCGGGGATGAGCTGCCTGGGCTTCAAGGGCGGCATCGGCACCGCCTCGCGCGTCGTGCCGTCCGGCCACACCGTAGGCGTGCTGGTGATGACGAACTTCGGCGAGCGGGGCCGCCTGACGGTGTCCGGCGTCCCGGTCGGACAGCTGCTGCCGCCCGCGCCCGCGCCGACCGCGCCGCCGGCGGGCTCCTGCATCGTCGTCGTGATCACCGACGCGCCGATCGATCCCGCGGGATGCCAGCGGCTGGCCCGCCGAGCCGGGCTGGGGCTGGCCCGCACCGGCTCCACCGCGCACCACGCCAGCGGCGAGATCTTCCTGGCCCTGGCCACCGGCCTGCGCGCCCCACGCGGCACCGTCTCCCCGGTCACCCCGCTGCAGGGCCGCCAGCTGGACCCGTTCTTCGCGGCGGTGGTCGAGGCGACCGAGGAGAGCGTGCTCAACAGCCTGCTCAACGCCCCGACCGTGGTCGGCCGCGGCGGCAACACCGCGGAGGGCCTGCCGGTCGACCGCGTCGCCGCCCTGCTCGCCCTGCACTCGTAGCCGCCGAGATCGCTCGACTTGCCAGGCACATGGGAGAAGCCCGGCCCCGGATACGCACGAGTGCCGGGCAAGTCGAGCGATCACGGCCGCGGGCGGACCGTTGACCGTGAGTGAAGTGCCCCGGTAGGGTGGCGATGGCGATGGAAAGCGTTTTCCATCTTGTTACTATCGGGCCACGGAACCCCCACTCGCCCCTCGGAGCCGACATGTCCTCACGACACGAACACCCCTGGTGGCGTGACGCCGTCATCTACCAGGTGTATCCGCGCAGCTTCGCCGACGGGAACGGCGACGGTCTCGGCGACCTCGCCGGCCTGCGCGAGCGCCTGCCGTACCTGCGCGACCTCGGCGTCGACGCGGTCTGGCTGAGCCCGTGGTACGTCTCCCCGATGGCCGACGCCGGCTACGACGTGGCCGACTACCGCGACATCGACCCGGTGTTCGGCACCCTCGCCGAAGCCGAGCTGTTCATCACCGAGGCGCACCAGCACCGGCTGCGCGTGATCGTCGACATCGTGCCCAACCACTGCTCCGACCGGCACCCGCGGTTCCAGGCCGCGCTCGCGGCGGGCCCCGGCTCGCCCGAGCGGGAGCTGTTCTGGTTCCGCCCCGGCCGCGGCGTCGGCGGCGAGCTGCCGCCGACCGACTGGGGCTCGCACTTCGGCGGCCCGTCCTGGACCCGGGTCCCCGACGGCGAGTGGTACCTGCACATGTTCGCCCCCGAGCAACCCGACTGGAACTGGGACCACCCGGCCGTACGCGAGGACTTCCAGGCCACGCTGCGCTTCTGGCTGGACCGCGGGGTCGACGGCTTCCGCATCGACGTCGCCGACCACCTGGTCAAGGACCCGTCCCTGCCGGACGTGGCCACGCTCGGCCCGGACGTGATCCGGCCCTGGCGCGACCAGGAGGGCGTGCACGAGATCTACCGTGAGTGGCGCAAGATCGCCGACTCGTACCCGCAGCGCGGGGTGTTCGTCGGTGAGCTGTGGGACGACGATCCCGACCGGTTCACCCGCTACCTGCGCCCGGACGAGCTGCACACCGGCTTCAACTTCCCGTTCCTGTCCTGCCCCTGGGACGCCGCCGCGTTCCGCGACGTCATCGACACGACGCTGGCCACGCACGCGATGGTCGGCGCACCCGCGACGTGGGTGCTGTCCAACCACGACGTGGTCCGGCACGCCACCCGCTACGGCCGGGCGCACACCGCGCACTCGTTCGACGACGCCAAGCACGTCGAGCCCAGTGACCTCGTGCTCGGCACCCGCCGGGCCCGCGCCGCCGCACTGCTCACCCTGGCCCTGCCCGGCTCCGCCTACGTCTACCAGGGCGAGGAGCTGGGGCTGCCCGAGGTCGAGGACATCCCCGACGAGCTGCTGCAGGACCCGCGCTGGCTGCGTTCCGGGTTCACCGACCGGGGCCGCGACGGCTGCCGGGTGCCACTGCCCTGGTCGGGCGAGGCGAAGCCGTACGGCTTCAGCCCCGACCGGGCGGTCGCCGACCCGTGGCTGCCGCAGCCCGCGAGCTGGGCCGAGCTGTCCGCCGCGGCGCAGACCGGCGACCGGCGCTCCATGCTCGAGCTGTACCGCCGCGCCCTGCACGTACGCCGCACCGAACCGGACCTCGGCGACGGCCCGCTGCACTGGCTGCCCGCGCCCGAGGGCGTGCTGCACTTCCGGCGCGGTGACGGCTTCGCCTGCCTGGTCAACCTCGGCGACACCCCCGCCGACCTGCCGCCATACGAGTACCTCCTGCTCACCAGCGATCCGCTGGAAGACCTGAAGATCGCCCCGAACAGCGCCATCTGGCTGCGCGTCGCCTGATCCTGCCCGGACCGACCCACCTGCCCGCCCACCTGCGGCGGGCAGGTCCGCACGACCACGCCCCGAACACCGCTGGAGTCACCGCATGAGCGCACACATCCTGGTCGTCGGCATCGACGGAGTCCGGCTGGACACCGCCCGTGCCGCGCACACGCCCCACCTGGACGCGATCGAGCAGCAGGGGTGGCTGGCCGAATTCGAGCTGAGCACCGACGCGCCCACCCTGTCGGGGCCGACGTGGGCGTCGGTGGCGACCGGGCTGTGGCCGCGGGTGCACGGCATCTACGGCAACGTGTTCACCGGGCACCGCCTCGACGCGTTCCCCGACGTGTTCACCACGGCCAAACGCCGCGGCTTCACCACGTTCGTCGGTGCGAGCTGGGCCCCGCTGGTCACCACCGCGTACGGCGGCCCCATGTTCACCTCGCCCAGCCTGCTGACCTTCGCCGACGGGCACACGCTGGGCCACGACGTGGCCGACCAGCACGTCGCCGACGCCGCCGTGCGCGCCCTGGGCCAGGGCACGTTCCACGCCTCCTTCGTCTACCTGGGCGAACCCGACGAGGTCGCGCACGAGCTGGGCACCGGACCGGAGTACACCGCAGCGATCGAACGCGCCGACCGCCGCCTCGGCCAGGTCCTCGACGCCGTCCGGGGCCGCCCCCGGTACGCCGCGGAGAGCTGGACGGTCCTCGTCGTCACCGACCACGGCCACCGCGACGAGGGCGGCCACGGCGGCCGCAGCCGCTGGGAGCGCACCGCGTGGCTGGCCGCCTGCGGCGCGGGCATAGGGGCGACGCCGCCCGCCGACGTCAGCCACGTCTCGGTCGCGCCGACCGTGCTCGCCGTGCTGGGGCAGCCCCTGATCGGCGAAAGCCACCTCGCGGGCACCTCGCTGGTGCCCGAGCGGCCGGCCGTCGTGGCGGCCTGACGTGTCGGCAACCGCGTTCGCGCTGGTCGCCGCATCGGTGCTGTGCCACGCCACGTGGAACCTGCTGTCCAAGCGGGCCGCGGTCGCGGGCACCGCCTTCGTCGCCGTGTGGTCGGTGGTCGCCGCGCTGATCTGGGCCCCGTTCGGCATCTGGGCGCTGGTCACCGGCTGGGACGCGCTCGGCTGGGGGAGCCTGGTGCTGCTCGGCGGCGCGGCGCTGCTGCACACCGGCTACTACCTGCTGCTGCAACGCGGCTACGCCGTCGGCGACCTGTCGGTGGTCTACCCCGTCGCCCGGGGCCTGGGCCCGGTGCTGATCTGCGCCGTCGCGGTGCCGCTCTTCGACGAGGACCCCGGCCTGCTCGGCTGGGCCGGCACCCTCGCCCTGTCGGTCAGCGTCGCCCTGATCGGCAAACCCTCCCCCGGCGCCCTCAAACGCAGGGCCCCCATCCTGTACGCGCTCGCCACCGGCGTGTTCATCGCCGCGTACACCCTCTGGGACCGCAACGCGGTCGCGGTCGCCGCGCTGTCGCCGATCCTGGTCAACTGGGGTGGCGACACCGGCCGGGCGCTGCTGCTGGCGCCGTGGCTGATCCGGCACCGGGCAAGGGTGAAGCAGGTGTGGCGCGAGCACCGCCGCGAGGTGTTCGGCACCGCGATCTGCTCGCCCGGGGCGTACATGCTGGCCCTGACCGCGATGACGATGGCCCCGGTGACCGTCGTCGCCCCGCTGCGGGAGGTCAGCGTGCTGCTGGTGGTGTTCCTCGGGGCGCGGCTGCTCGGCGAGCGCGACATGTGGCGGCGGCTGATCGCCGCGCTCGGCGTGGTCGTCGGCGCGGTCGGCGTGACGCTGGGCCGCGGCTGACTTCGCGCCCGGCCGCGACCACACCCGCGGCCGGGCGCGAATCCCGGCTGACGTGCTGCTCGTCACGGGTCGGCACGGCCCGGATGACGGGACGGCGGCCCTGGTAGATCAACCGATTGAGTAATCTGTGCGTATGAGAATCGGCATTGTCGGAGCCACGGGCCAGGTCGGCGGCGTCATGCGCCGGGTGCTCGCGGAGCGCAAGTTCCCCGTCGACGAGCTGCGGCTGTTCGCCTCGTCCCGTTCCGCCGGGCGCACCCTGCCCTGGGCCGACGGCGAGGTCACCGTCGAGGACGCGGCCACGGCCGACTACACGGGTCTCGACATCGTGCTGTTCTCCGCCGGCAAGACCACCTCGCTCGCGCTCGCGCCGAAGGTCGCCGCGGCGGGCGCGGTCGTCATCGACAACTCCTCCGGCTGGCGGCTGGACCCCGACGTGCCGCTGGTCGTCGCCGAGGTGAACCCGGAGGCCGCCAAGCTGCGCCCCAAGGGCATCATCGCCAACCCGAACTGCACCACCATGGCCGCCATGCCGGTGCTGCGCCCGCTGCACGACGAGGCGACGCTGACCGGCCTGATCGCCAGCACCTACCAGGCCGTCTCCGGCACCGGCCTGACCGGCGTCGACGAGCTGCACGAGCAGGCCACCGCCGTGGTCGGCGAGGCTCGCGCGCTCGCCCACGACGGCCGCGCCGTCGACTACCCGGAGCCGAAGGTGTACGCCCACCCGATCGCCTTCAACGTGCTCCCGCTCGCCGGGGCCGTGGTCGCCGACGGCTCAAACGAGACCGACGAGGAGCAGAAGCTCCGCAACGAGACCCGCAAGATCCTCGACATCCCGGGTCTGCCGGTCTCCGGCACCTGCGTGCGCGTGCCCGTCTTCACCGGACACTCGCTGCAGCTCAACGCCCGCTTCGCCAACCCGCTCAGCCCTGAGCGCGCCCGCGAGCTGCTGGCGCACGCGCCCGGCGTGATCCTGGCCGAGGTGCCCACCCCGCTGCAGGCCGCCGGCCAGGACCCGACCTACGTCGGCCGCATCCGCCGCGACGAGACCGCCCCCAACGGCCTGGCCCTGTTCTGCTCCAGCGACAACCTGCGCAAGGGCGCCGCCCTCAACGCCGTCCAGATCGCCGAACTGGTCCTCGCCGAACTCTCCTGACCCCAGTACAAGGAAGGGCACCTTCTTGACGCTCCGCGTTGTGGAAGGTGCCCTTCCTGACGCTCCGCGCGCTTTGCCGCAGGCGACGCACGGTTCGTGCGGATGCTGTGAAGACATCGTGCAGCCAGACGCCGTCCGCCCGCCGGGTTGGTGCAATGAGGAGGTGACCCTCAACCCCTACCGGGCGCCACACCTTCCGGCTCGGCCGCCCGTCGCCGCGGCCTTCGAAAGCCGGGACCGTCCCGTCGCAGCGATGCCGCCCGCCGCTGCCCACCCCACGCGGCGCGTGCAGCGGGTGCGCTCCGGCATCTGGGCCGCGCTGTCGGGTCATGGCCTGGCCGTGACCCTGCCGCTGCTCCCGGCGGTCCTGGCCGGCGAGCCGGGGACGGTCTACGTCGTCACCGGCGTCGTCGCCCAGCTGCTGCTCGCCGCCGCGGTCGTCGCGCTGGGCATCGCCCGCACCGTACGCCGTGACGGCGCCAACGGCGTCGGCCTCGTCATCGGCTGGATAGCGGGCGTCCCGATCGCCGCGGTGGCCGCGATCGCCGTCCTGATCGGGTTGACCGCCTCCTGACGAGGAGCAGGCCGGGGAGTCCGCTCGGCGGCGGGTCCGTCATCGCCCGCCGCTGCGCGAGCACGCACCGAGGCAGTCGGCAAGCACGGCGGCGAGCAGGCGCTCCGTGACCGCCGCCGACGGTTCACGGCAGCAGCGCCTGCTCGATATGGCCGCCGGTCAGGCCCCCGACAGGATCGACGTGGACGAGCCGGGTCGGTGCGCGCCTGCTCGCGGCCCACTCGTGGGCGGCCGCGCTGTGCAGATCGTCGAACCACACCAGGGGGCGGTCGGCGACCCAGGGGGCGATCCCGAGCAGCTTGTCCTGGTGGCTGCCGGGCGGCCCCGCGCAGGGGATCACCGGCAACTGCGGCAGTCCCAGCAGCGGGGCGAGCAGCCGGTTCGCCTCGTGCTCCCAGTAGGTGGCCCAGACCAGCTCATAGCGGGTGGACAGCCGCAGCAGCAGCGGACCGTGCTCGCGCCGCAGCCGCACCAGCTCCCCGGGGAACAGCTCGTGCTCGGTGTAGCCGGGCGGGCAGGCGGCCGAGCCGTGCGGGTTGAGCACGCCGTCGACGTCGATCAGCGCCAGGGCCTTCACAGCGGCCTGCGCATCGCGATCCGGGGGCCGAGATCGTCCAGACCGAGCGCCGCCTCGTGGCGGCGGATCTCCCGCAGGCCGGGGCTGAGGTCGGTGACCGGCAGGAAGCCGCGACCCTCGTAGAACGGGCCGTTCCACGCGATCTCCGCGAAGGTCGTCAGCGTGACGGCCCGGTAGCCCGATCGCGCCGCCCAGTCGCAGGCGGCTTCGAGCAGCGCGGTGCCGACACCCCGGCCGCCGTGGTCGGAATGGACCGACAGCTGCTCCAGGTGGGCCTGCCCGTCGACCCGGCCCAGCCGGGCGAACCCCACCGGCGGATCCCCGACGACGAGCACGCATTCCGCCGCAGCCAGCTCCTCTACGCTGCCGGGCGGCGGCAGCGGGCCCATGCCGGTCCCGTCGAACACCCGGTCGGCGGCCAACTCCACCTCCACCAGCAGCGGCAACTCGGCCACAGTCGCCGCCCGCACCTGATGACCGCCCATCCTGCCCCCGAACGCCCCGCGCCGAAAAAGCCGACCCTATGACACCCCTCCCGGCAGCGTCTCCCGGTTATCCCGGTGGCACCCCAGGCGGCCGTCGACAGCGACGATCGCTGTTTCGTGCCGAAAAGTAAGGTCCACCGCACTTTTCGACACGAAACAGCGATCATCAGCCCGTCCCGCCGCGTGGCAGCTCCGGCGGGCCGCGGGTCAGACGGACATGAGCCCGGTCGGCGAACCTCCAGCCGCGCCGGCGATGCCGTCGCCGATGTGGCCGGACAGCAGGCAGGCGGCGGCGTGCGGGCCGTGCAGCGGCAGCACCGGCAGGGTCTCGCCGACGCAGCGCTCGGCGATGCCGGCCCGCTGCGCAAGGCCGCTCGCCAGCGCCGGGCAGCGCGGGTGGAAGCGGCAGCCCGGCGGGATCCGCGACGGGTCCGGCGACTCGCCGGACAGGATCACGGGGGTACGCCCCGTCGCCTCCGGCAGCACCGACAGCAGCGCCGCGGTGTACGGGTGCTTCGGCGCGGCGAGCACCTGCTCCGTCCGGCCGACCTCGACGATGCGGCCGAGATACATCACCGCCAGCCGATCGGCGATGTTCCAGGCCAGGCCGAGATCGTGCGTGACCACCAGCACGGACAGGCCAAGCTCGTCGCGCAGCGACAGCAGCAGCGCCAGGATCTCGCCGCGCACCGACGCGTCCAGGGACGCCACCGGCTCGTCAGCGATGATCAGCTCGGGTTCCAGCACCAGGGCGCCGGCGATGACGACGCGCTGGCGCTGGCCGCCGGACAGCTCGTGCGGATACCGCTGGAAGAAGCGCTCCGCGGGCCGCAGCCCGGCCTGCGACAGCGCCTTGGCGACCAGCTCACGCTCGTTGCCGGGCACCTTGTGGATGCGCAAACCCTCGGCTACGGCCTCGTACACGGTGCGGCGCGGGTTGAGCGCGCCGGTCGGGTCCTGCAGCACCAGCTGGACCTTGCGGCGCAGCGCCTTCAGACCGCGGCTGCTGTAGTCCAGCGGCCTGCCGTGGTGCAGCACCTGGCCCTCGTACGGCCGCTGCAGGCCCAGCAGGGTACGGGCCAGCGTCGTCTTGCCGCTGCCCGACTCCCCGGCCAGCGCCACGATCTGCCCCTTGTCGACGGACAGCTCGACCCCGTCCACCGCGCGCACCGGCGGCACGCCCTTGCCGCGGCCACCGAACCCGACGTGCAGGTTCCGCGCCTCCAGCACCGGATGCAGGGAGACACTCATGCTGACACCCCAACGTGTACACAGGCGGCGCTGCGCTCGGTGTCGACCGTGCGCAGCCGGATGTCGTACTCGACGCACTCCGCCACGGCGACCGGGCAGCGCGGCGCGAACGCGCACCCGCCGCCCAGCTCGCGCGGGTCCGGCGGGTCACCGGGCAGCCCCCGCGGCGCACGGCGCGAGGCCATGTCGCCGATCACCGGGAACGCCGCGGCCAGCGCCTGGGCGTACGGGTGGGCGGCGTCGGCGAACAGCCGGTGCCCCGGCCCCTGCTCGACGATCCGGCCCGCGTACATCACGGCGACGCGGTCACAGGTCGACGCGAGCACCGACAGGTCGTGGCTGATCAGGATGAGGCCGACGCCCCGCTCCTGGACCAGCTGCTTGAGCAGGGTCAGCACCTGGGCCTGCACCATCACGTCGAGCGCGGTGGTCGGCTCGTCCGCGATGATCAGCTGCGGCGAGCAGGCCAGCGCCATGGCGATCATGACGCGCTGCTTCTGCCCGCCGGACAGCTCGTGCGGATACGACTCAGCCCGCCACGCGGGCACGCCCACCTGCTCCAGCAGCTCGCCGACCTGCTTGCGGGCGGTGGCCGCGGACGCCTTCGGAGCGTGCAGCAGAATCGCCTCGGCGATCTGGCGGCCGACGCTGCGCACCGGGTTGAGCGCGTGCATAGCGCCCTGGAAGACGATCGACGCCTCGTTCCAGCGCACCGCGCGCAGCTGTCCCCAGCTCATCTTCAGCACGTCGCTGCCGTTGAGCAGGATCTCGCCGGACACCTCGGCGTTGCCGGGCAGCAGCCGCAGCATCGCGCCCGCCAGGGTCGACTTGCCACAGCCGGACTCCCCGGCCAGCCCGAGCGTCTCCCCCGCTGCGAGCGTGAGATCCACCCCGCGCACGGCGGGCAGCGGCACGCCCCGGTCGCGGTAGGACACCCGCAGGTCCCTGATCTCCAGCAGGCCGGGGGCACCCGCGGTCCGCGCGTGCGGAACCCGTGCCTGTGTACCACTGTCCGGCTGCGCTTGCGGGGCTCGCTGCTCGCCGTTCATGATCTGCCCTCCAGCCGCGGGTCGAGGATGCGTTCCAGGGCGCGGCCGCACATGTTGAAGGCGCGGACCACCAGCACCACGGCGACGCCGGGGCCGAGCACCCACCACCAGGCGCCGCGGTCGATCGCGCCGAGGGCGTACGCCTCGTCGAGCACCCGCCCCCAGGAGACCCGCAGCGGATCGCCGAGGCCGAGGAACGACAGCGTGGTCTCGGCGATGATCGCGATGGACACGGTCAGCGTGGTGTTGGCCAGCACCAGCGGCATCACGTTGGGCAGCACGTGCCGGGACATCTGGTGCCAGTGCCCGCCGCCCAGCGCCCTGGCCCGCTCCAGGTAGGGGCGGGCCTCGATGGCCATGGTCTGCGCCCGCACCAGCCGTGCCGTGCCCGACCAGGACGTCACGCCGATCACGATGATGACCGCGATCAGCTTGGGCACGTCCGGCGGGAACACCGTCGCCAGCACGATGGCCAGCGGCAGGTACGGGATCACCAGGAACCACTCGGTGAACCTGTTCAGCGCCCCGCCGAACAGGCCGCTGAAGTGCCCCGACGCGATGCCGATCAGGGTGCCCAGCAGCATCGAGATGACGGTGGCGGCGAGACCTACCAGCAGCGTCACCTGGCTGCCGTGGATGACCATGGTCAGCACGGAGCGGCCGGCGTGGTCGGTGCCGAGCGGGTAGTCCCACGACGGCGCGGCTGCGAGCGGACCGTCGGCCTTGGTGACCTCCAGCCCCGCGGGGTCGGCCAGCAGCGACGCGAAGATCGCCACCAGCCCGAACAGGGTCAGCACGATCAGGCCGGACATGCCCTCGCGGTCGCGCAGGAAGGCCCGCCACGGGCTGCTGCGCCGCCGCGAGGCGGCTGCCGGAGCGCTCATGAGGCACGCACCCGGGGGTCGAGCACCGGCATCAGCAGGTCGGCGACGAGGTTCATGATGATCACTCCTGCCGAGAAGACCAGGAAGAGGCCCTGCAGCAGCGGGATGTCCGGGCCGCGCAGCGCGTCGTAGGTGAGCCGGCCCAGGCCCGGCCAGGAGAACACGGTCTCCACCGTGATCGCCCCCGCCACGACGAAGCCCATGCTCAGGAAGAACAGCGTCATCGACGGCAGCAGCGCGTTGGGCATCGCGTGGCGGCGCATGACCAGGTCGTCGCGCAGCCCCTTGGCCCGCGCGGTGGTGAGGTAGTCGGCCCGCCGCTCGTCCAGGATCGACGACCGCATGATCAGGGAGTACTCGGCGACGTAGACGACGGCGAGCACGGTCACCGGCAGCACCATGTGCCAGAGCACGTCCAGCCAGGCGGGCAGGGTCGAGCGGGGGTCGTTCATGCCCCGGGTGGGGAAGATGCCGTACCGGTTGAGGAACACCAGCAGCACCAGGCCGAGCAGCCATTCGGGCATCGAGTAGAAGGTGACCGCGGCGTTCGAGCTGAGCTTGTCGAAGCGGCTGCCCTGCCGCCAGCCGGCCCGCGCGCCCAGCCACACCCCGAGCACCGCGGCGATGACCAGCGCCGTGCCGGACAGCAGCACGGTCGGCCAGAGCCGCTCCATGATCACATCGGTGACCTCGGCGTGCTGGCTGAACGAGACGCCGAGGTCGCCGCTGAGCACGCTCTCGACGTACTTGCCGAAGGCGACCGTCCAGTGGTCGTTGAGGCCGAGCCGTTCCCGCAGCTCGCGCAGCGCCTCCGGGTCGGCGTTGCGCCCGCGCGGGGCGAAGGCCTTGGCCGGGTCGCCGGGCAGCACCCGGAAGAGGAAGAAGTTGACCACCACCACGAAGGCCAGCATCAGCAGCGCCGAGCCGAGCTTGCGCAGCACGAACAGCGGCGAGGGGAGCCGGGAGGGCCGGCGCGTCACCGCGCCGGCCCCGCTGGACGGGCCGGTCATTCCCGGTCGTCCGCGTTCTTGCGTCGCGCCAGCACCAGCACCACGCCGGCCACGATCACCAGCAGCACCACGCCGCCGACGACGTAGAGCACGACGCCCGGGCCGGAGTCTTCGTCGGCCGGCCGCTCGGCCACCGGCATGATGTTGCGGTAGCTGTGCGTGCCGTACTGGAAGGCGAGGATGCCGCCCTGGGACGGCTGCGGCACGAAGCCGGTGAACCGGTCCGACCGGTACGCCTCGGTCTGGTTGTAGTAGTACGTCAGCGAGTAGGCCACGTCGTCGTACAGGATCTGCTGCGCCTGCTTGATGACCTCGGCCCGGGCCTTGGCGTCGATCATGGTCTGCTGCTGGGCGTAGAGCTTGTCGAACGCCTCGTTGCAGTAGAAGCTGTCCGACCAGCCCGCCGCGATCTCGCCGTCCTCTTCGTAGGACCGCTGGTCGCAGGTCATCACGGAGAGCTGGAAGTCGGGGTCGGGCTCGACGACCCAGCCCCACTCGAACAGGTCGAACTCGCCCTTGCCGAGCACCGCGGTCAGGTTGTCCTCGCTCATGATCGACACGACCGCGTCGATGCCGATCTCCTTGAGCCAGGAGCGCACGTACTCGACGCTCTGCTTGGAGTACTCGGAGCTGTCCCGGCCGAAGAGGCGGAACTTCAGCGCTTTGCCGCCCTTGGCCCGGATGCCGTCGGCGCCCTTGGCATAACCGGCCGCGTCCAGGATCGAGTTCGCCTTGGCCAGGTCGAACGCGCGCTCGGCCGAGCCGGGATTCCAGTGCGTGTCGGCGTAGATCGGCGGGATGACCCCGGTGGCCGTGGTGCCGTGACCGCTGAGCACCTTCGACACCAGCGTCTTGCGGTCGATCGCGTGGTCGATGGCGAGCCGGACCTGCTTGTCCTTGAGCGCCGGGTGGCCGTCGCCGATCGCCTTGCCGTCGGTCGTCGCGGCGCCGAGGTTGTAGCCGATCTCGTTGAAGCCGTAGTACTTGGCGTCGTTGACGGTGATGCCGGGCGTGTTCACCAGCGTGTCGGCGATGGCCGCGGGCAGGTCCTGGGCCATGTCGATCTCGCCCTGCTTCAGCGCCTGGGACAGCGCCGAGTCGTCGGCGAACACCGTGAAGATCAGCTCATCGATCTTGGGCGCGCCCGCGAAGTGCTGCTTGTTGGCCGAGAACCGGTAGAACTGGCCCTTCTTCGCCTCGGCCAGCTGGAACGGGCCGGAGCCGACCACGTTCTTGTCGTTGGCGAACGTCCCGGCGTCCTTGGCGCTGATCTTCGACCAGACGTGCTCCGGAAGGATCGGCACGGCGAGCCGCAGCATGATCGGGCTGGGGTTCTCGGTCTCCATCACGACGGTGTGGTCGTCGGTGGCACTGATCTTCGTGATGTTGTCGACGTAGTTGCTGTACTGGCCGTTGGCCGTCTCGTCGTCCTTGGCCCGCTGGAACGTGTAGACCACGTCCTTGGCGGTCAGGTCGACGCCGTCGGACCACTTCACGCCCTTGCGGATGTGGAACGTCCAGGTCTTGCCGTCCGCCGAGGTCTCCCACTTCTCCGCCAGCCACGGCTCCGGGGAGAAGTCGCCCGCGCTGGAGGTGGTGAGGTAGTCGTACATCAGCTGGTAGGTCTCGAACGCGCTGGCCACGACGCCCACGTACGGGTTGAGCGAGTCGATGTCCTGCTTCACGCCGATGACGAAGCTGGTCTTGCTGCGTTGCGCGGAGGAGCCCGGGGTGGGCGTCCCGTCGGCGGCGGCAGGCGAGGCGAGAGCGCCGAGGGCCGTCAGCGCGGCCGCGGCCGCCAACGCCACCCCGGCACGCAAACGGCGCACTGACTGATTGGTCAACCAGGATCTGGGAGCAGAAGGGGTGCTGCTCATCGGTTCTCTCCTTGGTGCCCGGGGGCGTGGCGGGTATGGTGCCCGGTCATGCCGCACGATCTCGACAACATCGCCGTCCCGCCGGTCGCCCCGCGCGAGCCCTACGAGCACGAGCTGCACGGACGCCGGTGGACCGACGACTACGGGTGGATGCGCAACCACTCCGACCCGCGGTTTCTCGCCTACCTGCGCGCTGAGCGCGGGTACTACGATGCCGCCGCGAACCGGTTGGAGGGCCTCCAGACCGAGGTCTTTCACGAGGTGGAGCGACGCCTCCTTCCGACTGATGACTCAGTCAGTTGGAGACATGGTTCACGTTTCTACTACACCCGGACCGTTGCGGGAAGTGAGTACGAGCAGTTCTTACAAGCTGGTCATGACGGTGACTCCGACCGGGTGCTGCTCGACGGGGCCCGGCTGGCAGGTCCCGACGGGTTCGCCGAGATCGGATTGCGGGAGTTGAGCCCCGACAACACGCTCCTGGCGTATTCAGTGGATACCACCGGCAACGAGGTGTATCGATTGAAGTTCCTCCAGTTGGCCACGTTGACTGACCTTTCGGAGGAGCTCCCGCGTACGTACTACACCGGCGCGTGGAGCGCGGACTCCAGCACGTTCTTCTACACCGTGCACGACGAGCTGTTCCGCCCCCACCAGGTCTGGCGGCACGTCATCGGCACCTCGCCCGAGGCGGACGTGCTGGTCCTGCAGGAGGACGACGCCCAGTTCGACCTCACCGTGCAGGCCACTCGGGACCTGCGCTGGATCATGATCGAGGCACGCAGCCGGGACACCGCCGAGTGGCGGCTGATCCCCGCCGAGGCGCCGCACACCCCACCCGTGGTCGTCGCACCGCGCCGCAAGGGCG
Organism: Catellatospora sichuanensis; assembly: GCF_007483665.1. Lineage (GTDB taxonomy): Bacteria > Actinomycetota > Actinomycetes > Mycobacteriales > Micromonosporaceae > Catellatospora > Catellatospora sichuanensis. Next base: position 75,056 of record NZ_ML660184.1, read on the forward strand.
TCGACTACACCGTCGACCACACCGACGGACGGCTGGTCATCGTCACCGACGACGGCGCGCCCGAGTTCCGGGTGATGTCCGCGCCGGCGGAGACCCCCGGCGCGGAGCACTGGACCGAGCTGCTCGCGCCGCGGCCCGGTGAGCGGATCACGGCCTGCCATGCGCTGCGCCGGCACTGGCTGGTCGAACTGCGCCGTGACGGCTTCCCGCTGCTGCGCGCCGTGGACCGGGTGAGCGGGGCCGTGGTCGAGATCGGTGCGGAGATCGACGCCGGGCACGTCCGCCTGGCCACCCCGGTGGAGTACGGCGACACCACGGTCACGGTCGTCGTCGAATCTCTGATCGAACCGCCGGCCTGGCACTCCGTCGACCTGTGCACCGGCGAGCGTGAGCTGCGCAAACGCCGCGAGGTGCCGGGGCACGACGCGTCGGCGTACCGGACCGCGCGGCGGCACGCGACCGCCCCGGACGGCACCGCCGTGCCGGTCACCCTGGCCTGGCGCGCGGACACTGCGCTCGACGGCACCGCCCCCGCCCTGCTCTACGGGTACGGCGCCTACGAGTCCGTGCTGGACCCCGAGTTCGACCCGGTGCTGCCCAGCCTGCTCGACCGCGGTGTGGTGTACGCGCTGACCCACCCGCGCGGCGGCGGCGAGAACGGCCGCCGCTGGTGGCACGACGGCCACCTCGCCGCGAAGGCCAACACGTTCACCGACCACCTCGCGGTGGCGGACTGGCTGGCCGACGGCATCGCCGACGGGTCGCGCCTGGCCACCCGCGGGCTTTCGGCGGGCGGACTGCTGCAGGGCGCCGTCTACACGCAGCGTCCCGGACGCTGGGCCGCGGTGGTCGCGGAGGTGCCGTTCGTGGACGTCATCACGACCATGCTGGACCCGGACATCCCGCTGACCGTCACCGAGTGGGACGAGTGGGGCGACCCGCGCAAGCCCGACGAGTTCGACTGGATGTGGGCGTACTCCCCCTACAACCACCTGCCGGCGGGCCCTCGCCCGGCGCTGCTGGCCACCGGCGCGCTGCACGACCCGCGCGTTATGGTGCACGAGCCCGCGAAGTGGGTGGCCCGCCTGCGTGCCACCGCCACCCCGGACGACGGCCCCCTCTACCTGCGCACCGAACTCGGCTCAGGCGCCCACACCGGCCCCGCCGGCCGCTACGCCCACGCCCGCTACGAAGCCGAGATCACCACCTTCATCCTCGCCCACCTCCGGCCCGCCCCCTAGATCGTCGGACTTGCCTGGCACCCGGGCGTATCTTGGACGCGCTTTCGACCAGGTGCCGGGCAAGTCGAACGATCATGGTGCGGCAGCGGACCTGCACGCCTGCGCGGCCGCCCAAACGGGCGCGGACCGCGTCCTGCCCGGACCGAGCCGGGCGCGAACCGCGTCCCGCATGGACCCGTGAGCCGGGCGCGAACCGCGTCCCGCATGGACCCGTGAGCCGGGCGCGGACCGCGGGTCAGGCCAGGACGGCGAGCTGTTCGGCGCGGATTTCGCCGGACAGCGGGCGGCCGGAGAGGAACTGCTCGACCTCGGCTATGGCGTACGCGCCCAGGCGCCGGGCCTCGGTGCCCTGGACGCCGGCCAGGTGCGGGGTGATCCAGACGTTGGGCATGGCGAACAGCGGGTGCCCGGCGGGCAGCGGCTCGGGGCTGGTGACGTCGAGCAGTGCGTCGATGCGGCCGTCGGCGCAGGCGCGGGTGAGCGCCTCGGTGTCGATCAGCGCCCCGCGCGCGGTGTTGATGACGATGGCGCCGTCGGGCAGCATGGCCAGCCGCCGCTCGTCGATCATGTGGACCGTCTCGGGCAGCTCCGGCGCGTGCAGGGTCAGCACGTCGCTGCGCCGGCACAGCTCGTCGAGTCCCACCGGCTCCGCACCCAGCGCGGCCGCGTCCAGCGGATCCAGGTGCGGGTCGCTGACGAGCACCCGGAACCCGGCCGCGCGCAGCCGCACGATGACGCGGCGGCCGATGCGGGACGCACCGACCACCCCGACGACCCGGCCGTCGTTGCCGGCGCGCTCGTTGACGGCGAACGTCGGCTGGCGTCCCTCGGCGTACCGGCGGGCGAAGGCGAAAGCGCGCTTGCCCGCCAGCAGCAGCACGGCCAGCGTGAAGTCCACGACCGGCTCCGCGTTGGCGTCGGCGGCCGAGGAGACCGCGATGCCGCGGGCGAAGACCTCCGGGCCGACGTGCAGCTTCACCGAGCCTGCCGCGTGCACGACCGCGCGCAGCCGGGGCATCGCGTCGAGCACGTTTTCGTCGAGCCGGGGGCAGCCCCACCCGGTCAGCAGGATCTCCGCCTCGGACAGCACTCCGGCGGCGGCCCCGAAGTCACCCACCGGACCGGCCGTGAGCAGCCGCAACGAGCCGTCGAGCCGGGTCAGCAGGTCGCCGGGGAACACCGCGCCTGCCGCCTGCGGCGACATCACGATGAGCCCGGCAGGGCGGTCCGGCTGGCTCACGGCTTCTCCCAAACGATCTTTAGTAAACGTTTGCTGTACGGATTCAGGACCGTAGCCGCATCCGTTTACGAGGTCAACACTGGGTATCCGCCGGTTTTGCAACGAGATGGAAACGGTGACTTGACGCCATCGTAGAAAACGGTTTAGTTTCGATCTCCGCCAGGGACGGTGATCTGAACCACTCCCCCGGCATCACCTCCGGGCCCCAGGGCCGGGGCTCTGAACTGCGAAAACATTCCGCTACGATCCGATTCCCCCCGCAAAGGAGCGGTCATGAAGACCCGATCGATGAAGGCAGCCGCGGCGCTCGCCGGCGCCATGGTTTCCATGGCTCTGGTCGCGACCGGTTGCAGCAAGGGCGCCGACACCCCCGCCGGCAAGCCCGCCGTCACCGAGATCACCTTCTGGTCCTGGCTGCGCGCCTCGCAGGAGGTCACGGACGCGTTCAACAAGGCCCACACCGATGTGCAGGTCAAGTTCGAGCAGATCCCGGGCGGCGCCGAGGGTTACGGCAAGCTCACCAACGCGGTCAAGGCGGGCAACGCGCCGGACGTGGCCACGGTCGAGTACGCGATGCTCCCGGACATGCTGGCGCAGGGCAACCTGGCCGACATCTCCGGCGACATCACCGACCTGGTGAAGTCGAAGTACCCGGCCCCGATCCAGGAGCTGGTGACGCTGGGGGGCAAGACCTGGACCGTGCCGCTGGACGCGGGCGCGATGGTCATGTTCTACCGCAAGGACCTCTTCGAGCAGCACAAGATCGCCGTGCCGAAGACCTGGGACGAGTTCAAGGCCGCGGCCGAGGCCGTGAAGAAGGCCGACGCCAAGTCGCGCATCACCGACTGGAACCAGACCGACTCGGCCAACTTCGTGTCGCTGAACTGGCAGGCCGGCGCCAAGTGGTTCGGCATCCAGGGCGACTCCTGGAAGGTCACGCTCGACTCCCCCGAGTCGCAGAAGGTCGCCGGCTACTGGCAGGACCTGATCACCAAGGACCTGGTGACCAACGTCCCGGCCGAGGAAGTGCAGAAGCGTAAGGCCGCCGGCCAGGTCTGGACCCAGCTCGGCGGCGCGTGGGCCGCAGGCGGCCTCAAGGCCGGCCTGCCGGACCAGTCCGGCAAGTGGGCCTCGGCCGCGCTGCCCTCGTGGGACGCCGCCCCGGCGTCGGCCATGGTCGGCGGCTCGTCCTTCGGCGTGAGCAAGACCAGCAAGAACAAGGAAGCCGCGCTCAAGTTCATCACCTGGATGACCACCACCCCGGAGGGTATCCAGGCCCGCCTGTCCAGCGGCGCCAGCTCGACGCTGCCCGCCATCCCGGAGCTCGCCGACGTGGCGGCGAAGAACTTCGACACCAAGTTCTTCGGCGGCCAGGACATCTACGCCGTGGCCAAGGCCGCGCTGCCGACCATCAAGACCGGTTGGGTGTGGGGCCCGGGCATGCGCGGCGTGTTCGACGGCATCGGCGAGCAGTTCAAGCTCGTGCAGACGGGCAAGCAGCAGCTCCCGGCCGTGTACGGGCCGGTGCAGGCCAAGACGATCGAGGACCTGAAGGGCCGCGGCATCAACGCGTCCTGACGACCGCAGGGGCGGGCGGCGCTGTCACCCGGCAGCGGCGCCCGCCCCGCTCTCGCTGCTGAAAGGAGGTGCGCTCATGCCCCCCACCCGCTCCGGCCTGGCCCGCCGTCAGTACGGCGTCGCCGCGCTCTTCACCGCCCCGTTCTTCCTGCTGTTCTTCACCTTCACCCTCGCACCCATCGGCTACGGCGGCTGGCTGAGCCTGCACCGCGAGCAGACGTCGGGCCTCGGCCTCGGCGGAGAGCCCGAGCAGGTCTTCGTCGGCCTGGACAACTTCACCCGGGCCCTGACCGACCCCCGGTTCCTCGGCAGCTTCGCGACGGTCGGCCTCTACTGCCTGGTCTACATCCCGATCATGATCGGCATCGCGCTGGTGCTGGCCCTGCTGCTGGACTCGGCGTACGCCCGCGCCAAGCGCTTCTTCCAGCTTGCGCTGTACCTGCCCAACATCGTGCCCGGCCTGATCGCCGCGATGATCTGGACGTACCTCTACACCCCGGGCCTGTCCCCGATCATCGACGCGCTGGAGAAGTTCGGCATCCCGTTCAACCTCGGCTCGGACGCCGGGGCCATCGGCGCGGTGGCCAACCTGACCACCTGGATGCACACCGGCTACAACGTCATCATCTTCTTCGCCGCGCTGCAGGCCGTGCCGCGCGAGGTCATCGAGGCGTCCACCGTCGACGGCGCCGGGCAGATCCGCATCGCGTGGTCGGTGAAGGCGCCGATGATCCGCGGCGCGGTCGTGCTCGCCGTCCTGTTCACCGTCATCGGCGCGATGCAGCTGTTCACCGAGCCGTTCATCGTGCGCGACGCCGCCACCACGATCGACCAGGCGTGGACCCCGAGCCTGTACATCTACCAGCTCACCAAGGCCTACGACATGGGCGGCGCGGCCGCTGCCTCGCTGATCCTGACCGTGGTGCTGGCCGTGGCGTCGTTCCTGGTCACCCGATTCTCCAAGAAGGGGGCGACGCTGTGAGCCCCTCGCAGACCCTGACCCGGCCCGACGCGGCGGTCTCGCCCGACCGGCCCGCCGGACCCGCCGAGCGGCGGCGTAGTCGCTCGGCCACGCCGCTGCTGTCCAAGGGCGTCGTCAACGGCGTGCTCCTGGCCGCCATGCTGTGGACGGTCCTGCCGCTGACCTGGCTGGTCATCGCTGCCACGAAGGGCTACGCCGACCTGTACCAGACCGGCGGGTTCGAGTTCGCCCGCGTGCAACTGTGGGAGAACCTGGTCGAGCTGTTCACCTTCGGCGACGGGCTGTTCCTGCGCTGGCTGCTCAACAGCTTCCTCTACGCCGGCGTCGGCGCGCTGGTCAGCTCGATGATCTCGATCCTGGCCGGATACGCGTTCGACAAGTTCCGCTTCCCTGGCAAGGAGCGCTGGTTCGGGCTCGTGCTGGTGGGTGTGCTGGTGCCCGCCGCGGTGACCACCGTGCCGCTGTATCTGATGGCCTCGGACCTGGGGCTGACGAACAACTTCTGGGGCGTATTCCTGCCCGGCCTGGCCAGCCCGTTCGGCGTGTACCTGGGCCGGGTGTTCAGCCAGGCGTACGTGCCGGACGAGCTGCTGGAGGCCACCCGGGTCGACGGCGCGGGCGAGCTGCGCACCTTCTGGCAGATTGCGTTCCCGCTGCTGCGCCCGGCCTTCGCAACGCTGTTCCTGTTCGGCTTCACCGGCGGCTGGAACGCCTTCTTCATGCCGCTGCTGATGCTGTCCGACCACAACCTGTACCCGGTCGGCCTGGGCCTGTTCATGTGGCGGCAGCTGATCAACACCGACCAGGACCTGTACTACCCGCTGCTGATGACGGGCTCGCTGGTGGCGATCCTGCCGCTGATCGTCGCCTTCTTCAGCCTCCAGCGCTACTGGAAGGCCGGCCTGACCGCCGGCGCGGTGAAGTAGGGCTTTCTCCCTCCCGTAAGGCCGACGCCCGCGACCTACCCGGTCGCGGGCGTCGTGCCGTCTCCGCCCGCAGCGGCCGCGGACCGCCGTTCGAGATCGCCGTTTCGCGTCGAGAACTGCGGTCAGACCTGAGGTTTCGACACGAAACAGCGATGTCCGGCCGGACCCGCCCGCGGAAGGCGTTAAGAAGGGCACCTTCTATAACGCGGAGCGTTAAGAAGGTGCCCTTCCTTGCTCTAAATCAGGGGGCGGACGGAGTCGCGCATGGCGATGTGGGTGCCGAGCATGACGTGCTGGCGGGCGGAGCCTTCGCCGCGCTGGAGGGCGAGTTTGACGGCGGTACGGCCGAGTTCCTCGTGCGGGAGGTGGACGCTGGTCAGGGCCGGGGTGAGTTCGGGGGCGAAGGGGGTGTCGTCGTAGCCGATGACGGAGACGTCGTCGGGCACGCTCTTGCCGGCCGCGCGCAGGGCGCGCATCGCCCCGGCGGCGACGAAGTCGTTGGCGGCGAAGATCGCGGTGAACTCGACGCCGTCGGCCAGCAGGCGCTGGACCTGGCGGAAGCCGGATTCCTGGCTCATGTCGCCATGGATGATCAGCTTCGGGTCGACGTGCACCCGGAACGCCTCCAGCGCCCGGCGGTAGCCGTCGAGGCGGGCGTCGAAGGTGGTGTTGCCGATCGGGCCGCCCAGCATCGCGATCCGGCGGTGGCCGGAGGAGAGCAGGTGACTGGTGGCCGAGAAGGCGCCACCGGCGTTGTCGTACTCGACGGTGATCGCCGGGAAGTCCGGGCCGAGCGACGGGCGGCCGCAGAGCACCAGGCGGCTGCCCGCGTCCTCGAGACCCTTGGCATAGCGGTACATGCGCTCGCGGTAGTCGTCGCTCATGTTCACGCCGCCGACCAGGATCACCGCGTCCGCGTGCTGCTCGCGCATCAGCTTGACGATCTCCAGCTCACGGTCCGGGTCGCCGTGCGTGGTGCACACCAGGCACAACCGGTCGGACTCGGTGGCCTGGTATTCCACCCCCGAGGCGATGAACGCGAAGAACGGGGTGACCACGTCGTACATGACGAGGGCGACGACGTTGGAGGTGGAGCCGGACAGCGCCCGCGCGTGGGCGTTGACGACGTAGTCCAGCTCCCGGACGGCCCGCTGGACCTTGGTCCGGGTGGCGTTGGCGACGGGGTAGTCGCCGGAGAGCACCCGGGACACGGTCGCCACCGACACCCCGGCCATCGCCGCGACGTCGCGAATGGTGGGCCGCTTGTTCATGGGAACCCCAGAAGGATGAGGAGAGCAGGGGAAACGATTCTAGAAAGCGTTTACCCTACGCGTCCTCATCGCTTCTGTCCACGCCGGTCGCCACGAAGATCGTTCCGCGTGGAGGATTCCTTCAGCCGGTGACGACCTGCAGGAACGCGGGCCGGGTGGCGTTGCTGCGGCTGTTGAGCACCGTCGCCCGGCCGCCCGCCGCCTGCCACAGACCGATGGTCGCGGTCTGGTCGCCCGCGTACTCGGCCTGCACGAACGCCGTCACGTCGAGCGGGATCCAGTCGGCGACCTGGCACAGCGGGGACGTGGACAGCTGCGCGCCCAGCGCCGGTGCGGTGTTCCAGGTGAGGCCGGTCTCGGTCCAGCTGTCGGCGCTTACCGCGTACGCGCTGATGCTGGTGTGGGTGCCCACCGAGTCGGCGGTGTTGCCGCTGACCCACAGCACCGCACGCTTCGGCGCGGCTGCCAGCGAGGTGAGGTCGAACTTGAGGAACGCCTTGCGGGCGTATCCGACGCCGTCGTTCTTCACCTCGAGGGCGGTGCCGTTGTAGTTGGTGGTGGCGTAGCTCCCGTCGCGGGTGTGCGCGTCGGCGGTGGGCGACAGGGACAGGTGCTGTCCGCCGGTGACGGCACTGCCGGTGCCGAAGGTGATGGTGCGGGAGCCGCCCAGCGCGCCGCCGACCTCGACGACCAGCTTGATCGGGTTGAGACCGGTGACGCTGATGCGCCCGTCGCCGGAGGCGGTGCTGTAGCCGCTGCGGGCGATGGTGACCGTGATCGTGGTGGCGTTGCGGGTCGGGTCGGCCACGGTGACCTTGAGCCGGCCGCCGGACTCGCGCATCAGCACCGAGCAGGGCGCGCTCACGGTGATCGGCCCGGCGGTGCCCGCGGCGAAGAAGTTCGCGGCCGTCACGCCGGTGGCGGTGTCGCTGATCGCCTGCGCGTTCGCCGTGTTGGCGAGCACGGCCACCGTGGGCGAGGCGGCGCGGGCGGCCGTCGTGGCGGTGTCCGCGCCGGGCAGCAGCAGGTAGCTGTACGAGCCGGCGGTCGGGTTGACGCCGTGGTCGAGGTACAAGGTGAGGTACTTGCGGCTCAGCACCTCGGTGGTGCCGCCGGTGTTGATCTGCGACCAGCTGCCGGAGCGCGACTCGCGCAGCGCCTTGACCGTCGCGCCGCCGGGGAAGACGATCCCGGCGAAGGAGTTGTGCGCCCAGCTCACGCCGGTGAAGGTGGCCGAGCCGGGCGAAGCGAGCTGCGCGGTCCCGTTGATGTGCAGCGGCTGGCTGCCGGTGCCGCCCCCGAGGTTGCGGTTGTCCACGATGGTCTCGACCGCGACGCCGTCGGTGCCGCTGATGCCCGCGCCGAGGCAGACGATGCCGTCGTCGAGGCAGAACCACGACTTCTTGGCCTGCAGCGTGGACTCCAGGCCCCGGGTGTCCTGGCCGAGCGCGGCGAAGGTGCCGTCGGTCGCGCCGCCCACCCAGCTGGTGCCGGGATCGGGCGCGCCCCACGTGCCGCCCGCCCCGTCGGCGAGCGCCTTCTTCGACACCGTCGTGCCGGGCAGCCGGTACGGGTCCACGGTCGGCCAGAACGCGTCCGAGTACTGCCCGTTGCCCCACGTCGAGCCCCAGTAGGACAGCATGCCGTTGTTGGTGTGCCAGCCCTTGAGGTGCTCGCCGTTGCCGGTCTCGTAGTACGTGGTGCGCTTGGAGCACATGGCGATGGACGCGGCCCAGCCGGCGCGGCGGTGCACCGCCTGGTCCTGGGCGGCGAGCAGGCGGTGGTCGACCGGCTCGGCGACGGCGGTGACCGACGCGCTGTCGCGGATCGCGAGGCAGGCGGCGAGGGTCGGCACGCCGAGCGTCTGGTCGTCGGCGAGGTTGCCCCAGTACTCGCGCTGGATCCAGCCCTTGACCATGCCGCGCCACAGCGCCGCCTCGGCCGGGGACGCGGCGTCGGCCATCCGCACGAAGCTCGCGACGATGCCGTGCCCGCGCACGTGGTCGTCGCCTTGGACGCCCAGCGGGTCCTGCAGGGACAGGCCGCGGCTGACGCCCCGGCCGCTGACGCAGTCCATGACCAGCCCGTTGTAGAGGAACGGGGCCCAGGACCGGGTCATCGCGTCGAACGCGATCTGCCGGTTGGGGTCGCTGACCGCCCAGGTCGACCCGGCCAGCAGGCCGAACAGCCCCGCGAGCCCGGACAGCAGCGCCGCGCCGTAGGTCCCCTGGTAGGGCACCACGCCGTGCTGGATGAAGGAGCCGTCCTCGTAGTATCCGTCTCCGGTACGCACGTACGTGAAGATCGGGGAGAGGCCGTCCCGCCCAGCGATGATCTTCGCGGCGTTCTTGCCGAGGATGCCGCGCCGCACCACCACGACGCACACGTCGGAGCGGTTCGCGCCGGTGCTCGCCCCGCCGTTGAGCAGCGGCGACACCGACGGGGTGAAGGTGTCGACGGCGGCGAGCCAGTTGGCGACCTGGGTGGCGGTCAGGTGGTCGTAGACCAGCGCCATGATGTCGAGCAGCGTCTGCGGGGTGCCGATGTTCCAGTCCCACCAGTTGCCGAACCAGCTGGTCGACGGCTTGAAGATCTCCATGTGCAGGTGGTCGAGACCGGCGATGACCTCGCTCAGCAGGGTCGCGTTTCCGGTGAGGCCGGTGCCGGGCTGAGCCCAGGCCAGCGCCATGGCGCGCAGGCGGGAGTAGCTGTTGGTGACCGACGACGAGACGTCGAGCGGCAGGTCCGGCCACAGCGCGGCACCGCCGGGGGTCATCGTGGCCCGGCGCTGCGTCGCGACCTCGCCGATCGCGGCCAGGCGGGAGGCGTAGGGCTCCACCGCCGGGTTGAAGCCGGTGCCGGTGATGCCGGCGCGGTAGCGCAGGCGCAGCGTGTCGAACTCGTCGGCGGCGTGCGCCGGACCGGCCGGGAGCAGCGGCAGGGTCAGCGCGCCCAGCACGGAGGCGCTACCTGCCTGTAGGACGTGGCGGCGGGACAGGTGCATGGTCCATCCTCTTTACGTCAGTACTACAGCGGACTTACGTAACCGTTTCCCCCATCGATGACGCAGAAGATAGGGCATGTGCTCTCAGCCACACAAGAGATATCGGAAAACGTTCTCTCCCTCGGCCGGGCGCACCGCCGCTGACCATTGCCCGACACCGGCGACACCAGCATTGTGGATCTTGACTACTGTTAAGAAGCTGTACTACGGTCCTAGGGTTGTTCCTGAAATCGTTTTCTGAGGAGCCGCTGTGCTGATCCCGTCACCCGTCTCGTACGCGCCGGCCCCGGGACAGCGGACGCTCACGCCGCAGACCGCGGTCGACGCGCCGACCGAGATCGCCGACCTGCTCCGGGAACTGCTCGGCCCGGCCACGGGCCTGCCGCTGCCCGCCGGTGGCGATGACGCCGAGCTGCTCTTCACCGTCGACGACACGGCTGGGGTCGGCGACGAGGGCTACCGCCTCACCGTCGACGGCGCGGGCGTGCGCGCCGTCGCGGGCACCCTCACCGGGCTGCGCTGGGCCGTGCAGGCCCTGCGGCAGCTGCTGCCCCCGCAGGCGTACGCCGCCACGCCCGTCACCGGGGTCGCGTGGACCCTGCCGTACGTGCAGATCGAGGACCGGCCGCGGTACCCGTGGCGCGGCATCATGGTCGACGTCGGCCGCTGGTACCAGCCGGTGTCCTGGCTGCGCACGGTGATCGACCTGCTGGCGATGCACCGCATGAACACGCTGCACCTGCACCTCACGGAGGACCAGGGCTGGCGGTTCGAAGTGAAGCGCTACCCGCGGCTGACCGAGGTCGGCGCGTGGCGGCAGGAGTCGCCGATCGGGCACGAGAACGTCAAGCAGGCCGACCGCACCCCGCACGGCGGCCACTACACCCAGGACGAGCTGCGCGAACTGGTCGCGTACGCGGCCCGGCGCGGGGTGACCGTCGTGCCGGAGATCGACCTGCCCGGGCACACCACCGCCGCCATCGCCGCCTACCCGGAACTCGGCAACAACCCCGGGACGCAGCTGGCCACCGGCACCCGGTGGGGCATCTACGACACCGTCCTCAACTGCGACGACAACACCGTGCAGTTCATGAAGCACGTGCTGGACGAGCTGGTCGACGTGTTCCCGTCCCCGCTGGTCCACCTCGGCGGCGACGAGGTGCCGCCCGCGGAGTGGTCGGCCAACCCGGGCGCGCAGGCGCGGATGAAGGAACTCGGGCTGAGCGACCCGGAGCATCTGCTCGGCTGGTGGATCTCCGAACTGGCCGCCCACCTGCGCCAGCATGGCCGGCGCGTGGTGGTCTGGGACGAGCTGGTCGGCCGGGGCGCGCCCGCCGAAGCCGTGATCATGGCGTGGCGGAACCAGGACTACGTCACCGCGGCGCTCCAGGCCGGGCACGACGTCGTCGCCTCCCCCTGCGAGCACGTCTACCTCGACTATTACGAGTCCGACGCGCCCGGCGAGCCGCTGAGCATCGGCGGGCTGCTGCCGCTGGAGAAGGTCTACGCCTACCAGCCCGAACCCGACGAGCCGTCGGCCGGCGACAACCGGGTCCTCGGCGTGCAGGGCAACCTGTGGGGCGAATACCTGCCTACGGTCGGCCGGGCCGCGTACAACCTGCTGCCACGGATGTCCGCGGTGGCCGAAGCAGGCTGGGGCACCCGCGGCGACCTGGGCGACTTCCGGCAACGGATCGACGTGATGCTGGCGCGCTTCGACGCGCTCGGTGTCGCGTACCGCCGCCCGGAGCCCCGCTCAGCGGCCTAGTAGCGCCGCGGGCCGGCGCGGCCTACCCGCGGCCGGGTCCGCGACGTAGTCTGCTGGGCACCGCGACCGGAGCACCGGCCGCGGGCCCGGTGGGAGGGGAAAACGTGCGCGCCGTCGCCTACGACGCCTTCGGACAGCAGCCCGACGTGCGCGAACTGCCCGAGCCGAGCGCGCCGCCGCACGGCTGCGTGATCAAGGTCGAGGCGACCGGGCTGTGCCGCAGCGACTGGCACGGCTGGATGGGCCACGACCCCGACATCGCCGCGTTCCCACACGTGCCGGGCCACGAGCTGGCCGGGACCGTGCACGCCGCGGGCACGGACGTCACCGGCTGGCGGGTCGGCGACCGGGTGACCGTGCCGTTCGTCTGCGGCTGCGGCGGCTGCGAGCCGTGCCGCCGGGGCGCGCCACAGGTCTGCGAAAACCAGACCCAGCCCGGGTTCACCCACCGCGGCTCGTTCGCCGAATACGTCGCCATCGACCACGCCGACCTCAACCTGGTCGGCCTGCCCGAGCAGCTGTCGTACGCCGCCGCGGCCGCGCTGGGCTGCCGGTTCGCGACCGCGTACCGCGCGGTGGTGGCGCAGGGCCGGGTGGCCGCCGGGCAGTGGGTCGCCGTCTACGGCTGCGGCGGCGTCGGGCTGTCGGCCGTGATGATCGCCGCCGCGTACGGCGCGCAGGTCGTCGCCGTCGACGTCTCCCCCGGCGCACTCGACCTGGCCCGCGAGCACGGAGCCGTGGCCTGCGTGAACAGCCGCGAGACCGACCCCGTTGCGGCGGTGCGCGAGCTGACCGGCGGCGGTGCGCAGCTGACCCTCGACGCCCTGGGCAGCCCCGCCACCTGCACCGCGGCCATCCTGAGCCTGCGCCGCAGCGGCCGCCACGTGCAGGTCGGGCTGCTCCCCCAGGGCGCGCCCGAGCTGCCGATGGGCCGGGTCATCGGCTGGGAGCTGGAGATCCTGGGCAGCCACGGCATGGCCGCCGCCGACTACGGGCCGATGCTCGACCTCGTGGTGTCCGGGCGGCTGCGACCCGACGCGCTGGTCACCCGTTTCATCGGGCTCGACGAGGTGCCCGCGGCGCTGACCGCGATGGGCGAGACGCCCCCGACCGGCATCACCGTCATCACCCCGCAAGCCCTTGCCTGAACGGTCGCTCACTTCGCCTAGTACGGTGTCCGAGTGCTGTTCCGTACCTGGGACCAGCCTTTCGACAACGACGGGCGGGCCGAAGCGACCGTCGCGGTGACCGACCACGTCGGCGTCACCCATGTCGTCGTCAGCGATCACCGCCTCGTCAGGCAGGTGCTGGCCGACCCGGACACCTTCCGGCCCGACAACGCCCTCGACGCGATCAGCCCGATGCCGGTCAGCGCGCTGCGCGTGCTCACCTCGTACGGCTTCAAGCTGCCCGCCACGCTGGCCAACAACGGCGGCGTCTCCCATCCGGCGATCCGCGAGATCACCGCACAGGCCCTGCACCCGGCCCGGGTCGAGGCGCTACGACCCTGGCTGACCGGGGTGGTCCGCCGTCGCGTCGCGACGCTGGCCGCGCGGCTGCGCGCGGGCGAGTCCGTCGACCTGTACGCCGACCTCGCCGCCGACCTGCCGCTGCTGGTGCTGGCGAAGCTCGTCGAGCTGCCCGACGCCGACGCGGCCGTGGTCAAGGAGTTCTCCCGGGCCGCGCTGGAGCTGTTCTGGGCCCCGCTCGACGCGCCGCGGCAGCTTGCACTGGCCGAGACCGTCGGCCGCTTCCACACCGTGCTGCGCGATTTCGCCGCCACGGCCGGTGGCATGGTCGGCGAACTCCGCGCGCACACCGCCGCCGCCGGGCTGCCCCGCGACACCCCGGTCGGGGCGCTGTTCTTCCTACTCGTCGCCGGTCAGGAGACCACGTCGCAGTTCCTCACCCTGCTGCTGCACCGGCTGTCCGGCGAGCCCGCCGTGCTCGACGGCCTGGCCCGGGGCACTGTCGGCGTAGACGACGTGGTCGAGGAGGGCCTGCGGCTCGTCCCGCCGATCCCCACCTGGCGGCGAGTCGCCGCTCGGGACACCGAGCTCGACGGCCTCCCGGTGCGCCGGGGCGCGAGCATCGTGCTCTGGCTGGCCCGCGCTGGACTCGCGGTCGCCGAGCACCCGCACGACTTCGTGCCCGGCCAGCGCGGCTCCCGCCGCCATCTGGCCTTCGGCGCGGGCGCTCACCGCTGCGTCGGCGCCCAACTGTCCCGCATGGAAGCCGCCGTAGTCGTCACCGAGACGGCACCCCTGCTCCGCGACATCAAGGTCCTCCGCGCCCCCTGGTGCCCCGACAACCTCAGCTTCCGCATGCCCGACACCTTCACCATCCACCGCCCCACCTGGCGCAACTCTTAAAGACTCGCCGCGATGGACGGCCCTCAAGGCCGCACTCTTCAAGAGTGGCGGCGCGCCGGCGCGAGGCGGGTCAAGGTCGACGGACTTGCCTGGCAGGTGGGCGTATCTTGGGCGCGCTTTCGGCCAGGTGCCAGGCAAGTCGGGTGATCAAGGGACGGGCGCGTGAGCGTCAGTCTTCGTCGAGGTCGGCGAGGGTGCGGGGGTCGTCATTGTCGCCGTGCAGGGCGGGGGTGAGCCAGCCGGGGGCGCTGCGGCGGAAGACGCCGGGCTCGATGGCGCCCGCGCCCTCGGGTAGCAGGCCGTCGAGTTCTTCGGGCAGGTCGGCGAGGTTGGCGAAGTGCACCAGTTCGGGGCGGCTGGGCCAGGAGCCCAGCACGACCCGGCCGGCGATGTTGCGGCGGGCCATCGCCTCCAGCGTCAGCGCGGTGTGGTTGAGCGTGCCCAGCCCGGCCCGCGCGACCACGACCGCGGGCGCGGACAGCGCCACCGCGAGGTCGGCCAGCGACCACACCGCGCCGCCGGGGTGCAGACCCATCGGCACCAGCAGCCCGCCCGCGCCCTCGACCAGGGTCAGTTCGTGCTCGACCGCGATGCTCTTGATCTGCTCGATGACCGCGAACATGTCCAGCGGCGGCAGGCCGGCGACGCGGGCGGCAGCGGTCGGCGCGAGCGGGTCCGGGTATTCGGCGAGGGTGACCGTGGTCGCGGGGGCGGCCAGCCGGGCCACCACCGCCATGTCCGGCACCTCGCCGTAGGAGGGGTCGATGCCGGTCTGGGCGGGTTTGACGACCGCGGTGCGTACCCCCGAAGCGGTCGCCGCGGCTGCGATCGCCGCCGTCGTGATGGTTTTGCCCACCCCGGTGTCCGTACCCGTGACCAGCACGATCCCCGTCAGCGCCGTCACGGCCGCACCTCCACGATGATCTCCAAGGCCCGCGCGAAATCCGCGGCGGGCACGCCTGCGTTGACCGTCAGCCGCAGCCGCGATCGACTGTCCGGCGTGGACGGCGGGCGGAAGCACCCTACCGCCACCCCTTTGTCCCGGCAGGCCCCGGCCCAGGCCCAGGCCTGCTCGGCCGACGGGGCCTCGACCGAAACCACGCCGCCCGCCGGGTCGGTGACGGCCAGGCCCGCCGCCCGCAACGTGTCGCGGATCGCGGCCGCACGTTCGGCCAGCACCGCCCGCAGCGCCTCGCCGTCGCGGGCGAGGTCGAGCGCCGCGGCGACCCCGGCGGCGATCGCGGGCGGCAGCGCGGTGTCGAAGATGAAGGTGCGGCCGGTGTCGACCAGGTGCCGGATCAGCGCGGCCGGTCCGGCGACCACACCGCCCGCGCCGCCCAGCGCCTTGGACAGGGTCGCCGTGACGATCACGTCGGGCTCGCCCGCGAGACCGGCCGCGACCACGCCGCCGGACCCACGTGGGCCGACCACGCCGAGCCCGTGCGCATCGTCGACCAGTAGCAGCGCCCCGTGCGTGCGGGCGGCCGCGTGCAGCTCGGCGAGCGGGGCGAGGTCGCCGTCGACGGAGAACACCGACTCGGTGAGCACCACCGCGGGCCGCCCCGGATGGACGGCGAGCAGCCGGGCCGCGTCGGCCGGGTCGCCGTGGGCGTACGTCACGGTCTCGGCCCCGGCCAGCCGGCAGCCGTCGATCAGCGAAGCGTGGTTGTGCGCGTCGGCGACCAGCAGCGTGTTCGGCCCGCTCAGGGCCCGGATCGCGCCCAGGTTGGCCAGGTAGCCGCTGGAGTAGACCAGCGCCTGCTCGGCCCCCAGCCACGAGGCGAGCGCGGCCTCCAGCGCGGTGTGCACGTCGGTGCTGCCGCGCACCAGCCGGGAGCCGGTCGCGCCAAGGCCGTACTCGTCCAGCGCGGCCGCCGCGGCCTCGCGCACCCGCGGGTGGCGGGCCAGGCCGAGGTAGTCGTTGCCGGCGAGGTCGACGAGAGCGTCGTCACCGGCGCGCGGGCGCAGTTCCCGGCGCAACCCGGCGCGTTCGCGCAGGTCGGCCTTGCGCCGCAGGGTCGCCAGCCAGTCGCCCATGATTCAACCCATCCATGTCTCAGTCACTCGGCCTTTGGCCGACCCGAACAGGCCGCGTTGTAGGGTACGCCCATGTCGACCAGCTCAGTATCGGTACTCGACCGCGCCCGCACCCGTGTCCTCGCCGAGGGACAAGGCCTCGAGGAGGCCGACATTCTCGAGGTGCTCCGGCTGCCCGACTCCGACATCCCCGCCGCGCTCCAGCTGGCCCACGAGGTCCGCATGCGCTGGTGCGGCCCCGAGGTCGAGGTCGAGGGCATCGTCTCGCTGAAGACCGGCGGCTGCCCCGAGGACTGCCACTTCTGCTCGCAGTCCGGGCTGTTCTCCTCCCCCGTACGCTCCGTATGGCTGGACATCCCGTCGCTGGTGAAGGCCGCCCAGCAGACCGCGGCCACCGGCGCGAGCGAGTTCTGCATCGTGGCGGCCGTACGCGGCCCGGACGCCAAGCTCATGCAGCAGATGCGTGACGGCGTCAAGGCGATCAAGGAGGCCGTCGACATCAACGTCGCGGCGAGCCTCGGCATGCTGAGCCAGGAGCAGGTCGACGACCTGGTGGACATGGGCGTGCACCGCTACAACCACAACCTGGAGACCTGCCGGTCCTACTTCCCGAACGTGGTCACCACGCACTCGTGGGAGGAGCGCTGGGGCACCTTGAAGATGGTGCGCGACTCCGGCATGGAGGTCTGCTGCGGCGGCATCATCGGCCTCGGCGAGACCCTCGAACAGCGCGCCGAGTTCGCCGCGCAGCTCGCCGAGCTGCAGCCCGACGAGGTGCCGCTGAACTTCCTCAACCCGCGGCCGGGCACGCCGCTGGGCGACCAGCCGCTGATGGACCCCAAGGACGCGCTGCGCGCCATCGCCGCGTTCCGGCTCGCGCTGCCGCGCACCATCCTGCGGTACGCCGGTGGTCGCGAGCTGACCCTCGGCGACCTGGGCACCCGTGAGGGCCTGCTCGGCGGCATCAACGCGGTGATCGTCGGCAACTACCTGACCACCCTGGGGCGCCCCGCGACCTCGGACCTTGAGCTGCTGGCCGAGCTCAAGATGCCGGTCAAGGCGCTGTCCGCGACGCTGTGAGGCCGGCCGTGGAGACGACGTACTGCGACCGCTGCGGCGAACCGGCCGACGGGGATGGCCACGACGGCTGCCAGGCCGCCCGCGAGCTGGAGCCGCCACGCTTCTGCACGCACTGCCGCCGCCGGATGAAGGTCCAGGTCGTGCCCACCGGCTGGACCGCGACCTGCGTCGAGCACGGCACCCTGACCGACCGCTGACCACCGACCGCGCACCTCGCCGCCGGTCCCGCCCCCTGGCCGCAACTCGCAGAGAGTTGCGGCCAGCGCGCATCCCGGACGGCGCGACTCTTCAAGAGTTGCGCCAGCGGGGGCGCTCGGGGGCGTCAGGGCGCAGGACGTCAGGGCAGGGGTGTGGCCGGAGCCGGCGACGGTGGCGGGGGCGGCGCGTCGGGCAGTGCGATGAGGGTGTAGCGGGCCTTCAACCAGGGCAGCAGCGTCCGGTACGCGACGATGGTGTCGGGTTTGCCGTTGTCGTGCGAGAGCACGATCGAGCCGGGGCGCACGTCCCGCTCCACCGCCGCGATGATGTGGTTCACCATCGCCGTGCCCTTGCCGAACTTGGCGCTCTCCCAGTCCCGCGGGTCCACGTGCCAGTAGATCGACTCCATGCCCAGGTCGGAAGCGATCTTCACCAGCTTGGTGGTGAAGTTGCCGCCGGGGGCACGGAAGTAGGCGACCCGGGCGCCGGGGGCGGCCCGCAGGATCATCTTGTTGGTGTTGTCCAGGTCCTTGCGGATGTATGCGTCATCCCGCTTGGCCAGGTCGAACAGGTGCTGCCAGGAGTGGTTGCACAGGGTGTGCCCCTCGGCGGCGATCCGGGCGATCATCTCTGGGTTGTCCCGGGCCCGGAAGCCGACGACGCAGAAGGTGGCCTTCACGCCACACTGCTTCAGCGCGTCGAGGATCTTGGGGGTGTTGATCGGGTCCGGCCCGTCGTCGAAGGTCAGCGCCACCGCCTGAGAGCCGGTCCGCACCACCGAGCCGCCGGGGCCCGTGCCGCTCGCGACGGGCCGGGTCTGCGCGATCTTGCCGGTGCAGCTGATCGGCTTGCCCGTTGTCACCGGCGGGGCCGGCTTGGGCGTCGGCGGGGCCGGGGTCACCGACGGGGCCGCCGTCGGAGAGGCACTCGGCGTCGCGAAGGACGGCGACGGGGCCGCCGTGGGAGTCACCGCGGGGGCGGGCGACGGGGTCGGGGTGGTGCCACCGGCCGCAGGTTCGGAGGGGGAGGCGCAGGCCGCGAGCGCGATCTGGACGAACACAGCGACAACCGCGATGCGTCGTTGCATGCGAACTCCTGGGGGGAGGGGGTTCAGCGTTCACCGACCATAGTCCATCCCCGCCCCCGATCGCAGCCTTCGCCAAGATCGATACTCGGCCATCGGGGCCCGGTGGTCCGCCGACAGCCTCATCACGCCTTGCGAGATAACTGCAGGTCAGCGCCTATCGGCATCTCGCGGCGGTGAACCGGTGCTTCGGATCTTGTGCACTTCGTGCTGCTGGAGCGACACGAAGTGCACAAGATCCGGGGCTGGTGACGCGGCTCAACCGAGGAGGCGGCGCAGTCCGCGCTTGCGGGCCGGCACCGGCTCGGCGGTGATCGGCGCGGGCGCGGGCCCGGCCGGGATCGGCACGGTCGCCTCCGGATCGGCGTACGCCGGACTCGGGTCGACATCCGGGCTGAAGTCCTGGTCGGCGGGCAGCAGCTCCGGTACCGGGTCGGGCATGGGCCCGCTCCGGCCGGTGATCGGGCACACCGCGGCCGCCGGGTCGGCGGGGGTACGCCGTTCCGGCGAGGTGCGCTGGGCCGGCACGGTCACCTGCGGCAACCCGGTCAGCGACAGCTGCTGCGCGGACCGGTCGAGGTAGAAGTTCGGCCGCTGGTCGGCCTCGGTGTAGTAGCGGTGGAACACCGGGGTGAGCCCGCCCGAGATGGGCGGCACGATCCAGGTCCAGTCCGCCGGGGTGTCCCGGCCCGCGCGGCGCTCGCGCTCGACGTGGGTCAGAAACAGGCGCGACTCGCTGTGGTGGTCGGTGACGCGGACCCCGGCGCGCTCGAAGGACCACAGCACCGCGCGGTTCAGCTCCACCAGCGCCCGGTCCCGCCACAGCGTGGACTCGCTGCTGGTGTCCAAGCCCAGCCGCGCCGCGACCACCGGGATCTGGTTGTACCGGTGGGCGTCGGCGAGGTTGCGGGCGCCGATCTCGGTGCCCATGTACCAGCCCGAGAACGGGGCCAGCGGGTAGTCGACCCCGCCGATGGACAGCCGCAAGTTGGCGATCGCGGGCACCGCGTGCCAGCGCAGGCCGAGCTCGGCGAACCAGCCGAACTCCGGGTGCGCCAACGGCACCTCCAGCACCGCCGATTCGGGCAGTTCGTAGAGCCGGGGCTCACCGTCGCCGGTCTGCAGCACGATCGGCAGCAGGTCGAACGCGCTGCCCTTGCCGGTCCAGCCGAGCTTCGTGACCGCAGAGGTGAACTGCTCGTACTGCGGGTCGCCGGTCATGCCGTCGTCGCCGCGGTAGCCGGCGTACCGGATGAGCTGGTCGTTCCACAGGCGGGTGACCGGGCGGCCCGGCACCGCCTGGCCGAAGATCGAGATGACTGCCCGCAGCTTGCCCCGGTTGTGCCCCTCGCCCGTGGCCATGTGCAGGTGGCTGACGAGGTCGTCGAAGATCTGGTCAGGCACGCGGTGCTGACGCCGGTCGAGCACCGTCAGGCTGCGCCAGTACACCCGGCCGATGCATCGGCTGGCGTTGCGCCACGCCATCCGGGCGCCGTGGACCAGCTCGGCGTGGGTGTGCGTGTAGGTCCCCAGCGCGGCGATCTGTTCGCGCACCACGGCGAGCCGCGGCTCGACCGGGCCGAGCTTCGGCAGCTCGGCGTAGCAGGCACGCAGGAACTCCTCGGCCTCGGCGAAGTCGACCGGCCGATCCGGGTGCCAGTCGGTCAACGGAGCGTCACGGTATCCCGGCGGAGCTGTGTGAGGGGCGGTCATGAGTGAAATGGTGTGACGACCGCAAGTATGGCTATCGCACAATGTGTGCGATCGCCTACCTACGGTCGATCACGTCACCCACCAGGTCACACGGCCGCACGCAGTTCAGACACCGCGATCGTGGCGCTGATGAGGGTGCCGTCACGATCCGTCCGGGTCGGGTGCGGCAGCCGTTTCATCGTCCGCAGCATCGCGTCGTTGTCGCAGTGCGTGTGCAGGGTGACCGACCGGAAGCCGGCCGGACCCGCCAGCGTCAGCAGCCGTCGCAGCAGCGCCGTGCCGATGCCCCGCCGCTGCCAGCCGTCCTCGACCAGCAGCGCCACCTCGGCGGTCTCGCCCTCGCCGATCAGGTTCGCCACGGCCACGATGCGGCTGCCGGCGGTGCCCGGCACCGGCTCCGGTGGGAAGTCGTCGGTGGTCTGCCGTCCAGGCAGACCACCGGGAAGCGCCACTGGCGAAGTCTCCGCGACCAGCGTGCAGCCGCGGGCCGGGGTCAGCAGGCGCGACAGCCGGCCGCGGCTCGGGCCGCGGGTCCCGGCGAGGTAACGCATGAACAGGCTGCGGTCGCCGCAGCGGGCGTGCATCTCGTCCACCGCCGACACGTCCGCCGAACCGGCCGGGCGGAACGCGACCTCGGTGCCGTCGGGCAGCAGCGCGACCGCGTTGGCCAGCCGCCGGGTCAGCGCCGCCCGCGCGACCTCGACCAGCGCCTGCGCGCGGGCGAACTCGGCCGGGGTGAAGGCCGGGGCGAGCCGGGTCACGACCAGCACACCGTTGTCGGTGAACGGGTCCGCCAGGCGCATCGTGGTGTCGGAGTGGCCGGTGACGGTCGCGCCGCCCTGCTCCCGACGGACCAGGCTGCCGCCGAGCAGCCCGGACAGCGCGCCGTGCAGGCCGTCGGGATCGGCGGCGAGCCGCGCGGCCAGGCCCAGCGCCTGCGTCGGGGGATCGATCAGCCCGTACACGTCGGTGCGGCTGACCCAGGCGTCGCGCCCGCGGCCTCGTTCGATCGCGGCGACCAGCTCGTCCTCGGACAGCGCGTCGGGCGCGTCCACCAGGAAATCGTCGACGGCACCGGCCTCGGTGGTGTGCACCTGCACCGCGAGTATGTTGACCGACCGGAGGGCGAGGCTCGCCGTCAGCACCGCCAGGAACCCAGGACGATCGTCGACGGTCGCCCTCACTCGCCACAACGCCATGACCTGCTCCGATTCTTGCGGCGGCACTACCTGCCGGTGGACGCTCCTCCATGATGAGGGCGGTCACCGACAGGATTCAGGGTGCGCCTGCCGTGTTTCGCGTCGGTTACACGGCCTTGTCAAGATCTCGCTATGCCCGAGGTCACACGGCAGGAGAGATTGCCCAGGTCAGACCGCTGATGCGGGCTCCTCCGAGGAACGCTGCGACTCCCGCTGGGCGGGTGCCTTCGCCGCGTCGAGCCGGTCGCCGACGATCGCCGCGGCGGCCCGCACCAGCTGTGCCACCCGGTCGACCTCGGTCGCATGGAACGCCGCCACCGGCAGCTCCGCGTCTGCCGACCGTGCCACCACCAGCACCAGGCCCGCCCGTCCGAACGGCGCGAGCGCATACCGCGTGCCGTCGGCGCCGGTGATCGCGCGCGCTCGCAGCGGCGTGACCTCGGGCAACTGAAGCTGATCCGGCGCGCGCCAGCTCGCGTACACCACCGGGGGCACCGGGCGCTTGCGCGCCGCACCCAACACGGCCATGTCGTCGGCGCCGTGCCGTGCGTCGATGCCCACGGAGCCGCGGGCGGCCCAGTCGGCCGGCACCCGCAGGGCCATCGCCCAGTCCGCGGCCAGCAGCGCCGGCACCGTGTCCACCAGGGTGGCCAGGCCTTCGTTCGGGTTCGAGGCGACCTGGGTGAGCAGCTCGGCATCGAAGGCACCGGCGACCGGCGCGCCGATCGCCCGCCAGACCCCGTCCACCCGCACCCCCGGCATCGCACCCAGACCCGCGCGCAGCCGTTCGACACCGGCCCCGCCGGGCCACACCACGGTGAAGTCGTCGATGGCCCGGCCGCCGAGGCGCTCGAGCACGACCACCTGGACGATGTCCGCGCCGGCCACGCCCAGAGTCCGGGCCACCTGCCCCAGCGAGCCGGGACGATCGGGCAGGGCGACTCTGACCCTCAGCAGCATGGCGGCTCCTCTCCACGACGGCACGCAGGCTTGTGCCGGAACTCTGCCCGACCTTGCCCTATTACCGTTTCGTACGCATTGCAGCGCCGTATCCGCGGGAAACAATCTCCACCGCATACCCGCAGGTCAGCGCCCGCCTTCACCGGTCCGGCGCCGCCATTGCCGCCACCCGGGCCTACCCATGATCGCCGATCACCGGCGAATGGTGCGGTAACACCACACCCCTAGCTCCACACACAACGACCATGTTGAATGAGATGCACCGCCCCACAAGGGGCGGATTCATATCCTCCACGCCCACCCGGACCGCCGTCAACGCGTGTCCACCACGCGGACGACGAATGAATTCCCACCGCGCCCACCAAGGGCCGTGCCCCCAACGCGTTCGGCCGCCGACGTCACGCGCCACCAAGGAGGTAAGCGAAGCGAAGCCGACGACTGGCGCGTGACGTCGGCTGAGAGGCCGAACGCCGCGCCCGCCGAAGGCGGGTGCCAGCAGCACAGCGAAGCCGACGACTGGCGCGTGACGCCGGCTGAGAGGCCGAACGCCGCAGCCGCGGAGGCGGCTGCCAGCTATGCAGAGTTGCGGTGGACCAGGTGGGTGTCGAGCAGGACGTGGCTGGGCTGGTCCTCGCCGCGGATGCGGCTGAGCAGCAGCCGGACCATGTGCCGGCCCATGTCCTCGACGGGCTGGTAGACGGTGGTCAGCGGCGGGTCGGTCTGCCGGGCGACGGGCGAGTCCTCGAACCCGATCACGGCGACGTCCTCGGGGATGCGGCGGCCGTTGTCGCGCAGGGCGCGCACCGCACCGGCGGCCATCAGGTCGGAGGCGACGAAGACCGCGTCCAGGTCGGGGCGGCGGGCCAGCAGGCGGCGCATGGCGTCGACGCCGCTGTACTCGCTGAAGTCACCGAACTCGATGAGCGGCTCGACGGCGGCGTTCTGCACGGCGGCGCGGTAGCCGACGAGGCGGTCGACGCCGACGCCGAGGTCCTGCGGGCCGGCGATGGTGGCGACCCGCTTGCGGCCGGAGGCCAGCAGGTATTCGACGGCGGCGCGGGCCCCGTTGACGTTGTCCATGTCGACGTACGAGATCTGCGGGTCGACGTTGACGGGGCGGCCGCCGAGCACGGTGGGCAGGCCGCGCTGGCGCAGCAGCTGCGGCAGCGGGTCGGATTCGTGCAGCATGACCAGCAGTACGCCGTCGACGTGCTGGCTGGTGAGGTGGTTCTCGATGCGCTGGCGCTCGCCCTGGGTCTGCGCCATGGCCAGCCACAGCTGCAGCGACGTGTCGGCCAGCGCGGAGCTGATGCCGCGCACGATGCCGGCGAAGAACGGCTCGGTGAAGACGCGTTCCTGCGACTCGGACACGACCAGGGCGACGGAGTCGGTGCGCTGGGTGACCAGGGCGCGGGCGGCGCGGTTGGGCACGTAGCCCAGTTCCTTGATCGCCTCCTGGACGGCCGACCGGGCCTCCGGGCTGACCTGGGGTGAGCCGTTGACGACACGCGACACGGTGCCCCGGCCCACGCCGGCGAGCGCGGCCACCTCGTCAAGCGTGGGCCGCCCCGCAGACCTGGTGCGCTGCGTCGTCATCGATGCTCCTCGTTATAAGCAGGTCCGGGGCCGACCGGTGGCCGGCCCCGGCAATGCTGTGCCGTCAGGCGGCGAGCCCGCCGCGCCGGATCACGTCCGAGTACCAGTGTGCACTGGTCTTGGGCGTGCGAACCTGGGTGTCATAGTCGACATGGACGATGCCGAACCGCCGCGAGTAGCCCCAGGCCCACTCGAAGTTGTCCAGCAGCGACCACGCGAAGTATCCCCGCAAAGGCACTCCGGACGCCATCGCCTCATGGCACGCCTTCAGATGGGCGTCCAGGTAGGCGACCCGGTCCGGATCCGGCACCGAGCCGTCGGGGGCGACCTGGTCGTCGTACGCCGCGCCGTTCTCGGTGATGTACATCGGGATCGGGCCGTAGTTCTCGTGCGTGCGCTTGAGCAGGTCGACGAGCCCGTCGGGATCGACCTCCCAGCCCATCTCGGTCACCGGGAGCTCCCGGGTCAGGAAACGGACATGCCCGCTGCCCGGCCACGCCGACGGCGCCCGCCAGTGCGACTGCGGCGCGCCGTCGTCGGCCGGACCGGCCACGACCTGGCGGGTGTAGTAGTTGACGCCGAGCATGTCCAGCGGCTGGTTGATGGTCGCCAGGTCGCCGTCCTGCACGAAGGACCAGTCGGTGAGTTCCGCGGTGTCCGCGAGCAGATCGGCCGGGTACTCGCCGCGGAAGACCGGGTCCAGGAAGATCCGGTTGCCGACGCCGTCGATGCGGCGCACCGCGTCGAGGTCCTCGGGCGCGTCCGTGGCCGCCTGCAGCGAGTGCAGGTTGAGCGTGATGCCCATCTGGCGGTCCGGCACCGCGGCCCGGATCGCCTGCACCGCCAGGCCGTGGCCAAGGTTGAGGTGGTGGGCGGCGGCCAGCGCCTTCGCGCCGTCGGTCACGCCGGGCGCGTGCACGCCCGAGCCGTAGCCGAGGAACGCGCTGCACCAGGGCTCGTTGTGCGTGGTCCAGAACTTCACCCGGTCACCGAGCGCGTCGTGGACGAGGCCCGCATACTCGGCGAACCGGTAGGCGGTGTCCCGCTCCGGCCAGCCGCCGGCGTCCTCGAGCTCCTGCGGCAGGTCCCAGTGGTAGAGCGTCAGCCAGGGCTCGATGCCCTTGCTGAGCAGGTCGTCCACCAGGCCGCGGTAGAAGTCGAGGCCCTTGGCGTTGGCCGGCCCGCGGCCCCCGGGCTGCACCCGGGGCCACGCGACGGAGAAGCGGTATGACTGGAGCCCGAGCTCGGCCATGAGCGCGACGTCGTCGGCCCTGCGGTGGTAGTGGTCGCAGGCGACGTCGCCGGAGTCCGCGTTGAGCACCTTGCCGGGGGTGCGGGCGAAGGTGTCCCAGATGGACGGGGTGCGCCCGTCCTCGAACGCGCCGCCCTCGATCTGGTAGGAGGCGGTGGCCGCACCCCAGAGGAAGTCCTGGGGGAAGGACACGGTCGGCGTGGCGAGCTGAGGGTGTTGCTGAGTGGTCACGCTTTTACTGCACCTTCCATGATGCCGCCGATGATCTGACGACCGAAGATTATGAAGATCACGAGCAACGGCACGACACTGAGCAGCGTACCCGCGAACACCTGGGAGTAGTCGTTGTAGTAACCCTGCGACAGGCGCTGCAGGGACAGCTGAACGGTCGGGTTCGTCGGATCACCCAGCGCGATCTGCGGCCAGAGGAACGAGTTCCACTGCTCCATGAAGGTGAACAGGCCCAGCACCGCGATGGCGGGACGCAACCCCGGCAGCACGACGTTCCAGTAGGTGCGGAAGGTGCTGCAGCCGTCCATGCGGGCGGCCTCGATGAGCTCGTCCGGCACGGCCTGGCTGGCGTACTGGCGCATCATGAACACGCCGAAGCCGCTGACCAGGAACGGCAGGATGATCGAGGGCAGCTTGTTGTGCAGGTCCCACTCGTACATCATCTGGTAGAGCGGCACGATGCCGAGCTGCGTCGGCACCATCATCGTGATCAGGATCGCCAGCATCATGCCGTTGCGGCCCTTGAACCGCAGCTTCGCGAAGGCGAAGCCGGCCAGCGACGAGAAGAACACCACGAACACGGTGATGACCGTCGCGACGATCGCGGAGTTCATCAGGCCGGTCATGAATGCGGCGCTCTCGTTGTTGACCAGGCGGTCGATGTTGCCGCCGATCTCGCCACCCGGGGTCACCGGGGGCGGGGTCTGCCCGATCGCGTCGTTGGTGCGCGTCGCGATGACGAACATGTAGTACAGCGGGAAGATCGACAGCGCCACCGCGGCCAGCAGCGTGATGTACGTGAGCGGGCTGGCCTGCCAGAGCCGCTCGGCGGCGCCCCCGCCCTTGCGGCGGCGACGCCGGTTCGGGGCGGGCGTGGTGCTGCCGGTCCGGACTGCGGTGGCGGTCATGCTTTCACGCCCTTCCTCTTCGCGATCTTCCCGTCCGCCGACCGGAGACTCCGGGTGAACAGGAAGTTGACGATGCTGAATATCATGATCATGATGAAGAGCAGCCAGGCGACCGTGGCGGCGCGGCCCAGCTCGAACTTCATGTAGAACTGCTCCATCAGGAACATGGTCACCGTCTGCGACTGGCGGTCCGAGCCGCCGAGCAGCGGGTTGCCGCCACCGGTGAACAGCAGCGGCTCACCGTAGAGCTGCAGGCCGCCGATGGTCGAGATGATGGTCACGAAGATGATCGTGGGCCGCAGCATGGGCACCGTCATGGTCCAGAACTGCCGCCAGGCCGACGCGCCGTCGATCGACGCCGACTCGTAGATGTCACGCGGGATGGACTGCATCGCGGCCAGGAAGATCAGCGCGTTGTAGCCGGTCCAGCGCCAGTCCACCATCGAGGAGATCGCCACCCACGACGACCAGCTGTGCGCCGTCCAGTCGATCGGATCGACGCCGACCAGGCCGAGGACCCAGTTGATCAGACCGAAGTCGCGGTTGTACAGCTGGGCGAAGACGATGGAGACCGCGGCGACCGAGGTGATGTTCGGGATCAGCACGCCCATCCGCAGCAGCGTCCGGCCGCGCAGGCGCTTGTTCAGCGCGTTCGCCAGGATCAGCGCGAGGATCAGCTGCGGGATCGTGGACATGAGGAACATCGCGATCGTGTTGACGACCGAGTTCCAGAAGTCCTCGTCGCCGAGGAACATCTCGAAGTTCTCGAATCCGACGAACTTCGCGGTCTCGACGGTGGAGCCGAGATCCCAGTCGTAGAGCGACATCCGCAGTGTGTAGATCAGGGGCCAGAGGCCGAAGATCCCGAACACCACGAAGAACGGCGCGATGTAGAGGTACGGGGAGTATTTGATGTCGAGCCGCCCGAGCACTCCCTTGCTCCGCTGCGGTTCCGTGGGCGGCTTCGACCCACCCCTGCGATGCCCCGGCGCGACCTCAGGTCGCGTGGAGGATTGCACTGTCATGACCACTCCTGTGCTTGCCGGCCGGCGGAGTCCGCGGTCGCCGTCCGTTCGGTGACCCCCGCAGCGAGCGGGAGGGCCGCCGTCAAGGGACTGCGGTAGCGGGCGACCCAGATGGTTGCGACTGCCATGGCCGGGGTGGGGGGGGGGGGGGGGCCCCCCCCCCCCCGGGGCAGGGGGGGGGGGGAAGTGGGGGCGGGGGTG
>NZ_ML660184.1:102931-421243 GCF_007483665.1 Catellatospora sichuanensis
CATGGCCGGGGTGCGCGGTCGGCTCGACCGCGCACCCCGGCTTCATCGGGCGTTACTTACTTGGCGGCCTTCTTGCCGTCATCGACGGCGGCCTTCCAGGCGTCGGCAGCCGACTTGGTGCCCTGCTCCACCGTGCGGAGCGCGTTCTCGACCGCGGTGCGCACCGGGGCGTTCTTCGCGCCCAGGTAGACCGGCTTGAGGTCCAGCGCGCCCTTGGCGAAGATGTCGCCGGTCGGGGCGTTGCTGAAGTACTCGTTGACGGCGGCCTTGACGGCCGGGTCGGACAGCGCCTGCGGCGACGAGGGCAGGTTGCCCTTCGACTTGAACGAGGCGGTCTGACCGGCCGGGTTGGTCAGGAACTTGACCAGCTCAGCGGCTTCCTTGGCGTGCTTGGACTGCTTCGGCACGGCGAGGAACGAGCCGCCCCAGTTGCCGCCGCCGCCGGGCGCGGCAGCGATGTCCCACTTGCCCTTGCCGTCGGCGCCGTTCTGCTCGGTGATGTAACCGGTCATCCACGCCGGGCAGGCGATGGTGGCGAACTGGGCCTTCTTGAAGCCGTTGTTCCACTCCTGGGTCCAGGCCTGCAGCTTGGCCGACAGGCCGGCGTCCAGGATCTTGACCGCGAGGTCGTAGGAGTCCTTGACAGCCTGGTTGGTGTCGATCGTGATCGCACCCGACTTGTCGAAGTAGGTGTAGCCCGCGCCCTGACCGGCCTTCTGCATCAGGATCGTGTTGTAGGTGTTGGTCACCGCGTCGATGAAGCCGGCGTCCTTGACCTTGCTCTTGAAGGTCTGACCGGTCTTGATGTAGTCGTCCCAGGTCGGCCACAGGGCCGAGACCGCGGCGCGGTCGGTCGGCAGACCGGCCTTCTTGAACAGGTCGGTGCGGTAGCACATGGCCATCGAGCCCACGTCGGTGCCGAGGCCCAGGATCTTGCCGTCGGCGGTGGTGCCCTGCTGGAACTTCCACGGGATGAAGTTGCCCGCGAGGTCCTTGGCGCCGTGCTCACCCAGGTCGGTGAACAGGTTGGCCTTGTCCAGGTAGGAGATGATCACGCCCTCTTCGAGAGCGACGATGTCACCCGCGCCGGCGCCGGCGGCGAGCCGCTGGGTCAGCTGCTGGTTGTGCGCGTCCAGCTGGGAGCCGGTGCCACGCTCAACGATCTTGATGTTCGGGTGCTCCGCCATGTACTGCTTGTAAAGCTCTTCGTAACCGAAGTTGCCGAAGACATCCACATTCAGGGTGATCGGCTCGCTGCTCGTGGAGCCCTTGGGCTCCTCCGAGCACGCCGCTGCGCCGAGCGTGACGGCAGCAGCGAGTGCGATCGCCGCGAAGGAACGGCGCCGCAGGTTCGTGCTCATCCTGACCCCTCTCAGGTCGTCGATGTGCGGTGGGGGGTGATGCGTAGGGATCGCGTGCCCCGTGTGGCGTGGACCACAAGGTCGGGAGCGCTCCCATGAGATTGCCGTGAGGTTACGTGGGTGTCAAGGGACGTGATGGGAGCGTTCCCATTCTGTTACCTACGTCACTGCATGATCGAGAGAGCCTGGCCAGGAACGACACCCAGGTTGTTGGCCGTTCGACGACTATTAATTCGTTCGTATGGTCAGGGTTGGGCGGCTGATCGTCGGATACTCTCCGAGCATGGCCGGGCCGATGACGAAGACCGCCGCCGCTATCGAGCGCGGGCAGATCAAACTGCCCGAGCGCGAGGTCGCACCGGTCCGCCAGATCGGCCGCCGCGTCCTCTACGGGCTGGGCATCCTGGCCGCCGTCGTGTGCGTGGTGATGGCCGACAGCACCGGCTACAAGGACGGCTCCGACGGGCAGATGAGCTGGCTGGACGCGCTCTACTACGCCACGGTGACGCTGTCCACCACCGGCTACGGCGACATCGTGCCGGTCAGCCCCACCGCCCGGCTGGTGAACGTCCTGGTCATCACCCCGCTGCGGATCGCGTTCCTGGCCATCCTGGTCGGCACCGCGTTCCAGGTGCTCACCAAGAACTATCGTGACCAAGTGCGGCGCGACCGCTGGAGGAAGACCTTGCGAGGGCACACCGTCGTCATCGGATACGGCACCAAGGGCGCCAACGCGATCCGCCAACTGCAGGCCTCCGGCACATCCCCGGACCAGGTGGTGGTGGTCGACAACCGGCAGGAGTACGTCGACGAGGCCAACCGCGACGGGTATGCCGCCGTGCTCGGCGACGCCACCCGGGCGGTGGTGCTGCGGCAGGCCTCGGTGCACACCGCGTCGCGCGTCATCGTGGCCACCAACCGCGACGACACCGCGGTGCTGGCCACCCTCACGGTCCGCCAGCTCAACCCGAAGTGCCTGGTCGCCGTCGCCATCCGGGAGGCCGAGAACGAGCCGCTGCTGCTGCGCTCCGGCGCCGACGCGGTGATCACGTCCTCCGCGGCGGCCGGCCGGCTGCTCGGCGTCGCCGCCAAGTCGCCACTGGTCAGCGAGGTCTTCTCGGACCTGCTGGTGCACGGCGACGGCCTGGAGCTGGTCGAACGCCCGGTACGGCCGGAGGAGATCGGCCGCACGCCGCGCGACTGCCCGGAGCCGGTGGTCGCGGTGCTGCGCGCCGGCAAGGCGCTGCCCTACCAGGAGGTCGTCGCGCTGGAGTCCGGCGACAGCCTGGTCGTGGTCGGCTGCCGGCCACGCAACCGGGCCGGCGCCGTCACCTCGGTCATCGCCACGCCCTGACCGGGACGCGGGCCGGCGGATAAAGTAGTCACATGATCTGCCAGGCGTGCCGGGAGCGGCGCCACCGCGAGTGCCGGGGCCGGTCGTGGTGCGACTGCCAGCACCGGCCGCCACAGCCGACTCCCCCGGCCACCGGGGCGGCGGGCGAGTGATCGCCGGACGACTGACCGCGCTCGACGACGACGACCTGGCGCGGCTGTATCCCCGCGCCGACACCCCGTGGCTGCGGGTGAACTTCGTGTCCAGCCTGGACGGCGCGGTCGCCGTCGACGGGCTGTCCACCGGGCTCTCCGGCGACGACGACAAGCGCGTGTTCCGGCTGCTCCGCAAACTCTGCGACGGGCTGCTCGTCGGCGCGGGCACGCTGCGCGACGAGCACTACCGCCCGCTCACCCTGAATCCGGCCCGCCGGGCCTGGCGCGGCGAGCACGGGCTGCCCGCGTACCCCCGGCTGGTCGTGGTCTCGGCCACGCTGCGGCTGGATCCGGCCGCGCCCGCGCTGGCCGACGCCCCCGTGCGGCCCCTGATCCTCACCGGCCCGGCCGCCGAGCCCGCCGCCCGGCGGGCGCTGGCCCGGGTCGCCGACGTCGCCGACGTCCCCGACCTGGCCGCCGGCCTGCGCCTGCTCCACGGCCAGGGCCTGACCCAGCTCCTCTGCGAGGGCGGCCCGACGCTGCTCGGCTCGCTCGGTGACGAGGACCTGGTCGACGAACTCTGCCTCACCCTCTCCCCCCTGCTGGCAGGCCCCGGCTCCGGCCGCATCACCGCCGGCCCGCCCCACCCGCCCCGCCCCATGACCACCGCCCACGTCCTCACCACCGACGAGGGCTTCCTCCTCACCCGCCACGTCCGCAGGTAAGGAAGGGCACCTGCACATCGCTTTCCGTAGAGGAAGGGCACCTTCTTAACCCTCCATAGGGTTTGACCTGCGGATGTGGAAGCACTGCGGATATGTTCACGGGACCTGCGGGCAGCTCCAGGGCGGCAGGCAACCCCTTCGGTCGACCGAGTGGTAGTACCGGCGACCGACACCCTGGAGGACCGGTGACGCACAGCGACACCTTCGCCGAGTTCGTGGCGACCCGCTCGCCACGGCTGCTCCGCACCGCCTACCTGCCCACCCACGACTGGGGACAGGCGGAGGACCTGCTGCAGACCAGCCAGGTCAAGGCATGGAGCGCGTGGCGGCGCATCGACGCCGATCCCGAGCCGTACGTGCGCCGCATCCTCGTCAACACCTATGCCACCTGGTGGCGGCGGCGCTGGCGGGGTGAGCATCCCACCGAGACGCTGCCCGAACCGGCGGGCAGCGAACCGCACCTGAACGTCGACGCCCGCGACGAGGTGTGGCGGGCGCTGGGCAGGCTGCCCCGCCGCCAGCGGGCCGTGCTGGTGCTGCGTTATTTCGAGGACCTCAGCGAGGCGCAGATCGCCGAGGCGATGGGGGTGTCCGTCGCACCGTGAAGAGCCAGGCCGCCAAGGCGCTGGCCCGCCTGCGGCTGGACGAGTCGCTCACGATCGAGGGGGCCTTCGCATGATCGACCTGAAGGAGCTGCTGGACGACCGCTCCGCCCCTCCCGACGGCCTGAGCCAGCACCTGCGGCTGGACGAGGTGCAGGGCCGGATCGCCACGCGCCGCCGCCGCCGGATGACCGTGGGCGGCGCACTCGCCACGGTGGTCGCTCTGATCCTCATCGGGTACGGCGTGACACCCGCCCTGCGCAGCGCGCCCGAACCCGCGGTCACCCCGAGCCCGCTGCCCCGCCTCATCGAGGGCTTCCCGGAGTATGCCAGCGGCGCCCGCGTGGTGGCCGCCGCGACGTCCGCTCCCGGTGCGACGTCGGTGACCATCACCTTCACCCCCACCACGACGGACCTGCGGATCTTCGACCGGTGCGGACCGGCCACGACCGATGGGGCACTGGAGTACAAACTCACCATCAACGGACACGATTACGGCGGCGGCACCTGCAACGGATCCAGCAGCCCCTACTGGCCGGATCATCCGGACGCAGCGGCAAAACTCGGCATCGAGGTCGGCAGACCCGCCACCATCACGATGACCGCGAAGGCCATGGTGGTCTGGGGTGACGGAGCGGGCCGCAAGACGGAGAGCCGCCCGGTACCCCCGACCGCCTGGCTGAGCGTCGCGGTCGGCGAGCACCTGCCGTTCGCCGACTATCCGCTGCCCCCGCGACCTGCCACCCTCAGCCCGGTCGACTTCACCGACAGGCTGTCGATGGGCGGAGTGCAGCACGCGCCCGACGAGGAGCACCTGTGGCTGCGCAGCGACCCCGCCGACCCGCTGCGCCCGATGAGCGTCACCATCGTCTGGCAGGACCGCTACGACCTGCGGCTGCGGGCGCAGACCCCGGGGACGCTGAGCATCGCGCTCAACGGCGTCGAGGTGGAGTCCCGGTCGTGGTGGGACTACAAGGCGAACGACATCAACACCTACTGGCAGACCGGGACGTTCCGGCCGTACTCATGGGTGACCGGCTTCACGACCCCCGCCCCGGGCTCGCTGGTCACGCTCACCGTCACCCCGCGCGACGTCACCGGAGCCTGGATCGTCCGGGTCATCCCCGGCAAGGAGACCGCCTGACCGACGCCATGATCGCCGTCTCGTGTCGAAAATCGAGGTCTGACCACACCTTTCGACACGAGACAGCGATCATGAACGCGGCGGGCGGCGGCGAGGACCCGGTGTCGGGGTGGCGACACGGGGAGGGGTGCTGGTCACTGTGGGGACGCGAGAACGGTGGCTTTGTCGTTGGTGACCGCTAGGGTTCTGCGGGTGAGCGAGGAGCAGCCGGGAACCCCGGTCGGGCGGGTGCTGGGCACCGAGGACGCGAGTCCGCTGACCTTCTGGGTCGCGGTCGCCGAGGGGTCATACCTGCAGCTGGACGACGTGGTGGTGACCCAGCGGCCGCTGCCCGACATCGGCATGGTCACCATCGCCGGGGTGGTGACCAGCGTGCGGGCCCGCCACGAGGGCGCGAGCTTCGACTCCGACGTGTTCGCCATCGCCGAGGGCATGCTGCCCGCGCAGGTCCAGGAGGCCGCCGAGGTCACCGTCACCCGGGTCGAGCCCGAGGTGTACGTGCCTCCGCTGCCCGGCGCGGTCGCGTTCCGGGCCCAGGGCGCGTCCCGCGACAGCGCGCTGTCGTTCGACCGCATGCAGCGCCGCCTGCCGATCGGCACCGGCCGCGACGGCCAGCCGGTCTACCTCAACGCCGACTTCCTCGACGGCAGCCGGGGCGCACACGTGTCCATCTCCGGCATCTCGGGCGTGGCGACGAAGACCAGCTTCGCGACCTTCCTGCTCTACTCGGTGTTCCGTTCGGGCGTCTTCGGCGGCGACGCGGTCAACACCAAGGCGCTCATCTTCAACGTCAAGGGCGAGGACCTGCTGTTCCTCGACCACCAGAACACCCGCCTGGACGAGCGCACCCGCGCGCAGTATCACAAACTCGGCCTGGAGGCCGCGCCGTTCCCGCAGGTGAGCGTGTTCGCCCCGGCGCGGGCCGGGGACCCGACCGGCAGCCCCGACGTGGCCAGCCGGCTCACCGGCGTGGACCCGTTCTACTGGACGCTGGCGCAGTTCTGCACCGACCGGCTGCTGCCGTACGTGTTCGCCGACGCCGACGACGAGCGGCAGCAGTACACGATGGTGGTGCACTCGGTCACCGCGCAGCTGGCCAAGAACGCGGTGCCGACCGACGGCGGCATCACACTCGACGGCTTCCGGATCAACAGCTACGAGCAGCTCGTCGACCACCTGGTCGAGCAGCTCAACGACGAGGACACCCGGGGCACCTGGTCGGGCAGCTCGGTCGGCATCGGCACGATCAACGCGTTCGCCCGGCGGCTGATCAACAGCAAGCGCGACCTGGCCCGGCTGATCCGCGGCGACCTGCCCGAGCGCCGCGCGCACAGCATCTCCACCGCGGAGAGCGCCCAGGTCACCGTGGTCGACCTGCACAACCTGCCGGACCGCGCGCAGCGCTTCGTGGTCGGCGTGACGCTGAAGACCGAGTTCGAGCGCAAGGAGAAGGCGGGCAGCCCGAAGCCGCTGCTGTTCGTGGTGCTCGACGAGCTGAACAAGTACGCCCCCCGGGACGGCTCCAGCCCGATCAAGGACGTGCTGCTCGACATCGCCGAACGCGGCCGCTCGCTGGGCGTGGTGCTGATCGGCGCGCAGCAGACCGCCTCGGAGGTGGAGCGGCGCATCGTCGCGAACTCGGCGATCCGGGTCGTCGGCCGGCTGGACCCGGCCGAGGCGGGCCGCCCGGAGTACGGCTTCCTGCCGCCCGCGCAGCGCCAGCGGGTGCTGCTGGCCAAGCCGGGCACCATGTTCGTGGGCCAGCCGGAGATCCCGGTGCCGCTGGCGGTGGAGTTCCCGTTCCCGGCCTGGGCGACCCGGCCCAGCGAGGCGGGTCCCGCGCCGCGGGCGACGCTGGCCAGCATGGTCAGCGCCACCGATCCGTTCGCGGTGGTCGGCACCGGCGCCCGCAATGGCATGGCCGACGACGAGATCCCCTTCTGAGGCCCCCGAGCAGCGAGTTTAAGGACTGACGATGCGGATTCTGCACACCTCCGACTGGCACGTCGGCAAGGTGCTCAAGGGCCGCTCCCGCACCGGGGAGCAGATCGCCGCGCTGCACGCGGTGGTCCAGATCGCCCAGGCCGAGCAGCCCGACCTGGTCATCGTCGCCGGCGACCTGTTCGACGTGGCCGCGCCGTCGCCGGAGGCCACGAAGATCGTGACCCGGGCGCTGAGCGCGCTGCGGGCGACCGGGGCGCAGGTCCTCGCCATCGCGGGCAACCACGACAACGGCGCGGCGCTGGACGCGCTGCGCTCCTGGGCCGACGCGGCGGGCATCATCCTGCGCGGCCGGATCAGCGACAACCCGGCCGATCACATCGTCTCCGGCACGACCAAGGGCGGCGAGGCCTGGCGCTGCGTCGCGCTGCCGTTCCTGTCCCAGCGCTACGCCGTGCGCGCGCTGGAGATGTTCGAGCTGACCGAGGCGGAGGCGCAGGCCACGTACGCCGATCACCTGGCGCGGCTGATGTCGCGGCTGGCCGAGCAGGCGTTCGGCGACCCGCAGACGGTCAACCTGCTCACCGCGCACCTGACCGTCGTCGGCGGCACGATGGGCGGCGGCGAGCGCGACGCGCACTGCATCCTCGGCTACGCCGTGCCGTCGTCGGTGTTCCCGGCGAACGCGCACTACGTGGCGCTGGGCCACCTGCACCGGGCGCAGTTGCTGCCGGGCGCCTGCCCGGTCCGCTACAGCGGCTCCCCCATCGCGGTCGACTTCGGCGAGCAGGAGAACCGCCCGAGCGTGACCATGGTCGAGGTGACTGCGGACACCTCCGCGCGGGCCCGCACGGTGGAGCTGCCGAGCGTGACCCCGCTGCGTACGCTGCGCGGCACGCTCGAAGAGCTGACCGCGCAGGCCGCGGCGTCGGCCGACGAGGAGGCCTGGCTGCGGGTGTACGTCGCCGAGCCGCCCCGGGCCGGGCTGCGCGAGCAGGTGCAGGAGCTGTATCCGCGCGCGTTGGAGATCCGGGTGGACCCGTCGGTGCTGCCCGACGCGGCGACCCGCAGCGCCCGGCCGCAGCGCTCGGGCCGCAGCGCACCGGAGCTGTTCTCGGACTACCTGACCCACCGCGGGCACGAGGACACCGCGACGAAGTCCCTGTTCGAGCGCCTCTACACGGAGGTCGCCGGATGAGCGGGCAGACCCCGCCCCGACGCGCGGTGCGCGCCGGGCAGCGGTCCGCGAGCACGACGAGGGAGGTTCGGGCATGAGGCCGCTGCGACTCGATCTGCGCGGGTTCACCGTGTTCCGGGAGCCGACCACCGTCGACCTGACCGACTGCGACTTCTTCGCCCTGGTCGGGCCGACCGGCTCGGGCAAGTCGACGCTGCTCGACGCGATCTGCTTCGCGCTCTACGGCACCGCACCGCGCTGGGGCGGCGGCCGCAGCGTCGCGCATGCGCTCGCGCCGTCGGCGACCGAGGCCGCGGTGCGGCTCATCTTCGAGGCCGGCGGCACCCGGTACGCGGCGACGCGCGTGGTGCGCCGGGACGGCAAGGGCCGGGCCGCGACCCGGGCTGCGGGGCTGCAGGCGCTGACCCCGGGTTTCGACGCGTCCACGCTGGACGGCGACGATCTGCTCGACGAGCTGGGTGAGGCGCTGGCGGGCACGCCGAGCGAGCTGGACCACGCCGTGGCGGACGTGGTCGGGCTGCCGTACGACCAGTTCATCAAGTGCGTCGTGCTGCCGCAGGGCGAGTTCGCGGCTTTTCTGCACGCCAGGCCCGCGGAGCGGCAGGAGATCCTGGTCCGGCTGCTGGGCCTGGACGTCTACGAGAAGATCCGGGAGAAGGCCGCCACGCTGGTCACCGAGGCCAACGTGAAGCTGGCGGCGACCGAACCCGTGCTCAACGAGCTGACCGCGGCCGCCTCCGCCGAGGCGATCGAGGCGGCCGAGCGGCGCGTCGCGCACGCCCGCTCGCTGGCCGCCGACGTGGATGCCGCACTGCCGGAACTGGTCGAGGCGCAGCGCCGGGTCGAGCAGGTCAGCGCTGAGGCGACCGCCGCCGAGCAGCGGCTGCGCGTGCTCACCTCGGTCTCCGCACCTGCCGGGGTGACCACCCTGGCCGAGTCGGCCCGCACCGCTGCGGCCGCCGCGCAGGACGCCGCGATCGCGGTGGGCAGCGCCGAGGAGTCGGAGGAGAAGGTGCGCGCCCAGCTGGAGGCCGCCGCCGACCCGACGGTGCTGCGCGGCCTGCTGGAGGCACACGCCGAGTCGTCACGCCTGCGCACCCAGCTGGCCGAACTGGACGCCGCCGCGTCGCAGGCGCAGCAGCTGCACGACTCCGCGCTCGGCGCGCAGCAGGCGGCCGTCGCCCGCCAGGCCCAGGCCGAGCGGGCGCTGGCCGAGGCGCAGCAGGCCCTGCAGGCGGCGCAGACCTCCGACCGGGCCGCCTGGCTGCGCCGGGACCTGAAGGCGGGCCACGCCTGCCCGGTCTGCACCCAGCACGTGGCGACGGTGCCGGCGATGCCCGACCAGCCCGCGATGACCGCCGCCAAGCGGGTCGTCGAGCAGGCCGAGCAGGCCGTGGCCACCACCCGCGCCGGGCGCGAGCAACTCGACCGCAAGGTCAACGAGGCGAGTGTGCGGCACGCGAAGGCGTCCGCGCAGCGCGAGCAGCTCGGCGTGCGCGCCGCCGAGGTCGCCCGGGTGCTGCAGGGCGCCGCGCCGGTGCCCCGGTTGCGCGAGCAGCTGACCGCGGCGGAGGCGCTGCGGCGTGAGCTGACCGCGGCCACCGCCGTGCTGCGTACCGCGCGGGAGGAGCAGCGCCGAGCCGCCGCGGTCGCGCAGCAGGCCCAGGACCGGCTGACCGCCGGCTGGCGCTCGTTCGACGCGGCCCGGGACACGGTCGCCGCGTTGGCGCCGCCCGCCGCGGACCGGGACGACCTCGCCGCCGCCTGGCGCACCCTCGACGGCTGGGCCCGGGAGCAGGCGAGCGCCGCCCAGGCCGAGCGGGACGGCGAGCGGGCCCGCCTGACGCAGGCCCGCGAGCATGCGGCCGCGCTGGTGCACCGGCTCGACGAGCTGTTCGCCGCCGCCGAGCTGCCCCGCCCCGGGGCCGGGGAGCACCAGCGGGCCGCCGCGGTGACCGTGGAGCGCATGGCCGCCGCCCGGGACATGCTGCTGGAGCGGCGCGCCCAGGCCGAGACGCTGCGGGCGCAGCGGGCGGTGATCGAGACCGACCGGCAGGTGGCCACCGCGCTCGCCACCCACCTGCGGGCCAACAACTTCGAGGCCTGGCTGCTGCAGGAAGCTCTCGACGCGCTGGTGGACGGGGCGTCGGCGATCCTGCGGGAGCTGTCCGGCGGGCAGTACGACCTGATCCACGAGGACCGCGAGTTCTTCGTGGTCGACCACCACGACGCGGGGCTGCGGCGCACGGTGCGCACGCTGTCCGGCGGCGAGACGTTCCAGGCCTCGCTGGCGCTGGCACTGGCGCTGGCCGACCAGCTCGGCGGCCTGTCGCCGACGGCGAGCCTGGAGTCCATCATGCTCGACGAAGGCTTCGGCACATTGGACGCGTCCACTCTGGACACGGTCGCGGCCACGCTGGAGAACCTCGCGGCGACGGGTGACCGCATGGTCGGCGTCGTGACACACGTCCAGGCGCTGGCAGAGCGCATTCCGGTCCGCTTCGAGATCAGCAAGGACGCCCGCACCGCCCGCGTGGAGCGGGTCGGATAGACGAGAGCTGGTAGACAGATCTCATGAAGTTCCATGTGGACGCCTGGGATCCCGGCTTCGGCGCCAGTCTCGACGGCGCGGAGCGGGGGCCCGCCGAGGCCAGCAGCGCCAAGCTCGACGCCGAGATCGAGCTGCCGGCGTCGGCCTGGCAACCCCTGGACACCCCGCCGGGCGTACGCGCCCCCGACGTGGTGCTGCTCGTCGACGGCGTACGCCGTACCGACGCCCGGCTGTGGATCGAGGACCACGACGGCGTGACCCGCCCCGGCCTGGCCTGCTCCTACGCGGCCGGCGTGGTGCGCTGCGAGCGCTCGTCCGGCGCGAGCGTCACCGGCGTGAAGGTCGAGCGAACCCTGTTCACCGCCGCCGAGCGTCCCTCCGACGTGGACGCCGGGCAGGCTGCCCGCTACCGCGCGGAGACCATCGTCGGCGCGGACGAGGGCGACCTGTCCAACGGTGTGCAGCGGGCGCTGACCGAGCTGGAGATCGAGGTGTCCCGGCAACTGCGCGAGGACGGCGACCTGCTGATCGTGGACGGGCCGCTGCGCAGCCGCGACGCGCTGCCGCGCACCCTGGGCTACATCAAGACCCAGCAGAAGCAGTACCTGCCGGATCGCCTCATCAGCGTGGTCGCCGCGCTGCAGCCCGCGCAGCGCACCCCGGTCTTCCGGATCGCCGGCGTGTACGAGCGGCTCACCTGGTATCTGCGCCTGCCGCACGGCGGCAGCTCCCCGTGGGCGGGCATCGTGCGTGTGGAGTGCTCGGCCGAGGTCCCCGAGCACCAGGCCGTCGCGCTGGCCGAGCTGTCCACGGCCACGATCCCCCGCTTCGCCTCGCTGCCCTACAAGGACCCGCGCGCCCCGCAGAATCTGGTGCCCATCGCCGGCCTGGAGAAGAAGCTCCGCCACCTGCTCGGCGACGGCAAGCTCCTGCACCGCTCGCTGGCGCTGGCCGCCCAGCGCGGGCCCTCCGCCGCCGCGTAACGGTCTGGGCGCAGCCCATTGATCAGTATGGACGTGAGGCGTAAATTCATCTCTTAGTTAAGTTTCCTTATTGGAACTTCCACAGAGAGGTGGAACGCATGCGCGCCGTTACCCGCGCTGCCCTCGCCACGACGCTGCTGGCCCTCGCCCCGACCCTCGCCGTGGTCGCCCTGTCCGGTCCCGCGTCGAGCCACGGCACCATGACCACCCCCGCCAGCCGGGTCTACACGTGCTACCTGGAGGGTCCGGAATCCCCGGACACGCCCGCCTGCCA
Organism: Catellatospora sichuanensis; assembly: GCF_007483665.1. Classification (GTDB taxonomy): domain Bacteria; phylum Actinomycetota; class Actinomycetes; order Mycobacteriales; family Micromonosporaceae; genus Catellatospora; species Catellatospora sichuanensis. The sequence continues at coordinate 115,199 of NZ_ML660184.1, forward strand.
GGCCGTCGTCGCCCTCGGCGGCACCCAGCCGCTCTACGACTGGAACGAGGTGAACATCGCCAACGCCGCCGGGCAGCACCGCAGCATCATCCCCGACGGCAAGCTGTGCAGCGCCAACCGCAGCAAGTACGCCGGGCTCGACCTGGGCCGCAGCGACTGGAAGACCACCACGCTGCCCGCGTCCGGGGCGTACACCTTCCGCATCCGCGCCACCGCCCCGCACCTGGGCAGCTGGCAGCTCTACATCACCCGGCCCGGCTACAACCCGGCCACCCCGCTGCGCTGGGGCGATCTGGAGGCCAGCCCGTTCCTGACCGTCACCAATCCGGCGGTCGTCGACGGCTACTACAGCCTCTCCGGGAACATCCCGTCCGGGCACCCCGGTCGCCACCTGATCTACATGATCTGGCAGCGCTCGGACAGCCCGGAGGCGTTCTACTCGTGCGCCGACGTGGTCATCGGCGGCACCGTCCCGTCGCCGCCGGCCTCACCCAGTGCGTCGCCGCGGCCGAGCACATCCCCGTCGGCCGGCGCCTCACCGTCGCCGAGCGTGTCGCCGTCGAAGTCACCGAGCACCAGCCCGTCGGCCAGCCCGACCGGGTCGTACCCGGCGTGGGCGCCCGGCGTCAGCTACGCCACCGGCACCCGGGTGACCTACCAGGGCGTCGTCTACTCCTGCCGCCAGGCGCACACCTCGCTGAGCGGCTGGGAGCCCGCCACCACCCCCGCACTGTGGCTGGCCGTCTGAGCGTGGCAGATTCGATGCCGTGACCGAGCGACACGAGCTGCCTGAGCGATACGACATCGTCGGTACGCTCGGGCAGCTCAGCCTCGGCCGGCACGACCCCTGCGCACGCTGGATCGACGGCGTCTACTGGCTGGCTGCCCGGACCCCGCAAGGTCCGGGCAGCCTGGCGCTGCGCGCCGCGGGCCGGTTCCTGCAGGTCGAGGCGTACGGCGAGGGCGCCGCCTGGCTGGCCGAGCAGGCCGATGCGATCGCCGGGCTACGCGACGACGTCGCCGGGTTCGCCGAGCTGTCGAAGGCGCACCCGCTGGTCGCCCGGCTGGCCCGCGAGCACGCCGGGCTGCGCCTGCCGACGACCCGCCTGGCGTTCCCCCGGCTGCTACGGGCGGTATGCGAGCAGAAAGTCACCGGCACCGAGGCCTACCGCGCGTACGCCGCGATCGTCCGCAGGTTCGGCACCAGGGCACCCGGCCCGGTGGAGAACCTCTGGCTGCCCCCCGAGCCGGAGATCATCGCAACCACCCCGTACTACGAGTTCCACCCGCTCGGCCTGGAGCAGCGGCGAGCCGACACGCTGCGGCGGGTCGCCGCCCAGGCCGGCCGGCTGGAACGCCGCCCCGACAGCGCGGCCCTGACCGCGCACCTGCTCACCATCCGCGGCATCGGTCCGTGGACCGCCGCGGAGACGGCGGCCGTGGTGTTCGGCGACCCCGACGCGGTCAGCGTCGGCGACTTCCACCTGCCGAACTTCGTCTGCTACGCGCTGGCCGGGGAGCCCCGCGGCACCGACGCCCGGATGCTGGAGCTGCTCGCCCCGTTCGCCGGGCAGCGCGGCCGGGTCTGCCACCTCATCGAGGTCTCCGGCATCGGCGCGCCCAAGTACGGCCCCCGGATGCCGATCCGCAGTTTCAAGACGTTCTGACCGGGCGGCGCCCTGTCACAGGTCGAGGGCCAGCTCGGTGGTCGGCTCGGAGCAGCAGATCAGCAGGTTGCCGTCGCCGGGGGCGTCGACGGGTTCGGGCGAGTACGCCACCTTGCCCGACAGCAGACCGCTCTCGCAGGTGTGGCACACCCCGGTCCGGCAGGACCAGCGCACCGGCACGTCGCAGGCTTCGGCGAGTTCGAGCAGGCTGGCGTAGTCCGGCCCCCAGGGCACGGTCAGCCCGCTGCGAACGAAGGACACCGCCGGACCTGGTCCGGGCGGGCCGTCCGGCGGGTGCGGCGGCCGCGCGGGCGCGGCGGCGATGCCGGGGGTCAGTCCCGGTTCCGAGCCGAACAGCTCGCTGTGCACCCGTCCCGGGTTCAGTCCCAGCTCACCCAGCGCGGCGGTGACCTCCCGGGTGAAGTCGGCCGGGCCGCACAGATAGGCGGCGGTGTCCGGAGGCAGGCCCAGCCCGCGCAGCACGTCGGCGGTGATCCGGCCCGCGGTGGTGAAGTCCCGGTCCGGCCGGTCCTCGGGAGCGGGTCGGCTGTAGCAGATCTGGACGTGCGCGTGTGGGAGCCGTCCGAGCAGCTCCCGGCTCTCCGCCGCGAAGGCGTGCTCGGCGCGGTCACGCGCGCCGTGCACCCACCACACCGCCCGGTCCGGCTGCGAAGCGGCGAGGGCGTGCAGCATGGCCATCATCGGCGTGGCGCCGATCCCGGCCGACAGCAGCAGCACCGGCTGCTCGCCGGAGTCGAGGGTGAACGAGCCGCGCGGCGCGGCAGCCTCGACGGTCAGGCCCGGCCGGGCGTTGGCGCGCAGGTACGCCCCCGCCGCGCCGTGCGGCTCCTGCTTCACGCTGATCCGGTACATCGCGTCGCCGGGCGTCCCGGACAGCGAGTAGCTGCGGATCAGCGGCCCGTCCGCGGCGGGCAGCCGCACCGTCAGGAACTGGCCGGGCAGCGCCGCGGGTAACGGGGACCCGTCAGCGGCGGCCAGGTGCAGCGAGAACACGTCACGGGCCTCCTCGTCGAGGGCGGTGACGATCAGCGGCCGGAATCCGGCCCACGCGGGCGGTGCACCGGTGGTGGCCAGCCCCGGGTTGCCCGACCGTCCGTCGGCCTGGTCGAGCAGCGCCCGCATCGACGCCTGCCAGCCGGGGCTCAGCGCCGGGATCCGCAGGGCCCGCGCGGCGTCGTCGCGGGAGTGGCCGGGCAGGTACAGCAGGGCGTCGATCTCGGCCACCGTCATCGCCTCGGGCCCGGTGGACAGTCTCACGAACTCGTCACCGGCCCGCACCAGGCCCTCGGTCAGCACTCGCAGGTAGAAGCCCGGCCGGCGGTGCGCGACCATCAGCGCCGCCATCCGCGGCTCGTTCATCCGCAGCCCCACCCGGTAACAGGTCACCCGCGGCTGCGTCACCTCGACCACTGCCTCACCGATGCGGTAGCGGTCGCCGATGCACACCTCGTCGTCGGGCAGTCCGTCGACGGTGAAGTTCTCGCCGAACTGACCGGGCACGAAGTCGTCGCGGCCCAGCACCCGCTGCCAGTAGCGGTAGGAGTCCTGCTGGTACACGAGCACCGCGCGCTGCTCGCCGCCGTGCCCGCCGAGGTCGCCCTGGCCGTCGCCGTCGAGGTTGAGCCGGCGCAGCATCACCGGGCCGTCCACAGCCTGTTTCCACACCCCGGTGTACACGGTCCGCCCGCGCCAGTCGACGTCCTTGGGCAGGCCGACGTTCACCGCCGTCAAGGTGGCCACCCGTCCGAACCTACGCGCCACGCGTACGCCCGGCGCAGCTTTGCCGATCTCAGCCGTATCGCCGCACGGGGCCGCCTGCCGCGTTTCGCCGGTGCCGCGTGCCACCGCCCGGAAGCGACCCCGTCGGGCGTTCCGGCCCGGCGTTTACGATGCCGGACATGGCACTTCTGTACCGCGCGGACATCCGACCGACCAAGCTCGAACTGATCGACTCCTGGCTGCCCACCCGTTCCTGGTACCAGGGGCCGGCGGCGCCTGGCGCGCACCGGGTGGCCGCGTGCCGCTTCGACGACCCCGACGGCGAGGTCGGCGTCGAGACGATTCTGGTCCAGGCAGATGACGGCCCGGTGCTGCACGTCCCGCTCACCTACCGGGGTGCGCCGCTGCCCGGCGGTGAGCCGTGGCTCGTCGGCACCACGGAGCACTCCGTGCTCGGCAGGCGCTGGGTGTACGACGCCGCCGGCGACCCGGTCTACCTGCAGACGCTGACCACCGCGATCCTCACCGGCGGTGGCGAGGCCGAGGAGTTCGTCGACGTCGACGGCCGGCCGGAGAAGCGGGCCGCGGCCATGTCGCTGCGCGGCAGCGGCGTCCCGGGCACCACCGTTCCGGTCGTCGGCGCGATCGAGCAGACCACCGACGGCGACCCGACCCGTGTCGTCACCGGCGCGGTCGAGCTGACCGTGCACCGGGTGCTCGGCTCCGCCGTCGGCAGCGGACTCGTGCTCACCGGCTCCTGGGACGGCGGATCGCCGACCGTCCTGGCCCAGGCGACGCTGCGCTGATCTGGGCCTTCGGGCCGACCGCACGCGGGCGGTGGCGCACCTCGCCCGCGTGCGGTATCCACAAGGGATGACCGCGCCGGAGAACAAGCCGTCCAAGCGCCGCTGGGGCGCAACCCAGTGGGCCCTCCTGGGACTCGTGCTGGCCGCCCTCATCGGCGTGACCGTGGCGCTGCTCAACCAGTCGTTACCCGGCCGATCCCCCGTAGCCACCGGCTCCGCACCGCCACCACCCGCCGCCACCGGCTCCGGGCCGCCACCGGCCGCCACCCCGTCCGCGGCGCCGTCGCCGTCCCCGGTCGGCTTCCAATTGACCAGCGCCGCCGCCGTGCCGCGGTGCGCGGACCTCACCGGGCAGGGCAGCAAGCCGCCGGGCCGGGAGGTCGGGCTGTTCGTCCAGCGCCCGGGCGACCCGAAGTACTACTGGGAGAAGCTCCTGAAGTTCGACGGCGACACGTGGCGGGCCGAGCGCGTGGTGATCGGCACGTCCGGCGATTCCGGCAAGGACTTCAACCTGGTCCTCGTGCCGATGTCGGGGCAGGCCGTGGCGGAGTTCAGCAAGCACGACGGCACCGCGTACGCCGTCGAAAACCCACCCGTCGCCCCCATCGCCACCTTCCGCGTCACCCGCACCACCACCCTCGGCTCCTGCTGACCCGTCCGCGTTCCCGCGTTGATCATGAACTTGTGGCACGGCTCGACGGCGTGTCACAGCCACAACTTCATGATCAACTCAGGTGAGGGGCCCCGGCCGGTGGGGCGGCCGGGACGCCGCCCCACCGCCCACCGTCAGATCCGTCCCACGCCGGCGCCCGCGGTCACTGCCGCGGGCACGGTGCCCGGGGCCGCCACGGTATAGGCGTAGGACGTGCCGGGGTCGGCCACCGTGCCGGAGACCTCGCAGGTTCCGGAGCCGACGAACACGTTGTTGCGCTGGACGAGCCGGCCCGGGCCGCTGTCGGCGTAGCCGCTCGCCGAGAAGCAGGGGAACGGCACGTCCTGGAAGTAGTTGCCCTCCAGCAGGACGCCGCCGTCCTGGGTGGACGCGACGCCGTACAGCTCGTTGGCCAGGAAGTAGTTGTTGTAGACGTGCACCGGGTCGCCCCAGCGCACGCGGGGGTGGCGCTGGCGGCTGTGGTCGAAGAAGTTGTGGTGGATGGTCACCTTGAGGTGGCCGACGTCCTCGCTCGCGCTGCCGTCGGAGTGGCCGATCAGCATCGACTTGTCGGTGTGGTCGAAGTGGTTCCAGGAGACGGTCACGTACTCCGCGCCGCGGACGATGTCGATGGAGCCGTCGACGGGGGCCACGAAGCGGTTGTGGTCGATCCAGACGTGGTGCGAGTTCTGGCCCACGTTGACCGCGTCGTCCTCGGCGCCAGTGAAGGTCAGGTTCCTGACGATCACGTTGTACGAGCGGTAGAAGTCGAACCCGCCGCCGCTGATCGTCGCGTTGGAGCCGAGCCCGACGATCGTCTTGTTCGGGCGTACCCCCCGCTTGCTGTCGATGGTGATCGTGCCCTGCACCTGGATGACCATCGGCCCGATGGCGTCGATGGCGGCCAGCAGCTCAGCCGTGGTGTCGACCACCACCGTCGGGCCGCCCACGCCGCCGTAGGTGCCGTTCTGGCCAAGTGCATTCACGCTCGCAAATCCGTCGGCCTGGTTCGGCGGCACCGGGCCGGGGCTGGTGCTCGGCGACGGGCTCGGCGGCCGCGACGGGGAGGCGCTCGGGCGCGGGCTGCTGCTCGGGCTCGGTGACGCGCTCGCGGAGGCGGACGGGCTCGGTGCGGGTGACGCGCTGGCCGAGGGTGACGGCGGCGGGCTGACACTCGGGCTCGGCGGGGTGCCGGGGCCGCCGTCGACGGTCACGTCGTCGAAGGCCGCGCTCGCGTAGGACGCCGACAGGCCGACCCGCCCGGCGGCGAACGTGCCGTCGGTCGCGGTCAGCAGGGTCGCCCCGTTGACCGCGCCGGACAGCTGGGAGCCGCTGACCCGCAGCGCGAGCGTGTACCAGGTGCCGGTGGTGACGCCCACCGGCGCGCTGGCGAGGGTCGTCACGCCGCCGCCGGAGACCCGGCGCAGCTGCGCCGTCCCGCCGCCGGTCAGCACGAGCGCGTAGAAGCTGGTCATGTTCTGGGCGCGGGCGACGACACCCGCCGACCGGGTGCTGTTGCCGAACGCCGTCGGCTGCACCCGGGCCTGGACCGTGTAGTCGATCCACGCGGTCGAGCCCGCCTGGGCCTTGGCGTCCGCGCCGGTGCTCGACTGGCGGTAGGCCTGGCCGGACACCGACCAGCTGCCGCCCGAGGTCGACCAGCCGCTCGCGTTGCCGTCGGCGAAGTCGTCGCTGAGCAGCGTGGCCGCGTCGGCCCGGCTGACCGCGACGGCGCTGAACGCCACCGTCGCGGCGAGCACGGCCGTGGCGACCCACGCCCGGTGTGCCGCCCTCATGCCGCCACCTCGACAGACTCGTCGACGGCGAAGGGCTGGACTGTCACGACGCGCTCGATCATGGCGTACCCCCTCAGATCTTTCCGACGCCCGCGCCCGCCGGGACGATCGTCGGCACGGAGGCCGGGTCGTCCACGGTGTACGGGTAGAAGGTCGCCGGGTCGGTGACGGTGCCGCGCACCTCGATCGGGTGGTTGCACTCGACGAGGATGTTGTTGCGCTCGACCATGCGGCCCAGCGGGCCGCTGAACTCGACCCGGCCCGGGTTGTTGACGCTGAAGAAGTAGTTGCCCTCGACGAACAGGCCGGACTCGTTGGTCGACGCGATGCCGTAGCTGTTGTCGAAGTAGTAGTTGTTGTAGACGTGCACCAGCGGCGAGAAGCGCACCCGCGGGTTGCGCTGGTCGGAGCGGTCGAAGAAGTTGTGGTGGTACGTCACCCGCAGCCGGCCGGTGTCCTGCGCGCCGTTGGCGTCGTCGTGGCCGACCAGGGTCGTCTTGTCGTGGTCGTGGAACCTGTTCCAGGACACCGTGAGCAGGTCGGAGCCGCGTTTGATGTCGAGCGCGCCGTCGCCGCCGTCGGACAGGTCGTTGTGGTCGATCCAGATGTGGTGCGAGAACATCTGCACGTTGATCAGGTCGTCGGTGGCGCCGCTGATGGACAGGTTCCGGATGATGATGTTGTGCACCGCGTTCGCGGGCGGCGAGGTCACCGCGTCGCTGACCGGCACGCCGATGTTCAGGCCCCCGCCGACCAGGCGCGCGGTCGAGCCCAGGCCCACGATCGTCTTGTCGGAGCTGACGTTGTGCATGCCGTCCGTGGTGCCCGTCGGCAGCGTGATCGTGCCCGACACCTGGATCGTGTACGGCCCGGTGCGGGCGATGTAGTCCAGGAACTCCTCGGTGGTGTCCACGGTGACGACCGGCCCGCCGGCCCCGCCCGTGGTGGTGGCCTGACCGTATCCGGCAACCGTGGCGAACCCGTCCGGCTGCCCCGGCCCCGGCGGGTTCGGCGGCGGCCCGCTCGGACTCGGGCTGGCGCTGGGACTGGCGCTCGGGCTGGGGCTGCTGGGCCGCGGACTCGCGCTCGGGCTGCTGCTCGAGCTCGGGCTCGCGGACGGACCCGTGCTCGGGCTCGGCGACGGGCCGGCCGCGTCGGCGACGAGCACGTCGTCGAAGTTCGCGGCCGCGTTGTAGGTGGCCACGCCGATCTGGCCGGTGGCGAACTGGCTGTCCACGGCGGACACCGCAGCGCCGCCGTTGACGCTGCCCCGCAGGCTGCTGCCACTGACGTTCAGGCTCAGCGTGTACCAGGCGCCGGTGGTGACGGTCACCGCCGCACTGGCCAGGGTCGTCGACGATCCGCCGACCAGCTTCTTGAGCTCGACCGTGTTGTTGGTGCGCAGCGCCAGGTAGTAGTAGCTGGTGTTGGACTGCGCCCTGGCCAGCAGCGCGGCGAACCGGTTCGTGCCGTTGACCGCGGTCAGCTTCACCCGCGCGGTCACCGTGTAGTTCGCCCAGGCCGTCGAGCCCGCCCGGGCCCGGGCGTCGGAACTCGTGCCCGCCTGCCGCAGCACTGAAGTCCCGTCGGCGGCGACCGACCAGGTCCCGCCGGACGTGGTCCAGCCGGACGAGTTGCCATCGTTGAAGTCGTCGCTGAACAGCGTGGCGGCGTTGGCGGTGCCCGCGTACAGCATCGCCGCCGCCACCGTGGCCGCCACCGCGGCGGTGGCGAGCCGGAAACGTACCTTCATGCGCCTTCCTTCCGCGAGACCGGATCGTCAAGAGATCGAAACATCGACACAACTCGACGTAGTACCCGAGCATAGGAAAGCGCTTTCCGCGCATGCAAGACAATCGATGTGCAGGTTTGTTGCAGCCCACCGCCCACGCACCGCCGCATCCCGCGTTGATCATGAACTTAGGGGCAGGTTCGGCGGCGTGTCGCCGGCCTAAGTTCATGATCGTCGGGGGAGGACGGTCAGTTGACCTCAAGTGCGGTGGAGGTGGTGGGATATCGGCATGATCTTCGAGGGACTGCGGGTGGCGGTCACCGGCGCGGGACGGGACACCGGGCGGCTGCTCGCCGCCGACTTCGCGGCCCGGGGCGCGCACGTGTACCTGTCCGCCCGGGACGTCGGCGCCGCCACCGCCACCGCTGACCTGATCAACAAGGACGGGCCGGGCCGCGCCGAGGCGTTCCGGTGCGACCTGGCCGACCCCGACGCGGTACGCGGGTTCGCCGCCGCGCTCGCCGAACGGACCGGTCACCTCGACGTGCTCGTCAACAACGCGGCCGCGTACGCGAAAGGGCCAGGTCTGGAGGACGCCCCCGACGACGCCATCGTGTCGATGATCAGCGGGGCGGCGACCGGGACGACGCTGCTGATCAAGCACCTGTTGCCACTGTTGCGGGCATCGACCCGACCGGACGTCGTCAACCTGATCTCCGGTTGCGGCGAGACCGGCCACCACCGCTCGACCGCCCATCCGGCCTTCTACGCCGCCAAACACGCGCAGGCGGGGCTGGCCGGCATCCTGTCGCACCGGCTGCGCCCCGAGGGCATCCGGGTGATCTCGCTGTACCCACCGGACTTCGTGCAGGACGGGCCGCGTACCGCCGAGGCGATGCTCACGGCGCGCTCGGTCGCCGACTGCGTGCTTTTCGCGGTGGGCCAGCCGCGCGACTGCTTCATCCGAGAGTTCCGGTTCGAGCAGGAGCAGGCCGCTTCCGGCCCGGCCACCACGTGACCCCGACGGCACACGACGGCGGCGAAGCACCGGCCAGCCTGTGTCGGCCGCGGCACGACGGGCGCGCCCCGGTCCCATCGCCGGTGGCGCGCCCGTCGCGGGCGGGGCTCAGCCGACCAGTGACCAGCCCGGCAGTTGGGCCAGGGTCAGCAGCTGCTCCACGGTGAAAGCCGTTCCGCCGGCGGCGGTGACCATCACCGCGGTGTCGTCGAGCCGGTAGTTCTCCGCCTGGCGGGACGGCGCCGCACCGGCGCCCTCCGTGACGACGTAGTTGACCGAGCCGTCGGCGCCCTCGGTGCGCTCGCAGGACATGTCCGGGCCGTTCTTGGCGCACCCGTCCTCCAGCGGGATGAGCGCCCGCCGCACGATGATCGCCAGCTGGACGCCGCCGGAGGACCAGCGGGCCACGTACCAGTAGCCGTCCGTTGCGGCGCCCCACTCGCCCCGCTCCACGGTGAACACCGTGCCGGCCGGGACGCCGAACTCCGGACCGAGCTCCCGCAGTTGCGCGGTGAGGCGCGCGGCCAGCAGTTCCTGCCGCGGATCGGCGGAGACCGGCGGCACGAGCTGAGTGGCACCGCTCTCCGGCTGCCACGGCGCGCCGCCGTCCAGCGGTGCCAGGCCGACGGCGGCGACCGCCATGGCCACCGCAAGGCCGAGCCCACCGGTGCCTACGGCCCAGCGCGTCGACACCTGCCTGCGGCGTACCCGCCGGGTCAGATCGTCGAGGTCGATGGCGGGCGGCGGCGGGTCGGCCACGGCGGTCTTCAGCATCTCCTGCAGGTTCATCGCGCTGCCTCCTCGGCGGTCTCCGGAACGGGGACGAGCGCCGCGCGCAGGGTGTCCAGCGCGCGCGACGTCTGGCTCTTGACCGTGCCCGTGCTGCAGCCGAGCACCGCGGCGGTCTCCTCGACCGACAGGTCGTCGTAGAAGCGCAGCACGATGACGGCCCTGCGCCGGGCGGGCAGCGCGGCGAGGTGGCCCATGATGGCGAGGCGCTCGTCCACCACCCGGTCCGCTGCGGCGACGGCCCGCACCGGCAGCACCGCTGTCGCCCACTCCCGCCGCCACGGGCGACGGCGCTCGTCCAGCCAGGTGCGCAGCAGCACCTGGCGGACGTACGAGTCGATGTTCTCCAGCTCACGGATGCGCCGCCAGTGCCGCATGAGCTTCATGACGGCGGTCGACGTGACGTCGTCCGCGGCGTGCCAGTCACCGCACAGCAGGTATGCCGTGCGGCGCAACTGGTCGAGCCGGCCTGTCACGTACTCGCGGAAATCGGAGTCGTCCGGCATCGCCTCACCCCTCTCGGTCGCCGTCAAAACGGCGGCTTCGGGCGCGTGGGTTGCTCGGCCGGACGAACCGGTTCGCCGGCGGCCCGACCCACGCTGATGATCATGAAGTGGTGGACGTGACACGCCGCCGAACCGTGCCATAGGTTCATGATCAACACGAAACGTGAGAACGGGCTGGGAAAACGGGGGGATTGGCGCGGGGTGGGCGGTTTGCTGGTTGACTGGTGGCATGGATCTACCGGTGAACCCCCCTGTGGAACCGATGCTGGCCAAGCCGGTGTCGAAGATTCCCGATGAACCGGGTATGACGTTCGAGCCCAAGTGGGACGGCTACCGCTGCATCATCTTCCGCGACGGAGACGAGGTCGAGCTGGCCAGCCGCGGCGGCAAGACACTGACCCGATACTTTCCCGAGGTCGTGAACCAGGCCCTCAAGCAGTTCCCGGCCCGGTCGGTGATCGACTGCGAGCTGGTCTGCATCCGCCGCGACACCGGCCGCATCCCCCGCCTCGACTTCGACATGCTCAACCAGCGCATCCACCCGGCGGCCTCCCGGGTGAACAAGCTGTCCGTGGAGACCCCCGCCGACATCATCGCGTTCGACCTGCTGGCCCTGGACGACCGGTCGCTGATGGACCAGCCGTACGCCCAGCGCCGGGCGCTGCTGGCGCAGACCCTGGCCCACGTGGAGCCGCCGGTGCACCTGACCCCGGTCACCACCGACGCGGACACCGCCCGGGAGTGGTTCACCGCGTTCGAGGGCGCGGGGCTCGACGGGCTCATCACCAAACCGGCCGCCATGCCCTACTCCCCCGGCAAGCGGCTCATGTTAAAGATCAAGCACGCGCGCACCGCGGACGTGGTGGTGGCCGGGTTCCGGTACCACACCTCCGGGCCGGTGGTCGGGTCGCTGCTGCTCGGCCTGTACGACGAGCACGGCGTGCTGCACCACGTCGGCGCGAGTTCGGCGTTCACCGCGGCACGCCGGGCCGAGCTGCTGGACGAGCTGGAGCCGTACCGCAACCCCGCCGAGCACACCTGGGGGTCGGCTTCGGACGGTCAGCGTGTGCCGGGTGCGCCCAGCCGATGGAGTGGGGGGAAGGACCTTGGCTTCGAACCGCTACGCCCCGAGCTCGTGGTCGAGGTCGGCTACGACGCGATGGAGGGCGACCGCTTCCGGCATACCGCCCAGTTCAAGCGCTGGCGCCCCGACCGCGACCCCCGGTCCTGCACCTATGACCAGCTCGACCGTCCTATCAGCCTCAACGTCGACGAGGTACTGCGTACCCCGTAGGCTCGGGCGGATCCGTTCCGGGGGGAGTGAACACGCTCGTGCGACTCAGGCTTGACAAGAAGGTGGCGCGCGCCGTCGTCGCGCTGGCGGCCTCGGCACTGACCACCACCGGGTGCATACTCCCGCTGCCCGACTTCGGCCGCCGCCCCGAGGCCGCCGCCGTCAGCCCCGAACCGGGCTGGCGGCTGTGCCCGGAGATCGCCGCTGACCTGCTCGGCAAGGCACCGTCCGGATACACCTTCGAATGCAAGATCGTGAAGGTGCCGCAGAACTGGCACAAACCCGACGACGGCCAGACCTTCGACATCGAGGTCATGCGGGCCCGGGCCACCGACCAGCGCGACCGCATCGGCGCGCTGATGGTCAACCCGGGCGGGCCCGGCGCGTCCGGTGTGGACCTGGCGGCATACCTCACCCTGGGCCTGCCCGCGGAGATCACCCGGCGCTTCGACATCGTCGGCTTCGACCCGCGCGGCGTCGGCCGCTCCACCCCGGTCGACTGCTACACCGACGCCGACCTGGACGCCACCTTCGCCAGCGAGCCCGACCCGGTGACGCAGGAGGAGTTCGACGAGGTCCTGGCACTGACCAAGAAGATGGCCGACGGCTGCAAGGCCAAGTACGGCGACCGGCTGGGCCTGTTCGCCACCGAGCAGGCCGCCCGGGACATGGAGGCGATCCGGGAATCGCTCAACGAGGGCAAGATGAACTACCTCGGCTACTCCTACGGCACCCTGCTCGGCGCGGTGTACGCGCAGCTGTACCCGAAGAACATCCGGGCCATGGTGCTCGACGGCGCGGTCGACCCGCTCCAGTCGTCGATCCAGTCCTCGGAGAGCCAGGCGATGGGCTTCGAGCGCGCGTTCGACAACTTCTCCGCCTGGTGCGCGAAGAACAAGAGCCAGTGCCCGATCGACGGCGACGCCCGCGCCGTCGTGGAGAAACTGATGCAGGAGGCCGACACCAACCCCGTCGGCAACCCCGACGGGCGCAAGGCCACCGCCGGCTGGATCTTCTGGGGCGTGGTGTCGTCGCTGTACACCCAGGCCCGCTGGCCCGACCTGGGCCTGGCCCTGGCGGACCTGCAGGACGGCAAGTCCGAGGCGATCTTCGCGCTGGCCGACTCCTACGCCGACCGCGACGCCAACGGCGAGTACACCAACCTGTTCGACGCCAACGCCGCGGTGAACTGCGCCGACGACGGCAAACCGGCGACCGTCGAGGACATCCGCCGGCTGCAGTCGGAGTGGCGGGTGAAGTACCCGCTGTTCGGCGCGCCACTGGCGGTGGGCATGCTGACCTGCTCGATCTGGCCCGCCCAGCGCGACCCGTACCCGACCGGCAAGGCCGACGGCGCACCGCCGATCCTGGTGGTGGGCACCAAGGGCGACCCGGCCACGCCGTACGAGCAGACCCAGAAGCTCGCCGACATGCTCGGCGTGGGCGTCGTGCTCACCTGGGACGGCGAGGGCCACACCGCCTACCCGGAGACGCGCTGCATCAACAAGCACGTCAACGACTTCCTGATCAACCTGGTGGTGCCGCCGCCGGGCACGGTGTGCCCGGCGCAGTGAGCCGCCCGTCGTAGCACGCAGATGCCCCGCCACCGGCTCGGTGGCGGGGCATCTCCGCGTCCGCGGACGAGTTACTCGGCGTGGTCGGTGCGGGCGCGGCTGGGCTGCACCCGCATCGGCTCGCCGGGCATCTTCGGATAGTCCGGCGGGTACGGCATCTCGCCGAGCTTGCGGTCACGCTCGTCGCGGTCCCACCACTCCAGCAGCGTGCCGAGGTCGTGCTGCACGTCGTCCATGCCCGCGTAGAGGTCGCCGACCTCGGCCAGCCGCGGCGGCACGGTGCGCAGGTCGAAGTCGTTGGGCTCGATCTGGGTCAGCTCGTCCCAGGTCACCGGGGTGCTCACGGTGGCGCGGGGGTTGGCCCGCAGCGAGTACGGCGCGGCGATGGTGCGGTCGCGGGCCATCTGGTTGTAGTCGATGAAGACCTGCTCGCCGCGCTCCTCCTTCCACCACGCCGTGGTGATCAGCTTCGGGTCGCGCCGCTCCAGCTCCCGGGCGAACGCGATCGCCGCCCGCCGCGCCTCGACGAACGACCAGTCCGGCTTGATCCGCACATAGATGTGGATGCCCCGGCCGCCGGAGGTCTTCGGGTGGCCGACCAGCCCCGCGTCGTCCAGCACTCCACGGGCCAGCCCCGCCACCTTCACCGCGTCGGCGAAGTCGGTGCCGGGCTGCGGGTCGAGGTCGATGCGCAGCTCGTCGGGGTTCTCCGTGACGGGTGCGCGCACCGGCCACGGGTGGTACACGATGGTGCCCATCTGCGCCGCCCAGAGCAGGGCGGCGGGCTCCTTCGGGCACAGCTCGTCGGCCTTGCGCCCGCTCGGGAACTTGATCTCCGCGGTGGTGATCCACTCCGGCACGCCCCGGGCCGGCACCCGCTTCTGGAAGAACATCTCCCCGTCGATGCCGTCGGGGAAGCGCTGCAACATGGTGGGGCGGTCCCGCATCGCCCGCAGCATGGGCTCGGACACGGCAAGGTAGTACTCGAAGACGTCCTGCTTCGTGAAACCGCGGTCCGGGAAGTAGATCTTGTCCGGGCTGCTGAGTCTTACGGAACGGTTACCGACCTCGTACTCGAGCGCTGGGGCCTTGGGCATGGCCCGACGCTACCGCGTACGGTCGAGGCATGGAGCAGAACGTCAGCCAGCTGAGCGAGCAAGAGTGGCGCGTGCGCCTCAATCCCGAGGAGTTCCGCGTGCTGCGCCAGGCGGGCACCGAGGCCCCGTGGAGCGGCAAGTACGTCGAGACCAAGACCCCGGGCACCTACCGTTGCCGGGCCTGCGGCGTGGCGCTGTTCGACAGCGTGACCAAGTTCGACAGCCACTGCGGGTGGCCGTCGTTCGACGAGGCGCTGCCGGGGACCATCCGCTACATCGAGGACCGGTCGATGGGCATGCTGCGGGTCGAGGTGCGGTGCGCCAACTGCGACTCGCACCTGGGGCACCGGTTCGACGGCGAGGGCTTCACCGCGAAGGACGCCCGCTACTGCATCAACAGCGTGTGCCTCGACCTCGAGGAGAAGCCCGCGTAGGCTGGCTGCATGTCCCAGGAAACAGCGGCCGATCGACTACGCGTGGCTCTGGAGATGTACGAACTTGGCGAGCGGATGCTGCGAACCCGGCTTCGGCGTTCGCGGCCATCCGCATCCGATGCCGAGATCGACGCAGCCATTCAAGAGTGGTTGTCATCCAGGCCCGACGCCCCGGTTGGCGATGCACCGGGACGTCCGTCGCACAGGTTTGCATGAACCGCGTCGAAGAAGCCCTGCACCAGGCGACAAAGGACCTCTATCGATACGGTTCCAAGTGGGCCCTGGTCGGAGGGTTCGCGGTTTCAGCGAGAACCGAGCCTAGGCGTCGACGTCGCGGTGATGGTGGCGAATGACGACGCAGCCGAGGCATTGGTCCGCAACTTCCTCGGCAACGGTTACACCTTCTCCGCCTCTGTCGAACACGACAACGGGAGATTGGCGACGGTAAGACTGAAGCGGCTGAGCGATGGCGTCGGCGTTACGGTGGACTTGCTGTTCGCAAGTTCCGGGATCGAGCCGGAGATTGCCAACGCCGCAGAACAGCTGGAAATCGTTTCTGGGCTGTTGCTGCCGGTCGCCACCACAGGGCATCTCATAGCACTCAAACTACTTGCCTGTGACGATGAGTCCCGCCCGCAGGATCTCGCCGATCTGCGGGCCCTGCTCTCGGTCGCGAACAGCGAAGACTTAACCGTTGCCCGCGCAGCGATCGAACTGATCACTAAGCGTGGATTCAACCGGAGCCGTGATCTGGACGCCGCCCTCGACCAAATGCTTCACAGGCGCGATTCGACAATGTGACCACTGCGGATGGCCGTCGTTCGACGAGGCGCTGCCGGGGACCATCCGCTACATCGAGGACCGGTCGATGGGCATGCTGCGGGTCGAGGTGCGGTGCGCCAACTGCGACTCGCACCTGGGGCACCGGTTCGACGGCGAGGGCTTCACCGCGAAGGACGCCCGCTACTGCATCAACAGCGTGTGCCTCGACCTGGAAGCCGGACCGGACGCCTGACCCGGGTCGAGCCACCCAACCGAGCCCTGGCCTTGACCCGCACTGCGACACTCACCGTCGCGGACACCGGACGACGGGGAATCAATGACAAGGCTCGGACGCATACTGAACACCATCGGCTTCCTGGCCGCCGGCGCATGCCTGATACTGCCCTTCCTCCATTTCGGCCAGGGGAGTGAGCAGGGCCGGTACGACATCTCCTGGAACGGGTGGGATCTGGTCGTCGGCGGCACCCCGGAAGTCGATTTCGAGCAGTTGATGTGGAGCGAGACCGCGCAGGCGTACGAGCTACAGGAGATGCCGCCGGAGGTGTTGCTCATGTGGGTCGGAGACGAGCAGACGTTCCAGGTCTCCGGCAGCGCGGTACTCAACCTTGCCGTCGTGCTGATCTCGGCAGGCGCACTGGCCGCGTTCCTGGCCACCCCTCGGTCGCAGCGGATCCTTGCCCTGTGCGCCGGTCTCGGCGCCGCCGCGACACTCGCCTTCGGCCTATGGCAGGCCGCCGCGAACATGCATCAGAAGTGGCCGACGGCCCCACTCCGCCTAGGCTACGGCGCCTGGCTCACGGGCGGCCTGGTCCTGCTGCTCGCCGCGCTCAACGTCGCCGCAGCCATTCGGGCACGACCTGCCGCATCAGCACCGGCCGACTCGACGACATAAAACTGCGGGTGGCCGTCGTGCGCCTCGATCCGGAACCGGAGGAATCAGCGGGTGCGGTGGACGGTTGATCGTCGCTGCACGTTGGCGACCTCGACCACCACCCGCTCGTCGTGGATGGCATAGATGATCCGATACTCACCGCGCCTGGCGTAATGACGTCCCGTCAGCTCTCGCGGCACGCGCAATCTCTTCCGCCCTCGACAGGGTGACAAGGGGTATCTGGCCATGTATCGAACGATAACGTGGGAAAAATGTGGATCCCCCCGGCACGGCAACGCTTGAGCCCGCTCACCGATGGACCGCCCTCGGACCGTCCCCGTCCGTCACGCCGGAGGTGCACAGGTGCAGTGGCGGCACTCGTACTCGTACTGGCGGGATGCGCCGGAACTCCCCCGCGCGAGATCTCGCATGAAGTGCCGACACCGAGTGCGACCCCGGCCGTTCGACCCGCCGCCACGGCAGCCGATGTGCCGGTGCGGTCGCCCGAGTCCACGCCGACTCCGCCGACCCAGGTCGTCGTTCCTGACGGCGTCGGCAAGGACTACCAGGCCGCCCAGGACATCTGGCGCGCGGCCGGCCTGCATGTCGCACCGGCGCACGATGCGACGGGCGCCCACCGGCTACCCATGATCGATTCGAACTGGGTGGTGCTCTCACAGAATCCGCCTGCGGGAGGGCGAGTCGACGCCGGCAGCTTCATCACCGCGACCGTCAAGAAGTACACCGACGACTGACCGCAGGGCATCCAGTCGACGTTTGCTCAGGAAGTCGACACTCGCGTATCTGCTTCGGACAACACCCGCTGTCGGGAAGTTTCCACGACGTCTGGTCCCGTATCCCTCGCCGTGCCACCATCATCGGGACTTCCGGGAGGAACGCGATGGCGGACGGCGGCACGGCGCAGAGCATCTGGTGGCAGCGGCTCACCTCGCCCGGCGGCGCACAGCTGCCGGTGAGCGTGCAGGAACGCCTGCTGTGGTACGCCAGGCAGGTGAGCCGCCAGCGCGTCACGAACTACACCCTGGAGGGGGTGACCGTCGTGATCGCGGCGAGCATCCCCGCCGCGGCCGCGCTCGGTGCGTCCACCGCCGTCGCCGCGGTGCTCGGTGCGCTGGTCGCGGTGCTGGCCGGGCTGCGGCAGCTGGTCCGGCCGGGCGAGAGCTGGATCCGGGCCAGCGCGACGCTGGTCGCGATGCAGCGCGAGGCCGTGGTGTGGAGCGCGGGCGCGGTGCCCTACGACGGCGAGCGCGCCGACACCCTGCTCGTGGAGAACGTGGAGAGCCTGGTCGCCGCGGAGACGTCGCAGTGGGCCGAGCAGCGCACGGTGCGCCGCTCGGAGCCGGAGCAGCAGCCGGTCAGCTGACGTACCAGTCGAACAGCTCCCAGCCGGGCGGCGTGGCCATCACCAGGAGCATCAGCGCGGTGGCCACCCCGGCCGCGACCAGCAGCCGCCGGGTGAACGGGTCGGCCCGGACCTGCGGCGACCGCCATGCGCCCCAGGCGAACAGCAGCATGACCGCGGCGGGCACGAACCCGAACATGGTCACCAGGACGGCCGGCCAGGACCAGCCGGGCGGGGACTGCTCGGGGAAGTAGGCCGCGTCACTGACGAGGTAGGCGACGGCCCCGTAAAGGTAGGCCAGCACCAGCACGAGCAGTGCCGCGCTGACCGTCCCGGCGGCACCGCGACTGATCGACGTCTCTCGCATCGTCGCACTGTAATCCGGGCCGCGTCGCCCGCCAAGACGCCGTCCCGGTCACCACCCCACCCGGTGCCGGAAGACGCCAAGCCCGCAGCCCCGGTCGTCACCCCGCCAGGTGCCGGTGGGCGTACGCCCGCCAGGGCCGCCACTGCTCGGCCGGCGCGACGCCGCTGTCGTGCCCGGTCGCGGGCCAGGCGTCGGGGTCGCCGAGGGCGCGCATGGCGATGAGCTCCACGGTGGAGTCGTCCAGCCCCGGCAGTTCCCGCAGCCGCCGCCGGGCCGCCGTCCAGTCGGCGCCGACGCCGAGGTCCAGCTCGCCCACGGCGACCGCGTCGACGAGCGCGGTGAACGCTTTCTCGGCCTGCTCCGCCACCCCCAGCAGCGCCGGATCGACTGCCGCCAGCGTGGACACGTCGGGGAACACGCGGGTCAGACCGCCGTCCGGATCGGCCACGGGTTCGCCGTACGCCGTGACGAGCCGCGCCGCCGCGTCCGGTCCGAGCACCGCCCGCACCGCCAGCTCCACGCCGTCCACGGCGCGCGGCACCCGCCGCCCCGGCAGGGCCGCGACGAGCGGCGCGAGCAGCGGGTCGGCGGCCAGCGCGGCGTCCACGGCGACCGGGTCGGCGTCGAGGTCGAGCAGCCACCGGCACCGGTTGACGGCACTGCCGAGGTCACGCAGGTCGGCCAGGGACAGCCGGCACTCGACGTGCCCGGCGGCGGGCCGCAACGCGACGACGCCGGTGCCGTGGGGCAGCCGCAGCGTGCGCCGCAGCGCCCCGTCGCGCCATTCCTCCACCCCGGGCAGCGCGTCCGCGGCGAGCTGCGTGAACAGCTCATCGGCGGCCAGCGGGGCCCGGTACGGCAGGCGGACCGTGACGGTGCCCGGCGCGGCCGTTACACGTACGCCGCGACCGGCCCGTTCGCGCAGCTCGCCGGGGGTCAGCCCGAACACCTCGCGGACGGTGTCGTTGAAGGTGCGGATGCTGCCGAAGCCCGCCGCGAACGCGACGTCGCCCAGCGGCAGGGTGCTGGTCTCGATCAGGGTGCGGGCCGCCTGGGCGCGCTGCGCGCGGGCCACCGCCAGCGGCCCCGCGCCGAGTTCGGCCAGCACGTGCCGCTGCACCTGCCGGGTGCTGTAGCCCAGCCGGTGGGCCAGGCCCGGCACGCCCTCCCGGTCGACGACCCCGTCGGCGATGAGCCGGACCGCGCGGCCCACCAGGTCGGCGCGCGCGTTCCACTGCGGCGAGCCGGGGCTCGCGTCGGGCCGGCACCGTTTGCAGGCCCGGAATCCGGCCTGCTGGGCCGCGGCCGCGCTGGGCAGGAAGGTCATGTGCCGCACCTGGGGCGGCGGCACCGGGCAGCTGGGCCGGCAGTAGATGCGGGTACTGGTCACCGCGGTGAAGAACCAGCCGTCGAAGCGGGCGTCGCGGGACTGCACCGCGCGGACGCAGCGTTCGAAGTTCTCGTGCATGCCCCCACCGTAGCCAGGGCGGGGACCGGGTGACTCGCGAGAAAACGACATCGCGGTCGCGCGGCACGTCGACGTCGTTTTCCCGCCAGCCGCCGTCGGGGAGCCCGTGGTGGACTGTGCCCATGACGATCGACAAGTACGGCGCCTTCCGCGCCATGCACCAGCCCGGCACTCCGCTCCTGCTCGCCAACGCGTGGGACGTGGCCAGCGCCCGGCTCGCCGAGCAGGCGGGGTCGGCGGCGGTGGCGACGACCAGCGCCGGGGTGGCCTGGAGCCTGGGCGCGGCGGACGGCGACGTGCTGGACCGCGACCGCGCTGTCGACCTGGTCGCCCGGGTCGCGGGCGCGGTGGCCGTGCCGGTGACCGCCGACATCGAGGGCGGGTTCGCGACCGACGCGGCCGGGGTCGCCGAGACGGTCCGGCTGGTGGTCGCGGCCGGTGCGGCCGGGGTCAACCTGGAGGACAGCGACCGGGTCGGCCCCGCGCCGCTGCTGCCGGTGGACGAGGCCGCCCGGCGGATCGCCGCCGCCCGCACCGCCGCCGGGGCGGGACTGTTCATCAACGCCCGGGTCGACACGTTCCTGCGCGGCGGCGACGTCGCGGACGCCCTCGCCCGCGCACGGGCTTACGTCGCGGCGGGCGCGGACGGCGTCTTCGTGCCCGGCACGGCCGACCCCGCCGTGATCGCCGAGCTGGTCGCCGGGGTGGGCGCGCCGCTGAACATCCTGGCCGGGCCGGGCTCCCCGACCGTCGCCGAGCTGGCCGCACTCGGGGTGGCCCGGGTGAGCCTCGGCTCGTCGGTGGCCGAGGCGGCGTACGCGGTGATGCGCCGGGCGACCGAGGAACTGCTGGCCAAGGGCACCTACGACACGCTGACCGGCGCGCTGAGCTACGGCGAGCTGAACAAGCTGCTGGCCTGAGTCACCCGCCCGCAGCAGGCAGCCGTCCCGGGCGGACTCCGCCGGGACGGCTGCCTGTGCCGTGTCAGTCGGTGGTCGGCGTGGCCAGGGCTCGCGCCAGTGCCTCAGGGGTGCGCCCCACGATCGCGGTGCCGTCGTCGAGTAGCAGGATCGGGCGCTGGATGAGCTGCGGGTACGCCACCATCGCCGCGATCCAGCGGGGGCGGTCGGCCTCGTCCCGGCTCCAGTCCGCCAGGCCCAGGTCGGCGGCGACCGGCTCGCCCAGCCGGCAGATCTCCCACGGCTGCGCGCCGAGCCGGCCCAGCACCTCGGCCAGCTCGGCCGCGGTCGGCGGCGCGTCCAGGTACGGCCGCAGCGTCACCGGCACCTGGTTGAGCTCGAACGTCTCCCGGGCATCGGCGCACTTCGAGCACGAAGGGTTGTTCCACATCTCCACCCCGCCATCCTCCCTGATCCCGGGACCGGTTCGGGCAGCGGACCGACGAGATCCGTGAGACCGTCGCGCTCGCCTCCACGAGCCCGGAGCGCCGCTGCCGGCGCGGACACACCCCCCGCCGAAAACTTCGCACCGGTCGCGCAACCCCGGCGGCGGCCCAGGTCGTACAGGATCTCGACACCGCAGACGGAAAGGCACGGGGAGCATGGCCGACACGGCGACGTTCGACGAGTTCGTGACGGTGCGCTCGCGCCACCTGCTGCGCATCGCGTACCTGCTCTCGGGCGATCACATCCTGGCCGAGGACCTGCTGCAGACCGCGCTGGCCAAGTCCTGGTCGGCGTGGAAGCGCATCCAGGGCGACCCCGAGCCGTACGTGCGCCGGGTGCTGGTCAACACGTACAACTCGTGGTGGCGGCGGCGCTGGCACGGCGAGCGCCCCACCGAGACGCTGCCCGAGCACGCCGGGCCGTCGCCGCACAGCGCGGTCGACGAGCGCGACCAGCTGTGGCGCGCCCTCGACCGGCTGCCCCGCCAGCAGCGCGTGGTGCTGGTGCTGCGGTACTTCGAGGACCTCACCGAGGCGGAGATCGCACGGACCATGGACATCTCAGCGGGCGCGGTGAAGGCGTACGCCTCCCGGGGTCTGGCCACCCTGCGCCTGGACCCCTCGCTGCGCGCGCTGCCGCAGCCCGACGACGCGCCGGTGGGCAACGAGCGGCTGGTCGCCGTCCGTCGGCGGATCACGCAGCGCCGCCGCAACCGGCTGTCCGCGGCGGCCGCGGCCTGCCTGGTCGTCATCGCCGCGGTCTCGGGCTACGCCGTCGCGCCCGGCCCGGACCGCGGTGACGTCGCCGGCCTGCCCGAGCTGTACCGGGGGCACCGCATCGTGGCCCGGCTGCAGGCGGACTTCTCCCAGCGCACGGCGGAGGTGGTGTGGACGCCGGGCAGCACCGATCTGACCCTGTTCGCGGACTGCGCGACCGGCCTGCTGCCGGCCGAGGTCGAGCTGAGCGTGAACGGCAACTATGTGACCACCATCGCCTGCGGAACCCGGCTGGAGTTCGCCACCGCCCGCCCCCTGACCGACAGGACCGCGGCGGCCTGGAACGTGCGCGTCGGGCAGCACGCCCGAATCACGCTGACCGCCGTGGGCGCGGCGGTCTCGGCCGACCGGTCGGGCGACGGCGGCGGCGTGATGGCGGTGGCGGTGGCCGAGCGGCTGCCGTTCGAGCAGTACCCGCTGCCGTCGCGGCCCGCGCGACTCGAACCGCTGCCCGGTCCCGACTCCGTGCCCGGCCGAGCCCGGGTCGACGGCCCCGAAGCGGGGGTGACCACGCTGAAGTGGCAGGGCGCCCTGACCTTCCGCGCCCGTGCGCAGACCCCCGGCAGCCTGCTCGTGTCCATCAACGGCATCCCGGTCGAGAAGTTCGAGTGGTGGGACTACGAGCAGAACCCGCAGGCCGTGCTGAGCTTCGGCAAGGACGACGCGCAGCGGCTGGGACTCGACCTCGACTCCGGCGCCACGGTGGTGATCACCGTCGAGCCCGAGCACATGACCGGCGACTGGTGGCTGACCGCCGCCCTGCCCGGCAAGTAGCCTACGGGCGAGATTTTCTCGCGACACCACCCACCGACGCCGCCGTCCAACCGGTACGTGTTGCTGACGGCGGCGATCAGGAGGCTTGCGGAGCATGGCCGGCACGGCGGAGTTCGACGAGTTCGTGATGGCGCGGTCGCGGCACCTGCTGCGCATCGCATACCTGCTCACCGGTGACCACGCGCTGGCCGAGGACCTGCTGCAGACCGCCCTGGTCAAGTCGTGGTCGGCGTGGAGGCGCATCAACGGCGACCCGGAACCGTACGTGCGGCAGGTCCTGCTCAACACGTACCGGTCCTGGTGGCGCCGCCGGTGGAACGGCGAGCGCCCCGCCGAGACGCTGCCCGAGCAGCCGATGGCCGCGCCGCAGGCGGCCGTCGACGAGCGCGACGAGGTGTGGCGGGCGCTCGGCAGGCTGTCCCGCCAGCAGCGGGTCGTGCTGGTGCTGCGCTACTTCGAGGACCTCAGCGAGGCCGAGATCGCCAAGGCGCTGGACATCTCGCCGGGCTCGGTGAAGAGCTACGCCGCCAAGGGCCTGGCCCGGCTGCGGCTCGACCCCGACCTGCAGGCCCTGCCCGCGATCGACGAGGACGCCCCGGCCGGCAACGAGCGGCTGGCAGGCGTACGCCAGCGCATCGTGCAGCAGCGCCGCGGCCGGCTCGCCTCCGCCGCGGCGGCGCTCGCCGTGGTCCTGGCCGGCATCACCGGATATGCCATCGGACCGGGTCGCGAGCCGGACGGCCTGGCCGGCGTGCCCGACTTCCACCAGGGCTACCGCATCACCGAACGCGCGCAGGCCACCTTCGCCGCGGAGACCGGCGAGCTCACCTTCACCCCGTCCACTCTCGACCTGGCGTTCTTCCCCGCCTGCACGCACTCCGGGTACGAGGTGCCACTCGAGGTCAAGGTGTGGGTCGGCGGCAACGCGCTCGGCGCGGTGGACTGCGCGACCGACGGCCTGTCCTTCGACAGCCGGCTCACGCCCGCCGCGGACACCCTGCGTGCCGCCGGCGTCGAGGTTGGCAAGCCGGTCACGGTCACCTTCGCGCTGGACGTCGCGTACGTCTACACGGGATCCTCGACCCCGGTCACGGAGCCGAAGGCCGAGGTGCCCGCGGACGGTGTGCTCGCTCTGCTCGTCGGCGAGGCCGTCGGGTTCGACCAGGTCGACCTGCCCGAGCGCCCGGCGGTGCTGCCGCCGCTGGACCGGCCCGCGTACGCGACGGGCACCAGTGTGCTGCTCACCGCGGACGGCCCGCGCACCGCGACGCTGGACTGGCGCAGCGGCGGGGTGCGCATCATGGCCCGGTCGCAGACGCCCGGCGTGCTGCGGTTGCGCATCAACGGCGTGCTCGTCGACGTCACGACCTGGTGGGACTACGAGCAGCAGACGTGGCAGTCGGAGTTCGCGCCCGCCTCCGACGACGCGAAGGTGCGCGGACTGAGCGCCCAGTATCCGGACCTGCTCACCATCACCGTCGAGCCCGAGCACCTGACCGGCGACTGGTGGCTGGCGGTGATGCCGGCGGGCTGAGCGCCCGGTGGCCGGGTTAGGGTCGGGCTGTGGCGGAGCAGTCGGACTGGCGCGCGCGGCGCGATCACGCGGTGGCGCAGCATGCGCTGGCCGAGCAGCGCCGCCGGGCGGCCGAGACGGCGCAGGCGATGAAGCTGGTGACCCGGTTCGCCCGCGAGGCGGCCGCACGCGGCCTGCGCACCACGGCGCTGACGGCGTTCGCCTACGACGGCGGCGGCCGCTACCGGACGAACCTGCGCGGCTGGTACGTGCACCGCAACCGCACCCTCGCGATCACCGAGGACGGCCGTTACTACGTGCTCGGCGTGCCGTCGTCGCTGCGGGCCCGGGTGCTCGGCGCGGAGGTGCCACCCGCCGACCCACCGCTGATCGTCGGCCGGGGCGCGCGCGACGGCGAGTCGATGCCGCTGGAGACGCTGCTGCAGCGCCGCCTGGACGCGGGCGACGACTGGCCCTAGCCGGCCTGCTCGGCCAGGGCGAACTCCAGCTGTTCCACGGCCATCCGCACCCCGTCGTCGAGGGCACCCCCGTATTGGTGCTCCAGCGACCAGGGCACGGCCTGGTGCGGTCGGTGGCCGAGCAGCGTGAGGCGCAGCGGCCCGACCCGCTCCTCGTGCTTGTCCAGGGCGGCGTGCGCGGCCGCGACCGCGATGTCGGGAATCCGCGCCAGGTCCGCCGCGTCCAGGCGGGGTGCGGTGACGTCGGCGGCGAAGTCCTCGGCGAGCACGACGGCACGCTCGGCGGCGGGCGTAACCTCGATGACGACCTCGGCGTCGGTGATCCCCACCTCGGCGTCGACGGGGTTGGCCAGCCGCACGACCGGACCGGCCTCGGTGAACGTTACCCAGTCGCGCACCATGCGGTGCGGAAGCAGTGCGATCGCCGCCTGCACCGCCAGGGACGCGCCACTCGACACCGCCCCGTAGCCGGAGTCGACGATGTGCAGGTAGTGCTTGACCAGCACCACGCGCAGCGGCCCGGTGCGGTACTCGTACTGCATGAGCGCGCGGCGCACGCCCCGCAGCGCCCCCTTGGTCAGCTCCGCCACCCACTGCTCGTTGGCGAGTTCCTCGCGCATGTACTCGTCGTCGCGGTCGCGGTCGCGCAGGTCGATGAAGTCGTCGGCGACGTGCACGCTGCGCTCGGCGGCCTGCTCCACGTCGAGCGTGACCTTCACCCCGGCGAAGCAGCTGCCGGTCATGGTCCTGTTCGTCACCCGCACCATGGCCGGCAGCGTAGCAACGCGCGGCGCGGGCCTTCACTCCGTTTCGGAGCGCCCCCTGATCGACGAACGCGGATTGTTTCCCCCGGGTGTCGCGCCGACCGGGATGGCACTACGCTCTCGCGAATGAGTGACGCGCGCGGCCAGGGCCTCATGTTCGGTGAGATCGCCGAGGAGTTCGACCGGATCCGTCCCGGCTACCCGGAAGGGCTCGTCGACGACGTGCTCGCGTACACCGGGATCGGGGTGCAGGCGCTGGAGGTGGGCGCGGGCACCGGCAAGGCCAGCACGGCATTCGCGGCGCGCGGGCTGCAGATCACCGCGATCGAGCCGGACCCGAAGATGGCCGCGCTGCTGTCCGAGCGGCTGGCCGGGCAGTCCTCGGTGCGCATCGTGGTTTCGCTGTGGGAGCAGTACGAGCCCGACCTCGCCTTCAACCTGCTGTTCTGCGCGCAGGCGTGGCAGTGGACCGATGGCTCGCAGCGCTGGCGGCGGGCCGCGGCGGCACTGGCGCCCGGCGGCACGATCGCGCTGTTCTGGAACTTCGACCGCATCGCCGACGACGACCTGCGCGCCCTGGTCCGCGAGGTGCACGCCGGCTACGCCCCGCACGCCATGATCGACGAGGAGCCCGCGGACGGCACCGAGCTGTCGGCGTACTGGCCGGGACCGGACCTGGCCGCGCTGCCCGAGTTCGGCGAGCTCACCGAGCGCCTCTACACCTGGGAGCGCACGCTGTCGGCCGACGACTACGTCTCGTACCTGTCGACCCAGCCGACGTATCGCATCCTGCCGGAGGCGACCCGCGAGGCGCTGTTCACGGCGCTGCTGCAGCGCCTGCCGGAGAAGGTGACGCTGGCCGTGGAGACACTGCTCTACCTGGGCCGCCGCACGGCCTGAGCCGGGGGTCGTCGCTCAGGCGATCCGGCGGCGCAGCGAGTAGGTGACGGCGTGCAGGCGGTAGGGCTCGGTGTGCAGGAACACCGAGTCCCGGTCGTACGCCTGCCAGCCCGACTCACCGGCCCGGTTGAGGTGGCGCAGGTCGTCGAAGCGCTCGTCGGTGCCCCACCGCTCGACGCCGTCCGGGCTGTGGAAGACCGCATCCCAGTCCATGAAGCGGTCCGCGCCCAGGGTGCCCGCGGATCGGTATTCGAGCCGTGCGTACTGCCAGCGCGTCATGCGGCCATTGTGCCGCAGCGGCAAGCGGCCTGTCCAAACGCGACCACTCAGCGTCGCCACACCGGCCACTGAACGCGACCGACCACTCGACACGCCCCCACTGCGCCACGCACCTCCCCCGACGCCCCTTCGCGCCGCGCGGCGCCGCCCCACGCAACGACGCTGGCCTATCTCATCGAATTCGAGTCACGAAAATTCGATGAGATAGGCCAGCGTCTATGACAATCGGGGTGTGTCGGCGCGGTGAGGCGCGTCAGCGTGAGCGGCGGCCTCGGCGGGAGCGGCTGGAACGGCGGGCGGGCTCGTCGGTGCCGGGTGCGGCCGCGGACGGAGCCGGGGTCGGCAGCACGGCCGGGGTGCCCGACGGGGTGCGCGCCCCGGTGATCCGGGACAGCTCCTGGTCGTGCGGGCGGATCGCGGTGGTCCGTGCGGCGACGCCCGCGGCGGCGACCAGCCGCGCGGTCTCACGCCGCTCCTCGGCCACCACCAGGGTGACGACCGTGCCGGTGCGGCCGGCGCGGGCGGTGCGGCCACCGCGGTGCAGGTAGTCCTTGGCGTCGTTCGGCGGGTCGTAGTTCACGACCAGGTCGAGATCGTCGATGTGGATGCCCCGCGCCGCCAGGTCGGTGGCGATCAGCGCGTTGACCGCGCCCGACTTGAACTGGTCCAGGATGCGGGTGCGCTGCGGCTGCGACTTGCCGCCGTGCAGCGCGGCCGCGGTGACCCCGCTGGCCAGCAGCCGTCGGGCGACCCGGTCCGCGCGGTGCTTGGTCTTCACGAACATGATCACCCGGCCGTCGCGGGCCCCGATGTGCGCCGTGGCGGTGTCCTTGTCGGCCGCGTCGACGTGCAGCAGGTGGTGCTCCATGGTGGTGACCGCGCCGGCCGGCGGGTCCACCGAGTGCCGGGCCGGGTTGCTCAGGAAGCGCCGGACCAGCCGGTCGACGTCGCCGTCGAGGGTGGCCGAGAACAGCATGCGCTGGCCGCCCGGCGCGGTGGCCGTGAGCAGCGAGGTGACCTGGGGCAGGAAGCCCATGTCGGCCATCTGGTCGGCCTCGTCGAGCACCGTGATGTCGACCTGGTCGAGCTTGCAGTCGCCGCGGTCCAGCAGGTCGTTGAGGCGGCCCGGGGTGGCGATGACGATCTCCGCACCGGCGCGCACCTGGTCGGCCTGGCGGCCCAGGGACAGCCCGCCGACGACGGTGACGGTGCGCAGGTTCAGCGCGGTGGCGTACGGGGTCAGCGCTGCGGCGACCTGGGCGGCGAGTTCCCGGGTGGGAACGAGCACCAGGGCCAGCGGCTGGCGGGAGCGGGCGCGGCGGCCCGCCAGGCGGGTCAGCATCGGCAGCCCGAAGGCGAGCGTCTTGCCCGAGCCGGTGCGGGCGCGGCCGAGCACGTCGCGCCCGGCGACGGCGTCGGCGATCGTGCGCGCCTGGATCGGCGACGGCACGGTCAGACCCTGCTTGGCCAGCACGCCGGCCAGCGAGGGGTGGAGCGGCAGTTCGGTGAAGCTCGTCGCCACCGGGCCGGTGAACTCCGGCTCGGCCGGAACCGGCGTCGGGGCGGCGGTCGCCTTGGCGACGGCCGGCTGGCCGTTCTGCGTGGGGCGGCGACGGGGACGACGGCGCACGGGGTGGGCCGACGAATGGTGTACTGCGGCGGTCAAATTGGAGCCTTTCGCTGTCGGCACGCCGCGCGAAGGCTCTCGAACCCGGTGGTGCCGGGGAGAGTCGACAGGTAACGAACCGAATGGTGGGGTATTGCATCCGGTTCCGCGACGTTTACGCCGCGGAACCGGACAATCAAGCATGCCGCACCACGCTCAGGGGCGTGGCGGGGGGTCAGACGAGGCGGACGGCCTCAGCCTGGGGGCCCTTCGGGCCCTGCACGATCTCGAACTCGACGCGCTCGTTCTCGCGCAGCTCGCGGAAGCCGTCGAGCTGGATGACCGAGTGGTGGACGAAGACGTCCGCGCCACCACCGTCAACGGTGATGAAGCCGAAACCCTTGTCGGCGTTGAACCACTTCACGACGCCAGAAGCCATTGTGTTCTCCTCTACGGATGGGCCACGCTCGCTGCGAGGCCCGGATGGGCCGTCTCGAGCAGCGGTAAACCAACGGTGATCCGGAAGGAGAACCGATCCCGGTGTACTGAAACCAGGCAGGTGAAGCAACCACAAACAAGAAACTGTCTCTCCACCATACACGTCCCGTCGCCCCCGAGCGGGTGTCCCGGGCCTGCGCCGGTGTGTCCTGGCTAACCCAGCTCCATCGCGACGAGCAGGAATACTGCCAGTCCCGTGATCATCCCGATGCCCATGGCCAGCGGCAGCCCCGCCCCGAAGAAGGTGGCGACGAAGGTGGCCAGGCCGCCCGGAACGACGAAGAAACCCACCGCCTGCGCGGGCTTGCGGCGGGCGTACGAAGCGGCCGCCTTCAGCACGAACTTGGCCACGATGCCGACGAAGGCCAGGATGGCCAGCGCGGCCAGCCCGAGCAGCACCCAGAGCAGGACCTCACCGGCAGACATGCGACCGAAGGTAGCCGCTGCGGCGCGCCGGGGCCAGTGACCGGCGTTGCTATTTCACGACTCGGAACCGCAGGTGCGTGACGTGCGGCGACTCCTCGACCTGGAGGCGTTCGAGTTCGATGTGGTCGGTGCCGAGGTGCTCGAAGAGCCGGCGGCCGCCGCCCAGCAGCACGGGGGCGAGTTGCAGGTGGATCTCGTCGAGCCGGCCCGCCCGCAGCACCTGCTGGACGACGTCCGCGCCCATCAGTGTCACCGCGCGGTCGCCCGCCGCCGCGGCGGCGAGATCCAGCGCGTCGAACAGCCCGGTGTGCACGAACGTGAACGTGCCGCTGCGTTCGGTCCGGTCCGGCGCCGGGTGGTGGGTCAGCACGAAGCAGGGCACCGGATACGGCGTGTCGCCCCACTGGCCCAACCCGACGTCGAACGTGCGCCGACCAAGCAGGACGGCCCCGGTCAGCGCGAACTGCCGCCGCACCGCCGCGGCGTCCGACTCGCTCGACTCGTCGAAGATCCACCGGTGCAGCCGCTCGCCGCCGTGCCCCATCGGATGCGCCGCGTCCACGTCCGGCCCTGCCATGAACCCGTCGAGCGACATCGTCACGTGCGCGATCACCTGTGCCATCGGTCTCCCCGTCGTAGAGCGCCGTGAATGCGACCTCCATGCTGCCACGATCCACAGCGGACATCACAGCTGAGTCACGAGTGTCGACCGGTCTTGCATTGTGACAATGCATGGAGTGACAGTGGTCGAGTGCTTGCCATGATCTGGTCGCAACTGCGCCACCGCGCCTGGCGCACCGGTGCCCTGTTCACCGCTGTGCTGTTGGCCACCACCGGGTTCACCGTGCTGACGGGCACCGTCAACACCGCCCGCCTGCAGGTCGTCGGGGACGTGAACGCCAACCTGCGCGGGGCGTACGACATCCTGGTCCGCCCGAAGGGCGCCCGCACCGCGATCGAGCAGCAGCGCGGCCTGGTCGGCCCGAACCACCTGTCGGGCACGTTCGGCGGCATCACGCAGGCGCAGTACCGGGCCATCCAGGCGATCCGCGGGATCGAGGTGGCCGCGCCGATCGCCAACCTCGGCTTCGTCGCGGTGCTCCGCACCGTCCCCGTCGACCTCACGGACCTGGTGGACCGGGCCAAGACCCGGCAGCTGATCCGGCTCGACCGGACATTCCTGGCCGACCGCGGGCTCTCGTCGTACCGCAAGACCCCCGGCTACGTGTACGTGACCACGCGCCCGCTGCTGGCGCCGCAGAACGTGCGACAGGCCGGGGGGACTCTGCGCTACCCGGACGGCTCCACCCGCCCCGACGACCCGCGCTGCCCGCTCGCGGTGCTGGAGGTGCAGGAGGACGGCACGAAGCAGCCCATCTGCACCACCTCGGTGGCGCAGCCGGGCGACGGCGACTCCGGCGAGGGCGCGCCGGGGTTCGCGATCGTGCGGCTGCTGCCCGACGGCCGCTTCGAGCAGCTGGGCGCCCCGATCGGCCCGCAGCCGTGGCTGGTCCTCCCGGTCGTCTGGTGGACCGTGATCGGTGCCGCCGCCGTCGACCCGGCGGCGGAGGCGCGGCTCGTCGGCCTCGACGAAGCGCTCGTGTCCGGGCGCTACCTGACCGGCACGGACGCCACCCGGCCCGCCGAGGTGGGCAAGAGCGTGCCCGTGCTGGTGGCCGACGAGTCGTACGTGGACGAGAGCCTGCGGCTGGCCTTCTCGGCGGTGCCCGATGCGGCGGTGGCCGCCCTGCCCGGCACGCGCAGCGACGTGCTGCGGACCCGGCTCGCCGCGACCACGGTGACCGCACGGGGCGAGCGGCTGCTCGACGCGGCGGCACTGCGCGGTGACATGTCCCGGTTCCACGGCCAGGCCGTCGTCGCCTTCAACATGCTCCTGCAGGGCGGGCTGCCCGAGTACCGGACCGGGTCCGACGGCTCGCTGGCCCCGGTCGCCGGCGCGCCCGACCCGACCCGGTGGACCGGCTTCTACCGGGTGTCGGGCGGCATGTTCCCGGTGTTCCTGAACGACATCACGTTCCGGCCGCTGGACGCGGTGATGCGCGACGAGGCAAGCATCGCCGCCGATCCGGTCGGCACCTTCGACCCCGGCCGGCTGCACGGCAACTCTGCGCTGGGGCGGGTGCCGCTGGAGACGTACCAGGCACCGGAGGCGGCGGGTGCGGACGCCGCGAGCCGGGCGCTGCTCGGCGACCGCCCCCTATGGCCGTCCGGCGCCCCGCAGGGCTATCTGGTCTCCCCTCCGCTGCTGCTCACCTCACTCGCGGCGCTGCCGGGCATGCTCGGCCGGGACGCGGCCGAGAAGTCGATCTCCGCGGTACGGGTGCGGATCTCCGATGTGCACACCCTCGACGAGGTCACCCGGGAGCGCATCCGCCGCACCGCCGAGGAGATCGCCGCGGCGACCGGCCTCGACGTCGACATCACGGTCTGTTCCTCGCTGGAGCCGCAGACGGTCGTGCTGCCCGCGGGCAAGCTCGGCCGACCCGAGCTGCGCCTGGCGGAGCTGTGGTCACGCAAGGGCGTGGCCGTCGCCATCATCGAGGCGGTCGACCGCAAGAGTGCGCTGCTGTTCGGCCTCATCCTGCTGGTCTGCCTGCTGTTCCTGGCCAACTCCACCACCGCCGCGGTGCACGACCGCCGCCGCGAGCTGGCTGTGCTCGCCTGCGTCGGCTGGCCCAGGCGTCGACTGGCGGCGCTGGTCACCGGTGAGGTGGCCCTGGTCGGGCTGGCCGCGGGCGTCGTCGCCGCCGGGCTGAGCGTGCCGCTCGGCGCGGCCGCCGGGGTCCGGATCACCATGGCGCAGACCCTGCCCGCCGCCCCGTTGGCGCTGCTGCTCGCGCTGCTCGCCGGGATCGTGCCGGCGATCCGGGCGGCCGTTGCCCACCCCGGCACGGCGCTGGCCCCGCAGGCCTCGGCGGTGCGGCGGCGGCGGGCGCGGCCCAGCCGCACCGTGCTCGCCACCGCGCTGCGCAACGCCCGGCGCAGACCGGGCCGTACCGCGCTGGCCATCGCCGCGGTCGCGCTGGGGGTGAGCGCGTTCACCGCGCTGCTGACCCTCACCTGGGCGTTCCACGGCGCCGTCACCGGCAACCTGCTCGGCGACGCGGTCTCGCTGCGGGTCCGGGCCGTCGACACGGTCGCGGTCGCGGTGACCCTCGCGCTGGCCGCCCTCGTCGTCGCCGACGTGCTCTATCTCAACGTCCGCGAACGCGCCGCCGAGCTGGCCGCGTTGCGCGCCGCGGGCTGGGGCGACGGCCCGCTGATCCGGCTGGTCGCCTACGAGGGGCTGGTGATCGGTGCCGCCGGCGCGGCGGCCGGGGCCGCGGCCGGGGCGCTGTTCCTCGACCGGCTCGCCGGCGGCATCCCGCCCGCGGCGTACGCGGTGAGCGCCGGGGCCGCCCTGGGCGGGCTGGCCCTGGCCGGGTCGGCGGCCGTGCTGCCCGCCCTGTCCGTGCGCCGGCTGCCGCTGGCGTTGCTGCTCGCCCGGGAATGAGGCTCAGGCGAGCAGCTCGGCCTCGACGTCCTCCAGGAAGGTCAGGTCGGCGGTGACGTGGCGGGCGGCGGCGGCCAGCAGCAGACGCACCACCGTCTCGCGGGCGGGGTCGCGGCGCAGGGTCTCCAGGTTGCGCAGCTCGCGCAGCAGGTGGGCGCGCTGGGTGGCGAGCACTTCGGACACCGTGTCCCGGTCGCCGGTGCGGGTCGCGGCCACCACCTTGAGGAACAGGTCGTCCCGGAAGCCGGTGGTGCGCGGGCTGGGCGAGGTCATCCATTCGCCCAGTTCACGCTGCCCGGCGTCGGTCATGCGGTAGACCACGCGGTCGGGTTTGACCTCCTGCGCCATGCGGCTGGAGTCGACGAAACCGTCCCGGGACAGGCGGTCGAGCACCTGGTAGAGGTGCCCGATGTTGAGGGCGCCCCACTGCGGGCCGACGGCGGACTCGAACGCGCTCTTCAGCTCGTACCCGTGGCTCGGCCCTTCGCGCAGTAGGGCCAGCACCGCATGCTGGATCGGCATGGCACACCACCCTCCCCTCTCGACATCACAGCTGTGTCACAACCGCCCGAACGGGCCTTGCATTGCGACAATGTAGCACCGACAGTGATCACCATGAGCGATAGCACGACGGGGGCCGGCGCCAAGGTGCGCGTGGCCGGACTGGCCAAGCACTACCAAGGCGGCGACGTGCGGATACCCGCTGTGGCCGGGGTGTCGCTGGAGTTCGCTCCGGGCACCATGACCGCGATCACCGGCCCCAGCGGGTCCGGCAAGTCCACCCTGCTGCACCTCATCGGCGCGATCGAGGCCCCCGACGCGGGCACCATCACCGTCGACGACGTCGAGATCACCTCCGTGAAGCGCCGCCACCTCACCGCATACCGCCGCCGGGTCGGCTTCGTCTTCCAGCGCTACCACCTGCTGCCCGCGCTCACCGCGCTCGACAACGTCATCGCGCCCGTGGTGCCGTACCGGGTGAAGTTCGACAAGGCCGCCCGCGGCCGGGAGCTGCTCGCCGCGGTCGGGCTCGCGGGCCGGGAGAACTCGTTGCCCTCCCAGCTGTCCGGCGGTCAGCAGCAGCGCGTCGCCATCGCCCGCGCGCTGATCGGGGCGCCCACCCTGCTGCTGGCCGACGAACCCACCGGCAACCTCGACTCCCGCACCGGCACCGAGATCCTGGACCTGCTGGCCGCGCTGCGCGCCGAGCACGCCATGACGGTGCTGGTCGCCACGCATGAGCAGCACGTCGCCGCGGCCTGCGACCGGCTCATCCGGCTGCGCGACGGCGAGGTCGTGCAGGACGTGTCCCTGGCCGGCGGCGAGCACCCGGAGCAGACCCTGAGCCGGCTGGGCGGTCCCCGCCTGTGATCACCATGATCTGGTCGCTGCTGCGCCGCCGGCTGTGGCGCAGCAGCGCGCTGTTCGGCGCGATCCTGCTGGCCACGACCGGCTTCACCGTGCTCACGGGCACCGTCAACACCTCGCGCCTGCAGGTCACCGGGGAGGTGGACGCGAACTTCCGCGGGGCGTACGACATCCTGGTCCGCCCGAAGGGCGCCCGCACCGCGGTGGAGAACGAGCGCGGCACGGTCGCGCCCAACCAGCTGTCCGGCACGCACGGCGGCATCACCATGGCGCAGTACCGCGCGATCCAGGCGGTGCAGGGCGTCGAGGTGGCGGCCCCGATCGCGACGCTGGGCTCCACGCTCGTGTCGAACACCGCCCGGGTGGACATCACCGATCTCGTCGACCGGTCCAAGACCCGCCAGCTGATCCGCCTCGACCCCACATTGCTGGCCGACCGCGGGCTGTCGCGCGGAGTGCGGGCCAGCACCTACGTCTACGTCACCCGGCGGCCGCTCATCGGCATAGACACCGCGAAGTCCACCGGCCCCACCACATACTTCACCGACGGCACCGCCGTACCGCCCACGGAATACTGCGATACCGGTGTGCTGGAGGTGCAGGAGGACGGCGCGAAGAAGCGCCTGTGCGGGGCGTCCCTGTCGAGCTGGTCGGAGGATTACGCGGGTTTGCGAACCCCGCCGTTCGAGGTCTACGGCCTGCTGCCCGACGGTCGCTTCAGCAGCGACACCAGCGACACGCAGTACGCGACGGACCGCCTCGTGGTCAACATCTGGTGGATGACGATCGTCGGGCTCGCGGCGGTAGATCCGGCGGCGGAGGCGCGCCTGCTGGGCCTGGACCAGGCTCTCGTGTCGGGCCGCTACCTGCGCCCGGACGAGACCGGCGAACCGGCGAAGAAGGTTCGGCTGCCCGTGCTGACCGCAGCCCTGCCGCAGATCGACGAGACGATGCGCGTCACCCTGGCCACCGTCGACGACGACCTGGTCCGCGCGATCCCGGGCACGCGCAGCGACGTCCTGCACGCCAGACTCGGCAAGGCCGGCGTGGCACCGGCCGGGACCCGCACGTTCGAGGCACGGCCTGCCGAGGCCGACCCCGCCCTCGAGACCCCGCTGGTGATCTTCATGTTCGTGCTGCGGACCGGGCTGCCCCGGTACAACACGACCGCCGACGGCACATTGCGCCCCGTCGTCAGCGACGCCGCTCCGGGAAGCTGGATCAACGGTGGCCCGCTGCTCGGCGGTGGTGGCACGCCCAGCCTCATCTTCGACACCGCCTTCCGCGACATCGAAGTGATCAACCGCGAGGCTCTCCTGTCCGCCGACCCCGTCGGCGTCTTCGACCCGGCGAAACTGCAGGGCTACTCCCAGCTGAGCAGGGTGCCGCTGGAGACGTACCGGTCTCCCGAGGCAGAGGGTGCCGACCCCCGCAGCCGGGAACTGCTCGGCGACCGGCCGCTGGCGCCGTCCAGCAACCCGGCCGGTTACCTGGTCTCGGCGCCGCAGCTCATCACGACGCTGGCCGCGGTACCCGGCCTACTCGGCGCGAAGGCTGCGGACAACGCCATCTCGGCGGTTCGCATCCGGGTCGCCGACGTGCACACGCTCGACGACCTCACCCGCGAGCGGATCCGCCGCATCGCCGAGGAGATCGGCACCACGACCGGCCTCGACGTCGACATCACCGTCGGCTCCTCGCTGCAGCCGCAGACCGTCGAGCTTGCCGCCGGCACGCTGGGGCGGCCCGAGCTGCGCCTCACGGAGTGGTGGAGCCGCAAGGGCGTCGCCGTGGCGATCATGGACGCGATCGATCGGAAGAGCGTGCTGCTGTTCGGGCTGATCCTGGTCGTCTGCGTGCTGTTCCTGGCCAACGCGACCACCGCGGCGGTCCGCGACCGCAGGCGGGAACTCGCCGTGCTCGCCTGCGTCGGCTGGCCGCGGCATCGGCTGGCCGCCCTGGTCACCGGTGAGGTGGCGGTCGTCGGGTTGGCCGCCGGGCTGGTCTCCGCCGGGCTCGCGGTGCCGCTGAGCCTGGTCGTGGACGTGCCCGCCGGCGCGAGCCAGGCGCTGGCGGCGGTGCCGCTCGCGCTGCTGCTGGCTGTGGTGGCCGCGGTCGTCCCGGCGATCCAGGCCGCCCGCGCCCACCCCGGCACCGCACTGGCCCCGCTGGTCTCCCCGGTACGCCGGGCGCGGCGCTCGCTGACCGGGCACACCGTGCTGTCCGCCGCGCTGCGCAACACCCGGCGCAGGCCGGGCCGCACGCTGCTGGCCGCCGCCGCGGTCGCGCTCGGCGTCGGGGCGTTCACCACGCTGCTCACGCTGACCTGGGTGTTCCACGGCAACGTCACCGGCACACTGCTCGGCGACGCGGTGTCACTGCGGGTCCGCGCCGTGGACGCGGTCGCGGTCGCGGCCACACTGGTGCTGGCCGTGCTGGCCCTGGCCGACGTGCTCTACCTCAACGTGCGGGAACGCTCGGCCGAGCTGGCGACCCTGCAGGCGGCCGGGTGGAGTGACGGGGCGCTGACCCGGCTGATCGCGTACGAGGGCCTGCTCATCGGGGCCGTGGGCGCGCTGGTCGGAGCGGGTGTGGGGCTGTTCTTCGTCGACCGGTTCGCCGCCGCCGTGCCCGCGACGGCCGTGGCGGTCACCGCCGCCGCGGCGCTGGCCGGGGTGGCCCTGTCCGGGCTCGCCGCGGTGCTGCCCGCCCTGTCCGTACGCCGACTGCGCCTGTCGACGCTGCTCGCCCAGGAGTGACCCGCTGAACGGTGCAAGGGGCGTCCCCGGCCTCGGGGGCGCCCCTTGCACCTTGTCGCCTCAGCAGGCGGAGAAAGGATGGACCCGGCCCTCGATCGCGCGCGTCTGGCCGTTCGGCGACTGCACGAAGTAGGTGCTGCCCTGAACCCAGGTGCGCTGACCGGGCCGGACCATCACCGTCTCCGACAGCTCCATCACGCAGTCGCCGATGGTGAGCGCGCTGACCAGCAGCAACCGGTCGGCGACGACGGGCTCCGTGGCAGGCATGACACTCTCCGAGGGGGCGGGGAGCGCTCACGTTACCGCCGCGCCTGCACCTGCGGGAAGGGGTGCCGATCGATACCTGCG
Organism: Catellatospora sichuanensis; assembly: GCF_007483665.1. GTDB lineage: Bacteria > Actinomycetota > Actinomycetes > Mycobacteriales > Micromonosporaceae > Catellatospora > Catellatospora sichuanensis. The sequence continues at coordinate 152,566 of NZ_ML660184.1, forward strand.
CCACACCTGCGCTGCGCTTTCGGGAAACTGCACGGCGGGTGGTGTCGATTCGGGCGGACGTTCGTACAGAGGGTGAGATGTCAGCAGCAGCCGAGGCGAGGAGCACCGTCATGAAGCAGTACCTGCTCAGCATCTATCAGCCCGACGGCGGCCCGCCGCCGCCCGAGATCCTGGAGCCGGTACTGCGGGCCCTCGACGCGCTGAACGCCGAACTCGACGCGGCGGGCGTGATCGTCTTCAAGGACGGCCTGCTGCCGCCGGAGACCGCCACCGTGGTCCGCGCCAAGGGCGACGACATCCTGCTCACCGACGGCCCGTACGTCGAGGGCAAGGAGCACATCGGCGGCTTCTGGATCATCAAGGCGCCCGACCTCGACGCGGCGCTCGAGTGGGCGGCCAAGGCGGCCCGTGCGGTCACCCTGCCGATCGAGGTGCGCCCCCTGCACTCCGAGGTCTGAGTTGGCCGACGTCGACGGCGTCTTCCGGGCGGAGTACGGCCGCGCCGTGGCCGTGCTGGTGCGCGCCTTCGGCGACATCGACCTCGCCGAGGAGGCGGTGCAGGACGCGTTCGCCGAGGCGGTGCGGCGCTGGCCGGACGACGGCGTCCCACCCAGCCCGGCCGGCTGGATCATCACCACGGCCCGCAACCGGGCCGTGGACCGGCTGCGGCGCGAGGCCACGCGCGACGACCGGCACGCGCAGGCCGCGCTGTTGGCCGCCCCGTCCGAGCCCGCCGAGGAGGGGCCCGTGCCCGACGACCGGCTCCGCCTGATCTTCACCTGCTGCCACCCGGCGCTCGCGCTCACCGCCCAGGTGGCGCTGACGCTGCGGCTGCTCGGCGGCCTCAGCACCGCCGAGATCGCGCACGCGTTCCTGGTGCCCGAGGCGACGATGGCGCAGCGGCTGGTCCGCGCCAAGAACAAGATCAAGGGCGCGGGCATCCCGTACCGGGTGCCCCGCGACGCCGACCTGCCCGCCCGCCTGCGCTCCGTGCTCGCCGTGGTCTACCTCGTCTTCAACGAGGGCTACACGGCCAGCTCCGGGGACGCGCTGGTGCGCGCGGACCTGTGCCAGGAGGCGCTACGCCTGGGACGGCTGCTGGCCGAACTGATGCCCGACGAGCCGGAGGCGCTGGGCCTGCTCGCCCTGATGCTGCTCACCGAAGCACGCCGGGCCGCGCGCACCACGACGACCGGGCAGCTCGTGCCACTGCCCGAACAGGACCGCAGCCGGTGGGACCGGGCACTGACCACCGAAGGGCTGGCCCTGGTCGGCCGGTGCCTGCGGCGGCGTCAGCTGGGCCCGTACCAGCTCCAGGCGGCGATCGCCGCGGTGCACGCCGCCGCACCCGACGCCGCGGCCACCGGCTGGCCGCGCGTGCTGGCCCTCTACGACCGCCTGCTGGCGCTGGCGCCCAGCCCGGTCGTGGCGCTCAACCGGGCGGTCGCGGTGGCCGAAGTGGACGGCCCCGGCCCGGCCCTCGACCTGCTGGACTCGCTGGACCTGGACGGCTACCACGTGTACCACGCGGTGCGCGCGGACCTGCTGCGCCGCCTGGGGCGCGACGCCGACGCCGCCGCCGCCTACCAGGCCGCGATCACCTGCACCGGCAACGAGACCGAGCGCGCCTTCCTGCAGCGCCGCCGCGACGCGCTCAGCGGGTGAGCGTCACAGGCCCTCTCCGTTGCAGAACATGTGGAATCTGCTTCCGCCCATGATGGACTGCTGCAGAGCGGCCACGGCCTTGGCGACCTTGCCGTCCCAGTCCGTGCCGACCGACTTGAGACCGGCGATCGACTTGTCCAGGCTGGCGACGTCGACCCGGGCCGCCTCGGCGACCTTCGGGTCGGTGCTGCCGGTGGCGACGGAGTTCAGGTAGCCGCGATACGCGCCGGTCACCTTCACCAGGTCGGCGAGCGCGGCCTTCTTGCCCCCGTTCCCACCCGGGTAGATCCCCTGGACGAGGCCGTCGTAGACCCCCGCCAGCACGAAGACCTCCTTCCACGGCTCCGTCCGGCCGCTGCAGACGGCCTTGTACGGCGAGTCCTGCGGCGACCGGCTCGGCGTGGGGGCCGCCGAGGTCACCGCGCCCGAAGGCGCGGCCTGAACAGGGGTTTCCGGGGTGCCCGCGCACGCGGCCGAGGCGAGCAGGACCGAACTGAACACGAGTGGCAGAACCAGACGGCGCATGGCGAGACGGTTTCCTTCCCGAACGATTGTCGCCACAGCCTGCCCCCAGTCCCCGGCTCGACGCCGACCGGGCCGGCCACGATTCGATCACGGTGCACCGCCGGGCACGTGGGGGCCCGGCGGTTCGATCACGTCGGTCCGTCACCAGCCGCGGGCGCGCCACTCCGGCAGGGACGGCCGCTCGCGGCCGAGCGTGCTGTCCTTGCCGTGACCGGGGTAGAACCAGGTCTCGTCCGGCAGCCGGTCGAACAGCTTCGTCTGGACGTCGTGCAGCAGTGACGCGAACGCCTGCGGGTCGCCCCAGGTGTTGCCGACCCCGCCGGGGAACAGCGAGTCGCCCGTGAACAGGTGCGGTTGCCCGTGCGGGTCCCGGTAGAGCAGCGCGATCGAGCCCGGGGTGTGCCCGACGAGGTGGATGACCTCCAGCTCGGCCTGCCCGACGCGTACCGTCTGTCCTTCCTCGACGGTCTGCGCCTTGACCGGCAGCTCCTCGGCGTCGTCCGGATGCGCGATCGGTGTCGCGCCAGTCTGCGCCACGACCTCGGCGAGCGCCTGCCAGTGGTCGCCGTGCCGGTGCGTGGTCACCACGGTCGCCAGGCCACCGTCGCTCACGAGCGCCAACAGGGTGTCCGCGTCGTTTGCGGCATCGACCAGCAGCTGCTCGCCGGTGTGCCGACAGCGCAGCAGATACGCGTTGTTGTCGTGCGGCCCGACGGAAACCTTGCTGATGACCAGATCTTCGAGCTCACGCACATCGGCAGCCGCCCCGCGGCGCACATCACCGGTATAAGACACACCCGCAGCCTAACCCGGCGCCACCCGCCCGGCGCCCGAAGTTCCACGCCCCAAGATCCCGACGGTCTTGCGCAAACGGCCCCGTGGCCGCCCGTGACGTGGGTACACCCACGCAAGATCGACCGCGAGCGAGGGGCAGGGGTTAGAAGAGGCGGGCGAGGATCAGGGCCAGGGCTTCTTCGGCGTGGTGGCGGGAGAGGTCGGCGGCGCGGTCGGCGTTGCGGGTGCGCAGGGCCTCGACCAGTGCCTGGTGTTCGGTCTGGGCGGCGGTGATCTCGTCGGGACGGTAGTGGGCGGCGATCTGGTCGTTGAAGTAGTAGAGGTGGTTCTGTTCGATGACGCGGGCCAGGCGGGGGTTGTGGGCGGCCTCGACGATCAGGTGGTGGAATCGGTCGTTGAAGACCACGAACTCGTCGGGCGGGCCGCCGGCCGACCAGGTGTCGCAGTGCGCCGCGATGGCGGCGAGCTCCTGGTCGGTGGCGCGCTGGCAGGCGAAGCGGGCCGCGAACGACTCCAGCGCCATTCTCACCTCGTAGATGGCCACGATCTCGTCGCGGCCGTGCTGGCGCACGATCCAGCGGCGGCGGTGGGAGACGATCAGTCCGTCGGCGGCCAGCCGTTGCAGGCTCTCCCGGATGGGCGTACGGCTGACCTGGAGCTTCTCCGCGATGACGGCTTCGACCAGCGGCTCGTTGGGGCCGATCTTGCCCAACACGATCTGGTCGCGCAGCCACCGGTAGACGTTGTCCGACAGGGTGCGGGTCACGTGCATCGGTTCGGCGGGCAGATCTGCTGTGGGCACCTGGCCGCCTCCTCGTCGTGTCCGTCTCGAGCGCCCACAGTAAACGTATCGACGTGACGGCTGCCATGAGTCCATCACCACAGCCGCGCTCGGCCCACCCGGTCGGCCGGGAGTTCTCGGCCCCCCTGTCCGGTTCCGTCCGGACAGCAGTCTGGATCGATCCGGTCACATGGGGTAGGCTTCGCTCCGTGGTTCGCATGTATTGGCGCTTTACGCTGGCTCTGGGTGGAGCCGGCGGTTCTATGCGCTGACCGCGATTCCACCCAGAGCCAGCAGGGCGAAGACGTCTCGTCTTCGCCCTTTGCCATGTCATGGACGGGCTGGCCTGGGACATTCCGAGGTGCGGGGCCCGTCCCCCCACGGAACCGGGAGACGCTCCGATGACCCAGACCAACGACGTCCACGTCCTGTCCTTCGAGCCGCTGCGCCCGCCGCGCGAGCTGCTCACGGAGCTGCCGCTCGGTGATCATCGGGCGGCGCTGGTGGAACGGTCCCGCCATGAGGTGCGGGAGGTGCTCACCGGTCGCGACGACCGGCTGCTGGTGGTGGTCGGCCCGTGTTCGGTGCACGACACCGAGGCGGCCATGGACTACGCCCGACGGCTGGCCGAGGCCGCCAGGCAGCACTCCCGTGAGCTGTGTGTGGTGATGCGCGTCTACTTCGAGAAGCCGCGCACCACGATCGGCTGGAAGGGCCTCATCAACGACCCAGGGCTGGACGGGACCTACGACGTGCACCGCGGGCTGCGTACGGCGCGGGCGCTGCTGCTCGACATCCTCGACCTGGGCGTGCCGGTGGGCTGCGAGTTCCTCGACCCGACCAGCCCGCAGTACATCGCCGACGCGGTGACCTGGGGTGCGATCGGCGCCCGGACCATCGAGAGCCAGGTGCACCGCCAGCTGGCGTCCGGCCTGTCCATGCCGGTCGGGTTCAAGAACACCACCGACGGCGGCATCCAGGGCGCGATCGACGCCTGCGAGGTGGGCCGCAACAGCCACGTCTTCTTCGGGGTGGACACCGACGGCCGGGCGGCGATCGTCACCACCACCGGCAACGAGGACTGCCACGTGATCCTGCGCGGCGGCCGCAGCGGCCCGAACTACGGCCCCGAGTCGGTGACCTCGACGCTGGCCATGACCGAGAAGGCCGGCATGAAGCACCGCCTGGTCATCGACGCGAGCCACGGCAACAGCGGCAAGAGCCACGAGCGCCAGGCCGTCGTCTCCGACGAGATCGCGGCGCAGGTCGCGGGCGGCCAGGCCGGCATCGCGGGCGTGATGCTGGAGAGCTTCATCGTCGCGGGCCGCCAGGACCTCGACTCCGGGCCGCCGCTGACCTACGGCCAGAGCGTCACGGATGCCTGCATGAGCTGGGAGACCACCGAGCAGACCCTGGCCACCCTGGCCCAGGCCGTCACCGCCCGCCGCGCGGCCGTCTGATCCACCGGGATTTCCCGGCGCGCCGAGATCGCCGTTTCCGGCCGGACCAGCGGGTTCCGATCGGAAGCGGCGATCTTCGTATGCCCGCCCGAAGTCAGCGGGCGAGCAGACGCTCGGCGATGGCGTCGAACACCGCCAGGCGGCACGCCCCGTGCGGGGCGGATGCGGGATCGGGGGCCGCCGCTAAGGTGACAGGCATGCTCGATCACCTGTCGATCCAGGTCGCCGACGTCGAAGCGGCCGCGTACTTCTACGACACCGTGCTGGAACCGCTCGGTGGGCGGCGCATTCTGGAGTTCGGCGACGCCATCGGCTACGGCGTCAACCGGCCGGTCTTCTGGCTCGGTCCAGTCACGACGGAGGGCGTCGCGCGCGAAGCGCACATCGCCTTCGTCGCCGCCGATCGCGCGGCGGTCACCGCCTTCTTCGAGGCGGCCGTGGGGACCGGTGCCGAGGTGCTGCACGAGCCGCGGATGTGGCCCGAATACCACGAGAACTACTTCGGGGCGTTCGTGCGCGACCGGGACGGCAACAACGTCGAGGCGGTCTGCCACCTGCCCGGGTGATCAGCGCTCGCGGCGCGCCGCCAGCACGCCCTTGACGCCGAGCACGGCGACGGTGGTGCCGATCGCCAGCGAGGCGCCGATCAGCAGCGCGTGCACCCACAGAAAGCTCGTCGGCGAGCCGTCGCCGGACACGCCGGTCGACCAGGCCCGCGGGTCGTCCCAGATCGCGAGGGCGAACCGCGGCCAGATGAGCCAGGTCCACACGCCGACCCCGATCAGGAACAGCGACCAGCCCCGCGACAACCTCATAACCGGCGAGTATGCCAGTCAGCGCTCATCCGCCCGCACCTGGAGCACGCGGGTCAGGGCCGGACGTTGACGGCGGCGCGGCTGCGCACGATCGCGAGCACCGCCGACTCGACCTGCTCGATCGGGCGCTCGGGCGTGAACACCAGCCAGTCGAGCGCCACCACCAGGCACACCCCGAACAGCGCCGAGGCGGACAGGCGCACGTCCAGGTCCGCGGCGAACTCGCCGCTGTCCACGCCCGCCTGAAGGGTCGTGGCGATCACGGTGATCGCCTCCTCGCGCAGCAGGTGCAGCGTCTGCTGCCAGTCGCGCTGGGTGCGCCACATCTCCGACAGCAGCAGCTGCGCGAAGGACCGGTAGCGCTGGATGAAGGCCAGTTCCGCGCGGACCAGGGCGGCCACCGCGTCGGCGGGCGGCCGTTCCGCGATCGCCGCGCTGAAGTCGGCGGTCAACAGGCCCACTCCGTAGCGCAGCAGCTCCTCGAAGAGCACGCTCTTGGAGGCGAAGTTGTAGTACACGGTGCCCTTGGCGACCCCGGCGCGCTCGGCTATCTGATCCACCGTGGTGTCGGAGAAGCCCTGCTCGGCGATCAGCGCCATGGTCGCCTCGAACAGCTTCTGCCGCGTGGCGTCCCGCCGGGCGGTCCGTCCGTCCACGCCGCGCCCTCCTACCTCGATCAGGGTCTGCATGGTCTCCCGAGCCGCAGTTTCGGGGAAACTGCGCCCATCGGCACGCCGATTCGTGCACTTTCCCCGGAGCTGCGAGCCGCCGCGGGCATGCGACTCCACCGTGCCACAGGTTCATGGTCGCCTTGGGCGAGGGGTGGGAAGTCGCCTGGCGATGGCGGAGGGCTCACATGGTGAGGGCGGGGTGGAGTTTGTCGGGGGTCAGGCGGCGGGCGCGGGAGGCGGTCAGGGTGGTGAGGGTCAGGGCGAGAGCGGCCACGCCGAGCAGGACCGCGACGCCGGTGACGACGGTGGCCGTGGAGCCGCCGAGGATGAGCCGGCGCAGGCCGTCGACGACGTACGTCATCGGCAGGTACGGGTGGATCGCCTGGAAGAAGCCAGGGCTGGTGACCACGGGGTAGGTGCCGCCCGAGCCGGTGAGCTGGAGCATCAGCAGGATCAGGGCGACCAGGCGGCCGGCCGAGCCGAGTGCCGCGCCGAGCAGCTGCAGCACGGCGGTGAAGGCCAGCGTGGTGGCCAGCAGGTAGCCGTACATGCCCCAGGGGTGCGCGGGGTCCAGGCCCAGCGCCAGGAGCAGCACCGCGTACAGAACGGTGGCCTGGGCGAATCCGACCGCGACCGCGGGCCGCCAGCCGGCCAGTGCGACCCGCCAGGCGGGGGCGCCGGTCATCACGTGCCGCCGGGTCAGCGGCCGCAGCAGCATGTACGTCAGCATCGCGCCCACCCACAGCGCCAGCGCCAGGAAGTACGGCGCGAACCCGGCCCCGTACGCGGCGGCCGCGTGCCACACGTCGCGTTCCAGGGTCACCGGCGCGGCCAGCACCCCGGCCCGCTGCGCGCGGGTGTCCGCGTCGTAGCCGGGTACCTGCGACGCCCCGTCGGCCAACCCGGCGGCCAGCGTGCGGGCCCCGTCGTCGAGCCGGGCGAGCCCGGCGGCCAGCTCGCCCGCGCCACCGGAGAGCCGGACCAGCCCACCGTCGAGCTGCCGCGCCCCGGTGGACAGCCGGTACAGGCCGCCGTGCAGGGACTTCGCGCCCGCGGCGGCGCCGGCGACACCGCCGTGCAGCCGGTCCGCGCCGGTGGACAGCGCGGCCAGTCCCGCGGCCAGCTCGTCGACGCTGCGCCGGGCCGCGGCGACGTCGTCGGCCAGGTGCGGGGCGGCCCGCGCGACCGTGCGGGCGGCCGCCGCGACCTCGGTCAGTTTCGCCTTGACCTGCGGCAGCCCTGCGGTATCGAGTCGGTGTGCCAGGTCCTGCGCGGCGTCGGCGGCGGCCGAGGCGGCCCGCCGGGCGGCGGTGAAGGCCGGGTCGTCGGCGAGTTCGGGGTGCGCCTCGGCGAGCGCGTCCAGCGACGTGACGACCTCCGCGGTGCGGCGTACGGCCTGGTCGGCGAGCTTCGGCAGCGCGTCCAGACGGGTCGCGAGGGCGTCGGCCGCCGCCGCGACGGAGTTCGCACCCTGCTCGATGGTGTCGGCGTGCTCGCGCAGCACCGGTTCGACGCGGTCGGCGGCACCGTCCACGGTGGACGCGAGCTGCGCACCGCCCGCGGCGGCCCGGGCCGCGCCGTCGGCGAGCTGCGCCGCGCCCGCTTCCAGGGTGGCCAGGCCGCCGGCCAGCTCGCGGGAGCCCGACTCGGCCCGCGCCAGCCCGTCGGCCAGGGTGCCCGCTCCGTCCCGGGCACTGTGCGCACCGTCGGCCAGCGCGTCCGCGCCGTCCCGGGCCTCGCCCGCGCCGCCGGCCAGCTCACCCGCGCCGCCGGCCGCCTCACCCAGCGCCGACCTCACATCAGCGAAGCCGATCAGCATGCCGTCGAAGTACTTCGCCGCCGCCGATTCGGCCGCCGCCGCCCGGATCTCGGTGAACGCGCTGCGCGCGAGCATCCCGGAGATGTAGTTGACCCCGTCGTCGCTGACCACGGTGAGCTGCCCGGCCCGGGCTGCCGCAGCCGGGTCCGGCCCGGTGACCAGCGCCGCCGAGAAGTCCGCCGGGATGCGCAGCATCAGCTGGTAGGTCCCGTCCCGCAGCCCGTCCACCGCCTGCGCCGCGTCCACCCGCTGCCACCCGAAGACCTGCCGCTGCTCCAGCTCCTCGGCCAGATCCCGCCCCGCGTGCACCTGCCCGCCGTCCGGGTCGCTCGCGGTCCGGTCCTCCACCACCAGCGCCACCGGGATCCGGTGCATGTTGCCGTACGGATCCCAGAACGCCCACAGGTACAACGCGCCGTACAGCAGCGGCACCAGCGTCAGCACCACCAGCGCGGCCCGCGTCATCCGATGCCGCCGAAAACGCCGCAACTCCAGCCTGCCCAGACTCACCGCCCCACCCCCACCCACGAAAGGAAGGGCACCTTCACATCGCTATGCGTTGTAGAAGGTGCCCTTCCCAACCTCCGCGGAGCGGAAGCGCTGGTCAGGGTGCCCAGCGGAGTGCCGGCGACGCGCGGACCGTCGTCGCCGACCGCGGCAGCGCCGGTCACCGTGCCCCGCGAAACGGGAGCGCCGGTCAGGGCGGCGGCTTCGCGGCATACGGCGATGACGGCTCGGCCGGTCGCATCGAGCTCACTGAGCAGGGTCTGTGTCTCGGCGGGGGTCAGACCCACGTCGATGTCGTCGACGAGCAGCACGTCGGGGTCCTCCAGCAGGGCAAGCTTGATCATCAGGCGGTGCCGGCCGAGCGGGGACAGGTCGCGGACCAGTTCGTCGGATTCGGCGGCGAGCAGTGCATGCCGGCTGCGCCGGTGCCAGGGCCGGACCTGGCCGAGCAGGCGCAGCCGCTCCCCGACGTGCTCGGCGACGGTGAGCGCGGGCTCCGGCTCGTTGACGCCGGGGACCAGGCCGAGCGCCGTACGCCCGCGGGTCAACCTCCCGTGCGTGGTGCGGAAGCGGCCGCCGAGCGCGAGCAGCGCGCTGGTCCGGCCGCCGCCCGCGGGGCCGGTCAGCGTGACCAGCTCGCCCGGATGGACCACCAGGTCGAGATCCCGGAAGACCCACCCCCGGCGGGTACGCAGTCCGAGCCCTTCGGCCCGCAGCAGTGCCCGTTCCACGCCGCCCCCAAAGTATTTGAACCGACTAGTCAGTTCAAATACTCACTCACAGCGGGACGCGATCGGAAGTGAGGGTGAGGCGTCTCACCGACTACGATCCAGAGGTGATCTCGGCAGAGCCAATGATCTTCCGCACGGCGAGCTTCCAGGACCTGGACGCCACTACCCTCTACGCCCTGCTCAAGCTGCGCGTGGACGTCTTCGTCGTGGAGCAGTCGTGCCCCTACCCGGAGCTCGACGGCCGTGACGGCGAGCCCGGCACCCGGCACCTGTGGTACGAGGTGGACCGCAGGCCCGTGGCCTACCTGCGCATGCTCGAGGACGCCGAGCCGGACGGCCCGGTGTGCCGCATCGGCCGGGTGGTGACCGCCCCCGAGGCGCGCGGCGACGGCCTGGCCGGGCAGCTGCTCACGGCGGCGCTGGCCGCGGTCGGCGACCGTCCCGCGGTGCTGGACGCGCAGTCGCACCTGGCGAAGTTCTACGCCAAGTACGGCTTCGCCGCGAGCGGCCCGGAGTTCCTCGAAGACGGCATCCCGCACGTGCCCATGCGCCGCGGCTGAGCGCTGGTCGTCGCGTCGTTCGGCGGACACGACGGCCACGGCCCAACCGGCCACGGCTCAGGAGCAGGCGGCTCAGGAGGCGGCGGCGACCACCGCGGTGGAGCCGCGCACCACCAGCTCGGGGTCGAACAGATACTCGTCCGGGGCGACCTCGCCACCGTCCACCTGCGACACCAGCATGGCCACCGCGGCCTGGCCCATCGCACCGATGGGCTGGCGCACCGTGGTCAGCGGCGGGTCCGTGCATGCCATGAAGAGCGAGTCGTCGTATCCGACCACGGAGATGTCCTCCGGCACGCGCAGCCCCATCCGGCGCACCGCGCGCACCGCACCCAGCGCGAACACGTCGGAGGCGCAGACCAGCCCGGTCACGCCCTCCTTGATCAGCCGCACGGCCGCGGCCTGCGCCGCCTCCATGGAGTAGATGGTGCGCGCGACCGGCGGGTTCTTCTGCCCGGTGCGCTTGCGGAACGCGGCCAGCTTGCGTGCCGACGGCACGTGGTCGACCGGCCCGAGCAGCAGGCCGATCTTCGTATGGCCGAGGGACGACAGGTGGCCGTAGGCCTGATCGACCGCGACCGCGTCGTCGGCCGCCACGACCGGGAAGCCCAGACCGTCTATGGCAGCGTTGACCAGCACCACGGGCAGGCCGCGCTGGCGCAGCCGGTGGTAGTGCTCGTGCTCGGCGTCGGCCTGGGCGTACAGCCCGCCCGCGAAGATCACGCCGGAGACCTGCTGCTCCATCATGATGTCGACGTACGCCGACTCGGCCACGCCCTCCTCGGTGCGGGTGCACAGCACCGGGGTGAAGCCCCGTTGCGCCAGCGCCCCCGCCACGATCTCGGCGAACGCCGGGAAGATCGGGTTCTGGAGTTCGGGCAGCACCAGGCCGACCAGGCGCGCCCGTTCCCCGCGCAACTTGGTGGGCCGCTCGTAGCCGAGCACGTCCAGGGCGGTCAGTACGGCGGTTCGGGTCGCTTCGGAGATGCCGGGCTTGCCGTTGAGCACACGGCTCACCGTCGCCTCGCTCACCCCCACGTACTTCGCCACTTCGGCGAGTCTGCGCGTCACGCCGGTTACTGTAACCGGCCCGCTGCGTGACGGTGGCCGGGCGAACCGGTAAACCGGATCACGTTACGGCCTGGGGCGACTGCCCTGCCGGTGTTAAGAAGGGCACCTTCTACATCGCGGAGCGATGTGAAGGTGCCCTTCCTTTCACTCAACCGGTGGAGAGGGCCGCTCACCCTCTCCACCGGGGCTGGGGGGAGTTACGAGGCGTAGACCTCGTATTCGGAGAGCTGGCCGGCGGGCCAGCCCGTGTTGCCGGTGAAGCTCAGGCGCAGGTAGCGCTGGCCGGTCGCCGGGAACGTGATGGTGACGGTGTTGGCCGAGGACGGGTTGAAGACATACCCGGCCGAGGCCTTGACCGTGCTGTAGGAGGAGCCGTTGGTGCTGCCGAGGACCGACAGGGTCTGGGTGCGGGTGGCCCAGGCCGACGCGGGCGGGAGCTTGAGCACGACGCGGGAGACCGAGGTCGTCGCGCCGAGGTCGACCGTGATGGTCTGCGGCCAGGCGTTGTTCAGCGACTCCCAGTAGGAGTTGGCGTTGCCGTCGACCGCGTTGCCCGCGCCGTACACGTCGGCGTGGCCGCTCTCGGTGACCGGGCGGTTGAGCGCCAGGTTGGTGTTCGCGACGACGCCGTTGCCCGACAGGTTGATCGTGTGCGGGCTGCCCGGCGCGTTGCTGGTGAAGCTGACCGAGCCGGAGCGGGCCCCGGACGCGGTCGGCGTGAACGTCACCGAGATCGTGCAGGACGCGCCCGCCGCCAGCGAGGAACCGCAGGTGGTGGTGCGGGCGAAGTTGCCGGTGATGTTGACCGCGCCCAGCGTCGCCGACGCCGTGCCGGTGTTGGTCACCGTCACCGACTGCGCGCCGCTGGTGCTGCCGACGGTCTGGTTCGCGAACGACAGGCTCGACGAGGACAGGCCGATCGCGGGGGTCTGCGGGGGCGGGGTGCCGTTGCCGTACACCTCGAACTCGCTGAACTGCCCCGCGGGCCAGCCGGTGTTGCCGGTGACCGTCACCCGGACGTAGCGGCGCGACGCGGCGGTGAAGTTGATCGTCGCGCTGTTGCCGGTGGCCGGGTTGAACGTGTAGCCCGCCGAACCCGCCAGGCTGCTGAAGTTCGAGCCGTCCGTCGAGCCCAGCACCTGCAGGGTCTCGGTGCGGGTGCCCCACGAGGGCGGCAGCTTCAGCACGACCTGGTTGACGGTCGCGCTCGTGCCCAGGTCGACCGTGATCGACTGCGGGAAGGCGTTGTTGTTGCTCTCCCAGTACGTGTTCACGTCGCCGTCGACCGCGTTGCCCGAGCCGTAAGACTGCGTGTGGCTGGTCTCCGTGGTCGGGCGGCCCGCGGCGAGGTTGCCGTTGGGGTTGAAGCCCATGCCGGACAGGTTCACCACGTGCGGGTTGCCCTGCGCGTTGCTGCCCACGGACAGCTGCCCGTTGCGGGTGCCGGTCGCGGTCGGCGTGAACGTCACCGAGGCCGTGCAGCTCGCACCGGGTGCCAGCGTCGTGCCGCAGTTCGTGGTCCGGGCGAAGTCACCGCTGACGGCGACGCCGCTCAGGTTCGCGGTGATGGTGCCCGGGTTGCTGACCGTGACCGTCTGCGCGGCGCTGGTCGTGCCCACGTTCTGCGTGCCGAACACGAGGTTCGACGTGCTCAGGCTCAGCTGCGCCGAGGGCGGCGGCGGGGAGCTGGGCGGCGGTGGGCTGTTGCTCGGCGGGGTGGAGCCGCTGGTCCAGACCGGGGTCGGCCAGATGCCGGTGCAGGCCGGCGGGTTGGCGTACCAGCCGGAGTTGGTGCCCACCTGGGTGATCTGGAACGACGGGCCCACGCAGTTGTGGATCGGGTTGCTCTGCGCGATGCCGGTCGCGGTCACGTTCTCGAACGTGGCCTGGCCCTGCGACTGCACCTGCAGCGCGTACGTGCCCGCGCCGATGATGCGCACGTTCTTGAAGTGGATGCCGCTGGCCCCGCCCTCGATCCAGTGCAGCGCCGCGTAGGAGCTGTCCAGGATGTCGGCGTCGGTGACGTTGATGGTCGCTCCGGCGATGGGCTCGTTGAGGCCGGAGAACCAGATCGCGCCGACGCCGAAGTTCCAGTTGTAGTCGGAGTTGCCGGCCCGGATCAGGGTGTTGCGGGCGATGGTGAAGGTGCCCGCCACGGCGGTGCCCTGGCCCGAGTTGACGCCCGGGTAGCGGTTGCCGATGTGGATGCCGCCGCCGTTGGTGATGGTGTCCGCGACCACGTTGTCCGTGATCTTGATGTCGCGGCCGCCGTACGACACGATGTTGTTCGCCAGGATCGTCACGCCGACCGTGTTGAACGAGAACGTGTTGTTGACGTTCGGGATGCGCTCGGGCCACATCGCCAGGCCGTCGTCACCGGTGTTGCGGACGAAGGTGTTGGTGACCGTCGAGTTGGTGACGCCGGTGTGGAAGTTCACGCCGTCGGCGGTCTGGTCCAGGATCACGCTGTTGCGGATCGTGAAGTTGTCCATCGGGCCGTCCATCCAGGCGCCGACCTTCGTGTGCTGCATCCACACGTGGTCGACCACCGAGTTGGTCATGGCCCCGCCCATGGCGTTGACCTGGTCGTTGTCCTCGCGCTCGCGGATGTCGCCGATGATGGCGAAGTCCTTGAGGGTGACGTTGCGGCTCGGGCCGCCCGCCTCGTGCGCGCGGATCTCGCCGCCGTAGCCGCCGCCCGCGACATACTTGCCGTAGACGCCCACCGCGCGGTTGCGCTGGGTGGGGTGGCGGCCGGTGAGCACCGAGTGCCACATGCCCGCGCCCTGCAGGGTCACCCCGTCGACCACGATGTGGTCCCAGACGGTGTACGTGCCCGCGGGGATCCAGACGACCCGGCCCTGCGCCCGGCCCGCGTCGACCGCGGCCTGGAACTTCGCCGTGTTGTCGGCGGTGCCGCCGTTCGGGTCGGCGCCGAAGTCGGCCACCACGTCGATCGCGTTGGCGGGCTTGCTCTTCGGCCCGCCGACGACCTCGAAGTCGGCCAGGTCGATGGTGAACGTCGGCGACTGCGCGGTCGAGTTCACCTGCAGCCGGATCTTCGTGCCCACCGGGTACGTGCTGCCGAGCAGGCTGCGCTGCTCGTCGTAGAAGTGGTGCGGGTTGGTGTCGTTCGGGTTGTTGTTGAACGGGTAGCCACCGTAGTACCAGCCGTACTTGGAGGTCACCGGGACGGTCTTCAGCAGCGACCCGTTGACCCGCAGGTCGATGGTGGCGTCGCGGCCGGTGCCCGCGCCGTTGTCCGGCAGGCTGTACCGGAAGTTGATCGAGTCGGCGGGCGCCGAGAGGGTGAACTCGACGTACTCGCCGACCGCGTCGAGGACGACGGCCTGGCGGCCGGACGCCTCGGAGGCCAGCTGGCCGTAGTAGCGGGTGTGCGCCAGGATCGTGCCGTTGGTCGGCTGCTCCTCGGCCTCGAACTCCTTGAACGCGACGGTCGCGCCGCGCCCGGCGATCGAGAACGGGGAGATCGACGCGACCTGCTGCAGGTCAGGGCTCGAGGTGCCGAAAGCGGTGACCGCGACCAGCGCCACGCCGGCCAGCATCGAGCTGGCGGCCGCGGCGGCCAGCCCGGTGCGGCGGCGAGGCGCTGACGCGCGGCCCGTCGGGGCGGGTGGGGTGCTGTGCTCGTTCATTGCCTGTGCTGCCTTCCGGTGGGGACGGGTGACCGGAGCGGAGTGAGGCGGCGCGAATCGGGGGTGCGCGCCGCCACGGCCGTGGCGATGCTGAGCTACGGGCTCCTTTCCAGCCCGTATGCGACGGGTCAGGCGGGGCGGATCCAGACCGCGGTGTCCGCGGGCAGGCGGTTGCCGTCCAGCGGGCCGCTGGCGACGAGGACCTGCGCGTACGCCGGCAGGTCGACGGTGTGGTCGGCGAGGTTGACCACGCAGATCAGGTCGAGGCCGTCCGGGGCGGGACGGCGGAACGACAGCACCTGGGCGGAGCTGTCCAGCCACGACATCGGGCCGTCGCCGAGTGCGGGCTCGCTGCGGCGCAGGCTCAGGCAGCGCCGGTACAGCTCCAGCATCGAGCCCGGGTCACCGGTCTGCGCCTCGGCGGTGTACGCCTTCCACGCCGCCGGCTGCGGCAGCCACGGCTTGGCCGGTGCGCCGTCGGGGCTGAAGCCGAACGGGGCCTGCGCGCCCGACCAGGGCAGCGGCACCCGGCAGCCGTCGCGGCCCGGGTCGGCGCCCGCGGTGCGGTGCCACATCGGGTCCTGCATCAGCTCGGCCGGGATGTCCTCGACCTCCCACAGGCCCAGCTCCTCGCCCTGGTACAGGTAGGCCGAGCCGGGCAGTGCCAGCGCCAGCAGGATCGCCGCGCGGGCGCGCCGGGTGCCCAGCTCCAGGTCGACCGGGGTGTCGTGGGTGCGGCCCTTGAAGCTGAACGAGGTGTCGGCGCGGCCGTAACGGCTGACGTGGCGGGTCACGTCGTGATTGGACAGCACCCAGGTCGCGGGGGCGTCGACCGGCGCGTGCGATTGCAGCGTGTCGTCGATGACGTCGCGAAGCAGCGCGGCATCCCAGGGCGAGCACAGGAAGTTCATGTTGAACGCGGTGTGCATCTCGTCCGGGCGCAGGTAGTTGGTGAAGCGCTGCACGTCGGGCATCCACACCTCGCCGATGAGCGCGCGGCCGCCGTACTCGTCGGCGATGCGCCGCCAGGCGCGGTACACGTCGTGCACCTCGTCGAGGTCCTCGAACGGGTGCCGCTCGGTCGTGCCGACCTCGGGCAGGGTCGGGTCCTTGATGAGCAGGCCCGCCGAGTCGATGCGGATGCCGTCGGCGCCCCGGTCGAACCAGAAGCGCAGCACGTTCTCGTGCTCCTCCCGCACCGCGGGGTGGTCCCAGTTCCAGTCGGGCTGCGCGCCGTCGAACAGATGCAGGTACCACTCGCCGTCGGGCACCCGGGTCCAGGTGCCTCCGCCGAAGTTGGAGGTCCACGCGGTCGGGGGCAGCTCGCCGTGCTCGCCCTTGCCGGGGCGGAACCAGAACAGCTCGCGCTCCGGCGAACCCGGGCCCGCCGCCAGCGCCGCCTGGAACCAGGGGTGCTGGTCGGAGCAGTGATTCGGGACCACGTCGACGATGACGCGGATGCCCAGCTCGTGGGCCTTCCGGATCATCTGCTCGCACTCGGCCAGGTCACCGAAGATCGGGTCGATGTTGCGGTAGTCGCTCACGTCGTACCCGCCGTCCGCCTGGGGCGAGACGTAGAAGGGGTTGAACCAGATGGCGTCGATGCCCAGGTCCCTCAGGTACTGCAGATGCGCCCGGACACCGGCCAGGTCGCCGACCCCGTCGCCGTTGCCGTCGGCGAAGCTGCGGACGTACACCTGGTAGATGGCGGCATCGCGCCACCAGGCGTCCGTCGCCGAGCGCACCCCCTGCGGCGCGGGGGCTCCGATGTCAACCACGAGATACCTGCTTCCTGTTACGGAACACGAACTGGACGTGGGGCACGGCGGGCAGGCCCGCGCGCGGTGCGCGGGCCTGCGGCCGGCTACTCCTTGAGACCGCCGGCGGTCAGGCCGGACATGATGCTGCGCTGGAAGATCAGGAAGAACACGATGGTCGGGATCGCGGCGATGACCGCCGCGGCGACGACCACGTTCTGCGGCGTGCCGCCGGAGAAGGCGTAGATGCCGACGCTGATGGTGCGGGTCTCCGGCGAGGGCATGACCAGCTTGGGCCAGAGGAAGTCCTTCCACACCGCGGTCACCGCGAAGATGGAGACCACACCGAGGATGGGCCGGGAGATCGGCAGCACGATCGACCAGAGCGTGCGCATCGGCCCCGCGCCGTCCATGGTCGCGGCCGACATCAGGTCCTCCGGGATCGAGTCGAAGAACCGTTTCAGCAGGAAGATGTTGAACGCGTTCGCCACCGCCGGCAGCCAGATCGCGAACGGCGAGTCGATCAGGCTGATGTGCAGGATCGGCAGGTCGATCACCGTCACGTACTGCGGGATGATCAGCACCATCGCCGGGATCATCAACGTCGCCAGCATCATGCCGAGGACCAGGTTGCCCAGCTTCGGCCGCAGCTTCGACAGCGCGTACGCCGCCGCGGTGTCCAGCACGAGCTGGAACACCAGCGCGCCGATCGCGTAGTAGAAGGTGTTGAACAGCAGCTTGGCCAGGGCCAGCCGGTCCCACGCCTCGGTGTAGTTCTCCGGCTGCGGGTCCGCCGGCCACAGTGTCGGCGGGGTCTGCGCCAGCTCGGGGCTGGACTTCAGCGCGCCGGTGACCATCCAGTACAGCGGCCCGATGAAGACGAGCGTGAACAGGATGAGCACGGTGATGAGCAGGGTCCAGTAGATCGCCTTGCCGCGACCCCGCTGGAGCTGCGCGAAGGAGACCAGCGACCGCGTCTCGGATTGCTGCGCCATGACTCGTTCCCCTAGTCCTGTTGCGCGTTCAGTCGGGCATAGACGGCGGAGAAGCCGATCAGCGCCACGAGCATGATCACGCCGAGCGCCGCCGCGCCGTTGAGGTCGTTCTGGAAGAAGCCGTGCTGGTAGATGAGGTACACGACCGAGGTGGCCGAATCCTCCGAGCCCGCGCCGTTGGCCAGGATCAGCGGCTCGATGAACAGCTGCATGGTCGCCACGACCTGGAGCATCGCCATCAGCGACAGGATCAGCTTGGTCTGCGGGATCGTCACGTTCGTGATGCGCCGCCACAGGCCCGCGCCGTCGAGCTCGGCGGCCTCGTACAGCTCGCCCGGGATGTTCTGCAGCGCGGCCAGGTAGATGAGGACCGCACCGCCCATGTTCATCCAGGTCGAGGCGATGACCATGGCGGGCATCGTCATGTCCGTCGACTGCATCCACTGCGAGGTCGGCAGCCCGAGCCCCTTGAGGATCGAGTTGAACAGGCCGGCGTCGCTGGGGTCGTAGGCGAGGTACTTGAACAGGAACAGTGCGGAGGCCGGGGGCAGCATCACCGGCAGGTAGACCAGGATGCGCAGGTAACCCTTGGCGTGCCGGAACTCGTTGAGCAGCACCGCCAGGAAGAAGGGGACCGCGTAGCCGAGGATCAGCGCGAGCACCGTGAAGTACAGGGTGTTCTGCCAGGCCGTCCAGAAGCTCGGGTCGTTGACGATCCGGTCGTAGTTGTCCCAGCCCACCCAGGTGGTCTCGCCCGCGCGGGTGCGCTGGAAGCTCATGACCACGCCGCGGATCATCGGGTACCACGAGAAGAACGCGAAGCAGATGACCGCGCCGATCAGGAACGCGTAGCCGGTCAGGTTGTCCTTGAGCCGGCGGTTGCGCCGCGCGCGCCGCGGATCGACGGGTGCTGGCGCTTGGCTGCCGACGTCGATGCCGGCGCCAGGAACGGTGGCGATCGCCATGTCATCACTCCTGAGGGAAGGTGCGGGGTCAGGTCCGCGTGAGGACGGGGAGCCGGCGTGGTGCCCGGCTCCCCTTCGCCAGTGGCTCGTCCCGTGGCCCGCCTGGACGGCGGACCTCCGAGGACTGGCCACCGGCGCCCCTACGTCACTTGGCGGCCTGGGTGAGGAGCTGGTTGACCTTCTCCTCGGCCTTCTTGAGCTCCGCGTCGACGTTCGCGTTCGGGTTGGTCAGGATCGCCGACATCGCACCGTCGAGGATCGCGTAGATGCCCTGCGCGTTCGGCGGCTCGAACTTGATCGTGACGGGGTTGTTCTCGAAGGCGGCGAAGTCGTCCGGCGCGATGTTGCCGTTCGCCTTGCGCAGGTCGAACTCCGACTTCTGCGACGCGCTGCCCGGGGTGAACAGCTGCGGCTGCGGCAGGCCGACCTGCTCGCCCAGAGTCTTGGCCCGGGCGTAGTCGAACTGGCCCTTGCCCGGGGTGAGCTTCTCGAAGGCGAGCCACTTCAGACCGGCCTTGACCTGGTCGTCGGTCAGGCCCTTCTTGAAGAAGTAGCCCTCACCGCCGCCGAGGGTGCCCTTGGCGGCGCCGTCCTGGCCGGGCATGGCGCCCATCGCCCAGTCCTCGTACTTGCCCTGGAACTGGGTGACGATCGCGGTGGTCGCGTCGGGCGCGCCGATGAACATGCCGACCTTGCCGGCACCCGCGATGGTCAGCAGATCGCCCCAGCCGAGCAGCTGGCGGGCGCCCATGCTGTTGTCGCCGTACCGCATGTCCTTGAGGTTCTGCAGAACCTTCTTGCCCATGTCGTTGTTGAAGTCGGCCTTCTTGTTGTCGGCCGTGACCAGCGCGCCGCCCTGGGCGTACAGCTCGGCGGTGAAGTGCCAGCCGCCGGTGTTGCCCGAGCTGTACTCGCCGAAGCCGGCGATGCCGTCACCGAGCGCCGAGATCTTCTTGGCGGCCTCGCGAACCTCGGCCCAGGTCTTCGGCGGGCTCTTCGGGTCGAGACCGGCCTTGCTGAACAGGGTCTTGTTGTAGACCAGGCCCATCGAGTAGTTCTTGGTCGGGATGCCCCAGACCTTGCCGTCCTTGGTGAACGTGTTCTTCGCGTCGCCGAGCACATCGTCCCAGGTCGGGATGTTGTCCTTGTTGGCGAAGGCGGAGATGTCCATCGCCTGGCCGGAGTCGATGACCTGCTGCACGTCGGTCATGTAGCCGTAGAACACGTCGGTCATCGAGCCGCCCTGCAGGCGGGCGGTGAAGTCCGGCGGGTTCGCGCACTGGGTGCCGACCGAAACGCTCTTGATCTTGATGTCGGGGTTGGCCGCCTCGAACGCCTTGACGTCGTCGTTCCACGCCTGCAGCAGGTTCTTCTGCGCACCGACCGGCTGGCAGTCGACCGTGATGATGGTCTTGCCGGCAGCATCCGCGCCATCGTCGCTCTTGGTGGAGCAGGCCGCGAGGCCCAGTCCCAGGCCGGTCGCGAGCGCGATCGCCGCGACCTTCCGGAAGTGCGGTACGGACATCTGTCCATCCCTTCGGGAAACAGTTCTTGAGATCTACGGAGCCGCGAGGACGGATCGCCGCGGCGGCCTCTTGTTGTTGCGCTGACTTCCGTGTGACCTGCCTCGCATTTTCCAAGGTCAGGCTTAGGTGAAGTCACTGTAGCGATGGCGACTCATTTCCGCAAGGTGTCGAGATAGTTACGCAATTTTTTGACCGAACCTTGTCGCGCACGAGCGAGCGTATGTGCTGGAAGGACTGCCTGTGGTCTGGTTCACATGGCATGTGTCGATGCCGTTTCGCAATCTGGTTTGCACGCGGTCATGTCTTTGCGGTGCGGCGTACGCGATGACCGGTGCTGTGTCATAAACGTGCAGCTCAAGTCTGCAAACCCGGCAAAGCACGCCCATCCGCTGACGACCTGCACCGCAGTGGGAGCGCCCGGCGACGGCGAAGCATCGACGGCAGCCGACCGCGGTCACGTTTACGCAACGTTTCAACGCCCCGCGCCAACCGCCACACGCGGCGCCCACCCGCCCCGGCCCCTGCCGCAACTCTTAAAGAGTCGCGGCTTCCGGACGCCCCGAATGGCGCCACTCTTTGAGAGTTGCGGCAGGAGGGCGGGCCGGAAGGGCGGCGGGGAGGCGCGGCGGGGAGGGCGGTCGGAATCGGCGGCGCTGCTGGGCGCGGCGGGAAAGCGAACGGCTCCGTGCACACCGTTTGCACGGGTGGACGGAGCCGTGGGGAGGTGAAAGCGGTCAGTCGGTGGCGCGGGCCTGGGCGGGGACGAGGCGGGCGTGCGCGGGGACGGCGGCGGTCGAGCCGCGCACCACCAGCTCGGTCTCGAACAGCAGCTCGTCGGCGGGAACCACGTTGCCCGCGATCTCACTGACCAGCAGCGCGACCGCAGCCTGGCCCATCGCCTCGATCGGCTGGCGCACCGTGGTCAGGGGCGGGTCGGTGCAGGTCATCACGGCCGAGTCGTCGTAGCCGACCAGCGACACGTCGCCGGGCACGGTCAGGCCGAGGCGGCGGGCGCCGCGCACCGCGCCCAGCGCCAGCACGTCGGAGGCGCAGATCAGGCCGGTGACACCGCGCGAGATCAGCCGCGCCGCGGCGGCGTGGCCGCCCTCCATGGAGAAGATGGTGCGCTCGACCATGTCGTCGGCACCGGGGAAGGCCTGGCGCTTGCGGGAGGACGGCATGTGGTCGGGCGGGCCCAGGATGAGGCCGATGCGCTCGTGGCCCAGCGACACGAGGTGGTTGTACGCCTGCTCGGTGGCGACCGCGTCGTCCGCGGACACCCGGGGGAAGCCCAGGTCGTCGATGCCGGCGTTGACCAGGATCGCAGGCAGCCCGCGGTCCAGCAGCCGCCGGTAGTGCTCGTGGTCGGCGTCGGCCTGGGCGTAGTTGCCGCCCGCGAAGATGACGCCGGACACCTGCTGCTCCAGCAGCATGTCCACGTAGTCGGACTCGGCCACGCCGTCGGCGGTGCGGGTGCACAGCACGGGGGTGAACCCGCGCTTGGCCAGCGCGCCGGCCACGACCTCGGCGAACGCCGGGAAGATCGGGTTCTGCAACTCGGGCAGCACCAGCCCGACCAGCCGGGCCCGTTCGCCGCGCAACTTGGTGGGCCGCTCGTAGCCGAGCACGTCCAGCGCGGTGAGCACGGCCGTTCGGGTGGCCTCGGAGATGCCGGGGCGACCGTTGAGCACCCTGCTCACGGTCGCCGTGCTCACTCCCACGTACTTCGCCACTTCGGCGAGTCTGCGCGTCATGGTACGCAAGTGTAGGGCACGATCGTGCAAATCAGTTGCATGGGTTGCCCTACAGTTTGCAGAACTTCTCTTCGGCCCTGTTGGCGGGACGTAACGACCCGCCGAGCGCCGGGAGCGCTCCCCCTACGGCAGGGCGGCGACGAGGTCCTCCACCGAGCGGCGGCGGCCCGTGTAGAACGGAACCTCCTCGCGCACATGCCGGCGGGCGGACGAAGCGCGCAGGTCGCGCATCAGGTCCACGATCCGGTGCAGTTCGTCGGCCTCGAACGCCAGCATCCACTCGTAGTCGCCCAGCGCGAACGAGGCGACCGTGTTGGCCCGCACGTCCGGGTAGCCGCGCGCCATCTTGCCGTGCTCGGCCAGCATCTCCCGGCGCTCCTCGTCGGGCAGCAGGTACCACTCGTAGGAGCGCACGAACGGGTAGACGCAGACGTACCGGCGGGCCTCCTCACCGGCCAGGAACGCCGGGATGTGGCTCTTGTTGAACTCGGCCGGGCGGTGCAGCGCCGCCTGCGACCACACCGGCGTCAGGCACTTGCCCAGCGCGGTCCGGCGGAACAGCCCGTACGCATCCTGCAGCGCATCGGCGGAGCCCGAGTGCCACCAGATCATCACGTCCGCGTCGGCCCGCAGGCCCGCCACGTCGTAGACGCCGCGCACCGTGACGTCCTTCTCGGCGAGCTGCTGGAACAGCGACTCGACCTCACCCGACACCTCGGACCGGATCGAGGGCAGCGGGCCCTTGACCCGGAACACCGACCACATCGTGTAGCGGATGGTGTCGTTGAGCTCCCGCAGCCGGGCCGCGTTGGTCTGTTCGGTCATGTCGGTCATCCTTTCAGAATGCGGTCGGCGGCCTGCTCCGCGGAGGTGACACAGGCGGGGATGCCGACCCCGTCGAAGGCCGCCCCCGCCAGGGCCACCGGCAGGTCGGCCAGCAGCGTGCGGGCCTGGTCGACCCGGTCCACGTGACCGGGGGCGTACTGCGGCAGGCCGCCGCCCCAGCGGGTCACCTCCGCCGCGACGGGCACGGGCAGGGCCCTGCCGAGCACCGTGCTCAGATCGGCGTGCACCGTGCGCACCAGCTCCGCGTCGGGGCGCTGGAGCACCGCCTGCTCGCCGTACCGGCCGACGCTGGCACGCAGCAGCACGCGGCCGTCGGCGCGGGCATGGTGAGCCCATTTGGTGCTGAAGAAGGTGGCCGCCTTGATGGTCAGCCCCTGGTCCGCCGGGACCAGGAAGCCGGTCAGCGTGGGCAGCTCGACACCCGCGAACTCCAGCGTCACCAGCGCGACGCTGGCGTAGTCGAGCGTGCCGACCAGGGCCGCCGCATCCGGCGACACGTCGTGCAGCAGCCGCGACGCCGGGCGCGCAGGGCAGGCCAGCACCACGGCGTCGCACTCGATACGCGACGCGCGCACACTCTCGGGGGCGTCGGGCGCAGCCGCGCCCACCGACAGCGCCCAGCCCGCGCCCTGGCGCTCCAGCCGCCGCACCGGCACGCCGGTCAGCACGCGCACATCCCGGCGGGCCAGCTCCGCGGCGGCTGCGTCGATCAGCGTGCCCAGGCCGCCGCGCAGGGTGCCGAAGACGGGGCTGCCCGGCTGGTGGGCCCGGCTCGCGGCCGCGGTCAGCGCCACCGCGCCGCGCAACGTGTGCTCGGTGCCGAGCAGCCGGTGCAGCGCGGGCACCGTGGCGGCCAGCGACAGGCCGTCGGCGCTGCCCGCATACACGCCGCCGAGCAGCGGGTCGACCAGGTGGGTGACCACCTCGCCGCCGAGCCGCTCGCGGACCAGCGCGCCCACGGACCGGTCCTCGCCCGCGGGCAGCACCGGGACGCCGCGATCCACGTCCTGGTCGTCCAGCGTCGCGATGCCGTCGAGCACCGCCTGCGGGCCGGGCACGCCCATCACGGTGCCGGCGGGCAGGGGCCGGAGCTGCCCGCCGAGCCACAGCCCGGCCCCGGCGATCGCCGGGTGGACCAGCCGGTCCCCCAGCCCGAGCTCGTCGACCAGTCGTTTCGCGCCGCTCGGGCCGCCGGCCGGGTCGCGCATCAGGAACTGCTCCGCGCCGGTGTCGACGCCGTCGGACCGGGTGCTGATCCGCCCGCCCAGCCGGGCGGACTGCTCCACCAGGGTCACCCGGCCGCCCGCGCCGGACAGCCGCAACGCGGCGGCCAGCCCGGCGATGCCGCCCCCGACGACGACGGTATGGCTGGTCATACCCGCTCCTCGCGCCGCTCGCTCATCGGGCGCTGAGTGTGTGCACCAGCTCTACGACGCGGGTGAGCACGGTGGGGTCGGTCTCCGGCAGCACCCCGTGCCCGAGGTTGAACACGTGCCCGGGGGCGGTGCGGCCCTCGGCGAGCACCCGGCGCACCTCTCGCTCGACGACCTCCCACGGCGCGAACAGCACCGCCGGGTCGAGGTTGCCCTGCACCGGATGCCCCGGCACCTGCTTGGCCGCCTGGTCCAGCGGCGTGCGCCAGTCGACGCCGACCACGTCCGCGCCCGCCTGGGCCATGGCCGGCAGCAGCAGCCCGGTGCCGACACCGAAGTGGATGCGCGGCAGCCCGGCGTCGGCCAGGCCCTCCAGCACCTTGCGCGAGTGTGGTTGCACGTACTCGCGGTAGTCCGCTTCGGACAGCGCGCCGACCCAGGAGTCGAACAGCTGCACCGCGCTGACGCCCGCGGCGATCTGCACCTGGAGGAAGGTCAGCGTGATGTCGGCCAACCGGTCCAGCAGCGCGTGCCAGAGCTGCGGGTCGCCGTACATCAGGGCCTTGGTCTGGGTGTGGTTGCGCGACGGGCCGCCCTCGACCAGGTAGCTGGCGAGCGTGAAGGGCGCGCCCGCGAAGCCGATCAGCGGCGTCGCGCCCAGCTCCGCGGTCAGCAACCGCACGGCCTGGTCCACGTAGGACACCGCGGCCGGGTCCAGCGGGCGCACCCGGTCCAGGTCCGCGAGCGTACGCACCGGCTCGGCGACGACCGGCCCGGTGCCGGCCACGATGTCCAGGTCGACCCCGGCCGCGTCGAGCGGCACCATGATGTCGCTGAACAGGATGGCCGCGTCCACGCCGTGACGGCGTACCGGCTGCAGGGTTATCTCGGTGACCAGGTCGGGCCGCCGGCACGACTCCAGCATGCGCACCCCGGCCCGCAGCTCGCGGTACTCCGGCAGGGAGCGCCCCGCCTGCCGCATGAACCACACGGGGGTATGCGTGACGGGCTCGCCCCGACACGCGCGGACGAAAGCGGAACCCGCCGTCGGGCGGTCCGCGGGACTGGTCTGCTCTGCGCTGCTCATCACGGCCATCGTGCCACCGGTCAGATAACGATCTCCGAACGGGTGGCGTTGATGTGAGCCGTATCGGCGCGCCGAACCACGACAACGGTCCCGAAGCGCCCTAGGGTACGGCTATGGCGCTCACGACGGCACTCCCCGAGACGTTCACGCGCGCCGTCACCGCGCTGCGTGCCGCCCACCCCCGGAGCGAGATAGCGCTGGAAGAGGTGCCGGCCCCGAGCCGGCTCGCCCCGTATGCCTTCGCCCTCGGCGCGACCGTGCTGCGCCGCGGCGAGGAGGTCACCACCGGGCGGCTCATCCTGCTGCACGACCCGGCGGGCCACGAGGCGTGGGAGGGCGACACCCGGCTCGTCACGTACGTCACCGCGGAACTGGAGCCGGAGCTCGCCACCGATCCGCTGCTGCCCCAGGTGGGCTGGAGCTGGCTGGTGGACGCGCTCGACGCGCACACCTCCGGATACGGCGCGATCGGCGGCACGGTGACGCAGACCATCTCCAGCCGCTTCGGTGCGCTGGCCGCCGACGGGCCGCCCACCACCGACCTGGAGCTGCGCGCTTCCTGGACGCCGCTGGACCTGAACCTGGACGGCCACGTCGCCGCCTGGTGCGCGCTGCTCGCCTCGACCGCGGGCCTGCCGCCGGTCGGCGTGTCCGCGCTGCCGCTGCGCCGCGTCGAACAGCGCTGAACCCGGCATGACGAAGGGCGGCCGGAGTTCCGGCCGCCCTTCTCAGCGGTTCACGCGGTCACGCATCGCGCCCGGACCGTTCGGCCCCGCTGCGCAGCGTCAGAAATAGGCCTTGCAGGCCTTGTCCATGGCGTTCGCCCGGACCTCGGACGGCGCGCTGAAGAACGCGTCGAGCTTGTCGAGGCAGGCCACCATCGCCTTGTTCTCGTTCTGCACGCCCTCGAGGTCCTGCTTGGACTTATCCAGCTCGTCCTTGGTGGTCTCCAGCTGCGACTTGCCCGAGGTGATCTCGCCGTCCTTGGACTTGATGGTCTTGTCGCGCTCGGTGACCTGCTGCGTCAGCGTCGTCTTGGTGTCGGCCAGCTCGCCCGACTTGAGCACGAACAGCGTCGTCATCACACCGGTGGCCAGCACGAGCACACCCGTGGCGATCGCCAGCAGCAGCGTGGCCTTGGACTTCTTGACCGGCGCCGGGGCGGCGGCCGGGTAGCCGTAACCCGAGGTCGGGTACGCCGACACCGGCACGGCCGACACCGGGTAGCCCTCCGGCTGCGCCGGAATCGCGGCGTAGCCCGCCGGGTAACCGGCCTGCGCGGGGACCGGCTGCGCCGGAACCGGGTATCCGGCCGGCTGGGCAGCGGTGGCCGGGTAGGCGGCCACGGGCTGCGGCGCGGTGGCCGGGTAGGCGGCCACAGGCTGCGGCGCGGTGGCCGGGTAGGCGGCCACAGGCTGCGGCGCGGTGGCCGGGTACCCGGCGACCGGCTGCGCCGCGGCGGCGTAGGCGTCCGCGGGCTGCGGGGCGACCGGCTGCGCGGCGGGGGCGGCGGCCGGCGGGGCGGCGGGGTAGGCCGGGGCAGGTGCGACCGCCACGGGCTCCGTGGCGGGAGCGGTCTCCGGAAGAGCGGGCGCCTGCGCGGGCACTGCCGTCGCGGGAGCCTCGTCGGCCGGGGACGCGGGATGGGTCATGACTGTTTCCTCCGTGATGGTGGTGCGCACTGAGCCGAAGGGGTTCCGGTCAGCAGATGGCGAAGAGCTTGCAGGCGTCGGCGATCGGGATCGCCAGGCCGAGGCCTTCGGCGTTGAGGTATCCCGCGACGGTGATGCCGACGACCTGCTGCTGGCCGTTGATCACCGGGCCGCCGGAGTTGCCGGGGTTGATGGCTGCGTCGAACTGGACCATCGGGCCCTCTTCGTATCCGGATTCCCGGATCGCGCTGATGACCCCGCTGGTGACGGTGTCGGTGAGGCCCAGCGGGGCGCCCACCGCGATGATCTGCTGACCGGGCTTCGCGGGCGTCTTGGCGACCGTGAGACCGGTGAACTTCGCCGTGGTGTGCAGATGGGCCACATCACGGAGCTTGTTGACGCCGACGATCTTCGCATCGAACCGCTGTCCGTCACGCGTGATTTTCACGGTGCGGCCGCCGTCCTTGTACAGCTCCTCGACCACGTGGTAGTTCGTGAACAGGTTGGTGCCGCCGTCAGAGGCCTTCGGCCCGACCGCGAACGCGGTGCCGGTGGCGCGACCGGCCTCCACGCGGAAGACGCTGGGCAGCACGGCCGCGGCGAGCTTCTCCACGTTGAAGGCCCCGCCGACCTCCTTCTCCAGCGCGCCGAGCCGGGACTCGGCGTCGTCCAAGCGGCCGCCGTCCTTCTGCTGCAGCTCGGTGAGGCGCTGGTCGGCACCCTCCAGCGCCGTGCTCAGCTCCCCGATCCGTACGTTCTGCCAGGCCACCAGGCCGATCAGCACGGCCAGCAGCACCGCCAGGACCGTGTTGAAGCGCAGCATCCGGCGCAGCCGGCCGCCGGACGCAGGCGTCGCGGGCGGGACCGGCATGGCGGAAGCAGGGTGCCCGGGCAGCGCGTACGCCACCGGGACGGGCTGCTGCGGCGGCCACGGCTGCTGCGGGTGGCCCGGCGGGGCGGGCGGGAACGGACCCGGTAGGTGACCGGCCGGAACCGGCGGATAGGGACCCGCCGGCTGGCTGGGCACGGGTCCGGCCGGCGCGCCGCCGTATCCCGGCGGCGCGGGCGGGTACGGCACCGGCGTCGCGGGCACGGGTCCTGCCGGGGGCGGCGGGTACGGTCCGGCCACGTGGGCCGGAACCGGTTGGGCCGGAATCGGCTGGCCTGGAGCCGGCTGGGCCGGGATCGGGGCACCGGCGTGCGGTGCGGGCACGCCCTGGGGGACAGCGCCCTGCGACGTGTCGGGCTGATGGCCCGTGCTCATGTGTTCCTCCCCGTGCGGCCGATCATGCGCTGATCGGCTGGCACACCATACTGGGTGCTGTCGACTCCCAGCGCCCCGTTCGCGGGCCTCTTCGCACGACGTTCACAGCTCTGTCACACCTGTCCCACCCGTCACCGACGCGCCATACCCGGGGTGCTGCCGTCATCGCCGACCGGCTGGCCGTACGGTGTGACCATGACCGACGAGGACGCACCACTGCGCCGTCGGACCCGCCATCGCACGCCGACAGGCGACGGCGCGCCGGACGTGACACCGAACGGCGGTGGGCCGACACTGCTGACCGAACCGGCTGAAGGCACCCCCGAGCCGGTGGTCACCCCAGCGGAGTTCGCGGAGGTCGTGGCCAGGTTCGCCGCGGGCACCGGCCCGGTCGCCGTGGACGCCGAACGGGCCTCCGGCTTCCGATACAGCCAGCGGGCATACCTGGTCCAGCTGCGGCGCCGAGGCGCCGGCACCGCGCTCATCGATCCGGTGCCGCTGGGCGATCTGTCCGCCTTGGACGACGCATTGGCCGATACCGAATGGGTGCTCCACGCGGCCAGTCAGGATCTGCCGTGTCTGGCCGAAGTGGGCCTGCGGCCGCGGCGGTTGTTCGACACGGAATTGGCCGCCCGCCTGGCCGACTTCGAGCGGGTCGGTCTGGCCGCGCTGACCGAACAGCTACTGGGACGCACCCTGGAGAAGCATCACTCCGCGGCGGACTGGTCCACCCGTCCACTTCCCCGTGACTGGCTGACCTACGCGGCACTGGACGTGGAGCTGCTCGTGGAGCTGCGCGACGCGCTCGCGGACGAGCTCGACCGCCAGGACAAGACCGCCTGGGCCGCGCAGGAGTTCGCCGCACTGGTCGCCGGCGGCGCGCGCCCGCCCAAGCAGCGGACCGACCCGTGGCGGCGCACGTCCGGCATGCACCGGGTGCGCGGGGCGCGTGCCCAGTCGCGGGTGCGCGCGCTGTGGTACGCCCGGGACACCATCGCGGTGCGCCGCGACACGGCGCCCGGCCGGGTGCTGCCCGACGCCGCGATCGTCGCGGCGGCGGAGATGAACCCCAAGACCGAGCGCGAACTGCTGCTGCTGCCGGGCTTCGGTGGCCGGTCGGTGCGCCGGCTGGCGACGACCTGGCTGGAGGCGCTCGACAAAGCCCGCGCGCTGCCCGACGACGCCCTGCCCAAGACGCCGGTGTTCGAGGGGCCGCCCCCGCCGCACCGGTGGGCCGACAAGGATCCGGAGGCCGCCGCGCGGCTGGCCCGCTGCCGCGAGGTGGTCACCAAGACGGCCGAGCAGCACCATCTGCCGCCGGAGAACCTGATCACCCCGGAGTTCATCCGCCGGCTGGCCTGGGAGCCGCCCGCCGAACCCGACGCGGCCGCGGTCACCAAAGTGCTCGGCGACCTCGGGGCCCGCGCATGGCAGTGCGGGCTGCTGGCCGAGGAGCTGGCACAGGCGCTGATCCCCGTCCCCGCGGAGGCCGAGCCGGACGGTTCGGCCACGGAACCGTCCGGGCCGGACGCGGAGCCGGACGGCGCGGCCGCCTGAGCCGGGCGGTCCGTCCGACGGCCACCGGCGCGAGGGCGCCGGTGCGCCGTCCACGGGGCGGCCGATCGAGGCGGTGGGTGCCTGTGCGCGCCGATCGTGCCAGGTTGTGAGTCAAGCCACAGCGGTTCCCTTCACCGGACTAGTTACTCACGAGTAGCATCCGGGGCAGCTCCCTATCTGCAAGGAGGCAGACCGTGCCCCGTGAAGTCCGCGACGTCGTCTTCGTCGACGGCGTGCGCACCCCGTTCGGCAAGGCGAACGGAGGCATCTACGCGAACACCCGCGCCGACGACCTCGTCGTGCGCTGCATCCGCGAGCTGCTGCGCCGCAACCCCCAGCTGCCGCCGGAGCGCGTCGACGAGGTGGCCATCGCCGCCACCACCCAGATCGGCGACCAGGGCCTGACCATCGGCCGCACCGCCGCCCTGCTGGCCGGCCTGCCCAAGACGGTCCCCGGGTACGCGATCGACCGCATGTGCGCGGGCGCGATGACGGCCGTCACGACCGTCGCCTCCGGCATCGCGGTCGGCGCGTACGACGTCGCGATCGCGGGCGGGGTCGAGCACATGGGCCGCCACCCGATGGGCGAGGGCGTCGACCCGAACCCCCGCTTCCTCGCCGAGAAGATCGTGGACCCGTCCGCGCTGGTCATGGGCGCGACCGCGGAGAACCTGCACGACCGGCTCCCCCACCTGACCAAGCAGCGGGCCGACGCGTTCGGCCTGGCCAGCCAGCAGAAGACCGCCGCGGCGTACGCCGCCGGAAAGCTGCAGGGCGACCTGGTCACCGTGGCCACCCGTGACCCGGAGACCGGCTGGGGCCTGGCCACCGCCGACGAGGCGCCGCGTGAGACCACGCTGGAGAAGCTGGCCGGGCTGAAGACCCCGTTCCGCCCGCACGGCAAGGTCACCGCGGGCAACGCGGCCGGCCTCAACGACGGCGCGACGAGCTGCCTGCTGGCCGCCGAGGACACCGCGCGCGAGCTGGGCCTGCCCATCGCGATGCGGCTGGTCTCCTACGGCTTCGTGGGCGTCGAGCCCGAGGTGATGGGCGTCGGCCCCATCCCGTCGACCGAGCGGGCGCTGCGCCTGGGCGGGCTGACCATCGACGACATCGGCCTGTTCGAGCTGAACGAGGCGTTCGCGGTGCAGGTGCTGGCGTTCCTCGACCACTTCGGCATCGCCGACGACGACCCGCGGGTCAACCCGTGGGGCGGCGCGATCGCCGTGGGCCACCCGCTGGCCTCCTCCGGCGTACGGCTGATGACGCAGCTGGCACGCCAGTTCGCCGAGCACCCCGAGGTGCGCTACGGCCTGACCGCCATGTGCATCGGCATCGGCATGGGCGGCACTGTGATCTGGGAGAACCCGAACTTCGAGGGGGACAAGTGAGCGAGATCGTCACTCACGCGAAACTGCGGCTGATCGCCGTACCCGGGCTCGGCCGGCCCGCCGCGCTGATCACCCTGGACAACGGGCTGGACCACACCAAGCCGAACACGTTCGGCCCCGGCGGCCTGACCTCGCTGTCGCAGGCGATCGAC
This sequence comes from Catellatospora sichuanensis, assembly GCF_007483665.1. Taxonomy (GTDB): domain Bacteria; phylum Actinomycetota; class Actinomycetes; order Mycobacteriales; family Micromonosporaceae; genus Catellatospora; species Catellatospora sichuanensis. Next base: position 183,941 of record NZ_ML660184.1, read on the forward strand.
GAGGCGCACGCCGCGAACCCGTCGTTCATCGCGGTGACCGGCAAGCCGTACATCTTCTGCGTCGGCGCGGACCTCACCGGATTCTCCGCGATGACCTCGCGCGAGCAGGTCGTCGAGATCGGCCGGCTGGGCCACGCCACCTTCGCGAAGCTGCGCGAGAGCACCGTGCCGACGTTCGCGTTCGTCAACGGCGCGGCGATGGGCGGCGGCCTGGAAGTGGCGCTGCACTGCCACTACCGGACGCTTTCCTCGGGTGCGGCCGCCCTCGCCCTGCCCGAGGTCTCGCTGGGCCTCATCCCGGGCTGGGGCGGCTCGCAGGTGCTGCCGAACCTGATCGGGATCGTGCCGGCGGCGCAGGTCGTCGTGCAGAACCCGCTGATGATGAACAAGATGCTCAAGCCGAAGCAGGCCTTCGAGATGGGGATCGCCGACGCCCTGCTGGAGCCGGCCGACTTCCTGGAGCGCTCGCTGGAGTGGGCCGCGGGTGTCGTCAACGGCACCGTCACGGTCAACCGGGCCGAGGTGGACCGCTCGGAGATGTGGGACGCCGTCGTCGGCTTCGCCCGCGGCGAGCTGGACAAGCGCCTGCACGGTGCCGTCCCGGCCGCCTCGAAGGCGCTGGACCTGCTGGCGCTGGCCAAGAACGGCGTCACCGCCGAGGGCATCGAGACCGAGATCCAGGCCCTGGCCGACCTCGCCGTCACGCCCGAGCTGCGCAGCGGCCTGTACGCCTTCGATCTGGTGCAGCGCCGGGCCAAGCGCCCCGCGGGCGCGCCGGACAAGTCCCTCGCTCGCAAGATCACGAAGGTCGGCGTCGTCGGCGCGGGCCTGATGGCCTCGCAGCTGGCGCTGCTGTTCGCCAAGCGGCTCGAGGTGCCGGTCGTGCTGACCGATCTCGACCAGGCCCGGGTCGACAAGGGCGTGGGCTACGTGCACGCCGAGATCGACAAGGCCGTGTCGAAGGGCCGCATGTCGGTGGGCACCGCGGCGAAGCTGCGCGGTCTGGTCAGCGGCTCGGTCGACAAGGCCGCCTTCGCCGACGCCGACCTGGTCATCGAGGCCGTGTTCGAGGAGCTGTCGGTCAAGAAGGCGGTCTGGGCCGAGCTGGAGCAGATCGTCAAGCCGGAGACGGTGCTGGCCACCAACACCTCGTCGCTGTCGGTCACCGCGATGGCCGCCGACCTGGCGCACCCGGAGCGGGTGGTGGGCTTCCACTTCTTCAACCCGGTCGCGATGATGCCGCTGCTGGAGATCGTCCGTGGCGAGGCCACCGACGACGCCACGCTGGCCACCGCGTTCGCCGTGGGCAGGCAGCTGAAGAAGAGCTGCGTACTGGTCAAGGACGCGCCGGCGTTCGTGGTGAACCGGATCCTGACCCGCTTCCTGGGTGAGATCTGGAACGCGGTCGACGCGGGCACCCCGCTCAAGACCGCCGACCGCGCGCTGGACCCGCTGGGCCTGCCGATGCGCCCGATGGCGCTGCTGGCGCTCGTCGGACCGGCCGTGGCCGCGCACGTGGGCGGCACGCTGCACGGGGCGTTCCCAGACCGCTTCTCGGCCAGCCCCAACCTGGCCGCGATCGCGAAGTCGGGCCTGCCGCTGCTGGTCGACGAGCGGCTCAACCCGGAGGTGGAGGCCCTGCTCGTGCAGGGCGACGCCCCGCTCACGGGTGAGCAGGTCCGTGAGAAGGCGCTGGCCGCGCTGGCGCAGGAGATCCGGCTCATGCTGGACGAGGGTGTGGTGGCCGAGGCCGCCGACATCGACCTGTGCATGATCCTGGGCGCCGGCTGGCCGTTCCACCTGGGCGGCATCACGCCGTACCTGGACCGCGCCGGCGTCTCCCAGTCCGTAACCGGCCGCACCTTCGGCTGAGCGGCCGCGGCCGCGACGCGGCTGTTTGATGATCGCTGTTTCGGGTCAGAGCCGGGGTTCTACCCCACTTCCTGACCCGAAACAGCGATCCATCGCCGTTTCGGGGAGCGACACCGCAAACCAGGCCGGGTCAGGCGACTGTCCCCCTCGGCACCACCCACTGAGCGCGGGCACCCACTGCGGTGCAGATGCGCTCATAGTCGCTGTCGTAATGCAGCACCACCGCATCATGTGCGGCCGCGACGGCTGCGACGAACAGGTCGACCACGGATGTACGGTGCTGTCCCGAGGCGGCCAGTTTCGCCTGCGCCGCCAACGCCTTCTCTTCGACGAGGTCGTCGCCGCCCAGCATGATGGTCGCGTCGAGCAGCTCACGCAGCCGCCGGAACTCGTCCACGTTGCGAGCGCTGTAGCAGACCTCGGCAGTGAGTAGGGCGCAGGTGCCCAGCTCACCGAAGCGGCTCAGCTCCGACAGCGCGTCGGCGACCGACGGAGTGGTCCGCCGTGCCCATACCGAGGTGTCCACGAGGTAGATCGTGAAGGGGTACCGGACTGCCGCCGCCATCGCTACCGGCCCGCAGCTCGGTAGTGCTCCTCTGGATCCGCGATAACCGGGATGTCAGCCGTCTCCTTGAGCAGGGTCTGCAACCGCCACCGGCGCAGCACGTCACGGAGCGCGACGTTGACCGCATCGGTCTTGGTGCGCACCCCGAGCAGCTCCATCACCTCGGCGCAGGCCTCGTCGTCCAAGTTGATCACTGTCCGCACGGGAGCCCCCTTACATCTTGATCTTGATATCAAGACTCACCTCAGATGGTATCACCGCACAGGGTCGCATCGACACCCACGAGGTTCTGCTCATACGGCGGCGGTGGCCCGTTCGGCGGCGGAGCGTTCGACGCAGAACTCGTTGCCCTCCGGATCGGCCATGACCGCCCAGCCGGTGCCGTCCGGGTTGCGCAGGTCGTTGACCAGCGTCGCGCCGACGGCGAGCAGCCGCTCGATCTCCTCGTCGCGGCTGCGGTCTGTCGGTTGGAGATCGAAGTGCACCCGGTTCTTGACGGCCTTGCCCTCCGGCACGGCGATGAACAGCAGCCCGGGCCCGTCGTCGGGCGACATCAGCAGTGCGGCCGGGTCCTCGGGCTTGTCGTCGGGGTCGCGGGGGTAGCCGGTGACCTCGCTCCAGAAGCCCGCCAGCGCGTAGGGATCGGTGCAGTCCACGGTGAGGTGCCGGATCAGAGAGGTCATTTCTCCGATGCTAAAGGCAGGGCGATGGTGACCTCCATACCTCCACCGGGCAGCGCCACCGCGCCGACCGTACCGCCGTGGGCCACGCAGACCGCGCGCACGATGGACAGGCCCAGGCCGGAGCCCCGCGCGCCGGTGCGCTCGCGGCCGCCACGGCGGAACGGTTCGAACAGCCCTGGCACGTCGGCCTGCTCCACCCGGAACCCGGTGTTGCCGACCATCAGTCGGGCGTACTCGCCGTCGTGGCGGCTCTCCACCCAGATCTGCCCGCCCAGGTGGTTGTAGCGGACCGCGTTCTCGATGAGGTTGCCCGCCAGCCGGTCCAGCAGGCTCGGGTCGCCGATGACCGGGGCCGGGTGCAGCTGGGTGTCCACCGCGAGTTTGGTGCGGCGCACCTCGTGCTCCATCGCGGACAGCGCGCCCAGCACGCCCGCGCCGAGGTCTACCGGCTCGTTGCGCAGCCCCGTGCGGCCCTCGCTGCGGGCCAGCATCAGCAGCGCGTCGACCAGGGCGTTGGCCCGCTCCGACGCGTCGCGCACCACGGTCGCCATACGCCGCAACTCGGCGGTGTCGACCGCGGGATCGGACAGCGTCACGTCGATCTCGGTGCGCATCACCGCCAGCGGGGTACGCAGCTCGTGTGAGGCGTTGGCGACGAAACGCTGCTGCGCGGTGAAGGCCGCGCCGAGCCGGTCGAGCATCGCGTCGAAGGTGTCGGCCAGCTCGGCCACCTCGTCGTCCGCGCCGGTGTAGCGGATGCGCTGGTCCAGCGTCTCCCCGCCGAGCTTGCGGGCGGTCGCGGTGACGTGGTGCAGCGGGCGCAGGGCGCGGCCGACCACGGCGTACGCCCCGAGGATGCCGACCACGCTGATCGCCAGCACAGCGACGAGGCCCTTGACGGTCAGTTCGGTCTGCGCGGCGGACAGCACCGACTCCTGCCACTGGCGCGCGTCCAGCTCCTGGCCGTCGGCGAGGCGGACCATGGTGCCCGCGGCCAGTTCGTCAGCGGGGTGCAGCACCGCGTTGACCACCAGCCAGGCGACCAGCATGAGCAGGATTCCCGCGCCGACCAGCAGCACCCCGTTGAGCAGGGTGAGCCGCAGGCGCAGGGTAGGCCGCAGCCCGCGGCGCGGCACGCGCACCGGCCTGGCGATCACGCGGCGCCGTCCTGGGCCGCGGACGGGATGCGGTAGCCCGCGCCGACCAGCGTCTCGATGAGCGTGGGCTGCCCGATCTTCATGCGCAGCGTGCGCATGGTGACCCGCACTATGGTCGTGAACGGGTCGGTGTTGGCGTCCCAGACCCGGTCCAGCAGCTCCTCGGTGGAGACCACGCCGCCGCGGGCCCGCAGCAGCTCCTCCAGTACGCCGAACTCCTTGTTGGTCAGGTCGATCAGCACGCCGCCCCGGGTCACCGAGCGCTTGGCCGGATCCAGTTCGAGGTCACCGGCGCGCAGCACGGGCGGGGTGACCGGGGTGGCCCGCCGGCCCAGCGCCTGCACCCGCGCCACCAGCTCGTCGAAGGCGAACGGCTTGGGCAGGTAGTCGTCGGCGCCCAGCCGCAGGCCCTCGACCCGTTCGGCGACGCTGCCGCTGGCGGTCAGCATCAGCACCCGGGTCAGCGCGCCGGAGCCGACCAGCTCGGCACACAGCTGGTCGCCGTGCATGCCGGGCAGGTCCCGGTCCAGCACCACCACGTCGTACCGGGTGACGAAGGCCATCTCGTGGCCGGTGCTGCCGTCGTAGGCCACGTCGACGGCCAGCCCGTGCCGGCGCAGCCCCCGGGCGATCGCATCGGCCAAGTGCCGCTCATCCTCCACCACCAGCACCCGCACGTCTCCGCCTCTCCTGCCGCCGTATTACGTCCCCGAAGATAGAGCCCCCGGGCCATTGCAAAAAATCTTCGCCTATAGAACTCTCATCGCAGAGAATCGCCAGGGCTCGGCAACCCACGGGAGGCACCGATGAATCGACGCAACGTGCTGCGCACGGCCGCCGGGGCGGTCGTCGCGACCGCGGCCGCCGCGGTGCCGGCCCAGGCAGCCGCGGCCGCGGATGCCAAGAAGAAGCCGTCCGGCGGCCGCGACATCGCCTTCCGGCGGTGGGACTCCCCGCAACGCTGGGCCGAGGGTACGGGCAGCGGCGTCTTCGCCGGCACCGGAGGCCTCGCCTTCGCCGCCGCGACCGGGACGCTGTCCCACACCGACCCCGCCACCGGGCTGACCACCGACTACGAGACCGCCGCCTGGACCGGCCCGGAGACGGCCACCGGCTTCGCCGCCACCGAGGTGATCCCGTCCTGGACCGCCGACACCCCCGGCGGCAGCTTCGTCCGGATCGAGCTGAGCGGCACGACCGTGGCGGGCACCACGACGAAGTGGTTCAACCTCGGCAACTGGGCCGCCGACGACACGGCCTTCCGGCGCACCTCGGTAAGCGGCCAGGCCGACGCGGACGGCACCGTGTACGCCGACACCTACGCCGCCGCCGACGGGCGCGCCCTGGCCTCCTGGCGGCTGCGGGCCACGCTCGCCCGGCCGGTGGGCAGCACGGACGCGCCGGTGCTGCGTACCCTCGGCGCGGTCGCCTCGGCGCTGCCCGCGCCCGGCAAGCTCACCCCGAGCGTCCCGCTCGCGGCGCAGGGCGTGGTGCTCGACGTGCCGTCCTACTCCCAGCAGATCCACGTGGGTGAGTACCCGCAGTGGGACAACGGCGGCCAGGCCTGGTGCAGCCCGACCTCCACCTCGATGGTGCTGGCCTACTGGGGCACGGGCCCGACCCCGGCCGACTACGCCTGGGTCGATCCCGCCTACGCCGATCCCTGGGTCGACTTCGCCGCCCGGCACACCTTCGACCACGACTTCTCGGGCTGCGGCAACTGGCCCTTCAACACCGCCTACGCCGGCCGGTTCGGGATGCGCGGCTTCGTCACCCGGTTGCGCTCGCTCAACGAGGCCGAACGGTTCATCGCCGCCGGCATCCCGCTGATCGCGTCGGCCTCGTTCAAGAAGAGCGAGATCCCGGGGCTGTCGTACGGCACCAACGGCCACCTGATGGCGCTGGTCGGCTTCACCGCCGCCGGCGACCCGGTGCTCAACGACCCGAACTCGCCCACCAACGCGGAGGTGCGCAAGCCCGTCGGCCGGGCCGAGTGGGAGTCGGCCTGGCTCAACAGCAGCCGCGGCCTGGTCTACGTGATCCACCCCGCGTCGGTGCCGCTGCCGACGCCGCCGGGCCAGGCCAACTGGTGACGACCGGTCGGCCCGCGCCGCGGCGACCCCGGCCTGCCGTCGGCGGCGCGGGACCTCCGGCCGGTCAGCCCGCGAGGCGGTAGACGTCCAGGCCGACCAGTGACTGGCAGACCAGTGCCGCGCCGCCCAGCCAGCAGCGGTCCAGGGTGATCCCGCCGACGCCGACCAGCCGGACCCGGGCCGGGCGGGCCAGGTCCACCACACCGAACCAGGTCTGGTTCCCCTTCGTCCGGGTCAGCACCAGCCTGCGGCCGTCGGTCCCGGCCGACGTCCAGCCGTCCAGCCGCAGCAGCAGGTCGCCGGTCGTGGTGTCACGCAGCACGCCGGCCTGCGGGCGCTCGTCGGTGCCGGTCAGCACCCGGCCCGGCCCGAGTGGCGTGAACCCGCCGACCCGGCCTTGCCAGCGCACCGTGCCGTCGACGGGGTCGAGCAGCCAGACCTCGTCGGCCGCGCTGGCGCAGACCAGCGGCGCGCACTCGGTCAGGTAGACGTGTCGGCTGTCGAACGCGGGCGCGACGTCCCACGCGGTCTCCAGCGTGGGCAGCCGCAGCGCCGCGACCCGGCGCCGCCCGTCCCGCTCGTAGGCCCCCACCACCAGGCCGCCGACCACCTGCACGGCGGTCGTCTGCGCGGGCAGCTCGTGTACGGCACCCAGCGTGCCGTCGACGCCCACCAGCCGCACCCGGTCGCGTTCGCCGTCCTCGACCAGCACCATACCCGCGAGCAGTCCGTCCACCAGGTACGGCGCCAGCCGGTACGACCTGTCGAGAGTGTGCCGCCACAGCGGACGCCCGGTCTGCACGTCCCAGCCGCCGTACCAGTCGACCGGGGCGGACATGCCCGCCAGCACGGCGGTCCGGGCTGCGACGCCCACCAGGTAGGCGCGCTCCTGCCACAGTCGCCGGCCGGTCGCCGCGTCCAGTGCGTACGTGGTCCACGGCTCGTCCGCCGACGCGGTGTCGAGCACGGTCACCAGCAGCATCCCGTCGACCTGCCGGGCCTCGTGCACCTCGGTGGACCGGCCGTCGAGCGGTGCCCGCCAGCGCACCGCGCCGTCGGCGTCCCCGACGGCGACCAGGTGCCGTGCGACCTCGCCGCGGTGCACCGCCAGCACCAGGCCGCCCGCGAACACGACGGGCGCGGCGAGCGGCGGCGCGAGCTCGGTGATCCGGCGCAGCGGCGCGGCGGCGACGGGGGCCGATCCGGCGCAGGCCAGCAGCCCGGTGAGCGCGACGCTCAGCAGCGCGACGAACCGCCGCCCGGTCCGGGACAGCCGCGGCCCGTCGCCGGGCTCCTCGGCGTCCCCGCGCGGGTCGCCGAGGTCGATGAGCACGGTCACCCTGCCTCCCGCTTCACCGGATTCAGTCGAGGAGCCGCCAGAGGGTCGCCTGGTTCCCGTCGTGCGTGCAGAGCAGGGTCCGCTGCTCGAACGCACACCGTTGCACACGACCGGGCAGCTGCGCCAGGATCTCCGGACCGTCCGGGCCGAGCCGGGCGACCTGCAGCACCGCCCCGTCCTCGACCGGCCGCACCAGCACCGTGATCGGTGTCTGCTCCCACAGCACCGTCCAGCCCGCGACGTCGGTCTCCCGCCCGGAGCCGAGGTCGATCACCGTATGCGGGCGCGGGCCGAGCCCGCCGTCCAGGTCGCCGTCCCGGTCGCCGTCCCGGTCGAAGACGAGCAGGTGCGAGCCCCGGACCAGGAACGGCCCCCTGAGCAGCCGGCGCACCACCGCGCCGGTCGCTCGGTCGACCACCTCGAGTCCGCCCACCGGGTCGGACAGAAGTGCGCACCGGAACACCGGGCCGCATTCGGCGCCGCCCCAGCCGCCCGGCGCGGTGACCGGCAGCGCCGCCAGCGTCGTCCCGTCGAACCGGGCCAGTCGGGGGCCTGCCGCGGCGGAGTACCCGATGACGAGCTCTCCGCCCCCGGCGAACGCCGAGTCGACCGTGGCGGGCACCGACACGGTGCCGGTACGCAGCACCCGGCCGTCGTGCACGTCGTATGCCGTCACGAGACCGGTCGGGCTCACCGTCCAGGCCGTGTCGTCCTCGTCGTCGAACGCGACGTTCACCGCGTCCGGCATCGTCCACAGCCGCGCCCCGGTCCGCAGATCGGCGAAATGGACGGCGGGCGCCCCGTCCGCCACGTAGACCGAACCCATCGAGTGGACGACGTCACCGACCGGCACCATCAGTTCGCGGGTCCGCCACAGTTCGGCACCGGTCACGAGGTCGAGCGCGACGCTGAGTTCGCCGTCCCCGTCGGCCTGCGCGACCACGACGATCTCCGGCACCGCCGGCGCGACCACGATGTTGCTCAGCTGCGGTTTCTCGGGCAGCTCCACGCTCCAGCGCGGCGAGCCGTCGCTCAGCTCGTACGCGGTGAGCCGGCCCTGTCCCCGCAGCAGCACCACGTCCCGGGCGAACACCGGGTCGGTGGCGCGCGCGTCGGCCACCGGGATCCGGGCGAGCTCGACCAGGTTCACCGGCAGCGGTGCCGCGCCGCCGAAGGACAGCAGCAGCGCCACCCCGAGCGCCGTCGCGGCGGCGCGCAGGCCGCGGCGCGGCTCACCGGGCTCGGGCAGCGCGTCACGCCAGCCGCCGCCCAGTTCGATCACTTCCGCGCCGTCCGGCCGCCCCACGGCGATGTTCATGGCTGCTCCTCCCCGATACGCCAGATGACGACCTCGCCGGCCTGGGTCGTGCAGGCCACCGCCCGCGGCACGGACACGCACTGCACCAGCCCGTGCGGCTCCCTGCCGAGCAGGCGCAGCCCGTCGGTGGTCAGTTCGGCGAGATGGGTGGCGAACGTTTCTCCGTCGTCATGCCCGAGGACCCGAGCCACCTGTCCCGTCGTGGACAGGACGCGCCAGCCGGCCACGTCCGTGCGCAACCGGCCACCGGCCGGCTCCAGCCGGGCGCTGATCCTGCTCCCGGGCTCGCCGTCGTTGTCGAACAGCAGCATTCCGGCCGGGCTGCCGACGTGCATCGTGCCCTCCAGGGGCCGGATCGGGGCACCGGTGGCACTGTCGATCAGGTAGGGCGGTCCTTCGTCGTACGGGTAGGCGCAGCTCGTCCCCGCACCGCAGTCGGTCTCCCAGGACCACCGGTTCGCCGCGGCCACGGCGGCCAGGTCGGCCCGTCCGTACCACAATGCGCTGGAGCGCTCCTCCAAGCCGTTCGCGTCGAACCGGTGGCCGACGATCCCGACCGCGTCGCGGCTGGCCAGGACGGCCACCCGCGTCCCGGCCGGCAGCCGCACCCGCGCGCTGCGCCGCACCGTGCCCGTGGCCAGGTCGTGTTCGACCAGCACACCGTCGGCGGCCAGCTCCCACAGCGCCGACCCCCAGCGGTCCACGGCGAACGATCGCTCCGGCACCACGCGCCAGCGCAGCGCGAAGGTCGCCGCGTCGTGCACCTCGACCACCGGCCGCTCCGGATGCCCGGAAAAGCTGACCAGCAGGCCGGCGACCTGCTCCAGATACGTCACCGCACGCCAGCGCACCTGCCCGGTCACCCGGTCGACGGCCACCGCGTCGGCGAGCGCGAACTGCGGCTCCGACGACGTACTCCCCGGCCGGGAGAAGCCCAGCACCACCAGGTCGCCGACGTCGTGGATCCAGTCGATCGCGCCCGGCATCCGCCAGCGCCGACGTCCGTCGGCCGCGTCGTATGCCGTGACCTCGCTCGGGGCGTGGAGCAGGACCGTGTCGCCGCCCGCCGTGGAGAGGATGAGCGCCTGCGGCGCGGACCAGCGGGCCAGCTCGGTCAGCCGGGGCTCCGGCGAGGGCGCGGCGGAGGTCATGGTGAACGCGAGCAGTGCACCGCACGCCGCGGTGGCGAGCACGGTCGGTCCGCGGCGCCCGGCCGGTCGTGTCGGCTGCGGAGTATCGGCGGAGGCCCAGTCGTCACCGAGGTCGATCACGGCGGCCGGACCCGCCCCGGTCGTCACCGGCGCTCCTGTTCGATCCGCAGCACGACGATGTCGCCGGCCATGGTGGCGCAGACCAGGGTCCGCCCGGCCTGCGTGCACTCCCTCAGCAGGTGCGGCACCGGACCCAGCCGCACCGCCTCCTGTTCGGTCAGTTCGGCCAGGTAGGTGAGCCTGTGCGGCAGGTCGTAGTGGGCGAGCACCCGCACGAGGCTGTCGTCCATGCCGAGCATCCGCCCCATGCCGAGCACCCGCCATCCCTTGAGGTCCGTCCGCGTGTCGCCCGTCCGCGGGTCCTGCACGGCGCGCACCGTCGGCAGGCTGAAGTCGGCGTCGCCGTCCTGACCGAGCATCAGCAGCCCCAGGGGACTGCCGATCGCCCGGCCGCCCGGCACGGAACGCAGGGCGACGCCGGTGGCCGGGTCGATCAGGTACACCTGGTCGCCGTCGAACGTGTAGGCGCACGACAGCCCGCGGCCGCAGTCGTGCTCCCAGGACCACCGGCCGGCCCCGTCGATCCCGGTGAGGTCGGCGGCGTCGTACCAGAGCGTCGCGCTGTCCTGTGGGCCGTTGTCGCCGAATCCGACGATGCCCACCGCGCCGCGGCTGATCGTCAGGTTCAGACTCCGGCTCGACTCGGGAAGCCGGACGCGCGCGGCACGGCGCACAACCCCGGTATGCAGATCGTGCTCGACCAGCGCACCGTCCGGGGCGATGCGCCACAGCGCCGACCGCTGCTCGTCGCGTGCCCAGCTCTGCGCGTCCGGCAGCCGCCAGAGCAGCCCGTTGGTGCGGGTGTCACGGAACTCCACCTCCTGCCCCACACCGTTGGGCAGATAAGTGTTCATGACGTCGTCCCACAGTTCGACCCGCCGTTCGCTGCTCCAGCGCCGCTGCCCGGTCGCCCGGTCCACGGCGAGAGCCCACTCGGGCTTCTCCCCGGCTGGCTCGTTCATCGCGTCGCCGCGGAACAGCACCACCAGGTCCTCGTACGCGACCGCGTGGGAGATCGCGGAGCCTGGCACGGACCACAGCTCCCGCCAGCCGTCCGGGTCGTAGGCGACCGCGCGCCGGTTCTCGAACACCACCACCAGCCCCGCGTCGACCACCTGCGCGACGCCGGTCGACGACGGGAGGAAGGCCAGCGTGGACACCCGTTGCCGCGGCAGCGGATCAGCCGCGGCCAGTCCGGTCAGCACAGCCAGACCTGCCAGCACCGCCGCCAGTCGGCGTCCCCAGCGCAACGTGCCCACCGCCACCGCGGGCTCGTCGGATTCGCCGGTCGGCAGCACCCCGAGGTCGATGACCGTGACCCCGTCCGGCTCACGCACCACGCCCGCACCACCTCACGCGTCCGTCCACGGGTCTGCGCACCGCCGGCGGCGGCCGCCTGGCGCGACCCGCGGGGCTTCGCGTGCTCAGACGCGCCGAAGCCGCCGACGGGTTGTCGTCGGCGGCTTCGGTCGTGTGCTGTCGTACTAGCCGCGCACCGAGGTCGCCAGCGGCGACGGAGCGGCGGGAGTGACCGCGGCGGCCCACTTGGTGACCCGCTCGGTGATCTCCGGGACGGTGAGCCCGATCTCGGCGAGGATCTCGGCGCGGGTGCCGTGCTCGATCCACGTCGACGGCACGCCGAGGTCGCGCAGCGGCACGTCCACCTCGTTGTCCCGCAGCAGCTTGGAGACCGCGTCGCCGACGCCGCCGGCCCGCACGCCGTCCTCCAGCGTCACCACCAGCTTGTGCTCGCGGGCCAGGGCCACCAGGTCCACCGGTGCCGGGCGCACCCAGCGCGGGTCGACCACGGTCACCCCGTAGCCGCGCTCGGCCAGCTTCGCGGCGACCTGCACCGACAGGTGCGCGAACGCGCCGATCGACACCAGCAGCACGTCCTTGCGCTCGGCCTCGGCGAGCACGTCCATGCCGCCCAGGCCGTCCGAGCCGCCGACGCGGCGCAGCGCGGGCAGCGCCGCGGGCACCGAACCGGTCGGGAAGCGCACGATGGTCGGCCCGTCGGCGATGCCGATCGCCTCGCGCAGCTCCTCGCGCAGCGTCTCGGCGTCGCGCGGGGCGGCCACCCGAAGGCCGGGGACCACGCCGAACACCGACATGTCCCAGATGCCGTAGTGGCTCGGGCCGTCGGGGCCGGTGATGCCGGCCCGGTCCAGCACGAACGTCACCGGCAGGTTGTGCAGCGCCACGTCCAGCAGGACCTGGTCGAAGGCGCGGTTGAGGAAGGTGGCGTACACGGCGACCACGGGGTGCAGGCCGGCCAGCGCCAGGCCCGCCGCCGAGGTGGTCGCGTGCTGCTCGGCGATGCCCACGTCGTACGCCCGGTCCGGGTACGCCGCGGCGAGCTTGTCGATGCCGGTGGACTCGGGCATCGCCGCGGTGATGCCGACGACGTCGGGCCGCTCGCCGGCGATCTCCACCAGCTCCTCGGCGAACACGTTGGTCCACTTCAGGCTGGGTGCCGCCAGCAGCCGGCCGGTCTCCGGGTCGAACGCGCTGGGCGCGTGGAACCGGTCGGCCTCGTCGTTGAGCGCCGGCTGGTAGCCGTAGCCCTTGGCGGTGACCGCGTGCACGATCACCGGGCCGCCGAAGCGGCGGGCGCGGCCCAGCGCGGACTCCAGGGCGGCCTGGTCGTGCCCGTCGACCGGCCCGATGTACTTCAGGCCCAGGTCCTCGAACATCGCCTGCGGGGCGACCGCGTCCTTGATGCCCTTCTTGACCGCGTGCAGCGCGTCGAACAGCGGCTTGCCGACCAGCGGGGTCTTCTCCAGCGCGTCCTTGACCAGGTCCAGGACCTTCTCGTAGCCGGGGTTCAGGCGCAGCGTGGCGAGGTGGTCGGCGAGCCCGCCGATGGTCGGGGCGTACGAGCGCCCGTTGTCGTTGACGATGATCACCAGCGGGTTGTCCGTGGCGGCGATGTTGTTCAGCGCCTCCCAGCACATGCCGCCGGTCAGCGCGCCGTCGCCGACGACCGCGACCACGTGGCGCTTCTCGCCGCGCAGCGCGTAGCCCTTGGCCATGCCGTCGGCGTAGGACAGCGCGGTCGAGGCGTGGCAGTTCTCGACCAGGTCGTGCTCGCTCTCCGCCTGGTTCGGGTAGCCGGTGAGGCCGCCGCGCTGGCGCAGCTGGTCGAAGCCGTCCATCCGGCCGGTGACCATCTTGTGCACGTATGCCTGGTGGCCCGTGTCGAAGATGAAGCGGTCGGCCGGCGAGTCGAAGACCCGGTGCATCGCCAGGGTGAGCTCCACCACACCGAGGTTCGGGCCGATGTGCCCGCCGGTGCGCGCGACCTTGGCGATCAGGAAGTCGCGGATCTCGGCCGCCAGGCCGGTCAGCTGCTCCGGGGACAGGGTCTTGAGGTCCTGCGGCCCCTTCACGGAACCCAGCAGGGTCGCACCCTCGTTCATACCTTCTCCTCGCTGCGCTGGTCGGCGACATGAACCACACACAGCGTCACGACTCGTTCGCTCCGCCTGCTCATGCCCTCGCCTCGCTCTCGCCGCCGTCGCGTACGGCACTCCGGTGGGGGTGCCCTACGTTCCGCTTACCCATGCCGGGGAAGTCTATCGGCAGCACGCACGGCCGTTAACCGCCTCGCCCACCCCTTCACGGGACCTTCACCCGGCCGCCGGTGTCAGCAGCGCGACGCACTCCACATGATGGGTCTGCGGGAAGCAGTCGAAGGCCTGCAGCGCCGCCAGCTTCCAGCCTTGCTCGCGGAAGGTGCGCACGTCCCGGCCGAGCGCCGCCGGGTCGCAGGCCACGTATGCCACGGCGCGCGGGCGGGCCGCCGTGATCGCCTTGACCACCGCGGCGCCGGCCCCGGTGCGCGGCGGGTCCAGTACCACCACGTCGGGCCGCGGCAGCCGCTCCTTGGGCCGCCGGTCCCGGTGCAGCGCCCGCTCCACGGTCGCGTCGACGACGCGCACGGGCAGCGCGGCCAGGTTGCCCCGGGCCGCCGCGACGCCGTCGCGCGCCGACTCGACCATGGTCACCGCGCCGGTCACCCCCACCCGGTCGGCCAGCGCCGCGGCGAACAGCCCGGCGCCGCCGTACAGGTCCCAGGCGTGCTCGCCCGGCCGCGGGTCCAGCAACTCCAGCACCGCCTGCACCAGGGTGTCCGCCGAGGCGGGGTGGACCTGCCAGAAGCCGCCCGCGGAGATCGTGAAGTCGTGCCCGGCGGCCCGCTCGACGAGCTGCTGCGGCGGGTCCTGGACCAGCTGCGCCGGGCCGGTGGACGGCTTGACCACGTCGATCAGGTCGGTGTCCGGCCAGCGCCGGTCCAGCACGTCGAGCTGCTGGATCTCCGGGTGCGCGATGGCGCAGCGCCCGATCGCCACCACCTCGTTCGAGCGGTGCTTGAGCAGCCCCGGCCGGCCCAGCGCGTCCGCGCGGTAACGGACCCGGGTGCGCCAGCCCTCGTCGCCGCCGGGCAGCGCCGCGACCGTCACGCCCAGCGCCTCGACCTCGGCCGCGTCCAGTTTGCCCAGCCGGGCCAGCTGCTCGCGCACCACGGCGGCCTTCCACTCCCGCTGCGCCGGCGGCGCGACATGCTGCAGGTCGCAGCCGCCGCAACCATTGGCATGGGCGTACGGGCAGCGCGGCGTGATCCGGTCGGCGGCCGCCTCGAGCACCTCGACGCAGTCCCCGCGCAGGTACGCCTTGTGCAGCTCGGTGATCTCCACGATCACCCGCTCCCCGGGCAGCGCGTGCCGCACGAAGATCACCTGACCCTCGTGCCGGGCCACGCAGTGCCCGCCGTGCGCGATCGGCCCGACGGTCACCTCGACCTTGTCGCCCTCGTAGAGCTCCGTCACGGTGGTCATCAGGAGTCCTCCCCCGCACGCGGGCCTCGGGCCGGGCTGCGCACCAGGTCCCGGTCCAGCCGATCCAGGTCGGTGCTGTTGGTCGAGGCCAGCTGCCAGGGCACGCTGGTGACCATGACGCCCGGCTCGTACAGCAGCCGGCCCTTGATCCGCAGTGCGGACTGGTTGTGCAGGATGTGCTCCCACCACCGGCCCACCACGTACTCGGGGATGTAGACCGTCACCACGTCGCGCGGCGAGGCCCGGCGCAGCGACTTCACGTATTCGATGATGGGCCGGCTGATCTCCCGGTAGGGCGAGTCGACCACGGTCAGCGGGGTGTTGATGCCGCGGCGCTCCCACTCGGCCTGGATGGCCCGGGTGTCCGCGACGTCCACGTTCACGGTGAGCGCGGTCAGCGTGTCCGGCCGGGTGGCCTTCGCGTACGCCAGCGCCCGCATGGTCGGCAGGTGCAGCTTGCTGACCAGCACGATGGCGTGGTTGCGGGCCGGCAGCACCGGCCGCTCCTCCGACGGCACCAGCTCGCGGGCGACCGTGTCGTAGTGCTTGCGGATGGCCACCATGATCGCGTAGATCACCGCCATCGCCGCGATCGAGATCCAGGCGCCGTGGGTGAATTTCGTCGCCAGCACCAGGATCAGCACGAAACCGGTCAGCACCGCGCCGAATCCGTTGATCGCCCGGGCCCGTTTCATCCGGCGGCGGGCCGCCTGGTCGCGCTCGGTGCGCAGCAGCCGGTTCCAGTGCCGCAGCATGCCGATCTGCGACAGCGTGAACGACACGAACACGCCGACGATGTAGAGCTGGATCAGTCGCGTGGTCTCCGCCTGGAACGCGATGACCAGGACCGCGGCGAAGAAGGCCAGCAGGAGGATGCCGTTGGAGAAGGCCAGCCGGTCACCGCGGGTGTGCAGCTGGCGCGGCAGGTAGCGGTCCTGCGCCAGGATCGAGCCCAGCACCGGGAAGCCGTTGAACGCGGTGTTGGCGGCCAGCACCAGGATCAGCGCGGTCACCGCGATCACCAGGTAGAAGCCCAGCGTGAAGTGGTCGAAGATGGTCGACGCGAGCTGCGCGATGACGGTCGGCTGCACGTAGCCCGGGGCGACGCCCACGATCTGCTCGGCCGGGTTCTCCACGTACTGCAGGCCGGTCTTGAGGCTCAGCGCAATGATCGAGACCAGCATGATGATCGACAACAGGCCCAGCATCAGCAGCGTGGTGGCGGCGTTCTTGCTCTTGGGCGGCTTGAACGCGGGCACGCCGTTGGAGATGGCCTCCACACCGGTCAGCGCCGCGCAACCCGAGGAGAACGCGCGCACCAGCAGGAAGGCGAAGGCGAAGCTCGCACCGACCTGGAGACCGTGTTCCGGCAGGATGGTCAGGTCCGCGCTCGGGGCCTTCAGGTCCTCGCCCAGCACGAAGATCCGGACCACACCCCAGCCGATCAGGCCGAGCATGGACAGCATGAACAGGTACGTCGGGATGGCGAACATGAAGCCCGACTCGCGCAGGCCGCGCAGGTTCACGGCAGCCAGCAGCGCGATCAGCAGCACCGCGGTGATCACCTCGTGCCGGCCGATCAGCGGGATCGCCGCCCCCAGGTTCTCCACGCCCGACGAGATCGACACCGCCACCGTCAGCACGTAGTCCACCAGCAGTGCGCTGCCCACGGCGAGACCGGACTTGGAACCCAGGTTGACCGTGGCGACCTCGTAGTCGCCGCCGCCGGACGGGTAGGCGTGCACGTTCTGCCGGTAGCTCGCGACGACGGTCAGCATGACCACCACGACCGCCAGGGCCACCCACGGGGAGTACGCGTAGGCGGCGGCGCCCGCGATCGACAGGGTCAGCAGGATCTCGTTCGGCGCGTAGGCGACGCTGGACAGCGCGTCGGAGGCGAAGATCGGTAGTGCGATGCGCTTGGGCAGCAGGGTGTGCTGCAGTCGGTCGGAACGGAACGGCCTGCCGAGCAGGAGACGCTTCAGCAGGGAGGTAGGGCTCGCCACATGACGGAGCCTACGACGCCCGGGCGCGAAGGCACGTGGCACTCTGATGTCGCGCGCCGTACGTGCGCATGGCAGGCTGGGCGAGGGTGGGGAGTCCCGTGGGGTGTGACGCTCGAACGGCGGCGCGCCGGGACGAGCCGCTTTCGCGGTGGCCGGGACGACGGCATTGTCGGGAGGACGTGACGTGCACGTTGTGATCATGGGGTGCGGCCGGGTCGGCTCGACGCTCGCGCACAGCCTGGAGGCGCGCGGGCACTCCGTCTCGATCATCGATCAGGACGCCGACGCGTTCCGCCGGCTCTCCCCTGACTTCGCCGGCACCACGGTCACCGGCGTCGGCTTCGACCGCGAAGTGCTCATCCAGGCCGGCGTGGAACGGGCCGACGCCTTCGCCGCGGTCTCCAGCGGCGACAACTCCAACATCATCTCCGCGCGGCTGGCCCGCGAGACGTTCGGCGTGCAGCGCGTCGTGGCCCGCATCTACGACCAGCGCCGCGCCGAGGTGTACGAGCGGCTCGGCATCCCCACCGTGGCGACCGTGCGCTGGACCGCCGACCGCATCGTGCGGCACCTGGTGCCCGAGGGCGCCACGGAGCTCTACCGCGACCCCACCAGCACCGTCGCCATCATCGAGACCCCGGTGAACCCGGCCTGGATCGGCCGTCCGCTGCACACGCTGGAGGAAGCGACCGGCACCCGGACCGCGTTCCTCATGCGCTTCGGCCTCGGCACGCTGACCACCTCGTCGACGGTGCTGCAGGACGGCGATCAGGTCTTCATGCTCGTCACCGACGACATCGCGGAAACCGTCACCAAGATCGCCGCCGCGCCGCCGGCCGCGGCCTAGGAGGAGTCACCATGCGGGTCGCCATCGCCGGGGCGGGCAACGTCGGGCGCTCCATCGCCCAGGAGCTCATCGAGAACGGCCACCAGGTCATGCTGCTGGAGCGCCAGCCGCGCATGCTGCGCCCCGAGCGGGTGCCGGCCGCGGACTGGGTGCTCGCCGACGCCTGTGAGCTGTCCAGCCTCCAGGAGATCAACCTCGCCGCGTGCGACGTGGTCGTCGCCGCCACCGGTGACGACAAGGTCAATCTCGTGGTGTCGCTGCTGGCCAAGACCGAGTTCGCGGTGCCGCGGGTGGTCGCCCGGGTCAACCGGGCCGAGAACGAGTGGCTGTTCACCGAGCAGTGGGGCGTGGACGTCTCCGTCTCCAAGCCGCGCGTCATGGCGGCCCTGGTCGAGGAGGCGGTCACGGTCGGCGACCTGGTCCGGCTGATGACCTTCCGGCACGGCGAGGCCAACCTCGTCGAGATCACCCTCCCCGAGGACGCCCCGCACGTGGGACTGCCGATCCGCTCCATCCCCCTGCCGCACGACAGCGCCCTGGTCGCCATCGTGCGCGGCCGCCGCGTGCTCACCCCGACTCCCGACGACCCGGTCGAGGTCGGCGACGAGCTGGTCTTCGTCTGCACTGTCGAGGTCGAGGAGCAGGTCCGCTCCGTCATGCTCGGTGCCGACAGCGTCGAGAAGACCCGCGCCCGCCGCCGCTGACCCACCCGCCCCACACCACATGCACACACCCCGCCCAACGTAGACGCTGGCCTATCTCGTCGAAAACGATCGCAGATCTTTCGATGAGATAGGCCAGCGTCTACGAAAATCGGGGCGGAGGGGCGCCGCGCGGACCCCACAGGACCGGTCGGCGTGACGGTCGGCCGGTCAGGCCGGTCGGGGTTCTTCGCGGCGGACGCGGCGGACGACGCCGAAGCTGATCACGACGAGCAGGGCGAACAGCGGCGTGCCCATCACGATGCGGGCGATGCCGAGGGCGGTGCCCTGCTCGGTCATCCACAGCCCGCCCTGGACGGCCACCTTGATCGCGAACACCACCGCCCACAGCGCGGTCAGCTGGGAGAAGACGCGCACCAGCCGGGTGTCCTCGCGCCAGTCGTTGCGGCCGCCGTTGGCGATCACCGACCAGAACCAGCCCACCATCGGGTGGCGCAGCGCGATCGAGCCCAGCAGCACCACGATCTGGCCCATGGTGATCCAGATGCCCGGCAGGTAGAAGTCGACCTCCTTGCCGGAGTTCCAGGCCATCCAGGCGCCCAGGCCGATGCCGAACAGGCCGTTCAGCGCGAAGCGCACTGGCCGCCGCTGGGCCAGCCGGACCACCGCGATACCGATCGCCACCGCCGCCGACGCGCCGATCGCGCTCTGCAGCGCGGTGCGCGACTCCTCCGCCGGGAACCAGAAGCCCAGCACGATGTTGGTCAGCACGAACACGATGACCGGGATGGCCGCCTCGGTCATCCCGCGCCAGCCGCCCAGTTGCTGCGCCATCTGCTCCGCGAACGGCGGGAGCTGCTCGGGATCGTCCGCCAGGGCACGGTCCCGGTCGCTGATGGGCTTGCGAAGCTCGCTCATGACTGCTCCTCGCTGCGCGCGGATCGCTCGCTCACGCGGCCGCTTCCAGCTCGTAGTAAGGGTTGTAGATGACCTTGCGCCCGTCCCGCACGGCGACCCGGCCGCGCACGTGCAGCCCGCGCCCCGGCTCGATGCCGTTGATGTGGCGGCGGCCCAGGAACACCAGGGTGATCAGGTCGGTGCCGTCGTAGAGGTCGGCTTCCAGCGTCGGCAGGTTGGTGCGCGGCGTGTAGACGACCGTACGCAGCCGGCCGCTGACGTTGACGAGATCGCCACGGTGCACGGTGTCCGCGCAGACGCAACCCGCGCGTTCGGTGTCCCGGCGCAGCTCCTCCGACTCGAGTTCGGAGTCGGTGGCGGTGAGCCGGTGGAGCATGCCACGCAGCCCCTTGTTCCGTGATCGGGCGTCGTCGGTCGACATGACCTGCTTCATCCTTCCCCGCCGGGGCGAGGTCCCCGAACGGCGCGCAACAGCCAGCCTACTGCGGGGTGCCCCGGCTGGGGACACCCCGGGCGGAACATGGCGAGTCCCCAAAGGCGCGCCGCGTATACGGCGGCGCGCCGGGACGAGCCGTGTTCCGCCGAGGTCAGTCGCGGCGCGGACGCGGGGAGGGCTTGCGGCGCGGGACGTCGCCCACGGCGGGAGCCGCGGTGCCGTTGACGCCCGCCGGTGCGATCGAGCCGAACGGCGTCGGCGCGGGCGTCGGCGGCACCCGGCCCGGCACGAGCTGGTTGCCGGAACCGCCGTACGGGTCGCCGCCGTAGGCGCCCTCGCCGTACTGCGGCTGGCGGGGCTGCTCGACGGGCGGCTCAGGCGCTGCCTGCCCGGCGGCGGCCTGCCGGGCCGCGGCCTCCTCGGCCATGTTCGCCGGCAGGCGCAGCGGCAGCGCCTCACGGACCGGGCGGGCGGTGTCGTCGCGGCGCACCGCCAGGCCGGTCAGGCACAGCGTCAGCGGGCCGGCCTCGGTCACGTCGATGGCGGCCGGGCCCTGGAACACCGCGCGGACCATCCAGCGCGGCCCGTCGACACCGATGAAGCGCAGGTCGTTGAAGCCGTCCGGGGTGCGGATGCGGGCGCGCAGCTCGATGCCCCAGCGCCCGGTCACCTCCTCGGCGCCCACTCCGTCGGCGAACAGGGACTTGCGGATCTCCTCGCGCACCTCGTCCCAGATGCCCTCGGTCCGCGGCGCCGCGAAGACGCCCAGCTGGAGCGCGTTGGGGCCGTGCACGAGCGCGATCTGCTGGATCACGCCCTGCTCGCCGGCCTGCACCCGGATCTCGACCCCGTCGACCGCGGGCAGCAGCAGGCTGCCCAGGTCCAACCGGGGCGCGTCGGGCGCGTCCGCGGCGTCGTAGGGGCCGTCGTCGCCGAAGATCGAGGCCTCGGGGAAGTGGGCGCCGTTCGTGCCGTTGGCGGTCGGAGCGGCGGGCGCGTCAGCCTCCTCAGGCTGCCAGTCCTCGCCGAGCAGCGCGGCGCGCCGGGCGGCGCGGGCGTCCTCGAACTTCGGCTCCTCCGCCTTGGCGTGCCGGCCGGTGGCCGCACGTCGTCGCGAGAAGATCACTGTTCCTCCTCATTTCCCCGTCGAGCCGTGCCCACCGGTGCCCCGTACGGACTCCGGCAGTTCGGCGACGTCGTGGAAGTGTGCCCGCTCCACCCGCTGCACGACAAGTTGCGCGATGCGGTCGCCGCGAGAGATCTTGGCGGTGTTCGCCCGGTCGTGGTTGATCAGTTGGACCAGGATCTCGCCCCGGTAGCCCGCGTCCACGGTGCCGGGTGCGTTGAGCACGGTCACCCCCAGTTTGGCGGCCAGACCGGACCTGGGGTGGACCAAACCCACGAACCCGTCGGGCAGGGCTATCGCCACGCCCGTACGCACCAGCCGGTGCTCGCCGGGGGCGAGCACGACATCCTCGGCGGTGTACAGGTCGGCGCCCGCGTCGCCCGGATGGGCGTACGACGGCGGGGGCAGGTCCGGGTCGAGCCGGCGGATCGGCACCACGACGGGTGGGGTCGCAGGGGGATACAACGGTCAAACCTCCGGGGGAAGTGCTTGACGCGCGCCCGCGACGGGAGCTGCGTCTCCTTGCCTCTATCCTGCCGCGCCCGGCGGACCCGACGGGCCCTACCCTCGATGCTGTGACACATCCAGGCAGCGGTACGGCATCCTCAGGCACAACGGCGACAGGGGGCGGCGCGGCACGGCCTGTGCCGAGTCACACCGAGCGCCTGTCCGTGCCGTGGTGGCTCTGGTTGCCGTCCTTGCTGGTCGGAGCCGTGTTGGCGGCTCAGGTTGGGCTGGGCGCGGCCGGACCGCGCGGCTGGGTGGCCTACCCCGTGGTGCTGACCCTGGTCGCGGTGGGCCTGTGGCGGCTGGGGCGGATCCGGATCAGCGTGACGGCCGACGACTTCCTGGTCGACGACGCCCGGCTGCCGCTGCGCCACGTGGCACAGGCGATCCCGCTGGACGCCGCCACCAAGCGCGACCTGCTCGGGGTGCACGCAGACCCGATGGCCTTCGTGGTGCAGCGCCCGTGGGTCCCCGGCGCGGTGCAGGTGGTGCTCGACGACCCGGCCGACGTCACGCCGTACTGGGTGATCAGCAGCCGCCGGCCCGAGGAGCTGGCCCGCGCGCTACGCCGCGTCGGCTGACCCCGGCGGCAGCGCCTGGCGATTCCGCTTGTCCCTCAGGTCGCGACGGATGTCGTCGCCCAGGCGGCGGGTGGCCTTGCGGTTGAGGTAGCTGGCGATGGCCGCGCCGGTCAGCAGCGGCCCCAGCGAGGTCAGGTTGCGCCCGAACCGCTTGAGGACCATGTCGCGCAGCTGCTTGCGGGTGGCCGTGCCGAGCACGGTGGCCGCGGCGGCGCCGGGCAGCATCGGGCTGATGCCCCGGTGGCTGGCCCAGCCCTGCATCAGGCTGACCGCCCGCTGGGACGGCGTGCCGAGCACCGGCTGGCCGTACACCTCGTGCAGCTCGCCGATGAGCTTGAGCTCGATGCCGACCACGCCGACCGTCTCGGTCGCCAGCAGCACCGGCGTGGACAGCAGGGTGGGCGGCACCGCCCACTCGATGGAGGCCATGCCACCACCGACCGCGCCGACGCCCGCCGCGGCACGGGCCGCGTTGCGGATCAGCCGCTCGGCGAGGGCCTCATCGTCGAGGCCCGGATAGTGCCGCCGCAGCGTCTCCAGGCTGCGCACCGGCACGTGCGGGGCGAGGTCGGACACCGCCTCCGTGATCCAGTTGATCGCCTTGCGGGGCATGAACACTTCTTTGACGCCGCGTTCGCGCAGGCCCACCAGCATCCGCCCGAGCAGTTTGCGCCGGCCCGCCTTGTCCAGGTCCTCGTCGGCGAGGCCCGCCACCGCGAGCGCCAGTTCGTCCGGCCGCCCGGCTCCGGTGCCGGGTGCGGCAGGGCCCGACGAGGTCTCGTCGGGCACCTGGTCGGGGCTGGTGGTCATGGCAGGCTCCTGTCAGCTGAGATGGCGCCCGGCGCCCGCGACGGCCGTCGCGGTCACCCGGTATCCGGACCGTGCGGCACGCCGCGTCCGATGCGGCGTGCCCCGATCCGTGTACCCAGATGTTCTGCGCCATCTCACCCCATCGCGTCAAGCCCTGTGCATGCTCGCTCACCACCGCTGGCGAGACGACGGGCTCACGCGGTCAGGCGCACTCGCGGCAGATCGGCTCGCCGTTGCGCTCGCCTGCCAGCTGGCTGCGGTGATGCACCAGGAAGCAGCGCGAGCAGCGGAACTCGTCGGCCTGCATCGGCACGACCTTGACCGTCAGCTCCTCGTCGGAGAGGTCACCGCCGGGCAGTTCGAAGTTCTCGGCGATGTCGGTCTCGTCCACGTCCACGCTGCCCGACTGTGTGTCGACACGCCGGGCCTTCAGCTCCTCGAGGCTGTCCTCACCGAGGTCGGCCTCGTCACGGCGCGGGGCGTCGTAGTCGGTGGCCATCGATTGTCACACTCCCAATTTGTGTCTTGTCCGTCATCGCGTACGTGACGTCGTCACTCTCGACGAGCGCGGTACTTTAGCGCGCCCGTGTGGGAGTTGTACGCTCCTGCACGCCAAGATGTTCCCGATGTGACTGAGCCGACAGCGTTATGGGGCCGTCGGGTCAGGCGAGACCAAGGTAGGGGCAGCCGCCCGCCGATCACGGTCGGCGCGCCGGGAACGTCCGGCCAATTCCGGCCGTCTGTCGGGTCGCGGCCCCCGGCGGGCCGGTCAACCGATAACCTCTGGCCCATACCGTCAAAGTGGCGGCAGCGGACCTCTGGCTCACGGGGAGCGGCACCGATATGCAACTGGCACGAATTCGGGCGATCGCCATCATCAGCACCCTGGCGATCATCGGCATCACCCTGGCCGTGATCACGCTCAATCGTGACACGCAGAGCGAGGCTCCGGTGGCAGAGAGCTGCCCGGCAGGCTGGGTGCCCGTCGACAACACGCTGCCCGACTCCGAGAGCGAAGTGAAGATCAACGTCTACAACGCCACGACCACGGTGGATCTCGCCCGTAACGTGGCCGCGGACTTCACCAACCGCAAGTTCAAGGTGGAGAAGACGGGCAACGAGAAGAAGGCCCAGCCCGACATCGTCGCGGAGCTGCGCTACGGCCCCAAGACGGTCGGCGCGGCCCAGCTGCTGAAGGCGTACTTCCTCAACGACGTCGAGCCGGTATTCGACATCAAGCGCGACAACGACACCATCGACGTGATCATCGGCGGGCAGTTCAAGCAGCTTGCCACGCCCACCGAGATGCGTCAGGCGGTCGCCGCGCTGGGCCGTCCCGCGCTGCCCGAGGGCACCTGCGCCGAGAAGCCCTGACCGGCCGTCCCACGGGGTCACCCCGCCCTGAGCGAAGGCTCCGTCCGGCCGCTGTGCGCAGCCGGACGGAGCCTTCGGACGTTTCCGGTACCCGTGGACCCGGGCCGGGTCCGGCGGGCCGCCGGTGCGGCGGCTACGGCCCCCCGTCCGCGACGAGGCCGGTGAGCAAGGCGTCCAGCGGGCCGTGCAGGGCGGGCGGGGCGGCCAGCACCATGTCCCCGCCGGCCGGACGCCCCGACAGGCCGGTGACCAGCAGCCCGGCCTCACGCGCGATCAGGCCGCCCGCGGCCAGGTCCCACTCCGCCAGGCCCTTCTCGTAGTACGCGTCCAGCATCCCCTCGGCTGCCGCGCACAGGTCCAGCGCCGCCGCGCCCATCCGCCGGATGTCGCGTACCAGCGGCAGCACCTGCGCCACCACCGCGGCCTGATGGGCACGCCGCTCCCGGGCGTAGCCGAAGCCCGTGCCGACCAGCGACAGGGCCAGCTCGGTCGCCGTCGAGCCGGTCAGCCGCCGACCGTCCCGCCACGCACCGTGGCCCCGCGCCGCCGTCCAGGTGTGCCCTGTGGCCGCGTTGCGCACCACCCCCGCCACCACCTCCCCGTCCACCTCCGCGGCGATCGACACGGCGTACTGGGCCAGCCCGTAGAGGTAGTTCACCGTCCCGTCGATGGGATCCACGATCCAGCGGACCCCGCCGCTGTCGGCAATTCCCGCGCCGCCGAACTCCTCGCCGAGTACCGTGTCACCCGGGCGCCGCGCCGCCAGCGCGGCGATCACCTGTTGCTCGACCGCGCGATCAGCGGCCGTCACGACGTCCGTGGCGGTGGATTTCGTGCCGACATCGTTGATCGCCTCGTTACGCATACGGCGGGCGGTGTCGGCCGCGTCAGCGGCCACCTGCACCGCGATATCCAGCAGTTCCAGCTCGTTCACGACCGTCCTCCTCGTCACCTGGTGCCATCCTGCCAAGGCCCCGGAGCCCGCTCGCGGACCTCCTGCGGCGTGCGCGCCGAGATGATCGCCGAGTACGGCGCTACAATTCACGCCTGCCACGTGCCGAAGGTGCGGGGCGCATCCACACATCACACTGGCTGACCCACCGCGACGCGCCATGCGACGCGGCCGAAGCCGCAGATTCTTGTTTGATACTCGCCTCCGGAAGGTCGTCCGTGACTGAAGCCCGCCAGATCAGCGCCGACGTTCGCACGCTCACCGACATGCTGATCGCCCAAGCCGCAGGCGCCGGCGGCCGGCTCACGCCTGCGGATGTGGCGCGCACCGTGGAGGCTGCCGACGTCACCCCCGCCCAGGCCAAGAAGATGCTGCGAGCACTGCTCGAGGCGGGCGTGACGGTCGAGGTCGACGACTCCGCCAACGGCCGCCGCAAGGTGGCCGCCGCGCGGGCCGCGACCCCGGCCTCGAAGGCCACCACGGCGAAGGCGGCCCCGCCCGCCGCGTCGAAGACCGCCAAGCCCGCCGCACCCAAGCAGGCCACGCCCACCGAGAGCGGCGCCGAGACGCCCGCGCCGGTGAAGCTGGCCCCCAAGGCCGCTCCGGCCAAGGCCGCCCCAGCGGCCAAGCCGGTGAAGGCCGCCACCAAGGCCGCGCCCGCCAAGGCGGAGGACGGTGCCGAGGAGGCCCCGAAGACCGCCGCCAAGGCACCCGCCAAGAAGGCCGCCGCCAAGAAGGCTGTCGAGAAGAAGACAGGCGAGAAGGCCGCGCCCGCCAAGGCCGCCAAGAAGGGCGAGCCCGGCGAGGGCGAAGAGCCCGACGGCGCGGACATCTCCATCGAGGAGCTGGCCGCCGACCTCGAGGACGTCGTCGTCGACGAGCCGGTGGAGGTGGCCCAGGCCGCCGAGGCCGACGCCGCCGCCTCCGACGACTTCGAGTGGGACGCCGAGGAGTCCGAGGCGCTCAAGCAGGCCCGCAAGGACGCCGAGCTGACCGCGTCGGCCGACTCCGTCCGGGCCTACCTCAAGCAGATCGGCAAGGTGCCGCTGCTCAACGCGGAGCAGGAGGTCGAGCTCGCCAAGCGCATCGAGGCCGGCCTGTACGCCGCCGAGCGGCTGCGCCAGGCCGAGGAGGAGGGCCTGCAGCTCACCCGCGACATGCAGCGGGACCTGCTGTGGGTCTCGCGCGATGGCGAGCGCGCCAAGAACCACCTGCTGGAGGCCAACCTCCGCCTGGTGGTGTCGCTGGCCAAGCGCTACACCGGCCGCGGCATGGCGTTCCTGGACCTGATCCAGGAGGGCAACCTCGGCCTCATCCGCGCCGTGGAGAAGTTCGACTACACCAAGGGCTACAAGTTCTCCACGTACGCCACCTGGTGGATCCGCCAGGCCATCACCCGCGCCATGGCCGACCAGGCCCGCACCATCCGCATCCCGGTGCACATGGTGGAAGTGATCAACAAGCTCGGCCGCATACAGCGTGAGCTGCTCCAGGATCTGGGCCGTGAGCCCACCCCGGAAGAGCTGGCCAAGGAGATGGACATCACCCCGGAGAAGGTGCTGGAGATCCAGCAGTACGCCCGGGAGCCCATCTCGCTGGACCAGACCATCGGCGACGAGGGCGACAGCCAGCTCGGCGACTTCATCGAGGACTCCGAGGCGGTCGTGGCCGTCGACGCGGTCTCCTTCTCGCTGCTGCAGGACCAGCTCCAGCAGGTGCTGCAGACGCTGTCCGAGCGGGAGGCGGGCGTGGTGCGCCTGCGGTTCGGCCTCACCGACGGCCAGCCGCGGACTTTAGACGAGATCGGCCAGGTGTACGGGGTCACCCGGGAGCGGATCCGGCAGATCGAGTCCAAGACCATGTCCAAGCTGCGGCACCCGTCGCGCTCTCAGGTCCTGCGCGACTACCTCGACTAACACCGGCAGGTCAAGTCGACATTCATCGCGATTCGGGCATTTGGTATCCACCGAACGTACAGAGATACTCACCGTGCGTACATAGACGGGTAGGCGCTCTGTTTCTGTTCGACGCGCGATCGTTGACGTGGCACTCTGGTGGGACGGCACACTGTGCAGGACGGGTCATCTCCCCGATAGCCCGTCTGACCAGGTAGGCTCGATCGCCCAACGGCTGTGACCCCGGTCCCCCCGAGGCCCCAGCCGGGAAGCCCTCAGGCACGGCCGGTGTTGGAGGCTTACATGGGCAACGAGCTGAATGACAATGGCGGGTTCGGCGCTGCTGGACTCGGCGGATCGACGATGGATATCAGCATCGGTGACGACCAGAGGAGGAAGGCGATGACCCAGACCCTCACGCCGCCGCCGGAAACGGTGGCTGCCCCAGCCGCCGATGAACGGTGCGACCGCTGTAACGCGGCGGGCAAATTGCGTGTGAAGCTGGCCGGTGGGGGCGAGCTGGTGTTCTGCGGACACCACGCCAACAAGTACGCCGACGACCTTGTCAAGATTGCCGTGGAAGTGGCGGCGGACCCCGAGTTCACCTGGCGGGGCGCCGACATGATGGCCAAGTAACACCAACAAGCTTGACCCGAAGGGGCACCGCAACCAGCGGTGCCCCTTCGGCGTATTCGGCGCCAGGCTGGCGCGCCGCGGCCGGCCCTCCGCCCAAGATCGTCCGACTTGCCGGGCACCTGTGCGTATCTTGAGCGCGGATACGCCCACCTGCCCGGCAAGTCGAGTGATCATGACGACGCTTGCGAGGCGGCGGCACGACGGACCCGGCGCGCCCTCCGATGGGAGGGCGCGCCGGGTCCGTCGTGGTTTCGGGTCAGAAGCTCTGGATGGTGGCGATGCGCTCTTCGAGCTGTTCGATGGTGGCCTGGGCGCTGGGAGGGCCGCCGCACTTGGCGCGGAGTTCGGCGTGGATCTTGCCGTGGGGCAGGTTGGTGCGGTGGTGGTGGGCGGCGACCAGCGCGTTGAGCTGGCGGCGCAGGTGGATGCGGCGTTCGGTGGCGGACATGTCGCGGACCGCGGGCTCGCGCTGGGCAGGGGTCTGCTCGGCCCGGTTGCGGCGTACCGCGGCGGCCTGCTCGGCCTGGCGCTTGGTCAGCAGGGCGGCCACCTGGTCGGCGCTGAGCAGGCCGGGCAGGCCGAGGAAGTCCTCCTCCTCGGGTGTGCCGGCCTGGGCGGGCAGGCCGAAGGTGGCGCCGTCGAAGATCACCTGGTCGAGCTCGGCGGTGGCGGACAGCGCCTCGAAAGACTTGGTCAGCTCCCCGCTGGCCTTCTCGGACTGCTGAGCGCGTTCCAGCAGCTCGTCGTCGAGCCCGTCCTTGGCCTTGGGGCCGCCGAGCACATGGTCGCGTTCCAGCTCCATCTCGCTGGCCAAGCCGAGCAGCGTCGGCACGCTGGGCACGAAGACGCTCGCCGTCTCCCCCGGGCGGCGGGCCCGCACGAACCGGCCGATGGCCTGGGCGAAGTAGAGCGGGGTGGAGGCGCTGGTGGCGTACACGCCGACGGCCAGCCGCGGGATGTCGACGCCCTCGGACACCATGCGCACCGCGACCATCCAGCGCTGCTGGGAGCCCGCGAATTCGGCGATCCTGGCCGACGCCCCGGTGTCGTCGGAGAGCACCACCACGGCCTTCTCGCCGGAGATGACCTCGATCAGCTTGGCGTACGCCCGGGCGGTCTGCTGGTCCGAGGCGATGATCAGGCCCCCGGCGTCCGGGATGCCCCCGGCGCGCAGCACCTGCAGCCGCGCGTCGGCGGCCCGCAGCACCTGCGGCATCCAGTCGCCCTTGGGGTCCAGCGCGGTACGCCAGGCGTGCGCGATCAGGTCCTGGGTGAGCGGCTCGCCCAGGCGCACCGCCAGCTCATCGCCCGCGCTGGTGCGCCACCGGGTCTCCCCCGAGTAAGCGAGGAAGATCACAGGCCGGACGACGCCGTCGGCGAGCGCATCGGCGTAGCCGTACACCGAGTCGGCGCGGGAGCGCTGGACCTCGCCGACCCGCTCGTAGCTGACGAACGGGATCGGGTTCTCGTCGGAGCGGAACGGGGTCCCGGTGAGCATCAGCCGCCGCACGGCGGGCTCGAAGGCCGCCTTCACGCCGTCACCCCAGCTGCGCGAGTCGCCCGCGTGGTGGATCTCGTCCAGGATCACCAGCGTCTTGCGGGTGAGCGTGCGCCGCAGGTGCACCTGCGGGGCCATGCCGACCTGGGCGTACGTCACCACCGCACCGTGGAAGTCGGCGCTGGTGTGCACGTCGGCGTTGCGGAACATCGCGTCGAGCTCGATGCCCACCCGCGACGCGGCCTGCGCCCACTGCAACTTCAGGTGCTCGGTCGGCGCGACCACGGTGACCGCGTCCACGCTGCCGTCGGCCAGCAACTCGGCCGCGATGCGCAGGGCGAACGTCGTCTTGCCCGCGCCGGGCGTGGCGACCGCCAGGAAGTCGGGAGAGCGCCGGCGGAGGTACTCGACCATTGCCTTGCGCTGCCAGGCGCGCAGCGCCGGGAACGACTCGGGGACGGGGCGGGCCAGCGCCACGCGGCAGCCTCCTGCTCTTCAAGGGGGAATCGCACGAAAGAGCCCTCGGGTCGGCCACGGCTCGGCGGGACCTCGAAGGCGGGGCCCTGAGTCTATCGGCTCGTCAGGACAGGTCCGCGCGACTGTCGGTCGGAAATCAGTGAGTCGCTTTACACACCACCCGATCCGGGGCGGCTAGCCGGACTCGGTCGTGGCGCCTCCGCCGAGCCGCGGCCGCGGTGCTGACCAGTGGCGGTAGAGGGCGGTGATACGCACCACGAACACCAGCAGCGCCGCGCAGGTGAACGTGAGCACGCTGCCCCAGCCGAGCCGCACCAGGACCGCCACCGCGATCGCGCCGAGCAGCGACGCCACCGCGTAGATCTCCCGGCGCAGCACCACCGGGATCTCGTTGAGCAGCAGATCGCGGACCAGTCCCCCGCCGATGCCGGTGAGCATGCCGAGCAGGCACGCGCCCACGGCGGGCACCCCGGCGTCGAACGCCTTGAGCGTGCTGGTGACCGTGAACAGACCGAGCCCGGCCGCGTCGAGGCTGAGCACCGTGCGCCGCAGCCGTTCCAGGTGCGGGTGCAGCCAGAACACGGCCAGCGAGGCGACGGTCGCGGTGGCCGGATACCGCCAGTCGGCGAAGGCCAGCGGCGGCACCTGGTTGATCACCAGGTCGCGCAGGATGCCGCCGCCCAGCGAGGCCACGAAGCCCACGAAGACCACGCCGAACAGGTCGAGCCGCTTGCCGACGGCGGCGGAGCCGCCCGACGCGGCGAAGACGGCGACCCCGGCGAGGTCCCCGATCAGCAGGGCCGACGAACTGTCCACCGGCGCAGGCTACGACGCCGTGTGCCGTACCCCCGCGCCGCCTCGCCGCCGACCGCGCACCGGAACCTGCCCGGTGTGGCCGGGTCAGGTCTGGGGCTGGTAGGCGCGCTCGTAGAGCGCGTCGATGTCGGCCTGCAGCGGCAGGGAAGTCGAGGCGCCCCAGTGCTGGGCGCAGGCCGCGCCCGCGGCGCAGGCCCAGCGCAAAGCCTCCTCGACGGGGCGGCCCTGGGCCCAGGCCACGGCGAACGCGCCGGTGAAGGCGTCCCCGGCGGCCGTGGTGTCCGTCGCGGCGACGGGCGGCGCGCCCACCTCCAGCCGCGTCCCGTCGCGGTCGGCGTAGGCGGCCCCGGCCGCGCCGAGCGTCAGCACCACCCGCGGCACGGCTGCCAGCAGGTTCGCGAGTAGTTCGGGCACGTTTTCGGCCCGTGAGGCGTCCCGGCCGCCGTCGAGCCCGGCCAGCACGGCCGCCTCGGTCTGGTTCACCACCAGCACGTCCACCAGGGCCAGCAGCTCGTCCGGCAGCGCCCGGGCGGGGGCGGCGTTGAGGATGAAGGCGGTCTGCCCCGCTCGCGCCGCCACAGCGGCCTGAAGGACCGTGTCCAGCGGGATCTCCAGCTGACAGAGCAGCACGTCGCAGCTCTCGATGAGCTCCCGGTCGACCGCGTCCAGCTCGGTGAGCTGCGCATTCGCACCGGGAGCGACGACGATGAGGTTCTCCGCGGCCGCGTCGACCGCGATCAGCGCCACCCCGGAGGCGCCCGCCACCCGGCGCAGCCCGTCCAGCCCGACACCGGCCGCGGCCAGGCAGCCCTTGAGCTCGTCACCGAAAGCGTCCAGGCCGACGGCACCCAGGAAGTGGCACCGGGCTCCGGCCCGGGCGGCGGCGACGGCCTGATTCGCGCCTTTGCCGCCGGGAACGGTCGTGAATTCTTCGCCGAGCACGGTCTCGCCGGGGCGGGGCAGGGTGGGCGTCGCCACCACCAGGTCCATGTTCGCGCTGCCCACAACGACCACGCTCGCGGTCATGCCTGCTCCTCGCTGCGCTCGTCGGCGGCATGACCTGACCGGATCCTGCCGACTCGCTCGCTGACGCTCGCTCCGCCCTGCTCCTCAGGAAAGAGCCCGGAGCGCGCCGAGACCCCCGTGCCGCGCGGCCGTGACAGCCGTGCGTCGGCGCGCAAGCCGGATCATTCGGAGAGGTTCTCGTAGATCTCTTTGCACTCCGGACACACCGGGAAGCGGTTGGGGTCGCGGGTGGGCACCCAGACCTTGCCGCACAGGGCGCGCACCGGCGTACCCTCGATCATCGCTTCGAGCAGTTTGTCCTTGGGCGCGTAGTGCGACAGACGCTCGTGGTCGCCCTCGTCAAGGCGATAGTCCGTGGCTGTGCGCTCTTCAAGGATGGTGCTGGGATTCGTCACTGGTGTGGTCACCCGAACATTGTCTCAGGTCACCGGCTCGCAGCCCAGCCTGATATCCCGCCACGCTGTGTTGTCCGCGCCCGCCTCCGGCGGGCGCGGCGTCCGGCCTCTCAGCCGGCGTCACGCGCCAGTCGTCGGCTTCGCTGCGCTTACCTCCTTGGTGGCGCGTGACGCCGGCGGCCGAACGCGGCGATGGTGGCGGCCCTCGGGGGTGCAGGTTCATGGGGGCGGCGATCCGCCCGCCCAGTACCCTCATGATCGTGACTGATGTGAGCAGCATCCACCTGGGTGCCGAGGTCAAGGCGGCGCTGGCGACCGGGCAGCCGGTGGTGGCGTTGGAGAGCACGATCGTCTCGCACGGGCTGCCCCGCCCCGACAATCTGCGGGTGGCCCGCGAGATCGAGCAGGTCGTACGCGACCACGGCGCGGTACCGGCGACCATCGGCATGGTCGGCGGCCGGCTGGTCGCCGGGCTGGACGACGAGACGCTGACCCGCCTGGCCACCGGAGCGAACGTGGCCAAACTCTCGGTCCGCGACCTGGCCATCGCCTCCGCGCTCGGCGTGGACGGCGCGACCACGGTCGCCAGCACCTCGGCGATCGCCGCCGCGGCCGGGATCGGCGTGTTCGCGACCGGCGGCCTGGGCGGCGTGCACCGCGAGGCGGCGCAGACCTTCGACGAGTCCGCCGACCTGACGACGCTTTCCCAGACGCCGATCGTGGTGGTCTGTGCCGGGGTCAAGTCGATCCTCGACGTGGGCGCCACGCTGGAGCGGCTGGAGACGCTGGGGGTCGGCGTGGCCGGTTACCGGACGGACCGCTTCCCGGGCTTCTTCATCCGGGACAGCGGCTTCGGTGTGGACTGGCGGGTGGACACCCCCGAGCAGATCGCGGCGGCCATGCGGGCGCAGCGCGACCAGGGCGTGCACCGCGGCGCGCTGGTGGTGGCCAACCCGCTGCCGCAGGACGAGCAGCTCGACCCGGATCTGCACGACCGCACCCTGGCCGAGGGCCTGGCGATCGTGGAGCGCGACGGGGTGACCGGCAAGCGGGTGACGCCGGTGCTGCTGTCGCACTTCCACGCGGCGACGGAGGGGCGGAGCCTGGCGGTCAACGTACGCATCATCCTGCGCAACGCCGCGCTGGCCGCGCAGATCGCCGTCGCGGCCGGCAACCAGTGATCCTCTCCGTCGGAGACCTGGTCACCGACGTGCTGGCGGTGCTGCGGGCGCCGCTGGCGCAGGGCTCGGACACCCCCGCGACGGTGCACGTCGCCGGGGGCGGCCAGGCCGCGAACACCGCCGCGTGGCTGGCCGCGCTGGGCGCGCCGGTGACCTTCGTGGGCGCGGTCGGCGACGACCAGGCCGGCCGCGACCGGCTGGCCGAGCTGCACCAGGCGGGCGTACGCACCCAGGTGAGCGTGCGCCCCGGGGCCAGCACCGGCAGCATCGTGGTGCTGACGCACGGCGGCGAGCGCACGATGATCAGTGATCGGGGCGCGAACCTGCTGCTGGCCTCCAGCGACGTGGACGCCGCGATCGCCCAGGGCGCGTCGCTGCTGCACCTGTCCGGATACACCCTGCTGGACCAGCCGTCCCGGCCCACCGGGCGGTACGCGCTCGCCTCGGCCCGCGCCGCCGGCCTGCGCACCTGCGTCGACGCCGCCTCGGCCGCGCCGCTGCACGCGGTCACCACGGAACTGATCGAGGACGGGGTCACCGGGCACCCGTTCCTGGACTGGGTGCGCGGGGTGGACCTGCTGCTGGCCAACGCCGACGAGGCCACGGCGCTGGCCGGCCCCGGGGACCCGGCAGACCAGGCGCTGCGGCTGTCGTACGCGATCGGCGCCGACGTGGTGGTGAAGCTCGGCGCGCACGGGGCGCTGTGGGCCGGCCCGACCGGCGTGGTGCACGTCACCGGCGACCCGGTGCCGATCGTGGACGCCACCGGCGCGGGCGACGCGTTCGCCGCGGGCCTGCTGGCGGCCTGGGCCGCCGGGGCCGGGCAGCACGACGCGCTGCTGGCCGGCTGCCGGCTGGGCGCCCGCGCGGTGGGCATCGTCGGCGCCCGCCCGCCCCTGCCGTCGTCCTGACCACACGCCCGCCGCACGGCGCCCAAGATCGTCTGACTTGCCCGGCACCTGTGCGCATCTTGACCACACTTTCGCCCATGTGCCAGGCAAGTCGGACGATCTTGGATGAAGGGCCGCCGGACGGCCGAGCCGATGCGGGCGCGGCCCGCTGTCGGCACCGCGGGCGGATGGGGGCAGGATGGAGAGGTTCCCCGGCGACCAGGAGGCCTCGTGAAACGGCAGGCGGACCGGCCGGCGCTGATCACCGATGCGGCGGAGAGCCCGGAGGTCGAGCTGCGGCGGCGCGAGCGGCGCTACATCGCGATGATGCTGCTGCGCGCGGCCTGCCTGATCCTTGGCTCGGTGCTGGCCATGCTGCAGGTGCCGCTGCTGTGGCTGTGGCTGCCGCTGTGCGGCCTGGGCATGGTGCTGCTGCCCTGGATGGCCGTGATCCTGGCGAACGACCGCCCGCCCAAGGACGAGCACCGCTTCAAGCGCCACCGCCGCCAGACGCTGCCCGCCAATGCCCTACCCGCCCAGCCCGCCGGCCCGGTCTACGAGGGCACCATCGACGACGCCCCGACCACCGCCGATCCCGACCGCCCCGCCTAGCCGGTCCGAAGCACGCTCTGACGCGGCCCACCCGCCGCTCCGGCCAAGATCGCTCGACTTGCCCGGCACATGGGCGAAAGCGCGGTCAAGATACGCACAGGTGCCGGGCAAGTCGAATGATCAAGAGCGACGCGGCGCGGTGGGCGGTCAGATCAGGCGGACGCGGACGCGGCGGTTGGCTTTGCCCTTGGATTCGACCTTGACTACCTGGAGTTTGCCGATCTGGGCGGTCGAGGCGACGTGGGTGCCGCCGTCGGCCTGCACGTCCAGGCCGACGATGTCGACGATCCGGATCTCCTGCTCGTCGGCGGGGATCAGGTTGGACTGGGTGCGGATGATGTCGGGCAGCGCCAGTGCCTCGTCGCGGCCCAGCACCCGCGTCACGACCTGGCGGTCCGCGCCGACCTCGGTGTTGACCAGCTCCTCCAGCCGCGCCTTGAAGTCGGCGGGCACCTCGGGCAGGTTGAAGTCCATCCGCGCCTCGCCCGGCTCCATGTTGCCGCCGGTGACCAGCGCCCCGAAGTCCCGGAACACCACGCCGCACAGCACGTGCAGCCCGGAGTGGGTGCGCATGAGCAGGGTGCGCCGGGTGTCCTCGACCGCTCCGGCGACCTGCGTGCC
This sequence comes from Catellatospora sichuanensis, assembly GCF_007483665.1. Classification (GTDB taxonomy): domain Bacteria; phylum Actinomycetota; class Actinomycetes; order Mycobacteriales; family Micromonosporaceae; genus Catellatospora; species Catellatospora sichuanensis. Next base: position 219,346 of record NZ_ML660184.1, read on the forward strand.
GACGGGCGGCAGCGGGTCGCCCTCGGCCGGGATCAGCCACAGGTCGTCACCCTTGCGGGTGCCGGTGATCCGGGTCTGCACGCCCTGCCAGAGCAGCACGCCGTGGTCCGGCGGCTGGCCGCCGCCGCCCGGGTAGAAGGCCGAGCGGTCCAGCACGATGCCCTGTTCGGCATCGGCGGCCAGCACCGTGCAGGTCCAGTCGCGCAGGGTCGGGTCGGCGAGGTCGAGGCGCTCGGTGCGCCCGTGGTGTGTGACGCCCATGACCGTGCAGTCTAGGCGTCCCCGGCCGACGCGGTGTTCGGCGACGCGACGGTGCGGGCGGTGACCCGGCCGCCGGCCAGGATCTGCATCATCACGTCCTGGCTCGCGCCGGAGCGGGTGGCGGGACGTGGTGTGCGTCCCACCGACTTGGCGACCGCGGGCCGTACGCCCCGCCCGGCGGGCCTGCGCCCGCGCCGGCCCGTGGGCCGCCGCCGCACCGCGACGGTCACCCAGTGCTGCTCGGCGTCGGCGCCCCACTGCTCCTGGTGGAACCAGTAGCGCTGGCGCCCGCTCGGCGCGGTGCCGACCACCTGCAGCGGTTCCAGCAGGGTGTCCAACTGCTCGAAGCTGACCTCACCGTCGTCCCCGGCGCAGCGGGTGAACGCCTCCTTCAGCGTCCACATCCGCAGCAGCTGCTCCCCCTGGTCGTCGGCCTCCACCAGGCGGGCGTGCTCGGCGGCGGACAGCACGGTCCAGGGCAGCGACGCGCCCTCCCGGCCGGCCGGTTCCAGATCCACCCCGATGTCGTACGCGTCCGAGACGGCCACCGCGATCGCCGAGTCGGTGTGCGAGACGCTCACGTCGATGCCGAGCAGCGGCCCGGAGACGGTGAGCTTGCCGAATCCGCCGTAGTGCAGGCTCCAGTTGCGCGGCGCGACCTCGCCGTGCCACTCGATCGACAGGATCATGCGGACCAGTGCCCGGGTGACGATGAAGGAGCTGCGGCGCTCGCTCGAGCGCATGCTGTCGGCCTCGGCCCGCTCGGCCGCGCTGAGGAACTGCGCCAGGTCCTTCTCCCGCCGCCGGCATGCGGCCAGCGCGAACAGCGACACCGCCACGCCTGCCGGACGCCGCCGCCGCGGCGCGGGGGTCGCCCGCAGCTCGGTGAGCAGGGCCCGGGCCGCGGCCCGGGAGCCGGCCCGCGGGCCGGAGACGCAGGGCGTGGGCCTGGTCCGGCGCGAGGCGGCGGGCAGCGGCTCGAGCACCTGCCGGGCCGGGTTGCCGGTCCAGTCCTCGCCGTCGGGGATCTGCTCGCCCTTCATCAGGAAGGAGTGCGCGCCGAGCACCGCGTTCTCGCCGACGGTGACGCCGTAGTGCACAAACGCCTTGACGCCGAGGGTGGCTCCGGAGCCGATGACGGTCGGCTCGGACCGGAACATGCCGTCCTCCTGGGAGTGGCACTGGATCACCACTCCGGCGTTGAGGCAGGCGTCGTCACCGATGGTCATCATGGTCCGCTCGGACATGTACGCGCCGTCGTCGTACACCCGCTTGCCCATGCGCACGCCCAGCAGGCGCCACATCATCGGGCGGAACGGGGTGCCCGCGAACGGCACCGGCGCCTCCAGCTTCCAGAGCCGCTCGTGCCACCAGTAGTACGGGTCGTAGATGGAGCAGCGCCGCGAGCGCAGCCGGCGGAACCCGCCGACCAGCCGCTCCACCAGCACGCTGTAGCACAGCTGGAACACCATCAGGACCACCATCGCGGCCGGGATGACCAGCACGCTCCACTCGGAGTACAGGTCCAGCGCGGCGGCGAGCACCACCAGGCCGACGGCGGCCGAGAACCAGCTCACGAACAGGAACCAGGCCATCGAGCGCAGGTTGTACCGGTTCTTCAGGGTCAGCTGCCGGCGCAGCGCGTCGCCGGTGGGCGCCTCGCAGCCGGCTTCCCGCGTGACGACCCGGGCGATCGGGAACGACGGCGAGCCGAGCAGGCCGGTGTCGTAGCGGATGGGGCCGTCGGTGGGCACCGTCGCCTTGGTCGCGTAGAGCACGTTCTGGCCGACGGCGTGGTCCGCCGGGAAGGTGACGTCGTTGCCGACGAAGGACCGGGCGCCGATGGCGACCCGCGACATCTTGAACGAGGTGGGCGAGTAGTCGGCGTTCACCATGGACAGGCCGTCGGACACCATCGTGCCGGTGCCGATGGTGCACAGGAACGGCGAGTCGAACCGGAACTCGATGCCGAAGTTGGACCCGGTCTGCACGACCTGCTGCAGGTCGACGCCGATCCAGCGCAGGTAGTTCACGACGTACGAGCTGTCGCCGAACAGGCGCATGAACAGCGCGGAGTTGGTCATCCCGGAGATCGTCGACGCGAGCCAGTAGCGGAAGCTGTAGAGGGGGTAGACCGTGTCCGGCTTCCACAGCAGGTTGAGTACGCGCGGGATGACGACGATGCTGGCCAGGCCGACCAGCAGCGCGATCACGAAGAGCACCGCCGAGGCCAGCACCAGGTCCAGGTAGATCATGCTGCTGATGGAGAACGACTTGCCGTCGACCAGACCGCGCAGCATCGGCACCTGGGTGACCAGCGCGACCAGCGCGCCGAACACCAGCGGGCCGCGGGTGAGCACCTGGTTGAAGATCTTGACACCGGAGTAGACGGTCTTGCGCAGCCAGCCGCAGCTGCGCGCGGGCACCGCCGGCAGGCCGGGGTGTCCGGGCTGGGCCGGCATACCCTGCCAGCTCTCACCGGCGGGCACCGCGTATCCCGGGGGCAGCGTCGAGGAGTGCCCGAGCCGGGCGCCATCGCCGATGGTGGAGTCGATGTCCAGCGCGGTGTGCTCGCCGACGATCACGTCGCTGCCGATGGTGATCCGGCCGGTCTGGATGTAGCCGGACTGGGCGCGGTAGCCGAGGAAGTAGCAGTCCTTGCGGACGACCGTGTTGTCGCCGATGGTCAGCAGGTCGGTGCAGATCGGCATGACCGGCGACAGGATCACCACGTTGCGGCCGATCTTCGCGCCGAGCAGGCGCAGGTACCACGGGTAGAGCGGGGTGCCGTAGAACATCAGCAGGCGGCTCGCGCCCATGCACATGCGCACGTACCAGAAGCGCAGGTACTTCAGCCCCCACAGGGGTATCTCCTGCTCCTTCCACCGCCCGATGAGCAGCCACTTCATCGCGATCGGGTAGATGGCCAGGATCAGGAAGCCGACCACGCTGAAGGCCGCCGAGCGCAGGTACAGGTCGAGGTAGCCGTTGGCGGCGGCCATGAAGCGGAACGCGAAGATGAGCAGGTAGCCGGCCATCACCGCGCTGCCCAGCCCGAGCAGCAGCTGCACCAGGCCGCAGGCCGCGTACTGCAGCGAGCTGGCCCGGCGGGTCTGCCGGGCCGGGGCGGGTGCGGTGCGCGGCTGGGTGGATTCGGCGACCGGGGCCACCGCGGCGGCCAGCGCGCGCACGGTGGGGTACACGTACACGTCGCGCATGGACACCGAGGGCAGGTCGGCGCGCTGCCGCACCCGGGCGCAGAACCGTGCCATGAGCAGCGAGTCCGCGCCCACCTCCTCGAAGAAGTGGCTCTCCACGCCGACCCGGTCCACCCGGACGACCTCGGCCAGCACCTCGGCGTACCCCTGCTCGACCGCGGTGGTGGGCGCGGCCTCGGTGGGCGGGGCGGCCAGCCGCCGGTTGGTCGGCGGGGGCAGGCTCTTGCGGTCGGCCTTGTCGCTGGGCAGCATCGGGATCGCGTCGAGCTGCTCCAGATACGACGGGATCATGTATCCCGGCAGCCGTTCCCGCAGCCAGGAGTAGATCTGCTGGCGGTCCAGCGCGACCGTGTCCTTGCGCAGGCTGTAGTAGCCGACCAGTTCGGTCACGCCCGGCTCGGGGCGGTGCGTGTCGACGACGGCCTGGGCGATGCCGGGCATCTGCAGCAGCACCGACTCGATCTCGGTCAGCTCGATGCGGTAGCCGCGGATCTTCACCTGCGTGTCGATGCGCCCGAGGTATTCGATCTCGCCGGCCTCGTTGACCCGGCCCAGGTCGCCGGTGCGGTAGATGCGCCCGGACGGGTTGTTGGCGATGTTCAGGAAGTCGGGGATGAACGCGCGCTCGGTCAGGTCGTCGCGGTTGACGTAGCCGACGGCGAGGCCGATGCCCGCGATGCCGATCTCGCCCAGCTCGCCCGGGGGCAGGGCGCGGGGCGCGTCGGGGTCGAGGACGACCGTGGCGTAGGTCGGCAGCGGCAGGCCCAGCGTGATCGGCTTGTCCGGGTGCACCGGCGTCCAGGTCGCGGTGACGGTCGCCTCGGTGGGCCCGTACACGTTGAGGAAGCGGCGGTTCGGGCGGTGCCAGCGGGTGACCAGGTCCTGCGGGCAGGCCTCGCCGGAGACCAGTAGGAAGCTCAGCTCGGGCAGGTCCTCGTCGAGCGTGGCCAGCAGCGTCGGCACGCAGCACATCGCGGTGACCTCGCGCGCGGTGAGGAACTCCCACAGGTCCCGGCCGAGCAGGCTCGCCCCGCCGGGTTTGGGCACCAGGGTCGCGCCGACCATCCAGGACACCCAGATCTCCTCGACCGAGAAGTCGAAGGCGATGGTCATGCCCTGGTACATCCGGTCCTCCGGGCGCACCCCGTAGAGCTCGGCGGCGACCCGGACGAAGTTGCAGATGGCGGCGTGCTCGACGGCGACGCCCTTGGGCCGGCCGGTGGAGCCGGAGGTGTAGATGATGTACGCCAGCTCGTCGACGGGCTCGCCGCGCTCCTCGGGGGCCAGCCGGTCCTCGGCGGCGGCCGCCAGTTCCGCGGTGATCTCGTCGAGGCAGAGCACCTCGGCGTCGGCGACCTCGGCCAGGTGCTCGCGCAGGTGGGACGCCGACAGCACCAGGCGGGCCCCGGAGTCGCCGACGATGTAGGCCAGCCGGTCGGCGGGGAAGCCGGTGTCCAGCGGCACGTACGCGGCGTGGATCTTCCCGATGGCGAGCATGCCGACGTACGAGTGCACGGGCTGGTCGAACAGCAGCGCGATCCGGTCGCCGGGCCGGGCGCCGCGGCTGATCAGGTGCCGGGCGAGCCGGTTGGCGCGCGCGTCGACCTCGTCGTAGGTGAGCGCCTCCTCGCCGGTGTCGACGGCGAGCTGCTCGCCCCGGCCGTACCGGCGCAGCCGGTCGCACTGCTGCTCGAACAGCTGCGGCAGCCGCTCGCCCGGCTGCCAGCGCGGCGTGTGCTCGTAGCCCGGGCAGGTCAGCACCAGACCGCCGTTGCGACCGGGTTCGACGTCAGGGAACTCGGGAAGATCATTGACATCGAGGACGCGTGTGCTCATGGGCTTCTCCCTCCGCGGACGACAAGGACGGCTGAGTGGAACGGGCGGGCCGCGCGAGGCGGGGCCGCGTTCGGGAATGCGGGAGCCGGTGCGGCGCGCCGCCGCGGGGCGGCGCGCCGGTCGGCCGCATTCGGACGGGGCGCCTGGCGGCGCCCCGCCGGTCAGCCCATGCCGTCCGCTCCCGCACGCGCGATCGCCGACTCGTCGGCTTCGGCACCCGGGCGGCACGACTCCTCGATGGCGTCGATGACGATGCCGCAGGCGATGTCGATGACCTCGGCGGTCACGTTCAGCGGCGGCAGGATCCGGATGACGCAGTCGTCGCGCCCGCCGAGTTCGACGATCAGGCCCCGGCGCAGCGCTCGGGCCTGCACCTGGCGGGCCAGCTGCCCGGCCGAGCGCCCGTCGCCGGGGTCGGCCAGTTCCACGCCCCACATCAGGCCCCGGCCGCGCACCTCGCGCACCACCGGGTGGGTCTGCAGCTCGGCGAACCGCTCGGCCACCTGCGCCCCGCGCTCGCGCACGTTGGCCAGGATCTGGTCGCGGTGCAGGATCCGGACCGCCTCCGCCCCCGCGGCGAAGGCGAGCTGGTTGCCCCGGAACGTGCCGGTGTGCGCGCCTGGCTGCCAGACGTCCAGGCGCTCGTCGTACATGATGAGCGCGACGGGCGTGCCGATGCCGGACAGCGCCTTCGACGCGACGATCACGTCGGGCTCGATGTCGTACTGCTCGAACGCGAACCAGGTGCCGGTGCGGCCGCACCCGGTCTGCACCTCGTCGACGATCAGCGGGATGTCCAGCGACCGGGTCAGCGCCCGCACCCGCCGGACGAAGTCACGGGTGGCCGGGATGACCCCGCCCTCGCCCTGTACCAGCTCCAGGATCACCGCGGCGGGCCGGGCCACGCCGCCGTTCGGGTCGAGCAGCGACTTCTCCAGCAGCCCCGCGCAGTTGGTCTCGCAGGAGTCCGGGCGCAGGCCCAGCGGGCACCGGCCGCAGTACGAGTACGGGAAGAAGTGCACGCCGGGCATGCCGTTGGCGATCGGGCGCTTCTGCGAGACCAGCCCGGACATGGCCATCGCGGCGGAGCTGCCGCCGTGGTAGCCGCCCTGGAACGAGATGATGTCGCCGCGGCCGGTGGCGGTCTTGCACAGCTTGATCGCGGCCTCGATGGCGTTGGCGCCGGTCGGGCCGCAGAAGTGCACGCGCATGCGTTCGCGCAGGCCAGGGGCCAGCATGGACAGCTGGGCCTCGATGAACTCGTCCTTGGCGGGGGTCGGGAAGTCCAGCGCGTGGGTCAGCCGGCCCAGCTGGGACGTGACGACCCGGACCAGCTCGGGGTGGTTGTGGCCGAGCGACAGCACGCCCGCGCCGGTCAGGAAGTCGATGAACACATTGCCGTCGACATCGCGCACGAAGCTGCCGGAACCCTCGGCGATGGCGATGGGGATGTTGCGGGGATAGGTACGCGCGTTGGACTCGCGGCGCTGCTGGCGCTCCAGCAGTTCGGCCGAACGGGGCCCGGGCAGGTCGCAGTGGACGGACGGCCCGGTCAATGCGTCAGGCTCGCTGAGCATCGTCATTGGTTCTCCTCAGGCAGGACACGGTGGCGCCGGTAGGCATCCACCTGGGACGAGCGGCCCACGCACTCCGCCCGGAAGGAGGAGAGCGGTGCCATAACGATTACCAAATGAAATCGTTAGCTCACCCTCCGTGATGCTACCGATCGGCCGATCGCTTGCTCCGTATTTCAGAAGGTTCGTCCGGTCTGCTATGGACCGAACGACGGAATCCGGTCCGGACGCCTGCGGGGGCCGGCGCGAAACTGGTATACGAAAGGGCAGGTCAACAGGCCTGCAAGCGGCGTGTCGGGCTCCGCGTGGCGGCCCGCACTAACATGCGCGTATGTCCCGCACCTCGTACGCGCTCGCCGCGCTCGCCGCACTGGCCCTCACCCTCACCGGGTGCACCTCGAAGGCGGACGACCCGGCTCCGCCCGCCGACCTGCCCGCCGCGCAGACCCTGCTGCTCGACGGGGCCAAGGCGATGGCCGCGGTCAAGTCCGCGCACTTCGTCATCGACGTCAACGGCAAGATCAGCGGACTGAGCCTCAAGCGCGCCGAGGGTGACCTCACCCAGGAGGGCTCCGCTCAGGGCACCGCCGCCATCGAGCAGTTCGGCACCGCGATCGAGGCGAAGTTCGTCATCGTCGGCTCCGACCTCTGGCTGCAGGGCGCCACCGGCGGCTACCAGAAGCTGCCGCTCGCCGCCGCGGCCACCGTGTACGACCCCTCGGCCATCCTCGACCCGAACCGCGGCGTCGCGAAGCTGCTCAGCTCTGTGAAGACCGCGACCACCCAGGCCAAGGAGACGGTCGACGGCAAGGAGACCTACAAGATCCAGGTCGAGCCCGACCCGGTCGCGCTGGCCACGCTGATCCCGGGCGTCGGGGCCGGCGTCACCGGGCACGTCTGGCTCGACGCGACCTCGAAGCAGCTGGTCAAGGGCGAGTTCACCATCCCGGCGAAGGGCAGCGACCCGGCCGGCACGGTCACCGTGACGTTCACCAAGTACAACGACCCGGTGACGATCAGTGCGCCCTGATCACGGCGCCACGGGCGGCGGGGCGGCTGCGGCCGCCCCGCGGCACCGCCTCGCCGTCGGCATGGGCGGGCTGGCCGTGCTGCTCGGTGCGCTCGACGCGTACGTGCTGGTCTCGGTGCTGATCGACATTGTCAACGACCTCGGCATCCCGATCAACCACCTGGAGCGGGCCACCCCGCTGGTCACCGGCTACCTGCTCGGCTACGTCGCGGCGATGCCGCTGCTGGGCAGCCTGTCCGACCGGTACGGCCGCCGCCTGCTGATCCTCGCCTGCCTGGCCGCGTTCGCCGTCGGCTCCGTCGTCACCGCCACCGCGACCGACCTGGTCCCGCTGGTCGCCGGCCGGGCACTGCAGGGCATGGCCGGTGGCGCGCTGCTGCCCGTGACCATGGCGCTGATCGCCGACCTGTTCCCGCCCGCCACCCGGCCCACCGCCCTCGGCTGGGTCGGCGCCGCGCAGGAACTGGGCGCGGTGCTCGGCCCGCTGTTCGGCGCGGCCGTGGCGCTCTGGATCGGCTGGCGCGGCATCTTCTGGATCAACATCCCGCTGGCCGTGCTCATCGGCGTCGCGGTCTGGCTGCTGGTGCCCCCGCACCGCCCCGACCCCGAAACTCCCCCGCGTCGCGTCGACGTGGTCGGCGGCCTGCTGCTCGCGCTCACCCTCGGGCTGTGCGTGGTCGGCTTGTACAACCCCGACCCCGCGCACGCCGTGCTGCCCAGCTGGGGACCCGCCGTACTCGCCGGGGCGGGCGTGGCACTGGCCGCGTTCGTCGCCTGGGAGTGGCGCGCCCGCACCCGCCTGCTCGACCCGGCCGGCGTCGCCATGGGACCGCTGCTGGCCACGCTGGCCGCCAGCGCCTGCGCGGGCGCCGCGCTCATGGTCACCCTGGTCGACGTGGAACTGGTCGGGCACACCCTGCTCCGGCTGGACACCCTCGACAGCACGCTGCTGCTCACCCGGTTCCTGGTCGCGCTGCCGATCGGCGCGGTGCTCGGCGGCCTGGTGCTGCGCCGCTTCGGCGAACGCCTGCTCACCGTCGTCGGCCTGGCCGGATCCGCCGGGGCTTACCTGCTGATCGCCGGCTGGCCCGCCGACCTGCTCGCCGCCCGGCACGAACTCGGCCCGCTCAGCCTGCCCCGGCTCGACACCGACCTGGTGCTGGCCGGGCTCGGCCTGGGCCTGGTCATCGCCCCGCTGTCGGCACTGGTGCTGCGCATCGTGCCGGCCGTCCAGCACGGCGTGGCCTCGGCCGCGGTGGTGGTCGCCCGGATGATGGGCATGCTGCTCGGCGTTGCCGCGCTGACCGCCTGGGGCCTGCACCGCTTCCAGGAGTTCACCAAGGACCTGCCCACACCGCTGCCGTTCGGTATGACCGAGGACGAGTTCCGGCGCGCGCTGGCGGCGTACCAGGCCGCCCTCGACGGCGCGCTGCGCGCCGAATACCGCGAGATCTTCCTCGGCACCGCCGCGATCTGCCTGCTCGGCGCGCTCGCCGCCCTGGGCATGCGAGCCCCCCGCGACCCAGCCGCTCCCGCCCCGACGGACTCCCCCGCCGCAGCCGAACCGGAGCTGGACAAGGTCTGACCCGGCGGTGTCCGAAGGAAGGGCACCTTCTTGACGCTATGCGTTGTAGAAGGTGCCCTTCCTGACGTCTGCGGTGGAGGAGGTCAGGGTTTGTCAGCTTTTGCGTCGGCCTTCATCTGCTTCTTGAACTCGCGGACCTTGGCCAGGGAGGCCGCGTCGCGGATGTCGGCGACCGAGCGCAGCGAGCCCTCCTCGCCGTACACCCCCGCGACCTCGCGCCAGCCCTCCGGCTGCACGTCGAACTGCTTGCCCAGCAGCGCGATGAAGATCTGCGCCTTCATCTTGCCGAAGCCCGGCAGCGCGGACAGCCGCTTGAACAGGTCCTTGCCGTCCTTGGCCCCGGTCCAGATGGTGGCGGCGTCGCCGTCGTACTCGTCGACGATGGCGCGGGCGAGTTTCTGCGTGCGCTCGGCCATCGAGCCGGGGAAACGGTGGATCGCCAGCGGGGTCGCGAACAGCTCCGCGAACGCGGCCGGGTCGTACTCGGCGATCTGCGTCGCGTCGAGCCGCTCCACGCCCATCCGCCCAGCCAGCCGGTAGGGCCCCACGAACGCCTTCTCCAGCGGGATCTGCTGGTCGAGCAGCATGGCGGTGATCAGGGCGAGCGGATCGTGCCGCAACATCTCGTCGGCGGCGGGCTCCTGCGCGAGCCACAGCTTCGTCATGCCTACAGCCTGCCAGAACCCCCGCCGCCCCGACCGTCGCACCGCGCCCTCCGTCCCCGCGCACCCCGAAGATCGTCGGACTTGCCAGGCACCTGTGCGTATCTTGAACGCGCATACGCCCTGTTGCCAGGCAACTCGGACGATCAACGCCGCGCCGCGCCGCGCTGCTCAGGCCGGGACGGGGACGCGGGCGCGGGACCACCATGGACGGGTCGCCAGGCCGCCGAGCAGGCAACCGACGGCGTTGACCAGCACGTCGTCCACGCTGCACACCCGGTTGGTGACGAACAGCAGTTGGGTCACCTCGATCATCAGCGAGCAGGCCGCCCCGAGCAGCAGCAGCAGCCGCGCGGGCGCGGCGAACGCCGCGAAACGCACCGGCGCGCCCGCACCCAGCGCGAAGAACACCAGCAGGTTGCCGCCCACCTGCGTGATCACCCACGGCAGCGGCTGGGTGAGCTGGGCGCGCAGGTCGCTCAGGGGCTCCAGGTACACCAGCACCGTGCCGGGCGGCACCTGCACCGGGGTCAGCGTCATCCATACCCAGGGCAGTGTCCCGAGCACCATCGCGCCCTCGGCCAGCGACCACCGCCACGCACGGCCACGCGACACGCCCGCGCGCGATCGGCGCCGGACCATCCCGGCGACGACCAGCAGGGTCAGGGGTACCAGCGCCGCCGTCGTGATCAATACGGTGTGCCAGTGCGCCCATACCTGTGCCATGCGCAGCACGTTAGTGCACACGTAGCTGCACCGTACGCCGCACGTTGGTGCACGATGTCAGGGTGCAGACGCTGCTGGAGACCGCTGACATCGATCATCTGCGTACCGCGCTGACCAGCGCCGGGTTCACCGCCGCGGGCATCGCGGCGCGGCTGGGGCCGCAGGCGTCGGCCGACGCGGGGCGCAGCGACTTCCGCGCCGCGCTGCGGATCACCGGTTCGGGTGATCCACTGGACACCCTGATCCGGCTGTTCATCTGCGGGCAGACCGAACCGCAGCCGGCCGTCGCCGCCGCGCTGGCCCCGCTGCCGGTCGCCGCGGCCCGCGCGGCCGGGCTCGTCGTGCAGGGCGAGGGAGGGCTCGCGGCGGGCGTCGACCTGGAGCCGTACGGCGACTGGTGGGTCCTGTCGGACCTGCCCGCCCAGCCGGGCCGTCAGCTGCCCGCCGACCATGTGCTCGGGGTCGGCGGCGCGTCCACCACACTGGCCGGTGCGACGGTGCGTACGCCCGTCGGCACCGCGCTCGACCTCGGCACCGGCTGCGGCGTGCAGGCGCTGCACCTCAGCACCCACGCGCGCGCCGTCACCGCGACCGACCTGTCGCCCCGCGCACTGCGCTTCGCCGCGACGACGGCCGCGCTCAACGGCCTGAGCTGGGAGCTGCTGCAGGGCGACATGCTGGCGCCGGTCGCCGACCGCCGGTTCGACCTGGTGGTCAGCAACCCGCCGTTCGTGGTCGGGCCCGGCCTGGCCACCCACGTCTACCGCGACTCCGGCCGGGCCGGTGACGGCGTCTGCGCCGAGCTCGCCGGGGCCGCGCCGACCCTGCTGTCCGAGGGCGGCACGCTGCAGTTCCTGGCCAACTGGGTGCACGTGAAGGGCGAGGACTGGGAGGACCGGGTCGCGGGCTGGTTCGCCGGCACCGGCATGGACCTGTGGGCGATCCAGCGCGAGGTCAGCGACCCGCTGGACTACGTACGCCTGTGGCTGGCCGACGCGAGCGAGAAGCACGACGCCCAGCGGGCCGCCGAGTGGCTGGACTGGTTCGCCGCGCACGGCGTCGAGGCGATCGGCTTCGGCCTGGTCACCGCCCGCAACAGCGGCAAGACCGACCCGTCGGTGGTCTGCGAGGACCTGCGCCAGCAGGTGCAGGCCCCGCTCGGCGACCGGGTGGCGGAATGGTTCGCCCGCCGCGACTGGCTGGACGTCCGCGACCGCGAGCAGCTCCTCGCGGCCCGCTACCGCCGCGTCGACGGCCTCCAGCTGCGCCAGGAGGCCACCATGGGCGACGACGGCTGGATCGTCGACCGCCAGCTCCTGGCCATGCCCGAGGGCCTGCGCTGGGTCGAGGAGATCGACCCCCTCATCCTCGCCCTGGTCAGCGGCTCCAACGGCGATCTCCCCCTCCACGACCAGATCGCCCTGCTCGCCACCGCCCACGAGGCCCCCGTCGACGCCCTCTCCGAAGCCCTCCTCCCCGTCATCGACCACCTGGTCGAACGCGGCCTCCTCCTCCCCACCTACTGACTGGTTGATCATGAACTTATGGCAAGGTTCGACGGTGTGTCGTCGGCCTGACTTCATGATCGACGCGACGGAAGGGGTGCGCCGGTGCGCGCGGTAGTGCAGACGGTGAGCCGGGCGAGTGTGACCGTGGACGGCGAGGTGGTCGGGGAGATCAAGGACGGACTGCTGGTGCTGCTGGGGGTGACGCACGGCGACACCCAGGCCACCGTCGAGACGATGGCCCGCAAGGTGTACGAGCTGCGCCTGCTCGACGGCGAGCGCAGCGCCTCCGACGTCGGCGCCCCGCTGCTGGTGGTCAGCCAGTTCACGCTCTACGGCGACGCCCGCAAGGGCCGCCGCCCGACCTGGCAGGCCGCCGCCCCCGCCGAGGTCGCCGAGCCGATGGTCACCGCCTTCGTCGCGGCCCTGCGCGCCCGCGGCGCCACCGTCGAAACGGGACGCTTCCGCACCCACATGCTGGTCGAGTCCGTGAACGTCGGCCCCAACACCCTGATCCTCGACCTCTGACCCCGACCGCGAGCCGGGCCGGCGCGGCGCGGCGCGGCGCGGCGCGGCGCGGCGGCCGAGCATAGTTGATCATGAACTTATGGCGGTGACACTCCGTCGAGCCGTGCCATAAGTTCATGATCAACGCCCGAAAGCGGGGTCAGAACAGGGGGCCCTTGCGGGCGGTGGATTGGGTCAGCCAGTCTTTGAGGAGGCCGCGCCAGTCGGTGTCGGCGAGGGTGGCGGGGTCGACCGTGAAACGGCCGAAGATGTCGCGGTCGGCCAGGGGGCCGACCTTTCTGTCCAGTTCCATCACGACGTGCAGCTTGCGGTCGGTGGCGACGAAGGTGACCTCGAGGTTGCGCAGCTGGGCGGCGTACGCCGTGCCGGGCAGGAACTCGATCTCCTGGTAGAAGGGCAGCGTCTGCGGCAGTCCGCGCAGGCGGCCCTTCTCCATGTGGGCCTTCACGAACTGGAAGCCGAGCTTGCTCAGCGCGTCCAGGATGTGCTGCTGCGCGGGCATCGGATCGATCTCGACCGGGTCCAGGTCGGTCCGGTCGACCTCGCGGGCCACCTCCAGCTCGGTGCGCAGACCGACGTTCATTCCGGCTATCGGCTGCCCGAAGGCCCGGGTCAGCGGGGTCTCCAGTGGCACGTCGCAGGTGATGTCGAATATCCGACGCTCCCGCGCGGCCAGCGTGAAACCCTCCACGACCTTCTGCCGGCTGACCTCTCCCGTGGACTGGCTTCCGGCCAGCCCGCCCTGCACACCGACGTCGGTGACCAGCGTCAACGCGATGTACCCGATGGAAACCTGGTGATCCCCGCCGGTGACCTCGACCGTGCCGCTGAGTTTGCCGCCGGGCTTGGCCCGCGACACCTTCAACTCCGTACGCACCGACGGTCCGCCGACCCCGAACATGCGCATCAGGCGCTTCACGACCACACGTCCCTCCCCTGTCCGCCCCATCGTGGCAGATTCACGAAATCGTCTCACCGCCGTCTCACGCGCCATACACCAAGCTGTCCAGTACACAAGGCGACACGGGGAGGACAGCGATGAGCGACGAGAGCATGAACGCAGTGGCCGTACTGGACAGCGCGCCCGCCGATCTGGACGAGACCGACGAGCGGGGCGTCTCGACCGACCTCGTCCGTGCGTACCTCAACCTGATCGGCCGCACCAAGCTGCTGACCGCCGAGCAGGAGGTCTCGCTGGCGCGCCGGATCGAGGCCGGCCTGATGGCCGAGTACGTGATGGAGCGCGACGGCATCGAGCACGACCGGGACCTGGAGACCGTGATCCGCGAGGGTCACGCCGCCAAGGACCACCTGCTCGAGGCGAACCTGCGCCTGGTGGTCAGCATCGCCAAGCGCTACACCGGCCGCGGCATGGCGTTCCTGGACCTGATCCAGGAGGGCAACCTCGGCCTCATCCGCGCCGTCGAGAAGTTCGACTACACCAAGGGCTACAAGTTCTCCACGTACGCCACCTGGTGGATCCGCCAGGCCATCACCCGCGCCATGGCCGACCAGGCCCGCACCATCCGCATCCCGGTGCACATGGTGGAGCAGGTCAACCGCATGGTCCGGGTGCGCCGCGACCTGGCTACCGCGCTCGGCCGCGAGCCGTCGATCGCGCAGATCGCGGTCGCGCTGGAGATCCCGGAGTACCAGGTCATCGAGCTGATCTCGTACGACCGCGAGCCGGTCAGCCTGGACCAGGCGGTCGGCGAGGACGGCGAGAGCGCGCTGGGCGACTTCGTCGCCGCCGTCGACCCGCGCGGTGACGCCGCCGACGCGCTGGCCCAGGGTCAGCTGCGCGACGAGGTCGAGATCGTGCTGTCGACCCTGTCGCAGCGCGAGCAGGCCGTGATCCGGCTGCGCTTCGGCCTGGACGACGGCCGCCAGCGCACCCTGGACGAGGTCGGCAAGGAGTTCGGCCTGTCCCGCGAGCGCATCCGCCAGATCGAGAAGACCACGCTGCTGAAGCTGCGCAGCGGCGAGCGCGCCGAGCGCCTGTCGGTGTACGCCGCCTGACGTTTGCCCAGCTAGAGCGCGCGGCCCCGGCCTCATGGCCGGGGCCGCGCCGCGTTACCCTCTGCCGCGCTCAACCTTTCGGACTCCTCGAGTGTTCGGTGGGGTGAACACACGAGGGGAGACCGACCCGATGCCCGACGACGACTTCCAGGCGTTCGTGGAGCAGCGCTACACCGCGCTGTTACGCACGGCATACCTGCTGTGCGGTTCCCGCGACCGCGCGGAGGACCTGCTGCAGAACGCGCTCGCCGCGGCGCTGCCCAAGTGGCGGCGGATGGACCACCCGGAGGCGTACGTGCGCCGGATCATGGTCAACCAGCTCGCCAACGACTGGCGGCGGCCGATCCGCGAGATCGTCACCGCGGTCCTGCCGGACCGGGCGCGCCACACCGGCGATGCCGTCGAGGAGCGCGACCAGCTGTGGAGCGCGCTGCGCCGCCTGCCCGTGCGCATGCGCGCCGTGCTGGTGCTGCGGTACTGGGAGGACCGGTCGGAGCAGGAGACCGCGCAGATCCTCGGGGTGACCGTGGGCACGGTCAAGAGCCACTCCTCGCGCGGCCTGGCCCGGCTGCGCGAACTGATCGAGCCGGGCCCGTCGGCCGCTCTCACCACCGCGAACGGGGGCAACTGACATGATCGAGGAACTTCGGGCGACTTTGGACCGGCACGCCGCACAGGTGACACCGCAGCCCGACCCGTACCCCCGGGTGGTCAGCCGGCACCACCGGCGGCGGCGTCGCGTCACCGCCGCAATCGCGGCCGTCGCCATGCTGCTGGTCGTCGCACCGGGCGCCTGGCTGCTCGGCAGGCCGCAGCCGTACCTCCCGGTCGCCGGACCGCCGCCGGCCGCGCTGCTGCCGCTGCTGAACTCCCCCACCCGGGGCAGCCTCGCCGCGGACAACGCCTACATCGAGTCGCTGCGGCAGATGGCGGCGGACCTGGCGATGAACGACGACAGCACCGGATCCCGGCTGCCCGACGATCCTGCCATGATCAAGGTGCTGTTCGCCGGGGACATCGGTGCGCGGCGCATCGCGGTGGTCGCCAGCGTGGACGGCAAACCGCTGGTGGCGGCGTTTCAGGGGGAGCCTGGAGACGGCGCCGACGAGCTGAAGCACAGCATGCTCAGCATGATGGAACCAGCTCTGGGCACGGGCTTCGCGATGGGCTCCGGGAACGCCGAGCGGACCTTCCTGTTGCTCGGCCCCGTCGGCGCGGTCTACGAGACGGCGGAGACCCGCTACACCGGCACCGGAGTCAAGCGGAGCTGGACGCGCCTGGACGCGCCCGACGGTTATGTCGGCATCGCCGACCTGGTCGGGCAGCAGCGCTTCCGGGTGCTCACCGGCGGAACGGTGCTCTACGAGACCGAGGGCGGCGCGGCGGCCGCTCCCGGAAAACCGGTCACGGTGGACCCGCAGCCGGCCGGTGGCCGGGGCAGGCCGATGCCCGCCGCCGCCACGCAGATCGCCGCCGGGCTGGCCACACTGACCAGGCTGACCGGGCCGGACGTGACGTACCGGGTGCTGTGGAGTGATGAGATCGACATGCCGGGTACGACCACCGGACGAGCCGCCATCGTCACCGTGCAGGCGGTCACCGCGGACGGCGGCGGCCCGTACACCACCGGCACGATCGACACCGGGGACGGCTCCTACCGCGACCATCCCTCGGGTTACGGCATCGCCGGCGATGTGGAGCACAGCCTGCTCGCCATGCGGTTGCCGTGGTACCAGGTGGAGAGCGATCACTTGCAGATCGTCGCCCCGCCCGCCGCGGTCCGCGCCGAGGTGGTCCGCGGCGCGCAGACGGCCGAGGCCGCCCTCGTCAACGGCGTCGGCGGGCTGGCGGTGCCGCTGGGGTCGCAGCTCACGATCCGGGTGTACGACGCCGCGGGTGCGCTGCTGGCGACACTGGAGTACGCGGACCGCGACAAATTCGGCTGCGACCGGTTCGACCCGGCCGCCTGCGCGACCGGTTCACCGCCGCCGTCCGGGACGGAGAGCCCGACCGCGGCGGTGACACCGACTGCAGTGGTCACTCCCACGGCGACACGGTAGGACCTGTCGGCAGTCGACCGCGGGATGGTCCCGAACGGAGCGCCCGGCCATGGCGCGCGTCATGGCCGGGACCTTCTGCCTCGGAGGTGCGAGGTGGCAGGCGCCATCCTCACCTCAGCTGGCGGGGGCCGGTGTCGGGGCGGGGGGTGGCTTCGGTCAGCTCGCCGCGCGCGTGCAGGACGGAGACGCCCGAGGCGTGCACCAGGACCGGGTTCAGCACCAGGTGGCGTAGGCGCGCGGTGTCGGCGGCCAGCCGACCGAGGCGGACCAGCAGCTCCGCCAGGGCGGACGCGTCGGCGGCGGCCAGCAGCGGGGCCGCCTTGGGCGCCCGGACCAGTGCGGCGGCGTCGGTATCGGTGAGCGGCGCGGCCCGCCAGGCCCGGTCACCCACCAGCTCGGTCACCGGCCCGGCCAGCCCGAACCCGACCACCGGCCCGAACGCAGGGTCATCGACGATCTCGATCACGCAGGCCACACCGGGCGACACCATCGGCTGCACCAGCACCTCCACGCCGGCACCGAACAAAGCCTCCAGATCGGCGTAGGCGCGCCGAACCTCGTCTGGGCCGCTGAGGTTGAGGCGTACCGCGCCCAAGTCGATCCGGTTCGGCCGGTCCGCGACCTTCAGCACCACCGGGGCCGAGTACGCCGCCGTCGCCGCCGCGGCAGCGTCCCCGCCGGCCGCCCGGGTGCTCGGCACCAAGGTGACGCCGTACGCGTCGAGCAGGGCGTCG
Organism: Catellatospora sichuanensis; assembly: GCF_007483665.1. GTDB lineage: Bacteria > Actinomycetota > Actinomycetes > Mycobacteriales > Micromonosporaceae > Catellatospora > Catellatospora sichuanensis. The sequence continues at coordinate 237,084 of NZ_ML660184.1, forward strand.
ACCGTTGGCGCGAGCGGATCGGCACCGGGCGGCGGGGGTGGCAGCGTGCCGGGCGGCTCGCGCAGCCAGGCGGCGCGCCGGGTCACCTGTGCGAGCGCCCGCACCGCCTCCTCGATCGACCGGTAGGACGGCACCTGCGCCGGTCCCCGCCCGGCGAGGAAGCTCGCCAGCACCGGCTTGTCCGCCTCCTCGACGACCTTGGCCAGCGCGTCGGCGTACGGCCCCAGCAAAGCCGTCTCCGCGCTCTGGTCGGCGGCGAGCGGGCCGGTGGGCAGCGGCGGCGCGACCACCACGATCACCGCATCGGTGTCGTCGCTGTGCAGCGCGGCGTGCACCGCGGCGGCGAACTCGTCCGGCCCGGCGGCCGGGCCGACCGCACCCGCCCGGCCGACGCGCAGCCCGGCGGCCCGGATCTCGGCCGAGGCCAGCGCCGACAGCGCGAACGCGTTGCTCACCACGCCGATCCGGTCGCCGGTCGGCAGCGGCTGGGCCGCCAGCAGCGTCGCCACGTCGAACAGCTCGCCGACGGTGCCGACCTCGATCACGCCGGAGTGGGCCCGCAGCGCCTGCATCGCGGCGTCGTCCAGGGCGGAGCCGCCATGGCCGGTGTGCCCGGCCAGCATCACGATCGGCTTGTGCCGTCCCGCGGTGCGCACGATGCGGGCGAACTTGCGCGGGTTGCCGAACGACTCCAGGTACATCGCGACGACGTCGGTGTGCGGGTCCTCGGCCCAGAACTGCAGCAGGTCGTTGCCGGACACGTCGGCCCGGCGGCCCGCGCTGACGAAGCCGCTCATGCCCAGCCCGCGCCGCTCGGCCTCGGCCAGCAGCAGCAGGCCCAGCGTGCCGGAGTGGCAGAACAGGCTGACCCGGCCGGGGCCGGGCAGCCGCGGCACGAGCGTGGCGTTGAGGCGTACCGCGTGGTCGGCGATGCCGAGGCTGCCGGGGCCGATCACCCGCATGCCCGCGATCCGCGCGGCCCGCACCAGGTCGCGCCGCTGCGCCGGGTCCATCTCGGTGAGCACCAGCAGCCCGTGCACCCCGGCCGCGGCGGCGTCGGCCAGCACGTCCGGCAGCGCCAGGGGCGGCGTCGCCACGACCGCGAGATCGATCATCGGTTCGGCCTCCGACTCGCCCGGATGTGCCAGGCCGGATCCCGGCTCCCAGGGACGGGGCGACCCCGGCACACCGGGTGCGGCTGCCGCGCCCGCACCGTGGCTGCCGCCGGTGGGCGACGCGGTCACCGGTGCGGGGGCCAGGTCGGCGAGCGAGCGCAGTGGCCCGTCCGGGTGCACGTGGTGCACCGGCCCGGTGAAGCCCGAGGCGCGCAGGTGGGCCAGCACGGCCGCGCCGACGCCGTGGCCGGACGCGCTCGCGCCGTAGACGGCGATCGCGCGCGGGCGCAGCAGGCGGGCCACCGAACGGGCCTCGGTGCGCTGCTCGCGGTCGGCCTGCACGGCGCGGGAGCGCTCGGTGGGCGCGACCGGGAAGGTCAGCGTCACCACGCCGTCGGCGTAGCGCCGGGTGACCTCGTATCCGGCGTCGGTGAACACGCGCAGCATGGCGCCGTTCTCCGGGAGCACCTCGGCGACGAACCGGGTGACGCCCGCCTCGGCAGCCGCGGCGGCGAGGTACTCCAGGAGCACCGAGCCGACACCGCGGCCCTGGTAGGCGTCCTCGACCACGAACGCGACCTCGGCTTCGTGCGACAACGCGCCGAGCCGCTCGTAGCGGCCCACCGCGACCAGGCGCTCGCCCGCGGCGACCACGAACGCCTCCCGGTCGACGTGGTCGACGTTGACGAAGCGGTGCAGGTCGCGGGCGGGAATCCGGGGGTACGGCGAGAAGTAGCGCAGGTAGCGGGTGCGCTCGGAGAAGCGCGAGTGCATCGCCACCACCGCGTCGGCGTCCAACGGCGTGATCTGCCGCAGGTGGACCGTGGTGCCGTCGGAAAGCAGCACATCCGCGCCGGTCACGGCTCAGTCCCGCGGGTCGTGCGGGTCGAGCCCGTGCAGCGGGAAGACCGCCCGGCGCGCCGCCATGATCGCTCGGTCCAGCCGGTCTCCGTCGGACTCGGGCTGCCACGGGGTGAACGTCACGTCGCCACCGTCGGTGAGCGTGGTCGGCACGTCCCGGCCGGGCACGCGCGCGGCGGCGAACCGCCGCCACGACTCCGGCAGCGGCGTGGCCGGGTCCAGCGGCTCGCCGGTGACCATCGCCAGCAGGTGGGTCCAGGCCCGCGGCACCACCTCGACCAGGGCGTATCCGCCCCCGCCGGTGGCCACCAGCCGCCCTTCGCACAGCTCGTCGGCCAGCGCCCGCACGGCCAGCTGAGCCGCCCGCTGCCCGTCCACGGTCAGCCGCAGGTTCGCCAGCGGGTCCAGCCGGTGCGTGTCCGCCCCGGCCTGCAGCACGATGAGCTGCGGCCGGAACGCGCGCACCACCGACGGCACCACCGCGTGGTACGCGCGCAGCCAGCCCGTATCGCCGGTGCCCGGGGGCAGCGGCACGTTCACCGCGGTGCCCTCCGCCTTCGGGCCGCCGGTCTCCTCGACGTATCCGGTGCCGGGGAACAGCGTCAGCGGGCCCTCGTGCAGGCTCACCGTGAGCACCCGCGGATCGTCGTAGAAGATCTCCTGCACGCCGTCGCCGTGGTGCACGTCGATGTCGATGTACGCGATCCGCTCCGCACCCTGGGCCAGCAGGTCGGCGATGGCGACGGCCGGGTCGTCGTACACGCAGAACCCGGCCGCGCGGGCCGGCATGGCGTGGTGCAGGCCGCCCGACACGTTGACGGCGCGCTGTGCCCGGCCCGACCACACGGCCCGTGCCGCGGCCAGCGTCGCGCCGCAGACCAGCGCCGACGACTCGTGCATGTGCTCGAAGACGGGGTTGTCCGGGGTGTTGAGGCCGTACCCGCGGAAGAACGGGTCGTCCGGCGCGGCCCGCACCGCGTCCAGATAGTCCCGGCGGTGCACCCGCAGCAGCTCGGCCTCGGTGGCCGGTTCCGGTGCGACCAGCTCCACCCCGGGCCGGTCGAGCACGCCCAGCTCGCGGGCCAGCGCCATGGTCAGCTCGACCCGCACCGGGTTCAGCGGATGGTCGCCCAGGTCGTAGGCGAGCAGCGCGTCGCTCCACACCACGGTCGCCGTCATGCCGCGCCCTCGCTCCGCTCGCTCATACGCGGCCGACCGGCCGGGACGGGTCGGTGATCCAGTTGCTCCAGGAGCCGACGTAGAGCGCGGCGTCGGTGCGGCCCGCGGCGTGCAGGGCCAGCACGGTGTGCGCGGCGGTCACGCCGGAGCCGCAGTATGCCCCGATCGGCCCGTCGCCGAGGTCGGCGAACACGTCGGCGAGGTCGGCGCGCAGCGTTCCGTCGGCGGCGACCAGCTCCCCGTAGGGCAGGTTGCGGGCGCCCGGGATGTGCCCGGCCACCGCGTCGATCGGCTCGGTCTCGCCCCGGAACCGCGGCCCGACCCGCGCGTCCAGCAGGACCCCGTCCGCGGCGAGCACGGCCGCGGCGGCGGCGTCGAGCACCGGCATACCTCCGGGCACGACGACCACGTCGCCCCGGACCAGCTCGGCCGGCTTGTCGGTCACCTCGCCGCCCGCGACGGACCAGGCGGCGAAGCCGCCGTCGAGCACGCGTACGTCGGCGTGTCCGGCCCAGCGCAGCGTCCACCAGGCACGGGCCGCGGCCATGCCGTCACCGGCGTCGTAGACGACGACCGGCCTGCCTTCGCGTACGCCCGCGGCGCGCAGCGCGCCCTCCAGCGCCTCCGGGTGCGGCAGCGGGTGGCGGCCGGCCGGACCGGGCGGCCCGCACAGGTCGCGGTCCAGGTCGACGAAGACCGCACCCGGCAGGTGGCCGGCGTCGTAGTCGTCGCGGCCGGGCGGGCCGGACAGCCGCCACCGCACGTCCAGCAAGGTCGTGGGCTGCCCGGAGCGGAGGCGGTCGGCCAGTTCCGCCACAGTGATCAGTGGAGTACGCACACTCGCCAGTCAACACCATCGGCGGGCGTGTGTCGTAGCGCACTGTCCCACCCCGCTGGGAGACTTCCGGCCATGTCTTTCGCCGGTCGCATCAGCATGGTGACCCTCGGTGTCACCGACCTGGCCCGCTCCACCGCCTTCTACCAGGCGCTGGGCTGGCCGCTGTCCGCTCGCTCGCAGGACGGCATCAGCTTCTTCCGCACCGCGGGCGCCCTGCTGGCGCTCTTTCCCAGCGCCGAGCTGGCCGCCGACGCGCTGCAGCCCGCGCACGAGCCGGCCGGGTTCCGCAACGTCACGTGCGCGGTGAACCTCGCCACCGAGGCCGCGGTGGACGAGGCGCTCGCGACAGCCGTGGCGGCCGGTGCGACACTGCTGAAACCCGCCCAGAAGGTGGAGTGGGGCGGCTATTCGGGCTACTTCGCCGATCCGGACGGACATGCCTGGGAGGTGGCATACAACCCGTTCTGGCCGCTCAACGACGCGGGCCTGCCCGAACTGCCATGAGCGGCGCGGCCACAGGTTGATCAACAGACATACGCCGACGGGTGTCGCTGCGGTGACACGCAATAGAATCGCAGCCAGCGACTTGGAGAGGACCCGTTCATGTCCGACCTCATTGACACCACCGAGATGTACCTGCGCACCATCCTCGAGCTCGAGGAGGAGGGCGTGCCGCCGCTGCGCGCCCGCATCGCCGAGCGCCTGCACCAGAGCGGCCCCACGGTCAGCCAGACCGTGGCCCGTATGGAGCGCGACGGTCTGCTGACCGTCGTGGAGACCGATCGCCATCTGCAGCTGTCCGAGTCCGGCCGGGCACACGCCGTCGCCGTCATGCGCAAGCACCGCCTCGCCGAGCTGCTCCTGGTCAACGTCATCGGCATGCCCTACGAGGAGGCCCACGAAGAGGCCTGCCGGTGGGAGCACGTGATGAGCGACGCCGTGGAGAAGCGCGTCTACGACCTGCTGAACCGGCCCACCCGGTCACCGTACGGCAACCCGATCCCCGGCCTGGACGCCCTCGACATCAAGCCCCGCGACACCGAGGGCGGCGACACCCCCGAGCGCAACCTCGCCTTCCCCGGACTCACCGGCCAGGTCGTGGTCCGCCGGATCTGCGAGAGCGTGCAGACCGACTCCGAGGTGCTGCGCCAGCTGCACGCCGCCGGCGTCGACCCGGGCGCGACGGTCACCGTCGCCCAGGAGCGCGACGGCGTCTCGATCGACCACGGCGGCGAACCTGTCCGCCTGCCCCGCGAGGTCGCCTCGCGAGTGTTCGTCACAGTATCGCTGGCGCCCGCAGCTGTGTAGCCGGCGCCCGCCTCCGGCGAGCGCGGCGTTCGGCCTCTCAGCCGGCGTCACGCGCCAGTCGTCGGCTTCGCTTACCTCCTTGGTGGCGCGTGACGCCGGCGGCCGAACGCGGTGGGCGGCAGGGTCGAACACGGGTCGTTGATGAACGAGGTTCCGTTCGCGCCGTTCTGATGGCGCGACGGGGCCTCGTTCTTTTCGCGCAGGTCAGACTCCGGCGCGGTCGATGTCCTTGGCCAGCTCGACGACGTCGGGCAGCAGGGCCGCGGCGTCGCCGCCCTCCGGCAGGGTGACCTTCAGCACGAGCAGGCGGGCGTTGCCGGCCAGCCAGCCGATCTCCACGTACGGCCCGCGGCCCTTGACGGCTGGTTTGAGCTGCGAGTAGGCGACCTTGCCCAGCGCCGTCACGGCCTTCGCGCCGTCGGGCAGCATCGCGGCCCGGAACACGGCGACGTCGGCCTTGCTGGGGGTGACCGACACGCTCAGTTCGGGTAGCGCCGCCTCGGTCGGCCGGGCCACGCACGTGCTGGTCTTGTCGTGGTTCGCCGCGCCGGCCACCGCCATGCGCACGTGCAGCCGCTGCTCGATGCGGGGGAAGTCCAGCAGCAGGCAGGCGCCGGTCGGCGCGGGAGGGCTTGGCGACACCACCGCGGGCGGCTCGTGCGCGGACGCCCCGGCGCCCGAGCAGCCGGCCAGCAGCGTTCCGCTCGCCATCAGGGCCACCACCGTCGTCCGCACCGGACCAAACTAGCCGCTGCCGGGGTACGCCGAAAGTCCGGTCGCGCCCCGACCGAGTGCCTAACCTGAGGCCATGACGGGAAAAGTGGTGCATTTCGAGCTTCCGGCCGACGACGTCGAGCGGGCCCGCGCGTTCTACACCGACGCCTTCGGCTGGCAGCTCGACGCCATGCCGGAGTTCGACTACATCTGGGTGCGCACCGTCGCCACGGACGACCGGGGCAACCCCACCGAGCCCGGTGCCATCAACGGCGGCATGACCCGGCGCGAGGCGCCGGTGACCGGGCCGGTCATCACGGTCGAGGTCGAGGACATCGACACCGCCCTGGCCAAGATCGTCTCGTGTGGCGGCCGGGTGCTCCAGGAACGCCAGGCCGTCGGCACGATGGGCTTCACCGCGTACATCGCCGACAGCGAGGACAACACGGTCGGGCTCTGGCAGAACGCGTGACGGGGCGGGATCCCCCGCCCCGTCACGCGATCCGGTCAGCCCTGCTTCTCGATCTGGCTGCGCATCTGCACGAACTCGGCCTTGACCTCGTCCACGGTCTTGAAGTACCAGACCACCATGCCCAGGCTGCCCTTGTCGGCCCAGGCGCAGACCACGAGCGGCACCGCCTCGGCCTTGGCGCTGCCGCACTTCGCCTCGCCGCCGAGCGGGCCCGGGTCGACCGGAGCGATCCCGGTGGCGACGACACCCGAGGTGCCCATGCCCGTGAACGCGGCATCGAGCTCCCGGCCGGGATTGGTGATCGGCGCCGCGGCCGCGAAGATCATCACCAGGTCCTGCTTGGCCTGGTCGCCGTAGAACGCCGCCACGGCGGCCGTCGACGACGGCAGCATCGTCTCGAAGCTGCCCTTCATGGTCTCCGTCAGCGTCTGGAGCTGCGGATCGGTGGACTTGACGCGTCCCGCGAGCGTGGCCGGCGCGACCACGGTGATCGGCTTGGCCGCGGCCTGCGCGCTGGCCGAGGCGAGCACGTCCTCGACGCCCTGCTCGATCTGGTCTGCGGTGTCCTTGAGCAGGTACCAACCGCCGACGCCACCGCCGCAGCAGAGCAGCAGCACGCCGAGCCCGATGCCGATCCACAGGCCGGCCCGGGACTTCTTCGGGGCCGGCGGCACGGGCTGCCCCGGGTAACCGGGCTGGCCGGGATACCCCGGCTGCGCCGGGTAGCCGGGCTGGGCGGGATATCCGGGCTGCACGGGATAGCCCGGCTGGGCGGGATATCCGGGCTGGGCGGGTTGGCCGGGCTGCTGCGGGTAGCCGGGCTGTTCCGGGGACGGGGGCGGATACGACATGGGGGCTCCTGGCACTCGGGGTCAGCGCATCGTATCGGCGCACCCTGTCATCCGGACCCGTCGGTGTCCGGGTCCGGACGCAGGACGGCACCGCTCGGGCGAGGGCGCGCCGAGTCCCCGTCCCGCGGGGACCCGGCTACGCGGGCGCGCCCGCCCCGTCCGGGGAGAAGATGGAGTCATGACCGCTATGCGACGCATCGGCAGCAACGGACCCGAGGTCAGCGCCATCGGCCTCGGCTGCATGGGCATGAGCTTCGCCTACGGGCAGCGCGACGACGAGGGGTCGGCCGCGACGCTGCGGCGTGCCCTGGACATCGGGGTGACGCACTTCGACACCGCCGACATGTACGGGTTCGGCCACAACGAGGAGCTGATCGGCCGCACCATCGGCGACCGGCGCGACGAGTACGTGCTGGCCACCAAGTTCGCCAACCGCGGCGAGCCGGACGCGCAGGGCGACGTCGTCCGGCGCTGGGTCGACTCGTCGCCGCAGTGGGCCCGCCAAGCGGTGGAGGACTCGCTGCGCCGCCTGCGCACCGACCACATCGACCTGTACTACATGCACCGGCGCAGCCCCGACGTGCCGATCGAGGACACCGTCGCGGCCATGGCCGACTTCGTCAAGCAGGGCAAGGTCCGCTACCTCGGGTTGTCCGAGGTCAGCCCTGCGACGCTGCGGGCCGCCCACGCCGTGTTCCCGATCACCGCGGTGCAGATGGAGTACTCCCTGTTCACCCGCTTCGTCGAGGACGAGATGCTGGCGACCTGCCGCGAGCTCGGGGTGGGCCTGGTGGCGTACTCCCCCGTCGGCCGCGGCTGGCTCACCGGCAAGATCACCTCACCGGCGGATCTGGCCGCCGACGACTTCCGGCGCACCGTGCCGCGTTTCGCCGAGGAGAACTTCGCCCACAACATGGCCCTGGTGCAGGCCGTCCGCGAGGTCGCCGACGAGATCGGGGCGACACCCGCCCAGGCCGCGCTGGCCTGGCTGCTCGCCCAGGGCGACGACGTCCTGCCGATCCCCGGCACCAAACGCGTGCCGTACCTCGAGGAGAACACCGCCGCCGCCGACCTCGTCCTCACCGCAGACCAACTCCGACGCCTCACCGAAGCCGTCCCACCCGACGCCGTGGCCGGCGAACGCTACGCCGAATCCGGCATGGCCACCGTCAACCAGTAACGAAAGGAAGGGCACCTTCACATCGCAATACGTAGAGGAAGGTGCCCTTCCTAACGCGGGGTTGGTCGTGGCCTGCGGGTTTGGGCACGGTGGTCGGCGGCTATCCGGTGCGGGCCAGGCCGGCGACCGCCGCCAGCATCAGCGCCGCTCCGGCGGCCGCGGCCAGGGTGATCCGCTCGCCCAGCAGGCCGACCGCGATCAGCACCCCCGCCACCGGCTCCACCAGCGTCACCACCGCCGTCACCGTCGCGGGGACCGCCGCCACCCCGGCGAAGAACAGCCGGTACGCCAACGCCGTCGGCACCGCCCCCAGGTACAGCAGCCAGCCGGCCGTCCCCGCGAGCCCGCCCGCCGACAGCACCGCCGGACCGCCCGCCGACAGCACCGCCGGACCGCCCGCCGACGGCAGCAGCCCCTCCGCCGCCGCGATCGGCAACAGGCAGCCCGCCGCCACCCCGAACGAGGCGACCGTGGCCCCGGACAGGTCACCCCCGGCCCGCCGCGAGTAGATCGTCACCACGGCGTACCCGGCCGCCGACAGCAGCCGAACGCCACTCCCAGCACCGGTGCGGCCCCGGCCTGCCCGCCGCCTCCCACCAGCAGCACCAGCCCCGCCAGCCCCACCGCCACCGCGGCGACCCGGCCCGCGGTCAGCGCTTCGCCGAGCACCCATCGGGCCGCGAGCGCGATCACCACAGGGCAGGCCCCGAGCGTGACCACGGTGCCGACGGCCAGCCCGGCGTACGCGATCGAGCCGTAGTACGCCGTCTGGTACACCGCCAGCCCGGCCCCGAGCACCAGCGCGTCACGCCATCGCGCGCCGAGCCGCTCACCGACGGCCAGGTGCAGCCCGACCAGCACGGCGATGCCGAGCACCAGCCGCCAGAAGGACACCGCGACCGGCCCGAGGCCGCTGGTGCGGTAGAGGACCGCGGCGACCGCGCCGCCGGTGCCCCAGGCGGTCGCCGCGACCGCCACGTAGAACATGCCGCGCCCGTACGACGCGGTCCGGCCCGCGCGCGACGGCGCGAGCCCTGAACCGGACTCCATCTCTTCCTGTCTCCACTGCTCGATGGCCGACGATTCCGCGTACGCGGACGGGCCACCGGACGCACGGCCGTGCCGTCACGTCAGTGGTGCGACGCCGTCCGCCTCAGGCGACCGGCGGGGAGATGATCGAGTGAGCCATGCCCGCGATGCTAGCCAGGGAATGCGCGGCCCATCCAGCGAGTTGTCCGATGCGTGGGAATCCTGGAGGAGTACGAGCGCGGAAGGCTGTTCTTCGACTACGGCGACTACATCACGGCTGCCCAGATCCTGGGACCCGTGGTGGACGAAGCGCCCGACGACGTGGCGCCCCGGCTGCTGCTGGCCCGCGCCTACTACCACTCGGCCCAGCTGCACAAGGCCGAGGATCAGCTGCGCAAGGTGCTCGACCACGACCCCGCCGAGCACTACGCCCACCTCATGCTGGGCCGCTGCCTCCAGCGGCAGAGCCGCCACGACGAGGCCCGCCCGCACCTGCGCATCGCCGACGCGATGGGCGCCTGAGGCCGGGCCGGCCGAGGGCAGGCACCGGGGCCGGACACCGTTGCCCGTCCGGCCCCGGACCCCGCGCTCCGTCGCGGCGACCGCGTCGCCGGCTCAGCGACCGAACCCGCCGCCGGTCACTCGTGTTCGTAGTACTCGACCGTGATGCCGGTGCGCCGGACGGTCACCGTGGCGTGGTCGCCGAACGCCTCCAGCAGCACGTCGTCGAACTCGCCGTCCCAGACGGCGTCCGCCAGCGCCCGCACCCGCTCGTAGCGCTCCTGCTCATTGCCTTCGTATGGCAACTCGGCCCGCGGATACGTGCCGTGGTCCGGCAGGCAGCGTCCGCCCAGGGTCGGATGCAGGCCGCAGTACTTGCCGACCCCCAGCACGTGCAGATCGTCGCGCGCGGCGTCCGAAACCGTACGCACCCAGAACGAGTGCGCATCGAACTCGCACGTGTCGCCGTCGTTGAAATACGGCGTGTACTGCTGCCAGCCGAACTCCACGATCGCGTCGTCGTCCAGCACCGCCGTCAGCAGCGGCCGCAGGTCCGACAGCGGGCGCTGCGGCACCCGGTCGCTCCTGGTGATCTCACCCTCGACCGGGATGCCCAGGAAACTCGTGTGGCTCATCGGTGGTCCTCTCCCAACAACGTCGACAACGGCACCTCTTTGCGCTGCGCGCCCGACATCCACGGCTTGAGCGCCATGCCGGCGATGTAGTCGGCGGGCGAGGGCAGCCAGCCCAGGTCCTCCAGGATGTGCCGCTCGGCGATCAGCCGGACCGGGATGCGCTTGCGCCCCACCTGCAGCGTGTCGCCGAAGATGCGCTGGCACAGGTAGACGCCCGCGGTGTGGTGGTACATCGAGCGGTGCCGGACGTCGCCGATGATCTGCTTCGAGGAGTCGATGAACTCCTCGATGGCCAGGTAGTCCTCCGGCTCGCCGCCCCACTTGCGGGCGGCCGACAACGCGTGGTGCCACGAATTCATGGCGCGAAGGTTAGGCAGCTCCCCCGACAATTCGTGATCGGTGCCAGGATGGCGTGATGGCGGGCGACAACGCGGTACGCAGACTCGATCTCGGCTACTTCATCCGGCCCGCCGAGGAGGCCGGAGGTCCACATCCGAGGGTCGAAGCGGCCCTGGCCTACCTGGTGGACAGCGCGGACGGGCTCCTCCTGTTCGACACCGGCCTGGGCCGCGGCGACGACGAGACCGAGGCGCACTACCGGCCGCACCGCCGCCCGCTGCCGCAGGCGCTGGCCGACGCGGGCGCACGCCTCGACGACATCGCCCTGGTCGTCAACTGCCACCTGCACTTCGACCACTGCGGCGGCAACCCGCTGCTGCCCGGCCGCCCCGTGTTCACGCAGCGAACCGAGCTGGCGACCGCGCGCGCCGGGAACTACACCTTCGACCACCTGGTCGACTTCCCCGGCGTCGACTACCGGGAGCTCGACGGCGAGGCTGAGATCAGCCCCGGCGTGTGGACCGTCCCGACGCCCGGCCACACCGCCGGGCACCAGAGCCTGGTGGTACGCGGTCCCGACGGCGTCACCACCGTGCTGGCCGGGCAGGCCTATGACCTGGCCACCGACTTCAGCTGCGCACAGCTCGCCCGCCGGGCCGCCGCCGACGGGGCCGCCGACCCGCTCCCGCCGTACCACCCCTGGTTGGACCGCCTCGCCACCCTCGACCCGCAGCGCGTCCTCTTCGCCCACGACCCCGCCACCTGGCTCGCCTGAAGCTCAGGACCCTTCGGCGGACTTAAGTCGGAGGTCAGGTGAGAGCGGCGATCAGCACGTCGTTCAGGATGGCCGCCGTGGTCGTCTCGGCGTTGCTGAGGATCACGATGCGGTGGTTCGAGGCCGGTACGCAGGCGTTGTAGGTGCGGAAGCCGCCGTTGCCGCCGGAGTGGTGGAACCAGGCCCGGCCGTCGAAGGTCCCGACGACCCAGCCGTAGCCGTACCCGCTGGCCTCCGGACGGCCACCGGTGGGAGCCTGCTCGGACAGCATCAGCCCGAGGTGGTGTTCGTCGAGCAGCCGCCCGGCCCGCAGCCCGTCGATCCAGCGGACCACGTCGCCGGTGGTGGACCAGAGGTCGCCCGCCCCCATCCCCACCACGTCCAGCTCGAACGACGGCGTCGGCAGGCCGTCCTCGCCGAGGCCGACGGCGAGGTCCGTCCGGTCGCCCGGCTCCCCGACGAACGTGTCCGCGAGCCCCAGCGGGGTGAAGATCTCCCGCTCCAGCAATTCCCGGTACGGCGTGTCCGCGGCCCGCTCCGCCACGTGCGCCAGCAGTACGTACCCGGGGCTGCTGTAGTGCCAACCGCCGCCGGGCGCGAACAGCTGCGGCACCTCGTGGAACGTCTTCAGCAACTCGGCCGGCGGCACCCACCGGAACAGGTCGATCATCGGGTACTCGTCCCAGTGACCGAGCCCCGACGAGTGCGCCAGCAGGTGGTGCAGCGTGATGTCCTGCCATGACGGCGGGCAGCCGCCGATCCACCGCCCGACGGGGTCGTCCAGGCGCAGCAGGCCCCGTTGGGCCTGCAGCAGCACGGCCGCGGCGGTGAACTGCTTGCTCACCGAGGCGAGCTGGAAACGGGTGCGCGCGGTCACGCCGGGGCTGGTGACGTCCGCGATTACGTCGTCACCCTTCATGATCAGCACCGCGCCGGGGATCTCGGGGAGGGTCGGCATCCACCGACCCTACGACCGGCCGACCGACCCCGCCGCCCCGGAAAACGGGGAACGGGACCGGGCCCAGGGCCCGATCCCGTTCTCTCGTCACGTCACCGGCTCATACCGCCGGGGGTGCTCAGCTGCAGCCGCTGGTGGAGCCGCAGCCCTCGCAGACGTAGCAGCTGCCCGCGGGGCGCATCTTGGTGCCGCAGGTGTAGCACAGCGGCGCGTCCGACGCCTTGCCCGTGATGGACTCCAGCACCTCGGTCGAGGAGCCGACCCGCACCGGGGCGGCCGGGACCACGGCCGACGGGGCGGCGGCGGCTGCCTGCGGCACCCACTCCACGCCCTCCTCCTCGGCCCGCAGCCGCGCGGCGCGCTCGGCGGCGGTGAAGACGCCCAGCTCGGCCCGCTGCTCGTAGGGCAGGAAGTCGAGCGCCAGGCGGCGGAAGATGTAGTCCATCACCGAGTTCGACAGGCGGATGTCCGGGTCGTCGGTCATGCCGGCGGGCTCGAACTTCATGTTCATGAACTTCTCGACGTACGTCTGCAGCGGCACGCCGTACTGCAGCGCGACGGAGACGGCGATCGAGAACGCGTCCATGACACCGGCCAGGGTCGAGCCCTGCTTGCCCAGCTTGAGGAAGACCTCACCGAGGCCGTCGTCGGGGTACGACGACGCGGTCAGGTAGCCCTCGGCCTCGCCGACGGTGAAGGAGACCGTCTGCGACGGACGCTTCTTCGGCAGGCGCTTGCGCACCGGGCGGTACTCGATGACCTTCTCCACGACCGGCGCGGAGACGGGGGCGACGGCCGTGGCGGCCGGAGCCTCCTTCTTGGAGACCGACAGCGGCTGGCCGACCTTGCAGTTGTCCCGGTAGATGGCCAGGGCCTTGAGGCCCAGGCGCCATCCGTCGAAGTACATCTGCTCGACCTCTTCGACCGTCGCCGACTCCGGCATGTTGACGGTCTTGCTGATCGCGCCGGAGATGAAGGGCTGCACCGCGGCCATCATCAGCACGTGGCCCATCGGCGCGATCGAGCGCTCGCCCATCGCGCAGTCGAAGACCGCGTAGTGCTCCGGCTTGAGGCCGGGGGCGTCCACGACGTGGCCGTGCTCGGCGATGAACTCGGTGATCGCCTCGACCTGCTCCTCCTGGTAGCCCAGGTTGCGCAGGGCGCGCGGCACGGTCTGGTTGACGATCTGCATCGAGCCGCCGCCGACGAGCTTCTTGAACTTGACCAGCGCCAGGTCCGGCTCCACGCCGGTGGTGTCGCAGTCCATCATGAAGCCGATGGTGCCGGTGGGGGCGAGCACGCTGGCCTGGGAGTTGCGCCAGCCCTGCTTCTCACCGAGGGCGTTGCCCGCCTTCCACTGCTTCTGCGCCTCCTTGGCCACCAGGGTCGCGACCGGACCCTGCGGCTTGAGGGCTTCGGCGGCGGAGGCGTGCTTGCGCATGACCCGCTGGTGCGGGGTGGCGTTGCGGGCGTATCCGTCGTACGCGCCGACGACGCCGGCCAGCTCCGCCGAGCGCCGGTAGGCCACGCCGGTCATCAGCGCGGTGATCGCGGCGGACAGCTGGCGGCCGCCCTCGGAGTCGTACGGCAGGCCCGACGCCATGAGCAGCGCGCCCAGGTTGGCGTAGCCGATGCCGAGCTGCCGGTAGGCCCGGGTGTTCTCGGTGATCTTCTGGGTCGGGAAGTCCGCGAAGCAGATGGAGATGTCCATCGCGGTGATCACGAACTCGACCGACTTCGAGAACCGCGCCACGTCGAACGAGCCGTCCGTGCCGAGGAACTTGAGCAGGTTCAGCGAGGCCAGGTTGCAGGACGTGTCGTCCAGGTGCAGGTACTCCGAGCACGGGTTGCTGGCCGTGATGCGGCCGGTCTCCGAGCAGGTGTGCCAGTCGTTGATGGTGTCGTCGTACTGGATGCCCGGGTCGGCGCAGGCCCAGGCGGCCTCGGCCAGCTTGCGGAACAGGCCCTTGGCGTCGACGGTGTCGATGACCCGGCCGTCGAGGCGGCCCAGCAGGTCGAAGCTCTTGCCCTCCTCGACCGCGGACATGAACTCGTCGGAGACGCGCACCGAGTTGTTGGCGTTCTGGTACTGCACGCTGACGATGTCGCGGCCGCCCAGGTCCATGTCGAAACCGGCGTCGCGCAGCGCGCGGATCTTGTCCTCCTCGCGCGCCTTGGTCGCGATGAACTCCTCGATGTCCGGGTGGTCCACGTCGAGGATGACCATCTTGGCCGCGCGGCGGGTGGCGCCGCCGGACTTGATGGTGCCGGCCGAGGCGTCGGCGCCGCGCATGAAGCTGACCGGGCCGGAGGCGGTGCCGCCCGAGGAGAGCAGCTCCTTGCTGGCGCGGATGCGGGAGAGGTTGACGCCGGAACCGGAGCCGCCCTTGAAGATCAGGCCCTCTTCCTTGTACCAGTCCATGATGGAGTCGACCGAGTCGTCCACGGACAGGATGAAGCAGGCGCTGACCTGCTGCGGGCTGGCGGTGCCCACGTTGAACCAGACCGGCGAGTTGAAGCTGAACACCTGGTGCACCAGCATCCAGACCAGCTCGTGCTCGAACAGCTCCGCGTCGGCGGGGGTGGCGAAGTAGCCGTGCTTCTCACCGGCGGCCCGGTAGGTCTTGGCGACCCGGTCCACCAGCTGCTTGAGGCTCCACTCCCGCTCGGGGGTGTCCACCGCGCCGCGGAAGTACTTCGTCGTCACGATGTTCGTCGCGTTGACGCTCCAGAAGTCGGGGAACTCGACCCCGCGCTGCTCGAAATTGATCGAGCCGTCACGCCAGTTCGTCATCACGACGTCCCGGCGCTCCCAGGTGATCTCGTCGTACGGATGCACGCCCTCGGTCGTCCACACCCGCTCGATCTTCAGACCTCCGGCGTTCGCCCGCGTGCGCTTCGCGCTCGCCGTGGCGTTCTCCCCCATCGTCAGCCCCCTCAGTTCTCTACTCAACAACAATCAACTGCACGTTCTGATGCCGTCGCTCAGCTCGCGACGTGACCGGCGGGCATACCGCTGTCGGCCTCGTCGGCGGTGAGTTCGGCTGGCTCTTGCCCAGCCGCCGGGTTTTTAACCGCGGCACGCAGTGCCTCGATCTCCCGGATGAAGTCGTCGGCGGACTGGAAATCCTGGTACACGCTGGCGAAGCGCAGGTAGGCCACCTCGTCCAGGTCGCGCAGCGGCCCAAGGATGGCCAGCCCGACCTCCCCGCTGGGCACCTCCGCCGCCCCCCGCGCGCGGACCGCCTCCTCCACCCGCTGCGCCAGCAGCGCGATGGCGTCCTCGTCGACCGGCCGGCCCTGGCAGGCCTTGCGCACGCCGCCCATGATCTTCACGCGGCTGAACGGCTCGGTCACCCCGCTGCGCTTGACCACTGCCAGCACCGACTCCTCGACCGTGGTGAACCGCTTGCCACATTCGGGGCAGTGCCGGCGGCGGCGGATGAGCTGGCCGTCGTCGGCCTCCCGGGAGTCCACCACGCGGGAGTCCGGGTGCCTGCAGTACGGGCATCGCATCGCTGTCACCTCCCACGTCGTCGTCCTCTTGGGCGGTTTCCCGACCCGCGTCCAGGCACGGCACCGCCGGCGTCCGCGTCGTCGCGGGCGCCCGGGGGTGGGTGCGGATGCGGGGGTACGGCCATACCCCCAGATCGGGCTCTTACCCCAATCTATGGGTGGTCGGCTCAGTGCCACCACAAGATGTTGGGGTTGAACCTATGCCCCAACCGACGCGTAGGCAAGTTGAAACGCCCTTGCGAGTGGCGTGTCGCGGACAACAACACGCACCGTCACCCACTCGTGAAACATGCGTGACACCGTCGACAGAGTCGTACAGATGTTTGAAACTGACATCATGTCGCATTAGTGTGTCCGGTGAGAGTCGCTGTTCACTTGTCACGATCCACCGGAGGTCCGACATGTCCCCCACTGAGCGAGCGTCCCGGCCCGGCCGGTCGCCCGCGGCGCCTGCCGGCGCGGGGCCTCTGCGCGCGGTCGCCGCGACCAGCGCCTCCCCCGCCGACCTGCAGGCCGCCGACCTGAGCAGCCGCCAGAAGCGCATCCTCGCCGTCATCCGCGAGTGGGTGGAGCAGCACGGCTACCCGCCGACCGTGCGCGAGATCGGCGAGGCCGTCGGCCTGGTCTCCCCGTCCTCGGTCGCCTACCAGCTCAAGGAGCTGGAGCGGAAAGGCTTCCTGCGCCGCGACCCGTCGCGCCCGCGCGCGGTGGACGTGCGCACCCCGGTCGACCCCGACGAGGAGGCCGCTGCCCTGCTGGCCCGGCCCACCCCGGCATACGTGCCGCTGCTGGGCCGCATCGCCGCCGGCGGGCCGATCCTGGCCGAGGAGTCGATCGAGGAGGTGCTGCCGCTGCCGCGCGAGCTGGTCGGCCAGGGCACGCTCTTCTCGCTCCAGGTCAAGGGCGACTCGATGATCGAGGCCGCGATCTGCGACGGCGACTGGGTCGTGGTGCGCCAGCAGCCCAACGCCGAGAACGGCGACATCGTCGCGGCGATGATCGACGGCGAGGCCACGGTCAAGGTCTACCGGCTGCGCGAGGGCCACGTGCTGCTGATGCCGCGCAACCCGGCCTACGACCCGATCCCCGGCGACGCCGCGGTCATCCTCGGCAAGGTCGTCTTCGTGATGCGCCGCGTCTGAGTCCTGGCAACAAGGAAGCGGCCCGCCCCTGATCGGGGGCGGGCCGCTTCCTTGTTCCTCAGCGGTACTGCTCGTAGCCCTGCTGGTTCGGGTGGCCGCCGTCCGCCGGGTAGTAGGCGGGCTCGGGCTGGTAGACGCCGTCACCGGGCACCTGGCCGCCGTACTGCTGGCCCTGGTACTGCTGGTGGCCGCCGTACTGCTGGCCGTAACC
This sequence comes from Catellatospora sichuanensis, assembly GCF_007483665.1. GTDB lineage: Bacteria > Actinomycetota > Actinomycetes > Mycobacteriales > Micromonosporaceae > Catellatospora > Catellatospora sichuanensis. Next base: position 254,708 of record NZ_ML660184.1, read on the forward strand.
CGGCTGCTGGCCGTAGCCCGGCTGGCCCTGGCCCTGGTTGCCGTAGCCCTGGTTGCCGTAGCCGGGGTCGTAGCCCTGCTGGCCGCCGCCCTCGTAGCCGTTGCCCGCGTACACCTGCTGGCCGCCACCGTAGTTCGGGTCGTAGCCGCCCGGCTGGCCGTAGCCCTGGCCGCCGTACTGCTGGCCGTGACCCGGGCCGTAGCCGCCGCCCTGCTCCGCGTAGTAGCCGGACTGGTAGCCGCCGCCGACCGGCGCCAGCATGGTGGTTTCCGAGTTGTCGGCCGGCTCGAGACCGTCGTCGACGTCGCCGCCCTTGCGGCCCTTGCGCTTGCGGCCCTTGATCACGCCGACCACGCCGAGCACCACCAGCAGCACCCCGAACACGCCGACCCCGGCCAGCGCCATGTAGAGCTGGCTGATGTCGCTGAAGAGGCTGAGGTACCAGGCCTTGCCCGCCTTCTCGGGGCCCTTCTCGGGGGCCTGCTCGAAGAACTCCTTCTCGGACGGGGTGTAGCTCAGCATCACCGGCTTCTGCGGGTCTGCCGTCTTGGTGCGGGTCTGCTCGGTCTCCGAGACGGTGACGAACTTGCCCCCGGGCCCGTACGTGATGGCCTCGCCGAACGGCTCCTCCGGCAGGTGTGTGACCCGCGGCTTGTCCTTGGTCAGCGCGCCGACGATGTCGTTGCCCTTGACGTCCCACTCGAACGCGTCGGCGTACGTGCGCAGCACGACCTTGGTGCCGTCGGCGTTCTTGGCCGCGCCGGTCACCTGCCGGCGGCCCAGGCCGCCCATCGGGTTGGCGGTCTGCGTGCGCGGCAGGGTGAGCGAGCCCAGTTCCTTCATCGGCGTCGGCTCACCGCCCGCGACCAGCGGCCCGGTCGGCGCGAAGAGGTACGTCTTCCCCTCGGCGGCAGTGAAGTCCCAGTCCTTGGTGACGAGGATCGGCTTGCCCTCGGAGTCGATGATCAGCGCCTCGGAGTCGAACTTCTTCGCCGGGTAGGACAGCCGGAAGGGGCCGGTCATCCTGCCTGCGGCGAACTTCCACAGCGCGACCCGGTCGCGGGTGTGGGAGACGGTGAAGTTCTCGTTGTTGATCTTCGAGTCACCGGTGTCGGCGATCCAGATCGCCCCGTCCGGGGCGACCGCGATGTCCTCCGGATCGACCGGGGTGTTGTTGTACTTGTACGTGTTCGTCACCTTGCAGGCCGCGTTGAGCTTGAACAGCTTCATCTTCGCGGTGGGCTCGGCACTGTCGTTGATCACGTAGTACGCGTTTCCCGTGTGGACCAGCCCGGACAGCTCGTTCATGCCCGGGTCCTTGGCGGGGGACACGATGGTGCAGGCCGGCGTGCCCGGCACGACCTTCTCTCCCGCCGCACCGCTCGGAGCCGGGCTGGGCGCGGCCCCCGCGGGGGCGCTGAGCAGCCCGACTCCGAGCGCAGCCGCGAAAGTGGCCGCACCTGCCTTCACCAGGATTCCCGTTAACCGCATCCGGACAGTTTGCCACGACTGGGCACTGTCCCGTGTAACGCGATTAATACGTCACGATGCGTCGGTAACCCAGTCACTTTCTGTAATCACATAAACGCCCAGCTCAGCAGCCAGCTCGCGGTCCACGCGGACCTTCAACTGGGTCCCGGCGGCGGTGTGTCCCGACGCCAGCACCTCACCCCTGCGGTGGACCTTCGCCACCAGATCGCCCCGGTCGTACGGGACGCAGGCGACGACCTCCACCGCCGGGACCGGCAGCTTCGACTCGATGATCTCGCGCAGCTCCTCGATGCCCTGCCCGGTCCGGGCCGACACGAACACCGCGTCCGGCCACTCCCGCTTGAGCCGCAGCAGCATCTCCTGCGGGGCGGCATCGGCCTTGTTGACCACCAGCAGCTCGGGCAGCCGGTCCGCGCCGACCTCGGCCAGCACCTCGCGCACGGCCCGCACCTGCTCCTCGGGGTCCGGGTGGGCCCCGTCGACCACGTGCACCACCAGGTCCGCGTAGGCGACCTCCTCCAGCGTGGAGCGGAACGCCTCGACCAGCTGGTGCGGCAGGTGCCGCACGAAACCGACCGTGTCCGACAGGGTGTACACCCGGCCGTCGCGCGCCTCGGTGCGCCGGGTCGCCGTGTCCAGGGTCGCGAACAGCGCGTCCTCGACCAGCAACCCGGCTCCGGTGAGCCGGTTGAGCAGGCTGGACTTGCCCGCGTTGGTGTACCCGGCGATGGCCACCGACGGCACCGTGTTGCGGCGCCGGCCGGCCCGCTTGGTGTCGCGGATGACCCCCATCGCGGTGATCTCCCGCTTGAGCTTGGCGATCCGGGTGCGGATACGCCTGCGGTCGGTCTCCAGCTTCGTCTCACCGGGACCGCGCAGACCCACGCCGCCGCCCGCGCCGCCGCCGCGACCGGAACCACCGGTCTGCCGCGACAGGGCCTCGCCCCAGCCTCGCAGGCGCGGCACCAGGTACTGCAGCTGCGCCAGCTCGACCTGGGCCTTGCCCTCCTTGCTCTTGGCGTGCTGGGCGAAGATGTCCAGGATCAGCGCGGTCCGGTCGACCACCTTGACCTTGATCTTCTGCTCCAGGTTGCGCAGCTGGCTCGGGGACAGCTCGCCGTCGCAGATCACGGTGTCCGCGCCGGTCGACTCCACCGCCGCCTTCAGCTCGTCCACCTTGCCGCGGCCGATGAATGTCGCGGCGTCAGGCTGGCTGCGCCGCTGGATCAGGCCTTCGAGCACCTGCGAGCCGGCGGTCTCCGCGAGCGCGGCGAGCTCCGCGAGGGAGTTCTCCGCGTCCACGACGGTGCCGGAGGTCCAGACGCCCACCAGCACCACCCGTTCCAGCCGCAGCTGCCGGTATTCGACCTCGGTGACATCGGCGAGCTCGGTGGAGAGCCCGGCCACCCGGCGCAGCGAATGCCGCTCCGAGAGTTCAAGGTCACCGGTGGTCTCTTCGGCCACCAGGATGTCGGGGAAAGTAGGCAAATCTGCTCCTTCGTCTCTCGATCTGTCGGCTTCAAGGTTGGCACGGAACTACCCGAAGCGCACCTGTGTTACCCGCTCGACGCGGTGAACGTCGTCAGGGGTTACCGCAGGGTTCAGCAGGCGGTGCAGGAGCCGTGCCCACGAAGTGGGAAAATAAAACAGACTGACTCCACGAAAGGCGACATCGTGCCCACTACCCGCCTGCCCAGCGCCGGATACTCCATCACCGTACGCGTGGCGGTGATCGCCGACTCCTCGGCGATCGGCCGGCTCACCATGGCGGTAGGCGAGGCGGGCGCCATCGTCACCGCGGTCGACGTGGTCGACTCGGACCACGTCCGCGTGGTCGCCGACGTCACCTGCGACACCGCCGACAGCGCCCACGCCGACCAGGTCGTCAAGACCCTGGAGGCGATGGAGGGCGTGGAGGTCCGCAAGGTCTCCGACCGCACCTTCCTGCTCCACCTCGGGGGCAAGATCGAGGTCACCTCCAAGGTCAACCTGAAGACGCGTGACGAGCTGTCCCGGGCGTACACCCCGGGTGTCGCCCGGGTCTGCCAGGCCATTGCCGACAACCCCGAGGACGCCCGCCGGCTGACCATCAAGCGCAACACCGTCGCGGTCGTCACCGACGGCTCGGCCGTGCTCGGCCTGGGCAACCTCGGCCCGGCCGCCGCGCTGCCGGTGATGGAGGGCAAGGCCGCCCTGTTCAAGCGCTTCGGCGGGGTCGACGCCTGGCCGGTCTGCCTGGACACCCAGGACACCGAGGAGATCATCAAGATCGTCAAGGCGATCGCCCCGGTGTACGGCGGCATCAACCTGGAGGACATCGCCGCGCCGCGCTGCTTCGAGATCGAGGCCCGGCTGCGCGAGATGCTCGACATCCCGGTCTTCCACGACGACCAGCACGGCACCGCGATCTGCGTGCTGGCCGCGCTGACCAACGCGCTGCGCGTCGTCGGCAAGAAGCTCGCCGACGTCAAGGTCGTCGTCTCCGGCGCGGGCGCGGCGGGCACCGCGATCATGAAGCTGCTGCTGCGCCAGGGCGTCGGCGACGTCATCGCGTACGACCGCCGCGGCGCGCTGCACCGCGACATGGCCAACCTCGGCCCCAACTGGCAGTGGCTGGTCGAGCACACCAACAAGGACGGCTACTCCGGCGACCTGCCCGGCGCGATCGTGGGCGCCGACGTGTTCATCGGCGTCAGCGCGCCCAACCTGCTGACCGGCGACGACATCGCCCGGATGGCCCCGAACGCGATCGTGTTCGCGCTGGCCAACCCCGACCCGGAGGTCGACCCTCGGGAGGCCCGCAAGCACGCCGCGGTGGTCGCCACCGGGCGCTCCGACCAGCCCAACCAGATCAACAACGTGCTGGCCTTCCCCGGCGTGTTCCGCGGCATGCTCGATGCGCAGGCCAGGGAGTTCACCGAGGAGATGGCACTGGCCGCCGCTGTGGCCATCGCGGACGTGGTCGGCGAGGAGAAGCTCAACCCCAGCGTCATCGTGCCGAGCGTGTTCGACCCCCGCGTCGCCCCCGCGGTCGCGGCCGCCGTCCGCGCGGTGGCCCAGCAGTCCACCACCGCCTCCCTCCTGGACTCCGACCCGTCCCCGACCCCGGAGGCGTAGCCAAGATCATCCGACTTGCCTGGCAGGTGGGCGTATCTTGACCCGCCTTTCGCCCACTTGCCGGGCAAATCCAGCGATCTTGCGCGCGCCGGAAGTCAGGGGCGGCGGACGAGGGACGTGGGGTCGAGTTCGCCGGTGAAGGTGAGGACGGCGGGGCCCGCCAGCCAGGAGGTGCGCTCGTCGCGGGTGACCTCGAGGCGGCCCCCGGGCACGTCGACGGTGACCGTGCCGGTGTCGCGGCCGCTGGTGTGCAGGGCGGCGACGCCGACGGCGGTCGCGCCGGTGCCGCAGGACATGGTCTCGCCGGAACCGCGCTCGTACACCCGCATGCGCCGGTGGTCCTCGGCGAGCTTGACCGAGAACTCGACGTTGACCCCGGCCGGGAACAGCTCAGGGTCGGTCTGCGGGGCACGGGACAGGTCGACGGCTTCGGCCACCTCGGCGGGCACGTCGCAGACCAGGTGCGGGTTGCCCATGGAGATCGCCAGGCCCGGGTAGCTCACCCCGTCGATCACCGCGGTGGACGTGCCGAGCAGCGCGGGCGGGGCCATGTCGACCCGGACCAGGTCTCCTTCGACGTACGCGGTGCGCAGCCCGCCCCGGGTGGACAGCGGGATCTCGTCACCGGCCAGGCCGGTGGTGTACAGGTAGCGCGCGAAGACACGCACGCCGTTGCCGCACATCTCCGACAGCGAGCCGTCGGAGTTCCAGTAGTCCATGAAAAAGCGGGCGCCGGGATCGCTCGACGGCTGCACCCGCAGCACGCCGTCGCCGCCGATGCCGAACCGCCGGTCGCACAGGGCCGCGACGAGGGCGGGCGTCAATTCGACGGTGCCCTCGAGATCCTCGATGATCACGAAGTCGTTGCCGGTGCCGTGCCCCTTGGTGAACTTCACGGCGTCTCCCTCACCATCCGCAGCGCCTGCGCCACCAGGTCGGGGGCTGCGCCGTCGAGCCAGCGTACCGAGGGGTCTCGGCGCAGCCACGAGCGCTGGCGCCGGACGAACCGGCGCGTGCCGGTGACGGTGTCGTCGTGGGCCTGCTGCTCGGTGCACCTACCGTCAAGGTACGCCAGGACCTGCTGGTAGCCGAGCGCCCGCGACGCGGTCAGGCTGCCCGCCAGCCCTTCCGGCAGCAGCCCGCGCACCTCGTCGACCAGCCCGTCGGCCCACATCTTGTCCACCCGCTGCTCGACCCGCACGTCGAGGTCGGCGCGATCCACCGCGAGCTGGAGGACCGGGTACACCGGCACCGGGTCGGGCAGCGAGGCGGTGAACGGCTGCCCGGTGAGCTCGATCACCTCCAGCGCGCGCACGATACGCCGGCCGTTGCTCGGCAGGATCTTGTCACCGGCGGCCGGGTCGGCCGCACGCAGCCGCTCGTGCAGCGGGCCGGGGCCCTCCTCGGCCAGCTCGGCCTCCAGCCGCGCCCGCACGTCGGGGTCGGTGCCCGGGAAGGAGAAGTCCTCCAGCACGGCCCGCTGGTAGAGGCCGGACCCGCCGACCAGCAGCGCCACCCGGCCGCGGGCCTGGATGCCGTCGATCGCCGCGCGGGCCAGGCGCTGGTACTCCGCGACACTGGCGGGCTCGGTGACCGGCCAGATGTCGAGCAGGTGGTGCGGGATCCCCGCGCGCTCGGCGAGGGTCAGTTTGGCGGTGCCGATGTCCATGCCGCGGTAGAACTGCATCGAGTCGCAGTTGACTACTTCACCGCCTAGGGTGTGGGCTAGCGCGAGGGACAGCGCCGACTTTCCCGCGGCGGTGGGACCGACCACCGCGATCACCGTTGCGTCCGTTTTCGCACCTGTCTCGTTCACCCGCACGGGACAACCGTAATCGGATCGTGCTCTGCACAGCGGGGCGGAGCAGGTGCGGTGTCGGCGCGGACCCCGTAAGGTCACCTTGTCCTGGGCGCGCGCCGCGCGTCCAGCCGGACCTGTGACAATGCTGAAGGAGAGACGAACTACTCTCCCCGGTACAACGGGTCAACTGCGCTGTGGCGGCGACCTCGCACGTGATGGCGAGGTTCGGTCGGGAAGAACGAGGATGGGCACATCATGAGCGACTGGGCATCGTATGGCCGGGTGGACGCGGACGGCACGGTCTGGGTGAAGTCGGCCGCGGGCGAGCGCGCCGTCGGATCATGGCAGGCCGGCACCCCGGAAGAGGGGCTGGCGCACTTCGTCCGCCGGTACGAGGATCTCGTCACCGAGGTCGACCTGATCGAGACCCGCCTCAAGTCCGGGGCCGCGGACGCCTCGCAGACCCTGACCACCGTCAAGCGGCTGCGCGCCGGCCTGGACGAGGCACACGTCGTCGGCGACATCGACGGCCTGGCCGCCCGGCTGGACCGCCTGACCACCCTGGCCGAGGAGAAGGCGGGCGAGGCCAAGGCCGCCCGCGACGCCGCCCGGGTCGAGGCCGTGGCCCGCAAGACCGCCCTGGTCGACGAGGCGGAGAAGCTCGCCGCCGAGTCCACCAGCTGGAAGGCGACCGGCGACCGGTTCAAGGAGATCCTCGACGAGTGGAAGACCATTCGCGGGGTCGACAAGAAGACCGACGGTGACCTGTGGAAGCGGTTCTCGGTCGCCCGGGACAGCTTCACCCGCCGTCGCGGCGGGCACTTCGCGACCCTCGACGCCGCCCGCAAGCAGGCCCAGACCGCCAAGGACGACCTCGTCGCCGAGGCCGAGTCGCTGGCCGAGTCGACCGACTGGGCGGCCACCGCGGCCCGGCTCAAGGAGCTCATGGCCGACTGGAAGGCCGCGCCGCGCGCCTCCAAGGAGGCCGAGCAGAAGCTGTGGGACCGGTTCCGCGCCGCGCAGGACGCGTTCTTCACGCGCCGCAGCGAGGTCTTCTCGGCCCGCGACAACGAGCAGAAGGCCGCGCTGACCCGGCGTCAGGAGCTGCTGACCCAGGCCGAGGCCATCGACGTGGACGCCGACCCGAAGGCCGCGCAGAACCTGCTGCGCGACATCCAGGGCCAGTGGCACGACACCGGCCGCGTCCCCCGCGAGAACGTGGCCGGCCTCGACCGCCGCCTGCGCGCGGTCGAGGACAAGGTGCGCGACGCGATGGACGCCGCCTGGCGGCGTACCGAGCCGTCGGCGAACCCGCTGCTCAAGCAGATGCGCGAGCAGGTCGCCGAGGCCGAGGCGCGGCTGGAGCGGGCGCAGGCCGCCGGCGACGCCAAGCGCATCAAGGAGGCCGAGCAGGCCCTGGCCGGCAAGCGGAACTTCCTGGCCCTGGCCGAGAAGTCGAGCTGACCTACAGCTGAACGACAAAGGGGCGGTCGCGCGAGCGGCCGCCCCTTGCTGTGTACGCCATCGGCGGTGCACGATGTACCCGGAGCCAGGGCAGGCACGCATTTCCCGATCACGCACGTCCGTTGTGGATGGAGCAATCCGAAATGCGTTGGAAGACTCGCACGACCGCGGTCACCGCCGCCCTGGCCGCCGTGCTCGCCGCCGCGGCCACCGCCCTCGTGGCGATCACCTTCTCCGCCGAACCCGCCAATGCCGACACCGGCACGGGTTACCTGCGCACCAGCGGCCGCAACATCGTCGACAGTACCGGCCGTACGGTGCGCCTGACCGGCATCAACTGGTTCGGCATGGAGACCGACAACAAGACCTTCCACGGCCTGTGGGCCAACGCGCCCGCCACCTGGAAGGGCCAGCTCGACCGGATGGCCTCGCTGGGCTTCAACACCCTGCGCGTGCCGTACTCCGGGGACGCGCTCAAAGCCGGGGCGGTCGCCACCGGCATCAACGACTTCACCAACCCCGACCTGGTCGGCAACTCGCCGCTGCAGATCCTCGACAAGGTCGTCAACTACGCGGGCACCAAGGGCATGCGGGTCATCCTGGACCGGCACCGGCCGACCGCGGCCGGGCAGACCCCGCTCTGGTACACCGCGTCGGTCTCCGAAGCCAGCATGATCGCCGACTGGCAGATGCTCGCCCAGCGGTACGCCGGCAACTCGACGGTGATCGGGGCCGACCTGTTCAACGAGCCGCACGCCGAGGGCACCGACCCGAACGCGACCGGCGCCTGCTGGGGCTGCGACGTGCAGGCCCGCGACTGGCGGCTGGCCGCGGAGCGGATCGGCAACGCGGTCCTGGCGACCAACCCCAACTGGCTGATCTTCGTCGAGGGGGTGAGCTGCCTGTCCGGTGGCGTCGCCAACGAGTGGGACAACATCCCCGACGACCCGATGGCCTGCGACTGGTGGGGCGGCAACCTGTCCGCCGCGATCGACAAGCCGGTACGCCTGAACGTCGCCAACCGGCTCGTCTACGCCCCGCACGACTACGGCATCTCCGTGTTCGACCGGCAGAAGTGGTTCAACGACCCGAACTTCCCGAACAACCTGCCCGCGGTCTGGGACTTCTTCTGGGGCAAGATCGCCAAGCAGAACGTCGCCCCGATCCTGGTCGGCGAGTTCGGCAGCACGCTGGCCAACCCGCTGGACACGCAGTGGCTGACCAAGCTGATGAGCTACATCGGCGAGAACGGGCTGTCGTTCACGTACTGGTCGTGGAACCCGAACTCCGGTGACACCGGCGGCATCGCGCTGGACGACTGGTACTCGATCAACCAGACCAAGTACAACATCCTCCAGCCGTACCTGAACCCGCCGTCGGGCAACCCGAACCCGACCACACCGGGCCCGTCGCCGTCGATCTCGCCGTCCCGGCCGCCGTCGCCGTCCCCGTCGGTGTCCCCCTCGCGGCCCCCGTCGCCGTCGGTCTCGCCGTCGGCCTCACCGTCCGCGCCGCCGAGTCCCGGCACCGGGGCCTGCACGAAGGCCGTCGTGATCACCAACTCCTGGCAGGGCGGCTACCAGGCCGAGGTGCGGGTGACCAACACCGGGAGCAGCGCCGTCAACCCGTGGTCGGTGACCTGGACCGTGCCGAGCGGAGTCACTCTGACCAACGGCTGGAACGCGACGGTGACCCAGAGCGGCACCACGTTCACCGCCGCCGCGCCGAGCTGGAGCCCGTCGCTGGCCCCGAGCGCCACGGCGACGATCGGCTTCACCGCGACCGGCCCGTCCTCACCGGCTCCGAGCAACGTCCGCCTCAACGGCGCGGTCTGCGCCTGACCGACACCCCACCACCGACCCGGCGCGTCCATCTGTTTAGGACAATGGGCCCGCCGGGCACATGGCACCTGGCGCCCTGCATCGATCCCACCGGCAATCGTCGGGAATGGGCGCCAGGTCTCGCCGGCCCGACTGCGACCGCCGCACCGGGCCGGCGAGGTCCTCCCCGCCCTTCAGAGGCCGGATAGGCGGAGGAGGAGGGGTTTGACGTCGGTGGCGGCGAAGGCGTCGCGGTGTTGGGTGGGGTCGGAGCAGATCAGGAGGGGGCCGTCGGCGGCGTCGGCGGGCAGGCGGCCGTGTGAGCCGCGGACGGCGCGCGCGCCCGCGTCGAGGCCGACCACGTTCATCAGGTAACGCATGCCGGCCTTCTTGCGCAGCAGGGCGGTGGCGGCACGGCGCTTGGCGGCGGCGGGGGCGGCCGGGTCGAAGAACAGCTCGGCGGGGTCGTAGCCGGGCTTGCGGTGGATCTCGACCAGGCGGGCGAAGTCCGGGGCTTTGGCGTCGTCGAGCCAGTAGTAGTAGGTGAACCAGGCGTCCGGTTCGGCGACGAGGACCAGCTCGCCCGAGCGCGGATGGTCGAGTCCGTGGGCGGCCTTGCCCGCGTCGTCGAGCACCTGCGCCACCCCGGGCAGGTTCGCGCAGATCTTGGCGACGACGGCCCGATCGGCCGGGTCGGCGACGTACACGTGCGCGATCTGGTGGTCGGCGACCGCGAAGGCCCGCGAGGTCCACGGGTCGAGGTATTCCATGCCGGCCTGGGTATGCACGCGCAGCAGCCCCTCGGCGCGCAACGCCCGGTTGACGTCCACGGGTCGGCGCACCGGGGTGATGCCGTACTCCGACAGTGCCACCACGGTCGCCCCGCGCGCCGCGGCGGCGTCGAGCAGTGGCTCGAGGACGCCGTCCAGCTCGGCCGCGGCCGCGGCCGCCTCGGGGCCGTACGGGCCGAAGCGCTGCAGGTCGTAGTCGAGGTGCGGCAGGTAGACGAGGGTCAGGTCGGGCTGGTGCGCGGCCATGATGTGCCGGGCCGCGGCCGCGATCCAGCGACTGGAGGCGATGCCCGCCCCCGGGCCCCAGAACTGGAACAGCGGAAACGTGCCCAGTTCGGCGGTGAGCGCGTCGTGCAGTTGCGGCGGGTCGGTGTAGCAGTCGGGCTCCTTGCGCCCGTCGGCCCGGTACACCGGCCGCGGCGTGACCGTCCAGTCCACGTCCGCGCCCATGGCGTACCACCAGCAGACATTGGCCACCGTGTAGCCGGGACGGGCCTTGCGCGCCGCCTGCCACACCTTCTCACCGCCGACCAGCGCGTGGTGCTGCCGCCACAGCAGCACCTCGCCCAGGTCGCGGAAGTACCAGCCGTTGCCGACCACGCCGTGCTCGGCAGGCAGCACGCCGGTCAGCAGGGTCGACTGGGCCGAGCAGGTGACCGCCGGCAGCACCGTGCCCAGCGGCGCGGCGAAGCCGGTGTCGGCGAGTGCCCGCAACCGGGGCATGTGCTCCAGCAGGCGGGAGGTCAGCCCGACGACGTCGAGCACGACCAGCGGGGTCACGGTGTCCACGGGCGGACCTCCTGCAGCTCCATCGTGCCGAGTGGTTCGGTGGGCCGGCCCGGGGCCAGCCCGAGCGCGATGAGCTCGTCGCGGGCGAACGCCAGCTCCGCGGCGATCCCTGCGGCCAGCTGCGCGGGGGTGACCGGCCGCTGCGCCGGGGGCAGCACGTTCCAGGTGTACGTCTCCACGTCGACGTGGTCGCAGCCCGCGGTCGGCCCGCCGAACAGCTCCTTCAGCGCCACCCGCAGCTCGGGCAGGGTGCTGCCGAGCGGCGCGGCGGGTTCGGCGTGCAGCGGCACGTGGTAGTGCACCCGCCACGGCTGCGGGGTGCGGCGCGGGCGCGGCAGCAGCCGATCGAGGGCCTCGCCGAGGTCGTCGGCGGCCTCACCGCGCGAGCCGCGGGTCTGGTGCAGGAAACGGGGTTCGTCGTAGCCGCGCAGCACGGCCTGCGCCGCGACCGGGTCGTCGGCGGTCAGCGCGGCGGAGATCTGCACCTTCATCACCGGCAGCCCGGCGCGGGCGAGCCGGGACAGCGCCGCGGCGGGCTCCTCCCAGGCGCAGGCCAGGTGCGCGAGGTCGAGGCATACGCCGAGCCAGTCGCCGTCCATGCCGGCCCACAGCCGGGCGGCCTGCTCGGTGGTCTCCACCACGCAGCCGGGCTCGGGCTCGAAGCCGACCTGCACGGTGCGACCGGTGCGGCCGGCGATGGCGGCCAGCCCGTCGGCCAGCTCGTCCAGCACCCGCCCGGCCGTGCCGGCGCGCTCGGTGTCCCAGGGCTCGCGCCAGGCCAGCGGGAGCGTCGAGATGGAGCCGCGCACCGCGTCGTCGGGCAGCAGATCGGCCAGCACCACGGCCAGGTCGAGGGTGTAGCGCAGGCGTTCCGGGGTGGTCCAGTCCGGGTGGTACACCGCGTGCTTGACGACCTCGGCCTGGAAGGACTGGTACGGGAAGCCGTTGAGGGTGACCACCTCCAGCCCGCGCGAGTCCAGCTCACGCCGCAGCCGGCGGCGCAGGTGCGGCTCGGCGGCGAGCGCGGACGCCGCGGGTGCGGCCAGCCACAGGCCCAGCCCCAGCACGTCGGCGTCCAGCTCACGGCGGATCGCCGTGCCGTACGTGTCGAGCTGCGCCACGATGCCGTCGAGGTCCTCGGCCGGATGCACGTTGGTGCAGTAGCTCAGATGCACCGTCTGCCCGTCGGCATGAGCCAGCCGCATCAGGCGCCCCCACGCTTGATCGAGTTCCCGGCGAAGTCTGCGGGCGAGTCGGCGTCGGCGAGGTCCAACCGCCCGGACTGGCCGTAGAACTCGACCGGGTTGCGCCACAGCACCCGGTCCACGTCGTCTTCGGTGAACCCGGCCGCGAGCATCGCCTCGCCGGTGCGCCGGGTGAGCAGCGGGTCGGAGCGGCCCCAGTCGGCCGCCGAGTTGACCAGCATGCGCTCGGTGCCGTGGCGGCGCAGCAGCTCGACCATGCGCGGCGGGGACATCTTGGTGTCCGGGTAGATCGAGAAGCCCAGCCAGCAGCCGGTGTCGCGGACCAGCTCCACGGTCACCTCGTTGAGGTGGTCGATCACCACGCGTCCGGGATCGATGCCGGACTCCTTCACCACGTCCAGGCTGCGCTGGGTGCCGCGGACCTTGTCCCGGTGCGGCGTGTGCACCAGCGCCGGCAGGTCGAACTCGACCGCCAGCCCGAGCTGCGCCGCGAAGGCGAGGTCCTCCAGCGGCGTCATCGAGTCGTAGCCGATCTCGCCGACCGCGACCACCGCGTCCTTGTCCAGGTAACGCGGGACCAGTTCGAGCACCTCGCGGCAGCGCGGGTCGTTGGCCTCCTTCGGGTTCAGCGCGATGGTGGCGTGGTGGCGGATGCCGAACTGCCCGGCCCGGAACGGCTCCCAGCCGATCAGCGCGTCGAAGTAGTCGGCGAACGAGCCGGGGCTGGTGCGGGGCTGGCCGAGCCAGAACGACGGCTCCACCACGGCGCGCACCCCGGCGGCCGCCATCGCCTCGTAGTCGTCGGTGGTGCGTGAGGTCATGTGCACGTGCGGGTCGAAGATGCGCATCAGATCCCCTTCTCTGCTTTGAGGCGGGCCAGCAGCGCCGCGGCGTCGGCCGGCAGCTCGCGCCCGGCGGCGTGGCGCTCGTCGGCGACCCCGGCCAGCATCGCGGCCAGCTCGCTGTCGGCCCGGTGGTCGAGGTCGTCGACGCAGGCCAGCGCGATGCCCATGAACACGCACTTGACCACCGCCTGCCGCCAGGCGGCCGCGTCCAGGTGCGCCGCGTACGGGCCCAGCGCGGCGGCGACCAGCCGGGTGTCGTTGGTGCGGATCGCGTCGTGCAGCAGCTCCACCGCGCTCGCGCCGACCGGCAGCAGCGGCAGCGCGCGCAGCACCGCCCGCTTCTCCGCCGCGTCGCCGTGCCGGTAGAGCGCGCGGGCCTGCACCACCGCGCGTTCGGCGGGCAGCGTGGCCAGCAGCACCGCGCGGGCCGCCTCGTCGGCCGTCCAGCCTGGCAGGACCTCGGCGCGCCCGCAGCGGCGGGCCGCGGCCGGGAACAGCCGGCTGATCACGGACGGGTCGGCGGCCACCCGGCGCAGCGCCTCGTCCAGCCAGCCGCCGTCGTCGACGGCGGCCAGCGCGGCGCGCAGCACCTCCGGTGCGGGCACCGCCCCGGCCGGGCGGCGCTGCCCGGGCGCGCGCTGTCCCAGCGCGGGGGCGCGGTCGGCCGTACCGCCGGACTGCCCGGCGGCGGCGCGCAGGAACGTCAGCGAGCGCCGTGCGACGTCCGGCGCGGCGTGCGAGTGCCGGGGCAACTCCACCCCGACCAGGCCGCGGTATCCGGCGTCGGCCAGCGCCCGCAGCACCGGCGGGAAGTCGATCTCACCCTCGCCGAACTCCAGGTGCTCGTGCACGCCCCGGCGCATGTCCTCGATCTGCACGTTGACCAGCCACGGCGCGGCCGACACGACGCAGTCCGCGACCGGCTCGGGCTCCAGGCACCGGCAGTGCCCGATGTCGAGGGTCAGCCCGAACGCGCGCGGCATGCCCAGCGCCCGGTGCAGCGTCCGCCAGCCCGCCAGGTCCTGCACGAACATGCCCGGCTCCGGCTCGAAGCCGACCGGCACGCCCGCCTTGGACGCCGCCTCGGTGAGCCGGGCGCAGCCGTCGACCAGGCGGTCCCAGGCCAGCTGTGCGTCGACGGCCGGCGGTCGCACCCCCGACCAGCACGACACCGCCTCCGCGCCCAGGTCGGCTGCGATGGACACCGCGCGCAGCAGGAAGTCCAGCCGCACCTCGCGCTCGTCGTGCAGCAGTGTGGGCGCGTGCTTGCGGCGCGGGTCGAGCAGGTAACGCGCGCCTGTCTCGATCACCACGGACAGGCCCAGCTCCATCAGCCGGGTGGCCAGGCCGGAGACCCGGCGGGCCAGGCCCGGGGCGTACGGGTCGAGGTGGTGGTGGTCGAGGGTGAGCGCGACGCCGTCGTAGCCGAGGTCGGCGAGCACGGCCAGCGCGTCACCGAGGCGGTGGTTGGCGAAGCCGTTGGTGCCGTACCCGAAGCGCAGGTTCATGTGGCCGAGATCCTCCGGACCAGGCGCCGGGCCAGCGGCGCGAGCGCGGCGAGGGCGAGGGCGGTGAGCCCAGCCCCGGTGCGGGCGGCCAGCGTGGCCTGCAACGTGGGCAGGCCGGTGATGCCCGAGCCGACGGCGGCGCGGACCCGGGCCGCGTCGGGCTGCGCAGCCGCGCGGGCCTGCGCCCGGCCGTAGTGGCTGAGATACCAGCCGGCCAGTGCCACGGGCAGCACGGCCCGCCAGCCCCTGGCCCGGGTGGCACCGGCCGCGGTCGCGGCGACGGCCACCGTGCCGGCCAGCGTCGCCACCGGCAGGTTCGCGTCCGCGCCGGACACCTCACGCCGGGACAGCGCGGTGACCGTGTACGTGTGCGCGGCGACGGTCAGCGCCGCGGGCACCGCCTTCGCCGCCCGGCCGGTCGACGCGCCGAGCAGCACGTCCAAGCCCCGGCAGGCGGCCATCACGGCGGGACCGGCCGCGGTGTTCTTGGCTTTCACGTCGTACGCCCACACGGTCGCGGCCAGCGGCACGGCCGTGGCCAGGCCGCGGCGGCCGCCCGCCCACGCGGCCAGACCCACTCCCGCGGCGGTGAGCCCGGCGGCCAGCCCGAGCGCGGTCCGAGGCGACACCCGCCCGCTGGGGATCGGCCGCTCGGGGCGCTCGACGGCGTCGAGGTCCCGATCGGCCCAGTCGTTGGCGGCCATGCCCGCCCAGTACAGGCACACCGACGCGGCGGCCAGCCCCGGCGTGCGCCGGTTCAGCGTTCCGGCGGCGGCCGCTCCCGCGATGACGTCTCCCGGCACCGAAAGCGCCGCGGGTGCTCGCACCAGTTCGGCGACGTCTCGCAGCACGGCCGTCCACCCGCCGCGAGACCGGCGTTGCGCGCCGGTCTCGCGCTCGGCCGCCCCGCTCCCGATGTCGGCTCGGCGTGCGGACGGCACGGCGGCTCCGCTCGCGGCGGCTGTCCCGTCCGCGGTCGACGGGCCGCGGCGACGCCTCGCCCCCGCTCCGGGCACGGGGCCGCGGCGGATCTTGTGCAGTTCGCGTTGTTCCGGCGACACCGACTGCACAAGATCCAGCTCACGGGCCGGGCGGGCGTCCGACTGGCGCGGGTCGGCCGGGCGGGCTGGACGGCGCTGGCCCTGGGCGGCGCGCAGGGCGCGGGCGGCGGGTAGCGCCGCGGCGCGCTGCGCCTCGGAAGGCGCGGTCACGCCAGGCCCTCGACCATCCGGACCAGCGCGTCGAACTGGGCGGTCAGGCCGTGCTCGACGTCGCCGAGCGGGTCCTTGAAGAAGAAGGCCAGCTCCGGCAACGGGCCGCTGCGCCCGGCGCGGTGCGCGGCGGCGGTGAGCCGGACCAGGTCCAGCACCAGTGGGGCGGCCAGCGCCGAGTCGCAGCCGTGCCAGCTGAACTCCATGCGCATCGCGGTGCCGAGGAACCCGCGGAAGGTGATCAGGTCCCAGGCGGTCTTGAACTCGCCCAGGTCCTCGACGTACTCGATGCGGGTGTCGCCCTGCGGCTGGTAGCCCAGCGTCTCGGCGAGCACCCGCTGCTTGCTGGCGGCCTTGGCGGCGTTCGGCGCGGGCTGGGCCAGGTTGGCCCCGTCGCCGCCGCCGAGCAGGTTGGCCCCGGACCAGCTGCGCACGGCCAGGTGCCGCATCGCGAACATGGGCGCGAGCACCGACTTGACCAGGGTCTCCCCCGTCTTGCCGTCGTGCCCGGCGTACGGCACGCCGCGCTCGTGGGCGAGCTGCGCCAGTGCCGGCAGCCTGGCGCCGGTGGACGGGGTGAAGTCGACGAACGAGCACCCCGCGGTGAACGCCGCGTACGCGTACAGCGAGCTGGGCGGCAGCACCGGCACCGGCCCGCGCAGAGCCTCGCGCAGCACGTCGAGCGCGGCGTGCGCCTCGTGCGGCTCGGCGGCGGGCTCGGTGGACGACACGTTGACGACCACGACCCGCCCCAGCTCGTGGCGGCGGCGGAACTCGTCGATGTCGGCCGCGATGAGCGCGGCGGTCTCGGCCTGCGTCGCGCCGCGCGGCGCGGGCCGCACTTCGGCGTCGAGCGCGGCCAGTTCCGGCTGCAGGGCGGTGACCAGGCGGCCGGGCAGCACACCCGCGTCGGCGAGCGCGTCGGCCTTCTTGAGGATCGGGGTCGCGATCACGTCGTGCCCACCGAACACCAGGTCGGCCAGATGGGGCAGTTGAGGGTGCCGTAGCTGCGGCAGTTCCGTGACGCAACCGGTGGGCTCGGCGAGCCCCGCGCGCAGCGCGACGGCTCCGACCATGCTGGTGACGGCGACCGACCCCCGCCCACCGACCAGCCAAACACCTGTTCGCATGCGGTCTCCCGGGGAGATGGAGGAGAAACCAAGACAGATTACTTGATTTCGCCGAGACTACCCGGATTCGGACCTACCGGCGTTTTGCGAAACATCGTCGCAGCTCACCCCCGCGTTTCGAACGAAGGAAGGGCACCTTCTTATCGCTATGCGATGTAGAAGGTGCCCTTCTTAACGCTCATTACGGCTCTGGCGCTCCGGCTGCGGACGAAGATCGCCGTTTCGGGTCAAGATCTGCGGTGCGACCGCAGGTTTCGACCGCAAACCGCGATCTTGTCCTGAGCCCGGCGCCGAACCGCGTGCCGACGCGGCACGCGCACCGGCTCAGGGTGCTGGCCGGCGCGGGCCGGTGCCGCCGCGGAGCAGCGCCGTCAGCAGGTGGCGCAGGCGGAGTCGGTCGGGGTGGGCTGTGCGGGAGGCTTGCCGATGGTGGGCAGGCCGAGCATCACCCCGGCGGTACGCGCCACCCGTCCCGCCTCGTACGCGTCACCGGCCCGCGTGCGCCGGTGCGACACCAGCGGCCCGTCGCAGTTCAGGTGGTGCGGCGCGGCGTAGTCGACCGCGGTGTGCACGACATCGCCCGGCCGTACGAGCGCAGCCTGCTCGGGCGCCACCGCGAAGTGCACCAGCCGGCCGTCCCGGGCCCGTCCGGACATCCGGCCGGTGGCCTGGTCCTTGCGGCCCTCGCCGACGGCGACCAGCACCTCGACCTCACGCCCGACCAGCTTCCTGTTCTCCGCCCAGGTGATCTCCTCCAGGGTGGCCACGAGCCGCTCGTAGCGCTCCTGCACCACCGCCTTGGGCACCTGGCCGTCCATGGTCGCCGCGGGCGTGCCGGGCCGGATCGAGTACTGGAAGGTGAACGCGCTGGAGAACCGCGACTCGCGCACCACCCGCAGGGTCTCTTCGAAGTCGGCCTCGGTCTCACCCGGGAAGCCCACGATGATGTCGGTGGTGATCGCAGCGTCCGGCATGGCCGCGCGCACCTTATCGATGATCGACAGGTACCGGTCGGACCGGTACGAGCGCTTCATCGCCTTCAGCACCGCGTCGGAGCCCGACTGCAGCGGCATGTGCAGCGAGTGGCAGACGTTGTCCGTCTCGGCCATCGCCTCGATCACGTCGTCGGTGAAGGCGGCCGGGTGCGGGCTGGTGAAGCGCACCCGCTCCAGCCCCTTGTCCCGCAGCCGGCCGGTGGCGCGCAGCAGCTTGCCGAAGGCGAGCCGGTCGCCGAACTCGACACCGTACGTGTTCACGTTCTGGCCGAGCAGGGTCACCTCGAGCACGCCCTCGGCGACCAGCGCCTCGACCTCGGCGAGCACGTCGCCGGGGCGGCGGTCCTTCTCCTTGCCGCGCAGGCTGGGCACGATGCAGAAGGTGCAGGTGTTGTTGCAGCCGACCGAGATCGACACCCAGCCGGAGTAGGTCGACTCGCGCCGGGTCGGCAGCGTCGACGGGAAGACCTCCAGCGACTCCAGCAGCTCGACCTGCGCCTGCTCGTTGTGGCGGGCCCGCTCCAGCAGCACCGGCAGCGAGCCGATGTTGTGGGTGCCGAACACCACGTCGACCCAGGGCGCCTTCTTGACGATCTCGCCCTGGTCCTTCTGCGCGAGGCAGCCGCCGACGGCGATCTGCATACCCGGGTGCTTGTCCTTGACCGGGCGCAGGTGGCCGAGGTTGCCGTAGAGGCGGTTGTCGGCGTTCTCGCGCACCGCGCAGGTGTTGAACACGACGACGTCCGGGGTGCGACCCGGTTCGGCCGCCGGGTCCAGCCGCACGTATCCCGCACCGTCGAGCAGGCCCGAGATGCGCTCGGAATCGTGCACGTTCATCTGGCACCCGTACGTGCGCACCTCGTAGGTGCGGGCGGGTGCGCTCTGGGTTTCAGGCTGACTGGTCATCTCAATCGACCAGGGTATCCGGTCGCGGGCACGGGCACGGAATCCGGGGAAGTTACCCGGCTGTGACCATCCAGCGCCGTTGCCGTCGCTTCAGCCGCACTAAGTTCTGTGGGACGACGATGTACGGACGCCGAAAGGACGGTGGCATGTCCCACGAACCGCTCATTGTGCTGGATGCGGTGAACAAGTGGTTCGGAGACCTGCACGTGCTCCGCGATGTGAGCCTCACGGTCGACCGCGGTGAGGTCGTCGTGGTGATCGGCCCGTCGGGCTCCGGCAAGTCGACGCTGTGCCGCGCGGTCAACCGGCTGGAGACGATCAACTCGGGGACGATCCGCTTCGACGGCAAGGAGCTGCCCGCCGAGGGCCGGTCCCTGGCGAAGCTGCGCAGCGAGGTCGGCATGGTCTTCCAGTCCTTCAACCTCTTCGCCCACATGAGCATCCTCGACAACGTCATGCTCGGCCCGGTCAAGGTGCGCGGCGAGAGCAAGGCCGTCGCCCGCGAGCGCGCCCTCGCGCTGCTCGACCGGGTGGGCATCGCCAACCAGGCCGACAAGCTGCCGGTGCAGCTGTCCGGCGGCCAGCAGCAGCGCGTCGCGATCGCGCGCGCGCTGGCGATGCAGCCCAAGGCGATGCTGTTCGACGAGCCCACCAGCGCGCTGGACCCGGAGATGGTCGGCGAGGTGCTGGAGGTCATGACCTCGCTGGCCAAGGAGGGCATGACCATGATCGTGGTGACCCACGAGATGGGCTTCGCCCGGGCCGCGGCCGACCGGGTCGCCTTCATGGCCGACGGGCAGCTCGTCGAGCAGGCGCCGCCCGCCGAGTTCTTCGGCAACCCGAAGAGCGAGCGGGCGCGGGACTTCCTGTCGAAGGTCCTGCAGCACTGAGACTTCCGTCGTCGTGACCGACGGCGGCTGCAACTCCGGCACCGCTGACCGTGGGGCCGGGCTGATGAGGGAGGACACATTCCATGCGTATGAAGCGTCTGGCCGCTGTCGCGGCCGTTGCCCTGCTCGCGCTCGGCGCCGCCGCGTGCGGCACCGACACGGAGACCCCGAGCACCCCGTCGGGCGAGAGCCCGCTGGTGGGCAAGGCGACCGCGGGCTCGCTGAAGTTCGGCGTGAAGGCCGACCAGCCTGGCCTGGGCCTGCAGGCCGGTGCCGCCTACGAGGGCTTCGACATCGAGATCGCGAAGATCATCGCGAAGGGCCTCGGCGGCGACCCGGCCAAGAACACCTACGTGACGACGGTGTCGGCCAACCGTGAGCCGTTCATCCAGTCCGGCCAGGTGGACATCGTGGTGGCCACGTACACCATCAACGACGACCGCAAGAAGAAGGTCAACTTCGCCGGTCCGTACTTCACCGCCGGCCAGGACCTGCTGGTCAAGGTCGACTCGACGATCGCCGGCCCGGAGGGCCTGGACGGCAAGAAGGTCTGCTCGGTGACCGGCTCGACCCCGGCCAAGCGGATCAAGGAGAAGTTCCCGAAGGTGCAGCTGCAGGAGTTCGACGCGTACTCCAAGTGCGTCGAGGCGCTGGCCAACGGCACCGTCGACGCGGTGACCACCGACGACATCATCCTCGCGGGCTACGCGTCGCAGGCGCAGTACGTCGGCAAGTTCAAGGTCGTCGGCAAGCCGTTCTCCTCGGAGCCCTACGGCATCGGCCTGAAGCTCGAGGACAAGGCCGGCTGCACCAAGATCAACGAGATCCTGAAGGAGTCGGTCACCAACGGCTCGTACAAGGCGGCCTGGGACGCGACGCTCGGCAAGAGCGGCACCCCGGCGCCGACCCTGGACGTCAGCAAGCTGACCAACTGCCCTGCGTGATCATCTCGGGTGGGACGGGCGGCCTTCGCCCGTCCCACCCGCATTCCTGAAGGACCGTGAAGGGCAAGATGGACGTCTTCTCCGATCCGGCGAACCTGCAGCTGTACATCGACGGCTTCCTGATGATCCTGAAGCTGACCGGTGCCTCCACGCTGCTGGCACTGGTGCTGGGACTGCTGCTGGCGGCGTGCCGGGTGTCGCCGGTGCCGGTGCTGCGCGCCTTCGGCGCGGGCTGGGTGCACCTGTTCCGCAACACCCCGCTGACGCTGGTCATCCTGTTCTGCTTCTTCGGGCTCTACAGCGCGGTGGGCGTGGAGTTCTCCGACGACCTGCACATCAACAACTACTGGCTGGCGGTCACCGGCCTGTCGGCGTACACGGCCGCGTTCGTCTGCGAGGCGATCCGCTCGGGCATCAACACCGTGCCGCTCGGGCAGGCCGAGGCCGCTCGCGCGCTGGGGCTGACCTTCACCCAGAACCTGCGCCTGATCATCCTGCCGCAGGCCATGCGCTCGGTGGTGGCCCCGCTCGGCAGCATCGTGATCGCGCTCACCAAGAACGCGACCATCGCCGGGGTCATCGGCGTCCCTGAGGCCTCGAACTCGATGAAGACCCTGATCGAGGCTCGCGGCGACCAGACCATCGCGATCTTCGCAGTGTTCGCGCTGACCTTCGTGGCGTTGCTGGTGCCGGTCGGCTATGGCTTCAGCGCACTGGCCAACCGGCTGATGGTGCGCCGATGAGCCGCCCCCCGACCCCGTCCCGCCCCGTCTGGTTGGAGGCCCGATGAGCGCGAACCTGCTCTACGACCACCCCGGCCCTCGGGCCCGCGTGCGCAACCGCGTCCTCAGCCTCGTCTTCGCGGTGCTGTTGCTGGCCGGCCTGTACGGCATCTACCGGTCCTTCGACAGCACCGACCAGTGGACCTGGCAGAAGTGGCAGCCGTTCTTCCAGACCGTGACGCTGCCGGGCGGCCAGGAGGTCAACTTCTGGACCGACTACGCCGTCCCCGGCCTGCTCGGCACGCTACGGGCCGCCGCCACCGCGATGCTGTTCGCGCTCGCGTTCGGCCTGGTGTTCAGCGCCGCCCGGCTGTCGGAGCACCGCTGGATCCGGGTGCCGGCGGGCGTGGTCGTGGAGTTCTTCCGCGCCGTCCCGGTGCTGCTGATGATCTTCTTCCTGTCGTACGGCGGATTCTGGGTCTTCGGCACGTTGATCGAGCCGTTCTGGTCGGTCGTCATCGGCCTGACCTTCTACAACGGCTCGGTGCTGGCCGAGGCGTTCCGGTCGGGCATCCTCGCCGTGCCGAAGGGCCAGTCGGAGGCCGCGTACAGCCTCGGGCTGGTCAAGTCGCAGGTCATGCGGATGATCCTGGTGCCGCAGGCGGCACGCACCATGCTGCCGGTGATCGTCAGCCAGCTCGTCGTCGTGCTCAAGGACACCGCGCTCGGCTACATCGTGTCCTACCCGGAGCTGATGCTCGAGGGCAGCAAGAGCTCCGCGGTCTTCGGTAACGCGGTGCCGACGTTCATGGTGCTCGCCATGATCTACATCGTGATCAACGCGACCCTCACCCTCGTCGCGCATCTGCTCAAGCGGCGCGCCGACCGCCGCGGCGTCACGAACACCAGCACCAAGGCCGCTGCCGCGAACGCGGCCGCCGCGGGTCTGGGCGGTGGCGTCGGCGTGGCCGGCTGAGCCCTCGCCGCCTTAAAGATCGCTGTCTCCGGTCAGACCTGAGGTCACACCAGGTTCTGACCGGAGACAGCGATCTTTCGCGTTGAGCAGAGTCAGCTCAGCGGGCGATCTCCGTGGTGCGGGACTCGCGGACGACCGTGATGCGGATCTGGCCGGGGTAGGTCAGCTCCTCCTCGATCTGCTTGGCCACGTCCCGGGCCAGCACCGCGGCGCCGATCTCGTCGACCTCCTCGGGCCGGACCATGACCCGGATCTCCCGCCCGGCCTGCATCGCGAACACCTTGTCCACGCCGCTCTTGGCCCCGGCGATCTCCTCGATGCGCTCCAGCCGCTTGACGTACGCCTCCAGCGACTCCCGCCGCGCCCCCGGCCGCCCGCCCGAGCAGGCGTCCGAGGCCTGGGTCAGCACGGCCTCGATGGTCTGCGGCGGCACCTCGTTGTGGTGCGCCTCGATCGCGTGCACCACCTCGTCGCTCTCCCCGAAGCGCCGGGCCACGTCCGCGCCGATCAGCGCGTGGGAGCCCTCGACCTCGTGGGTGAGCGCCTTGCCGATGTCGTGCAGGAACGCCGACCGCTTGATCAGCTCGGGGTCCAGCTTCAGCTCCGACGCCATGATCCCCGCGATGTGCGCCGTCTCCACCAGGTGCTTGAGCACGTTCTGCCCGTACGACGTCCGGTAGCGCAGCCGGCCCAGCAGGGTGACCAGCTCCGGGTGGATGTCGGTGATGCCGACCTCGACCAGTGCGTCCTCCGCAGCGCGCTGGCACATCCGCTCGACCTCGAACCGGGCGACGTCGTAGACCTCCTCGATGCGGTGCGGATGGATCCGCCCGTCGAGGACCAGCTTCTCCAGGGTGAGCCGGCCGACCTCCCGGCGCACCGGGTCGAAGCAGGACAGCAGCACCGCCTCGGGGGTGTCGTCGATGATGAGGTTGACCCCGGTGACCGTCTCGAAGGCCCGGATGTTGCGGCCCTCCCGGCCGATGATGCGGCCCTTCATCTCGTCGCTGGGCAGGTGCAGCACGCTGACCACGCTTTCGGCGGTCTGCTCGCTGGCCACCCGCTGGATCGCGTCGACCACGATGTGGCGGGCCCGGGACTCGCCGGTGGACCGGGCGTCGGCCTCGATGTCGCGCACCAGCAGCGCGGCCTCGCGCTTGGCCTGGTTCTCGATGGTCTCGACCAGCTCGCCCTTGGCGGCGTCGGCGGTCAGCCCGGCGACCCGCTCCAGCTCCTTGCGCCGCTGCGCCTGCGCCTGGGCCAGCTCCTGCTCCTTGCCCTGCAGGCCCAGCTCCCACTTGGCGAGCTCGGCCTCGGCTGCGGCGATGCGGCGGTCGCGTTCGGCGAGGCGCTCGGCCTCCTCCACGTTCTGGCGTTCCCGCTCGGCGAGGCGCTCGGCCTCGGCCGCGTGCATCCGCTCCCGCTCATCCAGGCGCTGCAGCCGCCGCTCGGCCTCGGCGGCCTGGTCCTTGGCGGTGGAGGTGAGCATCGCGATCTCGCGCTCGCCGGTGCGCCGGGCGGTCGACCGGACCTGCTCGGCGTCCTCCTCGGCCTGGCGGTGCGCCCGCTGCAGCACGGTGTCGGCCTCGGCGTGGGCCGCGTCGAGCACCCGCTGCGCCTCGGCGCGGGCCGTGGTCACCTCGGCCTTCGCGGCGGCGTTCTCGGCGCGTACGGCGGTGGCCTCGGCTCGGGCGGCGGCCACGGAACGGCGCTCGGTTTCCAGCGCGGTCTGCGCGTCGGAGACGGAGTTCTGCAGCTCGACCAGGGTCTGGCGCTGGCGCTCGCGCTCGGCCACCGCCTCCGGATCGTCCACGACCACGCTCAGCGGCTGACCGGTCGGGGCGGTGGGAGCAGCCAGCCGGCGCACCAGGCGCACGCCGACCGCCAGCATCCCCGCCACCATCAGCGCGAGGAGGACGATCGCCGCCAGCAGCAGCCCTTCCATCGTGGTCATGCCACTCGCCCGTCGTACTCGGTCATGGCCCGCCTCCTGACGTTCCGAACCGCCGACACGGTGGTGCCGGCGCGGAGGCAACCCGACCAGGTGTGCGGACCCGTCACACGCCGCGCACGGCGCGGCCCGGCGGCACCCGCCGTTTCAGCGGGTGCGACCGACGCGTCGGAGCCCGCGAACCGCTTCAACGGCCCTGAGCTGCGACTACATGTAGGCAGCCGCAGGGGTACGGCGGCTGCACGTGTCCTCACCAGGAAAAACTGTTGTCGTACTGTTACACGTTCTATGTTGTGTGGTTTAACACGAACTGGTCGGTGATACCTCTCCTGCGAGGCTAGGTTGCCGATGGCGGTCCGGTCAAGAACTCATGATCGGACACCAAGACGGACGCATCGCCCATTGTGTCCGGTTGTCAGGCAGGCCATCGATGCCGAACCGTGACCTGACCGGCGAACCCACGCCCTGTCCGGCGTGTCGCGAACCCGACCGAAGGCCGAGAAAATCACTGCTCCGGCGTGTCGAACAGATCCGGGTCGAGCAGCTCCGCCAGCTCCGCGTCCTCGGCACTGCGGGCGGCCAGGGCGTCCTTCACGGCACGCACCGCCACCCCGCCCGGATAACCCTTGCGCGCCAGCGCGCCCACCACCCGGCGGAACACCGCGTCCGGCTCGCCCCGCGTCGTGCGCAGCTTGCGCACCGCCAGCTCGTACGCCGTCTGCGCCTGCGTCTCGTCGTCCAGCTCGGCCAGCGCCTCGGTGACCACCTCGGCCTCCACGCCCCGCCGGCGCAGCTCCTGCCCCAGCGCCCGGGACGCCAGGCCCTTGCCGTGATGGCGGCTGGACACCCAGGCCCGCGCGAACGCCGCATCGTCGATCATGCCGACCTCGTCGTAGCGGTCGAGCACCGCCTCGGCGACCTCGTCGGCCACGCCCTTGCTCCGCATCGCCGCGGCCAGCTCCGACCGGGTGCGCGGACGCACCGAGAGCTGGCGCAGGCAGATCTCCCGCGCCAGCTCGTGTGGATCCCGCTCGGCCTGCCGCCGCGCGGCCCGCTCCGCTCTCGGGGACCCGTCGTCGCTCGCCGGGCCGTCGCCGGAGGCGGACCCGAACCGGCCCGCTGGCCGACGACCGCCTCCTGCGGCGAAACGGCCCTCCGCACCCTCCGCGGCCTCGCCGTCCGAGGGCCCGGACCAGCCCGTGCCGTCGTCACCGGGGCGCGCGGGCCGGGCCGGGGCGGGCGGTTTCGCATCCCATCCCCGGCCGGTGCGCGCACCGCGGCGTCGTCCCGTCATGACGGTCCGTCAGTCTCAGGCATCGATCAGAAGTCGACCGGCGGCAGCGCCGGGCCGCCCGCGGCGTCCGACACGCTCGACTGGCCGACGCCCAGCTTCTCCAGGATCTTCTTCTCGATCTCGGCGGCGACGTCCGGGTTCTCCTTCAGGAACTCGCGCGCCTTCTCCTTGCCCTGGCCCAGCTGGTCGCCCTCGTACGTGTACCAGGCGCCCGCCTTGCGGATGATGTTCTGCTCGACGCCCACGTCGATCAGCGAACCCTCACGCGAGATGCCCTTGCCGTACATGATGTCGAACTCGGCCTGCTTGAACGGCGAGGCGACCTTGTTCTTGACCACCTTGACGCGGGTGCGGTTGCCCACGACCTCGGTGCCGTCCTTCAGGCTCTCGATGCGGCGGATGTCCAGGCGCACCGAGGCGTAGAACTTCAGCGCCTTGCCACCGGTGGTGGTCTCCGGGCTGCCGAACATGACGCCGATCTTCTCGCGCAGCTGGTTGATGAAGATCGCGGTGGTGTTGGAGCCGTGCAGGCCACCGGTCATCTTGCGCAGCGCCTGGCTCATGAGGCGGGCCTGCAGGCCGACGTGGCTGTCGCCCATCTCACCCTCGATCTCGGCACGGGGCACCAGCGCCGCCACCGAGTCGATCACGATGAGGTCCAGCGCGCCGGAGCGCACCAGCATGTCCGCGATCTCCAGCGCCTGCTCACCGGTGTCGGGCTGGGAGACCAGCAGGGCGTCGGTGTCCACGCCGAGGTTCTTGGCGTACTCAGGGTCGAGCGCGTGCTCGGCGTCGATGATCGCGGCGATGCCGCCGGCGCGCTGCACGTTCGCGATCGCGTGCAGGGCCAGCGAGGTCTTTCCGCTCGACTCCGGGCCGTAGATCTCGACGATGCGCCCGCGCGGCAGGCCGCCGATGCCCAGCGCCACGTCCAGGGCGATCGAGCCGGTGGGGATGATCGCCATCTGCACCTGCGGCCGCTCGCCGAGGCGCATCACCGAGCCCTTGCCGAACTGCTTGTCGATCTGGGCGAGCGCCAGGTCGAGAGCCTTGCTCTTATCGGGATTAGCCGCCATCTTCGTCGCCACCTCTTTTAGGGCACTGTCAGTCGCCGACTTCGCAGCCTTCTTCGTCACGCCGACACGCTAGGCGCTGGGTCCGACAAAGGCGATACGGGCACGCCGGGCCTGTGGACAACCGCGGCATGCACAAAGCACTGGTTGTGGACGATAGCCGAACACGTGTACGAGCGCCATCCTGCCACGCCGTAGGTGTGCTCGCACACGGAAGACGGTCAGCGCAGGCGGCCGGGCACCCGTTCGGCGTACTGGTCGCACACGGCACGCCAGATGATGTGCACCTCCTCGCCCTCGGCCAGGGCGGTGTCGATCGTCCGCCCGCCCAGCTGCGGCAGCACCTGGTCGGCGGCGACGCTGGCGGCGTAGGCGGGGCCGAAGACCTCGGTCAGCCGCTCATAGAAGTCGGTCCGTCGCATCGGGCTAGTCTGCCACCTTCACCGCGGCGAGCGTGGACGGCCGCAGCGCCAGCGCGATCAGCGGGATCGTGGCCAGCCCCGCCAGCACGGCCAGCACGGCGTATCCCGCCAGCTCGACGACGATCCCGGACAGCACCCCGGCGCTCGCCCCGGCCAAGCCGGTGACCAGGTCGGACAGGCCCTGCGCGCGGGCCTTGACCGCGGTCGGCAGCGATTCGGTGAACAGCGTCGACCCGGCGACCATGGTGCCGGACCAGCCCAGCCCCAGCATCAGCAGCGCGGTGGTGAGCAGTGCCGTGTCGTGGCCCGCGGTGGCGGCGACCGCACACGCGGCGATCAGCAGCGCGACCCCGCCCAGGATCACCGGCACCCGGCCCGCCCGGTCGGTGAGCCAGCCCACCACCGGCGACAGCCCGTACATCCCCGCCACGTGCGCGCTCAGCACGAAACCGACGATGCGCAGCGTGTCCGGGGCACTGTGCGTCTCGCCGATGTGCACCGGCGTCATCGCCATCACCGCGACCATGACCAGGTGGCCCAGCGCCATCGCGGCCATGCCGAGCCGGGCGGCTGGCGAGGCCAGCACCGCCCGCGCCGCCGAGCCCAGCGTGTGCCGCTGCGCCGCACCGGCGGCGGCGGGCGCGGGGCCCCCGGCCGACGCGGTGGCCACTGCGAGCGTGGCGACCGCGGGAGCCGTCCGGGCTGCGGGTGCCGTGGCTGCGGCCGCGCCGGGTGCCGTGGGTGCGGCCGCCGTGGGTGCGGCAGCGGCGGCCGTCCCCGCGCCGGCCGGCACCGGGTCCGGGCCGGGGGCGCCGGCCAGGGCCTGGGCCGTCAGCAGCGGATCGGGGCGCAGGAAGAAGGTGAGCAGCAGGGCGCTGAGCAGGAATGAAGCGGTCGCGAAGGCGAACGGGCCGGCCAGCTCGGGCACGCCGTAGGGCGACAGCACCCCGCCCAGCGGGGAGGCCAGGTTCGGGCCGACCACCGCGCCGAGCGTGGTGGACCACACCACCAGCGACAGCTGGCGACCGCGGCGGTGCGGCTCGGCCAGGTCGGTGGCGGCGTAGCGGGCCTGCAGCTTCGCCGTGCTACCCGCACCGAACAGGAAGAAGCCGACGAACAGCAACGGAATCGAGTCGAGCAGTGCCGAGGCCAGCACCGCCACCCCGCCCACCGCGCCAGTGAGGTAGCACAGGGCCAGGCCGGGCCGCCTGCCGTACCGGCTCATCAGCGCCGCGGCAGGCACGGCCAGCACACCGCCGCCGACGACGGCCGCGCTCTGCGCCGCCCCGGACAGGGCGGTGCCCGCCATCGCCCGGGTCAGCAGCGCGCCGACCGAGATGCCCATGGCCACGCCCAGGCCGCTGACGACCTCGACGAGCATGAGCAGGCGGATGGTCCTGACCTGCACCGCGCTGCGCACAGCGACAGCAGACGTCATGAGGGGGCTCCCAGGGTGTAAGGGGTGTGGGCGCTTCCCCTACCTTGCCCGATCCCCTGCCCCCGCGTCGCCCCGGATCCCACGGGAGGTCGCTGTTTCGTGCCGAATACTCAGGTCGATCGCGGTTTCCGACCCCGGAACAGCGATCTCACATGGCTGTCGGCGGTGCGGCCGGACGCGCGGATGGTCAGCGAAGGTCCTCGGGGAGGAGGTCCATCAGGAGACCGTCGTGCCAGGAGCCGTCGGGGCCGAGTTCGTAGCGGCGCATCACGCCCACCGGCTGGAAGCCGACCTTGGCGTAGCAGGCGATGGCCGCGGTGTTGTCCGCGGCGGGGTCGATGACGAGCCGGTGGTGCCCCAGCTCCTGGATCAGGTGCCGGGACAGCGTGCGCACCGCGTCCGAGCCCAGGCCGCGGCCGTGCACCACGGGGTCGAGGTAGAGGTCCATGCCCGCGTGGCGGTACATGGCGTCGGTCTCCTCGTGCCACTGGATGGCGCCGACGACCCGGCCCTCGTGCTCGATCGCCAGCAGTTCGAGATCCGGATCGGCCAGGTCGTCCTTGATCTCCGCGGCGAGGTCGGCGCCCTGCCACCGGACGTGGACCTCCGGCGTGGCCCGGATCGCGGCGAGGCCGTCCACGTCCTCCGGACCGGCCGGCCGCAGCGTGACCCGCTCGCCGTGCAACGTCGTCATGCCGTCACCGTACGGCCCGGTCCGCCCCCAGGCCCGCGGATTACCCATGATCGACTCTGGACGCGACTGGGTAGGCTCGGGCACATGCAGATGACATGCCCGAAATGCCATGGACAGATGCGGCAGTACGAGCGCAACGGCGTCACCGTCGACCAGTGCGCCGAGTGCCGCGGCATCTTCCTCGACCGCGGCGAGCTGGAGCGGCTGACCGCGGCCGAGAACGCCTGGCACGGCAGCCAGCAGCACGCCGCCCCGCCGCCGCCCCCGCAGCAGCAGCACGGTTACCAGGACCCGTCGTACCCCCGCCACGACCAGCACCGCCACGACGACCACGGCCACCACAAGAAGCACAAGAAGCAGGAGTCCTTCTTCGAGGACCTCTTCGGCTGATCCACCCGCGAGCGGGCCGCGACCCGGCCCGCTCGCCCGTTCCCGGCTGCTGAAACCCGTTCAGCGCAGCACCGCGCCCGCGGACGGGTGGACGGCCGCGGCCACCGCCGCGGCCAGCGGCTCGATCTCGTCGAACCGCAGCGTCGCGATGGTGATCCGGATGCCCGGCCCGGTCGCGGTGCGGAACACGTGCCCGGGGACCACCGCGTATCCCGCGTCGCGCAGCGCGGTCACCGCGCCGGTCTCGTCGGGCACCGGCACCCACACGTTGATCCCGGTGCGCCCGATCGCGGCGACGCCCCGGTGGCGCAGGGCTTCGACCAGGGCGTTGCGGCGCTCGTCGTACACCCGGCCGGCCTCGGTCACCGCCCGCTCCGCCGCCGGATCCCGCCACAGGCCCAGCAGCGTGCGCTGGAGCAGCCCGGACACCCAGCCCGGGCCGAGCCGCAGCCGCCCCGCCACCCGCGACACCGTCTCGGCATCCCCGGCGATCACCGCGCAGCGCAGGTCGGGGCCGTAGGGCTTGCTGGCGCTGCGCACGAACGCCCAGTGCGCCCCGTCCGCGACCGGGTGCGACGGGACCGCCGCCAGCTCGCCGGCGTGGTCGTCCTCGATCGTGAGCACGTCGCGCAGCAGTGGCCGCAGCTCCCGCGCCCGCGCCGCGCTCACCGCCGCACCGGTCGGGTTCTGCGCCCGGGTGGTGATCACCGCGGCGCGCACGCCCGCGGCGACCGCCGCCCGCACCCCGTCCGGCAGCGGCCCCTCCTCGTCGACCGGCATGGAGACCGGGACCAGGCCCAGGGCCGCGATCAGGTTCAGCAGCGCGCCCCAGCCCGGATCCTCGACCGCCACCCGGTCACCGGCCCGCAACCGGGCGCCGAGCAGCCGGTCGATGCCGTCCAGAGCCCCACTGACCAGGGTGTACGCCGCACCGTCCGGCAGCTCGGGCAGCCGGGCACGGGCCTGTTCGAGCAGCTCGGGCAGCGGCCCGGCGTCGGCGTAACGCAGCGGGGCCGCACCGCCGTCGAACGAGTCGGCGACGTGGCGCAGCACCGGGGCGAGGTCCGGCAGCAGCGCCGGATTCGGCTCACCGTCGGACAGGTCGCGTACGCCCGCCGGCAGTGGCACGGCGCGGGCCGTCCGATCGGTCGCGATCGGCGTCACCGGACGCACCCGGGTGCCGTGGCGGCCCGCGGTCACCACGATCCCCCGGTCACGCAACCGCTGGTAGGCGGCCGCGACGGTGGCCGGGCTGACGGAGAGCTCCTCGGCCAGGCCCCGCACGCTGGGCAGCGCGTCCCCGGCGGCGAGCGCGCCGCGGCGCACGCCCTCCTCCACGCAGGACGCGATAGCCGTTGCCGTGCTCCCGATGATCGGATATCGTACTGGCACAAAGCTTAGTATGTACTAGTACATTATTCGAGTCAAGGAGGCGGGCGTGACCACCTTCCCGCAGACCCCGCGCACCACCGCGCTGCGAATGCGCGAGCGCATGTCCTACGAGCGCAGCGCCGCGCACGCGATCCTCGACGAAGCCTGGCACTGCACCCTCTCCTTCGTGCTCGACGGCGAGCCACGGGCGCTGCCCACCCTGCACATACGCGTCGACGACACGCTCTACCTGCACGGCTCCAGCGGCGGCCGGATGGGCCTCGAGGCGCGCACCGGGCTGCGCGTCGCGGCCTGCGTAACCCACCTGGACGGCCTGGTGCTGGCCCGCTCCCAGTTCCACCACAGCGCCAACTACCGCTCGGTCATCGCCCACGGCACCGCCACGCTGGTCACCGACGAGCAGGAGAAGCTCCGCGTGTTCACCGCGCTGGCGGAGAAGATCGGCGCGGGCCACGCCGCACGGACCCGCCCGCCGTCGGCCAAGGAACTGGCCCAGACGGCACTGCTGGCACTGCCGCTGGACGAGGTCTCGGTGCGCGCCCGCACCGGCACCGCGGGCGATGACGAGGAGGACCTGGCCCTGCCGTACTGGGCCGGCGTGCTGCCCTTCAAGATCACCGCCGGTCCGGCCGAACCCGCGCCGGGCGTCACCGTGCCCGCCCCGGCCTACCTGCGCCCCGACCGCGGCCCGTGGCACGAGCCCGCGGTGCTGCGCGGGGACGTGGTGACCCTGGAGCCGCTGGACATGTCCCACGTCGACGGCCTGTACGCCGTTGCCGGCGACGACGAGGAGGTCTGGCGCTGGCTCCACTCGCCCGCCCCGCGCAGCCGAGACGAGATGGCCGCCGTCGTCGCCGAGGCGCTCGCCATGCAGGCCCGCGGCGAGCGGGTCCCGTGGGTGCAGCGCGCCGCCACCACCGGCGAGATCCTGGGCACCACCTCCTACTACGCCATCGACCCGGTACGGCGGCAACTCGGCATCGGCTACACCCTCCTGGGCCGCAAGGCCTGGCGCACCGGGATCAACACCGAGTCCAAGCTGCTCCTGCTGGAGCGCGCCTTCGAGGTCCTGAACGCCGAACGCGTCGAGTGGCACACGCACCACAACAACCAGCGCTCCCAGGCCGCCATCGCCCGCCTCGGCGCGGTCCGCGAGGGCGTTCTGCGCCACCACCGCATGCACCACGACGGCCAGTGGCGCGACACCGTCACCTTCAGCATGCTCGCCGCCGAATGGCCCACCGCCCGCACCCGCCTCACCGAAGGAAGGGCACCGTCGGCTCGCATCAGCGAGACGAGCAGCAGCTCTGCACATCGCCCCGCGTAACGGAAGGGCACCTTCTCCTCTCGGCAACTGACTCCTGCCTGCGCGCAGCGATCGGCCGCCCCGGTGCCGGGGCGGCCGTTCCCTCGGCTGGGCCGGTGACGTAGGGCACGTTCGAGGTGTCCTATCGGCCGAGGCCGGGGCCGAGTCGATCGCGGGAGGATGTAAGGCATGCTGGGCGTTACGGACCTGTACACCTTCGTGCTCGGCACGATAGCGATCGTCCTGCTGCCTGGACCGAACTCGCTGTACGTGCTGGCCGTCGCGGCCCGCCGCGGCGTACGGCAGGGCTACCGCGGGGCGATGGGCGTCTTCTGCGGCGACGGCGTGCTCATGCTGGTGTCCGCGGCGGGCATGGCCTCGCTGCTGCGCGCGGTGCCCGCGCTGTTCATGGTCGTCAAATACGCAGGCGCCGCCTACCTCGGCTTCGTCGGCGTCAAGATGCTCGTCGGCGCGATCCGCGGCTGGCGGGACCGGTCCGCGGGACGGGTCGCGGCGAGCACGCCCGAGCCCGAGCCCCGGGCGGAGAACGCGTTCCGGCGGGCGTTCACGATCAGCCTGATGAACCCGAAGGCGATCCTGTTCTTCGTCTCGTTCTTCATCCAGTTCGTCGACCCGGGGTACGCGTACCCGGCGGTGTCGTTCCTGCTGCTGGCGATCATCGTGCAGATCTGCAGCGCGCTCTACCTGAGCGCGCTGATCTTCAGCGGCAACCGGCTGGCCGCCACCTTCCGCAGCCGCCGCCGACTGGCCGCGGCCGGCACCAGCGCCATCGGCGCCCTCTTCGTCGGCTTCGGCGTCAAGCTCGCCACCTCGTCCCTGGCCTGACGCACCCCCGAAGTCCCCCGTTCCGCACGCGGCCCGCAGTCGGCCCGGACCGCGCACGAAGGACTCGACCGGCGTACACGAAAAGACGTTGGCCTGTCCGGATGTAATTCGAAGATCGAACTCATCCGGACAGGCCAACGTCTACGAGAAAACCGTCGCCGACGTCCATAAAAAACGGCGGTCGGCGCTGGGCCGGTCGCGCGTCGGCGGATCCGGCGGGGCTCAGGCGGCGGCCGGCTCCGGGATCAGCAGGTCGTGGCGGCCGAGGTCGCGGATGATGTCGTTGACCACCCACACGTCGACGTGCGCGGGGCGGGCGTGGGTGTGCGGGTGCCGGGCATCGCGGTTGCGCACCACGAAGTAGTGCACGGCTGCGCGCACGCGGGCCCGGTCGACGGCGCTGGCGCGCACCGTGTCGCGGATCAGCTGGCGCAGGTGCGCGGCGATGCGCTCGGCCAGGGCCATTTCGTGGCCGGAGTGCTGGGACTGGCCTGCCTGCAGACGGGCGAGGTGCCCGTCGAGCTGGCGCAGCAGGACGTCCGATTCGTGGCGGCTGTTCTTCCTGTCGACGGCCGGTGTGGTCTGTCGTTCGGTCATGCTCACCCTCCGCACACCGTGTTCGATGGACTACTCATCGTGAGCAAGACGGTACGTGATTCGGGCGCATCCGGGCAAGACTCCCAACGAAACCGTCTCATCCACTGGGCCTACCCCTGCGGGGCGTGTGGTTAACGCCTCACCTGCGGCATCACCCGGACGAGACCCGAAACGGGTGCCGGGCGATTGTCGGTGGCGGGGGGCAGGATGGTCGGTGATGACTACGCCCGCCGCCCCGTTCGGCCCTGCCACGCAGGCCTGGTTCGACGCGGCCTTCGCCGCGCCCACCCCGGCCCAGGCGGGCGCCTGGAAGGCTGTCAGCGCCGGTGACCACGCCCTGGTGGTGGCCCCGACGGGCTCTGGAAAGACCCTGGCGGCGTTCCTCTGGGCGCTGGACCGGCTCGCGCACGAAGCGCTGCCCGAGGACCCGACCCGGCGCTGCCGGGTGCTCTACGTCAGCCCGCTCAAGGCCCTGGCCGTGGACGTCGAGCGCAACCTGCGCACCCCACTCACCGGCATCCGGCACGCGGCGGCCCGCCTCGGGCTGAAGGAACCGGACATCACGGTCGGCATGCGTACGGGCGACACACCCGCGGACGAACGCCGCATCTTCAACAGGCGCCCGCCGGACATCCTGATCACCACGCCGGAGTCGCTGTTCCTGCTGCTCACCTCGCAGGCGCGGGAGTCGCTGCGGGGCGTCGAGACGGTGATCGTCGACGAGGTGCACGCGGTCACCGGCACCAAACGCGGCGCGCACCTGGCTCTCTCGCTGGAGCGGCTGGACGCGCTGCTGGCCAAGCCCGCGCAGCGGATCGGCCTGTCGGCGACGGTGGAGCCGGTCGAGGCGGCGGCCCAGTTCCTGGGCGGGGCCGCGCCGGTGCACGTGGTGCAGCCGAAGTCCGCCAAGACCATCGAGGTCAGCGTCGAGGTGCCGGTCGAGGACATGACCGCGCTCGACGAGGGCCGCCCCGACGACGAAGGCCCGCGCCGGGCCTCGATCTGGCCCGCGGTCGAGGAGCGGGTGTTCGAGCTGATCGGCCAGCACCGCAGCACCATCGTCTTCACCAACTCCCGCCGCGGGGCCGAGCGCCTCTGTGCCCGGCTCAACGAGCTGGCGGCCGAGCACCTGGTCACGGCCGTGCCGCCACCCGCGCAGATCATGGCCCAGTCCGGCGCGGGGTACGGCGCACCGGCGCAGATCGCCCGCGCGCACCACGGCTCGGTCTCCAAGGAGGAGCGCAAGCAGATCGAGGAAGAGCTGAAGTCCGGTCGGCTGCCCGCCGTGGTGGCCACCTCCAGCCTCGAACTCGGCATCGACATGGGCGCGGTAGACCTGGTCGTGCAGGTCGGCGCGCCGCCCAGCGTGGCAGCCGGGCTGCAGCGGGTAGGCCGGGCCGGGCACCAGGTCGGCGCGGTCTCGCGCGGTGTGGTGTTCCCGACGCACCGCGGCGACCTGCTGTCCTGCGCCGTGGTCGCGGGGCGGATGACCGCGGGCCGGCTGGAGCCGCTGGCCTTCCCGCACAGCCCGCTCGACGTGCTGGCGCAGCACATCGTGGCGATGACGGCGCTGGACGAGTGGACCGTCGCCGAGCTGTCCACGCTGGTGCGCCGGGCCGCACCGTTCGCCGCGCTGCCCGAGTCGGCGCTGCACGCGGTGCTGGACATGCTGGCCGGGCGCTACCCGTCGACGGCCTTCGCCGAGCTGCGCCCGCGCATCGTCTGGGACCGCGCGGCCGACAAGCTCACCGGCCGCCCCGGCAACCAGCGCCTGGCCGTCACCTCCGGCGGCACCATCCCCGACCGCGGCCTGTTCGGTGTCTTCCTGGCCGGGTCGGAGAAGGCCTCCCGGGTCGGCGAGCTGGACGAGGAGATGGTGTACGAGTCCCGCGTCGGCGACGTGTTCGCGCTGGGCACCAGCTCCTGGCGGATCGAGGACATCACGCCCGACCGGGTGCTGGTCTCCCCCGCGCCGGGCCAGCCCGCCCGGCTGCCGTTCTGGAAGGGCGACCAGGCGGGCCGCCCGGTCGCGCTGGGCAAGGCGCTCGGAGCGTTCCTGCGCAACCCATCGGGTATGGACAGCCTCGACCCGTCCGCGGTGGGCAACCTGACGGCATACCTGGAGGAGCAGCGGGCGGCGACCCGGCACCTGCCGGACGACCGGACCGTGCTGGTCGAGCGCTTCCGCGACGAGCTGGGCGACTGGCGCATCGTGCTGCACAACGTGCTCGGCGCACCGGTCAACGCGCCGTGGGCGCTGGCCATCGGGCAGCGGCTGCGCGAGCGCTACGGCGTGGACGCCCAGGTGCACGCCGCCGACGACGGCATCGTGATCCGGCTGCCGGAGACCGCGGACGAGCCGCCGGGCGCGGACCTGTTCGCCTTCGACGCCGACGAGATCGAACCGCTGGTCGCCGAGACGGTGGGCGGCTCGGCGCTGTTCGCGTCCCGGTTCCGCGAGTGCGCGGCCCGCTCGCTGCTGCTGCCGCGGCGCGACCCGGGCCGGCGACAGCCGCTGTGGCAGCAGCGCCAGCGCGCCGCCCAACTGCTCGACGTGGCCCGGGAGTACCCGGACTTCCCGGTGACCCTGGAGGCCGCCCGGGAGTGCCTGCGCGACGTGTTCGACCTGCCGGCGCTGGCCGCGATGATGCGCGACATCGCGTCGCGGAAGATCCGCATGATCGAGGTGTCCACCCCGCAGCCGTCCCCGTTCGCCCGCTCGCTGCTGTTCGGTTACGTCGGCGCGTTCCTGTACGGCGAGGACACCCCGCTGGCCGAGCGCCGGGCAGCCGCGCTGGCCCTCGATCCGACGCTGCTCGGCGAGCTGCTGGGCCGGGTGGAGTTGCGCGAGCTGCTCGACCCGGCGGTCATCGAGGCGACCGCGCTGCGGTTGCGCTGGGTCGACCGGCGGGTGCGCGACGCCGAGGACACCGTGGAGATGCTGCGCCAGCTCGGCGACCTGTCCCCGGACGAGCTGACCGAGCGCGGCGTGGCGCCCGGCTGGCTCGACGAGCTGGCCCGCACCGGTCGCATCCTCGGCGTCCGGGTCGCCGGGCAGGAGCGCTTCATCATCGCCGAGGACGCCGGCCGCTACCGGGACGCGCTCGGGGTGGCGCTGCCGCCCGGCCTGCCCGCCGCGTACACCGCCGCGGTCGCCGACCCGCTGCTCGACCTGATCGGCCGGTTCGCGCGCACGCACGGGCCGTTCCGCGCCGACGACTGCGCGATCCGGTTCGGGCTGGGCGTCGCGGTGGTCGAGCACACGCTGCGGCGGCTGTCCTCCTCGGGGCGCCTGGTGTCGGGCGAGTTCACCGCGTCGTCGGACGGTGGGTTCATCGAGTGGTGCGACGCGGAGGTGCTGCGTACGCTGCGTCGGCGCAGCCTGGCCGCGCTGCGCAAGGAGATCGAACCGGTCCCCCCGGAGGTGCTGGGCCGTTTCCTGCCCGCCTGGCAGCACATCGGGCGGCGCAGCGAGGGCATCGACGCGGTCGCCGCCGCCATCGACCAGATCCAGGGCGTTCCCGTGCCCGCCTCGGCCCTGGAACGCCTCGTGCTGCCCGCCCGGGTCGCCGACTACCGGCCCTCCTACCTGGACGAGCTGTGCGCCACCGGCGAGGTCGTCTGGGCGGGTGCCGGTCCGATCGGCGGCAACGACGGCTGGATCGTGCTGGCCTTCGCCGACGCCGCCCCGCTGCTGCTGCCCCCGCCCACCGAACTCGCCCTGACCGGCGTGCACGAGTCGCTGCTGTCCGCGCTGGGCGGCGGAGCGCTGTTCTTCCGGCAGCTCGCCGACCAGATCGAAGCCGAGCACGACGAGCTGCTGACCGCGCTGTGGGATCTGGTCTGGGCCGGGCTGGTCGGCAACGACACGCTCGCCCCGGTGCGGGCACGGCTGTCCGGCGGCGGCGCACACCGGGCGAAGCCCACCCCGGGCCGGGCCCGCTATCGGCGCCCCAGCCTGACCGGGGGCCGGTCACTGGCCGCGGCCCGCGGCCCGGCGCACCTGCCCGCAGCGGCGGGCCGCTGGCACGCACTGGGCGAGCGGGACACCGACCCCACCGCCCGGGCCGCGGCGCTCGCCGACGCGCTGCTGGAACGGTACGGCGTGGTGATCCGGGGCGCGGTCGCCGCCGAGAACCAGCCCGGCGGGTTCGCCGCGGTCTACCCCGTGCTGGCCGCTCTGGAGGACCGGGGCGCGGCCCGGCGCGGCTACTTCGTCGAAGGGCTCGGCGCGGCGCAGTTCGCGCTGCCGGGGGCGGTGGACCGGCTGCGCTCGTACGCCGACACCCGTGACGGCACGCCCCGCGCACTGGTGCTCGCCGCCACCGACCCCGCCAACCCGTACGGCGCGGCCCTGCCCTGGCCGCACAACACCGAGGGCCACCGCCCCGGCCGCAAGGCGGGCGCACTGGTCGTCCTCGTCGCCGGAGCGCTCGCGCTGTACGTCGAGCGCGGCGGCCGTACCCTGCTCTCCTTCAGCGACGACGAGGCGGTCATGGCGGCCGCCGCGGCGTCGCTCACCGAGGCGGTGACCAGCGGGGCGCTGGGGCCGCTGACCGTGGAGCGGGCCGACGGCGAGTCGGTCACCGGCAGCCCGCTGGGCGCGGCGCTGGAGGCGGCGGGCTTCCGGATCACCCCGCGTGGGCTGCGGTTACGCGGCTGAGGATGATCCCATGGCTTACCCGGAGACGGCCATCAGGGAAATACCGGGGGAAGACGTGTCGGATTGACGCTGGCGGGTCGCGCCGCGCCGGTGGCATGCTGCGGTTCATGACCACTGCCGCCGCCCCCGCGCGCCGTGACACCTATGTGGACTTCCTCCGGGCGTTGAGCCTGATCGTGGTCGTGGTCTGGCATTGGGCGTTCACGATCCTCGACTGGCGCGCCGACGGCCCGCACGCCACCAGCCCGCTCGGCTTCACCCGCGGGTTGTGGCTGGCCACGTGGCTGTTCCAGGTCATGCCGCTGTTCTTCTTCATCGGCGGCTTCGTGCACATCCGCACCTGGGAGCGGGCGCAGGCGCGCGGGGTCAGCATGGGCGCGTTCGTCTGGCGGCGCATGCGCCAGCTGCTCATCCCGGCCGGCATCGTGCTGCTGGTATGGATCGCGCTCGGCGGCCTGATCGGCAGCTACTTCAACCTCACCGGCGTCGGCCGGGCGGTGAAGCTCGTGGTCAGCCCGCTGTGGTTCCTCGGGGTGTACCTGATGCTCATCGCCCTGCTGCCGATCGGCCTGTGGCTGCACCGCAAGGCCGGGCTGCTGGCCCTGGTGTGGCTGGCCGGTGCGGCGATGGTCGTCGACGTGGCCCGCTTCGGCAAGGGCATGGAGGACATCGGCTGGCTGAACATGGTGCTTGTCTGGGGCCTGGCGCACCAGGCCGGCTTCTTCTACCAGAACGTGGTCGACTCACCCCGCCGCAACGACTGGGCGCTGCTCTGGGCGGGCCTGTTCGGCCTGGTCGGGCTCGTCGGCTCGGGGCTCTATCCGGGCTCCATGGTCGGCGTGCCGGGCGAGCGCTTCTCGAACATGGCCCCGCCCACCTTCGTCATCGTGGCGCTGCTGCTGTTCCAGATCGGATTCGCCGAGCTGCTGCGCCCACGGATGCAGATCCTGCTGGAACGTCCGCGCTGGAAGCGCGTCAACGAGCTGATCAACGAGTTCTCGCTGCCGCTCTACCTGGTGCACACCACCGGCATGGCGCTGTTCCTGTTCCTGACCTGGCTGTGGCTGCGCTACGACATGGACAAGCCGGCCGACGTCGACCTGGGCTGGTGGCTGACCCGGCCACTGGCCATCATCGGGCCGCTGATCTGCACCATCCCGGTGCTGCTGCTGTTCCGCAGGATCCAGCGCCGCGGAGCCGCGAGCAAGGCGGCCGCCGCGTCGCTTGCCGTCCCCGCCCAGCGCGGGCAGGCGCCCGGCGGCTCCGCTGAGCGCGGCCCCGCGCCGACGGGCGAGGCTGCCGTGCCCGGGCAGGCGTCGCCGGACGGCACGGACGCCGAGCGGGCCGATGCCGACGCGTCGGAGGAGATCGGCTCGCCGCGTCGGCCATAGTGGACAACGGGCCGGATCGGTCTACCTTCATAGGCATGCCCGGATACGACTACATCTCGTTCACGACCGACTACGGGCTGTCGGACGGTTTCGTCGCCGCCTGCCACGGCACGATCGCCCGGTTCGCCCCGGCGGCCCGCGTCATCGACGTCACGCACCTGATCGCGCCCGGCGACGTCACCCGCGGCGCGGCGGTGCTGGCGCAGACGGTGCCGTACCTGCCCGACGCGGTCCACCTCGCGATCGTCGACCCCGGCGTCGGCACCCCGCGCCGGGCGGTGGTCGTGCAGACCCCGCGCGGGCTGCTCGTCGGCCCCGACAACGGACTGCTGGTCTGGGCCGCACAGGCGCTCGGCGGGCCGTCCGCGGCGTACGAACTGGCCAGCGAGGACTGGTTCGCGCCGAGCGTTTCGCGCACCTTCCACGGCCGCGACGTCTTCGCCCCGGTCACGGCCCGGCTGGCCCGCGGCGCCGACCCGGCCGATGCGGGGCCTCCGGTCGCGCCGGACAGCCTGGTTCAGTTGCCTGAGCCGGTGGTGGCCTGGGGCGACGGCTGGCTGGAGGCCGAGGTGCTGACCGTCGACCGCTTCGGCAACGTGCAGCTGGCCGCCGCCGGCTCGACCCTGGAACTGCTCCCCGACCGGCTCACCGTCGGCGGCTGCCGCGCGATCCGCGGCACCACCTTCGCCGATGCCCCCTCCGGCGGTCTGGTCGTCTTCGCCGACTCCGCCGACCGCGTCGCCATCGCCGTCAACGGCGGCCGCGCCGCCGTCATGCTCGCCGTAACCCCCGGCGACCTCGTCCGCATCTCCTGACCCACCCCCTCCCGCCGCGTTGATCATGAACTTATGGCACGGCTCGACGGCGTGTCCCCGCCCTAACTTCATGATCGATTCGCGGATGTCGGCGCCCAGGCGCCTGGTGGCGGTGGTCCTGCCGACCAGCTCGTCGAGGTAGCCTGGCCCTTGAATCTAGTCATTGACAAGTTACGGGTGTCGTGAAAATCTTGTCAGCATCAAGATGCATTCTGAGTGTCACGATGTTGAGGGAGGAACGACGATGTCCGAGACGGTGCCCCCGGCGCTGGTGCGTCAGATGTGGCAGGTGCTGGAGCCGGTGCACGCGGCGATCTACTTCGCGCCGCAGGCCAACGAGGAGGCCGCTGCGCTGGGCTACGACACCGAAGCGCGCTGGCCGAGCTACTTCGCGTGGCGGTCGGCACCGCTCGGCGCGGCCGGTCCTGAACTGGTGGCCGCGACCTACTACAGCTTCAGCCCTGCCCTGGTCCGCACCCATGTCCCCGCGATCTGGGAGACCGCCACGCCGGACAAGGTGCTGACCTCACGACTCCGGGCCGTGGACCGCACCTTGCGCGCGCTGCTTCCCGACTTCGTCGGCAGCCCGGAACTGGCCGAGGCGGCCGCGCTCGCCCGCCGCGCCGCCGGGGCGGCCGTCACCGCGGGTCGCCCGCTGGCGGCAGCCAACGCCGACCTGCCCTGGCCGGACGAGTCGCACCTGGTGCTCTGGCACGCCGCCTCCGTGCTGCGCGAGCACCGTGGCGATGGGCACCT
Organism: Catellatospora sichuanensis; assembly: GCF_007483665.1. Classification (GTDB taxonomy): domain Bacteria; phylum Actinomycetota; class Actinomycetes; order Mycobacteriales; family Micromonosporaceae; genus Catellatospora; species Catellatospora sichuanensis. The sequence continues at coordinate 296,341 of NZ_ML660184.1, forward strand.
CGCGGCACTGCTCGCCGCCGGGCTGGACCCGTGCGAGGCCCTGGTGTCGTTCGCGGCGGTCGGCGCGGCCCCGGTCGAGGTCTTCGCCAGCCGGGGCTGGACGGCCGACGAATGGCAGGCCGCGCAGGAACGCCTGGCCGTCCGTGGCTGGCTCGACGCGCAAGGACTCGCCACCGACGCGGGACGGGCCGGGCGGGACGAGATCGAGCGGATCACCGACGAACTGGCCGCCGGTCCGTGGCGGGCCCTGGGGCAGGCCGGCGCGGGCCGGCTCGCGCAGCTGGTCGGGCCGGCTGCGGTCACCCTGGCCCGTTCGGGGATCTTCCCCCGGCAGAGCACGCTGGGCCTTGGCGCACGGCGCTGAACATCAGGAAGAAGCACGCAGTCCGGGAACGACGAAGTGGCGGGCGGCCGAGCAGGCCAGTGGCTACTGCTGCCGCCCGCTTACGGGCACACCTTCCCACACGGACACGCCGCGGGCGGCTCGCCGCAGGCAAAATGCGGCCGGTGAAGCGGGATCCGGCGTCCTCAGACGCCGACGACCTCGCGCCCGCGCGCGTTGCCGGGATTGCCCGGACGCATGTTGCGGGTCGTCCGCAGCGTGGTGCGCAGCGGATTGTCCCGGCGGACCGTGACCGAGACCTGGCCGTCGGTGGCCACCTCGGTCCGCGGCCGGTGCCCGATCTCAGCCACCTGCTGGTCCCCGCGCGGCAGCGGCGTGAGCACGCCTTCGACCTGCTCGGCGACGGCCATGGTGTCGCTGACCTCGCGCAGGACCTCGGACAGGCGCGCACCCAGCGCGTCGCAGATCGAGGTCAGCAGCTCGCTGGACGCCTCCTTCTGCCCACGTTCGATCTCGGACAGGTAGCCGAGACTCACGTTGGCAGCGGTGGAGACCTCACGCAGGGTGCGGTGCTGTCCCTGCCGGCGGGCACGGAGGGCATCACCGATCACTCGACGCAGAAGCACCATGTTCGCACCCCCTGGACTGTTCCCCGTCACGACGCTGTCGGCCGATATGCCGTCAGCCGCCGGTTGTCACCGACGGCTGAGAAGAACCGTACTCTCTTCATGCCAGTTCGACACCCCGCCCCGCCGGGGCGGATCCCGAACTCACTCGGCGGCCGACGCCACTTTGATACACACTACGACAGTCTGGCCAAACCCCGCTCAGGTCACGAAGAGATCACGTCTCACGGATCGGTGACCGCGGTGCGGAGCAGGCTCAGCACGGTCGCCACCGCCGTGTCCCGCACGTGTTGGCGCTCCCCGTCGACATGCAGCTCACGCACCTCGGCCTGCCCGTCCGGGCCGGCCAGCGCGACGTACACCGTCCCGGCGGGCACCCCGTCCTGCGGGCCCGGTCCGGCCACCCCGGTGGTGGACAGGCCCCAGTCGGCGCCGCAGCGCTCGCGGGCGCCGCGGGCCAGCGCCAGCGCCACGTCCGGGTCGACCGGTCCCCGCTCGGCCAGCAGCGCGGCGTCCACCCCGGCGAGGCTGTGCTTGAGGTCGGTGGCGTACACCACCAGCCCGCCACGCAGCACCCGGCTCACTCCAGGCACGGTGACCAGGGTTGCGGTGAGCAGGCCGCCGGTCAGCGACTCCGCAGCCGCGACGGTCTGCCCCCGCTCGACCAGCCTGCCGACCAGCTCCTGGACGTCGATCATGCGGCGGGCTCCGGTGCCGCTGCCGGCACGGACCGCGCGACCGGCAGCAGGTCCCCGCCGCTCGCACCGCCCTCGGTCGCCGTCAGCGCGGCCACACCGTCGTCTGCCGCTTCCCGCGGGGAGGGCAGGTTCTCCTCCGCCGAGGCGCGCCGCCGGGATACCCACTCCTCGTGCGCGGCCACCGCGCCGGGCCACAGCTCGTCGAGGTCGCCGCCGCTCAGGCCGAAGAGCTCGGCGAGCACCTCCCGCCAGCGCTCCCGGGTGGCCAGATGCTCCTCGCGCCGCCCGGTGGCGTCGATGCCGAGCAGCGTGCAGCCACGCAGGATGTCCACCCCGTCCGCGGTGCGGCGCTGAGCCGTGAGGAACCGGGTGAACGGCGACTGCTCGGACGTCGACAGGTACTCGTGCGCGGTGGCGAAGTCGGCGAGCACGGCCGGGGCGGCGACGATGTCGCAGGCCGCGAAGGACCCCGCCGGGTCGTGGCGCAGCCGCCAGCCGGGCTCCGGCTGCGGCGAGGCCGTCAGGGTGTACGCGAAAGGACCCTGCCTGTGCTCGCCGTCGACGAGCGGCACCGGGTCGAACAGCGCATCGCCGAGCCCGGCGTCGGCCAGCCACCGCCCGCCCGGGTTCGCCGGGTCCGGCAGGTCGTGCACCAGCAGGGCCAGGTGGTTCAGCGCGGGGTCCACCTCGTCGAGGGCGGCCACCACGTAGCCGCGGTGCAGGGTGACGGTGAAGCCCAGCGCGCGCAGCAGCTCGCTGAAGGCCGCGTTCAGGTGGAAGCAGTAGCCGCCGAGCCCGGAGGTGACCCGGCGCAGCGCCACGTCGAGCGCGACCGTGCCGGGACGGCCCAGCATGATCTCCGCGTTGGTGTACGGCACCCGGGCCACGTGCGCGCGGTGCAGCTCACGCAGGTACGCCGCCGAGGGCGCCCTGCGCGGCACCCCGAGCAGGCCCAGGTATGCCTCGATCACGAGACGGGCCGGGGCGCGCCGCGCCGCAGCCGGATCGCCGCCACCACGTAGTCGACGCCGGTGACCACGGTGACCAGCAGCGCCGCGCCCATCAGCCACGGGCCGACCGCCGACCACGGAGCCGGGAACGGCCACAGGTACCAGGCGATCGCGGCGATCTGGAGCACGGTCTTGAGCTTGCCGCCGCGGCTGGCCGCGATCACGCCGTACCGGATGACCCAGAAGCGCAGCAGCGTGATGCCCCACTCCCGGACCAGGATCACCACGGTGACCCACCACGGCAGCAGGTCGTACCAGCTCAGCAGGACCAGCGCCGAGCCGGTCAGGGCCTTGTCCGCGATCGGGTCGGCGACCTTGCCGAACGAGGTGACCAGCTCGAAGCGCCGGGCGATCCAGCCGTCGACGTAGTCGGTGAACGACGCGACGCCGAAGGTGATCGCGGCCGCGATCCGCCAGCGGTTGTCGGACATCCCAGAAACGATCACCAGTGCCACGAAGACCGGCACCAGCACGATGCGCACGACCGTGAGGACGTTGGCGGCGTTGAGCAGCGGTGGCACCCGGCGTGAACGTTCCTGCACGGCAGACACGCTAACCAGCCACCACGGCCAGCGCAGGCCGACCGGCGGGAGCCGCGTCGATCATTTCCACCGGCACGGCCACCAGGTCGACCCCCTCGGTGCCGGTGACCCGGGCCCGCACCAGGTCACCGGGGTGCAGTGCGCCCAGGTCGACCCCGTCGGCCCCGGCGACCAGCATGGTCGAGCCGTCCACCTCAGGTGCCTGGTGCGCCGCGCGCCCCTCGACACCGTTGCCGTCGACCGTGTCCACGAGCACGTCCACGAAGCTGCCCAGGCGTTCCTCGGCCCGCTGCCCGCACAGCTCCTCGACCAGGCTCAGCATCCGGTCGTACCGGCCGCGGATCGTCTTCGCGCCGACCTTGCCGTCCATGGTCGCGGCCTCGGTGCCGTCCTCGTCGCTGTAGTCGAACACGCCGATCGCGTCGAGCCTCGCCTCGCTGACGAAGCGCACCAGCTCCTCGTAGTCGGCGCGGGTCTCGCCGGGGAAGCCGACGATGAAGTTGCTGCGCGCACCCGCCTCCGGGGCGAGCTTGCGGGCGCTGTCCAGCAGCTCCAGGAAACGCTCGGTGGAGCCGAAACGCCGCATCCGGCGCAGCACCGGCTCGGACGAGTGCTGGAAGGACAGGTCGTAGTAGGGCGCGACGCCCGGCGTGGTGGCGATCGCCTCGACCAGCCCCGGCCGCGTCTCCGCGGGCTGCAGGTAGCTCACCCGCACCCGGACGAGGCCCCGGATCGCGGCCAGCTGCGGCAGCAGCTTCTCCAGCGCCCGCGGGTCGCCCAGGTCCTTGCCGTACGACGTGGAGTTCTCGCTGACCAGCACCAGCTCGCGTACGCCCGTGCCGGCCAGCCACTCGGCCTCGGCCAGCAGCTCGTCGGGCGTGCGGCTGACGAACGAGCCGCGGAACGCCGGGATGGCGCAGAACGAGCAGCGCCGGTCGCAGCCGCTGGCCAGCTTCAGCGAGGCCACCGGGCTGCTGTCGAGCCGGTGCCGCAGCACGGGCCGCAGGTGCGCCGGGGTGTGCTCGTCGTTGGTGAACGCCGCGTGGCCCGGCACGATCACGCCGGTCTCGCGGCGCTTGGCCGGGGCGATCGGCAGCAGCTCACGGCGGTCGCGCGGGGTGTGCGCGTCGTGCGCCTCCCCGCGCAGCACCGAGCCGAGCGCGGCGGAGATCGACGGATAGTCGTCGAAGCCCAGCACCGCGTCAGCCTCGGGCAGGCTCTTGGCCAGCTCGTTGCCGTACCGCTCGGCCATGCAGCCCGCGGCCACCACCTTCGCGCCGGTGTCGGCGGCGGCCAGCAGCGTGTCGATCGAGTCCTGCTTGGCCTTCTCGACGAAGCCGCAGGTGTTGACGAGGACCACGTCCGCGCCCTCGCCGTCGGTGCTGACCTGCCAGCCGTCGGCTGCCAGGCGGGCGGCCAGCTCCTCCGAGTCGACCTCGTTGCGAGCGCAGCCCAGGGTCAGCAGCGCGACCCGCCGCCCGGTCTCGGGCACGGGAAGATCATGGGAAGACGGGGAGTTAACTGGCACCCGACCAGGCTACCGGGCCGAGACGACATACCGAGTACTGCCTTCCATGTAAGGAAGGGCACCTTCTCATCGCTATAGGTGCCAAAAGGTGCCCTTCTCAACTCCTTCGAGCTAACCTTGGCGGCGGCCGCGCCCTCCGGCGCCCGCCCCGGACGACCGCTCGCCGTACCCGGAACGACAAGACGGCGCGCAGAACACACGATCATGAACCACGACGTCCTGCAGATCCTGGGCGCGCTGACCGTATTGGCCGGATATGTGACCGCCCAGCTGGGCTGGACCTCTCCGCGCTCGATCGGTTATCTGACTGCCAACACCCTCGGCGCGGGCGTGCTCGCCTGGCTCGCCTGGACCAGCCACGACTGGGGCTTCCTCCTGCTGGAGGGGGTCTGGTCGGCCGTCAGCGCGGTGGCCCTCGTCTCCGTCCTCCGCGCCCGCCGCACCCCGGACCCCACCCCCTCCTGACGGGCCGTCGCGTCAGGCCTCAGCGCCTTGCGCAGTTTCGGGGAAAGTGCATCTACGTGACGCGCCGAGAACGCAGTTTCCCCGAAACTGCATCCCGCCGTCAGCCCGGCCGCCCCGCACAGACCTGGTGATCATGAGGTTAGGGCGGCGACACGCCGTCGAACCGTGCCAGAAGTTCATGATCACCCGGGAGAGCGCCGTGGTCAGTCGTCGGCGACGCCGAGGGAGGCGAGGACCTCGGCGAGTTCGTCGGGCTTGACCAGGACCTCGCGGGCCTTGGAGCCTTCGGAGGGGCCCACGATGCCGCGGGTCTCCATGAGGTCCATCAGGCGGCCCGCCTTGGCGAAACCGACGCGCAGTTTGCGCTGCAGCATGCTGGTCGAGCCGAGCTGGGACACCACCACCAGCTCGATCGCCTGGATGAGCAGGGTCAGGTCGTCGCCGATCTCCTCGTCGACCTTCTTCTTGGGATCCTGCACCGGGGCCAGCACCTCGGGCCGGAACTCCGGCTCGCGCTGGCGCTTGCAGAACGCCACGATGTCGTTCATCTCGGTCTCGCTGACCCAGGAGCCCTGGATGCGCTGCGGCTTGCTGGCGCCCATGGGCAGGAACAGCGCGTCGCCGCGGCCGATCAGCTTCTCCGCGCCGGGCTGGTCCAGGATGACCCGGGAGTCGGCCAGCGAGCTGGTCGCGAACGCCAGCCGGGACGGCACGTTCGCCTTGATCAGACCGGTCACCACGTCCACCGACGGGCGCTGGGTCGCCAGCACCAGGTGGATGCCGGCCGCGCGGGCCAGCTGGGTGATGCGCACGATCGAGTCCTCGACGTCGCGCGGCGCGACCATCATCAGGTCGGCCAGCTCGTCGACGACCACCAGCAGGTACGGGTACGGCTTGAGCACCCGCTCGGAGCCGGGCAGCGGCTTGATCTGCCCGGCCCGCAGTTTGCGGTTGTAGTCGTCGATGTGGCGCACGCCGGCCGCCGCCAGGTCGTCATAGCGCATGTCCATCTCGCGGACGACCCACTCGAGGGCGTCGGCGGCCTTCTTCGGGTTCGTCACGATCGGGGTGACCAGGTGCGGGATGCCCTCGTAGTTGGTCATCTCGACGCGCTTGGGGTCGATCAGCAGCAGCCGCACCTGGTCCGGCGTGGCCCGGGCCAGGATGGACACCAGCAGCGAGTTGAGGCAGGACGACTTGCCCGCGCCGGTCGCGCCGGCGATGAGGATGTGCGGCATCTTGGCGAGGTTGGCCACCACGTAGCCGCCCTCGATGTCCTTGCCGAGCGCGACCACCATCGGGTGCGTCTCGGAGGTGGCCACCCGGGAGCGCAGCACGTCGCCGAGCGCCACGTCCTCCCGGTCGGTGTTGGGGATCTCCACGCCGACCGCGCTCTTGCCCGGAATCGGGCTGAGGATGCGCACGTCGGGGCTCTTCACCGCGTACGCGATGTTGCGCGACAGGGCGGTGATGCGCTCGACCTTGACCCCGAGCCCGAGCTCGACCTCGTATCGGGTGACCGTCGGCCCGCGGGTGAACCCGGTGACCGCCGCGTCCACGTCGAACTGGTCGAACACGTGCGCGAGCGCGGCGATGACCTCGTCGTTGGCCTTGGACCGGGTCTTGGCCGCCTCGCCGGGCTTGAGCAGGTTCGCGGGCGGCAGCGTGTAGTCGCCGCCGAGACTGGGCAGCAGCAGCTGCTCGGTCTTGGTGGGCGGTGGGGTGTGCTGCGGCGGGTCCGGCTTACGGCGGGGCGCCTTGGGCGTGCGGTCGATGACGACCGTCTCCTGCGCGGCGAGCCGCTCCAGTTCCTCGTCGTCGAAGTCGTCGTCGGGGTCCGGCGGGCTGAACGCCGCGGGCGGGGTGAGCCGCTTGCGCCGGCGCGGCGCGGGCATGTCCTGCTCGTCGTCCACGTCCTCATCGGAGCGCTCCGGGGTGGCCACACCCAGGAAGCTGTCGCGCAGGTGCGCCAGCCGTTCCGGAATCTTGTTCACCGGCGTGGCCGTGATGACCAGCACGCCGAACGTCAGCAGGATGAGGAAGAGCGGCACCGCGACGAAACCCGTCATCCAGCCCGCGACTCCGCCGCCGATCAGCTTGCCGAGCAGCCCTCCGGCCTGCTCCATCTGGGTGACGTCGACCGGAGCGAAAGCGATGTGCAGCAGCGCGGTCGAGGCCAGGGTGAGCGCGGTCCAGCCGACGATGCCGCGGCCGCGCTGGGCCGGGTCGGGATCGGAGCGCATGACCCGCACTCCGCACACGAACAGCAGCAGGGGCAGCGACGCCGCGGTGGCGCCGATGAAGAACCGGGTGGTCTCGGACAGCCAGATGCCGAACTTCCCGCCGCCGCCCTGGGCCGAGCCCCAGACCGCGACGCCGAACAGCACGGACAGGGCGATGAGGAGCAGCCCCAGCCCGTCGCGGCGGTGCTCGGGGTCGAGGTCGCGGGCCTTGCCCGCCTGGGTGCCGACGGCGCGCATCATCCAGCCGAGGCCGTGCGCGATCGCCATCCAGATGCCGCCGAGCAGGCGCCCGAGCAGCGCCGCAGGATTGATCGTGGCGCGGGTCCGGCGGCGCGCGGCGGGCCGCCGGGCCGGGGCCCGGCGGGCGGGCGCACGCCCCGTCTGTCGGGTACGCGCGGCCGTCGCCTTCGTCGGCGTGGCAGCTCGACGACGGCTCGGTGAGGAACTACGGCCCGCCATGTCCCACACCGTAGTCCCTCCGCGTTGATCATGAACTTATGGAACGGTTCGACGGCGTGTCGTTGTCCTAAGTTCATGATCAACGCGGAGGGAATCCACGGCGGACAGTCGGGGTCAGACCTCCAGGACGTTCGGGACGATCATCGGGCGGCGGCGGTAGGCCTCGTTGACCCAGCGGCCGACGACCCGGCGAACGATCTGCTGGAGCTGGTGGGAGTCGGTCACACCGTCCAGCGCCGCCCGGTCGAGAGCCTCGGTGACCAGCGGCAGTGCCGGGTCGAACGCGGCCGGGTCCTCGGAGAAGCCCTTCGCCGACAGCAGCGGGCCGCCGACGACCTTGCCGGTGACGGAGTCGACCACCACGGTCACCGCGATGAAGCCGCCGTCGCCCAGCACCCGGCGCTCGGTGAGCAGGCTCTCGCCGACGTCGCCGATGGCCAGACCGTCCACATAGACGTACCGGCTCTTCACGTGGCCGACCAGCTTGGCGTGACCCTCCACGAGGTCGACCACGTCGCCGTCCTCGCACAGCACCACCCGCGCCGGGTCCACCCCGGAGTCGACCCCGAGCTGGGCGTGCGCGCGCAGGTGCCGCCACTCGCCGTGCACCGGCATCAGGTTGCTCGGCTTCACGACGTTGAGCAGGTAGAGCAGCTCGCCCGCGGGAGCGTGGCCGCTGACGTGCACCTTGGCCACGTCCTTGTGGATGACGTTGGCGCCGAGCCGGGCCAGCTGGTTGATCACCCGGTACACGCTGGTCTCGTTGCCGGGGACCAGCGAGCTCGCCAGCACCACGGTGTCGTTGGGGCCGACCGTGATGTGGCGGTGGTCGCCGGTGGACATCCGGCCCAGCGCGCTCATCGGCTCGCCCTGCGAACCGGTCGACATCAGCACGATCTCGTTCGGCGGCAGGCTCGCCGCCTCCTCCATGTTCACCACCAGGCCGGCCTTGACCTTCAGCAGGCCGAGGTCGCGGGCGATGCCCATGTTGCGGACCATGGACCGGCCGATCAGGGCCACCTTGCGGCCGTGCTCCTCGGCGGCGTCGAACACCTGCTGCACCCGATGCACGTGCGAGGCGAACGAGGCGACGATGATGCGCCCGGTCGCCTTGCCGAAGATCGATCCGAGCACCGGGCCGATCTGCTTCTCCGGCGAGACGAAGCCGGGGATCTCCGCGTTGGTGGAGTCCGACAGCAGCAGGTCCACGCCCTCCATGCCGAGCCGGGCGAAGCCGGCCAGGTCGGTGATGCGCCCGTCCAGCGGCAGCTGGTCCATCTTGAAGTCGCCGGTGTGCAGCACCAGGCCGGCGTCGGTGCGGATGGCCACCGCCAGCGCATCCGGGATCGAGTGGTTGACCGCGAAGAACTCCAGCTCGAACGGCCCGAGCCGCTCCCGCTGCCCCTCGGCGACGGTCAGCGTGTACGGCGTGATGCGCCGCTCGGCCAGCTTCGCCTCGATCAGCGCCAGCGTGAACTGGGAGCCGACCAGCGGGATGTCGTTCTTGTGGGCCAGCAGGTACGGCACGGCGCCGATGTGGTCCTCGTGGCCGTGCGTGAGCACGATCGCCTGGACGTCGCCCAGCCGGTCGAGGATCGGCGCGAAGTCCGGCAGGATCAGGTCCACGCCGGGTTGGTCGGCGGTGTCCGGGAACAGCACGCCGCAGTCGACGATCAGCAGCTTGCCGCCGAACTCGAAGACGGTCATGTTGCGGCCGATGGCCCCCAGCCCGCCCAGCGGGATGATCCGCAGGCCGCCCTCGGGCAGCGGCGGGGGCGCGCCCAGATTGGCGCTACGCCCGGTCTCCAGTTGTGGCCCGGTCAATGAACATCACTCCTTATGTTCTCCGGCGCGGGTGCCGCCGTTTCAGGGCTGCGGCACGCGGCGCGCCGTTCGTGCTGGGGCTTCGCGCCCCTTTGGCGTCTAGAGCGGCAGGCCGGCGTCCGCGCAGTCGATGCGCAGTTGCGCCAGCTCGGCCTCGGTCGCGTCGACCAGTGGCGGGCGGACCGGCCCGGCGGGCAGGCCGCGGGCGGCCAGGCCCGCTTTGACCAGGATGGTGCCCTGGGTGCGGAAGATTCCGGTGTACAGCGGAAGCAGCGCCTGGTGCAGGCGCCGGGCCTCGGCGACGTCTCCGCGCTCGTACGCCTCGATCAAGTCTTTGGTGCCGACCCCGGTGAAGTGGGTGGAGGTGCCGACGACGCCGACGCCCCCGATCGACAGCAGCGGGAGGGTGGCCGCGTCGTCGCCGCTGTAGTAGGCGAACTCGGCCCGCCGCATGACCCAGGACGCGGCGGCCAGGTCGCCCTTGGCGTCCTTGACGCCCACGATGCGCGGGTGCCCGGCCAGGGTGACCATGGTCTCGGTGGAGATCGCGACGCCGGTGCGGTGTGGGATGTCATACAGCAGGACCGGCAGGTCGACCGCGTCGGCGACCATCGTGAAGTGCTTGACCAGCCCGGCCTGCGGCGGCTTGTTGTAGTAGGGCGAGACGACGAGCAGGCCGTGCGCGCCCGCCTTCTCCGCCGTTCGGGCCAGCTCGACGGTGTGGTGGGTGCTGAACGTGCCCACCCCGGCCACCACCCGGGCCCGGTCGCCGACGGCTTCGACGACGGCCCTGATCACAGCCTCTTTCTCGGCGTCGGTCGTGGTGGGCGACTCCCCGGTGGTGCCGTTGACGACCAACGCGTCGTTACGCTGCTCGTCGACGAGGTACACCGCGAGGCGGGCGGCACCGTCGGCGTCGACGGTCCCGTCGGCACCGAACGGCGTGACCATCGCGGTGAGCAGGCGGCCGAACGGCCTCTGGGCGTTGTTCGTCATGCACACAACCTAGCGGAATACGGCGGGCGCCATCGTGGCCCTCAGGACTCCCAGGTGTAGACGCTGGAGGCGATCTCCGAGCCGTCCGGAAGTGCGCTGATCGAGAAGTCGTCGAATACGCTCGGTGCGAGTTTCTGCAGCTCGCGAAGGGTGGCCACGGCCAGCTCGCGGATCTCCACGTCGGCGTGCTCGGTCGCCCGCATGGCGATGAAGTGCCGCCACGCGCGGTAGTTGCCCGTGACCACGATCCGGGTCTCGGTGGCGTTCGGCAGCACCGCGCGGGCGGCCTGACGAGCCTGCTTGCGACGCAGCGTGGCGTTGGGCACGTCCGCGAAGGTCGCCTCCAGGCCCTCCAGGAGCTCGTTGTAAGCCCGCACCGCGGCCTCGCTGGCCTCGACGAACTTCTTGTGCAGCTCCGGGTTGGCCGCGATCACCTCGGGCTCGACCATGGCCGCGTCGCGCTCCGGAACGTAGCGCTGCGACAGCTGGGAGTACGAGAAGTGCCGGTGGCGGATCAGTTCGTGCGTGAAAGAACGTGAGACGCCCGTGAAGTAGAACGTCGCGGTCCCGTGCTCGAGCACCGACAGGTGGCCCACCTCGAGGATGTGGCGCAGGTAGCCGGCGTTGGTCGCGGTGGCCGGGTTCGGCTTGGACCAGGACTGGTAACAGGCCCGGCCGGCGAACTCCGCCAGCGCCTGGCCGCCCTCGGCGTCGGTGTCCCACGGCACGTCGGCCGGGGCCTGGAAGTTCGTCCAGGCGATCAGCTGCACGGAGGGCTTCACCATCTCAGTCACACGCGCCAGCTTAGCGGCCCGGTGAGGCCAGGTTGCTGGTGGGATATAGCCGCCATTGTCCGGTTGGCGACGCGAGCCTCGGGTAGCCGCGGCGGTAGATCACCGTTGCAGGTCGGGAAGTGAGCTCCCACCGCACTTTCAGACACGAAACGGCGATCTACCAGGCGCTTTGTCGCCATGACGTCATCGAGCGAGACGGCGACGTCAGGATGACACTTGCATGACGTCAGATGTGACGTCATAGTGGTGTCATGGACCTGTCCCCGTACCTCGAGTCGCTGCGGCGGGATCTCGCCGCGGCGGCCGCGCCCGCCGGCGACGACGTCGCCCGCACCGCGGAACTGCTGACCCTCGCCCTCGACGCGTCGGCCCGGCTCTGCCTCATCGAGGTGCTGGCCGACGCGAGCGCCGAGATCACCACCAAGCTCGACGGCCCGACCGTCGAGGTGCGCATCCGCGGACGTGAGGCCGACCTGGTCGTCAGCACGCCCGCCGCCCCGGTCCACGAGGCCGCGGCGCCCGTCCCGCCGCTCACCGAGGGCGGCGACCAGGCGCGGCTCACCCTGCGCCTGCCCGAGCAGCTCAAGGAGGCGGCCGAACGGGCCGCCGCGGCCGAAGGCATCTCGGTCAACGCCTGGCTGGTGCGCGCCACCGCGCACGCGCTGCGCCCGGTCACCCCGCCCCCCACCTCACACCTCGGCCGCCGGATCACCGGCTACGCCCAGGCCTGACAGGAGCCGGACATGAACCAGACCTTCCCCTGCGACGGCGCCATCCGCGCCGACCTGCGTGTGCCCGCCGGCCGCCTCGAGGTGGTCGCCACCGCGCGCGACACCGTCACCGTCAGCATCGTGGCCATGGACTCCTCCGAGGCCAGCGCCGAAGCGGTGCGTGAGACCAAAATCGACTTCAAGGAGGGCCGGCACCTGCTGGTCCAGGCCCCCGAGCACGGCGGCTGGCGGCTGTTCCGCCGCGCCAGACTGCTCGTTCGCGTCGAGCTGCCCACCGGCAGCGCGCTGTCGGCGAAGGTCGCCTCCGCCGATACGGTGTGCGAGGGCTCCTACCACGACGCGGTGATCCACACCGCCAGCGGCGAGGTGACCGTGGGTCCGGTGACCGGCGACGTCACCGTCCACACCGCCAGCGGCAATGTGCGCCTCGGCCCGGTCGGCGGGCACCTGCGCGTCACCAGCGCCTCCGGCCACGTGCGGACCGGGCACGTCGGCGGCACCGTCACCGCCAACACCGCCAGCGGCGACATCGAACTGGGCGGCACCGACGGCGACGCGCGGGTCCTCACGGCCTCCGGCGACATCGCCATCGGCGTGGCCCGCAGCGGCGAGGCCAAGCTGAACACGGCCAGCGGCGACATCAAGGTCGGCGTCGCCGCGGGCACGGGCGTCTGGCTCGACCTGAGCACCGCGGCCGGGCGTACCACCAGCGACCTGCACATGACCGGCCCCACCCCACCCGCCGAAGCCGCCCCCACCACCCTCACCCTCAAGGTCCGCACCGCCTCCGGTGACATCGCCCTCCGCCGCGTCCCGCCCGCCTGACCCACTCCGCGATCTTGCGCGGGTGACCCCACGACACGCCCTGATCGGGTGTCGAAGGGCCATTCGCGCAAGATCGTCCCTGCGGTGGGGCGAGGGCGGGTGCGCACGCGGGCATCGCCGCCGCGCTCACCCGGGTCGGTCCTGCTCGCCGCGGGTGCGCGGGGTCATGACGGGGCGCTGAGTGCGGCCGTCGCATGGCGGGCGGCCGGGAGCGGTCAGACGAAGAAGTACGTGAACGGGGCCCAGGGCAGGTTGCGCAGCACCATGAACACGGCCCACGCGCCCAGGAAGTACGCGATGTGCTTCGGCCCGATCTTGAGCTGGGGCAGCTTCCACTTGAAGGTGGTGTTACCCGCCCAGGCCACGTACATGTAGATCAGGAACGGCACGGCGAAGACGAACATCAGGTGGTGCCGTGCCGCGGCGGGCAGGTCGCCCTGCATCAGGTACCAGGCGGCGCGGGTGCCGCCGCAGCCCGGGCAGTCGAAGCCGGTGAGCATCTTGACCAGGCAGGTCGGCATGGCGTCCGCGCCGACGTTGGCCGGGTCGGCCAGCTGGGTATAGCCGAGCGCGCCGCCGATGCAGGCCAGCGCCGCCAGCGGACCCGCCCAGACCGGCGTGTGCGCGCGCAGCCAGTCGGTGAACCGGGTGATCCGGTCGGCGGGCGGGGGCGTGAAAGGGTCGCCCGCGAACTGCGGGCCGTGCGGGGTCACAGCGGCGGGGGCCTCGGTCACAACACTGAACTTACACTGCCCCGCATACCCGCGTCGGCGAGCGCGGCAGCGAGATCACCACGCTCGGGCGCGGCCACCTCGCCGAGCCCCAGCCAGGCCGCGAGGCGGCGCAACTCGACCGCGAGGGCCTCGGCGGTGGCGTGCTCGTCCACCCCCGGCTCGGCCCAGGCGGCGGGCACCCGCAGCACCCCGGCCCGGCGGTCGGCCTTCAGGTCGACGCGGGCCGCGAACCGGTCGCCGTGCAGGAACGGCAGCACGTAGTACCCGTGCACGCGCTGCTCCTGCGGCACGTAGATCTCGATCCGGTAGCGCAGGTCGAACAGCCGCTCGGTGCGCGAGCGCTCCCAGATCAGTGGATCGAACGGGCTGACCAGCGTGGACACCGCGACCTTGCGCGGCAGCGCGGCGTCGCGGTGCCGCCAGGTCGGCCGCGTCCAGCCCTTGACCTGGGTGGGGATCAGCACCCCGGCCTCGACCAGCTCGGCGACGGCGGTGCGGGCACCGGCGAGCGGCAGCCGGAAGTAGTCTCGCAGCTCCGGCTCGGCGGCCACACCCAGCCCGCGCGCCGCGATCTCGACCAGCGCCCGGTACGCCGCCGCGGGCTCCGGCGTCGGAGTGTTCATCACGCCGGCCGGCAGCACCCGCTCGGTGAGGTCGTACAGCCGGGCGAACTGGCTGGTCCGGCCCGCCGAGGTGATCTCCCCGGAGTAGAACAGCCACTCCAGGGCCTTCTTCGCGTCCGACCAGTTCCAGCCCCAGTTGTCCTTCGGCTTGGGCACGTCCTGCTCGATCACGGCCGCGGTCACCGGGCCCCGGTCGCGCACCTCCTGCAGCACCCACGCCACCAGGTCCGGCCGCTCCGCAGCGATGTTGCGCGGCCCGCCCCAGACCCCCTGCGCGGTCGCCATCCGCCACCGCATCAGCGGCTGCAGCTCCACCGGCAGCAGCGACGCCTCGTGCCCCCAGTACTCGAACAGCCAGCGCGGCCGCCGCGCGCTCGCCCCGTCCAGCACCGCGGGGTCGTACGCCCCGATCCGGCTGTACGCGGGCAGATAATGCGCCCGCTGCAACACGTTCACCGAGTCGATCTGCAGCAGCCCCGTCCGCCCGACCACCTTGCGCAGCTGCCGCGCCCCCACCGGACCCTTCGGCGCGCGATCCGCGAACCCCTGCGCCGCCAGCGCCATCCTGCGCGCCTGCGCGACCGTCACCGTCTCCACGCCGCCCGACGCTACCCCGCACCCCCGACACCCTGCCCGAAGGAGCGCACCTCCACACCCGCCGAAAGAAGCACACCCGCACCCGCCGAAGGAAGGGCACCTTCACATCGCTACACGTAGAGGAAGGGCACCTTCTTAACGCCCCGCCCGCGTGAGCAGTGCGTTCGTAACCTCTTTGCTCGCTTGGGCGGGTCTTCGTAGGCTTTGCGGGCATGGGGATCACCGTTCGGGCAGAGACGCCCGCCGACTGCGCGGCCGTCGCCGCCGTGCACATCCGCGCCTGGCAGGTGGCGTACGCCGGAATCGTGCCCGACCAGGTGCTCACCGCACTCGACGTCGCTGCCCGGACCACCTGGCGGCTCGACCGCCTGGCCGACCCGGACAACCCGTTCCACAACCTCGTCGCGCTCGACGGCGACACGGTCACCGGCTTCGTCTGCCACGGCCCCTATCGCGCCCAGGAGCTGGACGGCAGCCCGCTGCAGCCGGAGGTCGGCGAGATCCTCGCCATCTACGTGCACCCCGACCGCTGGGGCACCGGCACGGGCGACGCTCTGCTGCTGGCCGCGCTCGACGCCCTGGCGCAGCCCGAGGTGCGCCTGTGGGCGCTCGCGGACAACCACCGGGCGCTGCGCTTCTACGCCCGGTACGGGCTACACCCGGACGGTCTTCGGGCGACCTACCGGCCGACCGGCAGCGACGCCGACATCCCCGAGCTGCGCTGCTCCCTCCGGCGAGGCTGACCCGGCGGGTCGGTCCGCCAGCGGCGTGCAGCACAGCAGTGCCAGGCACACCCAGACGTACAGGTTCGAGCCGAGCAGCGTGCCGACCCCGCCTACCTCGCCCTCCCACAGCCAGACCACCCGGCTGGACAGGATCACGTACGACACCCCGGCCAGGCCCAGCAGCGCCCAGCGCCGCCTGCTGCCCGGCGCGGACGCGAGGCCGCGCTCGACCAGCAGCACCAGCGCCGGGATGAGCCACACCAGGTGGTGTACCCAGGTGACGGGGCTGATCAGCACGCCGATGATGCCGGTGAAGGCCAGCCCGGCGACCTCGTCGCCGCGGGCGATCGCCGCCCGGGACCGCACGAACCACACCGCCAGCACGGCCACCACCAGCACCGCCCACAGCGCCTTGCTCGGGTGCCCCGTGGACAGCCGCGCGACCACACCCTGCAGGGACTGGTTCGAGATGAACGACAGCACGCCGACCCGGTCGGTGTCCCACAGCGCGCTGGTCCAGAACTCGCGTGTGGCGTCCGGCGCGACCGCCCCCGCCGCCAGCGTCGCCGCCGCGGCCGTGCCGCTGGCCACCGCCGCCGCGCGCCAGCGCTTGGTGATCAGCAGGTACACGATGAAGATGCCCGGGGTCAGCTTGATCGCCGTCGCCAGGCCGATGCCCACGCCGCCCCATTTACTGCCCTTGCGCGTGAACAGCAGCAAGTCCGCCGCGACCAGCCCGAGCAGCAGCATGTTCACCTGCCCGAACAGGAAGGTCTCGCGCATCGGCTCGTACACGGCGACCAGGCACAGCGCCACCGCCACCGTGAACCAAGGCGTCCAGCGCTGCGCCGCGATCACCGGGCCGAGCAGCAGCCGCAGCAGCCACCACGTGACCAGCGCCGTCGCGACCGAGCTCACCACGATCGCCGCGGGCCAGGACAGCACCGCCATGGGCAGCATCGTCAGCGCGGCGAACGGCGGGTACGTGAAGCCGTACGTGCTGTTGGGCCGGACGAAGTCGTAGATCTCGCCACCCGCGGTCCAGAACCGGACAGCGCCGTAATAGACGTTGAGGTCGAAGAAGCCGTGCCGCTGCGCGAAAAGCGCGACGAACACCAGCGCCGCGACGGCCAGTGCCGACACGGTCGCGATCTGCCGTCCGCGGCTCAAGCTCGACCTCCTGATCAGTGCCCGGATGGGCTCGGTACGCTTCGGGCGTGGCAGTCGGGTTCGTCCGACCGGCGCGTCCCGACGACGCCGGCGAGATCGCACGTATCCAGTTGGCGACCTGGCGGGTCGCCTATCGCCGGGTGCTGCCCAAACACGTCCTCGACGAGATCGACGAGGCGTTCCTGGCGCAACGCTGGTCGGACGCGGTCACCGCGCCCCCCACCGCCCGCCATCGGGTCCTCGTCGCCGTCGAGCAGAACGCGGTGGAGCAGGCCGTCCAAGAATACGTGGTGGGTTTCGCCGCATCCGGTCCCTTCGACGACGGGGCGCTGGCAGCGGACGAGGATCACACGCCGGAGCGTGAGAACGTGGCGGCCGTCACGGACATGCTGGTCGAACCCCGTTGGGGCCGACGCGGCCACGGCAGCCGGCTGCTGGCCGCCAGCGTCGACCTGTGGCGCGGCGACGGCTTCGACAGCGCCGTGTGCTGGGCTTTCGACGCCGACGCCGCGACCCGCAAGTTCCTCACCTCGGCCGGCTGGGCCCCCGACGGCGCCACCCGCGCCCTCGACGTAGACGACCTACTCGTCCCCCAACTCCGCCTCCACACCACCCTCTGACCCCACCCGCCACCTGCCCGCCCCACAGCACCGCGCGGCACGGGCCGGGCACGGGCCGGGCACGGGCCGGGCACGGGCCGGGCACGGGCCGGGCACGGGCCGGGCACGGGCCGGTTGATCATGAACTTATGGCACGGCTCGACGGCGTGTCCTGCCCACAACTTCATGATCAACGCACGACCGACAACCGGCACGGCGCAGCACGGCTCAAGATCGTGACGATCTTGCGGGAACTGTTGGGGATTCGCCCGGAATGGGCGCGTCGTACCCACAGTTCGCGCAAGATCGTCGCGATCTTGGCGGGCGTAGGGGGCGCGGGGGGGGGCGCGGGGCGGGTTAGAGGAGGGGGCTTAGGCCGAGGGTTAGGCCGGGGCGTTTGACGACCTCGCGGATGGCGAGGAGGACGCCGGGCATGAAGGAGGCTCGGTCGAAGGAGTCGTGGCGGATGGTCAGGGTCTCGCCGGTGGTGCCGAAGAGGACCTCCTGGTGGGCGACCAGGCCGGCGGCGCGCACGCTGTGGATGCGTACGCCCGCGACCTCGGCTCCGCGCGCGCCGGGCATCTCGTCCGTGGTCGCGTCGGGCATCGCGGGTTTGCCGGCCGCCTTGCGGGACTGCTCGATGAGGCGGGCGGTGTGCAGGGCGGTGCCGCTGGGCGCGTCGACCTTCTTCGGGTGGTGCTGCTCGATGATCTCCACCGAGTCGAAGTAGCGGGCCGCCCGCTCGGCGAACTCCATCATCAGCACCGCGCCGATGCCGAAGTTGGGTGCGATCACCACGCCGACCTCGGGCTTCGCTGCGAGCCAGCCCTTGACCTGCTCCAGCCGCGCGTCGGTGAAGCCACTGGTGCCGACGACCACGTTGATCCCCTGGTCGATGCACCAGTGCAGGTTGTCCATCACCACGTCGGGCGCGGTGAAGTCCACCACGACCTGGGCGGCGGCGTCGGACGCGTTGAACAGCCAGTCGCCCTGGTCGATCATCGCCACGAGGTCCAGGTCCTCGGCCCGGTCGACGGCGCGACACACCTCGACACCCATCCGGCCGCGAGCACCCAGCACGCCGACCCGCAGCGGCTCCACTTCATCAGTCACGCGCCCAACCTAGCGGATGCGACGGCCCCCGGCGCGCCGACCACGCGCATTCGGGAACACGCCGCCCGACCTGCGCCACCCACCACTTTGATCATGAAGTTGTGCCCGCGACACACCGCCGAACCGTGCCATAAGTTCATGATCAACCCGGGAGGGCGAGGGCGGTCAGAGCTGGAAGGCGGTTTCTTCGAAGGGGCCGACCACGGCGAGGGACATGGGGGCGGTGAGGACCTTGGTGGCGATGTGGTTGACCTCGTCCAGGGTGACGGCCTCGATGCGGCGCAGCAGCTCGTCGACGGACATCAGGTCGCCGTGCAGGAGTTCGCCCTTGCCGAGGCGGCTCATCCGGGAGCCGGTGTCCTCCAGGCCCAGCACGAGCGAGCCCTTCAGCATGCCCTTGCCGCGGCGCAGCTCCTCGGCGGTGATGCCGTGCGCGGCGGTGTCGGACAGCTCCTGGCGGATCAGGGCCAGGACCTCGTCGGCCTTGGCCGGGGCGCAGCCGGCGTACACCGCGAACGAGCCGGTCTCGGCGTACTGCGAGGTGTAGGAGTACACCGAGTACGCCAGCCCGCGCTTCTCGCGGACCTGCTGGAACAGGCGGCTGGACATGCCGCCGCCGAGCACGTTGTTGAGCACCCCGAGCGCGAACCGGCGCTCGTCGTGGCGGTGCAGGGCCGGGCCGCCGAGCACCAGGTGGGCCTGCTCGGTGTCGTCCGGGCGCACGAGTGTGGCCGGCGGGCGGTGCTTGACCCGTGAGTGCGGCGAGCGGGTCGGCTCGGGAGAGGCCGGCAGCGCATCGCCGAGCGGGGTGCCCGCGAAAGCCTCACGGACCTGCTTGACCACGGTCGCGTGGTCGAGGTTGCCCGCGGCCGCGATCACGATCACCGGCGGGGTGTACCGCCGCCGGTAGAAGCCGTTGATCTGCTTCCGGGTCATCGGCGTGATGGTCTCGACGGTGCCCGAGATCAGCCGGCCCAGCGGGTGGTCGCCGTAGAGGACCTCGGCGTGCAGGTCGTGCACCTCGTCGCCGGGTTCGTCGGCGTGCATGGCGATCTCTTCGAGGATCACCCCGCGCTCGGTCTCGACGTCGGCCTCCGCCAGCACCGAGTCGGCGACCGCGTCGCACATGACGTCGATGGCCAGCGGCAGGTCCTCGTCGAGCACCCGCGCGTAGTAGCAGGTGTACTCCTTGGCGGTGTACGCGTTGGTCTCCCCGCCGACGGCCTCGATCTGCGCGGAGATGTCCAGCGCGGACCGCTTCCGGGTGCCCTTGAACAGCAGGTGCTCCAGGAAGTGCGAGGCCCCGCCGAGCTGGGGGGCCTCGTCGCGCGAGCCCACGCCGACCCAGATGCCGAAGGTCACGCTGCGCATCGCGGGCACGGCCTCGGTGAGGATCCGCATCCCGTTGGGCAGCACGGTACGCCGTACCGTCCCGCCGAGCGGGTCGCTGTCGAGGACCCGGGTCACCGCCCGCGGCGCGTTCTTGCCGGGCGCGGCGGTCTCACCGCGCGGCGCGCCCTGAGCCCGGGAGGCTGCGGCGGGGTTCGCGGGAACGGTGCTCGGGGTGCCGGCCGTCGGGCCGGTGGAAGTGGTACGCATGGCCTCGGCGGCTCTCCGGTGCAGGTAATGGGCACAGCCCGCGGGGAAGGTTGTCCTTCCCCGCGGGCTGTGTTCTAGCTGTTCTGGCTGGTCACCGACGAGTGTCAGTCGCGGCGCTGGGTGCGCCGGCGCTCGCCGCCCTCACCGCTGCGGGCCGGCCGGTCGCCGCCCTCGCGGCGCGGGCCGCGGTCGCCACCCCGGTCGCCGCCCCGGTCACCCTCGCGGGGGGCCGGCTTGTCGCTGACGATCGGGTTGCCGTCGGGGCCGATCTTGTCCAGGTAGACCTTGCCGCGCGCGTCGATGTCGGCGATGACGACCTCGACCTTGTCGCCGACGTTGAGGAAGTCCTCGACGCGGTCGACCCGCTTGCCGTCGCCCACCTTGGAGATGTGCAGCAGGCCGTCGCGGCCCGGGGTCAGCGAGACGAAGGCGCCGAACGCCGCCGTCTTCACCACGGTGCCCAGGAAGCGGTCGCCCACCTTCGGCATGGTCGGGTTCGCGATGGCGTTGATCCGGTCCACGGCGGCCTGCGCCGACGGGCCGTTGGTCGCGCCGACGTAGATCGTGCCGTCGTCCTCGATGGAGATCTCGGCGCCGGTCTCGTCCTGGATCGCGTTGATGGTCTGGCCCTTGGGCCCGATCACCATGCCGATCTTGTCGACGGGGATCTTGACCGAGGTCACCCGCGGGGCGTACTCGCTCATCTCACCCGGGGCGGCGATGGCCGCGGCCATCACACCCAGGATGGTCTGGCGCGCCTCGTGGGCCTGCTGCAGCGCGGCGGCCAGCACGTCCGACGGGATGCCGTCGAGCTTGGTGTCCAGCTGCAGGGCGGTCACGAAGTCCGGCGTGCCGGCGACCTTGAAGTCCATGTCGCCGAACGCGTCCTCGGCACCGAGGATGTCGGTCAGCGTCACGTACTGGGTCTTGCCGTCCACCTCGTCGGAGATGAGGCCCATGGCGATACCGGCGACGGGGGCCTTCAGCGGCACACCGGCGCTCAGCAGCGACATGGTCGACGCGCAGACCGAACCCATCGAGGTCGAGCCGTTGGAGCTCAGCGCCTCCGACACCTGCCGGATGGCGTACGGGAACTCCTCGCGCGCCGGCAGCACCGGGATGAGGGCCCGCTCCGCCAGCGCGCCGTGGCCGATCTCGCGGCGCTTCGGCGAGCCGACCCGGCCGGTCTCACCGGTCGAGTACGGCGGGAAGTTGTAGTTGTGCATGTAGCGCTTGGTCTTCTCCGGCGAGAGCGTGTCCAGCGCCTGCTCCATGCGCAGCATGTTCAGCGTGGTGACGCCCAGGATCTGGGTCTCGCCGCGCTCGAACAGCGCCGAACCGTGCACCCGCGGCAGCACCTGCACCTCGGCGGTGAGCTGGCGGATGTCCCGCAGCCCACGGCCGTCCATGCGGACGCCGTCCCGCAGCACGCGGTTGCGCACCTCGGACTTGGTCACCGACCGGAACGCGGCCGAGACCTCCTTCTCGCGCCCCTCGAACTGCGGCGCGACCTGGCCGACGACCTTCTCCTTGACCAGGTCGAGGGCCTCTTCGCGATCGGCCTTGCCGGCGATCTTGAGAGCCTCGGTGATCTCCGAGCCCGCCGCCGCCTTCACGGCCGCGTACACGTCGTCCTGGTAGTCCAGGAACACCGGGAACTCGGTCACCGGCTTCGCGGCGACCGCGGCCAGCTCGCTCTGCGCGCGGCACAGCTCGCGGATGGCGACCTTGGCGGCCTCCAGACCACCGGCCACGATCTCCTCGGTCGGCGCCTGCGCGCCGTCCGCGACCAGCTTGAGAGTGTTCGCGGTGGCCTCGGCCTCGACCATCATGACGGCGACGTCGCCGTCCTCCAGAGCACGACCGGCCACCACCATGTCGAAGGTGGCGCGCGCCAGCTCGGTGTGGGTCGGGAACGCCACCCACTGGCCGTCGATGTGTGCCACCCGGGTGGCCCCGATCGGGCCGCTGAACGGCAGGCCGGACAGCTTGGTGGACATGCTGGCCGCGTTGATCGCGACCACGTCGTACGGGTGCTCCGGGTCGAGCGCGAGGACCGTCTCGACGACCTGGACCTCGTTGCGCAGGCCCTTCACGAACGACGGCCGCAGCGGCCGGTCGATCAGGCGGCAGGTGAGGATGGCGTCCTCGCTGGGACGTCCCTCACGGCGGAAGAACGAACCCGGGATGCGGCCGGTGGCGTACATCCGCTCTTCGACGTCCACCGTCAGCGGGAAGAAGTCGAACTGGTCCTTGGGCTGCTTGCCCGCGGTGGTCGCGGAGAGGACCACCGTGTCGCCCAGCTGGGCAGTGACGGAGCCGGCGGCCTGTCGGGCCAGCCGTCCGGTCGAGAAGATGACCTCACGGGTACCGAACGACCCGTTGTCGATCACTGCTTTGCTGGTCTTTTCGCCGAGGTTGTGCTCGGTCATGAAGCTGTGTGCTCCTTCTGTCGCGGCACGTGCCGCCCGTTGCCGGGTAGGACAGTCGGTCTTCGATCGAAGCGCCCGGAGCTCGCTCCGGACACCACTACCGAGGACCGACCCAAACCGGCTGGCCTGGGTGTGTTGCTTGCGCCAGGCCCGGTGTTCTTCCCGACGGCGGGTACGTGCCAGGTGTGGTCAAACATCGGGGGAGCGACTGGCGCCGCTCCCCCGTCAGAACTATCGGCGCAGGCCGAGGCGCTCGATGAGCGCACGGTAGCGGGCGATGTCCGACTTCTGCAGGTAAGCCAGCAGCCGCTTGCGGCGGCCGACCAGCAGCAGCAGACCACGACGGCTGTGGTGGTCGTGCTTGTGCAGCTTGAGGTGCTCGGTCAGGTCCTGGATCCGCTTGGTGAGCACGGCCACCTGGACCTCCGGCGAACCGGTGTCCCCTTCGACGACGGCGTAATCCGCCATGATCTGGGTCTTGACTTCAGCGTCGAGCGCCATGGTCTCCCTAACTGTGGGTTCTGTGCCACCCGATATCCCGCGGCGTCGTGCAGGCATACCGGGCCCACACCGGTGACCCGGTGTCCCTTCCAGGCTACCAGCCGGTGAGATACCACCCCGCCGGGATACGCAAACTACGCGTTCCCCGCGCCTTCCCACCCCACCCAAGATCACCACTTGTGTCATGATCTGCAGCCAGACGCAGCAAATCGACACCAAACGCCGATCATGAAGCGTTCCCCGGAGCGGCTCAGTAGAGGCGGCGCAGGGAGTCGATGGTGAGCAGCACCGGTGAGACCGCGCCGTTCAGTTTCGGCAGCGGCTCGACCTCGCGCCACGGGTGTTCACAGCCGCCGATCCTACGGCTTCGGCACGCCCAGCACCGCTCGCGTGCGCGCGACGTCGTCGCCGATGGCCTCCACGAGAGCATCGATGCCGTCGAACTTGAGCGTCGGGCGCAGGTGGCTGACGAAGTCCAGGGCCAGCCGCTCGCCGTAGAGGTCGCCGGAGAAGTCGAGCACGTACGCCTCCACTCGCCGGTCCTGTCCCGCGAACGTGGGGTTCGTCCCGATGGACACCGCCGCGGGCAGCCGCTCGTTGCCGCGGACCAGCCAGGCGGCGTACACGCCGTCCGCGGGCACCGCCGCGTACTTGGCCACCATCAGGTTGGCGGTCGGGAAGCCGATCTCCCGGCCGCGCTGGTCGCCGCGCACCACGACGCCCTCCAGCCGGTGCGGGCGGCCCAGCACCGCCGCGGCCGCCTCCACGTCGCCGGCGTCCACGCAGGCCCGCACATATGTCGAGGAGTAGACGGTGCCGTCGCCGGTGACCAGCGGGGCCGACTCGACCGCGAAGCCGAACGTGCGGCCCAGCTTGGCCAGCAGTTCGACATCCCCGGCGGCCTTGTGCCCGAACCGGAAGTTCTCCCCCACCACGACCAGCGCCGCGTGCAGGTGCTCGACCAGCACGTCGTGCACGAACCGGTCCGCGTCCAGCTTGGAGAAGTCGAGCGTGAACGGCTGTACGCAGAGCACGTCGACGCCCAGGCCGGCCAGCAGTTCGGCCTTGCGCTGCGGGGAGGTCAGCATCGCCGGGTGCGAGCCGGGGCGCACCACCTCGGACGGGTGCGGGTCGAAGGTCAGCACCACCGCGGGCAGGCCCAGTTCGCGGGCACGCTTCACGGCGTGGCCGATGGTCTGCTGGTGGCCCGTGTGCACGCCGTCGAAGACGCCGATGGTGACGACCGCGCGGCCCCAGCCGCCCGGCGCCGCGTCGTACCCCCGCCAACGCTGCATCACTGCTCGCCTCCCACCAGGACGATCTCCGCCTTGGCCCGGCCGCCGCGCTCGGACATGACCGCCAGCGCGGCCCCGTCCGGGCCCACCACACCGTACGGCCCGGCCTGGCCGACGGCGGGCAGCGGCCCGCCGTGCGACACGGTCTTCGCGGCGTCCGCGTCGACCTCGCGCACCGGCATGGCGCGGCCCAGGGCCTGCGCCAGCGGCAGCGCCACCGGGTCGGCGAGCTCCGCGAGCTGTTCCAGGGTGTACGCCTCGGCGAGGGTGAACCCGCCCACGGCGGTGCGCCGCAGCGCGGTGAGGTGACCGCCGACACCCAGCGCGGCGCCCAGATCACGGGCGATGGCCCGGATGTAGGTGCCCGACGAGCAGGCCACTTCCACGGCGACGTCGACCACGTCCTCCGTACGGGTGATCTCCGACACGTCGATCCGGGAGATCGTCACCCGGCGCGCGGGCAGCTCGACCTGCTCCCCCTGGCGCACCCGGTGGTACGAGCGCACCCCGTTCACCTTGATCGCGCTGACCGAGGACGGCACCTGGTCGACCTCGCCGGTCAGCGCGGCCAGCCCGGCCCGGATCTGCTCGTCGGTGACGTGCCCGGCGGGCGTGGTGACGGTGACGTCGCCCTCGGCGTCGTCGGTGACCGTGTCCTGGCCCAACCGGATGACCCCCCGGTAGACCTTGGCCGTGCCCACGACGTAGGTGAGCAGCCGGGTGGCCCGGCCGACGCCGAGCACCAGCACCCCGGTCGCCATCGGGTCCAGCGTGCCGCCGTGGCCGACCTTGCGGGTCCCGGCGATCCGGCGCACCCGCGCCACCACGTCGTGCGACGTCATGCCGCCGGCCTTGTCGACCACGATGAGCCCGTCGGTCACCGGGCGCTCGTTCTTCCTGCTGCTCACGCTTCTCCTCATCGCGCTCCCCGACGGCGCGGACCGGCTGCGCTCCCGCGGGTCGGCGTGGAGCCGCAGCGGCCGGCAGCGACCCGTCGCGCCCCGGTCCGCACCGACGCCTCGCGTCGGCACCGCGGGCCGGCGGTCCGGGTCCAGCCTAGGGTGCGGCGGTCACCGGTCCCGGGCTGGGCACGGCCCAGCCGCCGGTGCGCATCCGCAGCAGCAGCGCCACGAAGCGCACCACCAGGAACATGGTCAACCCGGCCCACACCCCGCCCAGGCCCAGCTGCAGGTGGTAGGCCAGCCAGGCCAACGGCAGGAAGCCGGCCACCGCCGCGATGATCGTCAGATTCCGCAGGTATGCCACGTCGCCCGCACCGATCAGCACCCCGTCCAGCGCGAACACGATCCCGCCCAGTGGCAGCAGCACGAGGAACCACGGCCAGATCAGCGACGCCTGGTCCCATACCGCGGGATCGTCGATGAACAGCGCGGGCAGCACCGCCACGCCCGCGCCGAGCACGACGGCGAACGCGACCCCGCACCAGCCGCCGAGCCAGGTGATGCGGCGCGCGGTGCGCTTGGCCGCCGGCGCGTCACCGGCGCCCAGCTCCGCGCCGACCAGCGACTGGGCCGCGATCGCCACCGAGTCCAGCACCATCGCGCTGAAGAACCACAGCTGCAGTGCGATCTGGTGGGCGGCCAGCGCGGCCGCGCCGAACCTGGCCGCCACCGCCGCCGCGGACAGGAAGCATGCCTGGAAAGCCGCACCCCGCACGATCAGGTTGCTGTTGACCGACAGCTGACGGCGCAGCACGTCCCACTGCGGCGCGAGCGGCACCCGCTCCACGACCAGCGCCCGCAGGAACAGCCCGCCGGAGGCGGCCTGTGCGAACACGTTGGCCCACGCCGAGCCGACCATGCCCCAGCCCAGCCCGTACACCAGCAGCGGGCACAGCACCGCCGAGGCGAGGTTCGCGCCGAGCACGTAACGCAGCGGGCGGCGGGTGTCCTGCACGCCGCGCATCCAGCCGTTGCCCGCCATCGCCAGCAGGATGAACGGTGCGCCGAGCACGGCCACCCGCAGCCACAGCTCAGCCTGCGCGGCGACCTCGGCGGACTCCGGTCCGTTGCCGGACAGCGCCCGGGTCAGCGGGCCCGCGAACAGCTGCGCCGCCACCAGCAGCGCCAGCCCGGCGAGCACGGCCAGCCAGGACGCCTGCACCCCCTCCCGCACGGCACCGGCCCGGTCGCCCGCCCCGAAGCGGCGCGCGGCCCGGCCCGTGGTGCCGTACGCCAGCACGTTGCCGAGCCAGACGGCCAGCCCGAGCACCGTGCCGGCCATGCCCAGCGCGGCCAGCGGCACTCGGCCCAGATGACCCACCACGGCGGTGTCGACCAGCACGTAGAGCGGTTCGGCCGCCAGCACCACCAGGGCGGGCAACGCCAGCGCCGCGATCCGGCGGTATCCGGCCGTCGGCGTCGCCACGGTGCTCACGGCAGTGCCGCGGCAGGCTGCGCGCTCGGATCGACGCGAAGGTCGGGGGCGGACCCGGAGGAGGCGAGATAGGCCGCGCGGCGGCGGGCGAGTTCGGCGGGCGCGCCGATCGCGGTCCGGTCCTCGGGCACGGTGCGGTAGTGCTGCAGCAGGTGAACGAGGAACGCCGGGTCGACGTCGAGGGCGGCGAGCCGGAGGCGCACCGTGCCCGGCGCACGCCCGGCCCGGTCGACAGCGAGCCGCAGATCGTCGCCCGCGCCCGTCACCCGCACCCCGGTGAGCCGCGCCCACGGAACCGATCGTGTCCTGAGCCGGCTGCGCACCCGCAGCGCGCTGGGAGTCACCACGATCCGGGTCGGACGCAGGCTCATCAGCACCGCGAGAAGCACCAGTGCGAGCGCGAACGCCGCGCCGGGCCTGCCCAAGCCCAGCAGAATCCCGCCACCGGCCAGCACGAACGCCGTAAGTGCGTGGCCCGGCGGCCCGACCACGGTGACGAAGCCGAGCCGCGAATCCGACGGAGTGAGCATGGGCTGCCTGCGCAACCGCCACAGCGGCCGGACGGCGAAGATGTAGGCGAAGGGCGTCGCAACCGACACCAGCATCGCCACCAGCCGCCACAGCGCTGCGGCGTCTCCCGGGATGTTCGCGACGGCGGCCGTGACGAGCAGACCGGCACCGCCGACGGCCCAGGCTGCGATACGCAGCCGGTTGGTCTGCAGTGCCAGGTCCGCGAGAACTTCGTCGATGGCGGGGGCCGCAGGCACGGCTGTCGAGGACATCACGACAGCCTAGACGCAGCGATCACCCCGCCGAGTCCCCGTTTGTTGCCGGGGCGGACTACTGCCGGGTGTCCATCGAGGTCTGCAGGGCGCGACGAGCCTGCTCGCGCTCGCGCTCTTCCTCGGTGGGCTGCGGCTGGGGCTTCTTCGACGTAGGCATGGGACGGTCCTTTCCAAGCACAACAACGGGTCAACTTCGTCGCGCGGTCGCGTCAGGGACGCGCCGTGCTCTTCTGTAGTCCGCCGCCGCTCTCGGGATCGCCGAGCTGTATCGCCGGTGTGACTGCCGCGGGGCCGCAGGTCGTCGTGGACCGCGGGCGGCACCGCTGCAGACAAAACTATCGTTCAGTTCCACATCCTGCACAGTCGTTCCCACATCACGGAACGTCAGCCATACGACAACGCTGCTGGGGGTTGACTTAACGCACGACCAGTCGGATATGTCCGATTGCTGTTTCGTCACACCCTTGCGACGGCAGGCGTTCGGCGCCGGGTGGCGGGAAGTGGGCGTCAGCGGGCGAGGAAGTGCCAGCCGAGCCAGAACCAGAAGCTGAGGATGGCCAGGCGCCCCACCGGGATACCGCCGACGTCGTAGCGCATGACCAGCGCGGAGACGTCGCCGATGGTCGGGATGCGGGAATCCGGCCGGCGGGCGGCCCACTCGACGGCGAGCACCGCCAGCCCGGCCAGGACGAACCCGGCGATGGCGAGCACACGGGTCAGGCTCATCGGCGCACCAGCCCCCAGAATCCGGCCAGCCAGCCGAAGTACGCCATGCAACGCAGCAGGTAGCCGTCGAGCAGCGGGTCGGCCAGCAGGGACAGGGTCGGATAGTCGTGGGTGGAGCCCATGCCGAAGGTGACGACCTCGACCACCACGAAGATGGCCACCGGCACCAGCCACCATGCGACACCGGGCAGCAGGGTCATCGGCGCGACCCGCCGCGGCAGCCGCGAGGACATGCCCGCCAGCATCAGACCGCCACCCAGGGCCAGCACGTACAGGTTCGCGGCCAGCGAGAACGACGGGAGCAGCCCGCCGATCAGCGCGAAGGGGACGAACACCGGCAGCATGACCTGCGCGCGCGCCCAGGGCGACACCGGCTCCACGGTGAGCTCAGGACGCTGTTCCATGACCTGATTGTGCTCCGTTGACCGGTCTTCCGGGAGATCTTTCCGTCCGTAAGCCCGTTCGGCAAGATCGCCGTTTGGTGCCAGAACCGGCGGTGAGACCGCAGATCATGCGCACGAGACAGCGATCTCCCCGCCGCCTCGGCCGACCGAGGAGCAGCGGCGGGGCGGAGGCGGTCAGGCCTGGGCGGCCAGCTGGTCGCGTACCGCTGAGATGATCTGCTCCGCGGTGCCGTGGCCGGTGAAGCCGGCCGCCAACCGGTGCCCGCCGCCGCCGAGGGCGACCGCGACCCGGCTCACGTCCGCGCCGCCCTTGCTGCGCATGGAGACCGCCCACTCGGTGAGGGCGACCTGTTTGAGCAGCAACGCGACGTCGGCCTCGGACACGCAGCGCACCGAGTCGATCAGGGCCTCCAGCACGTACGGCGGCTGGCCGTGCTTGGCCAGGTCGTCGAGGGTGGCCACGGCGTACACCAGACCGCGCCCGCCCGCCGACTCCGGCTCCAGCTGCGCGCGACCCATCACCTCGCCGAACATCCGGACCGCGCCGAAGGGGCGGCTGTCGAAGATGCGGCGCGAGATCGCGCCGACGTCGATGCCCGTCGCCACCAACCGGGCCGCAAGCTCGTGCACCTCGGGCGTGGTCAGGTCGAACTTGAACGAGCCGGTGTCGGTGACCAGGGCGATGTAGAGGCACTCGGCCATGTCCCGGTCGAGCGGCACGTCCAGCCGGCGCAGCAGCTCCGCGGCGACCACGGAGGTGGCGGCGGCACACGGGTCGACCAGCGACACCTTGCCGAAGCCGGTGTTGGAGGCGTGGTGGTCCAGCACCAGGCTGACCGTCGCGGTCTCCAGCCGGTCCACCAGCGCGCCCAGCCGCGACTCGCTGGCCGCGTCGAAGGTCACCAGCAGGTCCGGGGCCGGGTCGGCCTCGGCTTCGGGGATCAGCAGGTCCATCGCCGGCATGTGCAGCGGCTCCGGCACGCTCACCGCTGGTGAGGAGTCCTCGATGGGCCGCCGTCCAGGCGGGCCGTCGGGACGGGTCACTTGCGGAAGGCCGGGGAAGGTGCACTGCAGCGAGGTCACCCCGAGCCGGCGCAACCCCTGGGCGAAGCCGAGCATGCTGCCCAGCGCGTCACCGTCGGGGTTGACGTGGCACACCAGCAGGACCCGGGCGCCCGGCCGCAGCCCGAAACGCACCGCGTCGACCGCGGCGGCCCAGTCCTGCTCGGTCGGGCGGCCCGTGGTCCCGGCTGCCGGCGTCGCGGGCTTCACCGCTGGGCTGCCGCGCGCAGCGCCGGCTCGTCCTCGTCATCGTCGTCCGGCGCGCCCTCGTCGTCGTCTTCGTCGACCTTGTAGGGCTGCGCCTCACCGGCGTAGGCCGCGCCCGCGGCCAGCTGCTGGACCTGATCGTCGCGCTGCTTCGCCTCGGCGAGCAGGTCGTCGATGTGCTTCACGTGCTCCTGGACGTCGTCGGAGACGAACGCCAGTGACGGCGAGTGGCGCAGGCCGAGGGCCCGGCCCACCACGCCGCGCAGCATGCCCTTGGCGCTCTCCAGCGCCGCGGCGGTGCCTGCCTGCTCCTCGGCGTCGCCGAGCACGGTGTAGAAGACGGTCGCCTCGCGCAGGTCTGCGGTGATCCGCGCGTCGGTGATCGTGATCATCCCCAGCCTGGGGTCTTTGATCTGGGTACGAACCACCGATGCGACGAGCTCTCGCACTCGCTCCGCATGCTTGCGAACCTTGGCCGGATCAGCCATCACGTCACCTCCGCGACCGACGACCACGACGCGCCCGCGCCGACTCACGCCGGCCGCGGTGACGAGCCAGGGTCGAAACCAACACCATGACACTACCCGCCGGGCCCGACTGTCACGCGTGGGAGCTGAGCGCTCCCGCACACCCCGTACGGGGCTGTGACCACGGATACACCGGCGTTTGCGGGACCCGCGCGGACGCGGGTCAGTCGTCGTCGCCGTACCAGCGGCGTTTGACGGACAGAACTTCTACCTCGGGGCGGCCCACCACCAGGCGTTCGCAGTGGTCGAGCACCTCGTTGACGTGGGCCGGGTCGGCGGCGACCACGGCCACCCCGATCTCGGCACGGCCATGCAGCTCCATCGCGCCGACCTCGGCGACGGCCACCTCGTACTTCTTCAGCGCCGCGATGATCGGACGGACGTACGAACGCTTCTCCTTCAGCGACCGGGAGTCACCGGGCAGGAGCAGGTCGAAAACGGATGTTCCGGTATACACGAGCGATGACAGTACGCCAGATCACACCTTGCGGGCCACCAGAATGTCCCGGGTGATGGCCTGGTCGACGCGGTGCTCGAAGCCCTCGATGTCGACCGCCTCCAGGCCGTGCTCCTCGAGCAGGTCCAGGGCGTCCTCGCGCGGGGCGACGTGGGTGTTCCAGGACATGCCCAGCGCGCCGCCGGGGCGTAGCAGGGAGGTCCAGCCGGGCAGGGCCTCCTCCAGCAGCTCCAGCGGGCCACGGGCGAGGCCCTTGGCGCTGCGGCTGCCGTGGACCACACCGTACGGCAGGTCGGCCACGATCATGTCGACCGAGTTGCCCTTCAGCAGCGCCCGGGACTGGATCGTGTCCGCCTCGAACAGGGACAGGTGCTGCGGGCTCTCCCGCACGTCGCCGATGCGGGCGTCGAAGCGGCGGCCGAGGCGCTTGCCCTCGCGGCGCAGCGGCGTCATGTCGGTGGTGTGCTTGATGCGCTTGTTCTTGAGCCAGGTCTTGAGGAACGCGCTGTACGCCTCGACGTCCTTGCCGTCGAGTTCGATGCCGACCGCGTCCCAGCCGTACATCAGCGCCTGGTTGAGCGTGGTGCCCCGGCCGGCGACCGGGTCGAGCACGGTGAACCGCTTGGTGAGCAGCTGCTCGGCCCAGGAGGTGGCCAGCGCGGTGACGTTGAGCAGCAGCTTGGTGAAGTGCTCGTTGGTCTTGCCGGCGTACTTCTGGATGGTGATCAGGTCGTCGTCGTAGCGCTCCAGCGACGGCTCGCCGAGCGGCCGCAGCAGCCCGCCCTCGACCATCTCGAACAGGGCGTACGCCGACGACAGGTTCGCCAGCACCCGCAGCTCGTCGGTGCCGAGCGTGCCGTCCTCGACCTCGAACGTCAGGTACGGCCGCCCGGCGAACTCCACGATCTCGGCCGGCTCGATCCGCCCGCCCAGCGCCCGCTCGGAGAACACGGCGAGCTCGGCCGCCATCAACTCCGGCGCCGACTGCGTGTAGACCCGGTTCGCCGACGGCGCCACCAGAAGCCCGTACCTGGTCACCTGTGCCACTCCTTCCGCCGTCTTCTCAACGACGATCCAGCAAGAACTGTTGCCCGCATGACCTGCGGGCACGGAGCGGGGCGGGACTCCGGTGCAGTTTCGCACCGGGGCCCCGCCCCGCGTCACGGGATCACACCCGCGGCTTCTCGCGCATCTCGAAGGTCTCGATGATGTCGCCCACCTGCAGGTTGTTGTAGCCACCCAGGGTCAGACCACACTCGAAGCCCTCGCGGACCTCGGTCGCGTCGTCCTTGAACCGCTTGAGCGAGCTGATCGAGGCGCTCTCCGCCACGACCGCGCCGTCGCGGACGACCCGTGCCTTGCCGTTGCGGCGCAGCAGGCCCGACCGGACGATGCAGCCGGCGATGAGACCCACCTTGGACGAACGGAAGACCTCGCGGACCTCCGCCGAGCCCAGGGCGACCTCTTCGTACTCCGGCTTGAGCATGCCCTTGAGGGCCGCCTCGATCTCCTCGATGGCCTGGTAGATGACCGTGTAGTACCGGATCTCCACGCCGTTGCGGTCGGCCAGGTCGCGTGCCTGGTCCATCGGCCGCACGTTGAAGCCGATGATGATCGCGGTCGAGTTCGACGAGGCCGACGCCAGGTTGACGTCGTTCTCGGTGATCGCACCGACGCCACGGTGGATGATCCGAAGCTGGATCTCCTCCGGGATCGGCAGCGCGACCAGCGCGTCCTCCAGTGCCTCCACGGAACCGGACACGTCGCCCTTGATGATGAGGTCGAGCGAGGTGCGCTCGCCCTCCTTGATCTTCTCGAGCAGCGTCTCCAGCGTGGCCCGGCCGCGCAGGTTCGCCTGCTCGGCAGCCCGCTTACGGGCCTGCCGCTGCTCGGCGATCTGACGGACCGTGCGGTCGTCGTCGGCGGCCAGGAAGGTGTCACCCGCACCCGGCACCGCGGTCAGACCGAGCACCATCACCGGACGGGCAGGGCCCGCCTCGGCCAGCGGGTGGCCGTTCTCGTCGAGCATCGCCCGGACGCGACCGTAGGCGTTGCCCGCCACGATCGAGTCGCCGACGCGCAGCGTGCCCTTCTGCACCAGGACCGTCGCCACCGGACCGCGACCCTTGTCGAGCCGGGCCTCGATGGCCAGACCCTGGGCGTGGCCGTCGATCGGAGCCAGCATCTCCAGCGAGGCGTCGGCGGTCAGCAGGACCGCCTCCAGCAGGCCGTCGATGTTGATCCGGCTCTTGGCGGAGATGTCGACGAACATGGTGTCGCCGCCGTACTCCTCCGCGACCAGGCCGTACTCGGTCAGCTGCTGACGCACCTTGCCCGGGTTGGCCTCCGGCTTGTCGACCTTGTTCACCGCGACCACGATCGGCACGTCGGCCGCCTTGGCGTGGTTGAGCGCCTCGATCGTCTGCGGCATGACGCCGTCGTCGGCCGCCACGACCAGGACCACGATGTCGGTGGCCTGGGCGCCACGGGCACGCATGGCGGTGAACGCCTCGTGACCCGGGGTGTCGATGAACGTGATCGCCCGCTCTTCACCCTCGTGCTCGACGTGCACCTGGTACGCGCCGATGTGCTGGGTGATGCCGCCGGCCTCGCCCTCGACCACGTTCGCCGACCGGATCGCGTCCAGCAGCTTGGTCTTACCGTGGTCGACGTGACCCATGACGGTCACCACCGGCGGCCGGCTGACCAGACGCTCCTCGTCGACGTCGGCATCGAGGTCGATGTTGAACCGGGCCAGCAGCTCGCGGTCCTCGTCCTCGGGGCTGACGATCTGCACCTCGAAGCCGAGGTGCGCGCCGAGCAGCTGCAGGGTCTCGTCCGTGCAGGACTGCGTCGCCGTGACCATCTCGCCCAGGTTGAACATCTCCTGGACGAGCGAACCCGGGTTGGCGTTGATGCGGTCGGCGAAGTCCGACAGCGAGGCGCCGCGCGGCAGCCGGATCTCTTGACCCTGGCCACGCGGTGCGCCCGAGCTCATCGTGGGCGCGGACAGGTTGTCGAACTCTTGACGCCGCTGCTTCTTGGACTTGCGGCCGCGCGACTTGCCGCCGCCACGACCGAACGCACCGGCAGCGCCGCCACCACGGCCACGACCACCGGCACCGCCACCCGGACGGCCTGCGCCACCCGCCGGCGGGCCACCGGTGCCACCACCGGGACCGCCGCGGTAACCGCCGCCGCCACCGGGCGCACCGCCGCCGGGACGGAAGCCCGTGCCGGCGCCACCGCCGCCACCGGGACCGCCACGGAAGCCGCCGCCGCCCGCGCCGCCACCAGGGCCGCCGCGGAAGCCGCCGCCACCGGGACCACCGGGGCGACCTGCGCCGCCACCGGGACCACCGGGACGGCCTGCGCCACCACCCGGACGGGCCGGACGCTGGCTGGGCATCGACGCCGGGTTCGGCCGCGGCGGCATGGAAGCCGGGCTGGGCCGAGGCGGCATGGAAGCCGGGTTGGGTCGGGGCATGCCCGCCGGGGACGGACGCGACGGAGCGCCGCCCTGCGAGATGCCGAACGGGTTGTTGCCGCCGCTGCGCGGCGGGCGAGCGCCACCGGGCGCGGCGGGACGGCCCTCACGGGCGCCGCCCTCCGTACGCGGACCGGCCGGACGGCCGTCACGGCCGCCCTCGGGACGCGGGCCGCCGGGACGTGCGTCGCGGCGCTCGCCACCGGGCGCGCCGGGACGGCCGCTCGTCGGAGCGGCTGCCGGACGAGCGGCGCTGGAACCGGGCCGGGGCGGCATGAAGCTGGGCTTCGGGCCGTCACCGCGGGGCTGGTCCTCACGCTGCTTGGCGGCCTGCTGGGCCGCCCGGACGGAGGCCTCCTGCTCGGCCTTGAGCGCCGAGGCGCGGGCCTCGGCTGCGGCGACCTCGATGTCATGGGCGCTCGCCGGCTTCGTCACCGGGGCGGGCGGGACCATGGAGGTCGGTGCCTTCGGCTTCATGGGCGCCGAGGGCTTCTTGGGGGGCGCCGGCCGTGCCGTCACCCTGGGTTCGTTCGCGGTCGCCGCCGTGGTCGTCCCCGCAGCGGGCGCCGACGGCGCACTCGGGGCGCTGGGCGCTCCCGAGCCGGCCGCGAAGGCGTCCTTCAGCCGACGGGCGACGGGAGCCTCTACGGTGCTCGACGCGGACTTGACGAACTCGCCCATCTCTTTGAGTTTGGCGAGAACGTTCTTGCTCTCGACGCCGAGCTCCTTAGCAAGCTCGTGTACGCGGGCCTTGCCTGCCACTGCACTCCTCACTCCGAGGTCGCACGGGCAGTGACCCGCTACGACCTCACTTGTGCACTTGAAGCCTGATCATTTTTGCGACTTCATCGTGTGCCCATGCCGGTAGTCCTACCTTGCTTGATCCTCAGACGGGGCTGATGAGGCCGCCGCCTACGGTGGGTCCGCCACCCCGTGACTGGTCTGACGGTGATCCTTCGGATCGGTTCGTGACCCTCGGGCCGTCACGGTCCGTGGATCGCCTCGGCCAGCTCACCGGTGTCGATGACCCCGGTGATCCGCAGCGCGCGCCCGAAGGCACGACGCCGCAGCGCCAGCTCGAGACAGGCCGCTGTCGGGTGCACGTGGGCACCCCGGCCGGTCAATCTGCGTCGCGGGTCGGGTCGGAGACTGAACTGGTCAGCTCCCGACGCCACCGCCACGACGCGGAGCAGTTCGGTAGCGGACGCCCGCTGCCTGCATCCGACGCACGTGCGCACCGGAGGCGGCACAGGCGTGACTGATGAGGCCGCCACAAGCGGTGCGGGCCGCGAGCGTCGTACCACCTGATGAGTCTACCCCTACGCGGAGACGGGGGTGCCGCCCGGCTCCGTCTCGTGATCAGCCGCGGAGCGCGGTCCACGCGGTTGCGCAGCCCCGGAGTCGGCCGCATCGGAGCGGATGTCGATCCGCCAACCGGTCAGACGGGCAGCCAACCTGGCATTCTGCCCTTCCCGCCCGATGGCCAGGGAGAGCTGATAGTCAGGCACGGTGACGCGCGCCGCACGGGTTGCGAGATCCACCACTTCGACCTTCAGCGCCTTCGCCGGGGAGAGCGCGTTGCCCACGAACTCCGCCGGGTCGTCCGACCAGTCGATGATGTCGATCTTCTCGCCGTGCAGTTCGCTCATGACCGCGCGCACCCGCTGGCCCATCGGGCCGATGCAGGCGCCCTTCGGGTTGACCCCCTGCACGTTGGACCGCACCGCGATCTTCGTGCGATGGCCGGCCTCGCGCGCGATCGCGGCGATCTCGACGGTGCCGTCGGCGATCTCCGGGACCTCCAGCGCGAACAGCTTCTTCACCAGGGCCGGGTGCGAGCGCGAAAGGGTCACCTGCGGGCCGCGGAAGCTCTTGGCGACGTGCACCACCACGCAGCGGATGCGCTGGCCGTGCGGGTACGTCTCGCCGGGCACCTGCTCCGACTGCGGCAGCACGGCCTCGACCTTGCCCAGGTCGACCGAGACGATGCCCTTCTCGGTGCGGCTCTCGTGCGCCTGGATCACGCCGGTGACCAGGTCACCGTCGCGGTTGACGTACTCACCGAAGTGCACCTCGTCGGTCGCCTCGCGCAGGCGCTGCAGGATGACCTGCTTGGCCGTCATCGCCGCGATCCGGCCGAAGTCGTGCGGGGTGTCGTCCCACTCCCGCAGCAGCTCGTTCTCGCCGCCGTACTCCTGCGCGTACACCACGGCCGCGCCGGACTGACGGTTGATCTCCACGCGCGCGTGCGACTGCGCGCCCTCGGTGTGCCGGTATGCGGTGAGCAGCGCAGACTCGATTGCCTGCAGGATGGTCTCCTCGGAGATCTCCTTGTCGCGTGCCAGCGCACGAAGCGCCGCAAGATCGATGTTCACCGCTCTTCTCCTTCATCGTCCCGCTCGTCGTCCAGTTCGTCGTCACCGAGGTCCTCGTCGTCGGACGAGTCGTCGTCGAACTCCGCGAGCTCCTCATCGGAGATCTCATTCATGCGTTTGAACTCGACCTGGACGTGTCCGGGGCCCAGCGCGTCGTAGCCGAGCGCGTGCTCCTTGCCGTCCACGTCGAGGGTGATCCCGTCGGCATCGGCGGCGAGCACGCGGCCGGTCAGCGTCTTCTCCCCCGCCTTCACCTTCACCAGCCGGCCCGCATTGCGGACCCAGTGGCGCGGCAGGGTCAGCGGCCGGTCCACCCCGGGCGAGGAGACCTCCAACTGGTACTCGCCCATGATCAGATCTGTGCCGGACTCCTCGGCCTCGTCCAGCGCTCGTGACACGGCGCGGGAGACCTCGGCGATGGCGTCGAGCCCGACCCCGCCGTCGCCGTCGATGATCACTCGAACGAGGTGCCGGCGGCCCACCTGCTTGACCGACAGCTCCTCCAGGTCGTAGCCGGTCTCGGCCACCACAGGATCGATCACGGCCTGCAACCGGGCGCGGCGCGCCGCCAGTTCGGTCGGAGAGGTCCTGGCCGGAGCCGGTGCCGCCGCCCGGGCGGGCGTCCGGCCCGCCTGACGTCCTGAGGCACGGCCACGCTGAGCCATCTGGGGCACCCCTCTCGGTGATTCATCGACTGCGCAGAGCGTAACCCGCGAGCACGCGGCAACGACCAGCGGCGCGCTGCGGTCGAGGCTTCGCTGGTGGCGGAGTGGCAGCAGCGGCTGGCTTAAGGAAGACTGGCGCGGTGCGTACGCGGGGAAATGATCATAGCTGGTCGGGGGGCTCCCGGCCGAATCGACGGCAGCTGCTGCGGGCCGGCGCGGTGACGGCGACGGCCGCCGTGGCCGCGACCACACTGACGGGTTGCGACCTGCTCGACCCCACTCCGGACGCGCCGCCGCCGCCGGACGCGCTGATGGGCCTGCTGGCCGGCACCCACGCGCTGGTGGCGACGTACGACGCCGCGCTGGCGGCCGACGCCAGCCTCACCGCGCTGCTCACCCCGCTGCGCGAGACGCACCGCGTGCACGCCGCCGCGCTGGATGCGATCATGAGCCCGCGACCGTCGCCGAGCGCCTTCAGCGCGCCCAGCGCCGCGCCGGTCACCGGCGACCGCAAGACGATCCTCAAGAGCCTGCGTACCGCCGAGGTGTCCGCCGCCAAGCAGGCCGTCGAGGCCTGCGTGGCCACCACCGTGGCTCGCGCCGTGCTCGTCGGCGAGATCGCCGCCGCCCGCGCCACCCACGTGGAGGTGCTGGTATGAGCGAGCGGATCACGTCGTCGACCGATGTCACCGGCGGGCGCGGCGAACTCATCAGACGGGCGCGGACGCGGGCCGCCGACGAGCGCAGCGAGGAGCAGGCGTGAGCGAGAAGCTGGCAGAGCGGCTGCAGGCCGCGCTGAACGCGGAGCACAGCGCGATCTTCGCGTACGCCCGGTTCGGCGTGCTGCTCGCCAAGGCCATGCAGAAGGAGGCCCGGGCCGGCGAGGAGATGCACCGGACCCGGCGCGACGCGCTGCTGGTGCAGCTCGCCGAACTGAAGGTGGCCGCGCCGGTGGCCCAGGCCGGTTACGCGCTGCCGTTCCCGCTGACCGACCCGGCCACGGCGCTGAAGCTCGCGGCCTACGTCGAGGACGGGGTGGCGGCGACCTGGCGCGCCGCGCTGGCCGACGCCGAGGGGGAGGTGCGCCGCCAGGTCCTGGTCGCCTACACCGACGCCGCGGTACGCGGCACCCGCTGGCGCCGGCTCGGCGCGGTCTCCCCCGCCACCGTGCCGTATCCCGGCCGCAAGACCCAGTAGCAGGGCTTTCCCTCCGGTCCGCCGGACGCCTTGTCTTCCGCATACCGAGTATGCATACTCAGTAGCTATGTCCATCCGGCATGGTTTGCTCGCCCTGCTCGAACGCGGTCCTCGCTACGGCTACCAGTTGCGGGCCGAGTTCGAGGACTCGACCGGCTCCACCTGGCCGCTCAACATCGGCCAGGTCTACACCACCCTCAACCGCCTCGAACGCGACGGCCTCGTGCGTGCGCTGCCGGAGAACGACGGGGGGCAGCGCCCCTACGAGATCACCGAGGAGGGACGGACCGAGCTCACGCTCTGGTTCGCCACCCCGATCGCCCGCGCCGACCGGCCGCGCGACGAGCTGGCCATCAAGCTCGCGCTCGCCATCACCACGCCCGGCATCGACGTGCAGGCGGTGGTGCAGACCCAGCGCAGCGCGACCATGCGCGCGCTGCAGGAGTACACGCGGCTCAAACGCACCGACGCCGGGCTGCCCTGGCGGCTCGTGCTCGAGGCGATGATCTTCCAGTCCGAGGCCGAGCTGCGCTGGCTCGACCACTGCGAGACGGCCCTGGTGCGCTACGAGAGACCCGCCGCCGCCCCGCTGCCGTCGCACGACGAAACCCCACGGGAGGCCCGGCGATGAGCGCCGTCCTGCAACTGCGTCACGTGCACCGCACCCACGGCACCGGCGAGGCCGCCGTGCACGCCCTGGCCGGGGTCACCCTCGACGTGCTCGCCGGGGAGCTGGTGGCTGTGATGGGCCCGTCCGGCTCCGGCAAGTCGACGCTGCTGAACCTCGCCGGCGGGCTCGACGCGCCGGACGCGGGCGAGGTGCTGGTCGAGGGCGTCGCCCTGTCCACGCTGCGCCGCCGGGAGCTGGCCGGGCTGCGCCGCCGCAGCATCGGATACGTGTTCCAGGCCCTCAACCTGCTGCCGAGCCTCACCGCCGCAGAGAACGTGGCACTGCCCCTGGAGCTGGAGGGCGTCGCCGCCCGCAAGGCCCGCCCGCTGGTTGAGGCCGCGCTGGCCGAGGTGGAACTCGACGGGTACGCCGACCGCTTCCCCGACGACATGTCCGGCGGCCAGCAGCAGCGCGTCGCCATCGCCCGCGCCCTGGTCGGGCAGCGCCGCCTGGTGCTCGCCGACGAGCCGACCGGCGCCCTGGACTCGGTGACCGGTGAGGCGGTGCTGCGCCTGCTGCGCGCCCGGGTCGACGCCGGAGCGGCCGCGGTGCTGGTGACCCACGAGGCCCGGCACGCCGCCTGGGCCGACCGGGTCGTCTTCCTGCGCGACGGCCGGATCGTCGACGCGTCCGGCCCGCTGACCCAGCCCGAGCAGCTGCTGGAGACCGCGTCATGAGGTGGCTGCGGGCCTGGGCTCCCGCGCTGCGCATGTCGCGCCGGGAGGCGCTGCGCTTCCGTGGCCGCTCCGTCCTGGTCATCGCCATGATCGGATTGCCGGTCGCGATGATGTCGTTCGTCGCAGCCACCTACGACATGCACCGGCTCACGCCCGTCGAGGAGCTGACCCGCCAGATCGGGCAGCACGACGCACAGGTCGAATGGGTCGCCGACGGACCGGTCACCCAGCCCCCCTTGGGCGACGGCTACGCCACCAACAGCGGCATGCGCCAGTCGCCGCCGACCGCGGCCGAGCTGCTGGCGGTGCTGCCCACCGGGTCGACGGTCAGCCAGGTCGCCGAGGGCGGCGTCGACGTGTTCACCCCGGACGGCATCGGCGGTGTCAGCGCCCGCGGGGTCGATCTGGCCGACAAGCGGCTGAGCGGTTTCGTGGAGCTGCTGTCGGGCGTAGCGCCCGCCCGTGCCGACGAGGTCGCGCTCAACGAAGGGCTGGCCGACCGGCTGGGGGTGGGCGTCGGCGGGAAGATCCGCACGGCGAACCCCGAGTACACGTACACCGTCACGGCCGTCGTCGAGTTCCCGGGCTCGCTGCACGAGACCGTCGTCTTCCGGCCGGACGTCCTCCCGCCGCCGGTCGACTGGCTGGTCGACACCCCGTCCCCGGTGCTGTGGGCCGACGTACAGAAGCTCAACGAGCACGGCCTCGTCGTCCGGAGCCGGGCGGTTGCCCTCGATCCGCCGGCCGTCCCCGAGGACGACTCCATGGACCGTCACCAGGTCGAGGAGGTCGCCATCGGCGCGATCATGGTCGTACTGATCATGCTGGAGGTCGTGCTGCTGGCCGGTCCGGCGTTCGCCGTCGGAGCGCGGCGGCGCAGCCGCGACCTCGCGCTGGTCGCCGCCGCCGGCGGGACCCCCGCCCACCTGCGGCGCATCGTGCTGGCCGACGGCGTGGTGCTGGGCCTCGGCGCGGCGATCGCCGCCGTCGCGCTCGGCGTCACCGTGGCCGTGCTCACCCTGCCGCTGTTCGAGCAGTACCTGGTCCACGCCCGGGCCGGAGGCCTGCGGATCTTCCCCGCCGCCCAGCTCGGCGTCGTGCTGCTCGCGGTCGGCGCGGGCCTGGCGGCCGCCATGGTGCCCGCGTTCACCGCCGCGCGGCAGAGCGTGGTCACCGTGCTCGCGGGCCGCCGGGGCGTCACCCGGTCCCGCAAACGCTGGATCACCCTCGGCACGGTGCTCGCGGCGGGCGGCGCGGTGATCGCCTTCGCCGGTGCCGGGGTCGGCGGGACCACCGCCATCATGGCTGGCCTGGTGCTCGGCGAGCTCGGTCTGGTGCTGCTCACTCCGTCACTGGTCGGGCTCATCGCCCGCACCGGACGGTGGCTGCCGCTCGCGCCGCGGATCGCGCTGCGCGACACCGCCCGCAACCGCGGCTCGGCCGCGCCCGCGATCTCCGCCGTGATGGCCGCGGTCGCCGGAGCGGTCGCCGTCGGGGCGTTCCTCGGCAGCGACGCGCAGCAGCGGTTCGACAGCTACGAACCGAGGATGCCGGTCGGCAACGTACTGGTGCGACAGGACGCTCCGGACACCGCTCCGCCGCCGGACGTGGCCCGGGTGCAGGAGGCGGTGCGCCAGGTGCTGCCCGGCGCGCGGGCGTACGTGCTGCAGTCTCCCGTCTGCGCGGAACCGGCCGAGGGGCGCGGCTGCACGCTCCGCCTCGACATGCCGCCCGCTGCGCGCTGTCCCGCCTGGGACTACTCTGGCCCCGGCAAAGAACAGCGGGACCAGGCCGCGATCGAGGACGCGCGCTGCAGGTGGGAGCGGGGCATCGGCTCGATCCAGTTCGCCATCGTGGACGATGCGGCGGCTCTGGAGGCGATCAGCAGCGCGCCCGCGGCCGACCTGGCCCAGGCCCGGCAGACGTTGGCGGCGGGCGGCCTGGTGGTCGCCGATCCCCGCTATGTCAGCGGCGGCACGGTGTCGGTCATCGTGACCGAATGGCAACAGCCGACCGCGAAGCGGGCGCAGCAGGATCCGGCCGACCGGCCGCCGGTGACGGTGCCTGCCGTGGCACTGCCGAGCGGCACGCAGACCGCCGCGTTCGCCGTGGCCACACCCGCCCTGATCCAGCGGCTCGGGCTGGGCGTGCGCCGCGACCTGGTGATCGCCGCCGTCGAGCACGTCGCCACCACCGAGGAGACCGAGCGGCTCAACGGAGCCGTGCACGCCGTGGCCGGGAACCTCCGCGTGGAGGTCGAGCTCGGGGCACAGTACATCGCGGACCCGATCGTCTGGATCCTCGGCCTGGTCGCGGCGCTCGTCGCGCTGGCCGCCGCAGGCATCGCCACCGGCCTGGCCGTCGCGGACGGCCGTGCCGACCTGGCCACCCTCGGCGCTGTCGGGGCCAGCCCCAGGGTGCGCCGTCTGCTGTCGCTGAGCCAGTCCGGGGTGATCTCCGGATTGGGCGCCGTGCTCGGGGTGCTCGCAGGCCTGGGCACCACGGCCGTGCTGATCGCCGCGCTCAACGCGGGCGGTGACCACATCCGGTTCGGCGACGCCCCGATGCGCCTGTTCCTGCCCTGGGAGACCATCGCCATCGTGCTGGCCGTCCCCCTGATCGCGATGACCGGCGCAGGCCTCCTCACCCGTTCCCGCCTCCCCATCGAACGCCGCCTGTAGGAAAGGAAGGGCACCTTCCCATCGCTATGCGTAGAGGAAGGTGCCCTTCCTAACATCATTCGGCCGTGACCTGGGCTGATGCGGACGTCGGGGGGCGCCGGCCGACGCCGGGACCTGCGGCCGGTCGCGCCGACGTTGCTGTTTCGGGGAAACTGCCTTCGGCCCCGGCCGTTCCTGCACTTTCCCCGAAACTGCGCGGCGAGGCACGGACCCGCCCGGGTCGGCGGGGGCACGGACCCGCCCGGGTCGGCGGGGGCACGGACCCGCCCGGG
This sequence comes from Catellatospora sichuanensis, assembly GCF_007483665.1. Lineage (GTDB taxonomy): Bacteria > Actinomycetota > Actinomycetes > Mycobacteriales > Micromonosporaceae > Catellatospora > Catellatospora sichuanensis. The sequence continues at coordinate 339,402 of NZ_ML660184.1, forward strand.
TCGGCGGGGGCACGGACCCGCCCGGGTCGGCGGGGGCACGGACCCGCCCGGGTCGGCGGAGAGGTCGGGGTGGAGTGGGTCGGGGTTGTGGTCTTTCGTAGGCCGGGTGGTTGCGGCACACTGTGCCGATGCTGCCCCGCCTCGCCCGTTACCTGGGCCATCGCCGTTGGTTCGCCCGCATGGGCAGGTTCCTCGTCCCGGCCGACCGCGCGGTCGCCAAGCTGACCAAGGGACGGGTCGTGGCGCTGGGCCTGCTGCCCACGCTCATTCTCACCACCACCGGCCGCAAGTCCGGCCAGCCGCGCACGCAACCGCTGCTGTACGTGCGCGACGGCGAGAACTTCGTCGTGACCGGCTCGAACTGGGGCCAGCAGGGCCACCCGGCCTGGTCGGTGAACCTGCTCGCCACGCCGGACGCGGTGGTCACCCTCGACGGCCGCGAGCTCCCGGTGCGCGGCGTGCTCGCCGACGGAGCCGAGCGCGACCGCCTGTGGCAACTGCTGCTGACGGTATGGCCCGCCTACCAGACCTACCAGGAGCGCGCCTCGAACCGCGTGATCCGGATCTTCAGCCTCGTCCCCCGCTGACCCGCTGCCGCCCAGCTCAGGGCCTCAGGAGCGTCAACAAGGGCACCTTCCTCCACGCATAGCGATGGGAAGGTGCCCTTGCTTTCTCAGGCGGTGTTGACGCCGATGGCGGCGCCGATGAGGTAGGTGGCACCGGCGGCCGCCGCGCCGAGCAGGAGCTGGCGCAGGCCGGCGGCCCACCAGCGGCGGCGGGTGAAGCGGGCGGTCAGGGCGCCCACGACGAAGAGGCCCAGGCCGCCGATGCTCAGCGCCAGCCACAGGGACTCGCTGCCGAACAGGTAGCTGAGCAGCGGGATCAGCGCGCCGACCGAGAAGCAGACGAACGACGAGATCGCTGCCGTCCACGGGCTCGGTTTGCTGTCCGGGTCGATGCCCAGCTCCTCGCGCACGTGCATGCGCAGCGCCTCGTCCGGCTGGGTACGCAGGTCCTCGGCGAGCTGCCGGGCCAGCTCGGGCGAGATGCCCCGGTCGATCCAGCGCTGCGCCAGCTCGGCTGCCTCCGCGGCGGGGTTGTGCCGCAGCTCCCGGCGCTCCTTGGCGACTTCGGCCTCGATCTGCTCGTTGGCGGTGCGCACGCTGGCGTACTCGCCCAGCCCCATCGAGATCGCCCCGGCGACCAGGCCGGCCACGCCGGTGAGCACGACCGTGTGGGCGCTCACCCCGGCGCCGCCCACACCCGCGATCAGACCGATGTTGGTGACCAGCCCGTCCATCGCACCGAACGTCGCCGCGCGCAGCCAGCCGCCGGAGACGTCCGCATGCTCGTGGTCGATCGGTGCCATGGCCCCGGCCGGGCGCCGACCACCGTCGGCCGGCACCGCCCCGGGATGCGCGACGCCGTCACCCGGCCCGGGCGCGGAGCGCGTGTCGGTCTCCTCCTGCCCGGGTGCGAAGCGGGGACGATCGTCCGGCGGCACGGGCCCGACCTGGCGCGCGCCGGTTTCGGCGGCCACGGCAGGATCGGGCTTGTCGGGGTTCACGGCAGCGTCAGGATGTCCGCGCCGGACTCGGTGACCACCAGCGTGTGCTCGAACTGGGCGGTCCAGCGGCGGTCCTTGGTGACCACCGTCCAGGAGTCGCGCCAGGTCTCGTACGCGATGGAGCCGAGCGTGATCATGGGCTCGATGGTGAACGTCATGCCCGGCACCATGATGGTGTCGGCGTTGGGGTTGTCGTAGTGCGGCACGAACAGTCCGCTGTGGAAGGACTGGCCGATGCCGTGCCCACCGAAGTCGCGCACCACGCCGTAGCCGAAGCGCTTGGCGTACGACTCGATGACCCGCCCGATCACGTTGATCGGGCGGCCCGGCGCGACCGCCTTGATGCCCCGCATCATGGCCTCGTGGGTGCGCTCGACCAGCAGCCGGGCCTCCTCGGCGACGTCACCGACGCAGAACGTCGCGTCGGTGTCGCCGTGCACCCCGTCCTTGAACGCCGTCACGTCGACGTTGATGATGTCGCCGTCCTCGATCACGGTCGAGTCCGGGATGCCGTGGCAGATGACCTCGTTGAGGCTGGTGCAGCAGGACTTGGGGAAGCCCTTGTAGCCCAGGGTCGACGGGTACGCGTCGTGGTCGAGCAGGAACTCGTGCACCAGCCGGTCGAGCTCGTCGGTGGTGACACCCGGCTTGCAGTGCTCCCCGGCGAGCTGCACGGCCTGCGCCGCGATCCGCCCCGCGACCCGCATCTTCTCGATGGACTCGGCGTCCTGGGTCAGCGGCCCGTCCCAGCGCTTCGGCTGCTTGCGGCCGACGTACTCGGGACGGGGGATGTGGGCGGGCACCTCCCGCCACGGGGAGAGCTTGCCTGGGGTCAGCGTCGCACGGCCGTTCATGCCCTGAACTCTAGCGCTCGGCGAAGACCGGGGCTCCGTCGATGCTGTGCGCGTTGCGGGTGGCCCGGTAGTGCTCACGCTGTTCGGGCGTCTTGTGGTCCCAGAACTGGACGAGCAGGTCGCGGTCGCCCTCGTAGGACATCAGCGGCACGCCGTAGCCGCAGGAGTCGGACACGCGGGTGACGTCGATCACGACGATGCTGCGCAGGCCGACGTGCGGCGGGGCCGGGAAGTGCTTGATCAGCTCGACGGCCCGCGGGTCATCGGCGAGCACCGACTCACCGTGCCCGTGCAGGCGGTAGATCTTGGGCGGGCCGTCGAACGCGCACACCATCAGCACGATGCGGTTGTTGTCGCGCAGGTGTGCCATGGTCTCGATGCCCGAGCCGCCGTACTCGTAGTACGCCACCTTATGCGGGCTGAGCACCGCGAAGGAGTCGGTCAGGCCCTTGGGCGAGAGGTTGACGTGGCCGTCCGGGTCGGACGGCGCGGTGGCCACGAAGAAGACCCGCTGCGCCATCAGGAAGTCGCGGATCCGGTCGTCGATCTTCTCGTACACCTTGCCCATGCCCGCGACGCTACCCCGCCCCGCGCCCCCTCGCCGCCCCCCGGCCACCTGACGAGACTCCCACCACCCCGCCCTACATAGACGGTGGCCTATTACATCGGCTCAGGGGAGATCGGAGTCGATGTAATAGGCCACCGTCTATTGAAAACGGGCCGCGTCAGACGGTCGCGAAGAACTCGGCGCGGGAGGCGCGGGCGTGGCGGACCTGAGTGGCCGCGTTCACCAGAGCCTGGAACAGGGCGTTGCCGGCCATGTCCTCCGGGTGCCACTGCACACCGACCGCGAACGGATGATCCGGATGCTCCACCGCCTCGATCACGTCGTCGGTGCTGCACCAGCCCGTAGGCACCAGCCGCCCCGGATCCTTGACCGCCTGATGGTGGTACGAGTTCACGACCGCCTCCGCCCCGTACAGCTCCCGCAGGCGGGAGCTGGTGGCGAAGCGCACCGGGTGCTCGGCGTACACCTTGATCGGGCCGTGGGTGGAGTGCTCGCCGACACCGGCCACGTCGGGCAGGTGCTGGTGCAGCCGCCCGCCGGAGGCCACCGCCATCACCTGCATGCCGCGGCAGACGCCGAGCAGCGGCACGCCGGTCTTCAGCGCGATGCGCACCAGCGGCAGCTCGCCCGCGTCGCGCAGCGGGCTGGTGTACACCTTCGGGTGCGGGGCCTCGCCGTAGCGGGCCGGCTCCACGTCGGCGCCGCCCGCGACGATCAGCCCGTCGAGGCCTTCGAGGACCTCGACGCCGCCGTCGGGCATCGGCGGCACGAGCACCGGCCGGCCGCCCGCCTTGGCCACCTGCTCCGTATAGGCCCAGGGCACCACCGCGGCGCGGGTGTCGTGCACGAGGAATCGGGTCGTTTCCACATAGGTGGTGATACCGATCAACGGTCTGGTCACATCGCTCACAACGGCGTCACATAGGCCCCGGTAATGCCCCCGTCGACGACGAACTGGGAGGCGGTGATGAATGAGGAGTCGTCACTGGCGAGAAACGCTACCGCCGCGGCGATTTCTTCGGGCTCGGCGAACCGGCCCATCGGCACATGGACGAGTCGGCGAGCCGCCCGCTCCGGATCCTTCGCGAACAGCTCCATCAGCAGCGGGGTGGCGACCGGGCCCGGGCACAGCGCATTGACGCGTACCCCCTGGCGGGCGAACTGCACGCCCAGCTCGCGGCTCATCGCGAGCACGCCGCCCTTGCTGGCGGTGTAAGCGATCTGACTGGTGGCCGCACCCATCAGGGCGACGAAGCTGGCCGTGTTGATGATCGAGCCCTTGCCCGCGGCGAGCATGTGCGGCAGGGCGTACTTGCAGCACAGGTAGACGCTGGTGGTGTTGACCCGCAGCACCCGCTCCCAGGCGTCGAGCCCGGTGTCGAGGATCGAGTCGTCGTCGGGCGGGGAGATCCCCGCGTTGTTGAACGCGATGTCCACGCGCCCGCGCCGCGCCGCGACGCCGTCGAACAGCTCACGCACCTGCGCCTCGTCGGAGACGTCGCACATCACGAACTCGCCGCCGACCTCCTCGGCGATCTTCTTGCCCGCCTGCTCGGCGAGGTCGACGGCGACGACGTACGCGCCCTCCGACGCGAACCGCCGCGCCGTGGCCGCGCCGATGCCGCTGGCCGCTCCGCTGATGACCGCCACCCGGTCCTGCAACCGCCCCATGCCCTGCCTCTGCCTGCCCTTCGCTGTCGCGTGACCGGTGGCGACCACGACCCGTGCTTACAGCGTGCGGGACGCGGGCGGGACACCGCTGGTGTTTCACTCGGTGGAGATGAAGACGTTCTTGGTCTCGGTGAACGCCAGCGGGGCGTCCGGACCCAGCTCGCGGCCCAGGCCGGACTGCTTGGCTCCGCCGAACGGGGTCCAGTAGCGCACCGAGGAGTGCGAGTTGACGCTGAGCACGCCCGCCTCGACCCTGCGGGCCAGCCGTAGCGCGCGGCCCACGTCGCGGGTCCAGATCGAACCGGACAGGCCGTACTCGGTGTCGTTGGCCAGCCACACCGCCTCGTCCTCGTCGTCGAACGGCAGCACGGACAGCACCGGCCCGAACACCTCCTCGCGCCAGTGCCGCTCGCCGGGGTCACGAGCGGCCAGTACCGTCGCCGGGTGCCAGTAGCCGGGCCCGGTGGGCGCGTCGCCGCGCATCAGCACGTCCGCGCCCGCCGCGTAACCCGCGACCCGGGTGCGCTGCTCAGCGGTGATCAGCGGGCCCATGCCGGTGGCCGGGTCCATCGGGTCGCCGCAGCGCCAGGCCGAGACGTGGGGCTCCAGCAGGGCCAGGAACTCGTCGTACACCGCGCGCTGGACGAGCAGGCGGGAACGGGCGCAGCAGTCCTGTCCGGCGTTGTCGAAGACGGCCCCGGGCAGCGCGGCGGCGGCCCGCTCCAGGTCGGCGTCGGCGAACAGCAGGGTGGAGTTCTTGCCGCCCAGTTCCAGGGTCAGCCGGGTCAGGTCGGCCGCGCAGGCGGCCATGATCTGGCGGCCCACCTCGGCGGACCCGGTGAAGCAGATCTTGCGTACGCCCGGATGGGTCACCAGCGCCTGCCCGGTGACCTCGCCGTGGCCCGGCAGCACGGTCAGCACGCCTTCGGGCAGGCCCGCTTCGAGGGCCAGCTCGGCCAGCCGCAGCGCGGTCAGCGGCGTCGTCTCGGCCGGTTTCAGGATGACCGTGTTGCCCGCGGCCAGCGCCGGGGCGAAGCCCCACGCGGCGATCGGCATCGGGAAGTTCCACGGCACGATCACGCCGACCACGCCGAGCGGCTCGTGGAACGTCACGTCCACGCCGCCCGCGACGGGGATCTGCCGCCCGCACAGCCGCTCCGGCGCGCCGGAGTAGTAGTCGAGCAGGTCCCGGACGTTGCCCGCCTCCCAGCGCGCGTTGCCGATCGTGTGCCCGGCGTTGCGCACCTCCAGCAGCGCCAGCTCCTCGACGTGCGCGTCGACCACGGCCGCGAAGCGGCGCAGCAGCCTGGCCCGGTCGCCCGGGGACACGTCGCGCCAGCTCTCGAACGCCTTGGCGGCGGCCCGTACGGCCGTGTCCACCCCGGCCGCGTCGACCGGCTCCACCGAGGTGATCAGCTCCTCGGTGACCGGGTTGATGATCTTCACAGCCGTTCGAACCCCCGCACCAGTTCCCAGTCCGTCACCGCGGCGTCGTACGCGGCCAGCTCCACCTGCGCGGCGTGCCCGTAGTGCTCCACCACGGCGTCGCCGAACGCCTCCCGGGCCACCGCGCTCGACTCCCAGCGCAGCAGCGCGTCGCGCAGCGTGGCGGGCATCCGGGCGGCCGCCGGGTCCTCGTAGGCGTTGCCGGTGAACACCGGTTCCAGCGGCAGCTCGTTGTCCATGCCGTGCAGCGCCCCGGCGACCAGCGCCGCGATCGCCAGGTACGGGTTGACGTCGCCGCCCGGGGAGCGGTGCTCCACCCGCAGCGAGTGCTCGTGGCCGACCAGGCGCAGCGCGCAGGTGCGGTTGTCGCGCCCCCAGCGCAGCGCCGTCGGCGCGAACGAGCCCGCCTGGTACCGCTTGTACGAGTTGATGTTCGGCGCGTACAGCACGCTCATCTCGGCCGTGGTCGCCAGCAGCCCGGCCAGCACCTGCTCGCCGAGCGGGCTCAACCGGTCGTGCTCGGCCATCACCGGCCGCCCCTCCTCGTCACGCAGCGAGAAGTGGATGTGGCACGAGTTGCCCTCGCGCTGGTTCGGCTTGGCCATGAAGGTCAGCGACATACCCTGCTCGGCGGCGATCTCCTTGGCCCCGTGCTTGTAGATGGAGTGCTGGTCGGCCGTCTTCAGCGCCTCGGCGTACCGGAAGGCGATCTCGTGCTGGCCGAGGTTGCACTCGCCCTTGGCGCTCTCCGGGGCCAGCCCCGCCCCGGCCATGCCCAGCCGGATCGCCCGCAGCAGCGGCTCCACCCGGGACGTGCCGAGCAGCGAGTAGTCCACGTTGTAGCCGTTGGCCGGGGTCAGCCCCTGGTATCGCTTGGCCGCCGCCTGCTCGTAAGTGTCGGCGTAGACCACGAACTCCAGCTCCGTGCCGATGTACGCGGTCAGGCCGCGCTCGGCCAGGCGCTCCAGCTGCCGGCGCAGGATCTGCCGCGGCGACTGCACCACCGGGGAGCCGTCGTGCCACAGCACATCGGACATCACCAGCACCGTGCCGGGCAGCCACGGGATCGGGCGCAGCGTGTCCAGATCGGGCCGGAGCACGAAGTCGCCGTAGCCCTGCGACCAGCCGGAGACGGCGTACCCGTCCACCGGGGTCATCTCCACGTCCACCGCCAGCAGGTAGTTGCACGCCTCGCTGCCGTGCCCCACCACCTCGTCCAGGAAGTACGCCGCGTGCAGCCGCTTGCCCTGCAGGCGGCCCTGCATGTCCGTCATGGCCAGCAACACCGTGTCGATGTCGCCCGCCTCCACCATCGCGCGCAGGCGCTCCACCGACCACATGCCCACAAGGTCTACCGCCCCCACCCACCCACGTCAACAAACCCGAATACATCGCTGATCGTGGCGAACCCGCCGCCGCGCGCCGCCCCACCCCCCGCCGCAACTCTTGAAGACTTGCCGCTCGCGCCGCCGGTTCAGGCCGCGAGTCTTCAAGAGTTGCGGCGAGTGAGGGCCTGCGGGGGCGCAAAGTTGTGACGGAGGGCTTCCGTTCGGGGGTCGTAGCGGGTACGACTGACCAGATGGGAGCGAGTGCACGGGCGGTGATCATCGGGGGCGGCGTGGTCGGCTGCTCCCTGGCCTACCACCTCGGCCGGGCCGGGTGGCGCGACACCGTGCTGCTGGAGCAGCACGAGCTCACCGAGGGCAGCACCTGGCACACCGCCGGGTTCGTGACCTCCATGCGCGGCCCGGACGGCCCCGGCTGGCACGCCCGGCTGGCCGGATACCTGCCCGCGCTGGCGGCCATGCTGCGCGCCGAGACGGGACACGACTCCGGCTGGCGCCCGGTCGGCGGGCTGCGGCTCGCCCTCAGCCACACCCACGTCGACGAGCTGCGCCGGCTGGCCCACCGCGCCGATGAGCTGGGCGTGCCCCTCGAACTGCACGGCGCGTCGGCGACCATGAACCGGGTCCCCCGGCTCGACCTGTCCGACGTGCAGGCCGCGGCCTGGCTGCCCGGCGAGGGTTTCGTACGGCCGAAGGACTTCGTGAACGCGCTGGTCGCGGGAGCCGTCTCGCACGGGGTGAGCATCCGCACCGGAGTCCGGGTGACCGCCATCGACACCACCGGCGGGCAGGTCCGCGCCGTGCACACCAGCGACGGCGTCATCGAGACCCCGCTCGTGATCAACGCGGCCGGCGCGGCGGCGGGCGCCGTCGGGGCGATGGCCGGCGTCGTCGTCCCGGTCGTGCCGATCCTGCACCAGTACGGCGTGAGCGAGGTGCTGCACCCCGCGCTGGACCCGGACACGACTCCGACCTGCCGCATCCCTGAGCAGTCGCTCTACCTGCGGGCCGCCAACGGCTGCGTCATCGTCGGCGGCAGCCGGCCCGACCCGGTGCCCGCCTGGCCGGCCGGCGACGCCGAACCCCTGGCCAAGGCCCGCGAGCTGGCCGCGCCCGACGAGGAGGCCTTCGCCCCGCTGTGGCAGCTGGCCGGTGACCGTATGCCGGAACTGCGCCGCACCAAGCTCGCGAAGATCATGCACGGGGTGGAGGCGTTCACCCCCGACGGCGCCCCGCTGGCGGGCCGCTCCGCCCTGCCCGGCCTGTGGATCGCGGCCGGGTTCGGCCTGCACGGCATGGGTCTGTCCGGCGGCATCGGCCGACACCTCGCCGAGTGGATCACGTCGGGCACCCCGAGCTGGGAGCTCGACGCCCTGCTTCCCGAGCGCTTCGGCGCCCCCGCCGCCAACCGCGACTGGACCACCTCCCGCGCCCTCGACACGCTGCGCCGCTGACGTACCCCGCTCGGGCTGCAGTTTCAGGGAAACAGCCGGAATCGGCGGCTCCATTGCCGCAGTTTCCCCGAAACTGCAGCCAGCCAGCCGGACGGAGATCGGTCCGGGTCACTCGGTGGAGGGTTTGGCGGCCGGGGCGGCGGCGGGGCCGGGGGCGGCGACGGTGCTGGCCAGCTGTTCCCAGATCATGCCGGTCTGGTGGGCCAGCGCGCCGACCACGGCCGGCACCACGGGCAGCAGCCAGTCGGCGACCCAGCCGTGGTGGGCCAGGTTGAGCACGACGATCGCGGCCACCGCGCCGCCGACCCCGTGCGCGCTCGCCCGCCAGGCGGCACGGCCGGAGTGGGAGATCGCGGCGCGGCGGGCGGCCTTGTCGCTGAGGTTGGGGAAGCCGGACAGCGCCTTCGCGTCCCGGCGTCCGAAGTTGAACCCCGACACGGCGAGGGTGACCGCACAGCCGGTCACCACGGCGGCGAGGGTGTTGCGGGTCAGCATCATCAGCAACGCGGCGGACGCGCCGCCGGTGCCGACGGCGACCACGGCGCGGATCCACTCCTGCTTCTCTCCGGGATACCAGTAGTACTTGGTGGTGGTGTCAGAGAGCTGTTTAACGATCCGCCCCATAGGGGTAGTCACCTCGCCGGCCGTCACATCTGGTCAGCCACTATCGTTACTTAACGTAGTTAGCTAGGTGCTCAAAGTCACGAAAATGGTCGTGGCTTCGGCGTGGCGCGCCGTCCGGCGGGACCGTCAGAACAGGACGGTCGCGAACGCGCCCACCTGCCGGAAGCCCAGCCGCTGGTACACCCGGCGGGCCGGGGTGTTGAAGTCGTTGACGTACAGGCTCACGGTCGGCGCGACCCGGCGCAGCGCGTCGCGCACCACGGCCGCCATACCGGCTATCGCGAAGCCGCGCCCGCGCCACGACGGGTCCACCCAGACCCCTTGGACCTGCGCGGTATGCCGGGTCACCACCGCCAGCTCGGCCTTGAACACCACCGTGCCGTCGACGATCCGGGCGTACGACCGCCCCGCCTTGACCAGCTCCGCGACGCGCCCGCGGTAACCCCGTCCCCCGTCGTCGCCCAGCGGCGAGACGCCGACCTCCTCGGTGTACATCGCCACCGACGCCGGGAAGACGAGGTCGACCTCGTCCGGCCGGACCTGGCGCACCAGCGGGTCGGCCGCCACCGCGGGCGGGGTCTCCACGACCAGCAGCGGCTGCTCGGCACGCACCGTGCGCTCGGGGCCCCAGGCCGGCCGCAGCAGCTCCCACAGGCCCAGCACGGCCCCGGACTCGCCCACCAGTGACGCGCACACCCGCGGCTGCCCGGAGACCATCTCGGCGAACGCGGCCACCGCGGCGGCGTCGGCGCCGACCGGGGAGACCTGCCCGCCGGACCAGAGCACGGCTTCCGGGTGCCGGCGGCTGCCGTAACCGTAGAGCCGGCCGTCGGCCCGCCAGCCCAGCCCGCGTATCGCCACCCGCTCAGCCACCTGCGCCGCCGCGATCGGATACGCCGCCAGCAGGCGTTCCACTGCGGCGCGGTCAGCTTCGGCCAGCTGCCGCACCGGAAGGGTGAGCATGACCACAGCCTAATGAGATCCGTGCGGCCCGCCAGTGGTATCCCCGGTAAGCACGGCCGCAAGCGGTTCACCCTCACCGAGACCGGCCGCACCGAGGCCACCCAGGTCAGCGAGTCCGGCCACGGCCGCCCCTGGCAGGACTTCGACGCCGAGCACATCGCCCAGTCCCAGGAATTCCGCGAGGCGGGCTTCGCCATCATGACCGCCCTACGCCAGGTAGCCATGTCCGGCACCCCCACCCAGCGCCAAAAAGCCCTGGAAACCCTCCAGGACACCAAACGCAAGCTCTACTCCATCCTCGCCGAATGACCCCCGCGCCCCATGATCGCGACGATCTTGCGCGAGCCGTGGGGACGACACGCCCCTACCGGACAGAAGGGCAACAGTTCGCGCAAGATCGTCGCGATCACGGCCGGTGGCGGGTAACGAGAGAAGGCCCCGTTCCTGAGGAACGGGGCCTTCTCGGGTGTTCGGGGGTCACTGGACGGAGACAACCGCGGGGGTGGGGGCGTCGTCGCCGAGGGGGTCGATGCCCATGTCGGCGGCGATCTTCATGGCTTCTTCGACCAGGGTCTCGACGATCATCGACTCGGGGACGGTCTTGATGACCTGGCCCTTGACGAAGATCTGGCCCTTGCCGTTGCCGGACGCCACGCCGAGGTCGGCCTCGCGGGCCTCGCCGGGGCCGTTGACGACGCAGCCCATGACGGCGACCCGCAGCGGTGCCGGGAAGCCCTCCAGCGCCGCGGTGACCTGCTCGGCGAGCGTGTACACGTCGACCTGGGCGCGGCCGCAGGACGGGCAGGACACGATCTCCAGGCCCCGCTCCTTGAGGTTCAGCGACTCCAGGATCGCGGTGCCGACCTTGATCTCCTCGACCGGCGGGGCGGACAGCGACACCCGGATGGTGTCGCCGATGCCCTCGGCCAGCAGCGCGCCGAAAGCGACCGCCGACTTCACGGTGCCCTGGAAAGCCGGGCCCGCCTCGGTCACCCCGAGGTGCAGCGGATAGTCGCACTGCTGCGCGAGCAGCCGGTACGCCCGGATCATCACGACCGGGTCGTTGTGCTTCACGCTGATCTTGATGTCACGGAAGCCGTGCTCCTCGAACAGCGAGCACTCCCACAGCGCCGATTCGACCAGCGCCTCTGCGGTGGGCTTGCCGTACTTCTCCAGCAGGCGCTTGTCCAGCGAGCCCGCGTTCACGCCGATGCGGATCGGCACGCCGGCCGCCGCGGCCGCCGCGGCGATCTCCTTGACCTTGTCGTCGAACTGCCGGATGTTGCCCGGGTTCACCCGCACCGCCGCGCACCCGGCGTCGATCGCCGCGAACACGTACTTGGGCTGGAAGTGGATGTCGGCGATCACCGGGATCGGCGACTTGCGCGCGATCGCGGGCAGCGCCTCGACGTCGTCCTGGGACGGCACCGCCACCCGCACGATCTGGCAGCCGGACGCGGTGAGCTCCGCGATCTGCTGCAGGGTCGCGTTGACGTCGGAGGTCAGGGTGGTCGTCATCGACTGCACGCTGATCGGCGCTCCGCCGCCGACCGGCACGCTGCCGACCATGATCTGCCGGCTCTGGCGCCGCGGCGCGAGCGGCACGGGGGGAGCAGCCGGCATACCAAGGTTGATCGCAGTCACAGCACACTCACTTGTAGATCGAGATGGGGTTGACGAGGTCCGCGGTGACGGTCAGCAGGGTGAACGCACCGAAGATCAGGATGACCGTGTAGGTCAGGGGCATCAGTTTGAAGTAGTCGACCCGGCCCGGGTCGGGCTTGTGCAACCGCGCGTACACCCATGAACGAATTCTCTCGAACCAGGCGATGAACAGGTGTCCCCCGTCCAGGGGAAGCAGCGGCAGCAGGTTGAAGATGCCGATGAACAGGTTGAACGCGATGAACAGTCCGACGAACATGCCCCACGCGCCCTCCTGCACCGCCTCGCCGCCCAGCAGGCTGATGCCCACCACGCTGATCGGGGTGTTCGGGTCGCGCTTCTCCCCGCCGATCGCCGAGAACAGTGCCGGGATCCGCTTCGGGAACTCCTTGAGCGCGTCGAACGTGGCGCTCACCAGCGAGCCGGCGTAGCGGGCACTCGCCCCGAACGCCTCGCCGGGGCCGTACTTGACCAGGGGCGCGATCGTCGGGGTCAACCCGACGCCGATCGCGGACACCGGGCGCACGCTGCCGTCGCTCATCTCCCGCTCGACCGGCAGCGGGGTGACCTTCAGTTCGGCCGGGGCGCCGTCACGGAGCACCGTCATCGTGGCGACCTGGCCGGCCGTCAGCGGGCGGATGCCCTCGATGACGTCGCCGTAGTCGGCGACGGGCTTGCCGTTGATCGCGATCAGCTTGTCGCCGTCGCGCAGCCCCGCCAGACTGGCCGGGCTCTTCGGGTCCTGGCCGGGCACGCACTCGCGCAGCTCCGCCTTGGGCACCACGCAGTCGGTGACGTTGATGATCGCGGGCTGCGAGGCATTGCCCTCCGGCAGTGCCGGGTTGGGCAGGCCGGAGAAGACCGCCAGCCCCCAGATCGCGACCGCGGCCAGGATGAAGTGCACGATCGAGCCGGCCGACATCACGATCGAGCGCTTCCACACCGGGAAGCGCCACATCGCCTTCGGGTCGTCGGCGTCCTCGTCCTGCGGCGTCATGCCGACGATCTTGACGAAGCCGCCGAGCGGGATGCCCTTGACGCCGTACTCGGTCTCGCCGCGGCGGAACGACCAGAGAGTGGGACCGAAGCCTACGAAATAACGGGTCACCTTCATGCCGAAGGCCTTCGCCGTGCCCATGTGGCCGGCTTCGTGCAGGCTTACGGAGATCAGGATGACAAGCGCGAAGAGGGTGATCCCCAGGGCGTTCATCAGGCGCTCTTCTCCTTGATCAGGTCATGTGCGCGCGTGCGCGCCCAGTGCTCCGCGGCGAGCACGTCCTCGACGGTACCCGGTTCGTCGAAGTCGGGCGCACCCTCGAGGATCTCCGCGACGGTGTCGACGATGGCCAGGAACGGCAGACGGCCCGCTGTGAAAGCCGCCACACACTCCTCGTTCGCGGCGTTGTAGATCGCCGGTCGGCAGCGCCCGGCCCGGCCCGCGGCCTTGGCCAGCTCCACCGCCGGGAACGCCTCGTTGTCCAGCGGGCGCAGCTCCCAGTTGTGCGCCAGCGTCCAGTCGACCGGCGCGGCCGCCTCGGGCACCCGGTCCGGCCAGCCCAGCGCCAGCGCGATCGGCAGCCGCATGTCCGGCGGGCTGGCCTGGGCCAGCGTCGAGCCGTCGGTGAACTCGACGAGGGAGTGCAGCACCGACTGCGGGTGCACCATCACCTCGATGTCGTCGTACGCCACGTCGAACAGCTCGTGCGCCTCGATCACCTCGAGGCCCTTGTTCACCAGCGTCGCCGAGTTGATCGTCACCACCGGGCCCATGTCCCAGGTCGGGTGCTTGAGCGCCTCCTCGACGGTGACCGCGCCCAGCTCCTCGCGGCGGCGGCCGCGGAACGCGCCCCCGCTCGCGGTCAGGATCAGCTTGCGCACCTCGGCCCGCGTGCCGCCGCGCAGGCACTGCGCCAGCGCCGAGTGCTCGCTGTCCACCGGCACGAGCTGGCCCGGCTTTGCCACCGCCCGCACCAGCGGGCCGCCGGCCACCAGCGACTCCTTGTTGGCCAGCGCGAGGATGCGCCCGGCCCGCAGCGCGGCCAGCGTCGGCGCGAGCCCGAGCGAGCCGACCACGCCGTTGAGCACGATGTCCGCGGGCCACTGGGCCAGTTCCGTCATCGCCTGCGGGCCGGCGAGGATCTTCGGCAGCTTGAAGTCGCCGGACGACCACCCGCGGCGCTGCGCCTCGGCGTAGAACGCCAGCTGCAGGTCCTGCGCGGAGGTGGATTTCGCCACGCCGACGGCCTCGACCCCCAGCTCCAGCGCCTGCTGTGCCAGCAGGGCCACGTTGCCGCCGCCCGCGCCCAGGGCGACCACCCGGAACCGGTCCGGGTTGCGGCGCACGATGTCTATGGCCTGGGTGCCGATCGACCCGGTGGAGCCGAGCAGCACGATCTCGCGGGGGATCATGCCTTCATTCTCGCCGAGCCCGCCGGGTGCCCACTGAGCGGGCTACTCGTCGAGCAGGTCGGCCGGGTCGATCTCGAACGCGAACGGCTCCCGCATCACGAACCGGGTGCCCGCCGCAGCCGCCGCCACCGGCTGGTACTCCCCCTCGACGAGGGAGTGCAGCGCCACCACCGGCACCCGGTTGCGGCACTCGACCCGCATGAACCAGGGCACGCCCGCCGCCGCGTACTGCTTGGGCCGGTCGATGATGTCCTTGCGCCGATTCCCGGGCGAGACGATCTCGCCCAGTAACAGCGCGTCCGCGATGTTCATGGCCACCTTGCCGCCACCCGACTGCCGGAAGACTCCGAAGTCCGGAATGAAGAGATCATCGCCTGAGATCAGATTGACCTCCGGATAGGCGAACAGCCCGACCGCCTTCGCCGCCTGCCGGAGCGCATAGACGAGCTCAGTGCTGACGGTCTGATGATCCACATTCGCGTGGGGGGACACGATCACACTCCCGCGGAAGACCTCGATCTTGCGGCCATTCGTTTCCGGGAGGAGCCGCAGCGCAAGGTCGGCAGTCCACTCCTCGATCGAGGTCCACTCCTCGATCGTGTGCAACTGCCGTGCTCTCGCCGGTGCCGCCATCGCGCTTCACCCCCTTCCGCGGGGAGATTCTGCCGACACCAGCCTAACGGCGCATTCCGTACCGCGGCAGGTGTCGCATATCGGATCAGGGCGGTGTCAGGCCGCGTGCGCCGCGACACGGCCGTTCTCCACCAGCGCCGCAGCGAGGCGGCAGGCCTGCTCGAAGTGCTCGGTCTGCACGGCTTCGCGCGGGACGAAGAACAGCACCTGGGGACCGCTGAACACCAGCAGGCCGTCGCCGTCCACGTGCTGAGCGGTGGCCAGCGAGGCCGAGTACCGGCTGAAGGACTGCGCCGTCGTCACCTCGACGGTGTCGGCGGACAAGACCATCTCGCGGGCGAGCAGCGCGAGCGGCGGCAGTCCGCGCACCTCCCGGCGCACCACCACGCGCGGCAGGAACCAGGAGACGGCACCGCCGACGATGAGCACCCACGCGGTCACGCCGCCACCGGTGACCAGCACCAGGAGCCCCATCGCGAGTACGCACAGCGCCGCGGTGCGCATCAGCGTCCAGCGGCGCGCCCCCCAGGTCTGATACACCCAACGCCAATGCCCCGCCGTCGGCGTGAAGCTCAATCGGACGTCGCCTGTCATGCGGTCCCCTCTTTCCCGATCATGTAGAGCTCGGCCTCGATGTCGTACCAGCGGTGGGTGCGGCCGACGCGGGTCATGCCGATGCGGCGCATCACGGCCAGCGAGGGCGCGTTGTCGGGGCGGGCGATGGCGTGGATCTCGGCCAGCCCCAGCGCCCACCCGTACGCGAGCACGGCCCGTGCCGACTCCGTGGCATACCCGTGCCCCCAGCAGTCGGGGTGGAAGTGCCAGCCGATCTCGACCTCGCCCCGACCGGGCCCGTCGGCCGGCTCGGGCAGCGGCTTGAGCAGCACCGACCCGGCGATCACGCCGGTGTCGCGTTGCTCGACGGCCCACACGCCGTAACCGGGTTCGGCGGCGTAGAACTCGCGTCGCCGGTCGATGACGAGCTGCGACTGCGCCGGTTCGGCCAGCGGCGTGGGCATGCCGAGCCAGCGGGTGACCTCTTGCCGCCGGTAGATGTCGTAGTTGCGCGCCAGGTCGGCGGGGCTGTCGGTCCACTCGCGGACGAGCAGCCGCCCGGTCTCCAGGTGCATCAGACCTCCGCCGGTGGGGGCACGTCGTCGGGTCGGCCCACCCGGTGGGCGTACCGGTCGACGACGGCGGCCAGCGCCGCGTCGTCGGCCGGGGTGATCAGCCGCCGCGGCACCGCGACCTCGCCCACCCCGGCGGCGACGAACTTCCAGAAGTGCTCGAGCCGGACGACCTGGGACAGGCCGGACCAGTGGAAGAAGACCTCCCCGCTGCCGGTCGTCAGCCGCACCCCCAGCACGTCGACCAGGATCGTCATCGGGGCGTACTTCACGTCGGGGGTGTTGCGCACCATCAGCCACGCGGTCAGCGCCGCATCGCCCGCGAAGATCACGGTGAGCAGTCCGAGCCAGACCGCGCCGAACGGGAAAGGCCAGGCCAGCCCTTCGTCCCACAGGTAGAACATCCAGGCCGTGACCGTGGCGCTCACCAGCGCCAGCACCGTGCTCACCCGGTTCTGGTCCGCACGGTGCTGCCCGGCGAGGCGACTGTATTCGGTCCGATCCCACAGCCAGGTCACCTGGACCGCATCCTCACCGTGCAGCTGCATCGGGGCAGTATCGCCAGGCGCCCGTGGAAGGTCAACGCGCACTCCGCGGCCCCAGGTCAGGCCCTGCTCACCTCCTGGCGAACGGCGGAGCCTACGGGTGGCAGCGCTTACGGCTGCCGACGGCGAAACCTGCCGGACCCGGCGGCGGCCGGGCCCGGCAAGCCGATCCACTCAGCCGCGGAAGGGGCCGGTGACCTCGTACGTGATGCCGCCGGAACCCGACTTCGCGCCGGATACGCCGCGCTGGGAGGAGAAGTAGAGCCGGTTGCCGACCGGGTTGAAGGCCGGGCCGGTGATCTCCGAAGCGCCCTGCCCGGTCAGGCGCAGGAACGGCGCGATGACGCCCTCCGCGGTGATGACGTTGATCTCCATGTTGCCGCCGTCCTCGGCCACGTACAGGTCGGCGCCGCGGGGCGCGCCGGTGATGTTGTCCACGCCGGTCAGCGGAGGCGTGCCGCTCACCAGCGAGTCGTCGTACGCCAGGCCGACGGTCGAGTCGACGGCGTCGTACGCCCACACCCGGTTGTCGCCCTTGGTGGTGAAGTAGCAGGTCCCGCGGTCGTACCAGCAGCCCTCGCCGCCGTCGAACCGCAGCGCGGCGCTCACCTGCTTGCGGGTGGGCACCGGGAAGCCGTCCCGGTCCGGGACGTCCTGCCAGGTGACCGGGCCGGACGTGGTGCCCGACGGAGCGCAGAGCACCTGGAGCCGTCCGGTGTTCAGGTCGCCCCACACGTCGGGCACGAAGCGGTAGAAGCAGCCGTCGCCCTCGTCCTCGGTGAGGTAGACGACCCGGCGGTCCGGGTCGCACGCGGCGGCCTCGTGCTTGAACCGGCCCATCCGGGTGCGCTCGCGGGCCGGCTGCACGCCCCACGGGTCGGTCTCCATGACCCGGCCGAGGGCGATCTCCTCGCACGACAGCCAGGTGTGCCACGGCGTGGCCCCGCCCGCGCAGTTCACGCTGGTGCCGGACAGGATCCGGTACGCCGAGTGGATGCTCCCGTCCGGGCCGAACCTGATCGCCGACGCGCCGCCGACGACCGGGATCTCCGAGTTGGACACGTAGATCCAGCCCGCGCCGTCGGCGAAGCACGCGCCGCCGTCGGGCGCCCAGTGCCAGCCGTACGCCGTGCCCGGCACGCTCTGCCCGGAGCGCGCGATCACCCGGCTGGTGAAGCCCGCGGGCAGCTGCACGCCGTTGCCGTCGGCCGCCACCAGCCCGCCGTAGGGACTCTGCCCGGGCTGGGCGACCGCGGCGAACGCCTCCTGCCACAGCGCGCCCGAGAACGCGGCCGCTCCGGCGCCGACGACGCCTGCCCGCAGCACCTGACGTCGGTCCATCACGTCCCTCCCGTCCGGCTCAGGACCGGAACGGCCCGGTGACCTCGTACGTGATCCCGCCGGACGAGGAACCCGAGGTGCCCCGCTGGGACGAGAAATAGAAGCGGTTGCCGGCCGGGTTGAACGCCGGTCCGGTGACCTCCGAGGAGCTCTGCCCCGTGATGCGCAGGAACGGCGCGATGACGTCGTCCGGGGTGATGACGCAGATCTCCAGGTTGCCGCCGTCCTCGGCGACGAACAGATCTCCGCTGGTGGCGCTGCCGGTGATGTTGTCGACCCCGGTCAGCGGCGGTGTGCCGCTCACCAGCGAGTCGTCGTACGCCAGCTCGATCTGCGACGTCGCGGTGTTGTAGGCCCAGACTCGATTGTCGCCCTTGGTGGTGAAGTAGACGATGCCGTTGTCGTACCAGCATCCCTCGCCGCCGTTGAACCGCTTCACGCCGCTGACCTGGCTGCGGGTCGCGGTCGGCGAGCCGTCCGGGTCGGGCACGGTGGCCCAGGTGAGCGTGACGGACGTACCGGAACCGCCCTTGGCCACCTGAAGCACGCCGGAGGCGAGGTTTCCCCAGGTGTTGGGGATGAACCGGTAGAAACACCCGTTGCTCTCGTCCTCGGTCAGATAGATGACGCGGTTGACCGGATCGCAGGCGGCGGCCTCGTGCTTGAAGCGGCCCATCGCGGGGCGGGCCACGGCCGCGTTCACGCCCCACGGGTCGGTCTCCCAGACCCGGCCGGTCGTCGTCTCCTCGCAGGACAGCCAGGTGTTCCAGGGGGTGTGCCCGCCCGCGCAGTTGGTGGAGGTGCCGGACAGGATCCGGTACGCGCCGGTGACGGTGCCGCCGGAGTTGAACTTCACCGCCGACGCCCCGCCCGCGGACACCTCGGAGTTGGACACGTAGATCCAGCCCGAGCCGTCGGCGAAGCACGCGCCGCCGTCGGGCGCGGCGTGCCAGGTGTACGAGGTGCCGGGCACGGTCTGGCTGGACCGTGCGATGACCCGGCTGGTGAAGCCGGAGGGCAGCATGATGCCGTTCGCGTCGGCGGCCTGCAGCGCCCCGTACGGGCCCGGACCGGGCTGGGCGGGTGCGGCGAACGCCTCTTTCCACAGTGCGCCCGAGAAGGCGGCAGCGGCGCCGCCCACGACCCCGGCGCGCAACACGTTACGACGGTCCACGATAGACCTCCACGATGGTCGATGTCTGTCAGCGAGCACGCTAAGAGCCCCAGACGTCGCCCATCCCGTGGTCAGATGAACGTCTTATGTCCCAACGGTTTCCTGCCGAGGCAGGCATCCCCCATGATCCGTTTTTGTGGACGCTGGATGCTGCCCTGGCGACGTCCAGCGTCCACAAAAACGGATCAAAGCTTGAGCAGCCCCCGCAGATACACGGTCTTCGCCGCGAACTCACGGTCGACCCGCTCCAGCGACCACTGTCCGTGGCCGCCCCACAGGCGAAGGAAGGCCAACTCGCCCAGCTGCGCGCTGGTGTACGCCAGGTCGTCCGCCGGGCGGTTGCGTTCCTGCCACTCGACCTGCCAACCGCCCAGCCGCCGCTGCATCGCGTCACGCCTCGCGTCGTCCCACTGCTCCGGGCGGCCGTACACGCCGACGATGTGCGCCCGGCACGCATCCGCGAGCACGTTGTCTCCGTGCTCGCCAGCAACGCGGGCCGCGAGTGCCAGCACGCTCTCGACCGGGCCGTAGCGGGTGAAGTTCCCATCGAAGGGGTAGGCAAGCAGTTCCCGGCCAACGGCCAGCACCTCACCGTCGCGGCGGTGCAGGTGCAGCCGCGTGGCCAGCTCGTCCAGGCGCTGCAACGCCTCCAAACGGGTGAAGCTGAGCCGCTTGAGCGCCATAGTCTTCATGCGCCGAAGGTCCCGCTGCGGTTCGGCGTCCGGAACGAGCGCGACTGCCAGCGTCTGCCGGGCACTCTCGGCGAGTTCGCTCAACGACGACATGGCCGCGAATCGTAGCCGCCCGAACGTGTCACGCCCCAGCGGTCTCCGGCGGCACCGTCTGCCGGTACGAGAGCTCGTACCGGTGCGCGCCTTTGACGAGCACGCTCGCCTCGATCGGGCGGCGGCCCGTGGTCAGCACCGTGCGGGCGGTGCGCAGCACCGGGACCTCGCCGGGCAGGCCGAGCAGCCGCGCCTCCTCGGCGGTGGCGGGGCGGGCCGAGATGTGGTCCGTCCACTCTTCCGGCGGATGCCCCGCATCTGCCAGCAGGCGAGGTATGCCACCGCGGATCAGCCGCCGCTCCGCCAGCGCGGTGCCCCGCGCCAGCTCCAGCGGGAAGTACAACCAGGCCAGCTCGACCGGCTCGTCGTCGAGCAGCAGCACCTGCTGGCGCAACTGGACTGAGCCGCGGTCGGCGAGCCCCAGGGCGGCAGCCACGGCCTCGGGCGGCTCGACCTCTCGCACATCGATCAGCTGCACCCGGCCGCGACGCCCGCCGGCATCGCCCGTCCAACGCGAGCCGGCGCCGGGCACAGCGGGCGGCATGTAGACGGCAGGCTCGATGACCAACGGCGACAGGTCCCGCACGAACACCCCGAGCCCAGCCCGGCCGATGATGAACCCCTCGTCCTTGAGCACGGTCAGGGCACGTTGCACGGTCTGGTTGGTCACCGCGAACCGGGCCATGAGCTGCTGCGTCGACTCCAGGCGGGCACCGGGTGGTAACTCGCCCGACATGATCAGGGCACGCAGCTCGGCTGCGATCTGGTGGTGGCGCGGCCTACTGTCGCGATACGCCATCGACGTCCACCTTCATTCGATAACGGAACACGCGACCCTCGGGCCGCATCACCATCACCGCGACCTCGTACGGTCTGCCGTCGCGTCCGCGGGTCACCCGGCGCAGTTCCACCACCAGGCTGTCGCCTGCCAGATCCAGCGCCGCCGCCTCCGCCCCGGTGGCCGGCCTGACCACCAGCTCCTCGGCCACCTCGTCGGGCAGGAACCCCAATGCGGCGAGCAGTGTCGGCGCGCCGCCGCGAATCCGCCCGGCCTCCGCGAGGCCGGTGCCCTGCGCGACCTCCAGCGGGAAGTACGAGTCGGCCAGCTCCACCGGCTGCCCGTCGAGCAGCACCAGGCGGCGGCGCACCACCACGCGGGCGCCGATGACGTCCGCCACCACCGCCGGTGCGGCCACCTCGGCGACCTCCAGCAGCCGCTGCGAGCCCACGCGGCCCAGCTGCGCGGCGTCCGCCGTCCACGCGTCAGAAGCACCCACGGGCTGCGGCAGCACATAGGAGATCGGCTCGGCCGCTCGTTCGCCCGGAGGTCCCATGCCGCGCACTCTACTCGCGGACAACCTTGATGACTTATGTAGTAAGGCAGTAAGGTATGGCAGCGACAGCTGTCACTGCCTTCGAGTGGAGTTCCCATGGGCACTGAACCGACAGACCACCTGTCGAACCTCCCGTACGGCGAGCTCGCCGTGGCCCTGTACCACTCCCCCATGCCCGACGACGCCAGCGCGGTGCGGAGCGCGGCGACGGCCCAGGTCGAGGAATGGGCGGGCAAGGGCATCGCCGCCGTCGGGGACGCGGATCGGGTCGCCGCACTCACGCAACGTTCTCGCGAACTGGGCACGCTGAAGGCACGCGGCCAGGCCACGGCCGAGCAGCGCCAGGAGTACGCAGCAATGTGGCCGTCCCAAGCCCGCGCGAACCTCGCCTGCGGCCTCGCCTACCACGTGATCCGCCACCGCATCACAGACCCCGATCCGCGGTAGCCCCTCCCGCGATACGCCCCGGAAAGGTCCGGCCGCCGCCCGTCCGTGATCGCCGGACTTGCCTGGCACCTGTGCGTATCTTGACGCCGGATATGCACACCTGCCAGGCAAGTCCAGTGATCATGGTGCGGGGTCAGGCCTCCTTGAGGCCGTAGCGGCGGTAGACCAGGCCCAGCGGGCCGGGGGCCCACCAGTTCCAGCGGCCCAGCAGGCGCATGGTGGCGGGCACCAGCACCGCCCGTACCAGCGCGGCGTCGATGGCCACGGCGACCACCATGCCGATGCCGAGCACCTTGATCGTGGTCGTGCCGCCGGTGGCGAAGCCGCCGAGCACCACCATCAGCAGCAGCGCCGCCGCGGTGATGATCCCGCCGGTGCGCTGCAGCCCGGACGCGACGGCCTGGGTGTTGTCGCCGGTGGCGTCCCACTCCTCCCGGACCCGCGACAGCAGGAACACCTCGTAGTCGGTGGCCAGTCCGAACAGGACCGCCAGCATCAGCACCATGTTGCCGGGTTCCAGGAAGCCGGTCACGGTGAAGCCGAGCCACTCGGACAGGTGCCCGTCCTGGAAGATCCAGACGACCACGCCGAACGAGGCCCCGATCGAGATGACGTTCATGATGATGGCCTTCAGCGGCAGCACGACCGAGCCGAACGCCAGGAACAGCAGCAGGAACGTGCTCACTGCGACCATGCCGAGCATCCACGGCAGCCGCCCGCCGATGGAGTCGAGCTGGTCCAGGTCCGCCGCGGTACGCCCGCCGACCAGCATCTGCGTGCCGGCGGGCACGGGCAGGTCCCGGATCGCCTGCACGACCTCGCGGGCGCTCTCGTCGGCCGGCTCGCCGGGGTACGACGCCGTGATGAGGGTGGCGTCCCCCTTCTGCGCCGCGATCCTCGCGTCGGGCACGTTCTCGACGGCCTGGACGCGGGCCAGCATGGTGTCCGCGCCGGGGCCGAGGATCAGGACGCTGATCGGGGCGGCGCTCCCGCCGGGGAACTCCTCGGCGATGCGTTCGGTGACGGTGCGCGACTCGGTGCCCGCGGGCAGCACCCGCTCGTCGAAGCCGCCGAACTGCGCCCGCAGGAACGGGGTCGCGGTGAGCGCCAGGATCGCGGCGACGCCGAGGGCGTACAGCACGGGCCGGCTCATCACGCTGCGGGCGATGCGGGCCCAACCGCCCTCACCCTCCGGACGTGCCTGGAACAGCTTCGGCAGCGGCACGCGCAGCGCATTGATCTTCGGGCCGAGCACGGCCAGCAGGGCGGGCAGGGCGGTGAGCGAGGCCAGCATGGCGACGAGCACCGCGGCCATGCCGCCCCAGGCCATGGACTTGAGGAAGTCCATCGGGAAGATCAGCAGACTGGCCAGGGCGAGCGCCACGGTCAGGCCGGAGACCAGCACGGTGCGCCCAGCGGTGGACAGGGTGTGCGCGACCGCATCGGCCGGGCTGCGCCCCGCCGCAAGCTCTTCTCTGAACCGGCTGACCACGAACAGCGCGTAGTCGATCGCCATACCCAGGCCGAGCATCGTGATGATGTTGACGGCGAACACGGAGACGTCGGTGACCTGCGCGATCAGGCGTACCGCGATGAACGCGCCGAGCACGGCGAGCACCCCGACGAACAGCGGGGTGGCCGCGGCGACCAGGCCGCGGAAGATGAAGACCAGCAGCACCAGCAGGATCGGCAGGCTGATCAGCTCGGCCTTGGTGATGTCGCCGTTGATCTGCGTGTTGGCGTCGTCCAGGAACGGGATCAGGCCGCCGATCTCGGTGTGCAACCGCTCGGCGACCAGGTCGTCGCGCAGCGCGGCGAGGTCGTCGAGCTTGCTGTTCTCGTCCCCGTCGCGAAGCTGGACGGCCAGATAGGTGGCGTGCCCGTCGGTGGAGGAGAACCTGCCGGGCACCCCCGGGGTGTACGCGCCGACCACGCTGACCACCTCGGGCCGGCCGGACAGCCGCGTGGCGACCTCGGTGACCGCGGCCCGGAACGGTTCCTGGTCGTAGGACTCGGTGTCCGAGGAGTACAGCGCCAGGATGTCGACGTCCTGGCGGCCCAGCTGGGCGGTGATCTCCCGGTGCGCCCGGCTGGACGCGCTCGCCGGGTCGTCGAACCCGCCGCTGATCAGATCGCCGAACACGCCGCCGCCCCACGACGCCCCGATGACCAGCACCGCCGCAGCGATCCCGAGCACCAGCCAGCGCAGCCGCACCACGGCTCGCCCCCACCACGCGAACATCGCGTTCCTTCCCGGAACAGATATGCTTGTTTACGCCACTCATTTGAGTGAACGGTGTTTACTTTCGCGGACGACGTTCACTTCAGTCAAGGGAGCTCCATGTCGGACACCTCACACCGCCGTGAGCGCGTGCGCGAGCGCACCCTGGGCGAGATCAAGGAGCTGGCACGGGCGCAGCTGGTCGCGGGCGGCCCGGCGAGCGTCTCGCTGCGCGCCATCGCCCGCGACATGGGCATGACCGCCGCCGCGCTCTACCGCTACTTCCCGGCCTTGGACGCCCTGGTCATCGAGCTGTGCACGGATCTCTACAACGAGGTCCGCACCGAGTGCGAGGCCGCCCGGGACGCCCTCGGCGATGCCGACCCGGTGCAGCAGCTGACGGCCATGGCCCGGAGCCTGCGGCGCTGGGCGCTGGCACACCGGCCCGAGGCGACGCTGATCTTCGGACCGCCGGTGCCCGGGGTCGAGCAGTTCCACGAGCAGTGCGTGGACCTCCAGCACGCGGGCGCCTGCTTCGGCGCCGTGTTCGTGCAGCCCATGCTGGAGCTGTGGCAGGCCGGGCGACTGCCCGACGTCCGCCACCTGGACCTGGACAAGCTGGCCGGGGCCCTGCCCGCGCAGGGCGAGCTGCCGATCGAGGTCACCGCGTTCTTCCTGACCTCATGGACCCGGCTCTACGGCGTGCTCGCCGCCGAGCTGTTCGGCCAGCTGACCTGGGCCGCCACCGACACCGAGCCGCTGTTCGAAGCCGAACTCGCCTTCTTCGCCGCCCAGATCCCCCCGATCGCGACTCTTGCCGACGCGCGGGCTCAGGTCGCTCCGGAGACCGCTGGTCGCTAAGAGTCGTCGCAGGTGGGGCGCGAGCCGCCCGGCGGGTGACTGATTGGCGGGTCAGGAAGGTAGGCTCGCGCGCTATGACGAGCGACACTTCCGGTCCCCAGTTGCCTGAGCGCGCCCGCGTGGTGGTCGTCGGGGGCGGCATCATCGGCACCTCCATCGCGTACCACCTGGCGCACATGGGCTGCAAAGACGTGGTGCTGCTGGAGCGGGACAAGCTCACCTCCGGCACCACCTGGCACGCCGCCGGGCTCATGGTCACCTTCGGCTCGATGTCGGAGACCTCGACGGAGATGCGCAAGTACACCCGCGACCTGTACAGCCGGCTGGAGGCCGAGACGGGCCTCGCCACGGGCCTGAAGCAGGTCGGCTTCGTGCAGGTCGCCACGGACGCGGACCGGCTGGAGGAGTACCGCCGGGTGTCGGCGTTCAACCGGCTGTGCGGCGTGGACGTGCAGGAGGTCTCCCCCGGCGAGGTCAAGGGCCTGTTCCCGCTCGCGAACGTGGACGACGTGCTGGCCGGGTTCTACGTCGCCGAGGACGGCCGGGCCAACCCGGTCGACGTCACCATGTCGCTCGCCAAGGGCGCCCGGATGCAGGGCGTACGCATCATCGAGAACGTCCCCGCCACCGGCTTCCTGAAGCAGGGCAACACGGTCACCGGCGTGCGCACGCCGTACGGCGACATCGAGGCCGAGTTCGTGGTCAACTGCGCGGGCATGTGGGCCCGCCAGCTCGGCGAGAAGGCCGGCGTGAACATCCCGCTGCAGGCCGCCGAGCACTACTACCTGATCACTGAGCCCATCGACGGTATGCACGGCGACCTGCCGGTGCTGGAGGACCCGTCGTCGTACGGCTACTTCCGCGAGGAGGGCGCCGGTCTCATGATCGGCCTGTTCGAGGCGCTGTGCGCGCCGTGGAAGGTCGACGGCATCCCGGACACGTTCTCCTTCGGCGAGCTGCCCCCGGACTGGGACCGCATGGCCCCCTACCTGGAGAAGGCGATGGCCCGCATCCCGATCTCCACGGAGGTCGGCGTGCGCAAGTTCTTCTGCGGCCCGGAGAGCTTCACCCCCGACCTGGCCCCGATCGTGGGCGAGGCCCCGGAGCTGAAGAACTACTTCGTCGCGGCGGGCCTGAACTCGATCGGCATCCTGACCGGCGGCGGCATCGGCCGAGCGATGGCGCACTGGATCCTCAACGGCCGTCCCGACATCGACGTGACCGGCATGAACATCGACCGCCTGCACACGTACCAGAGCAACCCGGCCTACCGGGCGACCCGCACCGTGGAGTCGCTGGGCATGGTCTACGCGCCGCACTACCCGGGCAAGTCCATGGAGACCGCCCGCGACGCCAAGCTGTCCCCGATCCACGAGCGCCTGCGCGCCCAGCGCGGCTACTTCAAGGACGTCAGCGGCTGGGAGAGCCCCGACTGGTACGCGCCCGAGGGCCGGCAGCCGAAGGTCGAGAAGCTGTCCTGGGGGCGGCAGAACTGGTTCGGGCACTGGGCCGAGGAGCACCGGGCCGCGCGCGAGAACGTGATCCTCATGGACATGTCGTTCATGGCGAAGTTCCTGGTGCAGGGCCGGGATGCGGGGGCGGCGCTGGAGCGGCTGAGCGCGAACCGGGTCGACGGCGAGCCGGGCGTGATCACGTACACCCAGTGGCTGAACGAGGGCGGCACGCTGGAGGCCGACCTGACCGTCACCAAGCTGGCCGACGACCGGTTCTGGGTGGTCGCCTCCGACACCGCGCACCGGCACGTCGAGACGCGGATGCGCCGGCACTTCGAGGCGACCGGGGCGCACGCGTTCGCGACCGACATGACCGGGGCGTACGCCCAGATCAACATCCAGGGGCCGCGGTCGCGGGAGCTGCTGACGGCGGTGACCACGGCGGACATGTCGAACGAGGCGTTCGCTTTCCGCGCCGCCCGCGAGATCGACCTCGGCTTCGCCCGCGCGCTCTGCATCCGGATCACCTACCTGGGCGAGCTGGGCTACGAGCTGTACATCCCGGCCGAGCAGGCGGTGCACGCGTACGACCGGCTGGTCGAGGCCGGGCGCCCGCTGGGGCTGCGCCACGCGGGCCTCAAGGCGCTGTCGAGCCTGCGCATGGAGAAGGGCTACCGCGACTACGGCCACGACATCGACAACACCGACTCGGTGCTGGAGGCAGGCCTCGGGTTCGCGGTGGCGCTGGACAAGCCGGGCGGCTTCATCGGCCGCGAGGCGGTGCTGGCGAAGAAGGCCGAGGGCCCGCTGCGCCGCCGCCTGCTGCAGATCCTGGTCACCGACCCGGCGGCGCTGATGTTCCACGCCGAGGTGGTCCGCCGCGACGGGGTGCCGGTCGGCTACATCCGGGCCGCGTCGTACGGCCACACGCTCGGCGGAGCAGTCGGCCTCGCGATGATCGACGCCGGTGACGTACCGCTGGACCAGGCCTGGATCGACGCGGGCAGCTGGACCGTGGAGATCGCGGAGCGGGTGTACCCGGCCACCGCGTCCCTGCGCGCCCTCTACGACCCGAAAAACGAGCGCATCAAAATGTGACACCCAACCGTCCGCACAGCGCGACGACCCCGATTTTTCATAGACGCTGGCCTATCTCATCGAAAAAGCCGCGATCAAATTCGATGAGATAGGCCAGCGTCGTTGCAAGGCGGCCCCCTCGACACGCCCTGCCGGTGCCCGGCGGGACCCGGGGGTCTGAGGACCCCGCCGGAGCATGGGGCGGTGCGGTCAGAAGTTGCCCGTGTAGAGCAGGCGGTTCGGCGACCCGCTGCCGGGCGAGCCGACGACGCCGGTGGTGGCGTTGGCGATGAGCGCGGACTGCACCTGGGCCGGGGTCGCACCCGGGTTGTTCTGCAGGTACAGCGCGACCGCGCCGGCCACGTGCGGGGTGGCCATCGAGGTGCCGCTGATCGTGTTGGTGGCCGTGTTGTTCGTGAACCACGACGAGGTGATGTTCACGCCGGGGGCGAAGATGTCGACACAGGTGCCCCGGTTGGCCCAGGAGACCTTGCTGTCGTTGCTCTGCGTCGCCGACACCGTGATCGCCTCGGGGACCCGGGCGGGCGAGTAGTTGCAGGCGTTGGCGGCGAAGATGCCCAGGATGCCGTTGCCCGCCGCGATGGCGTACGTGACCCCGTCGGCGATCGACGCCTTCACCGCGTTGTCCAGCACCGTGTCCGCGCCGCCGCCGAGGCTCATGTTGGCCACCGCGGGCTCGCCGGGGTCGTGGTCGCCGGTCACCCAGTCGATGCCCGCGACGACCTGCTCGGTGGTGCCGCTGCCCTCGGCGTCGAGCACCCGCACCGCGACCAGGGTCACGCCCTTGGCCACGCCGTACGTGGTCCCGCCGACCGTGCCCGCGACGTGGGTGCCATGCCCGTTGGCGTCGTCGGCCGTGCCGCCGTCGATGGCGTCGAAGCCGGTGACGGCCCGCCCGCCGAACTCGCCGTGCGCGAACCGGATGCCGGTGTCGATGATGTACGCCCGCACCGACGACGCGGTGTTCGAGTAGGTGTAGGAGTTGCTCAGCGGCAGGTTGCGCTGGTCGATGCGGTCGATGCCCCAGGTGGCGGGTGACTGCATGGCACTCGCCCGGTGGATCATGTTGGGCTGCACGTACGCCACTGCCGGGTCGGCGGCGATGCGGCGGGCGGCCAGGGCGCTGCCGCTGAACGAGAAGCCCTTCAGCCCGGCCCGGAACGTCTTGCGCAGGCTCGCCCCGTGCCGCCCGGCCAGACCGGTCGCGGCGGAGACGTCGGCACCGGACTTCAGGACGACGACGTAGCTGTCGGCCACGACCTCGCCGCTGACGGCGAGCACGGCGGCTTCCGGTGGCGCGGCGGCGGCAGCCGCGGGCAGAGCGGTGGCGCCGGCCAGCAGCGCCGCGACACCCAGCACGAACGTGCGGGCACGTTTCATGGTTGGTTCCTCCCCTGTCGGACCGGCGGCCCGCGGCACTGGCTCGTAGCTCGTGGCAGGACCCGCTGGAACTGTTTGGAGGAACGTATACAGCGATTATGAATATTTGAAGACTTATGTTTATCGCTGTCTTGCGATTCACTGGGAAGGTTGGGAACCTCTCCCCGACCCGGTGCCGTCACCGCACCCCGGCCCGCCGCACCCCTCAAAACCCTCTCGACCTGCATAAACGCCGACGGGCCGAGCTGAGGCGCGGTGACGGGCGGGACGGTGGCACCGCTCGGCCTTGACCGCGTCGGCTTTCATGGGATTGACCAGGGGGAGGTGCGGGATGCGGACGACGGCACAGCGGTGGTCCGCCGCGTTCGTCTGGCTGGGCATCGGCACGCTGGTCGGCGCGTGCGCCGGCGGGGCCGCGCCCTGGATCGGGGTCGGCCTGCTGTGCGCGGGCGTGCTCCTCAATCTCGTGCCCGGGAGCGGCGCCGCCGTGCCCGGTGCGCCGGAGGCCGCCGGGACCCGCTCGGCGGACGCACCGCCGGGTCTGGAGCACCTGGGCACCCGGGTGGAGCAGATCCTGCGGCTGGCCGAGGAGCAGGCTCACAGCCACCGCACGGAGGTCCTGCGCAAGGCCCTGCAGGAGGCCCAGGAGATCGTGTCGGCCGCCCAGGTGGAAGCAGCCCGGACCAGGGGCGAGCACCCCTGACCGGGCGTCGGCCGGCAGCGATCCGGCTGCGGCTCAGGCCGGAGTGGGCTGCGTCTGGCCGGCCGGCTCCGAGCGGATCTCGTGGCCCACGCTGGTGAGGCAGCGGCCGGTCCGGAGGTTCCACTTCCAGCCGTGCAGCTGGCAGGTGAGCTGCTCGCCCTCGACGATGCCGAAGCGGGTCAGGTCCGCCTTCAGGTGCGGGCAGCGCCGCTGGAACGACCAGCCGCCCACGGTGATGTCCTCGGCGTCGGGCCGCTGCGACTCGTACCAGCCCTCCGCGTACTGCAGGCGCTCCTCGGACAGGCACTTGAAGAACGCGTACACGAACTCGTTGTACTGCCCGATCCGCGCCGCCGAGAAGCGGCAGGACAGGAACAGCGAGTTCACCCAGTCGCCCTCGTCGATGTGCAGCAGGTGCTCGATCAGCCGCCGCTCGGTCCGGAAGCGGTAGCGCACCTTCTCGTCCGCGGCGATCCGGACCTCCTTGTTCGGGAAGTCCACCAGGATCGACTCGACCAGCTCGCCTGACGGGTCGGTCAGGTCGAAGCGCACCGGGCCGCCCACCCCCTGTGCCAGCCGCACCGACTCGTCCAGCAGCGGCTCGATGCGCGCCTTCATGCCGGCCAGCACGTCGATCTCCGGGTGCGACCAGGACGCCTTCTCCCGCTCGATGACCACCCGCTGGCGCTCCTGGTACGCCTTGAGGTGCTCCTCCTTGCGCGCGAAGAACTCCTCCAGGTCCGGCACCGGGTGCGTCGTCTCGCACGAGTCGGCGGTCAGCGCCGACACCGAGCCCGGCAGCAGGACCACGCCGTTGGTCCCGCCGACCTTGGCGTACTCCCGGACGAAGTCCGACTGGTCCGGGAAGATGTTGCCCTCGTCGCCGTGGATGTCGTTGAACTGCCACAGCTCGTCGTCGAGGAAGCACGGCGGGCCGGCGATCGGGAAGACGTGCGACGCCTTCAGGTCGTCGATGTAGCGCCAGGTGCGGTCGTACTGCCGCTCGCGCTTCTGCTTGCCGAACGCCGTCTTGGCGGACTGCGGCAGCTCGTAGACCATCGGGTACCAGATCGCGCCCGAGAACTGCAGCATGTGCGCGTGCACGTGGCCCAGCTCGGTGAAGCGGATGAGGTCGGTGGGACGGGCGTCGTTCTGGTTGAGGACCCGTACGCCGTCGTGCTCGACCCACAGCGACGAGTCGCCGATCGGGCCGTCCGTCGGCGAGATCAGCGCCTGGATCATGACCTTCAGGCCGCCGTCGAGCTCGTGCACCTCGTCCGACACGGTCTTGAAGAACTTCGTGAAGCCCAGCGCCCGCAGCTCGTCCTCCAGCTGCGAGGTCGGGTACTCCGGCAGCAGCACCGTCGCCTTCTTGCTGACGAAGCGCTTCAGGTGCGCCGCGTCGAAGTGGTCCCGGTGCAGGTGCGACACGTACAGGTAGTCGACGTCGCCGAGGTGCTCCCAGTCGAGCTGCGAGTTGTCGGGGAAGGGGAACCACGAGGCGAAGTACGCCGGGTTCACCCACGGATCGCACAGGATCGAACCCGCCGCCGTGTCGATCCGCATGCTGGCGTGTCCCGTACCGGTGATCCGCACTGCCCGTTTCCCTTCTCGCCGCGTAGTGGACCTGATAGACGCTACCTGAGCGCTCCGGAGGGCCCGTCCACCGCCACCTCGCCCGCGGGATGCCGGACTCCCCCCGAGCTCTCGATCACGCCATGCCAAACTGTATTGCCGCCTCCGCGACGCACGCCGTCGGCGAAGGCCTGGAGTCGAGAGAGAAGGACCTGATCGTGGCCGCAGAAGAGCCGGTAACCTCGCCCGACCAGCACGCCCCCACGCCGGTGAAGGCCGCCCGGATCGCCGGGACCGTGGTGATCGTCTTGCTGCTGCTGATGCTGTTCGGCAACCACGAGGGCAATGTCGAGACCATCTGGCTGATCAGCACCGCCGGGATCTTGGCCGCGATCATAATCATCGACATCGTGCTGCGCCGCAACGGCCTGCGCGACTGACCTGGCAGAAAACGGCCCCGGCCGCGCCCTTGCGGGCTGCGGCCGGGGCCGTCGTGCTGTCGGGGTCAGCGCCGGCCGACGATGTCGCGCACCTCGCGCAGCGCCTGCTCGACCTCGGCCTCGTAGTAACCGCCGGGCACGAGGTTCAGCCGGCCCGGGTCGAGCTCGCCCTCGTTGACCGCGCCGCCGGTGCGGCCGGACAGCGAGCCCAGGACGGTCTCGAAAAGCCGGTCGACCTGCTGCGGGTCGTAGCCGCTGCCGAAGCGCCGCAGCTGGAACGTGCGCCGCAGCTGATCCACCCGGGCCAGCTCGCCCGTGTAGGCCGGGCCTGCGGGCACGGCAGGCGGCGGAGGCGGCGGAGGCGCGAAACCGCCGCCGCCACCGTACGTGGACGGGTTGGCCGAGGCCGGGGGCACCGCTCCGAACGTGTTCGTGGCGTCGTTGTCGTACCCGCCGCGCTGCGGCGCGCCGCCGTACACCGGCTGCTGCGCGGTGACGGAGCCGAAACCGCTGCTCGGCCCGTACGGGTCGACGCGCGGCGGCTCGTTGCGGGGCGGCTCCGGCATACGCGGCGGCTGCGGGCGCTCCATCCGGATCTCGCTGGTCATGTCG
The DNA here is from genome assembly GCF_007483665.1 of Catellatospora sichuanensis. Lineage (GTDB taxonomy): Bacteria > Actinomycetota > Actinomycetes > Mycobacteriales > Micromonosporaceae > Catellatospora > Catellatospora sichuanensis. The sequence continues at coordinate 371,696 of NZ_ML660184.1, forward strand.
GCGCGGCCGTGACCGCCGCCGAAGCCGTCGAAGCTGCCCTGCGGGCCGGGCGGGGGCGGCGGAGCCTGCTGCTGGCTGCCCGGACCGGGGCCCATCGAACTCTGGCCGGCGTACGAGGGCTGCTCGTCGAAGCGCGGCTCGTAGCGCGGCAGCGCACCGGTCGGCGCGTTGGCGGCCGGGGTGCGGGTCGGCAGGGGCGGGGGCGGCGGGCCCATACGCTCCGGCGTCGGCGCGGGGGCCGGCGCCGGGCCGGCCAGGCCGGCCCGCAGCTCGGCGCCGCGACCGGGGGCCGGCGGACGCTCCTCCAGCTCGGCGAGCTGGCGCTCGACCCGGTCGAGGTGCAGGTCGACCTGCCATTCGTCGTATCCGCCGAAGCGCACCCGGAACACGACGTCCCGGACCTCCTGCGACCTCACGTCCGGACCGACCGGGGCGCCGTTGAGCGTCGCCTCCACCCGGTCGAGGAAGGTGTCCACCTCGTCGACCTTGTAACCGCGACGGACCGCCCGGCGGCGGAACCGCTGACCATGCGAGCTCACGCCGGAACCTCAATCCTGTAATTGCAGCTCATGCCTCAACCTCGCTCGCAGCCAACTGTCCACATGCGCCGTCAATCTCGCGTCCCCGGGTGTCACGCACCGTAGTGGCCACTCCGGCCGCGCGCAACCTCCGGACGAACTCCCGCTCGACCGGCTTGGGACTGGCGTCCCACTTGCTGCCGGGCGTGGGGTTGAGCGGGATGAGATTGACGTGCGCCAGCCGCCCCGCCAGCAGGCGACCCAGCAGGTCAGCCCGCCACGGCTGGTCGTTCACGTCCCTGATCATGGCGTACTCGATGCTGACCCGGCGACCGGTGCGGGCGGCATAAGCCCACGCGGCGTCGAGCACTTCGGCGACCTTCCACCGTTGGTTCACCGGCACGAGTTCGTCGCGAAGGTCATCATCGGGCGCGTGCAGCGAGAGCGCAAGAGTCACGGAGAGGTCTTCCTCCGCGAGCTTTCGCATCGCGGGGACCAGACCCACCGTGGAGACCGTGACGTGGCGCTGGGACAGCCCCAGGCCCTCCGGCGCGGGGCTGGTCAGACGGCGCACCGCGGCGATGACCCGGTTGTAGTTGGCCAGCGGCTCGCCCATGCCCATGAAGACCACGTTGCTCAGCCGGCGCGCCTCGCCGCCCATCACCCCGGACTGCGCGACCCCGGCGAGGTACACCACCTGGTCGACGATCTCGGCGGTGGACAGGTTGCGGGTCAGCCCCGCCTGACCGGTGGCGCAGAACGGGCACGCCATGCCGCAGCCGGCCTGGCTGGAGATGCAGACCGTGACCCGGTCGCCATACCCCATCAGCACGCTCTCGACCAGCGAGCCGTCGTGCAGCCGCCACAGCGCCTTGCGCGTCTCGCCGTCGTCGCAGGCCAGCTCGCGGACCGGGGTCAGCAGTTTGGGCAGGAGCTGCTCGGTCAGCCGCTCGCGCGCCGCGGCCGGGATGTCGGTCATGCCGGCCGGGTCGCGCTCCAGCCGCCCGAAGTAGTGCGTCGACAGCTGGGTGGCGCGGAAGGCCTGCTCACCGAGGTCGGACACGGCGCTGCGCCGACCCGCTAGGTCCAGGTCGGCGAGGTGGCGCGGCGGCATGGAGGAGCGGCGCGCGGTCGCGCCGTCACCATCGGTAACGGAAATCAACGGAAGGCTCGTCATGACTGGTCCAGTGTCCCACGTTCGCACGAGGGCGACAGCCCTCGATGGTGCCAACAGTGCTGCTCGGGGTCGTGCCACGCCCGCCTGTGCCACGCGCTGTGTCTCACCTCACGCCGGTGGGGCGAGCACGGACAGCAACAGGTACGCCGTCGGCACGGCGAAAACGATCGAGTCGAGTCGATCCATGATGCCGCCGTGGCCGGGCAGGATGTTGCTCATGTCCTTGATGCCGAGGTCTCGCTTCAGCAGCGACTCGGCGAGGTCGCCGAGCACCGCCGCGACGGAGACCACCATGCCGAACAGGGCGCCCTTCCAGGGCGCCACGTCCAGCAGCGCCCACAGGATCGCCGCGCTGCCCGCCGCGGTGGCCACGATCGAGCCGGCGAAGCCCTCCCAGGACTTCTTCGGGCTGATCGTCGGGGCCATCGGATGCTTGCCGAACAGCACGCCCGCCACGAACCCGCCGGTGTCGGAGAGCACGACCGCGGCCAGCGTCGCCAGGATCCGCCACTGCCCGTCGTCAGGCGTGGTCAGCGGAGCGGCGAAGCCGAGCAGGAACGGGACGTACACCATGGTCAGCGCCGCAGCGCCCATGTCCCGCTGGTAACCGGCCGGGCCGTCGCCCATCCGCCACACCATGGTGGCCAGCACGGTGATCAGCAGGCCGATGCTGAGCGCGTCGACGCCGGAGAACCAGGCCAGGCACATCATCGCCACGCCGCCGCCGAGCAGCGGGATCAGCGGCGGCCGTGCCCCGGAGGTGCGCAGCGCGCGCGTCATCTCCCAGATGCCCAGGCCCGCCGCGGCCACCAGGATGACCAGGAACAGCGGCTTGAAGAAGAACAGCGGCGCCAGGATGACGAGCAGCAGGCCGACCGCGACCAGGATCGAGACGGGCACGTTGCGCCCCGCTCGGCCGTAGTCCTTGACCGGCTCGGCCGCCGCCTCGGGCCGGTCGGCGTCGTCTCGGCGGTCGGACGGCTCGTGATCCGGCTGCTCGGCCGGGTCGCCGTGGCGCCCCGGCCCGCCCCGGCGGCGACCGCCCCGCGGCTCGTCGGCAGGCAGGTCGGAGGGGTCGGAATACGCGTCGGGCGCGGCATCGTAGGGCTGCCGCGCCCGGGAAGCGCCGGACCGGCGAGGGTCCGTGTCGTATGGCTCGCTCATCAGACTTCGAGCAGCTCGACTTCCTTGTGCTTGATGAGCTCGTCGATCTGCGCCACGTACTTGGCGGTCAGGTCGTCGAGCTCCTTCTCCGCCCGGCGCCCGTCGTCCTCGCCCGCCTCACCGTCCTTGACGATGCGGTCGAGCTCCTCCTTGCCCTTGCGGCGCACGTTGCGGACGGCGACCTTTGCGTCCTCGCCCTTGCTCCGCGCGACCTTCGTCATGTCGCGGCGCCGCTCCTCGGTCATCGGCGGCACGAGGATGCGCAGCTGGTTGCCCTCGTTGCCCGGGTTGACGCCCAGGTCCGAGTCGCGGATCGCGCGCTCCATGGCGCCCAGCTGGGACGTGTCGTACGGCTTGATGATCACCATGCGCGGCTCGGGCACGCCGATCGACGCCATCTGCGGCAGCGGGGTCGGTGTGCCGTAGTAGTCGATCACGATCTTGGAGAACATCGCCGCGCTGGCACGGCCGGTGCGGATCGCCGCGAGCTCCTCCTTCGCGTGCTCGACCGCCCGGTCCATCTTCTCCTCTGCTTCGAGGAGGGTGTCGTCGATCACGGGCTTCTCCGTCTCTGATCGTGTGCCGCGCGGCCGGTGGCGGCGCGGCGGCCTGTGGGCCCCGTCCCGCGGCGCACCTGGTCGCCGGGCACTGACTCCGTGCTGTGCTCTGTCTTCGATCATCCGCCTGACGGCGGCGTGATGCTCGCATCACGTCCGAGCCCGCGTGAACGTGTCCGCAGTCGCGCACCGTCTCCACGCACGGAACCCGTCCGTCACGCGGCCATAGGGTACCGCCCGCCACGTCCGCCCCCGCGCGAGGCGTCCACCCCACCCGTCCGCCCCGCCCCACCCACCACCGACCCCGCCGACCGCCGAGCCGCCGACCGCCGACCGCCGGCGCAACTCTTGAATAGTCGCGCCTACCGGGTCGGTCCCAGGCCGCGAGTCTTTGAGAGTTGCGGCAGGGGCGAGGCCAGGCGGTGGTGGGCCAGGGTCAGGAGGCGGTGATCAGGGTGCCGATCTTGTCGCCACCGACGGCGCGGACGATGGTGTCGTCGCCCTCGGCGCCGAACACCAGCATCGGCAGGCCGTTGTCGGCGCAGAGGCTGAACGCGGCGGCGTCGGCCACCCGGATGTTCTGCCGCAGCACCTCGCTGAACGTGATCCGGTCGATCCGGACCGCGTCGGGGTTGGTGCGCGGGTCTGCCGTGTACACCGCGTCCACGCCGTTCTTGCTCATCAGCACCACGTCGGCGTGGATCTCCAGGGCACGCTGGGCCGAGACGGTGTCGGTGGTGAAGTACGGCATGCCGGCACCGCCACCGAAGATCACCACGCGGCCCTTCTCCAGGTGCCGGATGGCGCGCAGCGGGATGTACTGCTCCGCGACCTGGGCCATCGTGATCGCGGTCTGCACGCGCGTCTCGATGCCCTCCTTCTCCAGGAAGTCCTGCAGCGCCAGGCAGTTCATCACCGTGCCCAGCATGCCCATGTAGTCGGCGCGGGCCCGGTCCATGCCGCGCTTCTGCAGCTCGGCACCGCGGAAGAAGTTGCCTCCGCCGACGACCACGGCGACCTGCACGCCGCGGCGCACCACGGTGGCGATCTGGCGGGCGACCCCGGCCACGACGTCCGGATCGACGCCTACCTCACCACCGCCGAAGACCTCGCCGGAGAGCTTCAGCACGACCCGATTGAACTGGTGTCCGGACATCAGCGACCTTTCGTCTCACCGTCGGCGACGCCGCGGACGGTATGGAAAAGGGAGGCCGTTGGCTGCCACCAGCGACCTCCCTTCTTTAGTGCGTTCCGCTCGGGGCGGCTCAGGCCTGGCCGACCTCGAACCGCGCGAAGCGGGTGACCTCGATACCGGCCTCGACCAGCACCTGCTTCACCGTCTTCTTCTGGTCGGTGACCGACGGCTGCTCGATCAGGACGAAGTCCTTGAAGAACGAGTTCACCCGGCCCTCGATGATCTTCGGCAGGGCCGCCTCGGGCTTGCCCTCCTCGCGAGCGGTCTGCTCGGCGATGCGGCGCTCGGACTCGACGACCTCGGCGGGCACCTCGTCACGGGTGACGAACTTCGGCCGCATGGCCGCGATCTGCATCGCCACCGAGCGGGCGTCGTCCGCGCCGGCCTCGTCGGTCTTGCCGCTGTACTGGACGGCGACACCCACCTGCGGGGGCAGGTCGGCGCTCTTGCGGTGCATGTACACCGCGACCGCGCCCTCCAGCACCGCGAAGCGGCCGATGACCAGCTTCTCGCCGATCTTGGCCGACTGGTCCTGCATCAGGTCGGCGACGGTGCCGTCACCGATCTTCGAGGCGAGCAGCGCCTCCACGTCGGCCGGCTTGGTCTCGGCGACGTGGGCGACCAGCTGCTCGGCCAGCGCGATGAACGCGTCGTTCTTGGCGACGAAGTCCGTCTCGCAGTTGAGCTCCAGCAGCGCGGCGCCCTTGTGGGCGACCAGGCCGTTGGCGGTGGAGCGGCCGGCGCGCTTGCCGACATCCTTGGCGCCCTTGACGCGCAGGATCTCCACGGCCTTGTCGAAGTCGCCCTCGGACTCCTCGAGCGCCTTCTTGCAGTCCATCATGCCGGAGCCGGTCAGCTCACGGAGCCGCTTGACGTCTGCAGCGGAAATAGTGGACATCAGTTCCCTCTTTGGTAGAAGACTTCGCAAGTCGTACCACACGGTGCGGGTCGTCGACCCGCACCGTGTGACAGCGGATCACTCAGCGGCAGCGGCGGGCGCGGTCTCGGCCGGAGCGGCCTCGGCGGCCGGGGCCTCGGCGGCCGGAGCCTCGGCGGCCGGCTTGTCCCCGGCCAGCAGCTCCTGCTCCCACTCGGCCATCGGCTCGTCGGCCGCGACGGTGCCGGGCTCCGGCTTCACGTCGCCGCCACGCGCGGCCTTGCCCGAGCGGGCGATCAGGCCGTCGGCCACCGCGGTCGCGATGACCTTGGTCAGCAGCTCGGCCGAGCGGATCGCGTCGTCGTTGCCCGGGATCGGGAAGTCGACCTCGTCCGGGTCGCAGTTGGTGTCCAGGATCGCGATCACCGGGATGCCCAGCTTGCGGGCCTCGTCGACGGCGATGTGCTCCTTCTTGGTGTCCACGATCCAGACCGCCGACGGCAGCTTGGTCATGTCCCGCAGACCGCCGAGGGTCTTGGTGAGCTTCGTCTTCTCCCGCGACAGCTGCAGGGTCTCCTTCTTGGTGTACCCCGCGGCGGTGCCGGTCAGGTCGATCGACTCCAGCTCCTTCATCCGCTGCAGCCGCTTGTACACCGTCTGGAAGTTGGTGAGCATGCCGCCCAGCCAGCGGTGGTTGACGTAGGGCATGCCCACGCGTGCGGCCTGCTCGGCCACGGCCTCCTGGGCCTGCTTCTTCGTGCCGACGAACAGCACGGTGCCGCCCTCGGCGACGGTGTTGCGGACGAACGCGTACGCCTTCTCGATGTACTCGAGCGTCTGGCGCAGGTCGATGATGTAGATGCCGTTGCGCTCGGTGAAGATGAAGCGCTTCATCTTCGGGTTCCAGCGACGGGTCTGGTGCCCGAAGTGAACGCCGCTCTCCAGCAACTGGCGCATGCTGACTACAGCCATGTGTAGGCCTATCTCTCGGCACGGACGCAGGCCCGTGCTTTCCCTGGTTGAACCGGCAGCCGGCGGCTGCCGCCTGGCGCCCGGTCGTCGGCCATGGTGGAACCCCGCGAACGGGGACCAGGGAGGCCGCCGCCCTGCCTGACTACAGGCGGGAGGGCGCGCGAAGTCGACCACGTGAAGTGGTCGCGATACCCAAGTGTACGCGGTGCCCCGGGTCACCCTCGCCCGGGACACCGCTCAACGCCTGGCGACCGCTAGGAGGCGGTGGCCGCGGCCAACATCAGCGCCGCACCCACCAGCAGATAGGCCAGCGGGGTACGCAGCCAGACCCGCGGGCCCTGGAACTGCACCGCGGTGGCCGCGCCCGTGGTCAGGGCATACAGGCCGAGCGCGAGGAACGGGAAGGCCGTCATCGCCAGCAGCGGCGCCAGCACGAGCCCGGCCTCTGTCTGGAACAGGCCCGCCAGCAGCGGGCGCAGCATCATCAGCTCGCCGAACCCGGCGAGCGCCCAGAACGCCACCAGCAGGGCCGGCCGCTTGCTGCGGTAGAGCCCGTCGGACTCGGCGACCGAGCGGCGCACCGCGGCCGCGTCGACGGTCGAGGTCGGCTGCTGGATCGGGTCAGGGTTGCCCATGGGCGGGCCCGCCAGCGCGGGCGGCGACACGGGGCCCCGCTCGCGCGGACTTCGCGGGGCGAAGTCGATGTCCGGCATCGGCTCGGCCGGACGCTGGCCGCGCGGCGCGTAGTCCGGGTCCGGCGGGGGCAGCGGCGCGCCCGGGCGGGCCCCGCGCGGGACGAAGTCCGGGTCGGGGGGCGGCAGCGGCTGCCCGGAGCGCTGGCCGCGGGGCGCGAAGTCCGGGTCCGGCGGAGCCTGGTAGCGGTCCCCGCCACGGTCCCAGTCACGGTCGTCGCGGCCGCCGCCAGGCCCGGGACCTGCGCTCAGGTCGGCCAGCGAGGCGTAACGGCTGTCGCCGGAACGGGGTGCCGGCACGCGGGATTCCCCATCGAAGTCGTATGCGTACTGGTCCGGTGCGCGCCGGTCGTCCCGGCCGCCGCGCTGCTCGCGAAAAGAGTTCGGCCAGTCGGCGAAGTCGTCATGTCCGTCCACGGCCGCCCACCGTAGAGCAGATTTCACCTTCGCGCCAACAAGCGGCCGCCTTAACAGATCAACCACATGATCAGGCGCATATCCACAAGCGGCCCACCGTCCACAGCCGACGGCCCTGACGCCGTGCGATCCGGCCCGCCCACCGTGTTGGCTCGGCGCCCATGACGAAGGTGACACAGGCCCTCGGCGCCTGGGGAGAACGCCTGGCCGCGGCCCATCTACTGGACGCGGGCATGGTGCTGCTCGACCGCAACTGGCGGTGCGCGGCCGGGGAGATCGACATCGTCGCGCGCGACGGCGACGCGGTGGTCTTCTGCGAGGTGAAGACCCGCCGCGGTGCGACATACGGCACACCCGCCGAGGCGGTGGCCAGGGCCAAGGTCCGGCGGCTGCGGCAGCTGGCCGCCCAGTGGCTGGCGGTCAGCGGCATACGCCCCGCCGAGGTCCGCTTCGACGTCGTCAGCGTGTACGCCCGGCACGGCGCCGACCCGGTCGTCGACCACATCCGCGGCGCGTTCTGACGTGCACGAGCAGAACGGAGGGGCTCGATGAGCGAGCGCAGCGAGCGACCCGGCAGGCACAGGCCTCATCGAGACCCGCAGCGAAGCGGAGGGACTCGATGAGCTACGCGATGGTGCTGTGCGCCGCGCTGGAAGGGGTCACCGGGCAGCTCGTGCGGGTCGAGGCCGACCTGGCCGCGGGGCTGCCGGTCGTGGTGCTGAGCGGGCTGCCCGACACGGCGCTCAACGAGGCCCGCGAGCGGGTGCGCGCAGCGATCACCAACTCTGGCGAGCGCTGGCCGCAGCAGCGCATCTCCATCAACCTCGACCCCGCGGACCTTCGCAAACGCGGATCGGCTTTCGATCTTCCCATCGCACTTTCGATACTCGGGGGCACCGGCACCCTGCCCCTGGCCGGGCTCGACGACGTGCTGGTGCTGGGCGAGCTGGGCCTGGACGGCTCGGTGCGCGCGGTACGCGGAGTGCTGCCGATGGTGGCCGCGGCCGCCGGGCAGGGCATCACCAAAGCGGTCGTGCCGGTCGGCAATGCCGCCGAGGCGGCGCTCGTGCCCGGGATGCGGGTGCTGGCCGCGGACACCCTGGGCCGGGTGATCGGCTTCCTGCGCGGCCGGTGCGCCCTGCTCGAACCGCCGGACGCGCTGCCCAGGCCGGGCGGGCCGGAGCCCGATCTGGCCGACGTCGCGGGCCAGGAGACGGGGCGGCTGGGCGTGGAGCTGGCCGCCGCGGGCGGGCATCACCTGGCGTTGTTCGGCCCGCCCGGCGCGGGCAAGACGATGCTGGCGCAGCGGCTGCCCTCGCTGCTGCCTCGCCTGGACGACGAGGCCTCGCTGGAGGTCACCGCCCTGCACTCGATCGCCGGGGTGCTCGCGCCGGGTGAGCCGCTGCTGCGCAGGCCGCCCTACCAGGCGCCACACCACACCGCTTCGGTGCCGGCGCTGGTGGGCGGCGGCAGCGGGCTGGCCCGGCCCGGCGCGCTGTCGCTGGCGCACCGGGGTGTGCTGTTCCTCGACGAGGCTCCCGAGTTCACCCGGCAGGCGCTGGACACGCTGCGCCAGCCTCTGGAGGACGGGGTCGTCACGCTGGGCCGCTCGCGCGGCGTGGTGGTGTATCCGGCGCAGGTGCAGGTGGTGCTCGCGGCCAACCCGTGCCCGTGCGCCCGGCCGGCCGGCGACGCCGGGTGTGCCTGCACCCCGCAGGTGAAGCGGCGCTACCTGGGGCGCATCTCCGGGCCGCTGCTGGACCGCATCGACATCCAGCTGACGCTGCCGCCGCTGAAGGCGGCCCACCTGTTCACCGACTCGTCCATGCGCGAGTCCTCGCACGTGGTGGCGCAGCGGGTGGCCGCGGCGCGGGCGACGGCCACGGCGCGCTGGGCCGGGCTGGGCGCGCGCTGCAACGGCGAGGTGCCCGGCACCGTGCTGCGCCAGCGCCGCTGGCGGCTGCCCGACGACGTCACCGAGGGGCTGCGCCGCCGACTGGACACCGGTGACATGTCCGCCCGCGGCCACGACCGGGTGCTGCGTATGGCCTGGACCCTGAGTGACCTGGCCGGCTTGGACCGGCCCGGCAAGGACGAGATCAACATCGCCCTCACCCTGCGCAATGGAGGCACGACATGAACATCCTCGACATCCCCACCGGCTCCACGGACGACCAGGCGGTCCGCGACGCCCGCATCGTGCTGGGCAGCCTGGTCGAGCCGGGCAGCCGCCGCCTGTACGAGCTGGTCGCCGCGTACGGGCCGGTCGAGGCGCTGGACCGGCTCGTCAAGGGCCACGAGGACGGGCCGCTGGCCGAGGCGGCGGCGCTGCGCCTGCACGGCCGCCCGCCCGCGGAGTTCGCTGCCCGGTTGTGGGAGCGCTCGGACCGGCTGGGCGTACGCATCCTCACGCCCGAGTCGGGCGAATGGCCTGTGCGGCTGGCCGATCTGCGGCACATCAGCGTCGACGGGCCGAACACGATCGACCGGGACACGTACCCGCCGCAGTGTGTGTGGCTGCGCGGACCGCACCGGCTCGACGACGCGGTCGAGCGGTCCGTGGCCATGGTCGGCGCACGGGCCAACACCGTCTACGGCGCGCACGCGGCGACCGAGCTGGGCTACGGGCTGGCCGACCGGAGCTGGTCGGTGGTGTCCGGCGGCGCGTACGGCATCGACGCGATCGCGCACCGGGCCGCGCTGGCCGCGGGCGGTGTGACCGTCGCGGTGCTGGCCTGCGGCGTGGACCGGCCGTATCCGCTGAGCAACACCGCCCTGTTCGACCAGGTCGCCGAGGAGGGCCTGTTGATCAGCGAGTGGCCGCCGGGCACCGCGCCGTTCAAGGTGCGCTTCCTGGTGCGCAACCGGGTCATCGCCGCACTGTCGCGGGGCACGGTGCTGGTCGAGGCGGCCGCCCGCAGCGGGGCCCGGCAGACCCTGCGCCGGGCCCGGCAGCTGCGCCGCGCCGCGATGGCCGTGCCGGGCCCAATCACCTCGGAGATGTCCGTCGGCTGCCACGAGGAGCTGCGCCGCGAGCCGCACGAGCCGGTGCGGCCGGTCGCCACCGTCGAGCAGGTGCTGGAGGAGGTCGGCGGCATCGGCGAGCTGGCCCCGGTGCCCCGCGGCGCGGACCGCCCGCTGGATGCGCTGGACCCGGTGGAGCGGCAGCTGGTGGACGCGGTGCCGCGGCGCGGCGGGGCGTATCCCGAGCAGATCGCCGCCGACGCCGGCGTGTCCCTGCGGGCCGCGCTCGCGATCCTGCCGTCCCTGGCGCTGCGCGGACACCTGCGCGAGCACGGCGGCGGATTCGCGAGGCCCCTGCGGACCGGGCGGACGGCCTAGACTCCGGGTACATGATCGGTGATCCCCCGGCCCCGCTGGACGGCGCCCGCGAGCTGTTCGCGCTCGACCCGGCCGTCGCGCATGTCAACCACGGTTCGTTCGGCGCGGTCCCGGTGCCGGTGCGTCAGGCCCGGCAGCGGCTGATCGACGAGCATGACGCGAATCCCACCCGGTTCGTCACCGCAGACCTGTGGGAGCGGGTGGCCGCGGCACGGGCCGCCGCGGCCGCGTTCTGCGGGGCGGATCCCGCGGGCAGCGCGTTCGTCGCCAACGCCACCACCGGCACCGCGCTGGTGCTGGCGGCGGTCGCGCCGGGCGAGGGCGACGAGATCGTGGTCACCGACCACGGCTACCACGCCGTCGAGCTGGCCGTCGACGATCAGCACCGGCGGCGCGGGGTGCGCGTGGTGACCGTTCCGGTCGAGCTGGGCGCGTCCGAGGCTGACACGGTCGCCGCGGTGCTGGACCGGGTCGGCCCGCGCACCCGCCTCGTCATCGTCGACCAGGTGTCCTCGGCGACCGCGCAGCGGCACCCGGTGCACACGATCGCCGCCGCGCTGCGCGATCGGGGCGTGCCGCTGCTGGTCGACGGCGCGCACGCGCCCGGCATGCTGGCCCGCCCGGTGGCCGGCCTGGCCGCCGACTTCTGGGTCGGCAACCTGCACAAGTGGGCGTTCGCGCCGCCGGGGACCGCGCTGCTGCAGGTGGCCCCGGACTGGCGGGACCGGATGGTGCCGCTGGTGGTGTCGCACTCCCAGCCGGACGGCTTCCCGCTGTTCCTGGAGCAGCAGGGCACCCTCGACCACAGCCCCTGGTTGGCCGCGCCGGCCGGGCTCGACGTGTTCGACCGCTACGGCTTCGACACGATCCAGCGGCACAACGTCGCCCTCGCCGCGTACGGCCAGCGGGTGCTCGGGCAGGCCCTGGGCCTGGACCCGGACGCGTTGCCCGAGCCGGGCCCGGAAGTGCCCATGCGGCTGCTTCCGCTGCCGACGGGGGCGGCGCGCGGCTTCGCCGACACTGCCGCGCTGCGCACCAGGATCAGCGTCGAGCTCGGGGTCGAGCCCAACGTGATGTGGTGGCGGGACCGCGCCTTCCTGCGGATCAGCGCCCAGATCTACAACAGCGCCGCCGACTACGAGCGGCTCGCCGCGGGGCTGCCGGGCCTGCTGCGCGGCTGAACGGGATCGCCACCGGGCTGTGGGTGCCGCCGGGCAGCAACCGCACCCGGCCGAGCCCGAGCACTGCCAGCGGGTCGAGGTAGACGCCGCCGCGCCGCAGGCCCCAGTGCAGGCAGGCGGCCGTCGGACAGCCCGCGTGCCCGGCGGCGAGCGTGCCCAGCGGAGTGCCCGTGGCGACGGAATCACCGGCTTCGACCAGCGGTTCGACGGGTTCGTAGGTGGTGCGCAGGCCACCCGGATGGTCGACGCTGACGACGCCGCGGCCGGCCAGCATGCCTGCGTAGACGACGGTTCCGGCACTCGCGGCCAGCACCGGCGAGCCCGCGGCCGCGGCCAGGTCGACGCCGCGGTGGCCGGGGAGCCAGGGCTGCGGTGGCGGGTCGAACCTGCGGACCAGGTGCGGCGTGCCCGTCAACGGCCACCGCCAGCCGTTCGGGGCCCGCAGCTCGGCCGTCAGGCGGTTCGGCTGCGGGCGCGCACGTGTCGGCGCGACCATCCGGATTCGGCTTTCGAGAGAAACGTCCCCGGCCGGGGACTTGGCGCCTCCGGCCGCACCAGCCTGGGGGATCGACGCGGAGGAGGCGGCACCCGCCGCCATGGCCTTTACGGCGGGTGCGGGCGGGATGACACCGATGATCAGCAGTAGCGCCGCCATGGGCGCGATGGTCGTACTCACGGCGGCAGCGTGCCGGACGGCGGTGCCGTCTCGCGACGGGCTGCCGGGCGCGCCTGTGGACAACCGGGCGGTTGGGGACAACCGCCCGATCACGTGCCCGGTGTGCTAGGGCCGGACGTTCAGAATCCGCCCTCGGTGGGCAGCGAGATGTCGGGCTTCTCCAGCTCCTCGACGTTGACGTCCTTGAAGGTCATTACTCGGACATTCTTCACAAACCGGGCGGGACGGTACATGTCCCAGACCCAGGCGTCGTGCATCTCCACCTCGAAGTAGACCTCGCCGTCGGAGTTGCGCACATGCAGGTCCACCTGGTTGGCCAGATAGAACCGGCGCTCCGTCTCCACCACGTAGGAGAATTGGCGCACGATGTCGCGATACTCCCGGTAGAGCTGCAGCTCCATGTCGGTCTCGTACTTCTCGAGATCCTCTGCGCTCATCGTTCGCCCTCCTGCGGCCCACATCCTGCCGATGAACCGTACCGCGCCGCGCCCAGCGGCGCGCGTTTAGCCACGGAGGCCGGTCGACGCCGTCAGCTCGATCACCCCACGCGGCCCGACGCGACCCCGCTCCGCCCGTGCCACGTTCTGGTACGAGCGGCGGTGCACCGGGCTCGGCCCGTGCTCCTCCAGCGCCGCCTGGTGCTCGGCGGTGCTGTACCCCTTGTGCAGCGCGAACCCGTACTGCGGATACACCATATCGAGCTGTGTCATGATCCGGTCGCGCGACACCTTCGCCAGCACGCTGGCCGCCGCGACACATGCCGCGACCTGGTCGCCCTTCCACACCGCGAGGTTCGGCACGCCCAGCCCGTCCACCGGGAAGCCGTCGGTCAGCACGTACGCCGGGCGCGTCGACAGCGCGGCCAGCGCCCGCCGCATCGCCGCCACGTTGCACACATGCAGCCCGCGCGCGTCGATCTCGTCGGGACCGACGACCACCACCGCGTAGGCCGACGCGGTGGCCTTCACCACGTCGAAGATCCGGTCGCGGGTCGCCGGGGTGAGCAGTTTCGAGTCGGTCAGGCCCTCGATCTCGGCCCGCTTGGCGTCGGGCAGCACCACCGCCGCGGCCACCAGCGGCCCCGCACAGGCGCCCCGGCCCGCCTCGTCGGCTCCGGCCACCACCGCGAAGCCGCGCCGCTGCAGCGCGCGCTCCAGGGCGTAGACGCCGCCGTCCACGCGCAGCACCGGGCGCGACGGGCTCAGCACGGGCCGACCCCCGCGCCGTCCAGCACCGCGACCAGGTCGGCCGGGTAGATCATCTCGCCGGTCTCCCGCAGCTCCGGCACGCTCCACCAGTGGTGGGCGTGCACCCACTGCTGCTCGACCTCGTCGAAGCCACTGGTGTCGACGCGCCACTCGGGCACCCGTACCAGATAGAAGTCCTGCTCCTGGCGGTAGGAGACGCCGTCGAACGAGAACAGCGCGACCTCCGAGTGCACCGCGGGGCCCAGCTCGGCCGTGGGCACGGCCAGGCCGGTCTCCTCGTACAGCTCACGGGCGGCCGCCTGCGCGGTCGTCTCGCCGTCGTCGAGGCCGCCACCGGGGGTGAACCAGTAGTACACGTCGGGGGCCGTCGGGTCGCTGCCGCGGAAGAGCAGCACCCGTCCGGCCGCGTCCACCAACAGCACCCGTCCGGCCCGCCTCGGCCGGGGCTCCACCTGCATGTCATGCAGCCTAATTCGTGCGGCCGGACCGGCACACGCCGGGCGCGGCGGGCTCACTTGCCGGGCGACGGATCCGGCACGGCCTCGAAGGTCTCCGGCACGGTCAGCCAGGTGGCCCGGTCGAACGGCCAGAACAGCACGAACGCCCGCCCGACGAGCGCGTCCAGCGGGATCGTCGCCTGCATGATGTCCTGGTTGTGGCCGTTGTAGTTGGCCAGCGAGTCGGCGGAGGCCTCGCGGTGGTCGCCCATCACCCACACCCGGCCCGCGGGCACCGTGATGTCGAACGGCTGCGGGGCCGCCTTGTTGCCCGGGTAGACATACGGCTCGTCCAGCGGCTGCCCGTTGACGGTGATCCGGCCCTGCGCGTCGCAGCAGACGACGTGGTCGCCGGGCACGCCGATCACCCGCTTGATGAAGTCCTCCTGCTCCGTGGAGCTGCGCCAGCTCAGCGGTGCCTTGAAGACGATGATCTCGCCTCGTTCCGGCTCACCGAACTCGAAGGCGAGCTTGTTCACCAGCACCCGGTTGTCGACGAGCAGCGTCTGCTCCATCGACCCGGTGGGAATGTAGAACGTCTGCACCACGAACTGCCGTACCAGCAGGGCGACGACGAGGGCCACCACCAGCAGGACCGGCAGTTCTTTCCAGAAGGATCCCCGGCCGCTGCGCGGCTTCTTCTCGTCGTCGATCATGCGCCGGAGCCTACGCGGCCCCCGCGCGCCCGGTGACCCCCGGCTCTACTCTGTGTCAGCCTCCGGACGCCGGCTCCGGCACACCCGCGAACGTGTCCGGCACCGTCAGCCAGGTGGTCCGGCTGAACGGCCAGAACAGCACGAAGGCCCGCCCGATCACGGAGTCCACCGGGATCGTGGCCTCCTCGATGTTCTGGCCGTGGTTGTTGTAGTTGGCCAGCGAGTCGCCCGAGGCCTCGCGATGGTCGCCCATCACCCACAGCCGGCCCTCGGGGATGGTGACGTCGAAGTCCTCGGGCGCCATCTTGTTGCCCGGGTACACGTACGGCTCGTCGAGCGGGTGGCCGTTCACCTGGATGCGTCCCTGCGGATCGCAGCACACGACACGATCGCCGGGCACGCCGATCACCCGCTTGATGTAATCCTCGTGCTCCGGGGTGTTACGCCAGCTTTCGGGTGACACGAACACGATGATCTCGCCGC
Organism: Catellatospora sichuanensis; assembly: GCF_007483665.1. Classification (GTDB taxonomy): domain Bacteria; phylum Actinomycetota; class Actinomycetes; order Mycobacteriales; family Micromonosporaceae; genus Catellatospora; species Catellatospora sichuanensis. Next base: position 387,308 of record NZ_ML660184.1, read on the forward strand.
GCTCCGGCGTGCGGAAGTCGTAGACGAGCTTGTTGACCAGCACCCGGTCGTCGAGGTCCAGGGTGTGCTCCATCGACCCGGAGGGGATGAAGAACGTCTGCACCACGAACTGCCGCACCAGGAATGCCACGATGATGGCCACACCCAGCAGGATCGGCAGCTCGCGCCAGAACGACCCTTTGCTGCTTTTGGTCTGCTCGTCAATCACGCACGGAGCCTACGCGGCGAAACTGAAAACAACGATCACCCGTGCTGTGTTGCCTCACCGCGTGTAAGCCTGCGGCGTACCACGAACGCCCCGAGCAGCAGCGGCAGGACCACCGACACCGACTCGCCGGAGGCCGGTCGGGCGGCGCCGGCGGCCAGATCGGCGTCCGGCACCTTGTCGAACACCTCCTGGTGGGCGACCGAGCCCCAGCGGCTGAACGGCAGCGCGACCACCATCGCCTTGCCGATGACGTCGTCGATCGGCACCTGTCCCTGGCAGCGCGAATCCTGCGACACCAGGCGGTGGTCACCCATCACGAACAGCATGCCGGGCTCGACGATGACCTCGTCGAAGTCACGCGAGTTGCAGGTCTTGTCGCCCGCCTCGCCGCGCGGGGAGTTGCGGATCACGTACGGCTCGTCGATGGGGACGCCGTTGACGTAAATCCGACCGTCGACGTCGCAACAGGACACCCGGTCCCCGGGCAGGCCGATGACGCGCTTGATGAAGTCCTTCTCCCCGGGCTGGCTGATGCCGACGAGGTCGCCCACGGTCCGGCCGAGCTTGGAGAAGAAGCCGGCGTCGGGGTCCGCGCCGTTCTCCGGCGCCCAGTTGTCGGGGCCCTTGAAGACGATGACCTCGCCGCGGGTGGGGTCGCGGAACTCGTACACCACCTTGTTGACCAGCACGCGGTCGCCGACCAGCAGGGTGTCCTCCATCGAACCGGAGGGGATGTAGAACGCCTGCATCAGGAAGGTGCGGATGAGGACCGCCAGGCAGAACGCCACCACCAGCAGGAGCGGGAGCTCCTGCCACAGCGGCATGCCCTTGCGCCCACGGCGGCTACGGCGGCGGCGCTTCTTCCACTGCTCGCCCGTGAACCCGTCGTCGTGGGATGCCCTGTTGGTGGGGAGGAGTGCCACAACTGCCGCCGCTCGTGAAGTTCGCCACTTGATGTCGGCCGCAAGCCTAGAAGAACAGAGAACTTTTCGGGAGTCCCGTTCAGCCAGTGATAGCGAGCTTTAACAAACCAGTGGGTACACGAAACGGGCGGCGCCCCCCGTAGAGGTCACCGCCCGCGAGCGTCGATGGTGCGGTCTCAGGAGACCTTGGCCTCGCGCAGCTCCTTGATCTTCGCCTTCTTGCCGCGAAGGTCACGCAGGTAGTAGAGCTTGGCACGGCGCACGGCACCACGGGTCACGACCTCGACCCGGTCGATGGCGGGACCGTGGAGCGGGTAGGTGCGCTCGACACCCACGCCGAAGCTCAGCTTGCGGACCGTGAAGGTCTCACGCAGGCCCGAGCCCTGGCGACGGATCACGACGCCCTGGAAGACCTGCACACGGGACCGGTTGCCCTCGACGACCCGGGCGTGCACCTTGACGGTGTCACCGCCGCGGAACATCGGGAGGTCGGTCCGCAGGGAAGCGGCGTCAAGTGCGTCCAGCGTGTTCATCGCTGCATCCTTGAATCTCAGCGCATCGGCTGCCGATACGCGTGTGGGCGATACTGACCCAGGCGAATGCCGCACGGTGGAGGTGTGGCTTGGGTCCTCGTCGTCGCGCACGGCGTGCCCGACGGACGGCATACGTCACCGTCCGCGGACGGCAACCCCTCTACTCTGCCACATCGACCGGGTGGGCCGGAAATCCAGCCTCGTCGAGTAGAGCGAGGTCACGCTTGTCCAGCGCGGCCGGGTCCAGCGCGGCCAGCAGGTCCGGGCGGCGGGTGGCGGTACGCAGCAGTGCCTGGTCGCGCCGCCAGCGGGCGATCTTCCCGTGGTCGCCGGAGCGCAGGATGTCGGGCACGTCGTGCCCGCGCCACGACTGCGGCTTGGTGTAGACCGGCGTCTCCAGCAGCCCGTGCGCGTGCGACTCGTCGGCCAGCGAGTCGGCGTTGCCGAGCACCCCCGGGATCAGCCGGGTGATCGCCTCCAGCATCACCAGCACCGCGACCTCACCGCCGAAGAGCACGTAGTCGCCCAGCGACACCTCGCTGACCGGCATGCGCTCCGCGGCGTGGTCGAGCACCCGCTGGTCGATGCCCTCGTAGCGGCCGCATGCGAAGACCAGGTGCGGCTCGGCAGCCAGCTCGTACGCGGTGGCCTGGGTGAACGGGGCGCCGGCCGGCGACGGCACCACCAGCCGCGCCGGGGTGTCCTGCGGCACGAGCTCGTCGAGAGCCTGGCCCCACGGCTCGGGCCGCATCACCATGCCCGGTCCCCCGCCGTACGGGGTGTCGTCCACGGTGCGGTGCACGTCGTGCGTCCAGCTGCGCAGATCGTGCAGGTGCAGGTCGAGGACCCCGGTGGTGCGCGCCTTGCCGATGAGCGACAGCTCCAGCGGGGCGAAGTACTCGGGGAAGATGCTGACGACGTCGACGCGCAAAACGGGCCCCGTCACAGGTCGAACAGCCCACCGGGCGGGTCGACGACGATCCGCCCGCCGGGCACGTCCACCTCGGGCACGATGGCGCTGACGAACGGGATGAGGCCGGTGCGGCCGTCGGGCATGCGTACCACCAGCAGGTCCGACGAGGGAGCGTGGTCGATGCGGGTGACCTTGCCCAGCGGCTCGCCCCCGACGGTGACCACGTCGAGCCCGACCAGCTGGTGGTCGAGGAACTCGTCCGGGTCCTCCGGTGCGGGGACCTCCGCGGAGTCGACGTTGAGGACCGCGCTCTTGGCCAACTCGGCCGTGTTGCGGTCCGTGATCTCCGCGAAGGTGACGATGAGCTCGCCCGAATGCGGGCGCGCCTCCTCCACCGTGAGTGTGCCCGGCAGTCCCGCCACGGCGGGCTCGACGACCAGCGTCGAGCCCACCGCGAAACGCAACGCGGGCTCGTCAGTGCGCGGATGCACCAGGACCTCGCCCCGGATGCCGTGCGCGCGCATGACATGTCCGACGATCAGAAGCATGTGAATGCTGATCCGCCGTCAGAATGCGTCGACGATGTCGACACGGATGCCCTTGCCGCCGACCGAGCCGACCACCTGGCGCAGGGCCCGTGCGGTGCGACCACCACGGCCGATGACCGTGCCGAGGTCCTCGGGGTGAACCCGGACCTCCAGCCGCGGCCCGCGGCGGTTGTCGACCATACGCACCCGGACGTCGTCCGGGTGGTCCACGATGCCCTTGACGAGGTGCTCCAGCGCGGGCCGGAGCGCGGCGTCAGCTCTGCTGGTCGTCGCCGGCCGCAACAGTCTGCTCCTCAGCCTTGGCCTCGGCCACCGGCTCGACAGCCGCCGGCTTCTCCGCCTTCTCGGCCTTCGCGGCCTTCTTGGCGGGGGCGGCCTTGGCGGGCTCGAGGCCCGCGGCAGCCTGGGCGGCGGCCTCGTAGGTCGCCTTGCGGTCGGCCTTCGGCGCGGCCATCAGCAGCGGCGGCGGGGCCGGCAGGCCCTTGAACTTCTGCCAGTCGCCGGTCTTGGAGAGGATGGCGATCACGGACTCGCTCGGCTGCGCGCCGACCGACAGCCAGTGCTGCACCCGGTCCGACTTGACCTCGATGATCGAAGGGTCTTCCTTCGGCTGGTAGATACCGACGTACTCGATCGCCTTGCCGTCGCGCTTGGTGCGCGAGTCGGCGATGACGATGCGGTACTGCGGGTTGCGGATCTTGCCCATCCGCAGAAGCCGGATACGAACGGCCACGGTTTTACACTCCTGTGGGATTGAGGTGAGCGCCATCGCCCTGCGTGGGGTTGCCGGGCTCCGTTGCTCGAGACATCGCCGCGCCCCGGAAGTTAGAGGGCAGCCGGAAACGCACCGAATATCAGCTAGTCATTGTGCCAGACGGAACGGGACGGATCGCACGCGGGCGGGCCCAACCCGCTGTGCGCCGCGGCACCGGCCAGGCGGGATCGGGACGGAAATCACACCAGGTCCCGTCGAACGGGAACCGCCCCGCCTCGGCGATCTCGATGAGCCGCGCGCCGTCCGCCCGGATCCGGGCCGCGCCGGCCTCGTCCCAGTAACCCGCGTGGCCGGTCCTCGCGGCAAGCTCGTCCTCGTCCTTCCAGCGCCAGCTCAGGTCCGGCTGGATCAGCACGTCGAGGGCGTTGTCGGCGAAGTCGACCCCGCACACGTCCCCGTCGCGCCAGCGGACGAAGGGGTCCTCCAGGTTGCCGTACCAGCTGCCGAACTCCCCGCCCGGGAAGAACCACCACACCGACCAGGGCTCCCCCGGCCGCTGCCACATCAGCAGGTCGTTGCCGGCCCAGACCAGCGGGCGCAGGACCGCGTCCGGGCCCAGCTCGTCGAGGGTGCCGTCGTGGTGGCTGCGGCCGTCCTCGGTCATGATCCGCCAGTACGTCGTGCCGGCAGGCAGCCACAGCAGCAGCCCACGCTCGCTGTCCTCGACCACCGTGGTGGCCTGGAGAAAGGTGATCCGCCCGCCGCGCCAGCACCGCCGTAGCACGGTCTGCCCCGTCTCGAAGTACATGCGCCGCGACCCTACCGGCCCGGCCACGCCGCCGCGGCCCCGCCGACCTCGACACCGGGGCATGGTCGCTGTCCGGTGCCAAGATCTGGGTGCTGACCTGGCTTTTCGACACGAGACAGCGATCAAGGCGGCGAGGCGGCGATCACGGCCACGAAGCGGCGGTCAAGCCCGCATGCGCGGGCGGTCCCAGCCCGCGGGCACCTCGGCAGGCACCGTCCAGGCCGGGTCGGGCTGGAAGTCGCACCAGGTGCCGTCGAACGGGAACGCGCCCGCCTCGATCAGCTTGACCACCCGCTCGCCCTCGGCCCGCACCGCCTCGCCGTCGGCCACCCAGTAGTGCCGCGGGTACGCCAGGCGCTCGGCGAACTCCTCCTCGTCCTTCCAGCGCCAGGACAGGTCGGGGGCGACCACGATGTCGAGGTCCTGGTCCACGATGTCGACCCCGGCCACGCCGCCGTCGTCCCAGCGTGTCCCGGACTCCTCGAGGTTGACGTACCACTTGGTGAACCGGCCGTCGTCGTCGCGGAAGAACCACACCGAGTGGTCCTCGCCACGTGGCAGCCACTTGAGCAGGCTCGGGCCCGACCAGGTGACCTCCCAGAGCTTCGTCTCCGTCTCGATCCACTCCGAGAACGGCATCGCCCGCAGGCCGCGCCGGTCGACCGCGAGCCGGTCCAGCATCGGCGCGCCGCGGGGCACCCACAGCAGCAGGCCCTGCTCGTCGTCGGCGGCGACCACGGCGGTCTTGAGCAGGCCGATCCGGTGGCCGTGGAAGTGGCGGTGCAGGATCACCCGTCCGGGTTCGAAACGCATGTGCCAACCCTAGCGAAGAACTTGATTGACCAAGTCGTACGACACTAGAGTCGATCCGTCGCGACAGCACCACAGCACCACCCCCGGCCGCTATGGGAGAGCGGAATGGGCGGCTCACCACCGGACTACCGGACCGGATGGGAGTGGGGGCCGCTCCTGAGTATCCCTATCGCAGTCACGCTCAGGAGGACGTGGGAATGTCGATTCCCGTCGAACAGCACCAGCACGCCGAACACAAGCGCATCCAGAAGATCGACGAGGATGCGACCATGGTCATCGTGCAGGTCGGCGAGATCGCCGAGACGCAGCGCAAGCACACCGCGATGCTCGAGCGGCACACCGTGTACCACCAGCAGCACCGGTCCGACCTGACCGGTCTGCGGCGCGATCTGGAGGACACCCGCGCCGAGATGAACGCACGCTTCTCGGCACTGGACGACGACGTCGCCGGCCTGAAGACCGACGTCACCGGCCTGAAGACCGACGTGTCGGCCCTCAAGACCGACGTGTCGCAGATCAAGGACACACTTGGCGTGATCCTGTCGCGCCTGCCGGAGCAACCGGCCGCGTGAGATGACGGAAGCGGCCCCCGGAGCCTGCCGGGGGCCGCTTCCGTGTCGATCAGGTCAGTATGAGCGGGCCCGGATCGCGACCACGTCGGGCTCGTCCTGCGAGGCCGGGACGGAGCCGTCGGCCCGGAACAGGCAGCGCACCGTGATGGCGCGCTCGTTGGCCAGCGCCTCGCCGTCGACGCCCACCGCGGACCACGGCACCCGGGCCCAGCCGGTGCCGGCCGCCTCGAGAGCCTCGTCCAGAGTGGACACCTCGACGGTGTTCGCTTCCCGGCGGGCGAGGGCCTCGTCGTACAGCGCCTTCTGGTCGGCCTCCAGCGCGGCGGTGACCGCGCCGACGGCCTCGCCGAGCTGCAGCGGGGTCTTGGAGCCGTCGAATCGACGCACCAGCACGACGCGGCCCTCGGCCAGGTCGCGCGGGCCGACCTCGATCCGGATCGGGTAGCCCTTCAACTCGGCGTCGACGGCGCGGCGGCCGAACGGGGTGTCGACCCGGTCGTCCAGCTTCACCCGCACCCCGGCCGCGGCCAGGTCCTCGACCAGCGTGCGGGCGGCCGAGGTGATCGAGCCGTCGGTCTCCTTGACCACGGTCACCAGCGCCTGGATGGGCGCGAGCGCCGGCGGGACGCGCATGCCGCTGTCGTCGCCGTGGCACATGATCAGGCCACCGAGCATGCGGGTCGAGGTGCCCCAGGACGTGGTCCAGGCGTGCTCGCGGGTGCCGGCCTGAGACGAGTACGCCACGTCGAACGCCTTGGCGAAGTTCTGGCCGAGCTCGTGCGAGGTGCCCATCTGCAGCGCCTTGCCGTCGCCCATCATCGCCTCCAGCGTGTACGTGCTGGTGGCGCCCGCGAAGCGCTCGCGGTTGGTCTTGCGGCCCAGCACGACCGGGATGGCGAGCAGCTCACGCATGTGGCGCTCGTACACCTCGTGGTGGATCTTCAGGGTGTAGGCCTTGGCGTCGGCCTCGGTGGCGTGGGCGGTGTGCCCCTCCTGCCACAGGAACTCCGACGTGCGCAGGAAGATCCGCGGGCGCATCTCCCAGCGGACCACGTTGGCCCACTGGTTGAGCAGCAGCGGCAGGTCACGGTAGGAGTCGACCCACTTGGCCATGAACTCGCCGATGACGGTCTCGCTGGTCGGGCGCACCACGACCGGCTCGGCCAGCTGCTTGCCGCCGCCGTGGGTGACCACCGCGAGCTCGGGAGAGAAGCCCTCGACGTGCTCGGCCTCGCGCTTGAGGTAGCTCTCCGGGATGAACAGCGGGAAGTACGCGTTCTCCGCGCCCGCCGCCTTGATCCGGGAGTCCATGTCGGCCTGCATCCGCTCCCAGATGGCATAAGCCGTCGGTCGGATGACCATGGTGCCCCGGACCGGGCCGTTGTCGGCCAGCTGAGCTTTGGAGATCAGGTCCTGATACCAGCGGGGAAAGTCTTCCGCCCGGGGAGTGAGCACACGCGCCATAGCGGGTCATCCTACTGACCCGCGCCCGACCCGCTCCCCCCAGCCCGCCCGTGTCCCGCCACCCCGCACCGCCCGATGTGCTCAAGATCGCCCGACTTGCCTGGCACATGGGCGAAAGCGCGCTCAAGATACGCACACCTGCCCGGCAGGTCGAACGATCATGATGCGCCCACGACGCGGACAGGACCGCGCGGGCAGGGCGCGGCGCGGGTCAGGCGATGACGCGGGTCAGGCGATGACGCGGGTCAGGCGATGACGCGGCCGCGCAGGACGATGCGCTGCGGGGCGAGCAGGGTGCGCAGGTCACGACGCGGGTCTTCGGCGTAGACGACCAGGTCGGCCAGGCCGCCCTCGGTCAGGCCAGGGAAGCCCAGCCAGTCGCGGGCCCGCCAGGAACCGGCGGCGAGCACGTCGGACGCGGACATGCCGGCCGCGTGCAGGCGCAGCATCTCCTGTGCCGCCAGCCCGTGCGCGATGCCGCCGCCCGCGTCGGAGCCGACGTAGATCGGCACCCCGGCCTCGTGCGCCGCGGACACCACCGCCGGAAACCGGTCCCGCAGCGCCAGCATGTGCTTGGCGTATCCGGGGAACTTCGCCTCGGCCCGCTCCGCGATGTGCCCGAACGTCTCGATGTTGATCATGGTGGGCACCAGGGCGGTGCCCCGGCGCGCCATCTCGCCGAGCAGGTCGGTCGACAGGCCGGTCCCGTGCTCGACGCAGTCGATGCCCGCGCGTACCAGCGTCGCGACGCTGGACTCCTCGAAGCAGTGCGCGGTGATCCGCGCCCCGGCCGCGTGCGCCGCGGCCACCGCCGCGGTCAGCGTCGCCTCGTCCCAGGCCGGCGCGAGGTCGCCGCGGTCACGGTCGATCCAGTCGCCGACCAGCTTCACCCAGCCCGTGCCCGCGGCCGCCTGCCGGGTCACCTCCGCGACCACCTGGTCAGCCGGCACCTCCACCCCGATCTCGGGCAGATATCGGCGCGGCGGCGCGACGTGCCGGCCCGCGCGGGCCAGTCGCGGCACGTCGTGGGCGTCGTCCAGCTCGGCGTACGGGAAGGGCGAGCCCGCGTCCCGGATCGCCAGCACCCCGGCGTCCCGGTCGACGAAGGCCAGCTCCCGCGCCTGCTCGAGGCTGGTCACCGGGGCCCCGCCGGAGGCGATGCCGATGTGGCAGTGTGCGTCCACCAGGCCGGGCAGCACATAGCCGCCGTCGGAGACCGTCTGCGCCCCGGGCACCGGGGTCAGCGAAACCCGGTCGCCGACCAGCCACAGGTCCCGTACCTCGTCGTCGGGGAGCACCACGCCCCGCACATGCAGCGCCGTAGCCATGCAGGCACTGTGCCACACACTGGATCACTGCGATTAGGGTGTGCGCCATGTCGCCCCTGCCCCCGTTCCGCCAGATCGCGGTCGTGCTGCTGGCCGTCGGGGTACTGCTGCGGCAGGCGCAGCCCTTCCTGTGGGAGGCGTACGGTCCCGAGCGACTCGACTACCTGCTCGCCCTGGTCGTCGGCTTCCTGCTGCCGTTGTCGGCAGCGCTGGTGCTGCCGTACGCCGTCTACGGATGGTTCGCCCGCCGCCACCGGCGCCGCCCCGCTTCGTTCCTGGTACGCGACGGCGGCTTCGATGCGCCCGTGTCCGCGCTCTCGGGTCGGCGGATCATCATGTTCGGCATGCTGGCGTTCGCGGTGCCGGTGACCGAGTCGGGCGCGCACGGCAGGCAGCCGCTGACCGACGACCTCATGCTGCCGCTCGGCGTGGTGCTGCTGCTGGCCGGCGGCACGATGGTCGCCGACGCGCTGCGTCCCGGACCGGTCCTTCGGCTCACCCCGGACCACCTGGTCCTCGGCGGCTGGCGACGCAGGCAGGTGCGGTGGGACACGATCGCCCGGAGCGACATGCCGCCACCCGCGCCCGGCGACACGACCTTCCACGTCCGCGAGGTCCAGCCGGGCCGGGTGCGCTGGCACAACCTGCCGGTCGACCTCTCCCATGTCGACACGGCGTTTCTGATCTCGGCCGTGCACCACTACACATTCCATCCCGAGCACCGGGCTGCCATCGGCACCGAGGCCGAGCTGCACCGCCTACGCGCATCCCTGGGCGACGTCAGTTCGGCCGGTCCAGCAGTGTCCGGGCCCAGCGACGCATTCCCGAGTCCGGAGCCTGGTCGCAGTAACGCCTGAACAGCTCACGAGCCTCGGCCCGGCGCACCCCGCCGACCAGCACGGGGACGGCATATCCGGGTAGGTCGCCGGTCTCCGGACGCCAGGTGCCGAGCACGGCCGCGCCGTCACCCGGGGACTCCAGGGCGTACACGATCTCGGTGACGCCCAGCGTCATGGCCGCGCCCAGGCACATGACGCACGGTTCCAGCGTCACCGCCAGCCGCAGCGGGTGCTCTCGCTTCCGCCAGCCGAGCACCCGGTCGGCCGCGTCCATCGCCAGCAGATCGGCATGCACGATCCGCCGCCGCAGCGCCCGCTCCTGGGTGTACGCCCGCCCTACGATCTCGTCGCCCAGCAACACCACCGCGCCGATCGGCAGCTCACCTGCGGCAAGACCGTCCTCGGCCACGGCCAGCGCCGCGTCCATCATCTCTTCGGGGGTCACCCGGACGAGGTTAATGCAGCAGTGGATCGAGAGGGGTCCCTTGCTTTTGTTCGAACATATGTTCGATAATTGAACCAGGCGCGGGGCGTCGACACAGCTGAGTGATGGCAGTCAGCAACTGTGTCGGCGCCTCCCCGACTGCATGCATCGATCCCATGCAGACGAAGATCGCCACCTCAGGCCCGGCGTCGGGGGGTGACCGGTTGCGGACCCTGAGGTGGCGATCTTCAAAAACCCTGTGCGGCGCGGGACTACTTGTCCTTGTCCTTGTCGTCGCCCTTCATCAGCTTGCCGAAGTCGAGCTTCGGAGCCTTGAACGGGCTGCCGCCGCCGCCCATGCCCATCTGCTGCTCCAGCGCGGCCGGGTCCATGCCCGGGGGAAGCTGCGGCATGCCGCCGCCCATGCCCGGCAGACCAGCCGGGAAGCCGCCGCGCGGGCCGCCGCCGCTCTTGGTGCCCTTGCGCTTGTTCTTGGGCGACTTCGTCGCCTTGCGGCGGCCGCCACCGGGCAGGCCCATCATGCCGCCCATCTGCTTCATCATCTTCTGCGCCTGCTCGAAGCGGTTGAGCAGCTGGTTCACGTCGGTGACGGTGACCCCGGAACCCCGGGCGATGCGCGCCCGGCGCGAACCGTTGAGGATCTTCGGCGTGGTGCGCTCGCCCGGGGTCATCGAGCGGATGATCGCGGTGACCTTGTCGAAGTGGCTGTCGTCCAGCTCGGCCAGCTGGTCCTTCATCTGGCCCATGCCCGGCATCATGCCCAGCAGGTTCGCGATCGGCCCCATCCGGCGTACGGCGATCAGCTGGTCCAGGAAGTCCTCCAGCGTGAACTGCTCTCCCCCGAGCAGCTTCGCCGTCATCTTCTCCTTCTGCTCCTCGTCGAAGGCCTGCTCGGCCTGCTCGATGAGGGTCAGCACGTCGCCCATGCCGAGGATGCGGCTGGCCATCCGGTCGGGGTGGAAGACGTCGAAGTCCTCCAGCTTCTCGCCGGTGGACGCGAACAGGATCGGCTGGCCGGTGACCTCACGCACGGACAGCGCGGCGCCGCCGCGGGCGTCGCCGTCGAGCTTGGAGAGCACGACACCGGTGATGCCGACGCCGTCGCGGAACGCCTCCGCGGTCGCCACGGCGTCCTGGCCGACCATCGCGTCGATGACGAAGATGACCTCGTCCGGGTTGACCGCGTCGCGGATCGCGGCGGCCTGCGCCATCATCTCGGTATCGATGCCGAGCCGGCCGGCGGTGTCGACGATCACGATGTCGCGCATGTGGCGGCGTGCGTGCTCGATCGACTCCTTGGCGACCTGCACCGGGTCGCCGACGCCGTTGCCGGCCTCCGGCGCGTACACCTCGACGCCGGCACGCTGGCCGAGCACCTGCAGCTGGTTGACCGCGTTGGGGCGCTGGAGGTCGCAGGCGACCAGCAGCGGCTGGTTGCCCTGGGCCTTGAGCCAGCGGGCGAGCTTGCCCGCGAGGGTGGTCTTACCGGAACCCTGCAGACCGGCCAGCATGATCACGGTGGGCGGCTGCTTGGCGAACTGGAGCCGCCGCGCCTCCCCGCCGAGGATGGCGACCAGTTCCTCGTGCACGATCTTGATGATCTGCTGGGCCGGGTTGAGCGCCTGCGAGACCTGCGCGCCGCGCGCCCGCTCCTTGAGCCGGAAGATGAAGGCCTTCACCACCGGCAGGGCGACATCCGCCTCCAGTAGCGCCAGCCGGATCTCCCGGGCGGTGGCGTCCACGTCGGCGTCGGTGAGCCGGCCCTTGCTCCGCAGCTTGGAGAAGATGCCGGAGAGCCGGTCGCTCAGGGTGTCAAACACAGCGCAACATCCCCAATGGTCGAGTTCGTCAGATTCAAGGGCCGAAGGCGGCCTTGGTAAGGGTAGCCGCTGCCTCCGCGGCCCGAACCCACCGCCGCCGGATCACCCGAACACCCGACCCGTCAAACCCCAGAACCCCGCCCCACCGCCGCCCCGGGCTGTCCACCCAGGGGGCGTCCGCCCACTCCCGCTGCCGGCGGGCGACCCGACGTCGGCAAAGCGGCCCGCCTCACGTCGGCAAAGCGGCCCGCCTCGCAGTTTCGGGGAAACTGCACCTATCGCGTCGTAGATAGCTGCAGTTTCCCCGAAACTGCAGACCGGTTGCGGTGGATCTTGGTTCGGGACGTTGGCGGCGGGGGCGGGGGCGGGGTTTCAGGCGGGGCGGGGGTCGGACGGGTGGGGGGTTCAGGCGGGGTGGGGGGTTCAGGCGGGGTGGGGGGTTCAGGCGGGGTGGGGGGTTCAGGCGGGGGGGTCAGGCGGGGTGGGGGGTGGTGGGCGGCGGGGGCGGGGCGGGCGAGCAGGGGTGTCAGACCGCGGCGAGGACGGCGGCTTCGACGGCGTCGCGGTCGACGTCGCCTACCAGGTAGAAGGCGTCCACGACGTCGGCGCCGAGGGTGGAGACGCGGGCGGTGCGCACGTCGACGCCGAGTTCTGCCAGGGCCGAGGTGACCCGGAAGAGCAGGCCGGGCGAGTCGGTGGCGCGCAGTTCCAGCAGCGTGGCGCCGGTGGCCTCGCCCCAGATCACGCGCGGCTCGGCCCCGGCGACCGGCTTGCGGCCGCCGTTGCCCAGGCGGCGGGGCAGCGGCAACTGGTCGAGGCCGACCCGGCGCAGGTCGGCGGCGAGCAGCTCGCGGTCCGGCGGCGCGCCGTACCGGTTGTTGACCGCGCACTCGATGATGGCCCGCTCGCCGATGGTGGACGAGCCCGCGGCGACGATCTCCAGTTTGTGCGTGGCCAGGCAGCCGGCGACCGCGGCGAGCAGGCCGACGCGGTCGTGCGCGGCCAGCGCCACCCAGTCGTCGGCGACCTGCACCACCGGTAGCGGCCCGGCCAGCAGCGCCGGGTCGGGCGGGGTCGGCTCGGGCAGCTGCCCTCCGCCGAGCACCTTGCGCACCCGCGCGCACAGGTCGTCGATGAGCTTGGACTTCCACTTCGACCACGCGGCCGGGCCGGTGGCCTGGGCGTCGGCGCGGGCGAGCATCTGCAGCAGTTCGAGGGTGCCGGTGTCCCCGACGAGCTTGGCGACGTAGTTGACGGTCGCCGGGTCGTCGAGGTCGCGCCGGGTCGCGGTATCGGGCAGCACCAGGTGGTATCGCACCAGCGTGGCGATCGTGTCCACGTCGGCGGACGGCAGGCCGATCGCGGTGGCGATCTCGCGGGCCAGTTCCGCACCGACCTCGCTGTGGTCGCCGGGCAGGCCCTTGCCCACGTCGTGCAGCAGCGCGCCGAGCACCAGCAGGTCCGGCCGGGCCACCTCGCGTGACCAGGTGGCGGCGTTCGCGGCGGCCTGCACCAGGTGCCGGTCGAGGGTGAAGCGGTGCACCGGATGGTGCTGCGGGGTGCCCCGCAGCCGGGTCCACTGCGGCAGCCAGGCCGAGGTGAGCCCGAACCGGTCGCAGGCCTCCCAGGCCGCCACCAGACCGGTGCCCGCACCGAGCAGGGTCAGCAGGGCGGTGCGGGCCGACGCGGGCCACGGGGTCGGCAGCGGCGGGCAGAACCGGGCCAGCCATTCCAGCGTGGCGCGGGCGATGGGCATCTGGTGCTGCGCGGCGGCGGCCGCCACCCGCAGCGACAGCGACGGGTCGGGGTGCGGGCCTACGGCGGCTCGGGCCAGCACGATCTCGCCATCCGCGGCGACCACGTCCCGGGCGATCGGGCGGCGCACGGCCACCGCCTCGCGGGCGCGCGGGTCGCCGTTGCGGGCACCCGCGGCGTGCCAGCGCTGCACCGAGCGCCAGGCGTCGGTCAGCGACCACGAGACGGCACGGGCGTCGAGCCCGATCCGGCGCAGCAGCGTGTCGCCGTCGGCCAGCCCGAGCAGCTCCGCCACCTGCAGGCGCTCCTGGGCCCGCAGCCGGTCGTTGCGCCGGCCGATGCTGACGTGCAGTGCGTCCCGCACGTCGAGCAGCCGGGTCGCGGCGGCCCGCACCTGCGGCGGCAGCGCGTCGGCCACCCCGGCGACGCCGATGCCGCGCAGCACGCCGACGTCGCGCAGGCCGCCGGCGGCCTCCTTGACGTCGCCTTCGAGCAGGTATGCCAGCTCGCCGTGGGCGGCGTGGCGCTCCTCGACCAGTTCCCGCAGCCGCAGCAGCTGGCGGCGCGCGGTGCGCCGCCACTGGTCCACCGCGGCGCGGCTGAGCTGGGCGGACAGTGCCGGATCACCGGCGATGTGGCGGGCGTCGAGCAGCCCGAGGGCCACCTTGACGTCGTCGTGCGCCGCGTCGAGCGACTCGGCGACGGTGCGGGTGGAGTGGTCCAGTCCCATCCGGGCGTCCCAGATCGGATACCACAGTGACGCGGCCAGCTCGTCGACCCGCGGCACCCCGGCGTGCACCAGGATCAGGTCCAGGTCGCCGTGTGGGGTGCACTCCCGGCGGCCCAGCCCGCCGACGGCCACCAGCGCGACCCCGGCGGTGCCCTCCGGCATCAGCCGGCGTAGCCAGGCGTCGAGCGCGTCGGCCCGGGCGAGCCGGGCGTCCACGCCGATGGAGGACTGTTCGCGCTGCGCGAGCCGCGCATAGTCGGGCCCGGGGCCCGCCGCGCTGTCCGATGCGGAAGCTACGACGTTCCCCGGGCCCATGTGGTCCTCTTTCAGGTTGCTACGACTGAAACCTCAGAGCGCGTCGAGTCCGCGCTCGCCGGTGCGGACCCGGACCACCTCGGATACCTCGGTGACCCAGACCTTTCCGTCCCCGATCTTGCCGGTACGGGCGGCGGTGACGATGGAGTCGACGACCTTCTCCACGTCCAGCTCGTCCGTGACGACCTCGATCCGGATCTTCGGCAGGAACTCCACCGTGTACTCGGCACCCCGGTACACCTCGGTGTGGCCCTTCTGCCGGCCGTAACCCTGGACCTCGCTGACGGTCAGCCCGGCGACGCCCATGGCGTGCAGAGCCTCCTTCACCGCGTCCAACTGGTACGGCTTGATGACGGCGGTAACCAGCTTCATGCTCAACCCCTCCATCTGGGAACCTTAGCCAGACACCTTTTCGGTGGCCGGTGCCGTCTCTTCCACATCGGCCTTGGGAGCCTTCGGCGCGCCGCCGATACCGGCCAGCGCGAACGCTCCGGCGCTGCCACCGCCCGCCGAGGACGAGAGCTCGTACGCGCTCTCCGCGTGCTCGGCCACGTCGATGCCCTCGACCTCGGCCTCGGGCTTGACCCGGAAGCCGATGGTCTTGTCGATGACGAAGGCGAGCAGGGCCGCGACCACGAACGAGAAGACCGTCACGATGCCGCTGGCCAGCGCCTGCCGGCCGAGCTGGGTCACCCCGCCACCGTAGAACAGGCCGTCCTGGCCGCCCAGCGTGGTGATGAAGGAGTTCAGCTCGGTGCTGGCGAACAGGCCGATGAACAGCGAGCCGATCCAGCCGCCGACGAAGTGCACGCCGACCACGTCGAGCGAGTCGTCGTAGCCGAGCTTGTACTTCAGGCCGACCGCCAGCGCGCAGACCGCACCGGCCACGAGGCCGAGCAGCACCGCGGGCAGGGTCGGGATGAAGCCGCAGGCCGGCGTGATCGCGACCAGACCGGCGACCGCGCCGGAGGACGCGCCGACCAGGGTCGGCTTGCCGTCACGGAACCACTCGACGATGATCCAGCCGAGCAGACCGGCGGCCGTGGCCACCTGGGTGTTCAGGAACGCGACACCCGTGATGGCGTCGACGGTGAGCTCCGAGCCCGCGTTGAACCCGAACCAGCCGAACCACAGCAGACCGGCGCCCAGGGCGACGAACGGCACGTTGTGCGGCTTGAACTTGTCCTTCGGCCAGCCGATGCGCTTGCCGAGCACCAGAGCCACACCCAGTGCCGCGGCACCGGCGTTGATGTGGACCGCGGTGCCGCCCGCGAAGTCGAGCGCGAAGATCTTGGCGCCGATGAAGCCGCCGCCCCAGACCCAGTGCGCGACCGGGATGTAGACCAGGGTGACCCAGCCGAAGGCGAAGACGAGCCAGCCGGCGAACTTCGCCCGGTCGGAGATCGCGCCGCTGATCAGGGCGACCGTGATGACCGCGAACATCATCTGGAAGATGGCGAACACGTAGGTCGGGATACCCGTCGACGCGCCGGCCAGGAACCAGATCTCGCCGGTCTTGTCGATCGGCATGCCCAGGTAGGTGGAGAAGTTACCGATGTACGCGTTCAGGCCCGCGTTGTCGTTCGTACCGAACGCGGCCGTGAAGCCGTAGACGACCCAGATGATGGAGACGAGCCCGATCGAGGCGAAGCTCATGATCATCATGTTGAGGACGCCCTTGGCACGGTTCAGGCCGCCGTAGAACAGCGCCAGACCCGGAGTCATGAGCAGCACCAGAGCGGACGAGACCAGCAGCCACGCTGTGTTGCCGGTGTCGATCGTCGGTGGATCTTCGACGAGCAGCACGCTGCCCTCCTAAGTGAGTGGGTTCCTCCCAGCCAGCCCCGAGGTCGACCGTCGTGGCGCCGCCGTGTCGGCGGGCCGCTCGTCGTGTCATCCCCGACCGATCGCCGCAGTGCCATCGGTGCTGGTTGGGGGGCAGCATCGCCAACCCCTGTTTCGCGCAATGACGCTGCTCGGTTTCCGGCACGTCACGATCTGTTTCGTACGTGTGAAGAAATGTTCACACGTGAGGAGACCATTCATGGCGCGTTTCAGCGCAGCGCGTGCTCCAGCGTGTACCGCTCGTAGTCAATCAGCCGAAGGTCGCGAAGCGGCCGACGAAGGTGGCCCTTCTGCACGATACGTACGAACGCCGGCTCCCCCGCCGTGGCGAGGCGGCGGATGCCCTCGACGTGGTCCACGATGCGCTTGCGGATGGTCCGCACGAGACGGTGCCGGTCGCGCGGGATCAGCCCGTACGCGTCGGCGAACAGGCGCAGCCGGCGCGGCCGGTCGGGCCGGTGCCAGCCGAGCGTGATCGAGTCGCGGTCACTGAAGATCGGCACCCAGGTCCAGGCGGCGTACGCGACGTCGTAGATGCGCGAGCCGGGCGAGGCCAGGTCGAAGTCGATCATCGCGAGCGTGCCGTCCGGCCGCCAGATGACGTTGTGCGGGGCGGCGTCGTGGTGGCAGATGATCTCCGCGTCCGGCGGGGGCGGCCCGAACGAGCGCCACACCCCGCCCGGCGGCGTACGGAAACCGGCCTGCGCGTCGTGGAACATGCGCAGCATGGTGGCGACGGTGACCAGCGCCTCGTCGGTGACCCAGTGCGGGGCGAGCGGATACTCCCCGCACTCGCCCGGCAGGTAGGAGAGCACCTCACGGCCGTGCTCGTCCATGCCCAGGGCACGGGGGGAACCGGTGAAACCGGCGTACTCGAGATGGCGCAGCAGGGCGTGCACGGTCGGGGTCCACGGGCCGGCGTTGCGCCGGACCGTCTCGCCGACCCGCACCACCGTGCTGACGTTTCCGCCACGCAGCGGGATCTCGGTGGGATCCTGAAAAGGGGCTGTCACCATGGACTCGTCAGCTGCTCGTCGCTCGCCGGCTCGTCACTCGTCGCCAAGAAGCGCGGAGACGAACTGCTGAGGGTCGAAGGGTGCGAGATCGTCGGGACCCTCGCCGAGGCCGACCAGCTTCACCGGAATGCCGAGAGCACGCTGCACCGCGATCACGATACCGCCCTTCGCCGTGCCGTCCAATTTAGTGAGCACCACGCCGGTGACGTCGGCGACCTCGGTGAAGACCCGAGCCTGGCTCAACCCATTCTGTCCCGCGGTGGCGTCGAGCACCAGCAGGGTCTCCGAGACCGGGCCGTGCTTCTCCACCACCCGCTTGATCTTGCCGAGCTCGTCCATCAGGCCGACCTTGTTCTGCAGCCGGCCGGCGGTGTCGATGAGCACGGTGTCGACGCCCGCGTCGATGCCCTTCTTGACCGCGTCGAACGCGACGGCCGCCGGGTCGCCGCCCTCGGGACCGCGTACGACCTGCGCCCCGACCCGGCTGGCCCAGGTGGCCAGCTGATCGGCGGCGGCCGCGCGGAAGGTGTCGGCCGCGCCGAGCACCACGGTGTGGCCGTCCGCCACCAGCACCCGGGCGATCTTGCCGCAGCTGGTGGTCTTGCCCGCGCCGTTCACGCCGACGACCAGGATCACCGACGGCTTGCCGTCGACCACACCGGTGTGCAGCGAGCGGTCCATCTTCGGGTCCAGCGCCTCGATGAGCTCCTCGGACAGCAGCGAACGCAGCTCGGCGGTGTTCCGGGTGCCCAGCACCCGGGTGCGCTCGCGCAGCTTCGCCACGATCTCGGTGGTCGCCTGCACGCCAACGTCGGCGCTGATCAGGCTCTCCTCGACCTCGTCCCAGGCGTCGTCGTCGAGGTGGTCGCGGGAGAGCAGACCGAGCAGGCCCTTGCCGAAGACGTTCTGCGAGCGGGACAGCCGGGCGCGCAGCCGCACCAGGCGGCCCGCGGTCGGCTCGGGCGTCTCGATCTCCGGCTCGGCCGGCTTCGGCGGTGCGACCTCGACCGGCGGGGCCGTCTCGCCCGGCGCGGGCGGGGCCGGGGCGGGCACGACGGCCGGCTTGCCCGGCGCGGCCTTCTCCGGTGCCGCCTTCTCGGGTGCGGGCTTCTCCGGTGCGGGAGCCGTGATCACGCTCGGCGGGATCTTCTCCCCGCGCTCGATTCCCGGACGCTGCTCGCCCGCGGGCGCCTCCGGCAGCGTGCCGCGGCGCGGCCGACGGACCAGGAACAGCGTCAGCCCGGCCAGCAGCAGCAGGCCGATGACCACGAGTACGGGGACGAGCGCGTCTTTCATGCTCGGCATCCTCTCAAACCTGGGGCCGTCCGGCGCACACCGGAGGCCGCGCGCGCCGATACGACAGCCTCGGCCCTGGCCCCGGCTGCCCCGATCCCGGAGGATGTCCGCGTGGCGAACCTCCTCCTCGGCCCGCTCCTGCGCCGCGTCGATGGTGACCAGGCGGTCATCTGGGTACAGACCGACCAACCCGCGCAGGTGCGCGTGCGGGCCGGTGACATCACCGTGACGTCGGACACGTTCGAGGCATTCGGGGTGCACGTGGGGCTGGTGGTGCTGGCCGGGCTGCCCGTCGGCGCGACCGTGTACGCCGTCGAACTCGACGGCGCGGCCGTGTGGCCGCTGTCCGGATACCCCGAATCGGTGATCACCATCCGTGATCCCGGGCAGGCGGACGCCGTGATCGCGTTCGGTTCCTGCCGCGAGGCCAGCGCGCAGACCCACGCCGAGGCCGGGCACGACCCGGACGCCCTGGAGGCGCTCGGACACCGGCTGCTGGCGCAGGCCAGGACCGGCGCACCGGGCCTGCCGGACCTGCTGGCGCTCATCGGTGACCAGATCTACGCCGACGGACTCTCCGCGCCCACCCGCAGCTGGCTGGCCGGGCAGACCCGGCCCCTGTCGGCGCCGGACGGGCACGTGGTGACCTTTGCCGAGTACGTGCACCTCTACCACGAGTCGTGGACCGAGATGCCGGTCCGCTGGCTGCTGTCCACCGTGCCCAGCGTGATGATCTTCGACGACCACGAGATCATGGACGATTGGAACTCCTCGGCCGCCTGGCTCGACGAGGTCCGCCGCGAGCCCTGGTGGGACGAGCGCAGCACCACCGGGATCGCCTCCTACTGGCTGTTCCAGCACCTCGGCAACCTGACCCCGGACCAGCTCGGCCGCGACCCGGTCTGGACGCGCATCCGGGCCGGCGAGCACGCCACCGCGGTGCTGACGGAGTTCGCGACCCGCGTCGCCACACCCGCCGGCCCCGACCCATACCCGTGGGGGTACACCGTCGACGTCGGCCGGACCCGACTGGTCATGCTCGACTGCCGCGGCAACCGGGTGATCGACGGGCCCGAGCGCCGGATGTGGCCCCAGGAGCACTGGGACCACCTCGCCGAGCAGTCCCGCGCCGACTGCGACCACCTCGTGCTGGCCTGCTCACTGCCCTGGCTGCTGGCGCCCACCATCCACCACGGCGAGGCCGTGATCGAGGTACTGGCCGCGAAGCACCCGGGCATGGAACGCATGCGCCAGAAGTACGACCTGGAGCACTGGGCCGCGGTCGGGCACTCCTTCGACGAGCTGACCGCCCTGATCGCGGGCGTGCGGGGACCGGCCACGGTGAGCGTGCTCGGCGGCGACGTGCACCACTCGTACGTCGCCCGTGCCGCCATCCCCGGCGCGACCGCGGCGGTGCACCAGATCACCTGCTCGCCGCTGCACCAGAGCATCCAGGGTGTCATGCGCACGCTGCTGCGGGTGGGCTGGTGGCGGGCACTGTCCGGCCCGGCGGCACTGGTCGCGCGCCTGTTCGGGGTGCCCCGGCCGGGCGTGCGCTGGCAGGCCTACGACCGGCCGTACTTCGGCAGCGCCGTGGCCACGCTGACCCACCGCGGCCGCGCCGCCTCGGTGGTCATCGAGGGCACCGCCGACGGCACCGGCCTGTACTCCGTGCTGCGCTACGACCTCGCCGCCTGACTCCCCTGCCGGCCGGTTCCGTGTCGGAATGACGACACCCGCCTGACCCACCCGCCCTGGACGCGTTCCACCACCCGCTTTCCATCGACGCTGGCCTATCACATCGAGTTCGATCTCGAAATTGTCGATGTGATAGGCCAGCGTCGATCAAAAGGCGGGGTGATGGGCGGTGGTCGGCACCGCACGGTCGGACGGTGGGAGCGGGCCTGCCACAGGGCCCGGTCCAGCCGTCAGACGTGCTCGGACGCGACCGGCACGGACACGGAGTGGTCGTCGGTGACCAGGGTGACCTTGCCGTTGGCGTGCTCGACGGAGAGCAGGGTGCCGGGGGGCAGCACGTCCAGGACGTCGGGCGGCAGCTGCACGGTGCCGTCACCGGCGATGACCGCGAACTCGCGGCCGTCGCGGCCCTCGGAGCCGACCCGGCCGTCGCGGATGGTCACCGCCCGGCCCAGCCGCGCGCCCACGTCGGGGTCGTGCGTGACCGCGACGATGGTGGTGCCGCGCTCGGTGTTGACCGCCTCCAGCGCCGCCAGCACCTCGTCACGCGCGGTCCGGTCGAGCTGGCTGGTCGGCTCGTCCACCAGCAGCAGGCCCGGCGAGGCCGCCATGCCGACCGCGATCGCGGCCCGCTGCGCCGCCCCGGGCGGCAGGTCCTGCACCTTGCGATGGCCGAGCCCGGTCAGTCCGAGCAGCGACAGGATGCGCTCCGGGGGCTCCAGGTCGGCGGGACGCACGTGCGCTGCCCGGCGCTGGGCCAGCCACACGTTGCTGAGCACGGTGGCGTACGGCAGCAGGTTGCGCCGCGCGCCCTGCAGCACCACGCCCAGGTCCGTGCCGCGCAGACGGGCCAGCTCGGCTTCGCTGATCCGCCCGATGTCGACCAGGCCGATCTGCACCCGTCCGGCGCTGGGCCGCATCAGCCCGGCCAGCAGAGCGATCAGCGTCGACTTGCCGGAGCCGGACGGCCCGACCAGGGCCACCCGCTCCCCCGGGGCGATGTCCAGATCGACGCCGGCCAGCGCGACCACGTCGCCGCCCTCGGCGCGGTAGATGTGCACCACCCGGCGGCATACCACGGCCAGACCGGTCAGGCTGGAGTTCTTCACGACGTCGCTCCCTCGCTCCCGCGCGCCACCCTCGTGGCGAGCAGGCAGGTTGTCAACAGCACCAGCAGGGCCGCCGCGATCGGGGCGGCGACCAGCGGACCGGGCAGGTCGGGCGGGGGCACGGCCGTGCCCCCGTCGCCGAACACGGGCAGCACGCCGCGGGCCAGCGCCCACGACAGCACCGCGGCCAGCAAGCCGATCACGGTGCCCGCGAGCACCAGGGCGAACCTGCCGCCCAGGTCCGCGTCGCGCAGCACCCGCTCGCGCACGCCCTGCCCGCGCAGGACCGCCAGCCCGCCGTCGGCCCGGCCGCGTTCGAGCACCGCGGTGATCAGCAGGCCGCCTGCGGCGAAGAGCACGCCGGTCAGCGCGGCCGCGGCCAGGAACAGCAGCGCCAGCGCGGGGGCCTGCTCCTGGTAGAGGTGCAGCTGCCCGGCCGCGTCGCGCTCGCCGAGCACCTTGAGCCCGTTGGCCTCCAAGCGCTTGACGAGGTCGGCGGGCGCGTCGGCGGACAGCCACACCTCGGGCTCCTGGGCGTCCCCCTCGCCGCCCACCCGCAGGTCGGCGTACTGCAGGTCGACCAGCGCGCCGTGCGCCCCGTAGCGGGGCACCAGGGGCAGCGTGCCCGCCCGGGTGATCGGGACCCGCACCGTGCCGCCGGCGCCGAGCAGCTCGGGCGGCAGCTCACCGGCGGCGACCAAGGGCAGCGGGTCGGGCGCGGGATCGGCCGAGGCGCGCATGTCGGGGGTGAGCACGTTGTCCACCCACACCCGCAGGCCGCCGGCGGCGGGTGCCATCTCCGGCACGGGCCGCGCGGCGCTGGTCTGCGGCAGCCGCCAGTGGTGCCCGGCCAGTTCGGCACCGGTCAGCACCGTCTTGCCCGTGGGGTCGCGCAGGTCGCCGACGGTCAGGTCGACGAGGTAGCGCTTGGGCGTGAACAGGTCCACCAGGAGCTGCCTGACCTGGCAAGGACCGGCCGCGCAGGCGGGCGTGGCGACCCGGTACGCGTGCGTGCCCGGCAGCAGCTTGTCCACCCGGACACTGGACTGGGCACCGCCGGTGCCCACCAGGCGCAGGGTGAGGCCTGCCTTGGCACCGGGCTCGATCCGGTCCAGCGTCACGGTGATCTCGACCTCCGCGGCGGTCAGCGCCAGCGGCGTGACCTCGGCGGGACGCAGCTGCCGGGCTACCTCGGCGGGCGTGGTCGCACCGTACGCGTCCGGCCACAGGGCCACCGCCGCGAACCGGGAGCTGTCGACCGCCAGCAGCTTCGTCTCGCTGTTCACGTTCACCCGCATGGCCGCCATCGCGTACCGGCCGGCCGGGTCCGCGGTGCGCACCGCGTGCAGCAGGCTGGCCGCGGGCAGCGACTCGACCTGGAGCACCCGGGCCGCACCGACCTGCACCTGGGCCCGTTCGTGCCAGGCCTGCGCGGCCACGTCGCGGGCCGAGAGCGCGAAACCGAGCAGGCCGAACACGACGGTCAGCAGCACCACGACCCAGTGTGTGCCGCCGCCCCGGGCCAGCGTCAGCGCGGCCAGGCCGGTGCGCAGCCGCCCGCGGCGCAGCGCCCGGCGGCCCAGCCGCTCGGCCGGTACGCCGATCGCGCGGGCCGCGACCAGGCCGAGGCCCAGCGCGATGCACAGCGGTGCGAGCAGCCCGATGCCGCCCGCGCCGGCGTCCTCGCCCGCCGCGACCTGGTAGCCGGCGACCAGCGCGAGCGCGCCGACCATCGCCTCGATGCCGCCGACCAGGCCGCCGCGGCGGCGTACCCGGGCCCGGCGCAGCAGGCCGAGCACCGGCGTGGTGAGCGCGCGCACCTGGGCGAGCAGTCCGGCCAGCAGCGCGCCGAGCACCGCGGCGGCGGTGTACAGCGCCGACGCCGGGTTCAGATACACCGGCGGCGAGCCCGGCAGCACGATCGTCGCGAGCAGCGCCGTCAGCGCATACCCGAGCAGGTAGCCGGGGATCACCGCGACCAGCACCGGCACGGAGGTCTCGGCGGTGGCCAGCCACCAGCGGGTACGGGCGGGCACGCCGCGCAGCGCGGTCAGTCCCAGCTCGCCGCGCCGCTGCTCGACGCCGCCGGCCACCGCGATGAACAGCACCAGCCAGCACAGCATCACCAGCGGCACGGCCGCCAGCAGCAGACTCGACGCCAGCTGCGACTCGCCGTCCTCGATCCGGGCGATGAGCTTGTTCAGCTCGCTGTCGACGCCGAAGCCGCCCGCGTCCAGCTCGGACTCGGCGTCGTCCAGGTCGTCGCGCAGCCGGTCCATGTCGTCGAACGCAGAGGGGGTGACCAGGAGGTCCACCATCCGCATCCGGCTGCCGTCGACGGCTGCCACGGTGCGCTCGGTGGCGAACGCGGCGGGCTGCTCCAGGCCGGTGAGGATCTCGCGGTCGCCCCAGTACGGGTCGTCGAGCCGGACCGCCTGGTAGAAGCCGACGACGGTCAGGCGTACCGCCGCGGGCGGCTCCGGGTCCTGCGACCCCGCCGGCGGGGCACGGAACTCCAGGTCCTGGCCGGGCTGCGCGCCCAGTTCGGCGCCGGCGTCCTCGCGCAGCACGACCTCGCGCTCGCCGGTGGCGCACCGTCCCTTGACGATCGTCAGGTGCTCGCAGATCCCGGTCCGGGTGGCCAGGAACATGCCCTGCTGGCCCTCCTCGCCCTGGTCACCGGTGACGACGACCTGTGCCGAGATGCCACTGAGGGTGAGCATGCCGGGCACGTACGGCCGCAGTGGCTGGTCGCCGCCGCGCGGGTCGTCCCCGGTCTGCGCGGTGACCACCCGCTCGTCGACGGTGGCCGCGGCGACCTCGACGCCGCGCAGCGACACCGCGGCCGCCTCCTGGTAGAGCGGTCCCGCCGCCGCGGCGGCCGCGGCCAGTGCCGTCAGCAGCAGCGTGATGACCGCCAGCCCGCGCCGGGCCCGCACCATCGCCCACAGCAGCGCCGTCATCGTTGTCCCTCCTGGTTGCCGCGGCGGCCGGTGGTGGCCCGGGCCAGCGAGCGTCCGGCCGTGAGGGCAGCCGCCAGCAGCACGGCGGTGGCCGCGACGAACGCCGCCGCGACGACCGCCAGACCCGGTCCCGGTGGCGCGAGCCCTCCGCTGGCGGTCAGCATCTGCCGGGCCGGGCCGCTGACGGCCCAGGCCACGGCGGCGGTGAGCGCGCCCACCGGCGCGGCGATCCCGATCATGGCGAGGTTGCCGAGGCGGCCCGCGCGGGCGGCCGCACCGGCGGGCAATCCCTGCATCCGCAGGGCCGCCAGCTCGGCCGACCGGTTGCGGCGGTCCGTCGCCGCGAGCACGAGCACGGCCAGCGCCACCAGCAGCACGCTGAGCACCGCCGCGGCCAGGTGCAGCCGCAGCGCCAGCCCGGCGCCCTGCTCGCGGTAGCGGTCGACGCGCTCGGCCACCACCTCGTCGCGTACCGGCACCAGGCCCGCCGCGCGCAACCGGTCCACGGCGTCGGCGGGGGCGTCGGCGTTCAGCCATACCTGCAGCTGGATCGCGTTGTCCCGGCTGCCGCTGAGCCGGTCGGCGGTCTGCAGGTCGAACAGCGCCCCGGCAGTGCCCGCGCCCGGCAGCACGGGCGACACCCAGCGCAGGTCCACCGGCCGCGGCAGCGCCTGCAGCGGCTCGATCTCGGACAGTTCGCCGGTGTGCGCCAGCCACGGCGGCCCGGCCGCGACCACCGGCAGCGGCACGGGCGCGTCGGAGACGTACAGCCTGATGTCGGTGCTGATCTGGCGCGGGTCGCTGGGCACGTAGCGCAGGCTCACCGCGTCGTCGGAGTTCAGCACCGTGACCTCGCGCTCGGCGCCCAGCTCGGGCCGCCACCGCGAGGCCGCGCCGATGGCCCGCCCCTCCAGCAGGGTGCGGTCCGGGCCGAGCTGGCGCAGCCCGTGCAGCCCGAAGCCGTCGGGCGAGGAGGGGAAACTCAGCCAGAACAGGCGGCAGCCGGGCGCGACCGCGCACGCCGGCAGGTCCAGCCGGTACTGCGTGCGGCCGGCGCCGTCCGCGATCTCGACCGCGCCGGTGACCGGCGCTCCGTCCGGCCCGACCAGGGCGGCGGTCAGCCGCATCGGGCCGCCGAAGTCCTCGGTGGTGCTCACGTCGAACTCCAGGCCGCTGCCCGCCACGATCACCGGGTCGCCCGCAGGGGCGCGCAGCAGCCGTGCCGTGTCGGCCGCGGACACGGTCGCGTCTTCAGGCCACAGCGCGACGGCGGCCAGCCGTGTGCTGTCCACCCCCAGCAGGGTCATGTCCGGGTCGTCCTGGCGGGTCACCGCCATGGCCCAGGCCCCTGCCGGGTCGGCCTTCGCGACCGCGGTCAGCAGCGCGGTACGCGATTGCGCGTACACGGTCAGCGCCCGTGGCGCGCCCAGCGCCAGCTCGGCCCGTTCCCGGGCCGCGCCCGCGGCCACGTCCCAGGCGCTCACCGTGTACCCGACCAGGGCCACCGCGACGACGGTCAGCGCGACCAGGCGGTCCGCCCCGGGTCGGCGGGCCACCTGGAGTGCGGCGAGCCCGTGCGCGAGCCGCCCGCGGTGCAGGCGGGACGCGCCGAACCGGGTCGCCGCGGAGCGCACCACCCGGGCGGTGAGCAGGCCGACCACGATCGCCAGCAGCAGCGGCGCGAGCAGCGGCAGCCCGCCCTCCTGGCTGTCCGAGGCGTACGACTGCCCGATCGCGGCCAGGGCGACCACCGCCACGGCCAGCTCGACCAGGCCGACGCGGCGCCGCCGCCGGGTCGGCACCTGCCGCAGCCCTTCCATGAGCGAGCCGGAAAACACCCGGCGCTCGGCGACCGCGGCGCTGATCATGACGACGAGCAGCGTGCCGCCCGCCGCCAGCAGCGCCCCGTCGTCGAGCACGACGTCCTGTGCCCGCGCGAACGTCGCCCAGGTCAGCAGGCGTACCAGCAGCCAGCCCAGTAGCACCCCGAACGGCGCGGCGACCAGCAGCACGAGCGCGGTCGGGCCCAGCGCGAGCACCGCCCGGTGCCGGGGCGGCACGCCGCGCAGCAGGCCCAGCGCCAGCTCGCTGCGCCGCTCCGACGCGGTGTACCCGATCGCCATCAGCAGCACGAACCAGCACACGACGAGCAACTGCACCGCGCCGAGCGGGGCGGCCAGGCTCAACACCTCGCGGGTGTCCTCGATGCGCTGCAACAGCCGGGGCAACCCGTTGTCGATCCGTACGCCGACCAGCCCCATACCGGGCTTGACCACCTCGGTCAGCCCGTCGAGGTTGCCGGAGGTGAAGGTCTCGTCACCGGCGATCATGTCGACGGTCGCGATCAGCTTGCTCGCTTGCAGGGCCGACATCGTCGGCGCGGTCACGAACAGCGGGTTGCCCGCCCGCTGCGGACGCGGCGTGTAGTCGGCCCGCCCGGCCCAGTACGGGTCGCCGCTCGCCAGCGGGCCCGCCGGGTCGTACACGGCGACCACGCGCAGCGTCACCAGCTCCGGAGCCAGGTGGGCCTGGTAGGCGAACTCACCGCCGGTGCTCACGCCGAGCCGCTGCGCGGTGGGTTCGCTGATCGCCACCTCGCCCGCGGCAGCCGGGCAGGTCCCGGCGGTGAGCACCAGGTGCTCGCACACGTCCGCGCGCATGGACAGCGGGGCGTCGACCGGCGACACGCCGGGCACCCGCCCGTTCGCGTGCACTCCGACGATCTCGGTCAGCCCGCTGCCGTCGGTGCGCTCGGCGACCTGCCCGCGCAGGCTGTCGAGCTGCGAGGTGTAGCCGCCCGCCGCAGCGATCTCAGCGGTGAAGGCGATGGCACGCTCGGCCGCGGTGGCCGCGCGCAGTTCGGCGGCGACCACGGCCCGGTCGGCGGCGGAGGCGTAGAGCGGAGCCGCGGTGCCGGCGGCGACCGCCAGCACGGCCAGCACAGCCAGGGTCACTACCTGGCTGCGGCGGCTCGCCAGCACGCCGAGCACCAAGCGGAGCATGTGTTACCTCTTCGGGGGGTCCGGCTGCCGGAACGGCGCGGGGAGCGCTTCCACGGTCGGCGAGGGTGGGCTCGGGTGGACGGTCAGGCCCGGACCAGCTCGGCAGCGCCGTCGAGCAGGTGCAGTTCGGCGTCGCAGGCCGCGGCCGCCTCCAGGTCGTGGGTGGCCAGCACGACGCAGGCGCCCCGGTCCGCCTCGGCGCGCAGCAGGTCGAGCACCCGGGCACGGTTGGCGGCGTCCAGTTCGCTGGTGACCTCGTCGGCCAGCAGGATCGCGCCGGACAGGGCCAGGCCGCGGGCGATCGCCGTACGCTGCTGCTGGCCGCCGGACAGTTCCTCGACCAGCTGCCCGGCCTGCGCCGACAGGCCGACGTGCTCCAGCGACTCGGCGGTGGCGCGGCGGGCGTCCTCCGGGGTAAACCCGTTGGCCACCAGCACGACCTGTACGTTCTCGCCCGCGGTGAGGATGGTGGCGAGGCCGTTGTCCTGCGGGATCAGCACCACCCGGCGCGACACCGCATCGTCTCGGTCGCGCAGGGCCAGGCCGTCCACCGCCACCGCGCCGCTGACCGGGCGCAGCACGCCCGCCATGGCCCGCAGCAGCGTCGTCTTGCCCGCACCGGACGGACCGGTCACCGCGAGCATGCGGCCCGCCACGGCCGTCACCGACACATCACGCAACACCGGCGCTCCGGCGAGGTACTCCACCGTCACGCGGTCCACTACCAGCGACGACGACATCGCCGTGCTCCCCTCGCCGAATCGGGTCGAACGCCCCCCGCGCTCCCCGGAAACCGCTCTCTGCCCGAGAGCCGCTCCTGGAGATCGTCAAGGTCCGGTAGTAGTCACGCGCAGCCCGGAGATCCGGTTGTCACCGCCCCTTACCGATTCCACATCCCGAGAGAAACTTTCACACCAGACCCCACCCGGCACGACCCCCCGCAAGCCCCGCCCCGCCTGTCGCAACTCTTGAAGAGTCGCGGTCAGTAGGGCAGTCAGAAGGCGCAACTCTTCAAGAGTCGCGCCTTGGGGTGGGCCTGAGGGGCGGCCGGGGACGGGGCGGGCGGGGCGGGTTAGAGAGCGAGGGCGGCGCGGGCGTAGGTGAGGTCGGCAGGGCTGCTCCAGCGCAGGGCGGACAGGCCTGCGACGCGGGCGCCGCGGATGTTGCGGTCGGTGTCGTCGATGAACAGGCAGCGGTCGGCGGGCGTCTCCAGGGCCAGGCAGGCGGCCTTGAAGAACTCCTTCGACGGCTTGTGCAGGCCCAGCTCGGCCGAGGAGACGATCGCGTCGAACTCGCCGGTGAGGCCGAACAGCGCCAGGTCGTCGTGCAGGTCGTCGGTGGCGTTGGTGGCCAGCCCGACCTTGCGGCCGGACGAGCGCACCTCGCGTACGAACGCCAGCACGGTCTCGTCGACGTACCCCCGGTAGGCGTCCCACTCGGTCAAGGCGGCAGCGGTCGCGCCGGTGTGTGCCGCGATCTCGTCCAGCCACTGCTGCCGGGTCCAGTGACCGGTGATCGCCGGGAGCTGGCGGGCCCACTCCAGCCCGGACTCCAGCAGCTTCGCGGGCGCGACGCCGTGCCGGGCCTCGAAGTCGCCGTACACGGACTCGTCGAAGTGGCGCAGCACCCCGTCGAAGTCGATCAACAGGGCCTCGGCCGGCCGGCGCCTCATTCGGACTCGCCCTTCAGCCGCTGGCTGATCACCTCGGTGACACCGTTGCGCATGGTCACGCCGTACAGGGCGTCGGCGACCTCCATGGTGCGCTTCTGGTGCGTGATGATGATCAGCTGGCTGCGCGAGCGCAGCTCCTGGAACAGGGTGATCAGACGGCCGAGGTTGACGTCGTCGAGCGCCGCCTCCACCTCGTCCATGATGTAGAAGGGACTGGGGCGGGCGCGGAAGATCGCGCACAGCATCGCGACCGCGGTCAGCGAGCGCTCGCCACCGGACAGCAGCGACAGCCGCTTGATCTTCTTGCCCGGCGGGCGCGCCTCGACCTCGACGCCGGTGGTGAGCATGTTGTCCGGGTCGGTCAGCACCAGCCGGCCCTCGCCGCCCGGGAACAGGATCGGGAAGACCACCTGGAACTCGCGCGCGGTGTCCTCGAACGCGGTCGCGAACACCTCCAGGATGCGGTCGTCCACGTCCTTGACCACGGTGAGCAGGTCCTTGCGCGTCGCCTTGAGGTCCTCGAGCTGGTCGGAGAGGAACTTGTAGCGCTCCTCCAGCGCCGCGAACTCCTCCAGCGCCAGCGGGTTGACCTTGCCGAGCAGGCCCAGGTCGCGCTCGGCCTTGGCGGCGCGCTTCTCCTGGATGGCCCGGTCGTAGGGCTCCGGCTCGGCGAACTCGGTGGAGCCGAGCAGGACCACCGGCACCGGGACCTCGGGGCCGTACTCGCCGAGCAGGGTCTCCACGTCCAGCGAGAACTCCTCGGCGGCGCGGGTCTCCAGCTGCTCGATGCGCATGCGCTGCTCGGCGCGGGCGACCTCGTCGCGGTGCACCTCTGAGGTGAGCCGGTTCAGGTCGTCGCCGAGCCGCTTGGCACCGTTGCGCACCTGGGCCAGCTCCGCCTCCCGGGCCGTACGCGCCTCGGCGATGGTGTCCCGCCGCTCGGCGGCCTCCTCCAGCGCCGCGTTCAGCCTGGTCAGCACCTCACGGGTGCCGGACTCGACGGCCTTGGCGACGGCGGCCCCGCGCTCGCGCGCGGCGCGGCGGGCGGCGGCCCGTTCCCGGGCGGCACGCTCGGCGGCGGCCTGGCGCAGCAGCGAGTCGGCGCGGCCCGCGATCTGCGAGACGCGCTCCTCGGCGGTGCGCACCGCGAGGCGCACCTCGACCTCGTTCTGACGCGCCTGCGGCACCAGCGCGGCGAGCTGGTCGCGCTCGGCGCTGGACGGGTCCTCGTCGACCGGCACCGACTCGGCGGCCATCAGCCGCTCCTCGAGCTCGGCGAGGTGCACCAGGTCCTGCTCGCGGGCGGCGACGGCCTTGTCCCGCGAGGCGGCCAGCCGCTGCGCCTCCGCCTGCGCGGAGCGGGCCGCGGCGCTGACCTCGGCCAGGCGGCGGGCGGCGGCGTTGCGCTCGCCCTCGGCGGCGCGCTTGGCGGCAGCTGCCGCGTCCACCTCTGCCTTGCGCCCGGTCGCGATCTCGCGCGCCTCGGCGATCTCCTCGCGCAGTACGGCGATCGACTCCTCGGCCGCGGCGCGCTTGGCGCGGGCCTCGTCGACGGCCGCCTGGACCTCGATGTAGCTGGGGGCCTTGGCTGAGCCGCCGGCCCCGGAGAAGGCGCCGACCAGGTCGCCCTCGGCGGTCACCGCGCGCAGCGAGGGGTGCGCGGCGACCAGCGCCGATGCGGCCCGCAGGTCGGCGACGAGCACCACGTCGCGCAGCGCGCTGGTGATCGCGGGGCGGATGGTGTCGGCGCAGCGCACCACGTCGAGCACCCAGCGGGCGCCGGGCGGCAGCGCCATGTCGGGGCGCGACTGCGGGGTGGGCGTGCCGATCAGCAGCGCGGCCCGGCCGGCATCCTGGATCTTGAGCAGCCGCATCGCCTCGGCTGCCTCGTCGACCCCGGACACGGCGACCGCGTCGGCCAGCGCGCCCAGCGCGGCGGCCAGCGCCGCCTCGCAGCCGGGCTCGACGGCCAGCAGCGACGCGACGCTGCCCAGCAGGCCGGGCACCTCGCCAGCGCGGGCCAGCAGCGCGCCCGCGCCGTCCTTGCGGTTGAGGCCGAGCGCGAGCGCCTCCTCGCGGGCCTTCCAGCCGGTGGCGTCCTTCTCGGCGGCGCGCTCGGCGTCGGAGGCCCGCTTGACCGCCGCGGTGGCCTCGTCGAACGCGGCGACCGCGAGGGCATGGGCGGTGTCCAGGTCGGCGTTGTCGCGGTCGGCGTCGGAGGTCTGCTCGGCGACCGCATCCACCTGCTCCTGGGCCGCCTCGGCGCGCATCGCGGCGTCGCCGTACGCCGTGGACAGGCGCTCGATCTCCTCCGACGCGGTCGCGGTGCGGGTGCGCGCCGCGTTGACCTGGCCGGACAGCTTGGCCATGCCCTCGCGCCGGTCTGCGATCGCCTTCACCGCGGCGACCAGCGCCCGCTCGGCTCCGGCGAGCTGGCGCTCCAGCTCCTGGCGGCGTTCGACGGCCTCGGCCAGGCGCACCTGGTCCTCGGTCAGCGCCTCGCGCAGCGCCTCCTCCTGCTCGCGTACCGCCTCGGCCTCGGCCTCCAGCCGCTCGGGGTCGCGGCCGGGCCGCTCGTCCTCGGTCGGCGCGGCCAGGTGGCGGTGGCGCTCGGCGGCCAGCTGGGCCGTGGAGCGGAACCGCTCCTGCAGCGCGGAGAGCTGATACCAGACGTCCTGGGCCTGGGTCAGCGCGGGCGCGTCGGCGGCGTGCGCCGACTCCAGCGCCGACAGCCGCTGCTGGACCTGCTCGTACTCGTCCTCGACCAACTCGCGCTTCGTACGCAGGGCCGCCTCGTCGGCGACCTCCTTGTCCAGGGTCGTGCGCAGCGTGAACAGGTCGTCGGCGAGCAGCCGCAGCCGGGCGTCGCGCAGGTCGGACTGGATGGTCGCGGCGCGGCGGGCCACCTCGGCCTGCCGGCCCAGCGGCTTGAGCTGGCGGCGCAGTTCGTCGGTGAGGTCGGTGACGCGGTTCAGGTTGGCCTGCATCGCGTCCAGCTTGCGCAGCGCCTTCTCTTTGCGCTTGCGGTGCTTGAGGACGCCCGCGGCCTCCTCGATGAACGCGCGGCGGTCCTCGGGCTTGGCGTGCAGCACGGCGTCGAGCTGGCCCTGGCCGACGATGACGTGCATCTCGCGGCCGATGCCGGAGTCGGACAGCAGCTCCTGGATGTCCATCAGGCGGCACGCGTCGCCGTTGATCTCGTATTCGCTCTCGCCGGAGCGGAACATCCGGCGGGTGATCGAGACCTCGGTGTAGTCGATCGGCAGCGCGCCGTCGGCGTTGTCGATGGTGAGGGTGACCTCGGCGCGCCCCAGCGGCTGCCGACCGGACGTGCCGGCGAAGATCACGTCCTCCATCTTGCCGCCGCGCAGCGCCTTGGCGCCCTGCTCGCCGAGCACCCAGGAGATCGCGTCCACCACGTTGGACTTGCCGGAGCCGTTGGGGCCCACCACGCAGGTGATGCCCGGCTCCAGCCGCAGTGTGGTCGCGGAGGCGAAGGACTTGAAGCCCTTCACCGTCAGGCTCTTGAGGTGCACGGCGCTCCGAAAGTGATCATCAGCGATCCCGCCGGTCGGCGGGTGGCACATGCTATCCGGTCAAAGCTGCAGGGTACCCGGCGAGGAGATCGGCCTCGGGACGCGCCGTCGTTGCCGCGGCCGCTTTATGCCCCACGCGGTCCGATGGTTAAACCATCCCGGGCGTGAAAACAGCCCGGGACATGAAAGAAGCGCGCCGCCACAGGAGTGGAGGCGCGCATAAGGACTGGTGCACTGTGGCGACCCGCATCAAGCGGTCGGCCACGGTCCCGCTGACGCGGGAATCGCTCAGGTGAGAGCCGGTTCGGCGATACGGAAGAAGTCGTCGGCCTCGGCAGCAGCAGCCGCCAGCCGATCGTTCTCCGCACGCAACCGGGTTACCTCGAACTCCAGTGCCCGCACCGTGGCACGCAACCGGGTGACCTCGTCGAGCATACGCCGATCTGGCGCAGCAGTGACGTGGCCATAGAGGGCCTTCGCCATATCGTCTCCTTGTGAAGCGCTGCCGGTTCGCCGGCCAAACGCGCGCCCAGTTATTCGCGACTCCCGGCCCGTGCCACCCGGAATGTTTCTCCGGATATGGCTGGCGAGCGCGGTCGGGCGCGACTGGCGACGTATCCATACTCCGCCGATACGCCCGTAACGTCAAGTTGCCCTGCGCCACACATCACGGAAGGTGTCGAGAGGCGACAAACCACCCCGGCTTGCTAGCGTCAGGCCGTGGCACCTCGTGGCCGGTATGCCGGCCGACATCGTGCGCCCCTGTGGTGGTGGCCCGCGCTCGTCGGCTCGGGTGCGCTGGTCGCCGCCCTGCTCGGCGGCGCGCTGACCCTGCACGGACCGGTCGCCATCTCCGCCGCGCCCGGCGCGTCCGCCACCGTCGGCGCCGACCATGTCACCGGTACGGGTGACACCGTGGTCTCCCTTTCCGGTGACACTCCGTCATCGCGGATCACCCCACCGATGTCACGGGCCGCGCCCGCCGCCCCGCCGGCCACCGTGCCGGGCGCGGCCGCCGCGAGCCGTCCCGCCGCCGCGCGGGCCGCCGGCGCCGTCCCGCGCACCAGTCC
>NZ_ML660185.1:0-162167 GCF_007483665.1 Catellatospora sichuanensis
TGCAGACCGCGCTGTCGACCCTGGCCAGCGGATACATCCAGGACTACTCGCTGTCGCTGACCGGCACCGCGATCGCCACCGTGCCGCTGCTGGTCGTGTTCGCCCTGCTCGGCAAGTACATCATCGGAGGAATCATGCAGGGAGCGGTGAAGTCGTGACCGCCGTAGCACCCGACCAGCGGCTGGACGAGCTGTCCGGGCTCAGGTTCCCCGCGGGCTTCCGCTGGGGCGCGGCCACCGCGTCCTACCAGATCGAGGGGGCCGCCACCGAGGACGGCCGTACCCCCTCGATCTGGGACACCTACGCCCGCACCCCGGGCCGGGTCTTCCACGGGCACTCCGGTGACGTCGCCTGCGACCACTACCACCGCTACCGCGACGATGTCGCGCTGATGAAGCAGCTGGGGCTGGGGACCTACCGGTTCTCGGTGGCCTGGCCGCGCATCAAGCCCGACGGCTCCGGCCCGGTCAACACGCGCGGCCTGGACTTCTACGACCGCCTCGTGGACGAGCTGCTCGACAAGGGCATCGACCCGATGGTGACGCTGTACCACTGGGACCTGCCGCAGGTGCTCGAGGACCGGGGCGGCTGGACCGACCGCGACACCGCGTACTACCTCGCCGACCTGGCCAGCGCGACGATCGGCCGGCTGGGGGACCGGGTGCGCACCTGGACCACGCTCAACGAGCCGTGGTGCTCGGCGTTCCTCGGCTACGGCAGCGGGGATCACGCCCCGGGCCGCCAGGACCCGGCGGCCGCGTTGTCGGCGGTGCACCACCTGCTGCTCGGGCATGGCCTGTCCGTGCAGGCGCTGCGGGCGGGCGGCGCCCGCGAGGTGTCGCTGACACTGAACCTGGCCTGCGTACGCCCGGTCGACCCGGACGACCTGCACGACCTCGCGGCGGTGCGGCACATCGACGGCCTGCACAACCGGATCTTCCTGGATCCGACCCTGCGCGGCGGCTACCCACAGGACATGCGGGCACTGTTCGCCCGGTTCGGGGTCGACCGGCAGATCATGGCCGGGGACGAGGACGTGATCGCGTCGCCGATCGACCTGCTCGGGGTGAACTTCTACCAGCCGTCTCGGGTGCGGGCGGGGGTCGGCGTCGACTGCGGGCCGGCCAACCCCGGCAGTGAGGGTTGTGAGTACGTGCAGCAGGATCTTCCGGTCACCGCGATGGGCTGGCCGGTGGACGCGTCCGCGCTCTACGAGCTGCTGATGCGGCTGGCCACGGACTATCCGGGCACCCCGCTGATGATCACCGAGAACGGCGCGGCGTACGACGACGTGCTCGACGGGGGCCGGGTGGCCGACCACGACCGCATCGCGTACCTCGACGGCCATCTGCGGGCCGTGCACGCCGCGCTGTCCGAGGGGGCGGACATGCGTGGATATCTTGCATGGTCGCTGTTGGACAATTACGAGTGGGCATACGGTTACGGCAAACGGTTCGGCATCGTTCATGTCGACTACGACACCCAGCGGCGCACTCCGAAGGACAGTGCCCGCTGGTTTGCCGGCGTCATCGGGCGCAACGGGCTCGGTTGATGTCGGTGGGGGCCGGGCGCGTCGCACGTGGAAAGGCGGCGCGCCCGGGTTACCCCACTCCGTGACTCACGCCGGGGAGCCGAGCGGGGCTCCTCGGCGTGTCACGTCTCCGGGCGATCGAGGCCGTGCCCGGTCGCCGGTTCGGCTGGTACGCCGGGCGGGGTCAGTGGCAGAAGATGGACGTCGGCCTATCTCATCGAAGATGATCTCGTTTTTTTCGCCGTGATAGGCCGACGTCGATCGAAAGCGCTGCGCGCCGGGCGACGGCGGGACCACAGCACGCCGGCCGCGATCACGGCTGCCGCCACCAGGCCGCCGATCAGCCAGCCGGGCGGCTCCGGGGCGGGCGGGAGCGCCGGGTCGGCGGCGGCCGGGGCGCAGGGGATCGTCTGGGGTACGCCGTCGGCGGCGACGTGCACGCGGGCGGTGCAGTAACCGACACCGGGCGCGGCGACGTCCACGGTGACCGTCCAGTCGCCCGCGGCGAGCGCGCCGGGCAGCGGCAGGGTCGCCGGGTCGTGGGGGAGTGGGCGCAGCGCGGTGACCGGCACGCTCGCGCCCGAGTCGCCGGTGGCCGACAGCATCGCCAGGCCGGGCTGGTCGACGCGGTGGCCGTCGTCCCAGGCCAGGGTGAGCCACACCGAGCCGCGGCCGTCGTGGTGCAGGGTCGGCAGCACGCCCCGGTGGGCGCGGGCCGGTGACGCCGGACCGAGTGCGAGCCCGGCCGCGGCCGCCGCCGCGATCACGTGCCGCCAGTTGACTTTCACGCGAATCCTCCCTGCTCAGGACGGCCGAGTGGTTAGGAAGGGCACCTTCCACGCCAATAGCGTTAAGAAGGTGCCCTTCCTTTGCTCAGCTGGTGACCTTGACTTCGAGCAGGCCTACGGAGCCTGCGCCGCTGTTGAGGACGACGCGCAGCCGGGTGGTGCTCACGGTGGTGAAGGTGACGCGGTTGTACTGGTTGGCCGCCACCGGGTAGCCGCTCGCGCCGGGCACGGCGACGTAGGCGGTGCCGTTCCAGTACTGCAGGCTCCACGAGGCGGGCAGGCGTACGCCGCCGTTGTCGTCGAAGAAGTACACGTCGGCGACCCGGACCGACTGCGCCGCCGACCAGGTCAGCTGCGCCCACTGCTGGCCGGTGTTGGGCCAGGTGCCCCAGCGGCGGTTGATCGTGTCGTTCGAGGACGGCGGGTCGATGCCGTCGTTGATCGCCAGCACGCTCTCCCACGCCGAGGTGTAGGAGGCGCTCGCCGTCGCCGAGAGGGCGAGGTTGCTCGTCGGCGGTGGCGGGTTGGTGGGGCCGCCCTTGATCAGGAACAGGTTGTCGGCGACGTTGTAGTAGGTCGCCAGGTAACTGCCCGCGGGCGGGTTGGTGTGGTAGTAGTCGTCGTGGTTGCAGTCCAGCCGCTGGTCCAGAGCCTGGCTGGGGCAGGAGTAGCGCAGCACGACGTTGGGGCCGTCCTTGTAGCACATGACGTCGTACTCGTCGACGCAGTGCGCGGCGCCGGAGGCGTTGGGGGCGTTGTTGTTCACCGCACCGAGCGTGTGCCCGAGCTCGTGCGCGGCGACCCCGGCGGTCCAGCAGCCGTTGTCGGCACGGGCGTACTCCGGCCCGGTGTTGGACCGGTTGGCGTCGCTCTTGCGGGTGTCCCCGGCGAAGCCGCCGATGCCGCAGTACACGTTCGCGTCGACGAACTGCAGGTACTTGCGGTCGGTGCGGGTGTAACCGGCTGCCTTGACCGCGTTGAGCAGCGGCGCCCAGTCGTTGGCGTTGAGTGCCGCGTCCGGGATCTGCACGTCGCGCACGACGGGGCGGCAGGCTCCGCCGACGGTCTCGGTGACGTAGCGGACGTGCCGCTCGCCGCCGGTGGCCTTGGCGCTCTCGTTGAAGATGACGTCGACCTGCTCGGCGAGCTGCCGGAACGTCTCCAGGTACTGGCTGTAGCGGCTGGTGCTGCCGCGTACGTACAGCACCTCGACGCGACGGCCGGAGGTGCCGTCGCCCTCGCACACCGGCAGCGCCAGGGGGGCCGCCGCGGTGGCGGCCCGCGCGGGCAGGGGGGCGACGGAGCGGGTGACCGACAGCCCGGCGGGGGCCGGGTCGGGGCCGTGCGTGCACATCGTCGAGCTGATGCCGACGACGCGGAACATGCCGGCGCACGCGCCGGTGCGCTCGGCGGACAGTCCGGAGTAGACCAGCCCGGTGGCGGCCTGGGCGGGCGGGGCGGCGCCGTCCTGGGCACCGGCCGGCACGGCCGAGGCGGGGGCGCCGGTGCTGAGGGCCAGCAGGGTCACCACGATGACCGGCCATCGGCGGCGGGGGAGGGAGAGGGGCATGTGCCGTCCTTTCGGCGAGCGCGCCGGGATACGCGCATCGGCGGGAAACGGGGAGCGGGCACGGTGAAACCGTCACCGTGCGTGTTGTACGCGGCAGGCGGTGAGCTGCCACCGAGTGATCGACCGAAGACGATCTAAAACGCTTTCGGTCCATTCAGGCAGAGGGCCAGATCGATGTCAATGGCATGCATACAGGCAAATTCTGCTATGCCGTATCACCTGCGCCCGCAACGCTTTCGGAATGTGCCGAAATCATTTCGAGTATGGTCGATGGCTTTCGACATCTCCTGTGCACACGGAGAGTGAGGTCAGTCTGTCGGCTCGCCGGTGAAGCGGCGGCCGCGCTCGCGCATCGCGTCCATCACCCGGTCCACGCCGGGGCTCGGCGGCGCGGGCGTGCGGCCGGACGTGCGCAGGCCGTCGAGGGTGTACGCGAGCTGCCGTCGCCACGCCGCCGGCGCGGCCTCGGCGGTGCGTTCGATCAGCCCGGCGTTCGCCATCAGGATCAGCACCACGTCCTCGTGCCGGAAGTCGTCCCGCAGCTCACCCGCCGCCTGCGCGCGCTCGATCAGCCGCTGCAGCCCGTGGTACGCCCGCTCGTGCAGCGCGTCGAGTCCCGGCACCCCGGACACCGCCGCGGTGAGCAGGTCGGACGTCGCCCGGCACCGCGACTGCACCCCGCACAGGTAGACCAGGTGGTCGTGGAAGCCGGTCCAGGCGTCCGGGTGTTCGCCCGCGCGCTCGGCGGCCGTGACGATCTCGGCGAGGGTGTCCGCGTACACCGCCGCGATCAGGTCGCGCCGGGCGGGGAAGTGCCGGTAGAGCGTGGCGTTGCCGAGTTCGGCGCGGCGGGCGATCTCGTCCAGCGGTGCGTCCAGGCCGCGCTCGCTGAAGACGGCCAGGGCCGCGTCGATCAGCCGGCGGCGGTTGCGCTCGGCGTCGGCGCGGAGGGCGGTGGGGGCCATGCCGTCCAGCATAGCCAAGTGGGGAGGCGTCCCCGGTTGTGCTACGGTCGCAAACCGGGGAGTGTTCCCCGTTTCTGAGGAGCTTTCGCGGCCGGGCACCCGTGCCCGGACCGCCGAGACGTGTGGGAGAAGCCATGTCGATAGTGATCAGTGGGGCCACCGGGCAGCTCGGCCGGCTTGTCGTCGCCGCGCTGCTGGACCGGGGTGTCGCCGCCGAGCAGGTGGTGGCCGGGGCCCGCGACGAGACCCGGCTCGCCGACCTCGCCGCCCGGGGCGTACGGGTGGTCCGGTTCGACTACGACGACCCGGCGAGCCTGTCGGCAGCCCTCGCCGAGGGGGACACGCTGCTGCTGGTCTCCGGTAGCGAGATCGGCCGCCGGGTCGCCCAGCACGAGTCCGTGATCGCCGCGGCACGGGCCGCCGGGGTGGCCCGCCTGGCCTACACCAGCGCGCTGGGCGCAGGCGAGACCGGGCTCGTGGTGGCGCCCGACCACGTCGCGACCGAGCAGGCGGTGCGCGCCGGCGGCATTCCGTTCACCGTGCTGCGCAACGGCTGGTACACCGAGAACTACGCGACCGCGCTGGTCCAGGCCCGCGCCACCGGCGTGGTGCTGTCCAGCGCCGGCGACGGCCGGGTCGCCAGCGCGGCCCGTGCCGACTACGCCGCCGCCATCGCCGCCGCGCTGACCGGTACGGGCCACGAGGACGCGGTCTACGAGCTGTCCGGCGATCACGCCTGGAACTTCGACGAGCTGGCCGACGCGTTCGCGACCGTACTGGGCCGCGACGTGGTCTACCGCCGCGTCTCGCCCGAGGAGCACCTGGGCCTGCTCACCGAAGCGGGCCTCGACGCGGGCACCGCGGGCTTCCTGGTCGCGCTGGACGGCAACATCCGCGACGGCGCGCTCGCGCTGACCACCGGCGACCTGTCCCGCCTGGCCGGCCGCCCGACCACGCCGCTCGTGGACGCCCTGCGCCCCCTGGCCTGACCGCCCGGCCCTCGCCTGACCCGCCCCGCGCCGCGGGATGCGAGCGCCTGTCCGGGGCGTTGTTCTCCGCGGAGGCGTCCGCATCGCGGGACGGCACTCAAGGTCATCGGACTTGCCTGGCAGGTGTGCGAAAGGCGGATCAAGATACGCCCAGGTGCCAGGCAAGTCCGATGATCGAGGTGCGGGTGGGCGCGTCGTCCCGGTCTGCGGGACGCGGCGGTGCCCGTGATCGCGGCGGCGGCGGGCGGACGGTAAACTTCGTGTTCAGGTCGAGAGGCGCTGCAACGGGCACAGCCCGCCACGCTCGGCTGGACACACCGTTGCAAGGGCGCCTCCGAGAGTTCTTTCGGAGGTGTTCGCGTTGAGCCGGTCTTCTTCCCTCGCCACCCGCGTGCAGGAGCTGCGTTCGCTGCTCGACCAGCGGATCGTGGTGCTCGACGGCGCGTGGGGCACCATGCTGCAGGACGCCCGCCTGAGCCCCGAGGACTATTACGGCGACCGCTTCGGCGACCACTCGCACGACGTCGCCGGCAACCCTGACCTGCTCAACCTGACCCGGCCCGACCTGGTGCTCGAAGTGCACCGCCGCTACCTGGCCGCGGGCGCGGACATCACCTCCACGAACACGTTCACCGCGACCGGCATCGCCCAGGCCGACTACGGCCTGGAGCCGTACGTGCGCGAGATGAACCTGCGCGGCGCGCAGCTGGCCCGGCAGGCCGCCGACGAGTTCGGCGGGCGTTTCGTCGCCGGCTCGGTCGGCCCGCTCAACGTGACCCTGTCGCTGTCCCCGCGCGTCGACGACCCGTCCTACCGGACCGTCTCCTACGACCGGGTCTTCGACTCGTACGCCGAGCAGATCGCGGCGCTCGCCGAAGGCGGCGTCGACATCCTGCTCGTCGAGACGATCTTCGACACCCTCAACGCCAAGGCCGCCATCGCCGCGGCCCGCGAGGTCGCGCCCGAGCTGCCGCTGTGGATCTCGGTGACCATCGTCGACCTTTCCGGCCGCACCCTGTCCGGGCAGACCGTCGAGGCATTCTGGCGCTCGATCGAGCGGGCGAACCCGCTGGTCGTCGGCGTCAACTGCTCGCTGGGCGCGACCGAGATGCGCCCGCACGTCGAGGAACTGTCCCGGCTCGCCGGGATCTACACCGCCAGCCACCCCAACGCCGGGCTGCCCAACGCGTTCGGCGGCTACGACCAGACGCCGGAGGAGACCGGCGCGCTGCTGGGCGAGTTCGCCACGTCGGGCCTTGTCAACATCGCGGGCGGCTGCTGCGGCACCACGCCCGAGCACATCGCGCAGGTCGCCGCGGCCGTGCGGGGGCTGCCGCCGCGCGAGGTGCCGCAGGTGCCGAAGGCGACCCGGTTCAGCGGCCTGGAGCCGTTCGCGATCGGCCCCGACACCGGCTTCGTCATGATCGGCGAGCGCACCAACGTGACCGGTTCGGCGAAGTTCCGCCGCCTCATCGAGGCCGACGACCACCAGGGCGCCGTCGCCGTGGCGCTGGACCAGGTGCGCGGCGGGGCCAACCTGCTCGACGTGAACATGGACGCCGACCTGCTCGACAGCGAGCTGGCGATGACCACGTTCCTCAACCTGATCGCGACCGAGCCCGAGGTGGCCCGCATCCCGATCATGGTGGACAGCTCCAAGTGGAGCGTGCTCGAAGCAGGCCTCAAGTGCGTGCAGGGCAAGGGCGTGGTCAACTCGATCAGCCTCAAGGAGGGCGAGGAGGTCTTCCTCGACCAGGCCCGGCGCATCCAGGGCTACGGCGCGGGCGTGGTGGTGATGGCCTTCGACGAGCAGGGCCAGGCCGACACCGTCGAGCGCAAGGTCGGCATCTGCGGCCGGGCGTACGACCTGCTCACCCAGCAGGCCGGGTTCGCCGCCGAGGACATCGTGTTCGACCCGAACGTGCTGGCCGTGGCCACCGGCATCGCCGAGCACAACGGCTACGCCAAGGCGTTCATCGACGCGCTGCCGCTGATCAAGGCGCGCTGCCCCGGGGCCCGCACCAGCGGGGGCATCTCCAACCTGTCGTTCTCCTTCCGCGGCAACGACGTGGTGCGCGAGGCGATGCACTCGGCGTTCCTGCTGCATGCCGTCCGCGCCGGGCTCGACATGGGCATCGTCAACGCCGGCCAGCTCGCCGTGTACGAGGACATCCCCACCGAGCTGCGCGACCTCGTCGAGGACGTGCTGTTCGACCGCCGTCCCGACGCCACCGACCGGCTCGTCGCGTACGCGGGCACGGTAAGCGGTGAGGGGACCAAGCGGGTCGCCGACCTGAGCTGGCGCGAGGCCCCCGTGGCGCAGCGGCTGTCGCACGCGCTGGTGCACGGCATCGTGGACTTCATCGAGGAGGACACCGAGGAGGCCCGGCAGCAGGCGGCCCGGCCGCTCGAAGTCATCGAGGGCCCGCTCATGGACGGCATGAAGGTCGTCGGCGACCTGTTCGGCGCGGGCAAGATGTTCCTGCCGCAGGTGGTCAAGAGCGCCCGGGTGATGAA
The DNA here is from genome assembly GCF_007483665.1 of Catellatospora sichuanensis. Taxonomy (GTDB): domain Bacteria; phylum Actinomycetota; class Actinomycetes; order Mycobacteriales; family Micromonosporaceae; genus Catellatospora; species Catellatospora sichuanensis. Next base: position 8,361 of record NZ_ML660185.1, read on the forward strand.
GCGCGCGGTGGCCTACCTGGAGCCGTACATGGAGGCCGAGAAGGAGCAGGCCCGCCGCGAGGGCAGGGCCGCGACCACCCGCGGGCAGGGCAAGGTCGTGCTCGCCACGGTCAAGGGCGACGTGCACGACATCGGCAAGAACATCGTCGGGGTCGTGCTGGGCTGCAACAACTACGAGGTGATCGACCTCGGCGTGATGGTGCCCGCGGCGAAGATCCTGGACACCGCGCTCGCCGAGGGCGCCGACGTGATCGGCCTGTCCGGGCTTATCACCCCGTCGCTGGACGAGATGGTCTCGGTCGCGCAGGAGATGCAGCGCCGCGGCCTGAAGCTGCCGCTGCTGATCGGCGGGGCCACCACGTCGCGCCAGCACACGGCGGTGCGCATCGCTCCGGCGTACGAGTCGGCGACCGTGCACGTGCTCGACGCCTCCCGTGTCGTCGGCGTGGTGTCGCAGCTGCTCGACCCCGCGCGGGCCGAGGAGCTGGCCGAGAACAACCGCACCGAGCAGGCGCGGCTGCGTGACGAGCACGCCAACAAGACCCGCCAGCCGCTGCTGACCCTGGACCAGGCGCGGGCCAATGCCGAGCGGCCCGATTTCGCCGAGTTGCCCGTGCCCGCCTTCACCGGCCTGCGCGAGGTCACCCCGGACCTGGCCGAGCTGCGCAAGATGATCGACTGGCAGTTCCTGTTCCTGGCCTGGGAGCTCAAGGGCAAGTACCCGGCGATCCTGGAGCGGCCGCAGGCGCGGGAACTGTTCGACGACGCGAACGCCATGCTCGACCAGATCATCGCGGACGGTTCGCTGCGCGCCCAGGGGGTGTACGGCTTCTGGCCCGCGCACGCCGAAGGCGACGACATCGTCATCGAGGGCGAGGCCCGGATGCCGATGCTGCGCCAGCAGACGGTCAAGCCGGCCGGGCGGCCCAACCGCTGCCTGTCCGACTACCTGGCCCCGGCCGGGGATCACATCGGCGGGTTCGCGGTCGCCATCCACGGCGCGGACGAGCTGGCCGCGCGCTACGAGGCCGAGCACGACGACTACAAGGCGATCATGGTCAAGGCCCTCGCGGACCGGCTCGCCGAGGCGTTCGCCGAGCACGTGCACCTGCAGGCGCGGCGTGACTGGTTCGAGCCTGACGCCGACCCGGCAGTCGAGGACCTGCATGCCGAACGCTTCCGCGGGATCCGTCCCGCGTTCGGTTACCCGGCCACGCCCGACCACACCCTCAAGCAGGAGCTGTTCGACCTGCTCGGCGCGGAGAAGATCGGCATGGGCCTGACCGAGTCGTACGCGATGACCCCCGCCGCCGCCGTCAGCGGGCTGCTGCTGGCCCACCCGGACTCGCGTTACTTCACGGTCGGCCGCATCGGCCGCGACCAGCTCGAGGACTACGCCGTCCGCCGCGGCGCCGACCTCACCGACGTCGAACGCTGGCTCCGCCCCAACCTCGGCTGACCGGCGTCGCGGCCGCTTTCAAGATCGGTCGACTTGCCTGGCACCTGTGCGTATCGCGGCTCAAGATACGCACGAGTGCCGGGCAAGTCGGATGATCAAAGGCGTGGGGACTGCGCCGTGCCGGACCGCGCCGCGTTGGTGGCGGTAAGGACTCGCCACGCCACGAGCATAATCAGGTAAATATGTCGATCGCACCATCGGTTGTGCGGTCGACATTGCCGACTGTGCAGCCATTCTGATCCCGGATGGGCCACCGCCATACTCCTTACAGGAGCACCGACAGCCAACCGTGCCGGTCGGTGACACCACCGTAGGTGTCGTCGCCCGCACGCGAGCAATGACCGATCAGGACAGCCCGACAGCGGTGGGGGCGCGTCATGAAGGACAGGCGGCAGGCAGCGGGAATACGGGCGGCGCTGGTCGCCCTCCTCACGACGGCGGCGCTCGTGCTGGGCGGGTGCGGGGCGCCGGAGTTCGAGTACGTCAAGAACGCCGACGACGGCGTCTACTTCAAGGTCCCGAACGGCTGGCAGCGCATCGAGCATGAGGCGATGGACTGGATGCTGTCGGGGGAGGATCCCGAGTCGGTGGCCGCGGCCGCCCGGCGGGAGCGGATCTGGTCGGTCGGCTACGACGCGTCGATCGCCGCGCAGCCGCTGCACCTGTTCCTCGGCACCGGCGACGAGCCGTTCGTCTACGCGATGGTGCGCAGGCTGTCCGAGGGCGAGCTCAACGCGGTATCGCTGAACGGGGCCCGAGACCTGCTGCTGCCGGTCACCGACTCCGCCCGCGCGGAGAACGCCGAGAACTTGGTGTTCCAGGGCTTCGAGCTGGTCTCCGACGAGATCCTGCCGACCGAGGACGGGGTCCGCGGCGTGCGCTCGGTCTTCAACTACAGCCCCGGCGGCGGCTCACTGCAGACGTTCGACCAGACCGTCTACGTCGACGACGCCGGACGGCGGCTGTACCAGTTCATCCTGCGCTGCTCCGCCTCGTGCTACCGCGCGCGGGCGGCGGAACTCGACGTGGTCGTGCAGTCCTTCACGGTGAGGAGTGTGGCATGAGCGAGCCGGTGGAAGGGCTGCGGCCGCCGGGGGAGCCGGCGCGGGTGGAGGAGCGGACCAAGCGCAAGAAGCTGCCGTTCTGGGACCGGATCAAGTTCCTGTTCCTGTTCGCCATCGCCTGGCTGGTGCTGGTGTGGGCGGAGATGGCCGACTTCCCGGGCGGCATGCCGTTCGTGGAGGCGGCGCGCATCCACCTGGTCGAGTCGCGCTGGCTGCTGATCCTGGCCGGGCTGGAACTGCTGCGGCAGCTGCACTTCCTGGTCAGTGAGCACTGGGCCGGATACCACCGGTTCTGGAGTCACCGGGTGTTCGGCGGTTTCGAGCGCTTCTCCCGGCGGCGGCTGTCCGACTGGACCAGGTTCCGGCTGGCCCGGATCCTGAAGTGGGTGTTCTGGATCGTGGTGTTCGCCCTCGTGGCGGGCGCCGTGCTGGACACCTCGCCGGTGCTGGCGCTGTTCCAGGCTCCGGCGATCCTGTGGGCGCTCATGCCGTTCGTGCTGCAGATGGTGTTCCTGCTGTTCGTCGTCGTGATGCAGTTCGTGGCGATCTTCTGGTTCCTGTCGCGGGGCGGCGTCGAGGTGTACTACCCCGACGACATCAAGACCCGGTTCACCGACGTGTGGGGCCAGGACCACGTGCTGGCCCGGGTGCGGGAGAACATCGTCTTCCTGGAGCAGCCCGACGCGATCGAGGCCAAGGGCGGCTATGTGCCCTCCGGCCTGCTGCTGTGGGGCCCGCCGGGCACCGGCAAGACGCTGATGGCCGAGGCGGTGGCCGGGGAGACCGGCAAGCCGTACGTGTTCGTCGACCCCGGCGCGTTCACCAACATGTTCATGGGCGTCGGCATCCTCAAGGTGAAGTCGCTGTTCCGCAAGCTGCGCAAGCTGGCGCTGCGCTACGGCGGGGTGATCGTGTTCTTCGACGAGGCCGACTCGCTCGGCAGCCGCGGCCAGCTCGCCCAGGGCGGCCCCGGCTTCCCGCGCGGCATGACCCCGGTGTTGTCCACCGGGCCGGGCTGCCACGGCTTCGGCTACCTGTCGCCGGACACCCAGTGGCGGCTGGCCAGGCACACGGCGGCCGAGCACGCGAGCGAGGAGGCCCCCGCGCCGGTGCGGCGCAACCGGTTCGTGATGGGCGGGGGCATGAACAACGGCGGGGGTATGGGCACCCTGCAGGCCCTGCTCACCGAGCTGTCCGGGCTGAAGAAGCCGCGCGGTTTCGTCAACCGGTTCGTGCGCCGCGCGCTGGGCATGCGCCCCAAGCCGCCGCCGCGCTACCGGATCCTGGTGATGATGGCGACCAACCTGCCGGAGGCCCTCGACGAGGCGCTGCTGCGACCGGGGCGCATCGACCGCATCTACAAGGTCGGCTACCCGAGCAAGGCGGGCCGGGTCCGCACCTACGAGGGTTACCTGGGCAAGGTGCGCCACGAGCTGACTCCCGCCGAGATCGACAAGCTGGCGACGATCACGCCGTACGCCACCGGCGCGACCATCAAGGACCTGATCAACGAGGCGCTGATCACCGCGATCCGGGACGGCCGCGACGTCATCGCCTGGCGTGATGTGATGCGGGCCAAGCAGCTCAAGGAACTCGGGCCGCCCGAGGACGTCGAGTACATCGAGCGGGAGCGCCACGCCGTCGCGGTGCACGAGGCCTGCCACGCCGTCATCGCGTACCGCACCCGGCACCACATGGAGATCGACATCGCCACCATCGAGAAGGGCAGCGACTACCTCGGCATGGTGGCCAGCATCCCGCCGGAGGACCAGTTCACCCGGTGGCGCACCGAGTACGAGGCCGACATCTGCGTATCGCTGGCCTCGCTCGCGGGGGAGCGGATGTTCTTCGGCGGGGACAGCTCGTCCGGCGTCTCCGGGGACCTGGAGTCGGCCACCACGGTCGCGTCCTTCATGGAGGGCTTCTGGGGCATGGGCGGGACCGTGTCGTCGTACTCGACCGCCAAGCGCCTGGAGGTCGGCGCGCCCGGCGGCGGGCAGGGCGGCCGCCGCAAGAAGGGCCAGGACACCGAGGCCGAGGTACGTCACGCGCTGGCCGACCGGATCGAGGACATGCTCGGCGACCTGCTCGCCCGTACTGCGGAACTGCTCGCCCAGCACCGCCGCGACGTGCTGGCCCTGGCCCACGCGCTGGAGACGCACAAGACGCTGACCGGCGACGACGTGGTCGCGGTGCTCGAAGGCCGGTCGGGTCCGGTCGTCGACGGCACCCGCTACCGCTCCGAGGAGTTCCTCGCCGAACTGGACAGATACCACGAAGCCGCGGCCGCGGCCCACCTCGGCCACAGCCGCCTCAGTATGGCCCTGCCCGCCGCCCCGGTGCCCGCAGTGGCCGTGGCGACCGCGCCCGTCGCCTTGGCGGCCGCAGAGCCGCCGTCCCTCGACCTTCCCGACCAACCGCAGCCCTGAGCGCCCGACCAGCCACGCCCTCACAGCGATAGGAAGGGCACCTTCTACACGGACGTCCGTTAAGAAGGTGCCCTTCCTTGCTTTTCAGCCGAGGTGGGTGCGGAGGTGAGCGGCGGTCAGCGAGCGCTCGTCGGCCAGCAGGTCGTGCGGCGTCCCCGCGAAGACGACCCGGCCGCCGTCGTGGCCCGCGCCGGGGCCCATGTCGATGATCCAGTCGGCGCGGGAGATGACGTCGAGGTTGTGCTCGATGACGATCACCGTGCTGCCGCCGTCGACGAGCCGGTCCAGCAGGCCGATGAGGTTGTCGACGTCGTTCATGTGCAGGCCGGTGGTCGGCTCGTCGAGCACGTAGATGCGCGAGCTGTTGCCCAGTTCGGTGGCGAGTTTGAGGCGCTGGCGCTCGCCGCCGGACAGGGTGTCCAGCGACTGGCCCAGGGTCAGGTAGCCCAGACCGACGTCGACCAGCGCGGTCACCATCGGCTTGATCGCCTTCTCGGTGAAGAACGACGCCGCCTCGGTGATCTGCATACGCAGGATTTCGCTGATGTTCTGTCCGCGCAGCTTGTGTTCGAGGACCTCGGGCAGGAAGCGCCTGCCGTCGCAGGCCTCGCAGGTGCTCACGACCGGGTCCATGAAGGCCAGGTCGGTGTAGAGCAGCCCGATACCCTGGCACTGCGGGCAGGCGCCCTTCGAGTTCGCGCTGAACAGGGCCGCGTTGACCCCGTTGGCCTTGGCGAAAGCCTTGCGGATCGGATCGAGCACGCCGGTGTAGGTGGCCGGGGTGGAGCGTTTCGAGCCGCGGATCGGCCGCTGGTCGATGAAGATCGCGTCGGGGTGGTGGCGGGGCAGGCAGCCCTGGATGAGCGAGCTCTTGCCGGACCCGGCCACGCCGGTGACCACGGTCAGCACTCCCTGCGGGATGGACGCGGTGACGCCCTTGAGGTTGTGCAGCGCCGCGTCCTTGATGACCAGCTCGCCGGTGGCGGCACGCACCTTCGGCTTCAGCGCCTGGTGGCGGCTGAGATGCTCGCCGGTGAGCGTGCCGGAGGCGGCCAGCCCGGCCAGGTCGCCGGCGTACACGACCTGCCCGCCGTCGCGGCCGGCACGCGGGCCCATGTCGACCACGTGGTCGGCGATGGCGATGACCGACGGCCGGTGCTCCACCACGAGCACGGTGTTGCCCTTGTCGCGCAGGCGTACGAGCAGTTCGTTGAGGCGGTGCACGTCGTGCGGGTGCAGGCCGACGCTGGGCTCGTCGAAGACGTACGTCATGTCGGTGAGGCTGGAGCCGAGGTGCCGGACCATCTTCACCCGCTGGGACTCGCCGCCGGACAGGGTGGCGCTGGGCCGGTTGAGGCTGAGATAGCCCAGGCCGATGTGGGTGAGGTTGTCGAGCCGCGCGGCGAGCGAGTTCAGCATCGGGGCCAGGGTGGGCGCGTCGATCCCGCGGATGAACCCGGCCAGGTCGGCGACCTCCATCGCGGCGCAGTCGGCGATGTTGCGGCCGTCGATCCGGCAGGCCAGCGCGGCGGCGTTGAGCCGGGCGCCGCCGCACGTGGTGCAGGCCGAGCGGGTGGCGATCCGGTCGATCGCCGCGCGGATGTGCGCGGCGGTGGTCTCGGTCTGCTTGGTCAGGTAGAGCCGCTTGAACTTGGGCACCAGGCCTTCGTAGGTCGAGTTCATGCTGCCCGCGGGGGTGTTCAGCTTGACCTTCGCCTCAGGCAGGTACATGAGCTGGTGCCACTCGTCGGCGGTGTAGTCGCGCAGCTTCTTGTCGTTGTCGAAGAAGCCGGACTGGGTGATGATCGCCCAGAACCAGCTGTCCACGTTGAAGCCGGACAGCCGGATCGCGCCCTCGTTGAGCGACTTGTCGCGGTCGACGATCGCGTCCTCGTCGATGGCGGCGACGTCGCCGAGGCCCTCACAGTCCGGGCACATGCCGTTCGGGTCGTTGAACGACAGCACGCCCGGGTTGGCGACCGCGGGCGCGCCGAGCCGGGCGAAGATCAGCCGGAGCATGGAGTACGCGTCGGTGACCGTGCCGACCGTGGAGCGGGAGTTCCCGCCCAGGCGCTTCTGGTCGACGATGATCGCGGCGGACAGGTTCTCCAGCGAGTCGACGTCCGGCTGGCCGTAGCCGGGCAGCAGGGACTGCAGGAAGGCCGTGTACGTCTCGTTGATCAGGCGCTGCGACTCCGCGGCGATGGTGTCGAAGACGAGCGAGGACTTGCCCGAACCGGACACGCCCGTGAAGAGTGTGATCTTACGCTTCGGGATGTCGAGACTGATGTCCTTGAGGTTGTTCTCGCGGGCTCCGCGTACCTGGATGAAGCCATAGTCAGCAGTCGTCACGGGCAGACCTCCGGGGATCGGGTCGGTGGGGGCGGCTCGCCAGCGTAGCCTGTACCGTACGGTGTACGCCAACGGAAAAAACGAGGTGGAGTGTTCCCGTGAGTGCCAAGAGTGACCCAGGTCGCAGTCTCGCGCTGCTGTGGGGCTCGCACACCCGGCCCGGCCGGTCCGGCCTGACGGTCCGTGCGATCGTCGACGCGGCGATCGAGCTGGCGGACGCGGAGGGCCTGGACGCGGCCACCATGCGCCGGGTCGCCGACAAGATCGGCGTGGGCACCATGTCGCTCTACACCCACGTGCCCGGCAAGGCCGAACTCAACGACCTCATGGTCGACACCGCCCTCGGCGAGCTCTACACCGGCGTCGACGACCCGGCCGGCCACGGCGGCTGGCGCGAGGGCCTGCGCTACGTCGCCGAGCGCAACTGGGACGTCTGCCTGCGCCACCTCTGGCTGCTCGACGCCACCGGCGGCCGTCCCACGCTCGGCCCCAACGCCGTCCTCAAGTACGAGGCCGAGTTGCGGGTCCTCGACGGCATCGGCCTGACCGACCTGCAGATGGACTCGGTGCTGACCCTGGTGCTTACGCACGTCGAGGGCGTCGCCCGCAGCCACGCCGGGCTGGCCCGCGCGCAACGCGACTCCGGCCTGACCGAGCAGGATTGGTGGCGCGCCACCGCCCCCGTACTGGAGCGCGTCATGACCGGCCACGACTTCCCGGTCGCCGGTCGCGTCGGCGAAGCCTCCAGCCAGGTCTACCAGGCCTCCGCCGACCCCGCCCACGCCTTCGCCTTCGGCCTGGACGTCATCCTCGACGGCGTCCAGCGCCTGCTCGACTGAGCATCTGCTGTTACATCTTCGACCACGCGCCGCCTCGCGCGATCGCCACCGTCGAGGAACAGGAGGCCTACCGGGAGAAGTGCGACAGATACCGGAGTTCAGGGCTCGTGCTGCTGAACCCGGCGCACTGGCTCTGCCTCGGCTACCGGGTCGTGTACTACTGGGTGCACGACGTCCTGGTGTGGCGCCGGGCAGCCCGGGTGAAGCCGATCCCCTGGACCGGTGACGAGGACGGCACGGCGTGACGCCGTGCCGTCTTCACCGGCGGTCGCGGGCTCCGGCGACCGCGACCTGGCCGAGGCTGATGCCGCCGTCGTTGCAGGGGACCTGGCGGTGGGTGAGGACCCGGAACCCGGACAGGGTCAGCCCGTCCAGCGTGCGGCCCAGCAGCAGCGTGTTCTGGAAGACCCCACCGGACAGTGCGACAGTGTGCAGGCCGTGCCGCTCGCGTACCAGCAGGCAGGCGTTCACGATCAGGTCGGCGACGCCGGCGTGGAAACGGGCCGCGATCTGCGGCGTTCCCACCCCGGCCAGCCGGTCCGTCAGTACCGCGCGGACCAGGTCGGCGCCGCGCAGCGTCAGCACCGCATCCTCGACGATCTCCGCCGGGTATCCGGCGACTTCGCCCCGCTGCGCCACCTGCTCCAGCTCCACTGCGGCCTGGCCCTCGTAGGTGACCTCGTCGCGCAGGTCCAGCAGCGCCGCCACCGCGTCGAACAGCCGTCCCGCGCTGGAGGTCAGCGGCGCGTTCACGCCCGCCCGCACCGCGTCGCGCAGCGGCCGCCACGCGTGGGCGTGCCGCTGCGCGACCGCCACGCCGGGCAGCTCGCCGCCGAGCGCGTCCAGGTAGGACAGCGCCATCCGCCAGGGCTCGCGGACCGCCGCCGCGCCGCCGGGCATCGGCACCGTGGCCAGATGACCCGCCCGGGTGTACGCCGCCAGATCCGCCACCAGGATCTCGCCGCCCCACAGCGTGCCGTCGTCGCCGTAGCCCAGCCCGTCGAAGGCGACCCCGATCACCGCCTCCTGTTCGCCGTGCTCGGCCAGGCAGGACGCGATGTGGGCATGGTGGTGCTGCACGCCGACCGTCTCCACCCCGTCGCGCTCCTGCGCGTACGCCGTCGACGGGTAGTCCGGGTGCAGGTCGTGCGCGACCAGCTCGGGCGTGATGCCCAGCAGCCGTTCCAGGTGCCCGACGCCCTCGGTGTACGAGCGGAACGTCGCCGCGTTCGCGAGGTCGCCGACGTGGTGCGACAGCGTCGCGAACTCGCCCCGGGCCAGGCAGAACGTATTTTTCAGAGCGGCCCCGCAGCCCAGGGTGGGCCGGCGCAGCTTGACCGGCAGCCGCACCGGTCGCGGCACGTACCCGCGCGAGCGGCGCAGCAGCATCGGCGCCCCGCGCACCACCCGCGCCACCGAGTCGTCGGTGCGCAGGTGGATCGGCCGGTCGTGGGTCAGCGCGACGTCGGCGATGCCGGTCAGCCGGGCGAGTGCATCGTCGTCGCGGTAGGCGATCGGCTCGTCGGAGACGTTGCCGCTGGTCATCACGATCGGCCGGACGATCGTGCCGAGCAGCAGGTGGTGCAGCGGGGTGTAGGGCAGCATCACGCCCAGCTCGCGGCAGCCCGGCGCGACCGCCTCGGTGATCCGGTGCGCCGGGTGCCGGGTGCGGCGGGGGAGCAGCACGATCGGCCGTGCCGGGTGGCGCAGCAGCCGCGCCGCGGCGGGCTCCACCTCGGCGATGCCTGCCGCCTCGACGAGGTCGGCCACCATCAGCGCGAACGGCTTGTCCTCGCGGTGCTTGGCGGCCCGCAGCCGTGCGGCCGCCTCGGGGTGCGTCGCGTCGACGGCGAGGTGGTAGCCGCCGAGGCCCTTGATCGCGACGATCGCCCCGCCGCGCAGCAGCCGCGCCGTCGCGGCGACCGGGTCGGCGCCGGTGGTGAGCAGCGCACTGCCGTCCATGCTGAGCAGGCTCAGCCGCGGCCCGCAGGCCGGGCAGCACACCGGCTGGGCGTGGAAGCGGCGGTCGGCCGGGTCGCCGTACTCCTTGGCGCAGTCGTCGCACATGGTGAAGCCGGACATGGTCGTGTTCGGCCGGTCGTAGGGCACCTCGCGCACGATGGTGAACCGGGGGCCGCAGTGGGTGCAGTTCGTGAACGCGTACCCCTGTCGGCGCCCGCCCCCGCCGGTGGTCTCGTCCAGGCAGGCCTCGCAGGTCGCGGCGTCGGGGGTGACCTGCGCGGCAGGCGGGCCGGACGCGTCGCTGGGCACGATCGTGAAGCCGGGCGAGCCGGTCACCGGCAGCGGCGCGGCCGTCATCGAGTCGATCACCGCCAGTGGCGGGCGTTCCAGGTCCAGCGCGCACAGGAACGCGTCCAGCGCGGTTCGCGGACCCTCGGCCTCGATGAACACGCCCTCAGTGTCGTTGCCGACGTGTCCGCGCAGGTGCAGCCGCTGCGCGAGGGTGTAGACGAAGGGCCGGAACCCCACACCCTGGACGATCCCGGCGACCCGCACCGCCAGCCGCTCATGGGAGGCTTCGTCTGAAATCACCCCGTATGCCATGAGATGATTCTGCGGCCCCGCACCCGGAAAACCGGCGGACCCGCCCGGCCCCGATCGTTACAGTTCGCCGATGACCCCTCCGCTGCTCTTCCTGGACGTCGACGGACCGCTCAACCCGTACGCGGCGAAGCCCGAGCGGCGGCCCGAGGGCTACCTCACCTACCGCATGGCGCTCGCGTCCGAGTGGGGCTCCGACGTCTACGGCCGCCGCAAGCCGCTGCGGGTGTGGCTGCGCCCCGAGCACGGGTCGGAGCTTCTGGCGCTGCCGTACACCCTGGTCTGGGCGACCACCTGGACGGCCGAGGCGAACGAGTGGATCGCGCCGGTGCTCGGCCTGCCCGAACTGCCCGTGGTCGAGTGGCCGCAACCGCGCGAGGCGGGCCGCGGCGGCGTGCACTGGAAGACGCGACGCCTCGTCGAGTGGGCCGACGGGCGCGACTTCGCCTGGGTCGACGACGAGGTCAGCGACGCCGACGTCGCCTGGATCGGGGAGCACCACCCGGGGCGGGCGCTGGTGCACCGGGTGGACGCCCGCCACGGACTGCGCGACGGCGACTTCGCGGCTCTGACGGCCTGGGCGCAGCGCGCTCCCGCCGCTGTCGAGTAAGGAGGTGCACGCCACGGCGCCCGTGACGGGAAACCGCAGTAGTCGACCGGAATGCGAGAATGTGCCCATGTCTGCTCCGATCGTGGTGGCTGTCAGCCGGGACGACGAACACCGGTTCAGCAAGCTGAACACCGACGAGATCGAACTGATCGCGGGGCTCGGGGTGGCCGGGGACGCCCATGCGGGCGTGACCGTGCAGCACCTGTCCCGGGTCGCCGTCGACCCGACCCAGCCCAACCTGCGCCAGGTCCACCTGATCCACGCCGAGCTGCACGACGAGGTGCGCGAGCAGGGTTTCGAGGTCGCGCCGGGCCAGCTCGGCGAGAACATCACCACCCGCGGTCTGGACCTGCTCTCGCTGCCCCGGGGCACGGTGCTGCGCATCGGCCCGCTGGCCGCCGTCGAGGTGACGGGCCTGCGCAACCCCTGCGCGCAGATCGACGGGCTGCAGGGCGGGCTGCTCAAGCAGGTCGTCCACCGCGACGACGACGGCAACCTGATCCGCAAGGCCGGCATCATGAGCATCGTGCTGACCGGCGGCCCGGTGCGCCCCGGCGACACGGTCACGGTCGAGCTGCCCGCCGAACCGCACCTGCCGCTCGAACGCGTCTGACCACCGCCCGGCGGACCACGGCCAGGTTTCCCGCGACCGACGTGCCGGAGGCTCAGCCGAGGCGTTCGACGGTCACCGGGATCAGGCCGTGGGCGCGGGCCAGCTGCCGCAGATCACGCAGCAGCGCGGGCACCGCAGCGGCGGGGCCGTCGCGCAGGCAGGCGGTCAGGTCGACGGCCCAGCCCAGGCCCGGCCCGACCCGGCGCAGCTCCCAGCTCAGCTCGTGCCCGTCCACCTCGCGGTGCGCCCGCCCCACAAGGCGGCCCGACGGGTCTTCGGCCGGCTCGACCGGCTCCAGCCGCCACCACAGCCGCAGGCACTGCAGCCCGTGCCGATCCAGCTCGCCCGCGAACAGGATCCGGTAGACGTGCCGGTCCCGGAAGCCAGGCGGGGCCTGCGCCGGGCCGAGTCGCAGCAGCGGGGCGGAGGGCAATGGGAGGAAGTCGCCGAACCGCGCCCGCAGCCACGGCTCGTCCGGCAGCGCGTCACCGCCGAGCAGCCGCAACGCGGCCTGGGCGGCGTCGCCGTCGACGGCGCGCACCCGTGCGCGCACCAGCTCGTCGGCGCGCAGGTCGCGGCTGAGCGCGGGGGTGCAACGCCACGAGCGTTCGGTCGCCGTCCAGGTGACGTTGTCGATGCCGATCGCGGTGCCGTCGTCCCGCAGCACCATGTCCTCGACGACGACTGCCTCCGGGCGGGCGGAGTCGTCGGCGGCGAGCAGGTAGTAGTCCAGCTGCCTGGGGTGTGGGGACGGGAGGGGCATGTGCAGATGATGCACCCTGCCGGGCGGGTCTGCGCACCTTGACCCGCCGCGGGGCGGACCGCTCAGCCGTCCGTCGGGGCGATCCGCAGGCGGTCGCCGCGGATGACGGGCGTGATCTGTTCCGCCAGGGCCGTCATGGTTGTCAGTGCCGGGCGACGCGCTCCAGTCTCACCTCGGCCAGCGCGCGGGCGTCGTAGGTGTTCTCGCGGTTCTCGGCGAAGTCGGCCAGCCGGCTCAGCGCCTCCTTATTGCGGCCGTGCAGCACCAGGTCGTTGAGCTTGTTGCGGAACGCCAGCAGCGGGCCGCGGGCGAAGTCCTCGACGAGGGTCACCAGCGTCGACGTGGCGTCCAGCCGGACCAGGCGGAAGTCCACGACGGCCTCGCCGAGCGGCCACATGCGGGCCCGCATCACCAGCCGGTACGGTGCCTCGCACCGCACCACGTGGGTGACGTCGGCGGTCGACAGCGGCCACGGCCCGACCTTGTGGTGCAGCCGGCTGCCGAGGGCGGGCCAGGAGGAGTCGACATCCCTGATGTGCGCGGTGCCGACGACCCAGTCCGCGTACGTCCAGCCGTCGGCGAGGACGGCGAAGACGCGCTCGGGCGAGGCCGCGATGACGCGTTCGGTTCGTGCCATGGCGGAGTCGTACCCCGGTTGGGAACGAACTATGCATATCGCCCATATACCTCGAGTGCCCGCCTATGATCCACCGACTTGCCAGGCAGTTGTGGGTATCTTGACCGGCTGTTCGCCCAGGTGCCTGGCAAGTCGGGCGATCAAGGGGGGAAACGGCGGGTTAGCGGGGTTCCGGAGCGGGTAGGCGGTCGTCGTCAGCACCAGTCCAACGAGGAGGAGGAATACTCATGACTGCCATGAACCCGATCCCCTGGGACCCGTGGAGCTACAGCGCGGACCTCGACTACAAGACGACGGACGAAGGCGGGGACCGCTCGATCGTCGGCTTCCACGTCGAGGCCGTCGACGGCGGTATCGGCAAGATCGATGAAGCGACCGGGGCCGTCGGCGCCAGCTACATCGTGGTCGACACCGGTCCGTGGATCTTCGGCAGTAAGCGGATGCTTCCCGCGGGAGTCGTGAACAACATCGACTTTCTCGAGGAGAAGGTGTACGTGAACCGCACGAAGGACCAGATCAAGGACGCTCCGGAGTACGACCCGGACCGCCGCGACGAAACGCTGTACCGCGACGAGGTCGGCACGTACTACGCCGACCGCGAGCGTCGGTGACGAGGTGAAAAGGACGGGCCCCGGCGTTCACGCCGGGGCCCGTCCTTTTCCGTCTCTTCGTGTGTCCGTGCGGGACCGCGAGATCATTCGACCTGCCGGGCAACCGTGCGTATCTTGAGGGCCCTTTCGGCCATGTGCCAGGCAAACCGGGCGATCATGGGGCGCGATGCGTGAGGCGGGCCACTTCGGGTCGGGAATGGATCTGGGCGGGTTTGCGGGTGTTGCGAAGCGGGCATTTGCTTGGCAACTACAGGGAAAGGAAGGACACCGTGGAAATCACCGGTATCTTCACCGCGATCATCATCGGTCTGGTCATCGGTGTGCTCGGTCGGCTGGTCCTGCCGGGCCGCCAGTCCATCGCGCTGTGGCTGACCATCGTCATCGGCGTCGCCGCGGCGCTGCTGGGCACGTTCGTCGCCGGAGCCTTCGACGTGGCCGCCACGGGCGGCGTCGACTGGCTGGAACTCCTCTTCCAGATCGGATTCGCGGCGCTGGGCGTGGCGCTGGTCGCGCCGATCGCATCGCGGTCGAACGTCGACTGACACCGCAGCCACGATGCGGGCCGGGCACGATGCCCGGCCCGCATCAGGCTGTCCGGGCCCGATCCGGCTCGCTCGACCGGGGTGTCCGGGCCGCCACGAAGCCGCCGACGAGCCGGTGCCAGTGGCGGGCGCGGCGCACCATGCCGTGGCCGTCGCCGGTGACGCGCAGGAAGGTCACGTGCGCGCCGGCCTGTTCGGCCGCGGCGGCGTACCGGCGGGAGGCGGCCGGGTCGGTGATCCGGTCGGCGTCGCCGTGGGCGATGAGGACGGTGCGCCCGGCGAGCTGTTCGACCGGGTCGCCGGGCTCGATCCACGGGGCGAGCGCGCAGACGGCGGTGACCTGCGGATCGCCCGCGCCCCACAGGGCGGCACGCCCGCCCATCGAATGCCCGACCAGGATGACGGGTAGCCGCGGGTGGCGCTCGCGGGCCCGGTCCAGGGCCCATGCCAGGTCACGGACCGGGTCGGCGGCCGCGCCGTTCCAGCCGCGATAGCGGTAGCGCAGCCGCCAGACGGTGACGTAGCCGGGCATGGCCCGCTGGAACGGGAGCATGCGCAGGTACGCGGCCCGGCCGCGATGGGCCCGGCCGTGCCCGTGCTCCGCCCCGCCGTGCAGCAGGATCACCAGCGCGCGGGGGCTGCCTGCGGCTGCACGGACCTCCAGCGCGGGTTCGCGCATGTCTGCTCCCTGGATCGCCGTATGCCCGTGTTCCGGCCGCCGACCCGCCGTGGCACTTCCGGCGGGCCGGACCTTCATTGTCTCCCGGTCGCCGTGGCCGAGGTCCGCCGCGCTGCGGGCGGTCGGCGGGCCGCGGCGCCATGCCTTCGCAGCGGGCTTGTGGGCGGGAGCGGGAGTCCGCATTCGCCGGTGAGGGGACGACCGCCGGGGATACCATGATGATCATCGCCGTATTCCGGCGATTTGTCCTGTCTGCGGTTGGCCCGGATTGGAGTACCGGCATGGACATGAAGCTCGAGGTTCTGGTGGTTCCGGTCTCCGATGTGGACCGCGCGAAGGCCTTCTACGAGATGCTGGGCTTCCGGATGGACATCGACTACGTCGGCGACGAGGGCTTCCGGGTGGTGCAGCTGACCCCTCCCGGGTCCGAGTGTGCCGTGATCATCGGCACCGGGATCTCCACCGCCGTGCCCGGCTCGCTGGACAACCTGCACCTCGTGGTCACCGACATCGAGCAGGCCCGTGCGGAGCTGATCGGCAGGGGCGCCGAGGTGGGCGAGGTGTTCCATGACGCGGGCGGGATCTTCCACCACATCGGGAACAAGGCGCGGGTGGCGGGGCCGCAACCGGAGCGGGCCGACTACGGCTCGTTCGCCGAGTTCAAGGACCCGGATGGCAACGGCTGGGTGCTCCAGGAGATCCGGGTTCGGGCTCCGGGCCGCTGACGGAAGAAATCATCGGGTACGCCCGCCCGGCCTTGCGCCCGGCGCTGGGCCTCGCTTGCCTGAGGATTAGTGGCATGTCATCATTGTGTGCCTAGCACATAGTGAGCATGCATCACGATATCCGAGGAGCGGGCCTGTGGCCGAGGCACGGCACATCGCGGCACTCGACCGCGTGCTCGAACTGGTCGTGCTGCTCGACAAGGACATGACCGAGAGCCTGGCCAAGGAGGGGCTCACCCCGTCCCGGACCACGCTGCTGTGGCTGCTGCGCAGCAACGGGCCGAGCACCCAGCGGGTGCTGGCCGACGGGCTCGGCGTCAGCGCGCGCACCGTCACGGGCCTGGTCGACGGGCTGGAGGCCACGGGCTTCGTGACCAGGCAGCCGCACCCCACCGACCGCCGGGCGATTCTCGTCTCGTTCACCGAGCGTGGCGCGGCCGTCGTCGCGGCGATGGAGCAGCAGCAGGGCGGGTTCGCCGACCTGCTGTTCGGCGGCATGCCCGAGCAGCGGTTCGAGTGCCTGTACGCGGGCCTCGGCGAGATCGTGGACCGGCTGCGCGCGGCCGGTCTGACCACCACCCCCCACGAGGAGCCCTCATGACACCCCCGGCGACGCGGCACAGCTGGACGCAGATCTGGCGGCTGATCCGCCGGCTCTGGGCGTACGAGATCGCCATGTGGCGCAGCCTCTACCGCTGGACCCTGCGCCGCCCGCCGGTGACCGAAGCCGGAGCGGTGGCGTTCGGGCAGGCCAAGTCGACGACGCCGGTCATCTGGGTGTTCATCGTGCTGTCCGCGATCGAGATCCCGGCCGTCGACCTGCTGCTGCCGTGGGAGAGCGCCCGGCTGACCGTGGCGTTCCTGGGCGTGTACGGCCTGGTCTGGATGGTCGGCCTGCTGGCCATGGTGAAGACGCACCCGCACGTGGTCGCCCCCTCCGGGTTGCGGCTGCGGCAGTCGGCGACGGTGCTGCTGCCGGTCCCGTGGGAGAACGTGGTCTCGGTCAGCACCCGCAACCGGTCGCTGCCGACGGGCCGCACGTTCCAGTACGAGCAGACCCCCGACGGCACCGTGCTGAGCGTCGTCATCCTCAGCCAGACCAACGTGGACATCGTGTTGCGTGAGCCCACCGTGTTCGATCTGCCGAAGGGCCCGACGGAGCCCGTCACCGAGCTGAGGATCTGGGCTGACGAGCCGAAGGACATGGTCGCCGAGGCCCGCGAGCACCTGCTGCAGGCGAGCGCCCGCGCGGCCTGAGCGCCGAGGACCGTCCGCAGCCCATGATCACACTTGTCGTGATCATGGGCTGTCCTCGTCGAATGGTGCCTTATAGCAGTTCAGAGGCCGCCTTTGTCGTCGTCGCGCACCGCACGGACCGTGCAGCCCACCTGTTGCAACGAGTCCGTCAGCTGCGCCCGGGGACGAAATGGCAGCTCAGCGCGGGATCGAATACCTCTCCGCGGTCGCGGAACCGGTGCCGCATCTGGTGTGCGCAGCGTTTCGGCAGGTCAGGTCCAGCGGCGGACGTACACGCCGTCGGGGTCGAAGCGTGCGGCCTGCCGGTCGGGGCTGAAGCGGCGGTACGGCTTGGTGTCGGTCCCGGTCCCGGCCACCCACTGCCAGTTGCCGTGGTTGTTGGCCACGTCGGCGTCGATCAGCAGCCGGTTGTACCAGGCCGCGCCGTCGCGCCAGTCCAATCCGAGGGTCTTGGTCAGGTAGGACGCGGTGACCAGCCGGGCCCGGTTGTGCATCCAGCCCTCGGCCGCGAGCTGCTTCATGCCCGCGTCCACGATGGGCACCCCGGTCTCGCCCGCCTGCCACGCCTGCAGCGCCACCGGGTCGTCCTTCCACTGCTCCTGCGCGCCCGGCCGGTAGGCCTGCGTGCCCAGCTTCGGGAATGCGGCCAGCAGCTGGTGGTAGAAGTCGCGCCAGCAGAGCTGCCGCAGGTATGCCTCGGGCATGCCGTCGGTGGTGGCCAGGGCGAGCGGGGACAGGCAGCCGAAGTGCAGGTACGGGCTCAGCCGGGAGGTGGCGTCGCCGGGCATGTCGTCGTGCCGCTCGGCGTACGCCGCGGCTCTGGTCTTCCAGTTCTTGAGGCGGCGCAGCGCCTCGCTCTCGCCGCCGGTCATCGGGTTCGGCGATTCGCTGCTCACCTCGCCGAGGGCCGCGCGCGGGTCGTCGCCGGTGACGCCGTCCGGAAGGTGGACCTTCCGGGGCGTGGCGACCGTGCCGCGCCAGCGCCGCGACTGCCAGGCCCGCCAGTACGGGGTGAACACCTTGTAGTGGTCGCCGCCGGTCGACGGGGTGACCTCGCCCGCGGGCACGACGGTGACACCGGGGAACAGCTTGAGCGCGAGCCGCTCGCGCGCGCAGGCCCGGGTGAGACGGTCCTGGCGGCGTGCGGCGTACGCGGAGACGTCGGCGGACAGCGCGATGCCCTGCGCCCCGACGGCGCGGGCCGTGCGTACCGCCTCGGCGACCGGGTCGCCGGAGCGCACCAGCAGGTCGCCGCCGCGCCGGCGCAGGCCGTCGCGCAGGTCCTGCAGGCTCTCCAGCAGGAAGCGGCGGCGGTTGTCCGGCACGGTCAGCGCCGGGTCGGCGACGAACAGCGGGACCACCCGTTCGGCGTTGGCGCAGGAGGCGGCCAGCGCGGGATGATCGTGCACGCGCAGATCACGGGTCAACAGCAGGACGACGGTATTCATGATC
The DNA here is from genome assembly GCF_007483665.1 of Catellatospora sichuanensis. Lineage (GTDB taxonomy): Bacteria > Actinomycetota > Actinomycetes > Mycobacteriales > Micromonosporaceae > Catellatospora > Catellatospora sichuanensis. Next base: position 26,955 of record NZ_ML660185.1, read on the forward strand.
ATCCCCAGGCGTCGGCGGGAGATAACGATGCAGCAATCAACGCAACTGTACGCTGCGATAGGCTCCTGAGGTGGCAGGCGAGGACGAGGGTCTGAGCGCGGGCGCGGTCGCGCGCCGGCTCGGCATCGCCGTGACCACGCTGCGCACCTGGCACCAGCGCTACGGGCTCGGGCCCACCGGCCACGACCCCGGCCACCACCGCCGCTACGACGCCGACGCGCTCGCCCGGCTGGAGACCATGCGGCGGCTCACCGCCCAGGGCGTGCCGGCCGCCGAAGCCGCCCGCGTCGCCCGCTCCGCCGGCCCCGACGGCATGGCCCAGCTCGCCGAGGAGCGACCGCACACCCGTGACGGCGGCGGCCACACCGTCGCCGTCGGCCGGGCCGGAGCCCAGGCCCGCGGCCTGGCCAGGGCTGCCATGCGGCTCGACGCGCTGACCGTGCGCCACCTGGTGCAGGAGGCCGTCGCCGAGCACGGCGTCGTCGACGCCTGGCAGGACCTGCTCGTGCCCGTGCTCGTCGGCATCGGCACCCGCCACGCCGCCACGCAGCGCCTCGTCGACGTGGAACATCTCGTCTCGCGCTGCGTCAGCGAGGTCCTCGGGGGCGTACGCAGGCCCGCCCCCGGAACGCCGGTGCCGGTGCTGCTGGCCTGCGCCGACGAGGAGCAGCACAGCCTGCCCCTGGAGGCCGTGGCGGCCGCACTGGCCGAGCGCGGCGTCGCCGCCCGGCTGCTCGGCGCCCGCGTCCCGCCACGCGCCCTGCTCGACGCGGTGCGCCGCACCGGGCCGTCGGTCGTGATCGTGTGGTCGCACCAGCCCGAGACCGCCGACCTGGTCACCATGCAGGCCGTGCTGGACCTGCCGCGCCGGCCCACCGTGGTCGCCGCGGCCGGCCCCGGCTGGCCCGACGAGCTACCCGACGGCGTGCTGCGGCCGCGGACGCTCGCCGAGGCGCTCACGCTCGTCGCCACGGTCGGCCCGGTGCCCTGACGGCAGGTGCGGGCGTCTGCCCATGTGCGGGGGCACCACCGGCGGCGGTCCCTTTCGTCGGCCGCCACCATCGGCCGGACCTCGCCCGCCCATACGCTCGGGGCATGACGAGCCGGTACATCGCGGGCGGCATTCGTATCGACGCCTCCGCCGGGCAGGCCCATCGCGGCGCGGCATGACTGTGCCTACGGTGGAGACGGTGGCGCGCTCAGGGCACGCCCGCGCGCGGGAGAGTGGGGGCGACGTGACGGAGCAGATCACCGTGGACACGGTGGTGCAGGCCGAGGAGCTGGCGCGGGCCGCGGCCGACCGGGTCGGCGTACGCGTACGCGAACTGTCCGCCGTGGCGGAGCAGAACGCGGCCGCCGACCTGCTGTGCCGCGTGTGGCGGGCGGACTCGCCGGACCAGCTCGTCAACGCGGGCATGCTGCGTGCGCTGGAGCACTCCGGAAACTACGTCGTCGGGGCGTACCGCGGTCGGGACCTGATCGGCGCCGCGGTGGGCTTTTTCGGGAGCGGCCATCTGCACTCGCACATCGCCGGGGTGGACCCGGACCGGCAGAGCCGCGGGGTGGGCTTCGCGCTCAAGCAGCACCAGCGGGCCTGGTCCCTGGCCCGCGGCATCGGTGAGGTGTGCTGGACCTTCGACCCGCTGGTGCGCCGCAACGCGCACGTCAACCTGCACAAGCTCGGCGCGACGGCGGTGGAGTACCTGCCGGACTTCTACGGCGAGATGAACGACGGCATCAACACCGGCGAGGCCACCGACCGCATCTACGTCCGCTGGGAGCTGCTCTCCCCGGCCGCGTCGGCCGCGGCCCGCGGTGAGGTGCGCGAGGTCGACCTGGCCGCGCTGCGGGCCGATGGGGCGGCCGAACTGCTGGGCCGCACCGAGCGGGACGCACCCGCCCCGCCCGCGGCCCCGCCGCCCATGGACGGTCGGGTGCTGCTGGTCGCGGTGCCCGGTGACGTGGAGCAGCTGCGGTTCGAGAACCGCGAGGTGGCGAAGCTGTGGCGCCCGGCGGTACGGGATGCGATCTGCGGAGCGCTGGAGGCCGGCTACCGGATCACCGGGATGAGCCGTGACGGATGGTACGTGTTGGAGGACAAGTCATGAAGGTGACCGGATTCGAGCTGCGCCGGATCGCGATGCCGCTGGTCAGTCCGTTCCGGACCTCGTTCGGGGTGGAGCACGACCGCGACGTGCTGCTGGTGCGCGCGGTCACCGAGGACGGGGCCGAGGGCTGGGGCGAATGCGTCGCCATGTCCGAGCCGCTGTACTCCAGCGAGTACGTCGACGGGGCCGCCGAGGTGATCCGGCGCTTCCTGATCCCGGCGGTGCTGAGCCTGCCCGACGCCGACCCGTACCTGGTCGAGGTGCCGTTCGCGAAGATCAAAGGCCACCCGATGGCCAAGGCCGCCGTGCAGACGGCGCTGCTGGACGCGCGGCTGCGCACGGCCGGGATGCCGCTGGCGGCGCACCTGGGCGCGGTGCGCGACCGGGTGCCCGCGGGCGTCTCGGTCGGCATCATGGACTCGGTCCCGGAACTGCTGGAGGCGGTCGAGGGCTACCTGGCCGAGGGCTACCTGCGGATCAAGCTGAAGATCCAGCCCGGCTGGGACGTCGCGCCGGTGCGCGCGGTGCGCGAGCGCTTCGGTGACATCCTGCTCCAGGTCGACGCGAACACCGCGTACACCCTGGCCGACGCCCGCCACCTGGCCCAACTGGACCCGTTCGGGCTGCTGCTGATGGAGCAGCCGCTGCCCGAGGACGACATCCGCGGCCACGCCGAGCTGGCCCGGCAGGTGCGTACGCCGATCTGCCTCGACGAGTCGATCACCAGCGCCCGGGCCGCCGCCGACGCGATCGCGCTGGGCGCCACGTCGGTCGTCAACATCAAGCCCGGCCGGGTCGGCGGCTACCTGGAGGCCCGCCGCGTGCACGACGTGTGTGCCGCCAACGGCGTGCCGGTCTGGGTCGGCGGCATGCTGGAGACCGGCATCGGCCGTGCCGCCAACGTGGCCCTGGCCGCGCTGCCCGGCTGCGTCCTGCCCGGCGACACCTCCGCGTCGGACCGCTACTTCCGACGCGACGTGACCGCCCCGTTCGTGCTGGCCGAAGGCCACCTCGCCGTGCCCACCGCCCCCGGCATCGGCGTCGACCCCGACCCCGACGCCCTCGCCGAGGTCACCACCGCCACCGAGTGGATCACCCGATGACCCCTCATAACCCCAGGTCGGGCTGTTGGCCGTGCCGGTGGGGCCGTCGTCGGAGACAATGACGAGGTGGCAACGCGGACCCGACCAGGCATCGACTGGCTGGCACTCGTCGTCGCCCTGCTGTGCCTGGCGTCAGCCGGCGGATACGTCGTCCTCGTCGTCGGGCAGGGGGACATGCCGGTGCTCTGGTTCGTGGGCGGCCTGCTGGTCGCGGCGGCGCTGACGCTGCACGGGTCGGTCCGGTCCCGGCGGTTCCGGGCCCCGGCCCTGCTGGCGTCCGGCGTCCTGCTCTGTGCGCTGGGAGCGCTGGCCCTGTTCACCATCGGCCTGCCGATCGTCGCAGCCGGACTCATCGCCTTCACCGCCGCGGCCCGCGCCCGCGCCGCGGCCTGACCGGGCAGGCAAGAGCCCGATCGGTCGAACCCCCGAGATCGGCGTACGGTCTGCGGACCGGCGACGCCGGCCGACCCGTCCCCTGGAGGCTTGAGACCATGCACGACCTGTTGCTGCGCGGTGGCACGGTGTACGACGGACTGGGCGGCCCCGGCGCCGTCGCCGACGTTGCGGTCACCGGGGATCAGGTGGTCGCCCTCGGCGCGGACCTCGGTCCGGCCCGACGGGTGATCGACGTGACCGGACTGGCCGTCGCGCCGGGCTTCATCGACGCGCACAGCCACTCCGACCCGGTGCCGCTGATGCCCGACCCGCAGCCCTTCAAGCTGTACCAGGGCGTCACCACGGAGATCGTCGGCAACTGCGGCTTCTCCTTCGCGCCCCTGGACGACGCCACGATCGAGGCGACCGGGCCGCTGTTCGCCGAGATGGCCGGGGGAGTGCCGGTCGTGCCGCGCGACTTCGCGGGCTACCTGGCCGACATCGCGGCCGCCGGGCCCACCAACCACATCGCCGCCCTGGTCGGGCACAACACCCTGCGGGCGTACGCCAACGGCATGGACGAGCGGTTGCGCCCCGGCGCGCTGGCGCAGATGTGCCGGCTGGCCGACGAGGCGTTCGCGGCCGGTGCGGTCGGCCTGTCCAGCGGTCTGATCTACCCGCCGGGCAGCTACGGCGACACCGACGAGCTGGTCGCCCTGGCCCGGGTGGCGCACCGCTGGAACCGGCCCTACACCACGCACCTGCGCAACGAGGACGACCGCCTCGCCGAGGCCATGGACGAGGCGATCACCATTGCCACCCGGGCCCGGGTGCGGCTGCAGATCTCGCACTGCAAGGTCGCCGGGCGGGCCAACCACGGCGGCGGCAAGGCGCTGCTGGCCCGGCTGCACGCGGCCCGCCAGTCGGGGGTGGACGTGCGCGGCGACCAGTACCCGTACCGCGCGGGCGGCACCTTCCTCAACGCGCTGCTGCCCGGGGCGGCGCTGATCGGTGGCACCGCGGCGATGCGCGCCCGGCTCGCCGACCCGGCCGGCCGGGCGCGGCTGCGCGCTATGGCCGAGGACCTGACCCGGCCCAACGGTTTCTGGGCCCGGGTGACCCCGGCCGACGTCCTCGTCACCACGCACGGGACCCGGCCCGAGGCCACCGGCCGGACCCTGGCCGAGCTGGCCGGATCGGGCGATCCCTTCGACACCCTGTGCGCGGTGCTCGTCGACGACCCCGGGGCGGGCATGGTGATCACCTTGATGGCCGAGGAGGACGTCGAGACCATCATGGCCGATCCGCTGATCGGCATCGGTTCCGACAACGGCCCGCCGGTCGGCCTGCAGCACCCGCGCACCTGGGGCTGCTTCCCGCGGGTGCTGGGCGAGTACGTGCGCGAGCGCGGCCTGCTCACCCTGTCCGAGGCGGTCCGCAAGATGACCTCGGCGATCGCCGACCAGTTCGGACTCGCCGGCCGCGGATACGTGGGTGCGGGCGCGGTCGCCGACCTGGTCGTATTCGACCCGGCGACGATCGGCCACGACGGCACCTACGCGGTCCCGGACGTGCGTCCCACCGGGGTCGAGTACGTGCTGCTCGCCGGTCAGGCCGTCGTCGAGCGGGGACGGTTCACCGGCGAGCGCCGGGGACGGGTCCTGCGCGGTTGAGGCCGATCCTCGCCTCGTGCTGGTCTCCTGCGGCACGCCGCCGCGACAGCCCGTGACGGAGCGGGCGGCGCGCGGCTGGACGTGTGCTGAGAGCTGCTGAGAGGCGGCTGAAAAGTGCTGCATGATCGACCCTTGTGATCAGCAGGGGTCGATGCGACGATGCATCTACTCGTGTGGAGCCACACGCGGAACGGGCGGCCGAGGGCAACCGGTGGGACCGGACGGCGCCTGGCTGGCCGCTGCGCGGCCGCCGCGTATCCGTCCCGTCCACGGCCCGATCCGGGACAAGCGGCCGGCACCGCTCCATGAGGAGAGCTCATGAGTTTCCGCACGTTAAGGCGTCGCGTCGCGCTGGCCGCGGTCGGCGCCATGGTCGTGGTCACGGGGGCGACGATCGCGTCCCCGGCCCAGGCCGCCGTGTCCTGCCAGGTGACCTATACCAAGGCCTGGGACAACGGCAGCGGCTTCGGCGCGAACATCAACATCACCAACACCGGCGACCCGCTGACCAGCTGGTCGCTCACCTGGACCTGGCCCGGCAACCAGGGCGGCATCCAGGGCTGGTCGGCCAACTACGCCCAGTCCGGCCAGAACGTCACCGCGACGAGCCTGTCCTACAACGGCAGCCTGGCCACGGGCGCGTCGACCGGCATCGGGTTCAACGCCTCCTACAGCGGCACGAACACCAACCCGTCCAACTTCGCGATCAACGGTGTCTCCTGCGGCGGCACCACGCCGACGGTGAGCCTGGTCGTGTCGCCGACGTCGGTGAGCGTGCCCGAGGGCGGCACCGCGACCTACGCGGTGCGCCTGTCGGCACAGCCGAGCGGCAACGTCACGGTCGCCACGACCGCGGGTTCCGGTGACAGCAACCTCACCGTGTCGTCGGGCGCGAGCCTGACGTTCACGACGAGCAACTGGAACACCAACCAGATCGTCACCCTGGCCGCGGCCGAGGACTCCGACACGAGCAACGGCACCCGGCCGTTCACGGTCGCGTCCAGCGGGCTGACCTCGGTGACGGTGAACGCGACCGAGGCCGACAACGACACGGTCACGCCGCAGTCCCTCGTCGTCACGCCGACCAGCGTGAGCGTGCCCGAGGGCGCCACGGCGACCTACACCGTGCGCCTGGCCGCGCAGCCGTCGGGCAACGTGACGGTGACGAACACGGCCGGCTCCGGTGACGCCAACCTCACCGTGTCGTCGGGCGCGAGCCTGACGTTCACGACGAGCAACTGGAGCACCGCCCAGACCGTGACCCTGGCCGCGGCCGAGGACTCCGACACCGCCAACGGCACCCGGCCGTTCACGGTCGCGTCCAGCGGGCTGACCTCGGTGACGGTGAACGCGACCGAGGCCGACAACGACACGGTCACGCCGCAGTCCCTCGTCGTCACGCCGACCAGCGTGAACGTGCCCGAGGGCTCGACCGCCGTGTACGCGGTGCGCCTGGCCGCCCAGCCGAGCGGCAACGTCACGGTCACCTCGACCGCGGGCTCGGGCGACAGCAACCTCACCGTGTCGTCGGGCGCGAGCCTGACGTTCACGACCAGCAACTGGAACACCACGCAGAACGTCACCCTCGCCGCGGCGCAGGACACCGACGCCACCAATGGCACCCGGCCGATCACGGTCGCGTCCAGCGGGCTTTCCTCGGTGACCGTCACCGCGACGGAGGTCGACGACGAGAACACCGCCAACGCCTACATCACCGAGTTCACCACGCAGTACAACAAGCTCAAGAACCCGGCCAACGGCTACTTCTCGCCGGAGGGCATCCCGTACCACACCATCGAGACGCTGCTCGTCGAGGCGCCCGACCACGGCCACGAGACGACGTCGGAGGCGTTCAGCTTCTGGATCTGGATGGAGGCCCAGTACGGCCGGGTCACCGGCAACTGGACCCCGTTCAACAACGCCTGGAACATCACCGAGCAGTACATCATCCCGTCCGCGGCCGCCCAGCCGGGGCAGAGCACGTACAACCCGGCCGACCCGGCCGACTACGCGCCCGAGTCGCTGCAGCCCAACGGCTACCCGGTGCCGCTGAGCACCAGCGTGGTCGCCGGCCAGGACCCGCTGGCCAACGAGCTGCAGAGCACGTACGGCAACCGCAACATCTACGGCATGCACTGGCTGCTGGACGTCGACGACGTGTACAAGTACGGCACCGGCCGTACCGGCGCCGAGTGCGGCGACAGCACGCAGCGGGTCACCTACATCAACACGTTCCAGCGCGGGCCGCAGGAGTCCACCTGGGAGACGGTCGCGCACCCGTCCTGTGACACGGGCCGGTTCGCGAACTTCCCGGCGCTGTTCATCCAGGGCTCGGGCACCAACCAGTGGCGGTACACCAACGCGCCGGACGCCGACGCGCGTGCCGTCGAGGCGGCGTACTGGGCGCTGCAGTGGGCCACGGCCCAGGGCAACCAGTCGCAGATCTCGGCGACCATCGCGAAGGCCGCGAAGATGGGTGACTACCTGCGGTACGCGATGTACGACAAGTACTTCAAGACCCCGGGCTGCACCTCCACCTCCTGCACGCCGGGCAGTGGCAAGAGCAGTTCCAACTACCTGATGTCCTGGTACTACGCGTGGGGCGGCGACATCGGCGGGGCGTGGTCGTGGCGCATCGGCTCCAGCCACAACCACCAGGGTTACCAGAACCCGCTGGCGGCGTACGTGCTCGGCTCGTCGGGCCCGTCGGCGCTGCGCCCGCAGTCGCCCACGGCGGCGGCCGACTGGGACATCAGCCTCACCCGGCAGCTGGACTTCTACCTCTGGCTGCAGTCGGCCGAGGGCGCCATCGCCGGTGGCGCGACGAACAGCTGGAACGGCAACTACTCGGCGCCTCCCGCCGGCACGCCCACCTTCTACGGCATGGCGTACGACGTGAAGCCGGTCTACCACGACCCGCCGAGCAACCAGTGGTTCGGCTTCCAGGCGTGGTCGCTGCACCGGGTGGCGGAGTTGTACTACGTCACGGGCAACGCCAAGGCCAAGCAGATCCTCGACAAGTGGGTCGCCTGGGCGGTCGCGAACACCACCCTCGGCTCGGGCTCGGCGTTCACCATCCCCGGTGACATGACCTGGTCGGGCCAGCCGTCCGGCAACTTCAGCGGCGGCGGCACCCCGGCGGCCAACCCCGGCCTGCACGTCACGGTCTCCAAGACCAGCAACGACGTCGGCGTCGCGGCGGCCTACGCCCGTACCCTGACCTACTACGCGGCCAAGGAGAACGGCTCGACCCTGGGCAACTCCGCCAAGGCGACCGCGAAGGGCCTGCTGGACCGGATGATCCTGCTCAAGGCGAACGACACCAAGGGCATCGTGGTGCCGGAGGTCCGCGAGGACTACAACCGGTTCGACGACGTGTGGAACGCCACCACGCAGACCGGCATGTACGTCCCGTCGGGCTTCAGCGGCACCATGGGCACCGGCGTGCCGATCAACTCCAGCTCGACCTTCATGTCCGTCCGCCCGTTCTACGCCACCGACCCGGCCTGGCCCGCGGTCCAGGCCTACATGAACGGCACCGGCCCAGCCCCCACCTTCACCTACCACCGCTTCTGGGCCCAGTCGGACATCGCCATGGCGTTCGCCGACTACGGCAGCCTGTTCCCCGCAGGCTGACCCACCCACCCCGGGCGGGCGGCCCCCGCCCGCCCGGGTCCGCTCCCCTTCCGTCGATCATGAACTTGTGGACGTGTTCGACGGCCTGTACCACCCCGGCACCGTGATCGACATCGGTGCCGGGGTGGGACCGTCGGACGGATGTGGGAGAGTGCCTGCCGTGGATGTGGGGGAGTTCTGGGGGCTCATCGAGCGGGCGGTGCGGGAGGATCCCGGCCGGGCGCGCCGTGCCGGCTGGATCCAGGCGCAGCTCGCGGCACGTGAGGTCGAGGAGATCCTGGAGTTCGAGGCGCACCTGGACGACGCGTCCGACCGCGCCATGACCTGGCTGATGTGGGGCGCGGCGTACCGGATCTTCGGCGGCTGCTCCGACGACGGCTTCTGCTACTTCCGCACCTGGCTGATGAGTCTGGGCCGGGACGCCTTCGAGCGTCTGGCCGACGACCCGGACGCGCTGGCGCGCCTGCCGCAGGTCCGCAGCCTGGCCGGCCGCGAGCGCGGCGACTGGCGCGCCGACGAGTGGCCGGAGTGGGAGGAGCTCAACTACGCCGCCTCGGAGGCCTTCGAAGGGGTACGCGGCCACGGCGCCAACATCTACCGCGCGGTCGAGGAGCACCGGAGCAAGCCCCGGCTGCAGACCCTGCAGGACGAGCACTGGAACTTCGACGACCCGGTCGAGACGGCCCGCCGCCTGCCCGAACTCGCTCGGCTCTTCCCGCACCCGGCGGCCGAGCCGCTGCCGCCCGTGCCTCCGGTGCCCGGCGGTCCGCCCGGCCCGGACGAAGCCCGCGGCGGCGGACCCGTCCCGGAGATTCCCGGGCAGCTGGCGATCCCCGGCCTGCCGGAGTGACCGGTCGGCGCGCCTGATCCCGCCACCGGGTGGGTTGACGGCGTCTGGCATGGTTCAGACCGGATCGGGTATGGGCTGCCCGACAGTGGGGAGGCGACCGTGACGGACGGCAGGGGCACCGACAAGCCCGTCGAGGACCCGGGTGCGGGCGACACCGGGGCTGCGGGCAAGGACTCGGGCAGCGCCCTCGCGCTGGGCATCGCACTGGGCGTCGCGTTCGGCGCGGCCCTGGGCTCGGCGCTGGGCGACGTGTCCATGGGCATCGGCGTCGGCATCGCCGTGGGTGTCGCGCTCGGCGTCGGCATCCAGGCGCAGCGCCGCGGTTCGAAGCCCTGATCGGGCCCCGGCCTGCCGCTGCGCCAGGTGATCATGAAGTTCGGCACCCGACATGCCGTCGAGCCGTGCCATAAGTTCATGATCAACCCGGAGCGGTGGTCGGTGGCGGTCAGGACTTCCGGCGCAGCTCCAGTACGAACGCCTCCGCCGGGCGCAGCGGGGGAGCGAGCAGGCCGTGGCCGGCCAGGGCCGCGCCGGTGAGCGTCAGGTCCGGCTGCCACGGGCGGCCGTGCAGCTGCGGGCCGGGCAGCTCGGGCAGCAGCGACAACCGGTAGGAGGCGTCGGGGTCCAGGCCCGGCAGGCGCAGCCGGGTGGCGCCGTCCCGGGCGCTCGAACCGAGCTGGGCGTACGCGAACAGCGCGTGCCCGCCGTCCGCGGCGACCACGCCGTACAGGTGTGCCGACGGGTCCGGATGGTCGGCGCGCACCGTGCGTCCGGTGTGGATCAGGCCCCGCAGCCGCCGGTACGCCGCGATCCAGGAACGCAGGGCGGCCAGCTCGTCGTCGGTGCAGCCGGTGATGTCCCATTCGATGCCCGCATGGCCGAACAGTGCGGTGGCGCAGCGGAAAGCCAGCGAGGTGGCGCGGCCGTTGGTGTGCGAGACCGGCGGGCCGACGTGGCAGCCGACCAGCTCCGGCGGCAGCAGCAGGCCGGTCCAGCGCTGGATGTGCTGGCGCTCCATCGGGTCGTTGTTGTCCGAACCCCACACCCGGTCGGTGCGGGCCAGCACGCCGAGGTCGACGCGGCTGCCGCCGGACGAGCACGACTCGATCTCCAGGCCGGGGTGCCGCTCGCGCAGCGCGTCGAGCAGCCGGTAGACAGCCTCGGTCTGCGCGTGCACCCCGGCGGCGCCGTCGTGCACCGCCTCGACCAGGTCGCGGTTGTGGTCCCACTTCAGGTACGCCGGGCGGTACTCGGTGACCAGCGCGTCGAGCCGCTCCAGCAGATGGTCGAAGACCTCGGGGCGGGCCACGTCGAGCACGTGCTGCCAGCGCTGCTCCTCGGGCAGCCGGCCAGGCGCGGCCAGCACCCAGTCCGGGTGCAGCTCGGCCAGCCGGGAGCGCGGGTTGACCATCTCCGGCTCGACCCACAGCCCGAACTGCATGCCGAGCCGGTTCACCTCGTCGACCAGCGGGTGCAGCCCGTCGGGCCACACATCGGCGTCGACGTGCCAGTCGCCGAGGCCTGCCTTGTCGTCGCGGCGGCCCAGGAACCAGCCGTCGTCCAGCACGAAGCGTTCCACGCCCAGCTCGGCGGCGGTACGCGCGAGCGCGGTCAGCTTGCCCAGGTCGTGGTCGAAGTAGACCGCCTCCCAGGTGTTCAGCGTCAGCAGCCGGGGCGAGACCGGATGCGATGGGCGGGCGCGCAGCCAGCCGTGCACCGCCGCGGACAGCCCGTCCAACCCGGATGCGGAGTAGGCGAAGTGCGCCCACGGGCCGGTGTAGGTCTCGCCCTCGGCCAGCCGCACCTCCCCGGGGGCCAGCAGCTCGCCGCCGCCGAGCACGCCGTCGCGGTCCGGCAGGCGCTGGGCCAGGTGCTGGTGGTCGCCGGACCAGCCGACGTGCACGCCCCACACCTCGCCGCTGCGGAAGCCGAAACCGGCGGTGCCCGCGCTGAACAGCGACGGCGCCCCGAAGCCCGTGCGGCCGCGGCGGCTCTCGTGGGCGATGGTCTGGTCGCCGAACGCGCTGCGCTGCGGCGCCCGCTCGCGGGACCACCGGCCGGTGAAGTCCAGCACCTCGGCCGCCTGGGCGGGCACCGGGAGCAGGCAGAGCAGGCTGTCGACGTGCCACACGCCCGGCGCGGTGTTGGTGACGGCGTGGCGCTGGCGGATCAGGCCCTGCGGGGTGAGTTCCAGTTCGGTGCGCACCGCGATGCCCGCGACCTCGTCGTGGGACGTCGCGGTCACCGTACCCCCGCCGGTCGGGTCGACGGCGACCGTGACCGGCTCCGTCAGGCTGAGCCGCAGGTGGCCGGGGCCGCCGTCGCGGTGGCCGGTCAGGCCGGGGCGGCCGGCCCAGCGGTCGTGCTGGGCGGGCAGCAGCGGCGTGGCAGGCGGCAGCGCGTTGCCGCCCGCGTCCTGCGCGACGGCCAGCTGCTGGAGCAGGTCGGGCCCGGTATCGCCGAGGTCGGCGCCCCAGTGCAGCACCCGCGGCACGCGGGGACCGGCCACGTCGAGCACCAGCGACACCCCTGCGGCGCGCAGCGCCACCAGCTCCGAACCGCCCACTGAATTCCACCTGTTCCAACGAAATCCAACATCACCGGACGGCGTAGAGCGTAGGAGGCGGGCCGTCGTCCGTCAACGCGCGGTGAAGGTGAACTCGCCGTACTCAGCCGCGGCGGTGAACCCGAGACCGGCGTACAGCGCCCGCGCGGCCGCGTTGTCGGCCCGCACGTTCAAGGTCACGTGGTCGACCGTGTCCAGCAGCCGTCGGCACAGCGCCGACACCGCGCCCCGGGCCAGTCCCTCGCCGCGGGCCCGCGGATGCGTGGTGACGTTGCCCAGCGCCGCCACCCGGTACTTCGGCGACCACACGTGCACGCCCGCCACCGCCAGCAGCTCCCCGTCGCGGCGCACCCCGACGTACTGCCCGGTCTCCAGCATCCGGGCGTCGAACCAGTTGTCGGGGTAGGCCTCGGCGTACAAGGCGAGCAGTTCCGGCAGGTCGGCGGGTGTCAGCACGTCGCCGAGCGGGGCGGCGAGCGCGGTCGGGCCGGTCAGCGCCATCTTCAGGTGCGGGCCGCCGGGCGCGGCGTCGAAGTGCGCACCCAGCACCTGTTCGGCACCGGGGGACAGGTGCGCGTAGAAGCAGCGCGGCAGCAGCGGCACGAGCCCCGCCAGCAGCGCGTGCGACGCCTGCGGGCGGTGCTCGAAGGCGAGCAGGACGGGCAGGCCGCCGCCGTGGTACACCAGCGCGACCGCGTCGCCGGCGCGATACCAGCTGGTGTAGGGCCAGAAGAAGTCGTCGAGATCGCCGAGCTGGTACGCGTGCAGCGCGGGATCGCCGCCCAGCAGCCGCGCCAGCTCGTCCCGGTCGTGCACACTCGTCACCGCCACCGCTCGATGATCACACGAAGGTTTGGCCGGGCCGGTCCCGGGTGACACTGGAACGGTGATCGTCGTCGGGACGTCCGGCTGGCAGTACGCCGACTGGCGCGGCCCGTTCTACCCACCCGGCCTGCCGCAGCGCCTCTGGCTGCGGCACTACGCCGAGCACTTCCCGACCGTCGAGGTCAACAGCGTCTTCTACCGCCTGCCGCGGCGCGAGACCTTCGCGCAGTGGCGCGAGCAGCTGCCCGACGGCTTCGTGATGGCGGTCAAGATGAGCCGCTACCTCACCCACATCAAACGGCTACGCGATCCGCGGGAGCCGGTCGACCGCTTCCTCGGGGTGGTCGCCGCACTCGGCGACCACCTCGGCCCCGTGCTCCTCCAACTCCCGCCGACCCTGCGCGCCGACCCCGAAGCCCTGTCCGCCGCACTGGCCTGCTTCCCGCCGCACATCCGCGTCGCGGTGGAACCCCGCCACCGCTCCTGGTGGACCGACGACACCCGCGCCGTCCTGGAACACCACGACGCGGCCCTGTGCTGGGCCGACCGACTGGGCCGCCCGATCACCCCGCTCTGGCGCACCGCCGACTTCGGCTATCTCCGCTTCCACGAGGGCCGCGCCGACCCCCGCCCCCGTTACGGCCGCGCCGCCCTCGCCTCCTGGCTGTCCCGCATCACCGACACGTTCCCCACCAACGCCCCCGTCTACGTCTACTTCAACAACGACCCGAACGCCGCCGCCATCGCCGACGCCCAAGCCCTCACGACCCGTACGAAAGGAAGGGCACCTTCACATCGCTCTGCGTAGAGGAAGGGCACCTTCTTAACGCCAACCTGGCGGTGAGCTGGTCTTTCGGGCCGGGACGCAACGCCGCCGCCCCGGGCCGCGGGCGCGGTCCGGGGCGGCGGTCGGTGGATCAGGACTTGGCGCTGCGCAGCTTCAGCGGGTCGGACGGGGCCTTGCTCTTGGCCGCCTCCATCTTCGCGCCCAGCTCCTTGAGGTCACCGCGGCTCATCGCCTTGCGGACCTCGGGGAACCACTCCTGCTCCTCCTCCTTGACGTGGTGGCGGACGTTCTCCATCAGCACCGTCATCTTGGCGTCGAAGCGCTCGTCGTGCGGGTCGGTGTTCGCCAGCTCGGACAGCATCCAGGCCACCACGTGGTGCTCCTCGACGCTCTCCAGCACGTGCTCGCCGGTCTCCGGAGCGGCCTTGCGCGCCGTCGGGTAGAACAGGGTCTCCTCGATGTACGCGTGCGTGGTCAGCTCGCTGATCACCTGGTCGACGATCTTGCGCTTCTTGGCATACGCGGAATCGCCGGCCTTCTCGAACTCCTTGAACAGCTTCTCGACCACCTTGTGGTCGTCCTTCAGCAGCGCGATCGCGTCCTGGCCCACGGCGGCCGCCGGCATGGACTTCTTGCCCTGCGAGGTTTTGACCGCGGACTTGGGGGCGGCCTTGGCGGTCGTCTTTGCCATCGTCTTGGTGGCCTTGGCCGCCTTCTTCGCCGGGGTCGTGGCCTTGCGCTGGCGGGTGGTGCTCGCCGTCTGGCTCATGGTTCCTCCCGAAGGTCCGATTAGTCGTTCTTTCGTTGTCTACCCGATCCGGGCTGCCGTTAGTCCTGAATCCACAGAATCGCGGCAGCGCTAGGGCGGCCGCATCCGCGCGCGGGCCGCGGCACACACGAACGGGAGGCTCCGCGTGCCGGCTGAGCGTGGTGTCGCCGGTCGCTCGCGGAGTTCCTGGCGCAACGGCGTCGCCGCCGACGCGGCACCGGCTCCCATCACGACTCGGGGCGGGGAGGGTGGTGCGTCCGGCTAGACCGGCACTGCGGCGAGTGCGCCGGCGGGGACCGGGACGAGCTTGCGCAGCGGCTCCCACAGGTGCGGCAGCAGCCGGGTCGCGGCTGCCACGGTGCCGTCGGTGTCGGCCAGCATCGCGAGGTGGCGGCAGGCGTGCGCGGCGACGGCGTCCAGGTCGACGGTCGCGGGACTGGGCGCGAGCGGGTGCGGGCCGGAGGTCATCGCGTCGAGGCGCACCGGCCGGGTGTGCTGCGGGTCCAGGTCGGGCAGGGCGGCGTACGTCAGCACCACGACGCCGTCCTCGACCCGCCACGAGGTCGAGTGCAGCAGCCCGCCCTCGGTGCACGGGGACAGGCGCGCGAGCTGCCGGGCGACGTCGTCCGGGTGTGCGCCGCCGGTGACCGCGGCGCGGCACTGGCGGAAGCGCAGGCCACCGTCCCGCGCGGAGAGCAGGATGGCCTCGACGAAGACACCGGGTGACGACACGTTTCGCAAGGTATCCGCTGTTGCCATGGATGTGCAACAAGCCGCTCCGGTGGGAAGCGGCGGCTGAAAGCCCCTGGCCCAAAGCGCCTTGGGCCGGTAGGCCGGCCGTCGACTGCGCCGATGCCGATCCAGCGCAGCAGCCCAGCTCAGCTGGGGCAAAGAGTTAAGAAGGTGCCCTTCCTCTACGGAAACCGTTAAGAAGGTGCCCTTCCTTCGCGGAGGGTGGATAGGTCGATGGTGCGGTTGAGGTCGGCGGGGGTGAGGATGCCTACGAGGGTGCCCTGGTCTATGACGAGGGAGGGGAGGCGGCTGGAGAGGATGCGGCGGGCGGCTTCTTCGAGGGGGTCGTCGGGGGACAGGACGGTCAGGCGGTCCATGGGGAAGCGGACGTCACGCAGGGTCTTGTCGGCGCGCTGGGCGGGGCTGAGGCGGGCCAGGGAGAACAGGGTGACCAGGCCGGCGGGGCGGCCGTCGGGGTCGAGCACGGGGTAGGCGTCGGCGGGGCGGTGCGCGGCGGCGACCGTGATGAAGTCCGCCAGGCGCTGGCTGACGTAGCCGACCACCGGCGGCGGGACCATCGCGTCGCGCACCAGGATGCCGGTCAGGGCGGTGCGCAGCCGGGTGTCGGCCTGCTCGGCCTGGCCCGCGAACAGCAGGAACCAGCCGAGCAGCACCAGCCACAGGCCGCCGATGTCGGCCAGCCACAGCACCTGCAGCGTGCCGCCCGCGATCATCAGGATGCTGACGACCATCCCCGCCCGAGCGGCCGTGCGGGCGGCGAAGGCCCGGTCGCCGCGCCACCACCACAGCGCCGCGCGCAGCACCCGGCCGCCGTCCAGGGGTGCGCCGGGCAGCAGGTTGAACACCGCGAGCACCGCGTTGACCAGGGCGAGCCAGGCCAGCGCGACCCAGGCCAGCGGGGCGATCCCGGTCAGGTAGAGGCCGCCGGCGGCCGCGCCGAACAGGGCGGCCGCGGCGAGGCTGGCCAGTGGCCCGGCGAGCGCGACGAACAGGTCGGCGCGGGCGTGCGGCGGCTCGGACTCCAGCTCAGCCATGCCGCCGAGCAGCCACAGCGTGATCCGGCGGACGCTCACCCCGTAGTGGCGGGCCACGATCGCGTGGCTGAGCTCGTGTGCCAGCAGCGAGCCGAGGAACAGCACGGTGACCGCGAGGGCGACGATCCAGTACGTCCCGGCGGAGCCGCCCGGCGCGCCCGCGGGCAGCACGGCGGTCGCCAGCCCCTGGCCCAGCAGCAGCATGATCACCAGAACCGACCAGTGCACACCGACCGGGATGCCGGCGATGCTGCCCAACCGCAGAGTCGGTCGCATAGCCGCCCTCCTGTGCCCCTATCATCCCTCGCCGTGTCCACTGTCAGGGATCTTGTCCGAACGGTCGGATAGGTCCTGGTATGCGGGCCGGCCTCCCGCAAGATCGCCGAGGGAGCACAATGGGGGCGTGAAGCTCGTGCTGGCGGGGGACACGATGCTCGGCCGGTCCGTGGGGGACCGGCTCACCCTCGGCCACGCGGCGTACGAGGAGATCTTCGCCGAACAGGTGCAGCAGCTCACCGCCGCCGCGGACCTCTGCGTGGTGAACCTGGAGTGCTGCATCTCCGAGCGCGGTGAGCCGTGGCCCGCGCCGGGCAAACCGTTCTTCTTCCGCGCCCCGCCCCGCGCCGCGGGCCTGCTGGCGTGGCTGGGCGTGGACTGCGTGACCCTGGCCAACAACCACGCCCTGGACTTCGGCCCGGTCGCGCTCGCCGACACCCTGGACCACCTGGACCGGGTCGGGGTCGCGGTGGTGGGCGCGGGCCCCGACCAGCAGCGGGCGCGGGCCTGGCGGCTGCTGGAGGCGGGCGGGACACGCGTCGGTGTGCTCGGGGTGACCGATCACCCGCAGGACTTCGCGGCGACCGAGGACTCGCCCGGGGTGGCCTTCGCCGACCTGCGGCACGGCGTGCCGGACTGGCTGACCGAGCTGGTCGGCGAGATGGCCGCGCAGGTCGACGTGGCGCTGGTGACACCGCACTGGGGGCCGAACATGACCAGCGGCCCGGTCGGGCACGTGCGGGAGGCCGCGACGCAGCTGCTGGCGGCCGGGGCGACGCTGGTGGCCGGGCATTCGGCACACGTGTTCCACGGCGTGCACGGGCCGGTGCTGTACGACCTGGGCGACTTCGTCGACGACTACGCCGTCGACCCCGGGCTGCGCAACGACCTCGGGCTGCTGTTCGAGGTCACCATCGACGAGCAGGGGCCGGTGTCGGTCGAGGCGGTGCCGCTGGCGCTGGACTTCACCCGTACCCGGCCGGCCGTGCCGCACGAGGCGGAGTGGATCGGGTGGCGGTTCGGCAAGGCCTGCGCGGAGTTGGGCTCCCAGGTGACCGTCACGGAGCAGGGCCGCTTACTGGTGGCGATGCGCTGAGGTTTGCGCTCATGCGCATGTGGACATCCCAGTGTCAGGCAACCCCCTCTGACATAACTGGAGTTTCGATGTTCGCCATCATCGCCGCGATCTGCTTCGGGCTCGCCCTGCTGCTCGACCTGCTCGGCGAGGGCGTCGAGCCGCTGTTCACCGTCGGCACGCTGACCCTGCTGGGCCTCCTCTTCGTCGCGCTGCACCTGGCCGGCTTCGCCGCCGCCGTGCGCGGCGGCAACTGGCGCCGCCGGTAACACCCGGCCCGCCTCGCGCGGGCCCTTGCACGCCCGCCTGCGCCGGTCAGGGGCGCAGGCGGGCCCTTTGCTGCCAGGGGCGGTCAGTGCCCGGCCAGGCGGGCCCGCACGATCAGGTCGTGCAGCGCGTCGTGGGCGGTCGGCGACGCGGGCAGCCCCGTCGCGGCCTTCGCCTCACGGAGCCGCTCACGCAGCCGGTACGTGTCCGCGAGGATCTGCTCCGGGTCGGGCAGTCCGGCGTCGACGCCGAGCCGCCGGTGCTCGCCCTGGCGCTTGGCCGCGATCAGATCCGGCACGTACGGCAGCTTCGCGTCCTCGTGCAGCAGGTTCAGGTCGGCCACCACCTCGCCGGTGCGCATCAGGTGCAGGCCGGTCGCCAGCACCCGCAGCAGGTACAGCGCGGGCTTGAGCTTGCCGGTGCTCGCGAACAGTTTCTCCGACGAGATCGAGAAGCCCAGGTAGTGGTCGGCGTAACCCGCGTTGAGGCAGCCCGGCACCAGCGCCAGCAGCTCGGCGTGCAGCGGCGAGGTGCGCACCACCAGCGGCGAGGTGACCTGCTCCAGCACGTCGCCGCTGCGGCCGAGCAGCAGCCTGGCGCACTTGGCCAGGTCGTGGGTGACCAGGTCGAGTTCGACGCCGTGCCGGTCACCGATGTGGTTGATCGTCTCCGGGCCGTGCCGCAGCCCGACCAGCTCCTCGGCCGGCAGCAGGTGTGCCCCGCGCAGATCCACATCGGAGTCGACCGAGGCGAAGCCGTACAGGTGCGCGCCGCTGACGGTCGCGAAGACGAGCGGGTACGGCTGCTCGTCGGCGACCTGGCCGGTCCAGTCCGGGATGGTGACCGTCATCGCAGCGCGAGGGCGTGCAGCTGCCCGGCCCGGGTGCCCACGTAGACCACTCCGTTCCAGACCGCGGGCGTCGACTCGATGCAGGCGCCCGGTTTGACCTTCCAGAGCGGCTTCGGTGCGACCGACGTGTCGGCGACGTCGAACGCGTACAGCCAACCGGCGTTGCAGTCGCCGATGATCAGCACGTCGTCGACGATGACCGGCGAGCCGTGGCCCATGCCCGGCACGTGGTGCCGCCAGCGCACCTTGCCCGTCTCGCGGTCCACGCCGACCAGGTCCATGGCGTGCGTGCCGAAGATGACGATGTCCTTGTGCAGCGCCGCGGTGCTGTACGTGCCGCCGTTGCGCTCGTCGATCTTCCAGACCAGCGGGTCGTTCGGCTTCTTCGGGTCCAGCTTCATCAGCTGCCCGACGGTCTTGGACCGGGCGTTCTTCTTCTCGTACTCCGAGCCGACGTACAGGTTGCCCTGCTCGTCGGAGACGATCGAGCCGTCGGTGTCGTCGCCGGTCCAGAAGCGCAGCACCCGCTTGGGCTTCTGCCCGCTCTTCAGCCCGCTGATGTCCCAGCCCTGCACGAGACCGGCCGAGTTCGCGAAGTAGATGGTGTTGCCGGAGACGTTGACCGAGTTCTCCACCGAGAACGTCTTGTGCCCGGCCTCCTTGATCAGCTTTTCGTCCCAGCTCGGGGTGTTCCAGATCAGCTTCGGCTTGACGGTGACCTTGCCGTTGGCGTCGTAGCCCCGGTTGAGCTTCACGATGTGGAACTGGCTGTTCTCGCCGCCTTCGAACAGGTAGTCGTCGATGATGATCGCCGAGCTGTCCCAGTCGTTGTTCCACAGCGTCGGCTTCACCGCGTACGCCGACAGCTTCCACAGCTCCTTGGGCTTGTCGCCGTCGATCGCGATGATGCGGAAGTAGTCGTCGCGCGAACCCGTGTAGACCAGCGGGAAGCCGTCCGGGTCGATGGTCACCGAGCCCTTGATGATGTCGTTGGTGGTGAAGTCGGGCAGGATCCGCTCGCCGTTGCTCGCGTCGAGGAAGTGCACCTTGCCGTCGTACGCCCCGAACACGACCCAGGTCTTGCCCTCGCGCTCGAACACCGCGGGCTGGCCGGTCCAGCCCATGCCGCACCAGATGCGCTCGCCGTGCTCGTCGACCGACGGGCGGCACATGTTGCCCGTCTTCGGGAAGCGCCACAGCTCCTCGGGCTTGGTCTTCGGGAGCGGCCCGGAGCCGTGGAAGGTGCGCGTCGGGTTGCCCCGGAACGTCAGCAGGCCCTTGACCTTGTCGCCCCACGGCTTGCCGGTCTGCCCGGGGTCGTGCCAGCCGGTGAACGCGGCCGGGGCCGGCTCGGGAGCCGTCGAACCCGACGGGACCGCCGCACTCGGCGACACGAACGCCGGGTCGTCGGGCGCGGAGTCGCAGGCAGCGGCGGCGAGGGCGAGGAGCGCGGCGCAGAGCAGCGCGAGGCGGCGGCCGAGGGGTCGGGTCACCGGGCAAGTATCCACAACGACCGTGCCGTGCCGTAAGGCCACCCGATCGGTCGTCCCCGTCACCGAACGGCTGACTCCAGCCCGTCGGCGCGTACGCCCACCAGGAACTTCTCCACCGCGGCCCGGTCCGGCTCGGCCGGCAGCACGGTGTCGGCAGCCGCCTTCGCCAGGTCCGCGGAGCGGGCCTCGGCCAGCGCCGACACCTCGGCGAACGGCACCTCGCCGCGCTTGACCGACAGCAGCAGGTCACGCTCGTCGGACACGTCGACCAGCACGTCGCCGGAGCGCAGCACGTGCGCCCCGGCCCGCAGCAGCCGCAGCATGTGCATGGCCTGCTTCCAGCGCACGTCGCCGGTGCGCTCGCGGTGCGCGCGCAGCTTCGCGAACTGGTCCGCGGCATAACGGCCATAGGTCTCGGCCGCGCGGCTGGACAGGAACGCGCCGCGTACCGCCAGCAGCCGCTCGCCGGTCGGCGTCAGCAGCTCGACCAGCGGCGACCACAGGCACTCCAGCACCGTCGGGTTCGCCGTCAGCGCGAGGGTGCACAGCCGCTCGACCTCCCACGAGAACTGCTCCTCGGCCGGGCCGTCCACGTGCGTGGGGGGCTTGTCCAGGCCCCAGAACAGCCGGGTGGGCGCGACGAACACGCCGCGGCGGTCGGTGTCGGAGGCGGGGCCCGCGAGGCCGTACGCCCGCGAGCCCACCACCACCGACAGGATGCTGTGCTCGGTGACGAGCCGGTGCTCCTCGATCACTAGATGACGATCTCCGCCTCGGTGGCGAACTGGTCGATCTCGGTCAGCTCCTCGGCGGTGAAGTCGAGGTTGCCCAGCGCGGCGATGTTGTTCTCCAGCTGGGCGACGCTCGACGCGCCGATGACCAGGCTGGTCATCCGCTCGTCGCGCAGCGCCCAGGCCAGCGCCAGCTGGGCCAGCGACTGCCCGCGCCGCTTGGCGATCGCGTTGAGGCCCTCGACCTTCACCCGGTTGCTCGGGGTCAGCGCGTCCTCGTTGAGGAAGCGGCTGGTGCGGATGCGCGAATCCGCCGGCACGCCCTGCAGGTAGCGGTCGGTCAGCAGGCCCTGGGCCAGCGGCGAGAACGAGATGCAGCCCGCGCCGACCTCTTCGAGGGTGTCCAGCAGCTGGTCGCGCTCGGTCCAGCGGTTGATCATCGAGTAGGACGGCTGGTGGATCAGCAGCGGCGTGCCCAGCGACTTCAGGATCGCCGCGGCCTCGCGCGTCTGCGCGGAGGTGTACGACGAGATGCCGACGTACAGCGCCTTGCCCGCGCGCACGGCCGCGTCCAGCGCGCCCATGGTCTCCTCGAGCGGGGTCTCCGGGTCGAAGCGGTGCGAGTAGAAGACGTCGACGTAGTCCAGGCCCATCCGCTGCAGCGACTGGTCCAGGGACGCGGTCAGGTACTTGCGCGACCCCCACTCGCCGTACGGGCCCGGCCACATGTCGTAGCCGGCCTTCGTCGCGATGACCAGCTCGTCGCGGTAGGGCTTCAGGTCGGTCGCCAGCATCCGGCCGAAGTTCTCCTCGGCCGCGCCCGGCGGCGGGCCGTAGTTGTTGGCCAGGTCGAAGTGGGTCACGCCGAGGTCGAACGCGCGCCGCACGATGTCGCGCTGGCGGTCCCACGGACGCTCGTGGCCGAAGTTGTGCCACAGGCCCAGCGAGATCGCGGGCAGTTTCAGCCCGCTGCGGCCGCTGCGCCGGTAGATCATGGAGTCGTATCGCTTCGGGTCTGCCACGTACGTCATATGGATCAGCCTAGTGGGCCGCCACGGGCCCGTTCCGGGGTGTGCCGCGCGACGACCAGGCGGCTCGGTGGCCGGGATGTCTCGCCCTACTCGACGTCGTAGCCGAGCATCAGCACACCGGTGCCGGTCGGGGTGCAGTCGACGAGGCGGAGCCGCTGCGGGCGGGGCATCTCGCGGAACAGGCGCTTGCCGGTGCCGAGCAGGAGCGGGTGCAGGAACAGCCGGTACCCGTCGACGAGGCCCTGCGCGATCAGCTCCTGCACGAGCGCCCCGCTGCCCAGCACGGCGATCACGCCGTCGCCCTGCTCCTTGAGTGCCTGCACCGCGGTGGCCGTCGCACCGTCGAGCACCCGCGCGTTCGCCCAGTCGAGACTGGTCAGGGTGCGCGTCGCGACGTGCTTCGGGGTCGCGTTGAGGTGTGCCGCCATGGGGTTCTCGTCAGGCTGGGTCGGCCAGAACGCGGCCATCTTCTCGTACGTCCGCCGGCCGAACAGGTACGCCGTGGTGTCCTTGAGCCCTTCACCGGCCGACGACGCCTGGACCTCGTCGAAGTACGGCGCGGACCATCCGCCGTGCGCGAAGCCGCCGTCGCGGTCCTCGTCGGGCGACCCGAGGCCCTGCATGACCCCGTCCAGCGTCACGAACTCGATGACCATCAGCTTGCGCATGTGTCTCTCCTGCCCGGCCGCGGCCGGCTCCACACCGGCCCGTCACCTTCCATACGAACGAGTGACCGCCGGATCGACAGCGTGGCCGGATTTCAGGCGAGATGCTCCGCCGTCCACTGGGAACGCGGCCGATCCCGGCTACTGCGCCACGGACCTCAACGGGCACGCCGGACCCCGAACCCCGGCGCAGGGCGCGGGCTGTGGCGGTGCGGCTGGCGACGCTGCCCGAGGACGGCCCGACGGCGGGCTTCTTCAGCGAGGACGGCGCCGAACCCTGGTGACGGCCGGTCAGGTGGCCGGTCAGCCCGCGATCGAGTACTGGACCGGGCCGACGCGCAGGATGCCGTCGTCGAGTGGCGTGCAGCGGATGCCGCCGTGGCCGCGCAGGGCCCGCCACGCGCCGGGGGCGATCGTCACGTCCATCCATGCGCAGGGGTTCGCGGGCCGGTTGACGCGCAGCCGCACCGGCCCGTCCCCGGAATCCAGCACCAGCACCGAGCCGACCAGCTCGTCGACGGCGATCCCGCTGGTCAGGATGTTGCGTCGGACATGGGTCAGGTCCGCACCGGGTGGCAGCGACTCCTGCGCGATCACGGTGACACTGGCGTCGCGGTGCGCCTGCCTGCCGAAGTACCGGTCGCCGACGATGCCGAGCTGCGCCCGGACCCGCACCTGCTCGACCAGCTCAGCGGGCGGCGCGGGCGAGGGCCCGTCGGCCGGCCGCCCCTGAAACCGCCGCACCGGCGAGGCCAGCAACTGCACGATCTCCGCCACGCCCCCATCCTACGAACCACCGGGCAAACCCTTCCCGCCGTGGGCGTGCCGGAGCTGCTGTTGCGGGGAAAGTGCAGCAATCGGGTCGCCGGTTCCTGCACTTTCCCCGAAAGTGCAGCACACCGACCGGCCGTTTGGATCATGACGAGGGCGGGCGGGGTGGTTAGGGTGGCGGGCATGGCGTTCGACATCGCGCGGGCTCGCGCTGCATACCCGGCGTTGAGTGAAGGTTTCCGGCACTTCGACGCGGCCGCGGGTTCGCTGGTCGCGGAGCCGGTCGCGCGGGCGGTCGACGCCGTCTACCGCGGTGCGGTCGCCAACCGCAGTGACGCGTTCGCGCCCGGCCGCCGCGCGATCGGGCTGGTGACCGACGCCCGTCGCGCGGTCGCCGACCTGCTCGGCGCGGACCCGGCCGGGGTGGTCTTCGGCAACAGCGCGACGTCGCTGGTGTACCTGGTCGCACGGACCCTCGGCCAGTCGTGGGGCCCGGACGACGAGGTGGTCGTCTCACGGCTGGACCACGACTCCAACGTGCGCCCCTGGGTACAGGTCGCCGCCGAGCGCGGCGCGACGGTGCGCTGGGCCGAGTTCGACGCGGCGACCGGCGAGCTGCCGACGGGCCAGTACCAGGATCTGATCACCGAGCGCACCCGGCTGGTCGCGGTGACCGCAGGCAGCAACGCGATCGGCACGCGGCCCGACGTGGCCGCCATCGCCGCGCTCGCGCACGCCGCGGGCGCGCTGGTGTTCGTCGACGGGGTGCACGCCACACCGCACCAGCCGACCGACGTCGTCGCGCTGGGCGCGGACTTCTACGTGACCAGCGCGTACAAGTGGTCCGGGCCGCACCTGGCCGCCTGCGTCGCCGACCCGGCGACGTGGGAGGGCATGGTTCCGCAGAAGCTGCGCCCGTCCAGTGACGCGGTGCCGGAGCGCTTCGAGTTCGGCACGCCGAGCTTCGCCTCGCTGGCCGGGGTCACCGCCGCCGTCGACCACCTCGCGAGCCTGGACCCAGCCGCGACCGGCACCCGGCGCGAGCGCCTGCTGACGTCCCTGACCGGGGTACGCGACTACGAGGCGGACCTGTTCGCCAGGCTCGTCGAGGGGCTCGCCGCGATCGACGGGGTGGCACTCTGCCCGGCCCCGGCCGACCGGTGCCCGACGGTGTCGTTCCGGATCGGCGGCCAGCACCCGGCCGAGACGTCGCGGCTGCTCGGCGACGCCGGGATCTGCGCGTTCGCCGGGGACTACTACGCGTGGGAGTACTTCCACACGATGGGCCTGCGCGAGTCCGGCGGCGCGGTGCGGGCGGGCATCTACCACTACACGACCACCGAGGACGTGGACGTGCTCCTGGACGCCGTCCGCGGGCTGGCGAAGCAGGCCTAGACCTGCTGCCGACCGGCGTTCGATCCGCCCGTCGCCCGTCGTCTGACCGGTGTGGCCCGTGAAGACTTGACTTCGAGTGCGCTTGAGCTTCTAGCGTCGTCGGCATCCGACGCACCCCAGGAGCGACCATGCACGCCATCCGGCAGTACGAGTTCGGCCCGGCCGAGAACCTGCGCTACGAGGAGGTCCCCGACCCGACACCCGGCGAGGGGCAGGTGCTGATCGAGGTCGAGGCGGCCGGGGTGCACCTCATCGACACGACGATCCGCTCCGGCAGCCCCGGGCCGTTCCCGCCGCCGCAGCTCCCGATGACGCCGGGCCGCGAGGTCGCCGGCCGGGTGGGCGGGACCGGGCCGGGCGTCGACCCGGCCTGGCAGGGTCGGCGCGTGGTCGCGCACCTGGGCATGACCAGCGGCGGGTACGCCGCGCGCGCGGTCGCCACGGTCGCCTCCCTGCACGAGATTCCCGAGCAGCTGTCCGCCCCGGCCGCCGTGGCCATGATCGGAACGGGCCGGACCGCGGTCGGCGTGCTGCGCCAGGCGCAGTTGCGTGAGGGCGACGCGGTGCTGGTCACCGGCGCGGCCGGGGGCCTGGGCACGCTGCTCGTGCAGGCGGCGCAGCGGGCCGGGGCGCTGGTCGTCGGCGCGGCGGGCGGCCCGGCCAAGGTGGCCCTGGTGCAGCGCAACGGGGCCGACATCGCCGCCGACTACCGCGAGCCCGGCTGGGCCGACAAGGTGCGCGCCGAGCTGGGGGAGCGGGATCTGACCGTGGTGCTCGACGGCGTCGGCGGCGCGGAGGGCAGGGCGGCCCTGGAGCTGCTCGCCCCGACCGGCCGCTTCCTGATCTTCGGTGGGTCGGCCGGCGCGCCGACCCAGATCACGACCCAGGACCTGTACGCCAGGGGCGTCGTCGCCTCCTCGGCGATCGGCCCGGCCATGATGAAGCTCGCCGGCGGCCTGCGCCCGCTGGAGGAGCAGGCCCTGCGCGACGCTGCCGAGGGCTGGTTCACCCCCGCCCTCACCACGTTCCCGCTCGCCGACGCCGCCCGCGCCCACACCGCCCTGGAGACCCGCGCCACCACCGGCAAGGTCGTCCTGATCCCCTGACCCACCCGTCCCATTCGTCCCGCTCGCGCGCCCCGCCCCGCCCCTTGACCATCCGACTTGCCAGGCACATGGGTGAATGGCGTCGCAAGATACGCACAGGTGCCCGGTAAGTCGGGTGATCAAGGCGGGCGCGGGCGGCGACCGGGCGGCGTGGTGAGTGGCCTGGGTTACGGTGCCGGAACACACGTGCTGGTAGCGTGGGCGGTGCCGGCACACCCGTGTGGGAGAGTCCGCGTAAAGCGGCGCCGAAGGGGCAATTCCTCCCCGGAACCTCTCAGGCACCCGGACCATACGGGCATGGCGACTCTGGAGCGGCGCGACCGCCGTGGCGAGGCTCACGAGCGTCGTCCGTGACAGAGGGGGAGGACTTCCACAGTCCTCGACCCCGGAGTCTCACATGAGCGCCTTCGTAGAACGCCACATCGGTCCTGGTGCCGCCCAGACCGAGAGCATGCTCAACGCCATCGGGTACTCCTCGATCGAGGAGCTGATGGACGCGGCCATCCCCGAGGTGATCCGCTGGCACGGGGCGCTGGACCTGCCCGCCGCGGCCACCGAGGCGGAGACCATCGCCGAGCTGCGCGCCTTCGCCGCCCGTAACACCGTGGCCACCTCCATGATCGGCCTGGGTTACTACGGCACCCACGTGCCCGGCGTGATCAAACGCAACGTGCTGGAGAGCCCGGCCTGGTACACGGCCTACACGCCGTACCAGCCGGAGATCAGCCAGGGCCGGCTGGAGGCCCTGCTCAACTTCCAGACCGTGGTCACCGACCTGACGGGCCTGGCCACCGCGAACGCCTCCATGCTCGACGAGGGCACCGCGGCCGCCGAGGCGATGACGCTGGCCCGCCGCTCGGCCAAGAGCAAGAGCAACGTGTTCGTCGTCGACGCGGACACGCTGCCGCAGACCATCGACGTGATCACCACCCGGGCCGAGCCGCTCGGCATCGAGGTCCGCATCGTCGACCTGGACACGGAGGAGCTGCCCGCCGAGTTCTTCGGCCTCCAGCTGCAGTACCCCGGCGCGTCCGGCGCGCTGCGCGACCACGCGGCCCTGATCGAGGCCGCGCACGCCCGCCAGGCCCTGGTCTCGGTGGCCGCCGACCTGCTGGCACTCACCCTGGTCCGCGCCCCGGCCGCCATCGGCGCGGACATCGCCTGCGGCAGCGCCCAGCGCTTCGGCGTGCCGATGGGCTTCGGTGGTCCGCACGCGGGTTACCTCGCCGTCCGTACGGGTCTGGAGCGCTCGCTGCCCGGCCGCCTGGTGGGCGTCTCCAAGGACGCCGACGGCACCCGTGCCTACCGGCTCGCCCTGCAGACCCGTGAGCAGCACATCCGCCGCGAGAAGGCGACCAGCAACATCTGCACCGCGCAGGTGCTGCTCGCCGTCATGGCCAGCATGTACGCCGTCTACCACGGCCCGGACGGCCTGAAGAAGATCGCCCGCCACGCCCACGACAGCGCGAGCCGCCTGGCGGTCAGCCTGCTCACCGGTGGCGTCGAGATCGCGCACACCGCGTTCTTCGACACCGTCACCGCGGTCGTGCCGGGCCGCGCGCAGACCGTGGTCGCCGCCGCCGAGCGCGACGGCGTCAACCTGCGCCTGGTCGACGCCGACCGGGTGAGTGTCTCCTGCGACGAGACCACCACGGTGGCGCACCTCAAGGCGGTCTGCGCCGCGTTCGGTGTGGAGCTGGCCGAGCCGCGCCAGGCCACCGCGATTCCGGCGGGGCTGGCCCGCGACACCGAGTTCCTGACCCACGAGGTGTTCCGCAGCCACCACAGCGAGACGGCCATGCTGCGCTACCTGCGCCGCCTGTCGGACCTGGACTACGCGCTGGACCGGGGCATGATCCCGCTGGGCTCCTGCACCATGAAGCTCAACGCCACCACCGAGATGGAGGCGGTCACCTGGCCCGAGTTCGGGCAGTTGCACCCCTTCGCGCCGGAGCACCAGACGGCCGGCTACCGCGACATGATCGCGCAGCTGGAGGCCTGGCTGGCCGAGCTCACCGGCTACGACGCGGTCAGCGTGCAGCCCAACGCCGGCTCCCAGGGCGAGCTCGCCGGCCTGCTGGCGATCCGGGCCTACCACCGCGCCAACGGCGAGGCCCACCGCGACGTCTGCCTGATCCCGTCCAGCGCGCACGGCACCAACGCGGCCAGCGCCGTGATGGCCGGCATGCGCGTGGTCGTGGTCGCCTGCGACGACTCCGGCAACGTGGACCTGGTCGACCTGGACCGGGCGATCGAGAAGCACCGCGACGTGCTCGCCGCGATCATGGTCACCTATCCGTCGACGCACGGCGTGTACGAGACCGGCATCGCCTCGCTGTGCGCCAAGGTGCACGAGGCCGGCGGCCAGGTGTACGTCGACGGCGCGAACCTCAACGCGCTGGTCGGCTTCGCCAAGCCGGGCAAGTTCGGCGCCGACGTGTCGCACCTGAACCTGCACAAGACGTTCTGCATCCCGCACGGCGGCGGCGGCCCCGGCGTCGGGCCGGTGGCGGTGCGCTCGCACCTGGCCCCGTTCCTACCGGGCACCGACGACGTGTCCGCGATCAGCGCGGCCCCGCACGGCAGCGCCGGCATCCTGCCCATCCCGTGGGCGTACCTGCGGATGATGGGCCCGGACGGCCTGGCGGCCGCGACCGGCACCGCGGTGCTGGCGGCCAACTACGTCGCGGCCCGGCTGCGCGAGCACTACCCGGTGCTCTACAGCGGCAACAAGGGCCTGGTGGCCCACGAGTGCATCCTCGACCTGCGGCCGATCACCAAGGCCACCGGCGTGACCGTGGACGACGTGGCCAAGCGCCTGATCGACTACGGCTTCCACGCGCCGACGATGTCGTTCCCGGTCGCCGGCACCCTGATGGTGGAGCCGACCGAGAGCGAGGACCTGGGCGAGCTGGACCGCTTCGTGAACGCGATGATCTCGATCCGCCGCGAGATCGACAAGGTGGGCTCGGGTGAGTGGCCGGCCGGGGACAACCCGCTGGTCAACGCGCCGCACACGGCGTCGATGGTGACCGGGGACTCCTGGGAGCACGCCTACCCGCGATCGGTTGCGGCGTACCCGGGTCTGCAGAGCGCGACCGAGCGCGCCGGAAAGTACTGGCCGCCGGTCCGGCGCATCGACGGCGCCTTCGGTGACCGCAACCTGGTGTGCTCGTGCCCGCCGCCGGAGGCGTTCGCCTGAGGTCTGCTGCCGCCGGCCCGGGGAGGCGTCCTCACGACGCGGGCTTCGGGCCGGCTCGGCGGGTGTGACAATGAGATGATCTTCGGGGCGCTCCGTCGCGCCCCGGGTCGTCGCCGCTAGGGTCAGGCCATGGCGTGCACCGCGGGACCGCGGTGCGGGGCGATGCTCGACCCGTCGGGGAGCAGCTCGCCGGTGTCCTCGAAGACGATGACGCCGTTGCAGAGCAGGCTCCAGCCCTGCTCAGGGAAGGACGCGACGACCTTGGCGGCGTCGTGGTCGATCGCGTCGGCTGAGGGGCAGACCGGTTGGTGCTGGCACAACATCGGGGTTCTCCGCGATTCGGTTAGGGGTGGTGGCGTTGGAAGCTCGGTCCGAGATCCGCTGCCGGTGTGCTGTCGATCACAACAGTGACGCACGCTACCAAGCCGAACGAGTCTTTTACGAGCAGGTAACGCAGGGCCTTTCTAGATATCAACCTTTCGGACGAGCGGAATGAAGCCGGTCGGTCTAGCCCCCACCCACGGGACGGCCAGGGATATTCCCGGCATACCGGCGACCTGCCGTGACCAGGCGTGGGAACGCTCCCGGTTCGAGTGGCGTGTGGGCGATCCGGGCGATCCGGCCACGCTGGTGGAGAACTTCCTGTCCGGGCACGGCCTGCCGGCGGGTGACCTGTCCGGGCCGTCCCTGGCGGGGCTGGCCCACGAGGTCTGCGGCGCCGCACTGTTCGTCTCCGCGGCCGGCGGAGCCGCCATGATCGGCGGTTGCCTCGGGGCGCCCAGCCCCGCGCCGGCCGTGCCGGACGTGGTCGTCGTGGTGTACGAACACACGGCAACCGTACGCCTCCAGGAGCCGCCGGGTGGCGGGCTCGCCCGAACGGTGGGCGCCTGGCGGCTCGGCCCGTGGCGGCCCTCCTGGAGCCCTTCGCGCCATGCCGAGGCCGTGCAGTCGGTCCGCGAGGCGATCGCCCGGGGCGATGTTTACCAGGTCAACATGGTCGGCCACGCTGCCGCGGCGTACCACGGCGACCCGCTGCCCGCGCTGCGCCGGGTGACCGGCCTGCCCGGCGCCCGGTACGCCGGGATACTGCAGGGCGACGGCTGGGCGATCGGCTGCGCCTCCCCGGAGACCCTGCTCGAGGTGCGCGGCGGGCAGGCCGTCACCCGGCCCATCAAGGGCACCGCACCGGCGACCGAAGCAGGTCGTGCCGACCTGCTCGCCTCGCCCAAGGAGCGCGCCGAGCACATCATGATCGTCGACCTGCAGCGCAACGACCTCTCCCACGTCGCGGTCACCGGCACGGTGCGGGTGCCCGAGCTGTTCGCGGTACGCCGCTGGGCCGACCTGTGGCAGGCCGAGTCCGAGGTGACCGCGCGGCTGCGACCCCGCACCGGCTTGGCGGAGCTGCTGCGGGCGATCTGCCCGGGCGGCTCGGTGACCGGCGCGCCCAAGTTCGCCGCGCTACGGGAGATCGCCGCACTGGAGCCGGTCGGCCGCGGAGCCAGCATGGGGGCGCTGGGCTGGATCGGCCCCGACGGCATCGACCTCGGCCTGACCATCCGCACCGTGGTCGCCGACGGCCGCGACCTGCACGTATGGGCTGGTGGCGGGATCACCATCGACTCCGACCCCGCCGCCGAGGTCGCCGAGGCCGCCGCCAAGGCCGCCCCCGTCCGCGCCGCCCTCCACGGACTGCGCTGACCCTGCCGCCGTCCGGCCCTTGACGTAGGCGTCGGCCTATCTCATCGAATTTGATCGCGAAAAAGTCGATGAGATAGGCCACTGTCTGTGAAAACGGAGCCGCGCCGGCGTCGCTACCCCGTGGGGGCGCGACGCCGGCGCGGCTTGTCGCTACCGGGTCCGTGGCCGGGGTCCGGCCACCGGGTCACTGGTAGTCGAAGATGGCGGCGCGGAGGACGTTGCCGATGTCGTACGAGCGCTCGGAGCTGTAGGTGCTGACGCCTGTGGCGGCCGAGATCTTGGCCAGGGCCTCGCTGTTGGACGGCTTGCCCAGGGCGATGGTGACCACCTTGACCGGGCGCTGCTTGTCCGCGGCGTTGATCTTCTCGACGAGCTGCTCGAGCTTGAGGCCCTTCAGCTGGTCGTCGTCCGCGCCGTCGGACAGCAGCACGATCATGTTGGTCGCGCCGGGCACGTAGTTCTTCTGCATGGTCTGGTACGCCGCCCACACCGTGTCGTACATGCCCGTGTTGCCGCCGGGCTCCAGGCCCTTGAGCTTCGAGGTGAGCTGGTCGCGGCGCGGCTTGCCGGAGACCTCCTCGGTCAGCTTGCCGAGCGGGACCAGTTCCTTGTACGCCTTGCTGCCGGACTGCTGGGAGGAGAAGCTCCACAGGCCGACCTGGGCGTCGTCGCCGAACATGTTGACGGCTTCCTGCGCGCCCGACTTGGTCAGGTCGAGCTTGGTCTGACCGCCGGTGCCCCGCACCACGCCGCCCATGGAGCCCGACACGTCGAGCACCAGCAGCATGTTGGTGGGGCGGGTGAGCGCCGTCCAGGTGTCCCTCGTCTTGGTGATCGACTCGGTGAGCAGCACGCCGCCGGGGAGCGCGGTGAGCTGGCTGATCACGCCGTTGGCGGGGGACAGCTGCGGGCCGGGCTGGCGGTTGGAGTCGCGGTAACCCAGCTTCTGCACCTCGCTGCGGGCGGCGTCGCCGCGCAGGTAACCCAGGAACGCCTCGGCGGCGCCGACGCGCTGCGGGTTGGTCCAGGCGGCGTCCTTCAGCACCAGGTACGGGTTGTCCGCCTCGGTGGTGGCGTTCTTCGGGTAGACGGCCACCAGCGGCAGGTCGGGGTGCTCGGCGTTGTGCCGCACCACGTCCTGCTCCAGCGCCGGGAACGCGTTGACCGCCTTGCCGCCGCTGCTGACGTACTCGGCGAACAGCTCCTCGGTGCTGGTCTTGTACAGCGCCATACGCTGCTCCAGCGCGAAGACGCGGCCCAGCTCGGTCGGGTCGACCTCGGTGTTGTCGTCAGCGTCGATGATCGCCGACAGGGCCAGCAGACCGGCGGTGGAGGCCCCCGGGTCGCTCATGCCGACCTTGACCGCGCTGTCCTGCGCGAGCTTGTCGAGCAGGTCCTTCCAGTCGAGCTTGGCGTCGGGCCAGCCGAGCTTCTCGGCCGCGGCCTTCGGCATGGCGATGACCACTGGCGTACGCGCCACGCTCGGCAGCAGGTCGGGCAGGATCCGGTCGGCGTCCTCGCTGCCGGCGGCCGCGGCCTTGACCCAGGCGCTGGACGGCGGGACCCACACGTCGGGCGCGGGGCCGGAGACGGCCGCGTTCCACTCGTGTGCCAGCGCCCGCACGGTCGCCGCGGTGTCCTGCTCGCCGATGGTCACCGAGGCGCAGACCCCGTCGACGGACGGGTTGGTCTCGGCCCACTTGCCGGCCAGTGACTTCAGCAGGCTGGCGGTGCCCGGGGCGGCCACGACAGTGGCCTGGGTGCTGCCGCTGCACGAGTCCTTGATGACGTACACATAGCCGATGGTCACACCGGAACCGATCAGCACGAGCGCCGTCGGGATGACGATCCACGGTGCGATGCTGCGGCGACGGCCACCACCGCGCCGGTGCGATCGGACCGTGGAGTTACGGCCGTTCGGCATCGGGGCCTCCGCTTTCGAGGGGTGTCGAGGGGGGTGAAAGGGGGGGTGTTACGCACCACAACTCGTGGTGAGACCGGCACAGTCTAGGGCGTTGTCAAGCCAGGTCGAACAGGGCGGACCATCTCGTGATCATCCGATTCGCTGGGTAGACGGGAGATCACTCTGCGCGGTCAGAGGACGAGGAATGTCGGCTCCGGGTGCCGCAGGAACGCATGGTGCGAAATGTCCCAGCCGTACGCCCCGGTGCGGCCGAACACCAGCAGGTCGCCGACCCGCAGCCGGTCCACGCGCTGCCCGCGGCAGAGCACGTCGCGCGGCGTGCACAGCTCGCCGACGGCGTCCACCGCCACGCCGGCGACCTCGGGCCGGGGCCACGGGTAATCCCACCGCTCCACCGGCAGCACCGCGAACGGGTGGTCGTAACCCCAGGCCGCGGGCAGGCGGAAGTGGTGGGTGCCGCCGCGCAGCACCGCGAACCAGCGCCCGTGCGTGTGCTTGAGATCGAGCACCTCCGCGGCGTACCAGCCGGCGTCGGCGGCGAGCCACCGGCCCGGCTCCACCACCAGCTCGACCCCGTCCGGCACGCGCACCCGCAGCCGGTCCAGCGCGAACACCGCGTCACCGGCGTAGTCCACGCCGAAGCCGCCGCCCGCGTTCACCGTGCGCAGCGGCACGCCGAGCCGCTGCGAGGTGGCCGCCGACCAGCGCAGGGCCTCGGCGAGGAAGGCCGAGTGCGCGGCCGCGTCCAGGTTGTTGGAGACCGCGTGCAGGTGCCAGCCGACCAGGTCCAGGCCGGGCAGCGTCCTCGCCAGCGCCACCACCTCGGGCAGCTGGGCCTCGTCGACGCCGAACGGGGTCGGCGCGCCCGTCATCGCATGCGTGCCGGGCAGCCCCGCGTCGGCCCGGTTCACCCGCAGCGTGATGGTCGCGGTCGTACCCGCCCGTTCCGCCAGCAGGCTGAGCCGCCGCAGTTCGAGAGTGCTCTCCACGTTGACCGTCGCGCCCAGGCGCAGCGCGTGGGCCAGCTCCGCGTCGGTCTTGGCCGGGCCGCCGAACACGATCCGGGCCGCCCCGGCCGCTTCGGCCAGCGCCAGCTCGCCGCCCGAGGCGACCTCCAGGCCGTCGCAGGCCTCGGCCGCCGCGGCGACGATCGCCGGATGCCCGTTGGCCTTCACCGCGTAGCAGACGGTCACGCCCGGCAGTGCCCGCCGCAGCTCGGCGACCCGCGCCCGCAGCACACCCGGGTCGTAGACATAGGCGCAGACAGGTCCGTCGACTTCGCGCAGCGCCGCCGCGACCCGCTCCGGGATCCCGTGCCGGGCCGCCGGCGGGGCGTCGGCCGCGGTCGCCGGTCCCGCTGTCGCGGAGTCCGCAGCGCTTAGGTGCGCGTCGCGGTGCGGGGAGCGCTGATCAGAGGCCATGGAGCGGATTCTGCACCGGGACGTAGAGGTCGCCCGCGCCGGCCAGCCGCATACGGGTCAGCGCCTTGTGCGGCACGCTCGGGGCCGTGTAGAAGGCGTGGTCGGGGTGCCCGCGCAGGCTGTCGTCCACCACCTCCCGCACGGTCCGCCAAGCGGTGTCGGCGGCCAGGCCGTGCGACTGTCCCAGCCGCAGCACCAGCTCGCCCAGATGTGCCTGGAACGCGGTGTAGGCCACCTTGGACAGCAGCACCGCCTCGTCCTCGGTGCCGATCACCGAGCCGGGCCACAGCTGCAGCTTCGCCCCGGAGGCGGCCAGCCGCGGGTGGTGCACGCGCAGGCCCGCCAGGTCCCGCAGGGCGAGCCGGTGCGGCACCCCGTCGAGGAAGGTCGGCACGCAGTTCTGCAGGTGCGCCTCCAGGCCGATGCCGTGCCGGGCGGCCAGCGCCAGCACCGGCGGCAGCAGCAGCCCGGCGTACTCGCGCAGGAAACCCGCCGCCGCCGTACGCGGGTCGGCCAGGGCGCGGCCGGCCGCGTACCGGTCGACCAGCCCGGCCAGCAGCGTCCGCCCGCTGACCGGGTCGAGCGTGGCCAGCGAGCTCGCCGGCACCGGCTGCTCGCCCGCGGCCAACCGGCCGCCGAGCCCGTCACGCACGATCGTGCTGAGCTGGCGGCCGTCCTCCAGCAGCCCGGCGACGCCCGCGGGCTCGGCCATCAGCAGCACCCGCCCGCCGCCGGGGACCAGGTCCAACAGTCGCGACAGCACCTCGCTCAGCGCCGGGCCGTTGCGGGTGGAGGCGATCGAGATGCTGCGCCGGGTCGAGGTGACCTGGATGTCCAGCGACAACTTCAGGTAGGTCGACCCCGGGGGCAGCACGGTGCGCAGCGCCGCGGTGGGCCGGGCCGGCAGCACCTCGTCGAGCACCCGCAGCGTGCCGTCGGCGAACAGGCCCGGGTGCAACCCGGTCAGGTGCCGCAGCTGCCAGATGTGCACCGGCAGCAGCCGCCGGCCGCCGGGGGCGGCGACGCCCAGCCGCTCGGACAGGTCGTCGCCCAGCGCCAGCTCCGGCGGCACGGCCAGGAAGCCGATCGCGGTCGACTCGCTCTCCAGGTCGTGTGCGATCAGGTCGCCGGTGCCCCAGCCCAGCCGGGTGCGCCCGCACGGGTGCAGGTTGTGCCCCTCGACCGCGAGCTGCTCCAGCCGGGCGGTGCGCTCGTCCGGCGCGCAGCCGTCGAGCAGCGCGAGCATGTCGGGCGCGCCCGCGACCGCGGCGGCGGCGCGGTGGCCGGGGTCGAGGGTCGCCCGGCGGGCGTACGCCAGGGCCAGTCCGTGCACCGCGCTGTCCAGTTCCGCGCGCAGGCCCTCGTGGGACACCAGGGCCACCGGGTCCATGTCGACCGGGTCCAGCAGCACCCGGTCGAAGCCGTGCCGCTCGCCGCGGAAGCGGGCGCGGGCGTCGCCGACGTCCTCCCGCCACAGCGCTTCGGCCAGCCGGGTGGCGACGGTGACCCGGGCCCGCGGCAGCGCGTCGAAGTAGCCGTTCAGCAGCTGCGGGGCCAGGTCCGCCAGCTCGGCGGCGATGGGGTCGGTGAGCGGGCGCATCACGCGGCCAAGGGGTTGGGCAGCTGCGCCCAGGCGTCGTCGAGCGGGTCGTCGGCCAGCCGCATCGTGGTCGTCGCCTTCAGCGGCAGCGGGTCGCCGAGCACGGAACGCGCGTCCGCGGCGGCCGACGGCGGCAGGTTGTCGTACGCCTGCTCGACCCGGTCGCGGACCAGCCGCCACAGCTGCTGCGGCTCGACGCCGTACTCGCGCGACAGCACCGCGATCGGCTCGCCGAGCGCCACCGCGATGCCCGAACCCAGCGCCTTGGCGCGCAGCTGCACCGGGTCGTCACTGGCCAGTTCGCCGTGCAGGGCGGGCACGTCGACGCCGTGGCGACGCAGCCGGGCGGGGCTGAGCCGCACCCCGCCGACGTCGCGGTAGGACAGCCCGGTCGGTCGCCCGTGCGTGAGCGTGACCAGCAGGTTCTGCCCGTGCGCCTCCAGTGCGACGCCGCGGTGCAGCAGCGTCAGCAGCACCGGCACGATCAGGGCGGCCAGATCGGCGAGGAATCCGGCCGGGTGGCCGCCGTAGCCGAGCATCACCGCCTCCCGGATGAGCGGGCGGCCGTCGGCCGGTGACGGCGCGGCCAGCGCCGCGATCGGCAGGATCACCTCGTTGGGGCCCGGCCGGGCGGCCCGCCGGACCACCACGGCCAGGCTGCGCAGCGGCGTGCCGTCGGTGTCCAGCACCGCGCCCGCGGCGAGCTCCGGCCACACCTGCAGGCCGAGGTCGGCGGCGACGACGGCCAGCAGCTTCGACACGACCGGGCCGTTGCGCACCGCGGCCGGGGACACGATCCGCACCGCGCTGGTCATCTGCACGTCCACCGCGGTCTTGTAGTGCCGCGTCGGGTCGGCGACCGCGGCCAGGGTGCGCAGCGACATCAGCGGCATGGCCGCGATCCGGGCGCCGTCGGGTTTCAGGAAGGGGTACGCCGACAGCACGTGCTCGCGCTGCCACGGGTGCACCGGCAGCCGCGGCGCGAGCCCTGCGCCGGTGGTCAGCCAGCGCTTGGCCGGCACGGTGAACACCTCCAGCGTCACCGTGGGCCGGTGCTCGGGCGCGAAACGCAGCACGTCGGCCTGCGACATGCCCATCCGGGTGCGGCAGCACGGGTGCAGCGGGTGACCGTCCACCACCGACTGCTCCAGCCGCGCCAGCCCGTCCGGGCGTCCCGCCAGCACGGTCAGCGTCGGCTCGCCGCCGGACCGGTACGGCTGGGCGGCTCGGGCCAGGGCCAGCCCCGCCACGCTGGCCTCGACCTCCGCGGTCAGCCGCGCGACGTCGCCGGGCAGGCGCAGTGCGCGCAGCAGCTCGACCGGGTCGTCGAAAGCGCCGGCGTCGGTGACGACGCGCATGCCTTCCGGCGGGAGCGCGAACGGCTGCGCCAGCGCGGTCGAGCCGATCAGCCGCTGGCCACCGGCCAGGGTGACCCGGATGTCGTCGCCGTACGCCTGCCGTTCGACGACGCCCGGCAGCGGCTCGCGGACCAGCGCGCCCCACAGCCGGGCCAGGATCGCGGCGCGGGCCCCGGGGAGTGTCTCGCTCACACTCGGCACGGTGTTGATGGTCGACTCCCTCGTCCGACGGGCTCGGCAGAGATCCAGTGTGGACCACCGGGGCCGCCGCCTGCCACTGCCCGTCTCAGCCTAGCGTCCTAGGACCCCGTAGCCGACGTGACGCCCCTCCCACCGGCGGCGTGCGAACGCCGACCCGACCGGCCCCGGCACGGTCGGGCACGAACACCCGCGCCAAAGGTCGGCACCTTGCCTGGTGCTGGTGCAATGTCGGTCATGGGACACGGGGACATGGAAGCGCGGCTGGCGGCCGCCGCCGAGGCGCACCGGGAGCGGCAGACCGCCGCGGCTCGCCATCGGGAACTGCTGCGCCTGCTCGACGATGCGGACGCTCAGGTGCGCGAACTGTCGACGGTCTACGACCGGGAGGCCCGCGACGTCGTCCGCCTCGAAACGGTCACGCTCACCCGCGTGATCGCCGCGCTGCGGGGGACACGTCACGATGCGATCGCCCGGGAGAAGGCCGAGGCCGACGCCGCGGCGTACCGGCTTGCGCGGGCCAGGGCCGACGCGGACGCGCTGCGCCGGGAACTCGACGGCGTGGGCGCCCGGCTGGCGGCGCTCCAGGACGCCCCGGGGCGGTACGCGGCAGTGCTGGACGAGAAGGAAAGCGCGCTGGCGGCAACGGGCGACCCGCGTGCGCGGCGGCTGCTCGAACTCGCGGAGGAACGCGGCGTGGCCGAGGCGGAGACGAAGGAGATCCGCGAGGCACAACACGCAGCCGAGGCGGCGTCGACGGCGCTCCTCCAGCTCCGGAAACTGCTGGACAGTGCCGGCAGCTGGTCGACGTACGACACGTTCTTCGGCGGCGGCGTCATCAGCAGCGCGATCAAGCACGACCGGCTCGACGAGGCGGCGACCGCGGCAGCGCTGGCCGACCAGCGCATCGCCGCCCTGAACGCCGAGCTCGCGGACATCCCCGGCGGCGGGACGGCGGCCACCCTGACCATCGACAGGCTGACCAGGTTCCTGGACGTGTGGTTCGACAACATCTTCACCGACCTTGCCGTGCGGGATCGGATCAAGCAGGCGCAGGCCCGTGCCGAGCACTGCGACCAGCAGGTGGCCGGGATCGGACAGCAGCTCGACCGGCGTCTGGCGCAGATGCGGGCCCGGCTCGCGCAGCTCGCGGCCGAGCGCGAGCAGACACTGACCGGTCCATGACCGACGGGTCGGCTGCCTGCGGCCCGTCCTGTGTTGGGAAGGGCACCTTCCACAACGCATAGCGATGTGAAGGTGCCCTTCCTTTCCTGGGTGAGGATGCTCGGGGCAGTGTCAGGCGTTCGCGCTGGTTCGCGTTCTCGTCAGGGTCAGCGGCGGCCGCTGCGCTGTGCGCCGATGCCGGCGGCGACGACGAAGGCGACGCCCGCGACCTGCAGCGGATGTGGGGTCTGGTGGAGCAGGGTCGCGCCGACAGCGAGGGCGAACGCCGGTTCCAGGCACATCAGGGTGCCGAAGGCGGCGACGGTGAGGCGGCGCAGCGCGAGCAGTTCCATGGCGAACGGCAGCACCGGCAGCAGCAGGGCCAGCCAGGCGGCCTGGGCGAGGATGCCCCAGGTCAGGTTCGGCAGGGCCTGGGGCGCGCCGACCACGGCGGCGGCGACGGCGGAGACGGGCATCGCGATGGCGAGGCCTTTCACGCCGCTGAAGCTGTCGCCGACCCGCTGCGTCAGCACGATGTAGCCGGCCCAGCACACTGCCGCGACCAGCGCGAGCGCGACGCCCACGAGGTTGATGTCGCCGCGCCACGGTCGGGTCAGCGCGAGTACACCGGCGAGCGCGAGGGCGGGCCACAGCAGCCCCCAGCGGCCGGTGCGGCGTAGCACGGCCAGGGAGAGCGGGCCGAGGAACTCCAGAGCGACGGCGGTGGCCAGCGGGATGCGGGCGATGGACTCGAAGAAGCTGACGCTCATGACGGCGCTGACCACGCCGAGTCCTACCGCGCCGAGCAGGTCGTGCCGGGACTGGGCGCGCAGCCAGCGGGGCGAGGGGCGGGCGATGAGCAGGAAGGCGAGCGCGGCCCAGCAGCCGCGCAGCCAGGCGGTGCCGGCGGGGCCGATGTCGTCGAACAGTCGGGTGGAGGCGGCCGCGCCGACCTGCACGGAGAGCATCGACCCCATGATCAGCCCGATGGCGGGGGCGGTGCTCTGGCGGCGGGAGGTGCTGGTGGCGATGTCGACTGCGGTCACCTCTCCATGTCACCGGACGAAGATCACGCCGTCCACCACGGGTCTGCGGACGGACCGTCCGCGATTCGCGGATGATGGGAGGCGTGGACACCAGGCTGCTGCGCGTGCTGGTCGAGCTGTCGGACCGGGGCACGCTGCGCGCGGTCGCCGAGGCCACCGGGTATGGCACGTCGGCGGTGTCGCAGCAGCTGGCCACGCTGACCCGCGAGGTCGGTGCGCCGCTGGTCGAACGCACGGGGCGGACGGTTCGGCTGACTCCGGCGGGACGGCGGCTGGTGACGCACGCGCGGCCGATCCTGGCGGCGGTGGACGCGGCCCGCGCGGCGCTGGCGCGGGGCGGGGAGCCGGGCGGGGCGGTGCACGTGGCGGCGTATGCGACGGTGCTTTCGGGGGATCTGATCCCGGTGGTGCGGGACCTGGCGGTGTCGCATCCGGGGTTGCAGCTGCTGCTGCAGGAGCGGGAGCCGCCGGAGGTGGTGCGGCTGCTGGAGGAGGACCGGGTCGATCTCGGTTTCGTGTACGACTACGACCTGGTCCCGCGCGGTTTCGAGGGGTACGCGGTGCGGCAGTTGTGTGAGACGCCGATGGTGCTGGCGGTGCCGTCGGAGCGGTCGCTGCCCGCCGAGATCGACGAGCCGGGGCGGCTGTGCGCGCTGGCGGGGCAGTCGTGGGTGGTGAACTCGCGCGGCCCGGCTGATGACGAGCTGGCGGTGCGGGTGTGCGCGCTGGCGGCGTACCAGCCGATGATCGAGCATCGGGCGGACAGCCTGGATCTGGTGCTGGACCTGGTGTCGGCGGATCTCGGGGTGGCGCTGGTGCCCGATTTCCTGCCCGCGCGGCCGGGTGTGCGCTACGTGCCGATGCCGGGTGTGCCGGTGCGGCGGCGCATGTTCGCGATCACCAGGCCGGGCCGGGAGCACTGGCCCGCGGTGAGCCTGGTGATCGACCGGGTCGCCGCGCACGCGTCGGCGTGGCGGTCAGGTGGCCAGCCACTGGTCGTAGGACAGCCGGGCGATCAGGGCCAGCACGACCACCAGTAGCACGATGCGTACGAAGCCGGACCCGCGTTTGAGGGCCATTCGGGCGCCGATCTGGGCTCCGATGATGTTGCAGACGGCCATCGCCGCGCCGAGTTGCCACCACACGTGCCCGCCGGCGGCGAACACGATCAGGGCGCCGAGGTTGGTGCCCGCGTTGACGATCTTGGCCATGGCCGAGCCGTGCAGGAAGTCGGCGCCGATGACGGTGGTGAAGGTGAGCACCAGGAACGTGCCGGTGCCGGGGCCGATCATGCCGTCGTACAGCGCGATGAGGCCGCCCGCCAGCGCGACGGCCAGTGCGGCGCGGCCCTGGGTGCGCCGTTCGGGGTGGGCGTAGATGCCGTTGTTCGGCCGGAACGTGACGAACAGCGCGACGGCGACCAGAATGCCGAGCACCACCGGGCGGTAGACGTCCTTGTTGGGGGTCAGGGCGATGGCCAGCCAGGCGCCGATGCCGGAGACGACGACGGCGATGGCACCGGCGGGCCCGGCGACGCGCCAGTCGATGCGGGTGTGCCGCGCGTAGGTGATCGCGGCACTGGTGGTCCCGGCGATCGCGGTCATCTTGTTGGTGCCCAGGGCGGTCGCCAGCGGCACCTGGGAAGGCAGGCCGATGAGCAGTGCCGGGAGCAGGAGCAGTCCGCCGCCGCCGACCACGGCGTCCACCCACCCGGCGGCGGTGGCGGCGGTCAGCAGCAGGCTGAGGCTACCGGCGTCCACGGGCCGGCGCGGGGGTGCTGTGGATCATGATTGGCGGCGCTTGGTGGCGAGCCACATCCCGATCGCCCCGATGGCGATGAAGAGCAGCATGAAGCAGACGAGGGCCTTGAACACCCGGCAACCATAGCGACTGCCCCGGCGATGATCGAGTGGCCGTCTCGGCGAAGTCCGGTCAGTGGGCTGTCGGCCTGGCGTAAGTTGGGCGGTGGTCGAACCCCCGGGGCCGTACTGGGATGGGAGGAGTCGGCCATGTTCATCCGCCGGGCGTTCGCGAGCCTGCTCGGATTCGTCACCGCCGTGCTGATGATGTCGCTCACGGTCGCACCGGCCGCCGCGGCGAACAAACAGACGAAACCGACGATCGTGCTGGTACACGGTGCGTTCGCCGACTCGTCGAGCTGGGACGGGGTCGTCCCGCTCCTGCAGGCGCAGGGCTACCAGGTGATCTCCGCGGCGAACCCGCTGCGCGGCGTGAAGAGTGACGCCGACTACATCGCCTCGCTGCTCAAGAAGATCTCGGGCCCGATCGTGCTGGTCGGCCACTCCTACGGCGGCAGCGTCATCAGCAACGCGGCCGAGGGCAACCCGAACGTCAAGGCGCTGGTGTACGTCGCCGCGTTCGCGCCGGAGGTGGGCGAGTCCGCGGCGGCGCTGTCGGCGAAGTTCCCGGGCAGCACGCTGGGCCCGACGCTGGCCCCGCCGGTGCCGCTGGCCGGTGGCGGCAACGACCTCTACATCGACCAGGCCAAGTTCCACGAGCAGTTCGCCGCCGACGTGCCCGCCGACAAGGCGAAGCTGATGGCGGTCGGCCAGCGCCCGATCACCGAGGCGGCGCTCAACGAGGCGTCACCGAACGCGGCCTGGAAGAACATTCCGGCGTGGTTCGTGTACGGCTCCGCGGACAAGAACATCCCGCCGCAGGCGCAGGCGTTCATGGCCCAGCGGGCCGGGTCGAAGGAGACGGTCGTCGTCGACGGCGCGTCGCACGTCGTGATGATCTCCCACCCGGACCAGGTGGCGAAGGTCATTCAGAACGCGGCGGCGACCGCGACCGAGTAGGCGGGGCCGCCCGGCAAGCCCGGCTCGGCAATCGGCGGGGCCGCCGTTCGGGCGCGCCGGGGCCCGGCAATGACGAGGCCGCCGCCCCGGTGCGGGACGGCGGCCTGGGTTCGGTGGTCGGTTACTCGCCGCCGAAGCCGAAGTCCATGTCCATGTCGAAGACCTCCTCGGCGACCTCGCCGGCGACCATGCCGCCGACGAAGCCCGCCGCCACGCCGCCGGCGACGCCCATGCCGTGCCCGTGGTGGTTGCTGCGGGCGCCGGGCCCGCCGTGGAAGCCGGGCGCGCCGCCGTGTCCGTAGCCGCCGCCGTGTCCGTAGCCGGAGCCGTGGCGGTCCAGCGCCCCGCGGATCCAGCCGTCGACGACGGCGGGCCAGTCGGTGCGGCCGGCGTCGGCGTGGCTGACGTGGTTGCGGCTGAACGTGTCGTGTGAGCCGAGGAAGCCGCGCTTGTCGAACTCGAGCACCACGTCCATGCCCTGCGGGCTGGTCACGAAGGTCAGCTCCAGCTGGCGCATGCGGCCCGCGTACGCCTGGGACGGGTGGAACTCGATCTCCTGGTAGAACGGGAGCGTCTGGTGCACCCCCTGGATGCGGCCGCGCTCGAGGTCGGCGCGGGTGAAGTGGAAGCCCAGCCGGGTGAACGCCTCCATCACCGCGGCCTGCAGCGGCAGCGGCTCGACGCCGACCGGGTCGATGTCGGTCTTGTCCACGGACTTGGCCACCGACAGCTCGGTGCGCACGCCCATGGTCATGCCGTGCAGCGGTGTGCCGTAGAACCGGGTGACCGGGGTCTCCCAGGGCACGTCGATCGAGAACGGCAGCGAGTGCTGCGCCCCGGCGGCCAGGCTGAACGAGCCGGTCAGGTGCACCCGGTGGAACTCCACGGTGGTGTCGTACTCACTGTCGTGGCCTTCCACCTCGACCCGGGTGACCAGGCCGATGGAGACGTATTCGATCAGGGTGTCGTGGTCACCGCCGCGGATGTGCACGGTGCCGCTGAGCGTGCC
Source organism: Catellatospora sichuanensis (assembly GCF_007483665.1). Lineage (GTDB taxonomy): Bacteria > Actinomycetota > Actinomycetes > Mycobacteriales > Micromonosporaceae > Catellatospora > Catellatospora sichuanensis. Next base: position 70,536 of record NZ_ML660185.1, read on the forward strand.
GCCTGGCTGCACGACGGGGGTCGCGAGCACGGTGTCCACCGACGGGCCGCCGACGCCGAAGGCGGCGAGCATCTTCTTGAAAACCACGGAACTGCATCTCCTCTGGGGTGCGGGTCCACTCGACCTGCGCTCATACCTTCCTAGCAGACGAGGTCCAGCGTCGCGCCGTGCCAGTGCCTGCGCAGCCAGCGGTCGTGGCTGGCGACCACGATCGCGCCGGGTGCGCGGCCGAGCGCGTCCTCGAGTTCGTCGGCCAGTGCGGGGGACAGGTGGTTGGTGGGTTCGTCGAGCAGCAGCAGGTGCGGCGGGTCGGCGATGAGCAGGGCGAGGGCGACCCGGCGGCGCTGCCCGACGCTGAGCGCGCCGACGGGCCGGTCCAGGTCGCGGGGGGCGACCAGGCCCAGGTCCACCAGGGGCACGGCGGCGTGGCAGCGTTCGTACAGGGCGCGGGGTGTGGCGGCCGGGTCGTCGAACCGGTCGTCCTGGGCGAGCAGGCCGACCCGCAGCCCGCGGCGGCGGGTGACGCTGCCCGCGGCCGGGTGCAGCTGCCCGGCCAGCACCGACAGCAGCGTGGACTTGCCCGCGCCGTTGGGTCCGGTGATCAGCAGCCGCCCGTCGGCGGGCAGGTCGAGGCGGTCGAGCCGCAGCCGTCCGGGCACGTGCACGTCGCGCAGCGCCAGCGCGGTGTCCTCGCCCGGGGCGGAGGTCAGCGCGGGCGCCTGGAAGTGCAGCAGCGCGGGCGGTTTGCGGATCGGGTCGCGTTCGAGCACGGCCAGGCGCTGCTCGGCGTTGCGTACCCGCCGTGACACCTGGGACTGCACGCGTTCGCCGTGCCGGTCGTAGCTCATCTTGTTGTTGTCCCGCGGGGCGCGCCCGTAGGCGACCTGCCGGGCCGTGGTCGCCGCGGACGCGCGCAGCGCCTCCAGCTCGGCCTGCCGGTCGGCGTAGGCGCGTTCCCAGCGGGCCCGTTGCGCCCGTTTGGCCTGCACGTACTGCGTGTATGCGCCGCCGTAGCGGACCAGGCCGCCGGGGGCGTCGTCGGCGGGGTCGAGGTCGACGATGTCGGTGCAGACCTCGTCGAGGAACACCCGGTCGTGGCTGGCGACCACGACCGCGCCGGGCAGTTGCCGCAGCTGCTGCTCCACGAAGGCCACGGCCTCGTCGTCGAGGTGGTTGGTGGGCTCGTCGAGCAGCAGCGCGGCGGGTCGGCGTACCAGCAGGGCGGCCAGGGCGACGCGGGAGCGCTGACCGCCGGACAGGGTGGCGAGGAAACGCCCGCGGGCCACCTCGGCCAGGCCGAGGCCGTGCATGACCAGTTCGGCGCGGCGCTCGGCGTCCCAGGCGTCGAGCTGCTCGGCCCTGGCCAGGGCTTCGCCGTACGCGGCGAGCCGGTCCTCGCCGGTGAGGTCGTCGGCCAGCTCGTCGAGCAGGGCGAGCAGCTCGCGGCTCTCGGCCAGCGCTTCGGCGAGTACGTCGCCGACGGTGTCGTCGGGGGAGTACGGGAGCTCCTGGTGCAGCAGCCCGGTGTCGTCGGGTCGGGTCACCGTGCCCGTGTCGGGGGTGTCGACGCCGGCGAGCAGGCGCAGCAGCGTGGACTTGCCGGCGCCGTTCTCGCCGACCAGGCCGACGCGGCGGCCGGGGGAGACGGTCAGGTTGACGCCGTCGAGCACGCGGCGGTCACCGAAGAACTTGACAAGATCAACAGCAATGAGGGTCTGCGCAGACATGAGCACCACCGAGAGGATCTCGAGAAGAAGCCTGCCGGGCGTGTGAGACGTCGCCATCGCACGGGCGAACAGGTCTCAGCCTCAGGTCACAGGCCGGTCGGTGATGTCACAGCTTCATAGTGGGGCCAGCCTAACGGCCGGCCCCACCGAACTGCCAGTGATTTACGCCCGCTCGATCAGCGGCAGGTACTCCGGGTGGTCCTCGACCCAGCGGCGCACGAACGAGCACGACGGCACCACGTGCACGTCGTCCTCGGCGGCCCCGGCCAGCGCCGCCGCGCACAGCAGCGCGCCGATGCCGCGCCCGCGCGCCTCCGGCTCGACACCGGTGTGGTCGAACACGATCGACCCCGGCTTGCGGTGGTACGTCAGCACGCCCAGCAGGCGGCCGCCCTCGCGCGCCTCGTACCGGCTGCTCCCGGGCACCTCGACGACCTCGACCTCGGCCACGGACCGTCTCCTCTCGGCATCTGTCATCGTGCGGGCGGCGTCAGCGCGTGGGTAGCGGCGCGAGCTTGTCCAGCTCGGCCAGCTCCGCGGCGCTCGGCTCCCAGTCCGCCGCGGCCGCGTTCGCGGCCACCTGCGCCGGGCTGGTCGCCCCGGCGATCACCGACCCGCAGCCCGGCTGCGCCGCCAGCCAGCCGATCGCGACCTTGCCCAGCTCGTGGCCGTTGCCCTCGGCCCAGCCCGCGAGGGCCTCGACGGTGTCCAGCCGCTCGTCGGTGATGAACCCGGCCTGGTCCTTGGCCAGCCGGCTGTCCGACGGCGCGTCCTGACCCCGCCGCACCTTGCCCGTCAGCAGGCCGTTCGCGAGTGGGAAGAACGGCAGCACACCCAGCCCGAAGTGCCGCGCCGCGGGCACGACCTCGAGCTCGCTGCCGCGCTCCAGCATCGACCAGTGGTTCTGCGCGCTGACGAACGGCGTCACGCCCATCGACTCGGCCAGCCGCGCCGCGTCGGCGATCTGCCAGCCCGCGAACTGCGAGCTGCCGAGGTATCGCACCTTGCCCTCGACGACCAGCTCGTGCAGCGCGGCCAGGGTCTCCGCCAGCGGCGTCTCCGGGTCCGGCGTGTGCAGCTGGTAGAGGTCGATGTGGTCGGTGTTCAGCCGCCGCAGCGACTCCTCGACCGCCCGGCGGATGTACGCCCGCCCGCCCTTGGCGCCCGCGGCCGGCCCGTAGCCCATGTCCGCGCCCTGGTGGCCGAACTTGGTGGCCAGCACCACCTGGTCACGGCGTCCCTTGAGGACCTCGCCCAGCATCGACTCCGACGCCCCGATCGCGGTCGCCCGGCCGTAGATGTCCGCGGTGTCGAAGAACGTGATCCCCGCGTCGATCGCGGCGTCGACCACGGCACGTGTGCCGTCCAGATCGAGCCGCCACCCGAAGTTGTTGCACCCCAGCCCGACCGCCGAAACGACCAGCCCCGACTTTCCCAGTGCCCGATAACGCATGATCGCCACACTATCTCGCGCCACCTCCGCCCCGCCCCGCCCCGCAACCCCCACGGACCCCCGCCCCCGCCCCGTGGCGCAACTCTTACGGAGTCGCGGCCTCAGGACGTGTTCGAGGCCGCGACTCCGTAAGAGTTGCGAAGCCATGACGGCGCGCGGCGCGCGGCTGGGCGGGCGTGGATCAGGAGGTGAAGCGGGACAGCAGATCCTGGGCGGCGCGGTCGACGGCGTCGCCGTTGCCGGGGTCGGGGACCTTGATCTGCGCGCCGGTGACGGTGTACCACTCCTCGGCGCCCTTGTACTGCGCCCGCAGCCGTACCGTGCCATCGGAGCCGATCTTCGGCTCCAGGGTCAGCTCACCGGTGATCGTCCCGACCTCGTCGGTCATCACCCCGCCCGGCGGCGCCATCACATCCTTGGTCATGACGCTCCCCATACCCCGCCACCCGGCACCGAACCCGCCCGGTGCGAACCTCCGGATGGGGCGGCAGCCGCTCGTCTGGTGGCGCAGTGCGCGTCTGGCGTCGCCCCGTGCCTGCCGCGCGGGGCGGTGGCCGACGCCGAACGGGAGCGCATCGCCCGTGGTTATGCTCCCGCGGTGCCGCTGACGTTCCCCTCGCACCTGGCGCCGGTGCTGCCGCTGAAGCTGTGGCGGCCGCGCTGGTTCGACGGCGTGGCGCTGTCCGCCGGCGCGGTCGCGCCCGACGTCGCCTACCTGGCCTTGGACGCGGACGGGCGGCTGTTCGCCGACACGCACACGTGGCAGGCGCTGGTGTGGTGGTGCCTGCCGGTGGCACTGGCGTACACGTGGGTGGTCCGGCGCTCGGTCGGCACGGTCGCCGTGCACCTGCCCGACAGCCGGCGTTTCGCCTGGCGGGCGTACGCCGCGCTCGGCCACCACCGCCACCGCTGGTGGATCACGGTCGGCTCGTGCCTGCTGGGGGCGATGAGTCACATCGGGTGGGACCGGTTCACGCACACCGACGGCTGGATCCACGCCGTGTTCGGTGTGCGATGGTCGGACATCTCTCCGCTCGCCTGGTGGACGGTATCGGACCTGGCGAGCACCGTCGTCGGCGCGGCCGTGGTGCTCGCCGTGGCCTCCCGCGCCGGACGGCGATCCGGGTGCGACCAGGTCATGGTCACTGCCATGGGCGCTGCCAGTGCCACTGGAAATGCTGACGCAACAGACACCGGCACCGGCACCGGCACCGGCGTCAGCGGCCGGTCGGGGCTGATCGAGGCCCAGCCCCGGGTCTTCTGGGCGGCAGTGGCCGCCTCGGCGCTGGCGGGCCTGGCGGTGGTGCCGTCGCTACCCGGTGCCGGGCTCCCGGCGGCCACCGGTGTACGGCTGCTGCACGTCGGCGCCGCGGCACTCCTGATCGGGGCCCTCGCCGTGCGGATCAGACGACCTTGCAGACGCCGGTGGCGGTCGCGATAACGATCTCGACGGTGGACCCCGCCGCGAGGACGGTGCCGCCTACCGGCGTCTGCTCGAGGACGTGGCATTTGTCGGGCGTCGCCCGGTAGCTGATGTCCGCCACCAGGCCGAGGCGCTTCAATTCCGCAGTCACCTCGACCTCCCGCCAGCCGTACATGGCCGGCACGGTCCGGGCCGTGGACTGCGGGCTCGGCGAGGCGGCCGGGCTCGCGGGCGCGGCCGGGTCGGGCGCGGGCGGGTTCGAGGGGGCGTCCGACGGCTCGGCCCCGCCGGGGGTGGCCGGGGACGCCCGGTGCGTCGGCGTCGTACCCACGACGGGGGCCGCCGCTTGGGTCGTGCCCGCGGGGCCGGAGCCGGACGCGGCCACCGGCGGGGAATGTTCGGGGCCCTGTGACAGCGGGTCCCCGGCCCCGCCCCGGGACAGCGCGATGGCGGCGAGCGCCACCAGCGACAGCGCGGCCGCCACACCGGCCGGCACCGGCCTCCGTCGGCGGGCGAAGGGTGCGACAACCGATCCGCCCTCGGCCGCGGCTCGTGGCAGCGCCGGGTGCGCCGTCGCCTGTGCCTCGGCACCAGGGTTCGCCGGGGCCGGAGCACCGGCTGCGGCCTGGCCGTCCATGTCCTTGATCGCCGCCGAGGCGGCCTTGGCCAGCGCGGCCGCGCTGGGCCACCGCTGTGCCGGGTCCTTGGCCAGCGCCCGCATGACCAGCGCCCGGACCGGCTCGGGAACACTCGGCGGCAGCTCCGGCGGCTGCTCGTGCACGTGCTTGAGCGCCACCGAGAACGGGGTGTCCCCGGCGAACGGCCGGTGCTGGGTCAGCATCTCGTAGGCGACCACGCCGAGGGCGTACACGTCGGTCGCGGGACCGATGTCGGAGCCGGTCACCTGCTCCGGGGCCAGATAGGACGCGGTGCCGAAGATCTCGCCCGCGGCGGTGAGCCGGTCGGCGGCGACGATCCGGGCGATGCCGAAGTCGGTCAGCGCCAGCCGCCCGTCCGGGCGCAGCAGCAGGTTCGCCGGTTTCACGTCGCGGTGCACGATCCCCTGCAGGTGCGCGGCGTGAATGGCGTCGGCGGCCTGGGCCAGCAGCCGCATCGCACGGGCCGGTGCGAGCGGGCCGACCCGGCGCACCAGCGACAGCAGCGACTCGCCCTCGACGAACTGCATCACCAGGTATGCGATGCCGTCGGCCTGGCCGTAGTCGTAGATCTCGACGATGCCCGGATCGCTGAGGGCCGCCATCGCCTGCGCTTCGGCCCGGAACCGGGCCGCGAACCCGGGGTCGGCGGCCAGGTTCGGCAGCAGCACCTTCACCGCGACCCGGCGGGCCAGCACCGTGTCCTCGGCGCTCCACACCTCGCCCATGCCGCCGCGGGCGATCAGAGTCCGCAGCGTGTATCGGCCGCCGAGCGTCAGCCCCGGATCAAGCATGCGCAGAAGCCTTGAGTATCGGCCGCCGCCAGTCAAACGCCGTGGTCACCGCACGTCGCAGCGCCGCGCTCGTGCGGGCCGGGTCAGCTGTCCGATCCGATCCGGACACCGGCGAGCTCTGCCAGCGCCTGGCCTTCCATCCGGTAGACGGTCCAGTCGTCCATCGGCCGGGCGCCCAGCGAGCGGTAGAAGTCGATCGCGGGCGCGTTCCAGTTCAAAACCCACCATTGCAGACGGGTGTAGCCGCGCTCGCGGCAGATGCGGGCCAGCTCGCGCAGCAGGGCCTTGCCGTGGCCCCGGCCGCGGGCGGTCGGACGCACGTACAGGTCTTCGAGGTAGACGCCGTGCACGCCGTGCCAGGTGGAGAAGTTCAGGAACCACATCGCCATGCCGACCGGCTCACCGGTCTCGTCGTCGACAGCCAGGTGCGCGAACGCCGCGGGGTGCGGGCCGAACAGCGCCTCGTGCAGCTGCTCAGGCGTTGCCTTGGCCTCCTGCGGGGCCTTCTCGTACTCGGCCAGCTCGCGGATCAGGTCGATGAGCACCGGGACGTCGGCCGGCACAGCGGGGCGGATCATGGCGTGACGATACCTGGATGACCGTCCGGACGAGGCCCACTAGGCTGGCCGGATGGGCACCGTACTCTCCGTCAACCTGGGCAAGGCCCGGCACTGCGACGCCGCCGACGTCGGCGTCACCGCGATCGACAAGCACCCGGTCGACGGGGCGGTCGAGCTGCGCGCGCCGGGGCCGCAAGAGGGCGGGCTGGGCAGCGGCGTGGTCGGTGACGAGATCTGCGACCGGCGGCATCACGGCGGCGACGACCAGGCCGTGTACGCGTACGCCCGGGAGGATCTCGACGGCTGGGCGGCGGAGCTGGGGCGGGAGATCGCCGGTGGCATGTTCGGGGAGAACCTGACCACGTCCGGCATCGACGTCAACGGGGCGCGCATCGGCGAGCGGTGGCAGGTCGGTGACGAGGCGGTGCTGGAGGTGGCGCTGCCGCGCATCCCGTGCCGGACGTTCGCCGACCAGATGCGCGAACAGGGCTGGATCAAGACGTTCACGCAGCGCGCGCTGCCGGGGGCGTACCTGCGCGTGGTCGTGCCCGGCCGGGTCAAGGAAGGCGACCCGGTCACCGTGCTGCACCGCCCCGACCACGACGTGACGGTGGCGTTGACCTTTCGCGCCCTGACCCTGGAGCCGGAGCTGCTGCCTGAACTGCTGGTGGCCGAGGCCCTTCCCGAGAAGGTCCGGGAGAAGGCGCGCGTGCGCGCGGCGAAGCAGGAAGGCTGAGTCGTGGTCCCGCTGGCCTGATTCAGGCTTGCAGGGTGCCGTCGAGGACGGTGACGGCGCGGCCGGTCAGCTCGACGCGGTCGCCGCGCAGCGTCGTGCGGACCAGCCCGGACCGGGCCGAGGCCTGCAGCCCGACCAGTTCGTCGCGGCCCAGCCGCGGCACCCACAGCGGCGCGAGCGCGGTGTGGGCGCTGCCGGTCACCGGGTCCTCCGGCACGCCGACGGCCGGGCCGAAGAACCGCGACACGAAGTCGTATCCCGACGCCGGGTCGGCGGCGGCCGCCGTCACGATCACCCCGCGGGTGGCCAGCGCCGCGACCAGGCCCATGTCCGGCCGCAGGCCGCGGACCGTCTGCTCGTCGGCGACCTCGACGAGCAGGTCGCCCAGCGCCGGTCCGGTCTCGTACCCGGCGAGCACCGGCGCGCCCAGTGCCTCGGCGACACCGTCGGTCCCGACGGGGGTCAGCGGAGACACCGGGAAGTCCAGGGTGATGGCCCCGTCCTCGGCGACGGCGGCGGTCAGGATGCCGCTGCGGCTGTCGAACGCGACCAGGTCGCCGATCAGCTTGTCCTCGACCAGGGCGTGGGCCATGGCGAGGGTGGCGTGGCCGCACAGGTTCACCTCGCACAGCGGCGTGAACCAGCGCAGTGCCCAGTCCCGCCCGCCGCGCGGGTGCGCGAACGCGGTCTCGGCGAGGTTCATCTCGGCCGCGACGTGCTGCATCCACGACTCGTCCGGGAACGTGTCGGCGTCGAGCACGACCACCCCGGCCGGGTTGCCGCCGAACGGCCGGTCGGTGAACGCGTCGATGATCCTGATCCGCATATCGGCACCTTAACCCGGCAGGCGCCGGCGGAGGTACGGCCAATCGCGGGCCGGTGGACCGGGCGGTGTCGCCGCGCGGGGCCTGGTCAGCGGTCCTGCTGCCACAGCTCGATGTCGTCGTGGCCGGACCGCAGTTGCGACAGGTCGGGCGCGGGGCGGCCGGACCGGCGGGCGAACTCGGCCACGGCCGCGGCGAACCCGCCGTCGCTGTCGAGGACGGTCAGGTGGTGGCCGTACACGAGGTCGACGGTCAGTTCGAGGTGGTCGATGTCGGCGATCTCGACCACGAACCGGGAGACCGAGGCGCGGTACACGTCGCGCCACTCGACCTCGAAGACCGAGTCGTCGTACGCGACGCGCACGCCCCTGTCGTCGACGGCCACCGCGCGGCGCGGCGGTGGCACCGGGTCGGGGCGGGTGCCGGTGCGCAGCGGGCGGTAGTAGGAGTCGACGGCGGGCTGGCCGGTGTAGTTCGGGCCGGCCTGGTCGTCGGCCCCGGCGTACTCGAGCGGCAGGTCCAGCACGGCCGGGCCGGTGCGGGTGACGATGCGGCGGCGGGCGTCGTAGGCGACCCCGGCCTCGCGCAGCAGCCGGCGGACCAGCCGTGTCGCGGGTGTCCCGTCGGCCAGCCGGATGCTGGCCAGGTCCAGGTGCGCGGCGAACGTGCCGCCCGGCGACAGCCAGGTCAGCGCGCGGGCCAGCATGCCGAGCTTGTCGCCGACGTAGTGCAGCCCGTGCACGCAGGTGATCAGGTCGAACGTCCGGTCCGGCTGCCACTGCGAGATCGACGCGGTGACCAGCGTCAGCCCGTGCACCCCGGCCGCCTGCGGATCGAAATGGTCGACCAGGTCCACGCCGACCATTTCCAGGCCGTCCGGCGCCTGGCGGGCGGCCTGGGCCAGCGCCCGGCCCTGGCCGCAGCACAGGTCGAGCCACGCCGCCGCGCCGTGCTCCGCGAGGCGCGGCCGGAGTTGTTCCAGCGGATGGAAGCCCAGGTCGCGGGCGTAGCTGTTGACGCCGTCGAGCCCGCGCTCGCGGTTCATCGAGTTGTTCGCCACCACCGAGGACCGTTGCAGGGCCTCGTCGTCGAGAAGACGCATGGCCGCAGATCATGCCACGGCCGTGCGCCGCACGGGTGCCCCGCCGGGCGTCAGCGCCAGCGGCGCATCAGCCAACGGCGCAGCAGCGGCGGAACAACCCACGAGTAGACGCACAGCGCGAACCACGCCAGGCCGGCGACCGTCGCCAGCGGGTACAGCCCGAGGGCGCGCAGGCCGTAGATGACGACGATGGCGGCGATCCACGTCTTGACCGACCCGAACCGGGCGAACGGGCGCACCGGCAGCATCAGCGGATGCAGCGCGATCCGCGCCTCGTACGCGGCCTTGGCGTAGTCGCGGTCGGCCGGGTCGTTCGCGACCGCCTGGCGCAGTCCCGAGTAGGCCGAGCGCACCTGCCCGCGGGCCGCGCTGGTGCCGCCGAGCAGGGCGTGCGCCTGCGCGTTCTCCGGGTGCGCGGCGACGAACTCGCGGCTGATCCGCTGGGCGAGCGCGTCGTCGCCGCTCGCGTGGGCGAGCTGCACCCGGGTCGAGTACACCGTCGGGGAGTCCGGGTCCTGCGCCGCGGCCAGTTCGACGAGGCGGCGGGCCTTGTCGCGCTGGCCGTGCTCCAGGCACAGCCGGGCGTACACGCACAGCAGGCTGACGTCCTCCGGCGCGATGGCGAGCCCGTCGAGCAGCGCCCGCTCGGCGGTCTCGTGCCGCCCCAGCCGGTATTCGGCCAGGCCGAGCTGGCAGAGCAGGTCCGGGTCGGGGCCGCCCGCGGCGAGCCCGGCGCGGGCCGCGTCGCCCGCCTCGGCCCAGCGTTCGAGTTGCAGCAGCGCGGCCGCGCGCAGCTCGAACACCAGGGCCGACACGGCGTCGGACTCGGTCAGCACCGCGAGTTCGCGCAGCGCCTCCTCGGGCCGGTCGGCCGCCAGGAGCGCGTGCGCGCGCATCAGCGTCGGGGCGTAGGCGTGCTCGGTCATCAGTCCACCACCACTGCGATCAGAACGTTCTCGAGGATGCCGCAGCCGATGACGGCGGCCAGGCCGGGGCCGATCAGGCTCGCCGGTTCGCCGTCGCCGTACTCGTACGCCCGGAACGCCTTCTTCTGGGTCGCGGCGACGACGCCCCAGACGGCGAGCCCGAAGACGGTGCCCAGGGTCCGCGCCCCCACCTGCCCGCCGAGCAGGCCGGTCGCGGCCAGCCGGGCGACGATGGCGGCCAGCCCTGCCGCGGCCACGGCCAGTTGCTGGTTGCGGCCCAGCGACAGCCGGCGCGCGTTGAGCACCCCGAGCACCGTCGCGGCCAGCGGACCGCCGAAGAACGCCGGGTAGACGATCGAGGAGGGCCGCCACGGCGGCACGGCGAGCACCGGGCGGGAGCCGATGGTCGGCCGGAACAGGTCGTCGTTCATGAGGGGTCCTAGGGCAGGGGCGTTGCCGGTTCGAACCGGCACAGCATAATGGCACGCCATGAGCTCCTCGCTGATCGAAAGTCTGCTCGCGGCCGTCGCCGCCCGCCCCGACGACGTGCCGCTGCGGCTGCACGTCGCCGAGCTGCTGGTCGCCGCGGACCGGCCGGGGGAGGCGATCGCGCAGCTCGCGGCGGTGCTGGCGCAGCAGCCGCAGCACGAGCAGGCGCAGGCGCTGATGGCCCGCGCCCTCGGCGGCCCCCGACCCGCCGCCGCGCAGCCCGAGGGTTCGCCGGAGCCGGACACCGAGCGGTCCGAGGGCGCGGCACCGACCGCCGACACCGGGCAGCCGGTCGCTTCGCGCAGCGAGCTGGACTGGAAGGCGTACGAGGCGCAGTTCGCCGACTCGGTGCCGCCGCGTTTCGCGTCCGCCGACGACGAGCCCGAAGCCGTGCAGGGCGACGGCGACCGGGTCTTCGACGTCGAGACCAGTGACGTGCGGCTGGCCGACGTCGGCGGCATGGTCGACGTGAAGAAGCGCCTGGAGCTGGCGTTCCTCGCGCCGATGAAGAACCCGAAGCTGCGCGAGCTGTACGGCAAGAGCCTGCGCGGCGGCCTGCTGCTCTACGGCCCGCCCGGCTGCGGCAAGACGTTCCTGGCCCGCGCGGTCGCCGGGGAGATGGGTGCGAAGTTCACCACGATCTCGCTGGTCGACGTGCTGAACATGTGGATCGGCGAGTCCGAGCGCAACCTGCACGAGATCTTCGAGACGGCCCGGCGCAACGCCCCGTGCGTGATCTTCCTCGACGAGGTCGACGCGCTCGGGCACAAGCGCAGCCAGATGAAGTCCTCGGCGATGCGTACCCTCGGCAACCAGCTGCTGGCCGAGCTGGACGGCATGGAGGGCGCCAACGAAGGCGTGTTCGTGCTCGCCGCGACCAACGCCCCCTGGGACGTCGATCCGGCACTGCGCCGCCCCGGCCGGCTGGACCGCACCGTGCTGGTCGCCCCGCCGGACGCCGCCGCCCGCCGGTCGATCATCGAGTACCACCTGCGGCAGCGGCCGATCGCGGGCATCGACCTGAAGAAGCTGGCCGCGTCGACGGAGCAGTTCTCCGGCGCGGACCTGGCGCACCTGTGCGAGACCGCCACCGAGTACGCCATGCACGCCTCCATCACCAGCGGCGACCTGCGGATGATCGAGCAGCGCGACTTCGAGGCGGCGATGCGCGAAGTGCGCCCGTCGACCGGTCCGTGGTTCACGACCGCCCGCAACGTGGCGATGTTCGCCAACGAGGGCGGCGCGTACGACGAGCTGGTCAGCTACCTGAAGAAGCAGAAACTGCTCTGACCCCACAGCCTGGCGTGCCACCGCTACTGTCTGCGTGATCATCGTCAGGACGGGGGGCGCTGCATGGTTCGGTTGTGGTGGACCGTCGGCTTTGTGGCGGTCGTCGGGATCTTCGCCCTCGGATACCGCGGCATCGAGCTGTACGTGCCAGAAGACTGGATCGTGGCGAGGGGGGCCTTCAAGGCGGCGTGCTTTGCGGCTTTCGCCAGCACGGGGGTTTACCTGCGGCTTTGGTCGGAGTGGGCGGCAGCTCAGCGGTCCGACGATCCGCAGCGGCGGGCAGGTGCGGTACGGCCGGAACTTCACCTGCGGCGGCAGTACTGGCGATACGCCTTGCTCGCGTCGGTGCTCCCGATGTTCGCGGTGAGCGTCGTCGTCGTGCACCGGCTTGTCCCAGCTGACTGGGGTTGGTTTTGGCCACAGGTGATGGATCTGGCGCTGTGCGTGCTCGCCCTGGGCGCGGCTGTGCTGGCCCTGAAACGGATCGGGCCGCTGCCTCGTCCGGCGGCACCTGCCGCGCAGACCGCACCCGCGATGCCCACGCGCAGTTCGGGCGGACCGCATCCCGTTCCGTCGCCCCGGTTCGGCGCGACGTTGGTGTGGCACGGGGGCAGTAGGCAGTGTGCGGTGTACACCTCGGCACGGCTGCGCGACCAGTTGCTGCACCTGCACCTCAGTTCGGCGGAGATCCCGCGGATCGTCGACTTCGTGCCGGCGGTGGGAGCGCAGGTCAGCGTCGCCCTGGGCGGCGAGGACAGCCTTGTGACGATCATGCCGGTCGGCGGCGACCCGCTCGTCGTGACGAAGGAACCGGACGGCCTGGCCGTCACACCCGTCAGGCGCGCCGAGGACGGCACGGTGGTGTTCCCGCCCGAATCGGCCATCGCTGTGGAGGTCGCGATCGACGTGCTCGACCGATACTTCACCACTGGCGAACTTCCCGGCCGTAGTGCCACCCGGCCGTCCGGTGAGCCGCTCGGGCCGACGACGACCGGGTCGCTTTCCTGAAGCAGCAGGTGTCGCCCGTCCCGAGGGCTGGCGTTTGGCCGCTACGGTGACGCCGATGATCGGCAGGGCACGGGGGCGAATGGCATGAGTCGACTGTGGACCCGTTTCGGGTCGTGGATCCTTTTCGCAGCAGGCCTCGCGGCGAATATTCTGGCGATCGTCGTCATCTATCGGCTGGTGCCGATGGACGGCAACCTTCCACCTGGCGTTGTCGTCATGGTGTGCTGGGCGGTGCAGCTTGCCGTGCAGCGCGTGGTCGCCTACCGCGCGGGGATCCCGGGCGCGGACAGGGAGATCGCGGAGGGCGGCGACCGCAGCCGTTCCGGTTCGTCGGTCCGCGACGTGTTGCTCGCTGTCAGGACGGCGCTCACGGACTTCCGGCCCGATTCGTACACGGTGGTTGTGCTGGTGCTTGTTTCCTTCGTGGTGTTCGCGTTGGCCGCTCCGCGGGCGTGGTTCGACATTCCCTGGCTGTCCGCGGTCAGGTACGTGTTCGTGTTTATGATCTTTTTGATGTATTGGGCCATGCACGGGCAGGGCTTCGACCACCGGCCGGCCGGTCCGAAGCCGGTGTTCGCGTCCGCAGCGGAGCGCAGGCGTCACCTCTGGCAGCAGGTCTGGCCGTATGGCCTGTTGGTGGCGATGCTCGCCGCTTTCGTGACGGGCATCGTGCTCATTCTCTGGCTGGTGCCGGTCATCGGGGTGGGCGGTACACCTGTGGTGGTGGTGTCGGCACTTTGGCTGGTCGTGTGGGGTGTGGCCTTCAGGCTCGTCCTGGTCTGGCTGGGAAAGGAGTCGGCGGCGCCGAGGCCGGTGTTCGCGTCCGCGGCGGGGCGCAGGCGTCACCTCTGGCAGCAGGTCTGGCCGTATGGCCTGCTGGTGGCGGCGGTCGCCGGGTTCGTGCTGGGCTTCGCGTTCATCCTCTGGCTGGCACCGGTCGCCGGGGTGGGCTACACGCCCATGGCGATCGCCCTGGTTTTCTGGACGGTGCTGTCGGGAGTGGCTTTCAAGATCCTCATCAACTGGTTGGAGTCCGACTCGCTCCCGCAGCCGGTCGCATCGCCGATCCGAGAACGCGAGCCGCAGTCCGCGACCCGCCTGGAGCCGGTCGGCGTCGGGGTGTTGAGCTGGGACGAAGGGGCCAGGCGCTGCGCAGTGAAGACCTCCGAGCAGCTGCGCGACCAGGTACTGCGCCTGCACCTGAGCACGGTCGACCTGCCGAGGTTCGCGGACTTCGCGCCCAGCGTGGGCGTGCCGGTGAGCATCAGCCTCGGTGACGAGGAGAGCCTGCTCGTGACGGTGCCGGTCGACGGCACCCCGCCGCTCGTGGTGACGATGGGGCCGGAAGGGCTGCGCACGGTGCCGGTCGCGTCCTCCGACGGCGCACGTTCGGTGTTCCCGCCGAGCGCGGCGATTCCCATGGAGGTCGCGATCGACGTGCTCGCAGGGTACTGCGCGACCGGCGAACTGCCGAACCTGACGACGGGTCCGAAGCTGGGCGACGGTGGGGAACGAAGTGTTGCGTGAGCTGTACGGGGCTTTGCCGGCGGCGCGAGCGGCGACTCGGCACCGGGCCGAGGTGCCTGGTGACTAGTCTGTGTTGATGATCAGTGGGCGCACGGTGTGAGACCGGTGGAGGACATCCACCTCGACCGGCACGGCCGGATTCTGGCCGGGGAGAACGAGGGCTTCTTCATCCACGTTCACTTCGACGCCGAGCGGACCCACGGCTACTACGTGTTCATGGTCGATGACATCGAGAATCCTTCCGATGGCGGCGACCACTGGGCCGCGGACATGGCGGAGTTGAGGACCCTCTTCCGCACCTCGGACTGGCGGATCGAATGGCTGTGACAAGGACCTGAGCCTGCGCGTATGCGCTGGTCGGCGGCCTATGGATCCGATGCAGTTTGGTCAGGCCACGGCGAGCCAAGGGCCGACGTGGCCGGTGGCGGCAGGCCACCACCGTCGGCTCTGCATGAGTTCCTGCCTGGTACGAAGACGGCATGAGCATTCGCCGGGACCACTACCACGATCCTGATGCGCCGACGGCTACCCGGATCGTGCCCGGCGGGGTCGCGGTCATCGTCGACGGGCAGGGACGGGTGCTGCTGCAGCGACGCGCCGACTCGGGCAACTGGTCGCTGCCGGGCGGCACGATGGAGGTCGGCGAGACCCTCGCACAGTGCGTGGTCCGCGAGGTCCGCGAGGAGACGGGCCTCGACATCGAGATCACCGGCCTGGTCGGCGTCTACACCGACCCCGGGCACGTCATCGCGTACGGCGACGGTGAGGTGCGCCAGCAGTTCAGCATCGTGTTCGGTGCTCGCGCCGTCGGCGGCGTCCTGTCGCTCAGCGACGAGTCCACCGACCTGCGCTATGTGGACTCGGCCGAGTTCGCCGCGCTGCCGATTCACGAGTCGACCCGCCTGCGGCTGCGCCACCACCTCGACCACCGCGACACCCCCTACCTGGGCTGACGACCGTGCAGATTCGCGCCGCACACGAAAACCGTTCTCCGGCCGAACGCGCGTTCTGAGATGATCCACCGCACGGGCCGGTGTGGACGGGCCGCCGGATTCGGCGATGAGGAGGTCGTGTCGTGGCGGGCTGGGACGCGTTCGTCGGCGAGCTGACGGTGCTCGCCCGTTGCGTCGGTGTGCGGGTGCCGGCCGACCTGCGCGACGAGCACCAGCGCTGGCCTCTCTACCAGCGGGCGATGGGCCGCCCGGAATGCCATGAGCAGCTGATGGCCACGGTCGCGGCCGACCCTGTCCTGATGATGGCGGTCGTGGTGCAGATGCTCGGGATCGACCGCGAGGGACGGGACCGGTGGGTGGCGCTGGCCCGCGAGGAGCAGGACCGTGCGTACGCGAGCCGCCGGGCCGCCGAACACGCGATCCGCGAAGCGCACGGCGACGTTGCCGACCTCGGCCCTGAGGTGATTCCGACCTGGACCGACTGGCTGCAGAGGCGGCTGTCCGAGGTCTCGACAGTGCCCGTGGTGCTGGAACTGCTGGCGCGCCACGGCCGGACGAAGCGGATCAGGCGAACGGCGTCGAGCCGGGGCGGTGCGCCGCCGGAGGTGCCGTTGAGCAGATCCCGTCAGGCGCTGGTCACCAGGTGCATCGAAGACCTCAGGACGGCGTACCGCGATCCGGCGCTGCCGAACCGGTCGTTCGTGGGCGCGGCGTTGGACCGGCTGCCCTATCGCGATCTGTGCCAGGAGCTCGCGGCGCTGGGGCCGGTCGAGGACGACACCGAGGTCAACTGCGACGTGTGCTTCACCCTGGTGCTGCCCGGTCCTGAGTCGTTGCTGGTCAGGCTTTCCATGGTCGGCCCGTACGCCGTCGTGCTGCGCTTCGGGGAAACGCCTGCGGCGCGACGGCTGCTGCTGCCGCGGCGACGCGGGTACGGCGAGGTCGCGCAGCGGGTGCTGCACCTGCTCACCCGGCACGGGCTGATCCTGCTGGACGAGGCGGAACTCGCGACGCGGGTGCCGCTGGCGCTGACCGGAGCCGGCACCGACACCACCCTGTACGCGGCGCTGTTCGAACCCGATGCGGACCTGCCGTGGATCCGGTGACGCGTCACCCGGTACGCGGCTTCGGCGGGCACAGCGCGTCGCCGGCCGGGCCGCCGCAGGGGCGCAACCGGATCTCGGTGATCGCGTGCCGGTCCACCGACGTCACCTGGGCGGTCCACCCGTCGAGGTGCACGATCTCGCCGGTCCGGGTCGGCACGTGCCCCAGCATCGCGATGACCAGCCCGGCGATGGTGATGTAGTCGCCGCCGGGCCGCTCGTCCAGGTTGACCCCGATGTCGGGCAGGTCGTGGATCGGGAACGTGCCGGGCAGCAGCATGTCGCCGTCGTCGCCCTGCTGCACGGCCATCACGTCCCGGTCGGTCTCGTCGTAGATCTCGCCGACGACCTCCTCCAGCAGGTCCTCCAGCGTGACGATGCCGTCGACCGCCCCGTGCTCGTCGACGACCAGCGCGAACTGCTGATGTTCGACCTTGAACCGGCGCAGCGCGTCCGCGGCGTGCAGGGAATCGGGCAGCAGCAGGGCCGGGCGGGCGAGGTCGGCCAGGCCGGCCGCGTCGTCGGCCAGCAGGTCGCGCAGGTGCACGACGCCGAGCGTGTCGTCCAGGTTGCGGCGGCGCACGACGGGCGCCCGCGAGAATCCCGAGCCCGCGAGTTCCTTGCGGGCCGCCTCCACCGGCATGTCGGCGTCGAGGGTGAACACGTTGCGGCGCGGGATCAGCACCTCGCGCAGGACCCGTTCGGTGATCTCGACGGCCCCGGCGATGATGAGCCGCTGCTCGGCGGTGAAGCCGCGGTGCACGCTGACCATGTCGCGCACCTCCGCGGGCGTGATCTCGTCGCCGCGGTGGCGGTGCGGGTCGCCGCCCATGAGGCGTACGCCCAGGTCGGTGGCTTTGCTCAGCACCCAGACGAACGGCCGGGAGATGGTCGCGAGCACGGTCAGCGGGCGGCCCGCCAGCGTGGCCCACCGCTCGGCGTGCTGCATCGCGACGCGTTTGGGTGCGAGTTCGCCGAATACCAGGGTGAGGAACGTCAGCAGCAGGGTCACGGCGATGACCGCGGCCGGGCGCGCGGCGCGGCCGAGGAAGCCCAGCGCGGGCTGGAGCACCTCGGCCAGCGCGATGGCGGCCGTCGCCGAGGCCAGGAAACCGGCCAGGGTGATGCCGATCTGGATGGTGGCCAGGAACCGGTTCGGGTCCCGGGCGAGAGCCGCGGCGGCCGCGGCGCCGCCACCCTGCTGCTCCATCCGGCGCAGCTGGCCCTCACGCAGCGAGACCAGCGCCATCTCGCTGCCGGCGAACAGCGCGTTCAACACGATCAGTACCGCTACCAGCACGAGTTGGATCCAGTGGTCGCCCACCATCGATCACCTGAGGCCCGCCTGGAGTGTCCGCCGGTACGCGCAGGCCGGGCCTCGGCCCGGCCTGGTATCACAGCCTTCCATTCGGTCAACGGTAGCAGCAGGTCACGGCCCTGGGGCCGGGTCTGCGAGGACCGGTCAGCGGCCGCCGCGGGGCTGGTTGCCCTTCTTCAGGCGCATCACGCCGGCCTGGCCCACCGACATCTGGGTACGGGTGGCCTTCTCCCGCGCCGCCATGGCGCGCTGGCGGGACTGCTCTTGTGCGTGCTCGGACGCCCACGCGGCATGCTCGCCGGGCGCATGGTCGTGCTCGGCGTGCGGCGTGCCGGGCTGGTCCTGCTCGACCGGGGCCTGGCGCGGCTTGTCCTGGTGCGGGTGCCGGCGGGACTGGTTGTTCTTGGGCATCGCTCCTCCTCGACGGATCACCTCCACGCTAGGAGCGCGGGCGGCGGGCCGCAGGCGGTTGGCGAATCAGCACTCGATCAGGCAGGGCGCAGCAGGTCGGGAAGGGCGTCGAGGCCGTCGACGATGGTGGCGTGGCGGGCCGCCTCGGGCTTCTCCGAGCCGAGGTACCCCCACGGGCCGCGGCGGACCAGGACGGGTTTCATGCCGGCGCGGGTGGACGGCAGCACGTCGTTGTCGACCCGGTCGCCCACGTAGCAGATCGCCGCCGGGGTGAGGTCCGCTACTTCGGCGACCTTGGTGAAGAAGCTCGGGTGGGGCTTCTCGATGCCCCACTCGGCAGAGGTGTAGATCGCGTCGACGGGCAGGTCCATCCGCTCCAGCGCGGCCTTGGCCTGCGGCGGCTGGTTGCCCGCGATGATCACGGTCAGGCCGCGGCGGCGCAGCTCGGCGAAGGCCGGGCGCACGTCGGGGTAGAGGTCGGCCTCGTCGAAGTTCTCGCGCAGCCCGTCAGGGTCGTCGGCAGCCCAGGCGGACATCTCGGCGTCGACGTCGAGGCCGGGGCGCAGCAGCGCGAACGCGTCGCCGTGCGGGCGGTCCATCGCGGCCATGCCGCCGAGCAGCCCGAGCATGGCGAAGCGGGGCACGCCGAGGCGGTCGGCCCAGCGGCTCCAGATGCGGGTCTCGTCGATCAGCGTCTCGCCCACGTCGAACACCACGGCCTTGATCATCTGCCCAGGATATCGGGCGCCGGGGCGCATACCCCGCACGGGTGTGCCGCGGGTGCCGCTGGTCACCGGTGCAAAACCGGTGGCTCGGGCCGGTGGGCCGCGCGTAGCCTGCGCCGGGTGGAAGCGATGACGGAACCGCAGATCAGGCGGGCGATGGCGAACTGCTCACGCGGCGACGCGTCGGCGATGACGCTGCCGAAGGACTTCGCGGAGCTCGACTGGGCGGGACGCAGTTTCCTCGGCTGGCGCGACGTGAAGCTGGAGCAGCGCGGCTACCTGCTGCGCTGGCGGGACGGCAAGCCGGTGGGGCTGCTGCTGCGGGCCGCCGACTCGGTGATGTCGCGGAGGCGGGCCGCGATGTGCCTGCTGTGCCAGTCGGTGCGCCCGTCCGACGAGGTCACCCTGTTCACCGCGCGCCGCAAGGGCGACGCGGGACGGCGCGGCGACACCGTCGGCACGTACATGTGCGCCGACCTGGCGTGCATGCCCGGCGACGCGGTCGACGCGCGGGTCGACGCGTTTCTGGCCGAGGTGCTGCACTCCTGAGCTGGTGCACCGGCCCGGGGACGTCGATCGCCTAAGCCGCCAGGTTCGGGCGGCCGACATCCCCGGGCCGGCGCGAGGTGTCCGTGGAGCCGGGCCCTACCCCGAGTGGCCCGGCTCCACGGCGTCTCAGCGCCGCCCGGCCAGGGCGGTCAGGGAGCGGGCCGCCGTGGCGGCCGCGGTGTTCACGATGATGTCCAGCAGCTGCGGGTATGACATCCCGGCCGCCTGCCAGATGCGCGGGTACTGCGACGCGGCGGTGAACCCCGGGAACGTGTTGACCTCGTTGAGGACCGGTTCGCCGCCGTCGGCGGGCAGGAAGAAGTCGACGCGCAGCAGGCCGCGGCACTCCAGCGCGGCGAACGCCTGCAGTGCCCGGCACTGCAGCAGCGCGGTGACCCACGGGTCGAGCCGTGCGGGGATGTCGAACACCACCTCCCCGGCGGTGTACTTGGCGTCGTAGTCGAAGAAGCCGTGCCCGCCCGTGACCCGGATCTCCAGCGGCGGTCCGGCCTGCAGCGACCCGTCCGGGTGCTCCAGCACGGCCACGTCGACCTCGCGCCCGGCCACCCCGGCCTCGACGAGGACCTTGCCGTCGCAGGCGCGGGCGGCGGCCAGCGCCCCGGGCAGCTGCGCCCAGTCGTCGACGCGGGTCACGCCGATGCTGGACCCGGCGCGGGCCGGTTTGACGAAGACAGGCAGGCCCAGGCGCTCGCGGTCGGCGGGGGACACGTCGTCCTGGCCGGGGCGCAGCACCACACCGTCGGCCACCCGCAGCCCGTCGGCGGCGAGGATCTTCTTGGTGAACTCCTTGTCCATGCCGGTGGCGCTGGCCAGCACGCCGCTGCCGACGTACGGCACACCGACCATCTCCAGCAGGGACTGCACCGTGCCGTCCTCGCCGTAGGGGCCGTGCAGCGCGGGGAAGACCACGTCGACGCGGCCCAGCGCGCGCAGCGCGTCGCCCATGCTCACCGGGATGCCGTCGACGTGCCAGGCGCCGTCGCGGCCGATGACCACCTCGGTGATGTCGTACCGGGCGCGGTCCAGGTGGGCCAGGATGCTGCGCGCGCTCTTGCACGACACGTCGTGCTCCCCGCTGCGCCCCCCGTAGATGACGGCAAGCCTCATCGTCGCTTCCTTCCGTGGTGCGGGAAAGGAAGGGCACCTTCTACACGGACGTCCGCTGTGCAGGTGCCCTTCCCATCGTGGCGGCGGGGCACGCGGGTGCCGATGCCGGTGAGGATCTCGTGGGGGTTGGTGGCGGCCCAGGTGGCCCAGTCGGCGGCGGTGGGTTCGCCGTCGTCGCCGGGGCCGAGCACGGTGACCGGGTCACCGATGCGAACGTCGGCGTCGCCGGCGTCGACGATGCACTGGTCCATGGCGACGCGGCCGATGATCGGCAGTCGCCGCCCCCCGAGCAGGACCTGTGCGCGCCCGTCGACGCCGCGCGGGACGCCGTCGGCGAATCCGAGCGGGATCAGGGCGAGGGTGGTGGGCCGGGCCGTGACGTGGGTGTGCTGGTAGGAGACCCCGGTGCCGGCGGGCACCCGCTTGGCCATGATCACTTGAGTACGCAGGGTGAGCGCCGGACGCAGCCCGAACGCGCGACCGGGCACCGGCTCGACCCCGTACACCGCGATGCCCGCGCGGACCAGGTCGAAGTGGGTCTGCGGGGCGGTGAACACGGCGGCCGAGTTCGCCAGGTGCAGCAGCTGCGGGTCCAGCCCGGCGTCGCGGGCGTAGGTCACCGCCTCGGCGAACGCGGCCGTCTGCGCGGTCACGCCGTAGGGCGAGGAGTCGGCGGTGGCCAGGTGCGACCACACGCCGCGCACGGCCAGCACGCCCTCCCGCTCGTACTTGCGGGCCCAGGCGACCAGCTCCGGCCAGCCGTCGGCGGTCGCGCCGTGCCGCGACATCCCAGTGTCGATCTTGAGGTGGACCTGGGCGGTGCGGCCGGTGCCGCGGGCCGCGGCGGCGACCGCATCGAGCAGCTCCGGAGCGGCCACGGACACGTCCACGTCGGCGGCGGTCAGCGCGGCGAAGTCGGCGCCGGGGCCGTGCAGCCAGCTCAGCACCGGTGCGGTGAGCCCCGCGGCACGCAGCTCGAGCGCCTCGGCGGCGCTGGTGACCCCGAGCCAGGTGGCGCCACCGGCCAGCGCGGCCCGGGCCACCGGCACCGCGCCGTGGCCGAACCCGTCCGCCTTCACCACGGCCATCACCGCGGCGGTCGTGGCCGCGCCGATCCGTTCGACGTTGCCCGCGACAGCAGCGAGGTCGACGACCGCCTCAGCCAGCTCTCCAGTCACGTTCGGTAGCCAACAACAGGGGGTGTGAGGGTGCCGAGAGGGATTTCACTAACGCTGCGCTAACAACGCCCGTGCATACTTGGCGATCGGTCGGTCGAGGAGGTGGCGGGGTGCGGGTCCTGGTCGTGGAGGACGAGGAACTGATGGCCGAGGCCATCGCCGAAGGGCTGCGGCAGGAGGCCATCGCCGTCGACGTCGCCTACGACGGGGCGGCGGCGCTGGAGAAACTCGCGGTCAACGCGTACGACGTCATGATCCTGGATCGTGACCTGCCGCGGGTGCACGGGGACGAGGTGTGCCGCCAGGTCGTGGCGCAGGGCCTGGACGTGCGGGTGCTGATGCTCACAGTGTCGGTGACGGTGGCTGAGCGGGTCGCCGGGCTCAGCCTCGGCGCCGACGACTACCTGCCCAAGCCGTTCGCGTTCGCCGAGCTGGTGGCCCGGGTGCGGGCGCTGGGCCGCCGGGCCCGTCCGGCCACGCCGCCGGTGCTGGAGCGGGCCGGCATCCGGCTCGACCCGAACCACCGCGAGACGTACCGCGACGGGCGCTACGTCAGCCTGTCCCGCCGGGAGTTCGCGGTGCTGGAGGAGCTGCTGCGGGCCGAGGGCGCGGTGGTGTCGGCGGAGACGCTGCTGGAGAAGGTCTGGGACGAGCACATGGATCCGTTCACCACCATCGTCCGGGTCACCATCAGCGGGCTGCGCCGCAAGCTGGGCGACCCGCAGCCGATCGAGACGGTCACCGCCGTCGGCTACCGGATCCGCTGATGGGCGAGTGGCGCGGCAACCTGCGGGTACGCCTGACCGTGGTGTTCAGCCTGGTGTTCGCCCTCGCGGGCGGATCGGTGCTGGCCGGCATGCTGATCCTGGTCAACAACGCCATGGCGTACAGCATGGGCATCGTCTTCGCCGACAAGTACTCGCGCCTCGACCCGGGCGGCTACCAGACCGCTGAGCAGGCCATGAGCTCGCTGGATGCGTCCAAGCAGACGATCCTGGACTCGATGCAGTCCAACCTGCTGTTCAAGGGCGGCCTGACACTGCTGGCGATGTGGGTGCTGGCCACCGCCGCGGGCTGGTTCGTCGCCGGGCGGCTGCTGCGCCCGCTCAGCATGATCACCGCGACCGCGCACCGGATCGCCGGGCGCACCCTGCACAAGCGCATCGACCTGGACGCCCCGCCCGGCGAGGTGAAGAGCCTCGCGGACTCGTTCGACAGCATGCTCGACCGCCTCGACGAGGCCTTCGCGGGCCAGGGCCGGTTCATCGCCAACGCGGCCCACGAGCTGAAGACCCCGATCGCGCTGAACCGCACCCTGGTCGAGGTCGCGATGAGCCGCCCGGACAGCCCGCCGCAGGTGCACCAGCTCGGCCAGAATCTGCTGGCGGTCAACCAGCGCCACGAGCGGCTCATCGACGCCCTGCTGACGCTCGCGCGCGCCGAGGACGCGGTGACCGAGCGCCGCCTGGTCGACGTCGCGGAGCTGGCCACCATCGCCGCCGACACGACCGAGGCCCTGGCCGGGCGGCTGTCCGTGCAGATCGGCCGCGAGCTGACGCCGGCGCCGGTGACGGGCGACCCGATCCTGCTGGAGCAGATGATCCGCAACCTGATCGACAACGCGACGCGCTACAACGTCGAGGGCGGTTGGGTGCGGGTGCAGACCGTCGCCCGGCCCCGTCACGCCGAGATCGTGGTGAGCAACACCGGCGCGGTCATCTCGTCGTACGAGGTGCCCACCCTGTTCGAGCCGTTCCGGCGGCTCACCGACCGGGTCGGCTCGTCGCGCGGCAGCGGCCTGGGCCTGTCCATCGTGCGCGCGGTCGCCCAGGCCCACCGCGGCGACGCCGTGGCCGTGCCCCGCCCCGGCGGCGGCCTGGTCGTACGCGTGATCCTGCCCCGCTCCGCCCACCCCTTGGCCGAACCGGTGATCATCGCCCCGGCTCTCCCCGAGAACCACGTGCCCGCCCACCCCTGAGTCCGCGCCGACCAGCCGGCTCGGGCCGGGCCGCGTCGGCCGGGCCGGGCCGCGTCATGATCGCTGTTTCGTGTCGGAACCAGTGGTCGAGGCGCAGGTTTCGACACGAAACAGCGATCTCTGCTGCCGTGCGACCTCCGCCGCCGCGCCCGGAGGCCGGGCGAGGCCGAGGGCGAGTGGACGGGCGGCGGGGCCGGGGTCAGACCAGGCCGAGGCCGAGGGTGAGGGTGCCGGCGGCCAGGGATGCGCCGCCGAGGGGGACGAGCCAGATGAGCTTGTTCGGCTTGGTGTCGGCCGGGCGGACCACGGACAGGAAGAAGCCCAGCGACATGACGATCGGCGGGGCCACCAGCAGTGCCCGGACCAGGGTCTGCGTGCTCGCGCCGTAGCCGGTCTCGTCGAGGTAGGGCAGCGCGACCAGCGCGAAGATCACCAGCACGCCGGCGTGTGCGTGCCCGGCGGTCCAGAGTGCCCGGCGGACCGGATTGTCGAGGTAGCCGGGGATGCGCTTGACGATGCTCATCAGCAGCGACAGCCCGCCGAAGACGATGGTCGACACGGTGATGAGCAGGATCCCGGCGGTGAAAAGGGTGGCGGCGGACATGACCGGCCTCTCTGGATAGTGGATAGCAACACTATCCACTATAGGTTCAAGCCCGTCAATCACCTGCTGTTCGCCGTCGGCCGGGGCGCGGGACGGTTTCAGCGGCCGCCGGAGACCTTGAGGGTGGCGCCCGTGGTGTACGACGCCTCGTCGCCGAGCAGCCAGACGATGGCGTTCGCGACCTCCTCGGGCTGTCCCGAGCGGCCCAGCGGGGCGGCCGGCCCGAGCCGGTCCGCGCGGCCGGGTTCGCCGCTGCCGGCGTGGAATCCGGTGTGGATGACGCCGGGGGAGACCGTGTTGACCCGGATCCCGGCCGGGCCGAGCTCCTTCGACAGGCCCACGGTCAGCGTCTCGACGGCGGCCTTCGACGCGGCGTAGTGCACGTATTCGCCCGGGCTGCCCAGGGTCGCGGCGACCGAGGAGACGTTCACGATCGCGCCGCCGGGGCCCATCCGGCGGGCCGCCTCCTGGGCGCAGAGGAACGCGCCGATGACGTTGACCTCGACCACGCGGCGCAGGTCGGCTTCGGACAGCTCGGTGAACGGCCCGATGGCGCTGCTCACCGCGGCGTTGTTGACCAGCCCGGTGGGCGTGCCGAGTTCGGCCTGCGTACGGTCGAACAGCTCGCGCACCTGAGTGCCGTCGGACACGTCGACGCGCACCGCGATCGCCCGCCGTCCGGCCGCCGCCACCTTCGCGACGACTTCTGCCGCCGCGTCGGCGTCGCCGCGGTAGCCGACGACGACGTCATGTCCCGCTGCGGCGAGCTTTACGCAGGTGGCAGCGCCTATGCCGCGGCTGCCGCCGGTCACGATGATGATCCCCATCGGTCCATTAGAGCAACCGCGAAGCGGGCGTGACAGGCCGTGACACTGTCACCGCCGACACACCCGGTGCGCGGGACGGACCGGTGCTGCGAAGATGTCCCCACTTTCCGCATGGTGTCAGTGCCGCTGTTGTCGGTGGGCTCTGATAGAACATGCGTATCAAACATGTGTTCGGCGAGGGTGTGGGAGCGCGGTTATGGCGGGACTGTCGACTCAGGAGTTGACGCAGATCCAGGAGACGCTTGCGTCCGGCAAGCGGCCCAGGGTCATGTTCACCGAGGCGGCCGGCCAGATCGCGGGCCAGCTGGGGCAGGTCGTGCAGCTCGACGACCCGGCCACCCACGATGAATGGATCATGGTGAAGTTCGGCAGCGACGTGCTGCCGTTCGCGCCGGGCGATCTCACCATCCCGCCCAAGGGCGCCACGGGCCGCAGGCCCACGCCCGAGCCGGTTCCGGAGCCTGTCGCCCCGCCCGAGCCCGAGTTTATGATCATCCGTGAGAAGCCTGGCCGTCAGGAGCGACCCGTGTCCGTAAATCCCGAGGTGTCCGAACAGGAGACGCCCGCCGTGGCGCCCGCCCCGCGCAAGCCCGCCGCCGGCAAGGGCCCCAAGGTGAAGCCGCCGGCCGGGCTGACCGTGACGCTGGCCTACACCGAGGGCGAGTGGACGGTCGGCGCGGTCCAGGGCACCAAGGCGCTCGCCAAGCCCTACATCATCAAGGCGCAGGAGGCGCTGAAGATGGTGTCGATGCTGGACGTGCCGGGTGTGCAGGAGGCCGTGGAGCAGATCCTGGGCGCCGAGCGGGCCGAGGCCGAGGCGCACGCGCTGAAGCTGCGTGCCGAGCTGGCCGAGCTCGAGGCCAAGCTCGCGGAGCTGGGCGCGGCCGGCGCCTGAGGTTTCACGGAAGCGGGGTGGCCGTGACGGCCACCCCGCTTCTTCTTGCGCGTGATCAGCGCCGGTCCCGCCCGGCGGGCATGCCGCTGTGCGGCGTATGCGTCCTGGTGGAAAAACCCGTCCCGGGCTGCACGCGCCTTGGCGGGGTCACAGTGCCGTGCAGGTCACCGTGGTGCCGGCGGGCGCACCGTTGGCCTGGAAGCCGAACTCCGTGTAAGCGCCCTCGGCCAGCTTGCCGTTGTAGCCCAGGTTGCTCACCTGGACCGTGCCGGTCGTCCCGGTGAACTGCCCGTTCCAGCCGTTGACCACGGTCGTTCCGGACGGCAGCGCCAGCGCGACGCGCCAGCCGTTGATCCCAGCGCTGCCCGCGGTGACCCGCACCGTGGCGACGAACCCGCCGGTCCAGGCATTGCTCACGGTGAACACCGCCGTGCAGCCGCCCGGTGCCGGAGGGGATGCGCTCGGCGACGGCGGGACGCTTGGCGAGGCCGACGCGCTCGGCGACGGCGGCCGTGACGGCGAGGGAGACACCGACGGTGAGGCCGACGCACTGGGCGACGGCGGCGTGGACGGGCTCGCCGACGGGCTGGTCGTGGTGTTCAGGCCGAAGAAGGCGACCGCCGCGCCGTACTGCACCGGCAGGTTGTGCGGCGTGTTGGCCATGCTGACGGCCTCGACCAGCACCTGCCCGGAGCCGTTGGCGTAGCGGGTGCGGGTCCAGCCCGCCTGCGGGGTGTCCGTCGAGGTCGGCGTCTGGCTCAGCCCGTGCACGTTGGTCCACTGCTCGATCGCCTCGCCGAAGTTGACGTACGACAGCACCTCGTCGTTGACGCCGTGCCACAGCTGCATCCGCGGCCGCGCGCCGGTGTAGCCGGGGTAGGCGTTGCGGACCAGGTCGCCCCACTGCTGCGGGGTCTTGCCGACCTGTCCCTGGGCGCAGGCGCTGTGCCAGCTCTCCGTCCCGGCGAAGCAGCCGAACGGCACCCCGGCGAAGGCCGAGCCGGCCCGGTAGACGTCCGGGTACGCGCCGAGCAAGACGTTGGTCATCATGCCGCCGGAGGAGACGCCGGTGACGTAGGTGCGGGCCGGGTCGGCGTTGTGGGTCTGCTGCACGTACTTCGTCATCGAGACGATGCTCAGCGAGTCGCCGCCGCCGTTGTGCGTGAGCGTGGCGGCCGACGCGACGTCGAAGCAGCCGTCGCTGCGGGTCACCGACGGGTAGACCACGATGAAGCCGTACTGGTCGGCGAGCCGGGCGTAGTCGGAGCCGTTGTACATCGCGGGACCGTCGCCGTGGCACCAGTGCACCGCGACCAGCAGGCCCGGCCGGGGCGCGACGGTGTTCGGGACGTACAGGAACATGCGCAGGCTGCCGGGGTTGGCGCCGAAGCCGGTGACCTCGGTGAGGGTCGCCGCGGCGGCGGGTGAGGCGACGGTGAGGATCACCGCGGCGATGAGGGGGACGACGGCGAGCCACAGGGCGTGCAGGGCTCTGCGTGGGGTCATGGAGCTTGCTCCTTGCCGGAGGAGAGACGCGCGTCCCGGCCGCGTAGGCCGCGGGACGGCAGGTGCGTCGAGGTCGCTGCCGCCACGCGGGCTCGGCCCGGTGCGCCCTCGGCAGTCGGATCAGGCCGTCCACCCCGGTGGACGGTCGTTGCTCCCGATCCGCGAGTGTAGTGGCGGCGGTGAATGCGTGTCAGTGCCGTGGCGGCGAACGGTAGCGCCGCAGCGCCGAACGGCACCGCGCGACGTGGCAGTGTGCGGGGCGGGCCGGAGGGATGCCTTTCGCCGGCCGTACGCACACGTCGGGGCGCGGAAAGAGGACTTCGCGGACCCTGGGTCGAACAAGCCCGCGGGCCGTCGACGCCGCATGGCAGGATCGTGGACCGTGAGCCCGTCGACTAGCTGGTCCCCGCCCCCGCTGCTGCGTTTCGCGATGCTGCTCGCCGAAGGCGTGGTGCGCCTGCTGACGCGCCTGGAGGTCACCGGGGACATCCCCGAGCAGGCCCGGCGCGGGTCGCTCATCCTCGCCGCGAACCACATCAGCCCGTTCGACCCGATCGCGGTCGCGGCGGCGTTCCGGCGCCTCGGTGTACACCCGAGGATCATGGCGAACGCGGGCCTGTTCCGGACCCCGGTGATCGGGCCGCTGATGCGCTGGCAGGGCCACATCCAGGTCGACCGCGGCGAGCCGACCGCCGGCAACGCCGTCACGGACAGCGTCACCGCGCTCGACGAGGGCGCCATGCTGATGATCTACCCGGAAGGGCGCATCGGCCTCGACCCGGCGATGTGGCCCGAACGCGGCCGCACCGGCGTCGGCCGCCTGGTGCTGGCCACCGGCGCCCCGGTCATCCCGGTCGCGATCTGGGGCAGTCACGAGGTCATCCCGTACGCGGCGCCCACCGGCATGTGGCCGATGATCTGGCGCTCGCTGCGCCGGCGGCCGCGGGTGCGGGTGCACGTCGGCCCGCGGGTCGACCTGTCCGGCATAGAGGAGGCCCGGCCGGGCGCGGCACAGCGCATCGCCGACCGCATCATCGACGCGATCGCGATCGAGCTGGCCCCGCTGCGCGCCGACGAACCTGACGCCCCGCGCTTCGTCGACCCGTCCCGCCCCACCGAGACCCGCCGCGCCAGGCCGCGCACCGCGCGCTGAGGGCCGCTACCCCCGCTGGGAGCGGTACGCGGCCACCAGTTCGCGGGTGGTGGCCAGGCCCAGCTCCTGGCGTAGGTCGGCGATGCGACGGTTGGCCGTACGCAACGACAGGTACTCCGCGGCGGCCGCCGCGGCTATCGTCGCGCCGTCAGCCAGCCGGTCCAGCAGCGCACGCTGGACCGGGGAAAGCTGTCGCAGCCAGTCCACAGGGTCGTCGTCCACCTGAGCACCCCTTCAAGACATCAACGTCCCCGGAAAGATCGATTTGTTTCGACGCGGTGGTGCGGACATTCTCACCGATGTCGCCCGTTGTTGGCGAGCGGTCAGTACGCGGGCCATCCATCCGCACCCGGCAGTGGCAAGCTTTCCCAGATGGAGACGCCGCAGGGTCACCCCCATCCGTATCTCGCCGCGCCGCCGCTCGCCTTCGCCCATCGGGGTGGCGCTGCGGAAGGCGACGAGAACACCGCCGACGCCTTCGACCGGGCGGTGAAAGCCGGCTACCGGTACGTCGAGACCGATGTGCACGCCACCCGTGACGGGGTGGCGGTGGTGCTGCACGACGCCAACCTGCGCCGCGTCGCCGGCGACCCGCAGGCGGTCGCCACGATGACCTGGGCGGACCTGAAGACGGTGCGGGTCGGCGGGGCGGCCGCGGTGCCGCGGCTCGACGAGGTCCTCGACGCCTGGCCGGAGATCCGGTTCAACATCGACATCAAGTCCGACGCGGCCGTCGCGCCGACCGTGACCGCGGTGCACGAGCGCGCCACTCCGGAACAGGTGCTGCTCGCATCGTTCTCCGACGTGCGGTTGCAGCGGGCGCGGGCGCTCGCCGGTCCGGCGTACGCCACCTCGCTGGCCC
This sequence comes from Catellatospora sichuanensis, assembly GCF_007483665.1. Lineage (GTDB taxonomy): Bacteria > Actinomycetota > Actinomycetes > Mycobacteriales > Micromonosporaceae > Catellatospora > Catellatospora sichuanensis. The sequence continues at coordinate 100,241 of NZ_ML660185.1, forward strand.
AGCGGGAGACCGCCCGGCTGTGGCTGGCCTCGCGGATGCGGCGGCGGATCGTGCTGCCGCCGTCGGCGGTCGCGGCGCAGGTGCCGATCCGTTTCGGCGCGGTGCGGCTGGTGGACCGGCGGTTCGTGGCCCACGCGCACGCCCTCGGGCTTCAGGTGCACGTGTGGACGGTCGACGATCCTGCCGTGATGGAGGGGTTACTTGATCTCGGTGTGGATGGCATCATGACCGATCGCATCGACGTGTTACGGGAAGTTTTCACGCACCGTGGCCTTTGGAAGGACCAAGCATGACCGCTGATGTCAGCGCACCCCCCGCGCCGGCCGAGGGCTACGGCGAGAGCACCAAACGTGAGCGGGTCGGCTGGTACTTCTACGACTGGGCGAACTCGGCCTTCTCCACCACCCTGGTCGCGGTCTTCCTCGGGCCGTACCTGACCGCGGTCGCCAAGACCGCCTCCGGCTGCGTCGACCCGAACACGGCCGACAACATCGACCCGTGCATCAGCGCCCCGGTACACCTGTTCGGCATGACGCTGAAGGCCGGCTCGGTGTATCCGGCGGTCGTCACCATCTCGGTCGTGCTCAACGTGCTGCTGCTGCCGGTCGTCGGCGCGATCGCCGACCGCTCCGCGCACAAGCGCCGCATGCTCGCCATCTTCGCGTACGTCGGCGCGACCGCCACCACCTGCATGTTCTTCGTGACCGGCGGGGCGATCCTGCTCGGCGCGCTGCTCACCATCGTCGCGACGATGGCGTTCGCGGCCAGCATCGTGGTCTACAACTCCTTCCTGCCGCAGCTGTGCCCGGAGGAGGACCGCGACAAGGTGTCCAGTCGCGGCTGGGCGTTCGGTTACCTCGGCGGCGGCCTGCTGCTCCTGCTCAACCTGGTGGCGCTGACGCTGCTGGAGGCGAAGTACGGCACGAGCATCGTGGTGCGGGCCAGCATGGCCTCGGCGGGCATCTGGTGGGGCGTGTTCACCCTGCTGCCGCTGCGCCGGCTGCGGGACCGACCGCCGCTGGAGGGCGTCGCCCACGGCAACGTGCTGACCGGCGGTTTCAAGCAGCTCGGCCACACCATCAAGGGTCTGAAGGCGTACCCGCTGACGCTGTTCTTCCTCGGTGCGTACCTGATCTACAACGACGGCATCCAGACCGTCATCAACCTGTCCAGCACCTACGCCGACCAGGAGCTCAAGCTCGGCCAGTCTGTGCTGGTCATCACCGTGCTGCTGGTGCAGTTCCTCGCCTTCGGCGGTGCGCTGGGCCTGGGCTTCCTCGCCGGGCGCATCGGTGCCTGGAAGACCGTGCTGATCAGCCTGGTGCTGTGGACCGGTGTGATCATCGGCGCGTTCAGCCTGCCCACCGGCGAGGCGGTGCCGTTCATGATCCTCGGCGCGTGCATCGGCCTGGTGCTCGGCGGTAGCCAGGCGCTGAGCAGATCGCTGTTCAGCCTGCTCATCCCCAAGGGCAAGGAGGCCGAGTACTTCGGCTTCTTCGAGATCTCCGACAAGGGCACCAGCTGGCTCGGCCCGCTGGCGTTCGCGCTGGTCTTCGAGCTGACCAACAGCTACCGGGTCGGCCTGGTGTCACTGCTGATCTTCTTCGTGATCGGCTTCTTCCTGCTGCTGGCCGTGCCCATGCGAAGGGCGATCGTAGCGGCGGGCAACACACCGCCGACACGCCTGTAGCGCTCGACTCGCATCTTTGGATTCCCACAGACGGTGGGGCAGCCACTAGGCTGCCCCACCGTGACCGCTGCTGACGAACCCACCATCGCCCCGGCGCACTGCCAGTCCGCGGGGGACGGCCGACTGCGCCACGGTGCCGCGTTGAAGTTCTTCTGGGGCCCGATGGACTGCGGCAAGTCGACCCTGGCCCTGCAGATGGATCACAACCACGGCCGCCAGGGCCGCCGCGGCCTCGTGCTGACCCGCAACGACCGGTCGATGGGCCCGCAGGTCACCACCCGGATCGGGCTGGCCCACGCCGCGGTCGAGGTCACCGATGACATGGACCTCATCGCGCTGGTGCGCAAGGAGTGGGGCGACGGCGCCCGCATCGACTACCTGATCTGCGACGAGGCGTGCTTCTACACCGTCGAGCAGATCGAGCAGCTGGCCGACCTGGTCGACTCCTACGACGTCGACGTGTACGCCTTCGGCCTGGCCTCGGACTTCCGCTCGTTCCTGTTCCCGGCCGCGCAGCGGCTGTTCGAGCTGGCCGACGAGGTGAACCGGCTGCAGGTCGAGGTGCTGTGCTGGTGCGGCCGCGAGGGCCTGCTCAACGCGCGCATCGTCGACGGCGCGGTGGCCCGCGAGGGCGAGCAGGTCGTCATCGGCGATACCGCCGCCGCCGACCAGTCCGAGGTCCGCTACCAGGTGCTCTGCCGCCGCCACTACCGCTCCGGCGACCTGGGCCGGTAGCCGCCGGCCGGGCCGATGAGTGTCGGCGTCCCCCGGGGGTGCGCGGCGACTCGAAGGCCGGTCATGAGGCCGTTTCGGCCCGCGGCTCCGCAGGTTCGGTCACTATGGTGACGAAACGGACTTTGTGAGGTGACGCGGGATGTCCCAGCGCGAGCCGGCGGACGACGAGACGGCCGGCGACGCCCAGGCGAAGCAGCCTGGCCGCACCGAGCGCGACGTGTACCGGATGAAGGTGCAGGAGCTGCGCGCGCTGCTGCGGGAGGCGGGCGTGCCGGGGACCTCGCAGATGCACAAGGACGAGCTGGTCCGCGAGCTGGTCAAGACCATGCACTCCGACCAGCGGGCCCGCCCGATCGCGAAGGTCGCCACGGGCAAGAAGAGCGTGGTGCCGCCCGGCGATCAGGCGCCCAGCTCGCGGGTGCCGAAAGCGCCGCGCCCGGCCAAGCGGGTGCCCGCCGCGGCCGACCCGGCGCCGCTGCCCTACGACCCCGGCGACGTGATCGACCTGCTGATGGTCCAGCATCAGCAGCTCGGCGACCTGTTCGACGAGCTGGAGGGCGAGCGCGGCGCGCGCCGCCGGGACCTGTTCGCCGAGCTGGTGCGCCTGCTCGCGGTGCACGAGAGCATCGAGCAGCTGCTGGTGCATCCGCTGGCGCGGGCGCGCCTGTCCGACGGCGACGTCGTGGTGGACGCCCGCACCGAGGAGGAGGACCAGGCCGAGCAGGACCTGCTGGAGCTGTACGAGCTCGGGCTGGGGCACGACGACTTCGCCGAGAAGCTGGCCAACCTGCGCGACGCCGTGATCGAGCACGGCGAGCTGGAGGAGGAAGAGGAGTTCGACGCCCTCCGCGGACAGGTGCCGGCCGAGGAGTTGCGTCGCCTGGCGGCGATCGCGGTGGCCGCCACCGACGCCGTCACCTCCGCCGACGACGCCGCCGCGCCGGACGAGATCTTCGCCCTCGCCCGCGAGTCCTTCCCTGATCCCTGATCTCGCGCTGCTGCTTGATCGCCCGACTTGCCTGGCACCTGTGCGAATCATGAACGCGCTTTCGCCCATGTGCCCGGCAGGTCGGGCGATCACTGTGTGCGGTGTGCTGGTCGCGCACGCAGAGTAATACATCAGCATCTATTGACTTCAGAACGGTCCACAGTAAAGTCTGTTTCTTGAGAGCGCTCTCACGCCCTAATCCGTCCTACCCCTGAAGGACTCGACGTGAGACTCACTGCGCTGACCAGCGCGGCGGTGCTCGCCGTGGCGCTGATCGCCCCCGCACCCGCCTACGCCGCCCCCACCCCCGACCCCGCCCTCGGCATGGAGCAGGCGCTGCAACGCGACCTGGGCCTGACCGCCGACCAGGCCCGCATCCGCCAGGCGCACGAAGCCGCCGCGCCCGTCGTCGAACGCGACGTGCGCACCCGCCTCGGCAGCCGCTTCGCCGGCGCCTGGTATTCGCCCGAGGACGGCCGGCTCAAGGCCGGTGCCCTCGACGAGGCCGCCGCCGCCCTGGCCCGCGCGGCGGGCGCGCTGCCCGTCCGCGTGGACCGCAGCCAGCAGCAGCTCGACGCCGTCAAGGCGCGGCTCGACGGCAAGGCCGCCGCGGCCGGCCGCGACGTGCACGGCTGGTACGTCGACGTGGCCGCCAACACCGTCACCGTGAGCGCCGCGACCCCCGCCGCCGCGCGCCGGTTCGTCGCCGCCAGCGGCCTGTCCGCCGCCCAGGTGCGGGTCGTCACCAGCCAGGCTCCGAGCCCGCTGTACGACATCCGCGGCGGCGACCAGTACGTGATCAACGGCAACACGCTGTGCTCGATCGGCTTCTCGGTCAACAACGGCGGCTTCGTCACCGCCGGGCACTGCGGCGGCACCGGCAGCCCCACCCTCGGCTACAACAACGTCAGCCAGGGCACCTTCGCCGGCTCGTCGTTCCCCGGCAACGACTACGCCTGGGTGCGTACCAACGCCAACTGGACCCCGCGGCCGTGGGTCAACAACTATGCCGGCGGCAACGTCGCCGTCGCCGGGTCGCAGGAGGCCGCGATCGGCGCGTCGATCTGCCGTTCCGGGCGCACCACCGGCTGGCGCTGCGGCGTCGTCCAGGCCAAGAACGTCACCGTCAACTACTCGGACGGCCGGACCGTCTACGGCCTCACCCAGACCACGGCCTGCGCCGAGGGCGGCGACTCCGGCGGTGCGTGGATGAGCGGCAACCAGGCCCAGGGCGTCACCTCCGGCGGCTCGGGCAACTGCTCCACCGGCGGCACCACGTTCTACCAGCCCGTCAACGAGATCCTCGGCGCGTACGGGCTCAGCCTCACCACGACCGGGGGTGGCGGTTCGACGAGCCGGATCATCGGCTGGCAGGACAAGTGCATCGACGTGCCGAACTCCAACTTCGTCGACGGCCAGCGCCTGCAACTGTGGGACTGCAACGGCACCAACGCGCAGAACTGGAACTTCCCCGGCGACGGCACCATCCGCACCGTCAACGGCCTGTGCATGGACGTCGCCTGGGGCTCCACCGCACCCGGCGCGGCGATCCAGATCGTCGGTTGCAGCGGCAACCCGGCCCAGCAGTTCGTGCTCACCGGCGCGGGTGACCTGGTGAACCCGCAGGCCAACAAGTGCGTGGACGTCACCGGCTGGGGCGGCACCGGCACCCCGCTGTCGACCTGGGACTGCACCGGCGGCGCCAACCAGAAGTGGCGGCGCGGCTGACCGAGCCCGGCCGGCCCGCGCTCGGCGAGATCGCCGCGCGCGGGCCGGTTGACGGCAGCGGCACACGTCCACCGGGTTGAGAGGACGGTGCGCTACCGCGTGCCCGAGCTGTGGATCTGCGGCGCGGGGTCAGCGCGTCGCCGCGGGGACTCCCGCCCCGTCCAGCAGTTCGTGCAGCGCGGCGGCGTCGAGTGCGGGATTCGCGGCGGCGTGGCGCGCCAGGCCGGTCCCGAGCAGCTCGCGCAGGCGGTCGGCGGGAAGGCGCGGATGCGCCGCGGCAGCTGCGGTCACCTGACTGTCCGGATCGGAGACGAACCGGTCGACCAGTTCCGGCGGCACCTCGGGGTCGAGCAGTGCCAGTAGCCGCACCGAGGGGTCCGGGTCGCGGGCGAATCGGGCGAGCCCGGTGACCGGGAAGCCGGGCCGGGTCGTCAGGTGCAGCCGGTCCGGTCCGTCGTACTCCAGGTAGCTGCGTAGCAGCAGCGCGGGCGGTGGGGCCGGGTGGCGGAGCGCGAGCCGGACGCGTACGCCCTGATCCGGGTCCTGGGCCAGCCGGACGGCGACGGCCTGCGGCAGCCGGGTGTCGCTCGCGGCGCGGCGGCGCAGCAGCGGATTCACCGAGTAGGCGTGGGCGATACTGACCGTGAGTTCCGGTACCAGCCCCGGCTTGATCCGGTTGAAGGAGTCCTGCGGCCAGCGGTCGACGGCGATCGCCGCGCGCTGGGACTCGCTGAGCCCGGGATGCGTCGACACCGCGATCCGCACCGACTCGTCGTCGTCGACGGTGAGGCGTTTCAGCTGATCGGCGGTCAGATCGTCGCGGTCGGCGGAGGTGCAGCGGACACCTGTGTCCGGATGGGACATCAGCATCTCCACCACGTCCGGTGGCAGTTGGGGGTTGTACGCCAGGAATTGGAGATCGCGCTCGTCGCCGTGGGCGATCAGATGGTCCAGCAGCGCCCGCGAAAGGCGCCCGAGCTGCAGCAGTTGCCAGTGATAGTGGCCGCGATACGGCGGCAGGTCGGCGGGCTCCATCACCTGCGCGTGGTAGGCGATCACGTCGGCGGCGGCCGCACGCACCTGCTGGTCGGGATCGCGCTGGAGGGCGAGCCACCGCTCGTCTGACAGGGCACGCCGGTATCCGCATGCCGCAGCACGGATCACGGGCAGCGGATGGGTCGCCGCGACCTCGCAGGCCTGCCGTCCGAAGAGCGTGAATGTCAGCTCGTCCAGCAGCTCGCCGGGGGACAGCAGCGGGTGAGGGGTGCCGAGCAGCCGCCGGATGACGTCGTCTGGCAGGGGCCGCGGACTGGTCCCGGCGGGCCACTGCCGTGGATCGCGGATGACGGCGACGGCGGTCATCGGATCCGGGTGGTCGATGAGACGCGCTCGCTGCCCCGGGCCGAGGTGGGGGTTGTCGGCGATGCGCTTGCGCACGCGGCGGTCCGGGTGGGCCAGGACCGCGTCGAGGAGTTCCTCAGGCAGGTCGCGTTCCGTACACAGGACGTCCCAGCATGCCTGTGCCTCGGTGGCCAGCAGGCGCAGCAGCACGTCGACAGGCGCCCCGTGGTTGGCCGCCACTCCGCACAGGATCTCTTCGCGCACCTGGCCCCTTCCCGTTGATCTCAGCGGGCAAGTGTCGCATCCAGGCCCTTTCCCTGCTGTCCCATGGCGTGGACGGGGCGGGTAAAGGCCGGACCGGGTGCCGCGCGTAGTCCATGCGAGAGTTCCCTTCCCCGGCTACAGGTGGTGTCGATGGACGATTTCGGCGAGTTCTATGCGGCGCGCAAGGACGCCGTCTACCGGGCGCTCCTGGTCGCCACCCGCGGGCAGCCCGGTGCCGAGGACGCCGTCGCGGAGGCGTTCACCAGGGCGTACGCCCGCTGGGAAACCGTGCGGGCACATCCCAACCCGACGGCCTGGGTGCTGCGCACCGCGCTGAACGAGCAGCGGTCCTGGTGGCGGCGGCTGCGCCGGGAACTGCCGGGCGACCCGCCCGACGTCGGCGGCGTGGCCGACCGTGGTCCGGGCGGGCTGGACGCGCGACTTCGTGGCCTGGTCATGGCGCTACCCACCCGGCAGCGCCAGGTGGTGGCGCTGCGGCTGCTGGCGGACCTGTCGGCCGAGGAGACGGGACGGACGCTGCGCATCGGCGCGGCCACCGTGCACGTCCACCTGCACCGTGCGCTGGCGACCCTGCGCACCCGACTCGCCGTCGCGACGGGCGACGGCTCGCTGGTCCGGGAGGAGTTGTGATGGCGGAACTGGACGACGAGCGCCTCGCGGAGCTGGTCCGCGCGGCGCACCGGGACACGCACCTCACCGTGCCGCTGGCCCGGATCCTCGGGGCCCGTCCGAGGCAGCGGCCGATCGTGGTGCTGGCGCTCGCCGCGGCGGTGGTGGTCGGGGTGGTCATGCTCGGCGCGGCCTTCCTGCTGCTGGCCGCCCCGCCGTCGCACGAGGAACCCGCGGTGCCGGCGCCTTCGGCCCCGGTGCAGGGCAAGCCGCCCCGGCCCACCAGCAGCGCGACCACGGCGCAGGGGCGCTGCGCCGATTACGCCGCCGGGGAACTCGCCCAGGCGGGGCTGACGGAGCTGCCGCCGCTGCGCTTCGAGGTGGAGCCGGTCCCGGGGCGGCTGCGGTTGCTGATGTACGCCGACGACAGTGGCAGCACCGCGTGCTGGCTGGGCGCCGAGCAGCATGCGGTGCAGGTCGGCCTGTCCGACCTGACCACCACGATGCGGCCGTCGCACCCGGCGGGCCGGTTGAGCAACGCTTCGTCGGCGTTCGGGTCCGAGCCGGCGGCGGCGTACACCTTCGGCCGTGCGCCGGCGGGCGTCACCCGGGTCGAGGTCCACTTCCCGGGTGGCGTGGTGCGCGAGGCGCAGGTCGACGGCGAGTGGTATCTGCTGACGGGAGCGGGCCAGGAGTCCTACGACTTCTCCGAGATCACGAAGGTCGTCGCGTTCACCCCGGACGGCCCGAAGGAGCTGCCGGTGCGGCACGGCTGACGGCGCAACGGGGGCAGGTGGGGCGCGGTCGTAGCCGCGTCCCACCTGGTGCGTCGTCGGGAGCGCCACCCGGCTGCGCGTTCGGTCTGGTGCCGCCGTGACACACTGTCGCCTCGCGGACAGTTCATGTTTCGCGTTCACCCCCGGACGAAGGAACCCCCCTCGTGGATCTGGCCACCCTGCAGGCTCAGCAGACGCTGTTCATCAAGCAGCGCTTCACCATGATGATCAACCGGTACGAGGTCACGTCGGTGCAGCCCGACGGCACCCCCGGCACGCAGCTGGCGTTCGTCGAGCAGAAGCGCATGGCCTTCAAGGAGCAGGTCACGCTGTACCGCGACGACAGCAAGACCGGCGTGTTCGCCGCGTTCAAGGCCCGCAGCGTGATCGACCTCGGCGCGACGTACGACGTCACCGACGAGAACGGCGCTCCGATCGGTCTGTTCAAGAAGGACTTCGCGAAGTCGCTGCTGCGTTCGACCTGGCACGTGGAGCCCGCCGGTGGCGCCCGCATCACCGGCCAGGAGCGCAGCCTGCCCATCGCGCTGCTGCGCCGCTTCGCCGACCTGACCTTCTGGCCGTACCACTTCGACTTCGTGCGCGACGGCCAGCCGGTGTTCTCCGTGGTGAAGAAGTTCGCGCTGGTGCGCGACAAGTACACCGTCGAGATCCACGACCCGGCCATCGACCGCCGCCTGGTCGTGGCGATGGCGGTGGCGCTGGACGCGCTCCAGGCGCGCTGATCTCGTACCACCCGCGTGGGGGCGTCGGCTGCGGCCGCCGTCCCCACGCCCGTGTGCAGCATGTTTCGGCGGTGGCCGAATAGCCTCGACCGCGGCGGCGCGGTCCAGCATCATCCCCTGCGGGGAACCGGCGTTCGGTCGGGCGCCGCCGGGTCCCGCCGCGGCGCTCGACCCTCGCGGGCTTGGTCGCAACGGGGGAGGCCAATCCCGCGCGCCGGGACACGCTGACGGCGGCGGTGACCTCGGCCATGGCGGTCCTCGCCCGCGGCGTCACCGTCGGTCACGACCTACCGCTGCTGCGGTGAAGATCCGTCGTCGGGTCAAGGTTCGGTAACGCGGTCGGACGTATCGGACATCTCGGGCGGCGACCTGTTGAGTTGCCGGGCCCGGCGTCCTAGTTTTGATCGCCAACGACCCGTTGAGCTGCGCCCCGAGCGGCTCGTCATGCGGCGTTGTCGATACGAGGGGTCCGCATGCTCAACGATGAGGCGCTCGTCGAGCGCTGGCTCGTGTCCGGCGGGCCGGAGTTGCAGTCCGAGGTCATCCGCCGCCTGCGGGCGGGGGAGCGCCTCGACGGCCTGGCCCTGGACCGCATCGACGGCCGCTGGGACCTGCGTGGGCTGGGTGCACCCGAGCCCCGTGCCGCCGAGCCGGACAGCGCGACCCGGCAGGCCGGCGGGATGACGTTCACCTTCGAGTTCTCCGACGTCGCGGCGACGCTGGAGTTCCAGCGCGCCCGCCTGGTCGACCTCGACCTGCGGGGTGCGCACCTGCCGCGGCTGCGGCTGTTCGGCTGCGTCGTCGACAACAGCCTGTTCGACGGCGCGCACTGCGTCGGCCTGCGGATGTGGGCCACCGACGTCAGCGACACCTCGTTCCTCGCCGCAGACCTGGCGCGCTCGTCGGTCGGCGGCTGGTATGCCGGTCGCGGCAACCGGCTGCGTGCCGTCGACTTCCGCCACGCCGACCTGTCCCGGCTGGGCTGCGGCGTCGCGGCGTTCACCGACGTGGACTTCGCCCACGCGCAGCTCGAATGCACCAACTTCTGGCAGGCCAGCCTGGTCCGCTGCCGGTTCGCCGGGGTGCTGCGCGAGGTCGTGTTCGACGGCCGCGTGCTCGAACCCGAGCGCGATCTGGCCCCCAACCCGATGCAGGACGTCGACATGCGCGGTGTGACCGCGTTCGACGATGTCGACTTCCGCGGCGTGAACTTCGACCGCGTCAACCTGCCCGACCACCCGGCCCTGGTCGTGGTCCGCGGCGTGGCGCGCGTCGAGGCGGGCCTGCTGCGGCTCGCCGACCGCGACGACCACGCCGCCCAGGAGGCCCGCGGCCGCCTCCAGCACCTGCGCAAGTTCATGGGCGTCGCCGGCGGCGCCGACCAGGCCCTCATCGACATGCGCACCCTCATCGACCCCGAAGCCGCCCTCCTCCTCCGAGTCCTGCTCACCTGACCACCCCCTTGCCGCAACTCGCAGAGAGTCGCGGTCTCCGGGGAGCCCGGAGACCGCGACGGTTCAAGAGTTGCGACAGGGAACAGGTCAGCCGTCGAGGCGGCGGATCATGTTCATGATGGTTTCCAGTTGGCGGCCGCCTTTGATGGGGTAGTTGGTGTAGCCGAGGTAGCCCCACCAGTCCCAGCAGCCGTAGGGGTTGACGCCGGAGGCGGTGGCCTGGGGGTACAGGACGACGGTCCTGTTGGTGTCGGCGTACTGGTTCAGGTTGGCGCGGTCGACGAACGCCGTGCCGACCGCGTCGTAGCCCTGCGCGCAGCCGTGCAGGGCGACCAGCAGGCGGCAGCTCTGGCCGGCCGCGCAGCTGCTCGGCACGTACGCGAAACCGCTGCCGCCCATGCTCAGCCCGGCCGCGAACCCGTTGACCGCGAACGTGTTCTGGTCGAAGCGGATCAGCGACCCGGTGAGCGGGCCGGTGTTGCGGGCGCTCACCGAGCCGTAGAGCTTGGCGAACATGGCGTTCTGCGGGTCGGTGCCGCAGTCGTTGAGAAACGGCGACGCGGTGGCCGTGCAGCCGCCCGTGCCGTACGGCGTGACCCAGGCGTGCCCGGCCGAGCTGCCCGAGTTGTAGGACACGCTCGCGCCGAAGTGCTGGTAGTAGCCGACCAGGTCGTCGGTGACCGACTTCTGCACGGTGCTGTCGTTGCTGCCGTGGAAGACGTACACCGGGTCGCCGGACAGCTGTGACGGCGGATCGATCCAGCCGTAGCCCGACCACAGCGAGGTGTACGACTCGAGGCTGCTCAGCTGGGTCGACCAGAGATTGTCGCCGCACGCGTAGAGCGCCCGGCTCGCGTTGTACTGCGCGCAGTAGTAGGGCCCGGCGGCGAACACGGCCGCACCCTTGATCCGGCCCGAGTAGGCCACGTGCAGCTGAGTCGCCATGTATCCGCCGGAGGAGACGCCGGCGAGGTACACGCTGGAGATGTTGTAGGTCTTCAGGGTGCCGGCGACGGGCGGCACCGTGTACGGCGTCGCGGCGGCGGCAGGTGCGGCGGATCCGAAAACGACCAGCAGCGCGGCGATCGCCGCGAGGCCGGCGCGGGCACGTCGTGACATGACCGACTCCTTCCGGTAGCAGGGGTGGCGTCACCGTAGGCGCGGGCCACGCCCACCTCCAGCCGCGCCGGGCACACACTTCGATGGATCCACATGGCGCGTACCGCCACCCGCCGTCACGGGCACCCACCACGGCGAAGTCAATTCGGTGGCCCGCGTGCGGTGCGGCCGTGCATCCTGTGGGCCATGGGAATGCTCGACAGTGTCGCCACGCGGGTGGTCGCGGGAGCGACCGTGCGGTTCCGGCCCTCCGGCAACTCGATGGTGCCGCTGATCCGCAGCCGGGACCTGGTGACGGTCGCGCCGGTGAACCCGGCGGCGGTCCAGGTCGGCGACATCGTGCTGGCCCGCGTCGCGGGCGCGGTCTACCTGCACCTGGTGTCGGCGGTGGACGCCGCGGGCGCGCGGGTGCAGATCAGCAACAACCGCGGCCGGGTCAACGGCTGGACCGGCCACGCCCGCGTCTTCGGCATCTGCACCGAGGTCGAGGGGGCGGCGCGGCCGCGGCTCGACGGCAAGACCAGGTAGCTGGGGCCCGGGAGCGGCGTGGTACAGCTGCACCCATGCACATAGAGAAATGCAAATGTGGCATTGACCGCGCCGTTCCTCGGGGCCAGTATTAGGAAAGTTTCCTAATAACAGGAGGGCACATGCGCAAGATCCGCTCCCTTGCCGCAATCCTCGTCATAGCCGTCACCGGTGCGACGCTGACGCTGCCCGGCGTCGCCGCGGCGGCACCGGCGGGGCTCACCGCCACGTTCTCCAGCGCGAACAACGGATCGTGGTTCATGGACAAGTTCGTCGTCACGAACCCCACCGGTGCCGCGATCACCGGCTGGACCCTGGAGTTCGACCTGCCGGCGGGCGTGACCATGAGCAACTTCTACAACGGCACGGCCAGCCAGTCCGGCAGCCACGTCACCGTCGTCAACGCCCACTACAACGGCACGGTCGCCGCCGGTGCGAACACCGAGCCCTACAGCCCCTGGTTCATCGCGTACGGCACCGGCGCGGCCCCGCTGAACTGCCGGATCAACGGCAACAAGTGCGACGGCAGTGCCGACCGGGCCCCGGGCACGCCCACCGGGGTGACCGTCACCGGCCGCACCACGCGCACCGTCGCGCTGTCCTGGACCGCCGCCGCGGTGACGGACTTCCCGATCGCCGGCTACGACGTGCTGTCCGGCAGCACGGTCGTGGCCGCCAGCGCCACCACCGGCGCGGTGGTCACCGGGCTGAACCCGAACACCGGCTACACCTTCATCGTGCGGGCGCGCGACACCCGCGGCAACCTGTCCGCGGTCAGCGCGCCCGTCAGCGCCACGACGCTGAACCCGGCGAACGACACCACGCCGCCGACCGTGCCCGGCAACCTGCGCTCGACGGCGAAGACCGCCACCTCGGTGACCCTCGCCTGGAACGCCGCGACCGACGCCAACGGCATCGCCGGCTACGACGTATACACCGGCACGACCCTGCGGGCCAGCGTCACCGGCCTGACCGCGGTGGTCGGCGGGCTGTCGCCGATGACGGCGTACGCCTTCACGGTCAAGGCCCGCGACACCTACGACAACCCCTCCGCCGCCACCAACGCCGTCACCGTCACCACCGACGACGTCGTCGGCGCGGGCAACTACGCGAAGGTCGGCTACTTCGTGCAGTGGGGCATCTACGGCCGGCAGTACTTCGTGCGCAACCTCGACACCAGTGGCGCGGCGGCCAAGCTGACCCACCTCAACTACGCCTTCGCCAACATCGACCCGGTCAACCTGACCTGCCTGCAGGGCGTCACCCGCGGCACCACCGCCAACCCGCAGGACCCGGACCAGGGCACGGGCGCTGGTGACGCCGACGCCGACTACGGCCGCCCGATGGCCGCATCGCAGTCCGTCGACGGGGTCGCCGACACCGGCTGGGAGCCGCTGCGCGGCAACTTCAACCAGCTGCGCAAGCTCAAGGCCAAGCACCCGCACCTCAAGGTGCTCATCTCGATCGGCGGCTGGACCTACTCGAAGTACTTCTCCGACGTCGCGGCCACGCCCGCGTCGCGGGAGAAGTTCGTCAGGTCCTGCATCGACATCTATATCAAGGGCAACCTGCCGACCTACAACGCGGCGGGCGGGCCGGGCAGCGCCGCCAACATCTTCGACGGCATCGACCTCGACTGGGAGTGGCCGGGCTCGGAAGGCCACCCGGGCAACCACGTCAGCCCGGCCGACAAGGCCAACAACACCGCGCTGTGTGCCGAGTTCCGGCGGCAGCTTGACACGCTGACCGCCACCACCGGCAAGCGGTACCTGCTCACCGCGTTCACCCCGGCCGACCCGGCGAAGGTCGCCGCCGGCTGGGACATCAGCCCGACCGGCGTATTCGCGTCGATGGACTTCGCGAACGTGCAGGGCTACGACTTCCACGGCTCGGGCTCGGACAACTCGTGGGAGCCCAACCGCACCGGCCACCAGGCCAACCTGTACCGCGACCCGCAGGACCCCTACTCGTTCGAATTCAGCGTGGACAAGGCGATCCAGACCTATCTGGACGCCGGGGTCAGTCCGCGACGGCTCACCATCGGGGTGGCCTTCTACGGGCGCGGCTGGCAGGGCGTCGCGGCGGGCGGCGTCAACGGCGAGTGGCAGACCGCGACCGGCGCGGCGCCCGGCCAGTTCGCCGAAGAAGCCGGGACCAGGGGGTACGCCAACCTGCTGTCGGGTGTGCCCGGCTGCACGGTGTACCACGACGTGCAGTCGGTCTCCAGCTACTGCTACACCGGCGCGGGCGGCCAGTGGTGGAGCTTCGACGACGCCTGGTCGATCGCGCAGAAGACGGCCTGGCTCAAACAGAAGAACCTGCTCGGCGGCATGATCTGGGAGATGTCCGGGGACACCGCCACCGGCACCCTCATGACCGCCCTCCACTCCGGCCTCTGACCACCGCCAGGCGGCCGAACGCCGCCGAACCGGGCCACGGGCCGCAACTTTCACGGAGTTGCGGCCCGTGGGCTCTCCGGAAGGCGCGAATCTCGCAGAGTCGCGCCAGGCGGGGGAGGCGGGCGGGGTCAGCGGCCGGCGCGGCGGCGCATGCCGGCGGCGAGGGGGGCCTGGTCGAGGTCGCCGGCGGCGAGGCGGGCGGTGATGGTGCGGCGCACGATCGCGGCGGCCACCGAGGGCAGGTGGCGGGCCAGGAACAGCTCGATGCGGCCGCGGCCGGTGGTGGCGACGTCGCGGGGGGCCCTGCGCGCGGTGGCGGCGCCGAGGATCGCGGCGACGACGCCCTCGGCGGGCTCGTACCGGGAGACGCCCTGCAGGGACAGGCCCGCCTCGGCGGAGGCGTCGTGGATCGGGGACGCGACCATGCTCGGGTAGACGACGCTGACGCCGATGTGGGAGCCGACCTCCAGCCGCAGGGCGTCGGCGTAGGCGACCAGGGCACGCTTGCTGACGCCGTACGCGGCGGCCAGTGGCAGCGGCAGCAGGGCCATCCGGCTGGACACGAACACGATCCGGCCCCGGCTGCGCTCCAGCGCGGGCACGGCCGCGGCGGTGGTGTGCCAGGCCGCGATCAGGTTGACCTCGAGCTGGCGGCGGGCGGCATCGCCGGGCGGCAGCTCGGCGGGCGCGGGACCGCCGACCCCGGCATTGTTGATCAGCAGGTCGAGCCCGCCGAGGGTGTCCACGGCCTGCGCGACCGCGCCGGGCACCGCGGCGCCGTCGGTCAGGTCGCAGGCGATGACGGGGGTGGTGCCGACGGTGTCCGCGCGCAGGTCGATGCCGGCCACGCGGGCTCCGGCGAGTTCCAGCCGCGCGCACAGCAGGCGGCCGAAGGTGCCGTTCGCGCCGGTGACGATGACGCGCTTGCCGTGGAGGGTCCTCATCGGGTGATCTCCCTGTAGTCGCCGCCTACGACGTTCATCGGGCGGTGTGCCGGTCCGGTGAGGCTGCGTGCAGGCCGGTCGGCGACGAGTGTGCTCATCGGACGGTCGCCTTGCGGGTCCAGGTGACGCCCTGGCCGCGGCGGGCGCGGGAGGCGCCGTCGGTCAGTTCCTTCGCGGCGAGCGCGAGGTAGGCGTCGAAGTCGATGCGCATGGCGGGGCGGCGCTCGCCCCAGCGGTCGCGGGCGGCGCGCTGCTCGGCGGCGATGTCGGCGGTCTGCCCGGCGGCGTCGGGCAGGTTGTACTGCCCGGCCAGGTGGGCGGCGGCCAGCCGGGCCTGGGCCTCGACCACGGGCAGGGCGGAGCCGGTGGACTGCATCAGGCCGACGAACATCAGGCCGGGGGCCTGTTGGTGGAACACGTGCCGGTAGAGCGGCAGCCGGTCCGCGCCGTCGCCGAGCAGCGCCGGGTCGAGGAACGGCAGGTCGATGTCGTAGCCGGTGCACCAGACGACCAGGTCGATCTCGTCGGCCGTGCCGTCGGCGAAGTGGACGCGGTCGCCGTCGAAGCGCGAGATCGCGGGCCGGACGGCGATCTCGCCGTGGGTGATGCGCGACAGCAGCGAGTCCGACAGGGTCGGGTGGTCCTGCAGGAAGCCGTGTTCCGGGGCGGGCAGGCCGTACGCGGCGGGCCGGCCGACGGCGAAGCGCAGCATGGTCTGGCTGATGCGCTGGCGCAGCCGCCAGGGCAGGCGCTTGGCCAGCGCCCCGTTGAGCGTGTCCGAGGGCTTGCCGAGCAGGTGCTTGGGCACGATCCAGACGCCGCGGCGCAGCGACAACAGGGTGCGCGGCGCGACGTGGGAGGCGTCGACGGCGATGTCCATGGCCGAGTTGCCGCCGCCGACGACCAGCACCCGCCGCCCGGCGAGCTGCTCGGGACCGCGGTAGTCGTGGCTGTGCAGCTGTTCGACGCCGAGCTCGCCCGGATAGGCGGGGGAGGGCAGCCTGGGGCGGCTGTTGTGCCCGTTGGCCACCACGACTGCCTCGACGTGCACGGTGGTGGCGCCGTCGGGGCCGAGTGCGGTGACGCGCCAGCCTGCGCCGTCGCGGGCCGCCTCGGTGACCGTGTGCCGCAGCCGCACCGTGTCGAGCAGGCCGAAGCGCTGGGCGTAGTCGTGCAGGTAGCCGGCGATGCTGGTGTGGTCGGGGTAGTCGGGCCAGTCCGCGGGCATGGGCAGGTCGGCGAACTCGGTGCGGGTGCGCGAGGTGTTCAGGTGCAGCGTGCGGTATGCGGAGGAGTGCGGTGCGCCGTACACCCACAGGCCGCCGACCTGTGCCGCGGCGTCGAAGGCGACGGCGGGCACGCCGCGGTCGGCCAGTGCCTTCAGCGTGGCCAGCCCGGCCGGCCCGGCGCCGATCACGGCGACACGTGGCGTCATGCGTACCCTCCCCAATATCCAACGTCCGTTGGATATTGCGTCGGCAGGGGCCCCCGCGTCAAGCGCCCGCCGCCCGTGATCGCTCGGCTTGCCGGGCAGGTGTGCGAATCATGGGCGGGCTTTCGCCCACTTGCCTGGCAAGTCGAGCGATCAAGGCGGTCAGGCCGGGGGCGGGTACATGCGGTCCAGCCAGCGGTGGGCGAAGGCGCGGAACTCGCGGCGCTGGCGGGCTCCGTTCGCGCCGGACAGCAGGCCCACGACGTGCGCGTGCACGGACCAGACCAGGCTGCGTACGGCCAGGTGCGGCTGCGGCTCGCTGAGCACCCCGGCCGCGTCGGCCTCGGCCAGCACCTGCTCGACCGCCTGGTAGAGCGGCTCGCTGTAGCGGGCGTCGAGTTCGGCGTGCCGGTCGGGCTCCAGCCAGCGGCGCAGCCACAGTCCGGTGACCTCGGGGCGGTCCTCTAGGAAGTCGATGAACACGTCGACCAGCTCGTGCAGCCCGGCCAGCGCCGGGCCGGGTCCGGCGGACAGGCCCTCCCGGGCGGTGGCGACAGCCCTGGTCAGAGCCTCGCTCTCGGCCGCGAACACCCGCGCGAAGCAGCACTCGTACAGCGCGGCCTTGGTGCCCATGTGGTGGTGCACGGTAGCGACGTCCACGCCGCAGGCCGCGGCGACCTCGCGCATGCCGACCGCGTCGAAGCCGCGTCGCGCGAACAGGCCTGCCGCCGCCTCGATGATCACGTCGGGCGTGGCGCGCTGGTCGGCGCGTCGGGGGCGGCCCGGTCCCCGTCGGGGTGTAGTCATGCGTTCCATCGTGCCCTACTATCCAGCAAACGTTGGATTACACCCGCGGACAGGCGAGGAGAGGGTATGGACGAGGCGGCGCGGCTACCCCGCGGCGGCATGCTGGCCTTCGCGAGCGGGTCACTGGGCATGGGCACCTGGGTCACCGTACCCGGCCTGCTGCTGCTCTACTTCCTCACCGACGTGCTCGCCGTCGCGCCGCTGGTCGCCGGATTCGTGCTGCTGCTGCCCAAGATCGCCGACGTGCTGCTGCACCCGTGGGTGGGCCACCTCTCCGACGCCGACCTGGCCCGCCGCGGTCACCGCCGCATCCTGATGATGCTCGGCTGCGGCCTGCCGCTGGCCTTCGCCGCCCTGTTCCTGGTGCCCGGCGGCCTGATCGGCAACTCCGCCGCCGGCTGGGTCGCCGTCGCCTTCATCGCGGGCAACCTGCTGTTCGCCGCCTACCAGGTGCCCTACCTGTCCACGCCCGCAGACCTCGCCATCGGCTACCACGAGCGCACCCGCCTGATGGGCTTCCGGATGGTCGTGCTCACCGTCGGCATCCTGCTCAGCGGCGTGCTCGCGCCGATGATCGCGGGCAAGGAGGACCCGACCCGCTCCGGCTACGCCCTGATGGGTCTGGTGCTCGGCGCGTCGATGCTGGTCACCATGCTGATCGGCATCGGCGGTGTGCGGCGGCTGACCGCGGCCGCCCCGAGCCCGGTGAGCGCCGGGCACGGCAAGCCTGGCCTGCGTACCCTGCTGGTCGCGCTGCGCGACCCGCAGTTCCGCTGGCTCGTCGGCTCCTACCTGGCCATGTCCACCACCAGCCACCTGGTCCTGGCCGCCGTGCCCTACTTCGCCGAATACGAGCTCGGCCGCCCCGGCCTGACCACGGTGCTGGTCGCCGCGTTCGTCGCGCCCGCGCTCATCGCCACCCCGGTCTGGGTCGTCGTCGCCCGGCGCATCGGCAAGCAGCCCGGCCTGCTCATCGCCCAGGGCGCGTTCGTGGCGGGCTCGGTCGTGCTCGCCTTCGGCAGCGCCGCGGGCCTGCCCGTGCTGATCGGCGCGGTCGCGGTGCTCGGCGTCGCGTTCGCCGCGATGCAGCTGCTGCCGTTCTCGATGATGCCCGACGTGATCCGCGCGAGCGGCGCCGACGGCACCACCCGTGCCGGCACCTACACCGGCGTGTGGACCGCGGCCGAGGCCACCGGCGGCGCGCTCGGCCCGTACGTGTACGCGGCCTGCCTGGCCATCGGCGGCTTCGCCGCCAGCAGCGCCGGCACCGAGGTCGTGCAGTCCGAGTCCGCGCACACGATGATCCGCCTCGGCTTCGGCGTCGTCCCGGCGGTGCTGATGGTCGTCGCGATGCTGCTCCAGCGCCGCTACACCCTGGACCGCACGCTGCGCTGAGCCCGGTAGCCTGTGCGTATGCGGAAGACGGCGGCCGAAGGGCGCACCGGTGGCTGACGCGGACGACGTGCGCCGGCTGGCGCTGGCCCTGCCCGAGGTGACCGAGATCGACAGCGAGGGCTTCGACTTCCGGGTCGCGAACAAGGGCTTCGTCTGGTCCTACCCGGAGCGCCGGCCGGGCAGACCCCGCGTCATCCGTACCGACGTCGCGGTGCTGTACGTCGGCGACGAGGCGGAGAAGCAGGCCCTGCTGCTCGGCGAGCCCGACCTGTTCTTCACCACGCCCGGCTACGACGGGTTCCCGCTGGTGATGCTGCGGCTGCCCCGGGTGGACGTCGCCCGGCTCACCGAACTCGTCACCGACGCGTGGCGCATGCGCGCCCCGGCCGAGCTCGCCGCCCTGCTCGACGAGGCCGATCAGTCGCATCCGGCTGCGGGCTGAACGAGGCACGGGCGACCGCGGCAGGGCCTCGTCGACCGCCACCGCCCCGGCGAGGGCCATGCCCCGAGCCGCGCCGCCGTAGCATGAACGGCGGCAATCTTCGGGGGAGTGGTCGGGATGGGATCAGCAGTGGATCTGCGGACGGCGTCGGCCGCTGACGCGGAGGCCGTCGCGACGCTGCACGCGGACAGCTGGCGCCGCCACTACCGGGGCGCGTTCGCCGATACGTTCCTCGACGGAGACCTCGTGGCCGACCGGCTCGCGGTCTGGTCGGAACGCCTGCGGTCGCCGAAGCCGGATCAGGTCACGATCGTGGCCGACGTCGACGACGAGCCCGTCGGGTTCGTGCACGTGGTCCTGGACGACGACGTTCGCTGGGGTTCGTTCATCGAGAACCTGCACGTCACGAACGCGCTGCGGCGCGGCGGGATCGGCTCCGCCCTGATGACCCGGGCGGCGCAGGTCGTGGCGGAGCGGGGCAGGACCGGCGGGCTGTACCTCTGGACCCTGGAGCAGAACACCGCCGCGCAGGCGTTCTACGTCGCGCACGGCGGGAGCCCGATCGAGCGGGCGTACGCGGCCGAACCGGGCGGTGTGCCCGGACGGCTGAACGGCCGCCCCGCGAAGCTGCGCATGGCCTGGGCGAACGCGCACGACCTGCGCAGACGGTGACCGGTCCGGACGACTTGCCGCCGGACCTCCTCACCCGGGTCAGGCGCTCGCCGTGTCCTGAAGCTGGAAGTGCCAGATCACCACGACCGGGCTGCCCCGGTGGGCCGCCTCCGCCGCCTCGGGGCACCAGGTCAACAGGTCCCAGGACATGTCCGTCGGCCGTGTGTCGAGCCCGCGGGTGATGGAGGGCGGCCGGGTGGGCTCCTCGCAGTGGCGCACCTGGAAACCCAGCGGCAGCGCCGCGGCGAGGTAGGCGCTCAGCGGCCGGTGATACTCGGCGAGGATGCTCGGTCGTCCCTCGTGGCCCGGCGGCCGTGGCCCGGTGGGCCGCAGGTATGACAGCAGCAGGTGCGAGTCGGAGACGACCAGGTGCCCGCCCGGACGCAGCACCCGCGCGAACTCGGCCAGCACCTGGCCGAGGTCCGGCACGTGGGCCAGCGCCAAGGCGCACACGACGGTGTCCACGGCGTCGTCAGGCAGCGGGATCCGGTCCAGCCCCGCCTGGTGGAACTCGGCCTCCGGCAGGCGCTCGCGGGCGATCGCGAGCATCTCGGCGGACGCGTCGACGCCGACGACCCGATGGCCGAGCGCGCTCAGGTAGGCCGCGTGCCGGCCGGTGCCACAGGCGGCGTCGAGGGCGACGCCGACGGGCAGCCCGTCCAGGATGCGGCGGACGATCGGCTCCTCCAGCTCGATCATGCCGTTGCCGGGCTGGTCGTAGGTCGCGGCCCAGTCCCGGTACACCTCGGCCGTGCTGATGCCGCCGGGCACGGCCGTGACGCCGCCGGCCCGGGCCAGGTCAGGGGAGTCCAGCAGGGCCCGGATCTCGGCGATTCGGGCCTCGACGAAGGCCTGGTCGGCGTTGCCCTCGCGGATCCCGCGCAGCAGAGCCGCGCCCTCGATCCCCAGCAGGTACGCCAGCGGGCTCAGGTAGGTCACGGGTGGACGGTAGCGCCGTGCCTTCTTCTGCCGCCACGGCTTTTGCCGTGGCCCACGCGGTCACGCGCCGCCGAACCAGTTTCGGTGCAGGGCCAGGGCCAGCCGTCGTTTCCAGACCTCGCCGTCGCCGGCGACCGACGGGTACTCGTCGGTGAAGTTCTCCCAGTCCACGTCCCACTCCAGCACGGATCCCGCGGTGAAGGCGTCCGCCTCCTCGCGCAGCTCGGGCCGCATCAGGTCGCGGACCAGCGCCAGGTCCACCGCGGTGTGCTCGGCGAGCAGGACCGCGTCGTAGAGGTCCTTGCCCTGCGGGTACCGGTCGGTGGCCAGCCACATCAGCTTCCACGCCAGCGACAGCGCGGGCGACGCGGCCCGCATCGCGACGTCGACGCCGTCCAGCAGCACCGCGACCGGCTCGATCGGCAGGTGCTCGTTGAACACGAAGTCGACCTGCACTGATCCGCCCGGCACGCCCGGCGCGGTGAACGGGATGACCAGGCGGCGTCCGTCGGCCCGCTCGTAGGTCCAGATCTCCTCGACCTTGACCTGCTCCGGGTCGAGACCCGCGCCGGGCCGTTCCCGCAGCTCGGCCACGATGCCGTCCAGCATCGCGGTGGCCTCCGGGCTCCTGCTGGCCATGGAGAACGGCTCGACCACGAAGTCGACGTCGCCCGGCTCGCGCGCGTCGCCGCCGAACCAGGCGGACATGGTGACGCTGCCGCGCAGCACGAGCTGCCCGGCCCATGGCGTGCGCAGCACGGCGTTGAGCAGGTGCGCCATCGCGGTCCGCCGGGCCCGCGTCCACTGCCGCCACGCGCCGCGATCGGCGAACTCCGGCTCGCCCGCCCGGTAGGCGTTCGCATGCTGCTTCAGCGCCGGGTCGAACGCCGCACGCTGGGACATGCCGGGGGTGTCGGGCAAGGGGCGACAGGTGGCGGGGTATCCCGCCGCACCGGCCGGGGCGACCCGCCGCTGGTCCTCCCATCGCCGCCGGTGTTCGGGCACCGGGTGCTCCACCAGCCAGTCCGCGTCGAGGGACAGGTGGTCGTCGTACACGACGTACTCCTGCTCGACCGAGGCGATCTCCCAGGAGGCCTCGCGCAGCGCCGCGACGAGCCGGTCGAGCAGGTACCGCGCGGACTCTCGGCCGACGCCGTGGCAGCGCTGGGTCAGGAAGCGCTCCTGTCGGCCGTCCGCGCGGACGCGGCGCGCGTTGCGCGACAGCCGGGCGCCGTGCTGTTCGCCGACGGCGGCGACGGCCAGCAGGGCCGCCACGTCCTCGGCGGGCAGCAGCAGCTTGACGTGGTGCTCGAAGTAGCGCCCGGCAGGCTCGGCCGCCGCCTCGGCATCCGTGGCGGGCACGCCCGTGCACCAGGGCGCGGCCTCGATCTTCGTCCGCGCCGGGTGCAGGCCCACGTCGCGCAGCTGCTTGGCCCAGTTTCCGGCGAGCGAGTGCTGGTCGGCCAGGGAACCGGTCCCGGCCAGCGTCAGCATGGGCTGGGAGCGGGTGATCCCGCGGTCCAGCACGACGTGCACGTATTTGAGCCCATGCCGGGCGGCGAACTCAGCCAGGCGGCTCGACCCGTAGTCGTGCACGGTCAGGTGGATCTCGAAGTCGCCGGTGATCTCGGGCTGCTCGGACATGGCGCACACGATACAAAAGGCGACCTTGTCGCCACGGTCCATTTTCGGGCCGCCGGTGCCGGATCGCCTTGTACGGAACCCGCCCGGCGTCGCGTCAGGGGGCACCGGCATGATCCACGCGGTGGGCGCGGGTGACGCGTCACGGCTCAGGGAGGCAACATGACCGGATCTGCCGCGACGGCGCACGAGGCCGCGTTCGAGGAGCTGAAGGAGTTCCTGCTGCTGCCGGAGGAGGACGCCCATCCGGTGCACGAGGTGCGCGGGTGCGTGTGCCGGCAGTGCGGCGGCCGGTCGTTCGAGGTCGCCGTCATGGCCGAGGACGAGGGTTCGGTGCGCCGCACCTGCGTGTCCTGCGGCGTGCACGGGTTCATCGCCGACAGCGCCGAGTACTGGGACGACGACGAGGAGATCGAGGTCTGCGCCTGCGCCTGCGGGCACGAGGCGTTCGCCGCGGCGGCGGGCTTCTCCCTGTACGAGGACGGCGAGTCCGACGACGTCCGCTGGGTGTACGTCGCCCTGCGCTGCGAGGCCTGCCAGGAGATCGGCGTCTACGAGGACTGGAAGATCGGCTACGGCCCGAGCGGCCTCCTGCTCGACCAGGTCTGATCCGCGGCTCGGCCGTGGCCGGACGAGTGCGGGCCGTGCACGTCATGCGGGCCTGCCACAGCATCGCTTGCTGCGGCAGGCCCGATCCATGCCCTGCGGACGGTGCCCTCGTTCAGACCCGGCCGAAGAACCAGTTGCCGGGGGCGGTCTCGTCGGCTCCGATGTAGAACTGGCGTACGCCGAGCATGAGTTCCTCGATGGTGAGGTAGCCGTCCTCGTCGGCGTCGAGCTTGTCGAAGGCGAGGTTGATCTCGCCGACCGGTGTGCCGAACGCGCGCTGCATGGTGGCGAACTCGTCCCGGCTGACCCGTCCGTCGTCGTCGGTGTCGGCCAGGTGCAGCACCGCGAGGGCGCCGGGGCGGAAGCTGCGGTCGAAGGCGTCGCCGTGTACGAACGCCGCGGTCATGCCCTGCCGCCACTCCTGCGGGCTGAGCCGCTGGTCGTGGTCGACGTCCAGCGCCTTGGCCAGCTCCTGCCAGAACGTGGAGAAGTCCTCGGCGATCCGCTGCGCCTTCGGCGCGTCGTGTGCGGTGCCGAACTCCGCCAGCAGGCGTACGCCGAGATTGGTGAGGTCCTGCTGCTCGACGAAGCCGCTGCGGTCGTGGTCGAGGTGGCCGAAGGCCTTGTCCAATTTGCGGAGCTGCATCTCAGTAGCCATACCCGAAATCTATGGTGTATCCGCGTATAAAGTCGATATCGGGCAAACACTCTTCATTCGGAAGGGTGGTGACCGCCTCCGGCCACTTGACCTGCGGCGGGAAAGTCGGTTGCCGCGGGCCACGGACGCCACCCATGATTCTGCCGTGCGAAATGGCGTAACGAGAGTCGGGCAGCGGTGACGAGGTGGTGACACGCCTGGCCGAACGTGAGTGGCCGGTGCTGGTGAGCACGGTCCGGCTCGGGGAGCACCGCTACCGGGTCGTCCGCTCCGCCCGGCCGCCGGCGTTCGCCGGTCTCCGGGAGGGTCGCCTCGGCGCGCAGCTCTGCGTGGACAAGCACTCGGCGGCGATGTTCGCCATGGCCTGGGGGCTGGCCGCCCGGTCGCCGCACACCATCGTCTACCTTCCGTTGCGGGCGGCGGCCGCGGCCGACCCGTGCGACTGGGGACGACCGCTGGATCTGGTGCTGCTGCACCACAGCCTGGCGTTCCCACCCTCACGGTGGAAGGAGGTCCGCACCCGGCTGGGCGCGGGCAGGCCGCACACCGTCACCCTGCCCGCCGAGGCGTGGCCGAGCCGCCCGGTCGCCGACCATCACCGGACCTGGCACCAGGAATACCGTGACCACCTGCTGTGGTCGGTCGCCGCCGACACCCTGGTGCTGACCGGCAGCCGGGAGGCGTACGAGCTGCAAGCCGCGCAGGTCCGCGAACTCGCCGAGGACAGCCCGGCGTACCTCGCACAGACGCCGGACGCGCACTGCTGCGCCGAGATCCCGATGGGCGTCGCCCACCGCTTTCCGCAGCTGCGGCGACCCTACGGCGAACTGCACATCCAATACTGCCCGTGAGCATCGCCCGCATCGATCTGACGGAGCACCTGCGTGACGGACGGATCGCCGCGCACTTGTGAAGAACCGGCGCCCGACCACGGACTGAACCGGTCGGGTGCCGAGACTCAGAGGCCGGTCATGCGCTCCATATGCTCGGGGTAGCGGGCACCCACGACCTCGATCTGCTTGGTGGCCTGCTCGATCTCGGCGAGGTCGGCGGGACTCAGGTGCACGTCGGCGGCGCCCATGTTCTCGGCGAGGCGCTCGACCCGGCGCGTGCCGGGGATCGGCACGATCCACGGCTGCCGGGCCAGCAGCCAGGCCAGCGCGATCTGCGCGGACGTCGCGCCCTTGCCCGCGGCGATGGTCGCGAGCAGATCGACCAGGGCCTGGTTGGCCTTGCGGTTGTCCTCCGTGAAGCGGGGGATGCCCGCACGGATGTCGGAGCCGGTGAACGCGGTGTTCTGGTCGATCGTGCCGGTGAGGAAACCCTTGCCGAGCGGGCTGAACGGGACGAACCCGATGCCCAGCTCCGCCAGCGTGGGCAGGATCTCGGCCTCCGGGCCGCGTGTCCACAACGAGTACTCGCTCTGCAGCGCGGTGACCGGCTGCACGGCGTGGGCACGGCGGATCGTCTGCGCGCCCGCCTCGGACAGGCCGAAGTGCCTGACCTTGCCGGCTCGAATCAGCTCGCCGACGGCCCCGGCGACGTCCTCGATCGGCACATCCGGGTCGACGCGGTGCTGGTAGAACAGGTCGATCGCATCGACCCGCAGCCGCCGCAGCGACGCGTCGGCGACCTGTCCGATGTGCTCGGGCCGGCTGGACAGCCCGGTCTGGCGGCCGTCGTCGTCGAAAGCGAAGCCGAACTTGGTCGCGATGACGACCTCACCGCGGAACGGTGCCAGGGCCTCGCCGACCAGCTCCTCGTTGACGAACGGGCCGTACACCTCCGCGGTGTCGAAGAAGGTGACCCCGCGCTCCACGGCGGTCCGGATCAGCGAGATCATGTCCTGCCGGTCGCCGGGGTTCGGGCCGTAGCTCTGGCTCATCCCCATGCAGCCGAGGCCGAGGGCCGAGACCTCGAGGCCGCCGGTGCCGAGCGTGCGCTTCTCCATTGCCGCGAGACTCCCGTTCTGGACGACTGCCTGCGCGTTCCCAGGGCCGGGTCCGGTCGCCGGGCTGAACAGCACACTACCGCGCGGCGCCGCTACTTCTCCGTCAGCCGGGGATCGCCCAGTGCCACGTCGGCAGCGGTCTCCGGCTGGCAGGCGATATCGAATCCGAGGCGGATGACACCGGTGACGTCCAGCTCCACCGCGACGGGCTCGGTCAGCTTGA
This sequence comes from Catellatospora sichuanensis, assembly GCF_007483665.1. Classification (GTDB taxonomy): domain Bacteria; phylum Actinomycetota; class Actinomycetes; order Mycobacteriales; family Micromonosporaceae; genus Catellatospora; species Catellatospora sichuanensis. The sequence continues at coordinate 126,349 of NZ_ML660185.1, forward strand.
CCTTGATCGTCTTGACCGGTTTGCCGTCGGCCAGGATGCGCAACACCCCGGGCTCGGTGAATCGGCTGTCGTCGTCGATGCCGACCGTCGTGAGAAATCTCGTGTACCGGGCGCTGAGAGCGTACTCCCGCAGATGTCCGCATCGCGGGTAGGCGTAGATGAAGCCGGTCGTGAACTCCGTTCCGTTGATGGTGACCGGCTGGTCCCGCCAGACCCGCTCCGAGCCGTACATCTGGTCGCGCACCGGGTGCAGATCGGCGAGCAGGACGCTTGCCGGGGCTGAGCTTGCCTGGCTCGGGGTGGGTGACGCCGAAGTCCCGGACCCGGCCTGTTCCAGGGTGGCACCCGCGACGGGGGTTTCGCTGTTCTTCGTCAAGGGCTGGGCGGACCCGGCCGGTGCGAGCGGTCGCTGATCGGCGAGCGTGGTGATGAGGACCAGCAGCAGCGCGCCCGTGGCGACCAGCCAGACGATCATCGCGGTGCCGAGCCGGCCGCGCGTGCGGTCGCGAACCCCCTGCCACAGCACGCCGGTCACCGCGAAGCAGGCGAGCGCGGCACTGATCTTCGCCAGCGGCGATTGCAGGGTCACCAGCGCCGCGAGCGCCCCGAACAGTCCGCCTGCCGTACCCACCAGGCCGGCCAGCCATCCCCACCGACGCTGCTCTGCCTCATGGCTGTTGTCGATCACGGGATTGGAGTTCACCGCAGAATTGTGCATCGCCGTGTCCAGTCACGACAGTCGGCTCGGGGCGCGGCCTGCCGCCCCTCGCCTGCGGGCTGCGGCGATGCTGGACCAGAAGTTCTCCGACATCTGTTGGCGAAGGTCGGCTGAGCTGGTTATTCTGGCCGAGTGGGAACAGCTGTCAGGGCCGAGCTGTGGGGCACGCACAGTCGCGATCCCAGGGCCGTGCGCACCCGAGCCCGGCTCGCCCAAGCGTTCGCCGCCGTCGCGGGACGCCACCCCGGCGCGCCGGTGTCGGTCAGCTCGATCGTGGCGGAGGCGGGCCTGAACCGGTCCTCCTTCTACGCGCACTTCGACACCACCGGCAGCCTGGCCGTGTACGTCCTGGAACAGGCCCTCCAGGCCATCTCCGAGCAGGACGTCCAGGTCCGGCTGGTCGGCGAGACCACCGGACGGGACGCCTCCCGGATCGTCCTCGGGCACATCCTAGACCAGGTCGAAGGGCAGCGCGCCGAACTGCTGGCGGTCTTCGGCTCGGCCGAGGGCGGGGCCGCGACGGCACGGTTCGGGCGGCGGCTCGCCGACAACATCGGCTACTACTTCCAGCGCCTGCATATCGCGCGGCCCGGCGGCGAGCTGGCGACGACCGCCGTGTTCCTCGGCCACGGCCTGGCGGCCGCGATCGTGGACTGGCTCACCGCGGCCGACCCGTGCCCGCGCGACGACCTGGTCGACATCCTCGTCGGCCTGGTGCCGACCTGGGTGGACTCGGCCCCACGCTGACCGTGACACCGCCACGACGAGATCAACAGGGGGACTCCCATGGCGAACAACTGGCTCATCACCGGAACCTCCAGCGGTTTCGGATACGAACTCACCCGGGCCGTGCTGGAGCACGGCGACAACGTCGTCGCTACCGCTCGTCGGCCCGAAACCCTCGACGACCTGGTGCGCAAGTACGGCGACCAGATCCGTGCGCTGGCGCTCGACGTCACCGACCCCGCCGCGGCCCGCGCCGCCGTGCAGGCCGCGGTCGACGCGTTCGGCAGGCTCGACATCGTGGTCAACAACGCCGGCTACGCGGTGTCCGGGTCACTTGAGGAGACGTCCGACGAGGACTTCCGGGCCCAGATCGAGACCAACCTGTTCGGCGTCGTGAACGTCACCAAGGCCGCGCTGCCGGTGCTGCGCGGGCAACGGCACGGGCACGTCATCCAGTTCTCGTCCATCGGCGGGCGGGTCGGCGGCACGCCGGGGCTCGGGGCATACCAGACCGCGAAGTTCGGTGTGGAGGGCTACTCCGAGGTGCTGGCGAACGAGGTCAAGCCGTTCGGGGTGAAGGTCACCATCGTGGAGCCCGGCGGGTTCCGCACCAAGTGGAGCGGCGGGGCGTCGCAGCTCGCGGCCCCGGTCGGGCCGGACTACGAACCGTCGGTCGGCGCGATGCTGAAATACCGCGAGCAGTACGTCGAACCCGGTGACCCGGTCCGCGCCGCCAAGGTGCTCATCGACATCGCCGGGTCCGATGATCCGCCGCTGCGGCTGCTGCTCGGCTCCGACGCGCTGAGCCGGGCCCGCGAGTCCTCGGCCGCCCGCGCCGCCGAGGCGGAGAAGTGGGCCGACGTCACCGTCTCCACCGACTACCCGGCACAGGCCTGACCGGCCGGGTGGGGCTGGGCTCAGCGGCCGACGGCGTCGAGTTCGGCGACCACGTCGGCGGGCAGGTCCAGGTCGGCCGCCGCGATGTTCTCGCGCAGGTGCTCCCGCGACGACGTGCCCGGGATCAGCAGGATGGTGGGGGAGCGTTGCAGCAGCCACGCCAGCGCCACCTGGTGCGGCGTCGCACCCAGCCGGGCCGCGATGTCGTCGAGCACCCCCGACTGCAGTGGCGTGAACCCGCCCAGCGGGAAGAACGGCGTGAACGCCATCCCCTCCCGCGCGCAGCGGTCGACCAGGTCGTCGTCGTCGCGGCGGGCCACGTTGTAGAGGTTCTGCACACACACCACCGGCGCGATCGACTGCGCCTCGGTGAGCTGCTCCGATGACACACCGCTCACGCCCAGATGCCGGATCAGGCCCTGCTCGCGCAGCTCCGCGAGCACGGTGAACGGCTCGGCGAGCGACCCCGGCGTCGGCCGCTCCGTGCCACCGATCCGCAGGTTGACCACGTCCAGCGTGTCCACGCCGAGCCGGCGCAGGTTGTCGTGCACGGCGTCGATCAGCTCCGCGCGCGACAGCGCCGTCGGCCACGACTTGTCCGGTGCGCGGCGGGCGCCGACCTTCGTCGCGATCCGCAGCTGTGCCGGATAGGGGTGCAGCGCCTGCCGGATCAGCTCGTTGACCGTGTACGGCCCGTAGTAGTCGCTGGTGTCGATGTGGGTGACGCCCCGGTCCACCGCCTCGCGCAGCACGGCGACGGCTTCGGCGGGATCGCGGGGCGGCCCCCACACCCCCGGCCCGGCCAGCTGCATCGCGCCATAGCCCATCCGGCTCACGGTCAGGTCGTCGGCGAGCGTGAGCACGCCCCCGGGAACCGATGTCGACATGTCGTCCCTCTTCCGTGCCTCCGGCCGTCCTCATGACCAACGACCGGAGACCGCGGGCGGGACATCAGCATCGTTGATCAAGTAGTCGTTCTGGTCCGCTCCACGGCGGCGGCGAGCTGCTCGGCGGTGATCAGCTCCTCGTGGGTGCCCGCCGCGCCGCAGGCGAACGCGCCCGAGACCGACCCGGCCAGCACGCATTCCTCGATCGGCCGCCCGGTCAGCCAGCGGCTCATGAACGCGGTGCTGAACCCGTCGCCCGCGCCGTTGCTGTCGACCACGGGCCGCTCGGGGGCGACCGCGGGAAACCGGCGGACCTCAGAGGTGTCCCGGGTGGCGACGCGGCAGCCGGCCGCGCCCTCGGTCGCCACGACGACCTGCGCCCGGCCGCTGCCTAGTACGGCGAGCATGATGTCGTCGATGCGCTCCGGCGCCGCCTCGGCGCTGAGGAACACCAGGTCGGCGGCGCGGGCGAGGGGCCACACCCAGTCGAGCTCGCCGTCCCACGCGTGCAGGTCGGTCGAGGTGGTGACGCCCAACCGGTGGGCGTCGGCGAACGCGCCCGCGGCCCGGGGCGCGGCGATGTGGGCGTGCCGCGCACGCTGCAGGTATGGCAGGTAGAAGTCCTGCGGCAGCACCAGATCGTGGGGGTGGCGGCCGTCGAAGAACGAGAACCGGCGGCCCGCCTTGTCGACCAGGTTCACCGCTCGCGGGGTGCCGTTCGGGGCGGTGACGTGGCTGAAGTCCAGGCCCAGCTCGGCGTATCGGGCCAGCACCAGCGCGCCGAGCATGTCGTCGCCGAGGAAGTCGACCAGTTTGGTGCGCAGGCCCAGCGCGTGGAAGCCCAATGCGACACCGTTGCCGGAGTGCGCGACGTAGTCGCGGATCGGCGGCACGGGGAGGAAGTCACCCGGCGGCACCGCCAGCTCCGGCACCTGCACGATGGTGTCCACCCCGACACCGCCGAGCACCAGGACGTCGTACTCGGACATGACAGACCGCCTCCCCGAAGTGTGTGGTCGTGCACCCGGAGCGGCGGGCTCGCCCACCCTAACCGCACATTGATCCTCCCGCAGTCCCTTGGCCACGAAGCCGCGTGTCTTCCAGCGACGGCCCGCATGCCTCCGAGACCCTCCTATATTGCGAACGTCGTTCGCGGTTAGAGTGGTGGGGTGACGGTTGGTCAGCAGGGGCGCGGCCCGTCGATCTGGGCCAGACCGCAGCGCGGGACGCGCGGTCCCTCGCCGGAGTACCGGCTCGCCGACATCGCCGCGGCCGCGATCCGGCTGGCGTCCGCGGGTGGGCTCGCCGCCGTCTCCATGCGCGCCGTCTCGGCCGAGTTGGACACCACCGCCAGCACGCTGTACCGCTACGTCGCCTCCCGTGACGAGCTGCTCGATCTCATGGTCGACAACGCACTGGCCGGCTTCGTCCACACCCCCCGCTCCGGTGAGGACTGGCTCGGCGAACTGGTCCGGCTCGCCGAGGCCACCCGCTCGCTCTACGTGTCGCAGCCCTGGCTGCTCGATGCGGTCCCCACCGGCTCCGCGCCGGGACCGAACACCTTGCGGTGGTTCGAGCACTGCCTGCAGGCGATCGCGGCACTGGACCGGACACCGCTGCAGAAGATGGAAGCCGTCGGCGTGCTCAACGGTGTGATCATGCTGTTCGCCCGCAGCGCCGCCGCACCCACGGCCATCGACTTCGGTGCCATGGACCCGGCCCGCCACCCGCTCCTGACGTCGGTGCTCACCGGCACCGCCCCCGGCCTGCCCACCGCTGACCTGTTCGAACGCACCATCCGCGCCGTGCTCGGCGGCCTGCTCGACGACCGCGCCGGATAGGACTGCCGCCACTCTCGCCGAGCTGCGCGCAGCAGACGGCAACGGGGCAGGCGCAGCGCCGGTGATGCCGCACCGGACCGACGAGAGCCAGGACTGAAATCCGCGTTGTGGCGTGCGACGGTCGCCGCATCGGCCGCGGCCATGGCGTTGACGATGTCGCCGAGGCAGCCGGCGCGAGCGCGCCGGCTGCATCGTGCAGTTTCGGGGAAACTGCACGAGGGGAGGCACTGATTCGTGCAGTTTCCCCGGAACTGCAAACGGGGAGGGTGGTCAGCGCTGCGGTTGCGTTGTGGGACATAGGATCGCGGCGGGACGTGGGCGAGGGGGGCGATGTGGACATTGTGCGGATGGTCGTGCTGGTCGGGGCGACGGTGACGATGGGGATCATGGCGGGCGTGTTCGGCCTGTACTCCCACACCGTCATGCCCGGCCTGCGGCGCGCCGACGACCGGACGTTCGTCGGCGCCTTCCAGGCGCTCGACCGGGCGATCATCAACCCGTGGTTCATGCTCGGCGGCTTCCTCGGCGCGCTCGTGTTCACGGCCGCGTCCGTGGTGCTGCTGCTCGGGCCGGGCGGCCCGGCACTGATCTGGACCATCGCCGCGCTGGTGCTGTACCTGCTGGTCGTCGTCATCACGGGTGCCGTCAACGTGCCGATGAACAATGCGCTCAAGGCCGCCGGGGATCCGGACGAGATCGCGGACCTGGCGGGCGTGCGAGCCCGGTTCGACGAGGCCAAGTGGTCGCGGTGGAACCACGTCCGCACCGTGGTGACCACCGTCGCGCTGATCTGCCTGGCCGTCGCGCTCCTGCGCTACGGCCGCTGAGTCAGCCGAGCAGTTCCAGGGCCGCCTCCGGCCGGGCCAGGGTGCGGTCGGCGGGTTCCTGCGCGTCGTACAGGTGGCCCCAGGCGGCCGCCGCGCCGACACTGCCCGCCGCCGCGGCCGCACGAAGGTCCAGCGGGGAGTCGCCGATGTACGCGACCGCACCCGGCACGACGCCCAGCCGCTCGGCGGCCAGCAGCACGCCGTCCCCGGCCGGCTTGGGCCGCCGCACGTGGTCGCCGCCGATCAGCACGTCGACGGTCAGCCCGGCCGCGTCGAGCAGCATCCGGGCGCCCCGGGTGCTGGCGCCGGTGAACACCGCCACCGCCCGGCCCCGCGCCCGCAGGGCGGTGAGCGCCTCGACGATCCCCGGATAAGGGGCAACCTGCGCGCCGAGCAGTTCCTCGTAGTAGAGGTCGGTCTCGTGCGGGCCGAGCGGCCGCCCGACCAGGTGCGCCAGGATCACCTCGGGGGTGCCCAGCGGGTACGCGGCGACGGCCTGCGCCGGACTCACCGGCTGACCACCCAGGCGTCCTGCCGCGCGCACGAAGGCCGCCGGCACCACGATCGTGGAGTCGAGCAGCGTGCCGTCCATGTCCCAGACCAGTTCCGCGACCGTCATGCCGCCATCCTCCGACGGGCGCCTCAGAAGATCAAATATGTGCCCATGGGTGTCCCGCGTTAGGCCGGGACACCCATGGGCCACCATGGTGACCATGGCACGAGCACGCAGGAAGCCCGACCCGCAGCCCGCCGCCTGCCCCTGCGGGACCGGCCTGCCCTACGACGAGTGCTGCGGGCGCTGGCATCGCGGCGGCGACGCCCCGACCGCGGAGCAGCTGATGCGTTCGCGGTTCAGCGCATTCGCGCTCGGCGACGCGGCATACCTGCAGCGCACCTGGCACTCCAGCACCCGGCCGCGGGAGCTGGACCTGACCGGCGGCCCGCGCTACACCGGGCTGGAGGTGCTGGCCACCGACCGCGGGAGCATGTTCGACACCGAGGGGACCGTGCTGTTCCGGGCCCACTACCGCGACGGCGGCCGGCCGGGCGTGCTGGAGGAGCACAGCCGCTTCCTGCGCGAGGGCGGCCAGTGGCGGTACGTGAACCCGATCTGATCAGCGCGGCGATATGAGCGGCTCAGGCCCCGAAGAACTCGGCCAGCACCGGGGCGAGCGCCGGCGCGGCCACGTCGTGGGTCTGGTCGTCGAGGGTGCGGTGCTCGGCGCGGGGGAGCGCGTCGGCGGTGGCCTTCGCCGCCTGCTGGAGCGCCGACGGGCTGGCCGACCCGGCCAGCACCAGCGCCGGGACCCTGATCGTCGTGGTGAGCTCGCGTGGCACGCGGCTGCCTGCCATCAGCTGATCGTCGTAGGCGAGCGTCGGGCCGATCGCCGCGGCCGAAGCCGCCCAGCCCGGGTTGGCCCGCATCCCGGCGATGACCTGCTCGGGCACGCCGACGTGGGTCATGAACAGCACGACCGCGTCGACGGCGCGTCCGGCGTCGAGCAGTTCGCGCAGGCCCTCGGTGTACGCGGCGAGCCGGGCGCCGTCCTCGACCTCGGCCAGGAACGGGGGCTCGTACAGGGCGATCGCGGTGATGCCGGGCTCGACGGCCGCGGTCGCCAGGGTGAGCGCGCCGCCGGAGGACATGGCGTACACGAAGGCCTCGCCACCCGCCACGGCGATGAGCGCCCGCAGGTCCTCGATTTCGCGCTCGACCGCGTACGGCAGGGTGTCCGAGCTTTCGCCGCGGCCGCGCCGGTCGTAGGTGTACACGGTGAAACGGCTCTGCAGCAGGGCCGCGAGCGGCCCCATCGGTCCCGCCGTGCGGTGGCACATGGCGCCGTCGACGAGGACGATCGCCGGGCCGCTGCCGGCGCGCTCGTAGGCGATCGTGGTGCCGTCGGCGGAGGTGACTGTCGGCATGGGATGCTCCCTCACTCGGGTCGGCCGGACAGGCCGGCCACGTAGACGTCGAAACGGTCGAGGCTGGTGGCGAACCCGGCCTGCGCCTGGGCCGCGAGGTACGCCTCGGGCACGTTGGTCTGGTGGACGACGACCTCGGTGCGGCCGTCGCCGAGGTCGGTGAAGGTGACCGTGGTTCGCATGCCGCCCTCGACGTCGGCCTCGACCCAGACGAGGCGATCGGGCCGCTCCACCTCGGCGTACACGGCCCGCATGGTGTGCGAGCCGTGGCCGGCGTCGCTGACCATGGTCGTCTCGAAGACCCCGCCGGGCCGCAGGTCGACGGTGATGTTCTCGGCCGGGGTGGTCGTGCCGGTGGGACCCCAGAAGCAGGCGAGGTGTTCGGGTGTGGTCATGCATTCGAACAGCAGCTCGGGTGTCGCGCGGTGGACGCGCCGATAGGTGAGCTCGCCGGTCATGGTGCCTTCTCCTCGTGCTGGTGCTGCCGGGCGCGCAGGTTTTCCAGGTGCGCGTCCAGCCGGTCGTGTCGGTCCGCCCAGACTTGCCGGTGCCGGTCGATCCAGCCGACGGCGGTGTCCAGGCGTTCGGTGTCCAGGGCGCAGGGCCGGGCCTGGCCGCTGCGGGTCCGGGTGATCAGGTGGGCGCGTTCCAGCACCTTGAGGTGCTTGGAGACCGCCTGCTGGGTCAGCGCGAACAGCTCGGTCAGCTGGTTCACCGTCGCGTCGGCCAGGGCCAGGCGTTCGAGGATCGCGCGCCGGGTGGGGTCCGCCAGCGCGGAGAACACCAGGCTTAGTTCGTCGTCGACCACGGTCACACCACGACCCTATACACAACCCAACAGTTGTACAACTGTGTAGTTGTTAAACGCTCGCGAGAAGTGGGATAGCGCAGAATAAATCAAGCACGCTTGACTTTTTTATGGCCCGGAGGAAGGGTGGAGCGGACTGGAGGGAGCACCCCTGATGGCCGAACTCGAGGCGCTGCTGGCCGATCTCGACGCCGAGAGCGCCGACGCCGACCGGCTCGTCGCCGACCTGGCACCGGACCGGTGGACGGCGCCCACTCCAGCCGCCGGCTGGACCGTCGCCCACCAGATCGCGCATCTGCTGTGGACCGACGAACGCTCGCTGCTCGCCGCCGCCGACCCCGACGCTTTCGGCGAGGCACTGCAGGAGATCGCGAACTCACCAGACCCGCTGCGCTTCGTCGACGCCGGAGCCGAACAGCTCGCCGTGCTCCCACCCGGACAACTGCTCGGCCGCTGGCGGGAGACCCGTGCCAAGCTGCGGGCCGCGCTCGCGGCCGTTCCGCCCGGCACCCGGCTGCCCTGGTACGGCCCGCCGATGAGCGCCGCCTCCATGGCCACCGCACGCATCATGGAGACCTGGGCCCACGGCCAGGACCTGGCCGACACCTTCGGGGTCACCCGGCCGCCCACCGGGCGGCTGCGCCACGTCGCCCACATCGGCGTACGCGCCCGCGACTTCGCCTTCGCCGCCCACGGCCTCGACGCGCCCAGCGCACCGTTCCACGTCCGGCTCACCGGTCCCGACGGTGACGAGTGGACCTGGGGACCCGACGACGCCGCGCAACGCGTCACCGGCCCCGCGCTCGACTTCTGCCTCCTGGTCACCCAGCGGCGGCACCGCGCCGACCTCGCCGTACGCGCCGAGGGGCCCGACGCCGACCGCTGGCTCGACGTCGCCCAGGCCTTCGCCGGACCGCCCGGCACCGGCCGCGCTCCCGGCCGGTTCACCGCGGAGGGCGTCGCATGAGCGAGCGAACCGTGTCGTCGCACTCCCCGACCGGAGCGCGCGCGAGCGGGCCGTTGCGGATCGCGAACATCTCCGGGTTCTACGGCGACCGGGCGTCGGCGATGCGGGAGATGCTCGAAGGCGGCCCGATCGACGTGCTCACCGGCGACTACCTCGCCGAGCTGACCATGCTCATCCTCGCCCGCGACCGGATGAAGGACCCGGCCACCGGCTACGCCAAGACGTTCCTGCGGCAGCTGGAGCAGTGCCTCGGCACGGTCCTGGACCGCGGCGTAACCGTCGTCACCAACGCCGGCGGGCTCAACCCGGCCGGACTCGCCCAGGCGGTCGGCACGCTGGCCGGGCGGCTCGGCCTGAGCCCGCGCATCGCCCACGTCACCGGCGACGACCTGCTCGGCCGCGCCGACGAGCTGGGGCTCGGCGCGCCGCTGGCCGCCAACGCCTACCTCGGCGCGTGGGGCATCGCGCACGCCCTGCGGCAGGGGGCCGACATCGTGGTCACCGGCCGGGTCACCGACGCGTCGCTGGTCGTCGGCCCGGCCGCGGCGCACTTCGGGTGGGCGCGCGACGACTTCGACGCCCTCGCCGGGGCCGTGGCCGCCGGGCACGTGATCGAGTGCGGCGCACAGGCCACCGGCGGCAACTACGCGTTCTTCACCGAGCACCGCATCGGCCTGCCCGGGTTCCCGATCGCCGAGGTGCACGCCGACGGCAGCAGCGTCATCACCAAACACCCCGGTACCGGCGGCGTCGTCACCACCGGCACGGTCACCGCGCAGCTGCTGTACGAAGTGGACGGCCCGCGCTACCTGGGACCCGACGTCACCACCCGCCTCGACACGATCGTGCTGGCCGACGACGGTCCCGACCGGGTGCGGATCACCGGTGTGCGCGGCGAAGCGCCGCCGCCGACGCTGAAGGTCGGCCTGAACTCGCTCGGCGGGTTCCGCAACGACGTGACGTTCCTGATCACCGGACTCGACGTCGAAGCGAAGGCCGCGCTGGCCCGTGCGCAGCTCGAAGCGTCGCTGAAGCGCCCCCCGACGGAGCTGGTGTGGCGGCTCGCCCGCACCGACCACCCCGACGCGGACGGGCAGGAGGAGGCGAGCGCGCTGCTGCACGCCACCGTCAAGGACACCGACTCCGCCGTGGCCGGGCGCGCCTTCAGCGGGGCCGCCGTCGAGCTGGCACTGTCCAGCTACCCCGGTTTCACGCTGCTCGCCCCACCCGGCGAGGCGACCCCGTTCGGCGTGTTCACCTCGGCGGCCGTCCCGGCCGAACTGGTCCCGCACCTGGTGGTCCTGCCCGACGGCACCGAGCAGGCCATCGAGCCCTTCGGCACGACCGGCCGTGCCGCGCACGACACCCCGGCGCGGGTCGGAGCCGTGCCAGGCCCGGCGGGCCCAGGTGACGCAGGTCAGGGAGCCCGGACGGCGGTACCGCCGTGGACCGGGAGCGGGCCGGCGCGACGAGGGCCGCTGGGGTTGGTCGTCGGGGCGCGCAGTGGGGACAAGGGCGGCAGCGCCAACATCGGCGTCTGGGCGCGCGGCGACGCGGCCTACGCCTGGCTGGCGGCGACGCTCACCGTCGACACGCTGGTGAAGCTGCTGCCCGAGGCGGCGGGGCTGCCGGTCGCCCGGCATGTGCTGCCGAACCTGCGGGCGCTGAACTTCGTCGTCGACGGGCTGCTCGGCGACGGCGTCTCCGCGGGCACCCGGTTCGACCCGCAGGGCAAGGGCCTGGGCGAGTGGCTGCGCTCGCGGCATGTCGACATCCCGGAGGAGCTGCTGTGATCCTGCGATCCACCCTGGACACCGGCGCGGCCGCGTACGCGGGCAACCGCGGCGCGCTGCTGGACAAACTCACCGCGCTCGACGCCGAGCACCACAAGGCGCTGGGCGGAGGTGGGCCGAAGTACGTCAAGCGGCACCACGACCGGGGCAAGCTGCTGCCGCGCGAGCGCATCGAACTGCTGGTGGACCGGGACTCGCCGCTGCTGGAGCTGTCGGCGCTGGCCGCGTACGGCACCGACTATCCGGTCGGGGCGAGCGTGGTCACCGCGATCGGGGTCGTCGAGAACACCGAATGCATGATCATCGCCAATGATCCGACGGTGCGCGGTGGCGCGTCCAATCCGTACACCCTGCGCAAGACCCTGCGCGCGATGGACATCGCGCGGGAGAACCGGCTGCCGCTGGTGAACCTGGTCGAGTCGGGCGGCGCGGACCTGCAGAGCCAGAAGGACATCTTCATCCCCGGCGGGCGGCTGTTCCGCGACCTGACCCGGCTGTCCGCGGCGGGCATACCGACGGTGACGCTGGTGTTCGGCAACTCCACCGCGGGCGGGGCGTACGTGCCGGGCATGAGCGACCACGTCGTGATGATCAAGGAGCGGTCGCAGGTGTTCCTGGCCGGGCCGCCGCTGGTCAAGATGGCCACCGGCGAGGATGCCGACGAGGAGTCCCTGGGCGGCGCGGCCATGCACGCCCGGGTCTCCGGCCTGGCCGACCACCTGGCCGACGACGAGGTGCAGGCCATCGGCATGGGCCGGCGCATCGTCGCGTCGCTGCGCTGGCGCAAGCTCGGCGCGGCCCCGACGTCGGCCGCCGACGAGCCGTTGTTCGACGCCGAGGAGCTGCTCGGCATCGTGCCGCCGGACCTGCGTACCCCGTTCGACCCGCGGGAGGTGATCGCCCGGGTGGTCGACGGTTCGCGCTTCGAGGAGTTCAAACCCGAGTACGGTGCGAGCCTGGCCACCGGCTGGGCGAGCGTGCACGGGTTTCCCGTGGGCATCCTGGCCAACGCGCGCGGCGTGCTGTTCAGCGCGGAGTCGCAGAAGGCGACGCAGTTCATCCAGCTCGCCAACCAGACCCGCACGCCGCTGCTGTTCCTGCACAACACCACCGGCTACATGGTCGGCAAGGACTACGAGCAGGGCGGCATCATCAAACACGGCGCGATGATGATCAACGCGGTGTCCAACAGCACCGTGCCGCACATCTCCGTGCTCATCGGCGCGTCCTACGGCGCCGGGCACTACGGCATGTGCGGGCGCGCGTACGACCCCCGCTTCCTGTTCGCGTGGCCCTCGGCGAAGTCCGCCGTGATGGGCGGCGCGCAGCTGGCCGGGGTGCTGTCGATCGTGGCACGGCAGTCCGCGGCCGCCGCGGGTCGGCCCTACGACGAGGACGCGGACGTGGTCGTACGCACCATGGTCGAGAACCAGATCGAGGCCGAGTCGCTGCCGATGGTCCTGTCCGGGCTCGGCTACGACGACGGCGTCATCGACCCGCGCGACACGCGCACCGTGCTCGGCATGTGCCTGTCCGCGGTCCAATCGGCACCCGACCCCGGCCCGGGTCCCTACGGCGTCTTCCGGATGTGACGAGATGATCTCCCGACTGCTGGTCGCCAACCGGGGCGAGATCGCCCGCCGCGTCTTCCGCACCTGCCGCGAACGCGGCATCACCACCGTCGCCGTGCACTCCGACGCCGACGCCCGCGCCCTGCACACCCGAGAAGCCGACATCGCGGTACGCCTGCCCGGCGTCACCGCCGCCGACACCTACCTGCGGGCCGACCTCGTCATCGAGGCCGCGCTCGCGGCCGGCGCAGATGCGGTGCACCCCGGCTACGGCTTCCTGTCCGAGAACGCGGCGTTCGCCCAGGCGGTCATCGACGCCGGGCTGACCTGGGTCGGGCCGTCGCCGGACGCCATCGACGCGATGGGCTCGAAGATCGCGTCAAAGAAGCTGATGGCCGCCGCGGGCGTGCCGGTGCTGCCCGAACTCGACCCGGCTGCGATCACCGAGGCCGAGCTGCCGGTGCTGGTCAAGGCGTCGGCGGGCGGCGGTGGCCGCGGCATGCGCGTCGTGCGGACTCTCGCCGAGCTGGCCGACCAGGTCGAGGCCGCCCGTGTCGAGGCCGCCGCCGCGTTCGGCGACCCGACGGTGTTCTGCGAGCCCTACCTGGCCACCGGGCGGCACATCGAGGTCCAGGTCATGGGCGACGTGCACGGCACGATCTGGGCGCTGGGCGAGCGCGAGTGCTCCATCCAGCGCCGCCATCAGAAGGTGGTCGAGGAGGCCCCTTCGCCGATGGTCGACCCGGCGATGCGGGAACGTCTGCACGCCGCGGCCACCGCCGCGGCGGCCGCGATCTCCTACCGCGGCGCGGGCACCGTCGAGTTCCTGGCCGCCGAGGACGGATCGTTCCACTTCCTGGAGATGAACACCCGCCTACAGGTCGAACACCCCGTCACCGAACTCGTCACCGGCCTCGACCTGGTCGCCCTCCAACTCGACATCGCCGAAGGCCTCGCGCTCCCGCTCACCCCACCCCCCGTCCACGGCCACGCCATCGAGGTCCGCCTCTACGCCGAGGACCCCGCCCACACCTGGCGCCCCCAAACCGGCACCCTCCACACCTTCACCCTCCCCGCCGCCACCACCGAGTTCGGCACACCCCCACCCTGGCCGACTCCCACCTCCACGCCCGCACCCGCACCCGCGTCCGGGTCCGGGTCGGGGTGGGGGGCCTGTTCGGGGCAACGTCCGCCAAGGGCGGGGTAGATCCCCCCCCTTCCCCCGAAACTGCAGGGCCACGGCGCGGCAGGTGGCGTCGTGGTGCGGCTCGACAGTGGGTTCACGGGTGGGGACGTGGTCGCGGCGCACTACGACCCGATGCTGGCGAAGGTGATCGTGTGGGCGCCGACGCGGGCGCAGGCCGCGCGGGCACTCGTGGCGGCGCTGGCGCAGGCGAGGATCCATGGGCTGGTGACCAACCGGGATCTGCTCGTCAACGTGTTGCGGCATCCGGCGTTTCTGGCCGGGCGGATCAATACGGCGTTCTTCGAGCAGCACGGGCTCGACATGCTCGCGCGGCCGCTGGCCGACGAGGACGCGCAGCGGCTGTCGGCGATCGCCGCCGCGCTGGCCGCGTCGGCCGCCGAGCGGGCGGGTGCGACCGTCGTGACCGGACTGCCGGGCGGCTGGCGCAATGTCGCCGCTGCGCCGCAGACCCGTGCCTACCAGGGACCGGCCGGTCGGATCGACGTCGGCTACCGGCGTACCCGGGACGGGATGCAGGTCGAAGGGGAGCCGGATCTCGTCGTCGGCGAGGTCACGGCGACCCGGGTCGAGCTGGGCCGCGGCAACGTGCGCCACGTGTTCGCCGTCGCGGCGTACCCGGATGTGGTCTGTGTCGACTCGGTGCTCGGGCCGGTCAGCCTGCGGCCGGTCGAGCGCTTCCCGGAGGCCGATGTCCAGGTCGCGAGCGGTTCGCTGCTCGCGCCGCTGCCCGGGGCCGTCATCCGGCTCGCGGTCGCCGAGGGCGACCAGGTCAGCGCCGGCCAGCCGCTGCTGTGGCTGGAGGCCATGAAGATGCAGCACGAGATCACCGCACCGACCGACGGCACCGTGACCAGCCTGCCCGTGGCCATCGGCCGGCAGGTCGAGGTCGGTGCGGTGCTCGCCGTCGTCACCCCCGCCGACCCGGAGGCCCACCCGTGATTCTTGAGAGCGACGAGCGCCAGGCCCTGCGCCGCGCCGTGTCCGATCTGGCCGGCAAGTACGGCCACGACTACTACCTGCGCTGCACCCGGGCGGGGGAGAAGACCACCGAGCTGTGGCAGGAGGCGGGGCGGCTCGGCTACCTGGGCGTGCACGTGCCCGAGGAGTACGGCGGCGGTGGTGGTGGCATCGGCGACCTGGCCGCGGTCTGCGAGGAGCTCGGCGCGGCGGGCTGTCCGCTGCTGATGATGGTCGTCTCCCCGGCGATCTGTGCCACGGTGATCTCCCGTTTCGGCACCGATGCGCAGAAGCAGCGCTGGCTGCCGGGCCTGGCCGACGGGACGAGGATCTTCGCGTTCGCGATCACCGAACCCGATGCCGGATCCAACTCGCACAAGCTCACCACCACCGCGACCCGTGACGGCGACGGCTGGCTGCTGTCCGGCCGCAAGACCTACATCTCCGGTATCGACGAGGCCGAGGCGGTGCTGGTCGTGGGGCGTACCGCCGACGAGCGCACGGGTCGGCTCAAGCCGGTGCTGTTCGTCGTGCCGACGGACGCGCCAGGTTTCACCGCCACGCACATCCCGACGGAGCTGGTCGCGCCGGAGAAGCAGTACAACCTGTTCCTGGACGAGGTGCGGCTGCCGGACGACGCCCTGGTCGGCAGCGCCGACGCGGGGCTGCTGCAGCTGTTCGCCGGGCTCAACCCGGAACGCATCATGGCCTCGGCGTTCGCCCTCGGCATGGCCCGGTACGCGCTGGCGCGGGCCGTCGGGTACGCCAAGACCCGCACCGTGTGGGGGCCGCCGATCGGCGCGCACCAGGCCATCAGCCACCCGCTCGCGGCCTGCCACATCGAGGTCGAACTGGCCCGGCTGATGACCCGCGAGGCGGCGTACCTCTACGACAGCGGCGACGACCAGGCCGCCGGCGAAGCGGCGAACATGGCCAAGTACGCCGCGGGGGAGGCCACCGTGAAGACGGTCGACCAGGCCATCCAGACCCACGGCGGCAACGGGCTGGCCACCGAGTACGGGCTGGCCACGCTGCTCGTCGCGTCGCGGCTCGGGCGGATCGCCCCGGTCAGCCGGGAGATGATCCTCAACTTCGTCGCCCAGCACAGCCTGGGCCTGCCCAGGTCCTACTGAGCCCGGGTAGCGTGATCGCCGTGCCGACCGCCCCCGTACGTGAACCGCGCCAGGACCGCAGCCGTGCCACCCGCCGGCGGCTGCTGGAAGCCTCGGTGCAGTGCATGGCCGAACTGGGGTGGTCGGGCACGACGGTCGCCGTCGTCGCCGAGCGCGCCGGGGTCTCGCGCGGCGCGGCCCAGCACCACTTCCCGACCCGGGAAGACCTGGTCACCGGGTTGATCGAGCACATGTCCGAGGTGCGTGCGGCCGAGATCGAGGCGGCTGTCGCCGGGTTGCGCAGCGGACCGCGGCGCACCGAGCAGGTGCTGGTCGTGCTGGTGGGCCTCTACCGCGGGCCGCTGTTCCGGGCGGCGCTGCACGTGTGGACCGCGGCCGCGGTCGACGAGTCGCTGCGGGCCCAGGTGCGCCCGCTGGAGGCGGCGCTCGGGCGCACCGCGCACGGCATGGCGGTGGAGCTGCTGCGCGTCGACGAGCAGACACCGGGCGCGCGCGAGACGGTCCAGGCGACTTTGGACCTGGCGCGCGGCCTGGGCCTGGGCGAGCTGCTGCACGACGACACGGCCCGCCGGGCCCGGGTGCTGCGCCAGTGGGCCGCCACCCTCGACACGGTCCTGCCGCCGACCTCCTGAACGTCTGGCCGGAGTCGGCCGGGCACCATCTGTCAGGATCGCCCGGACACTTCCGGTTTTGCCGAAGGGCGCCGGAATGCGCGGCACCCGTTGCATGCTGCCGACCTCCGGAGTCGGCTGCCCCGCCCGACCGTGACGCCCTGGTTCTGCTCGCACTGATCAGCATGCATGGACATCCATCACATTGATCTCTAGGCTTTATGTTCATTGGACATAAAGTCGGAGGTGATGTTCGTGAACGCGAGACGGACAGGTGCGGCGCGAGTCGTCGCGAGCCTGGTGGCGGCTGCCGTGGTGCTGACGCCGCCCGTGCCGGCGGCAGCCGGCGAGGAAAGGCCGCCGGGCTGGGTGCAGGCACTCGGCGCGACGTCCAGGGGAGCCCGCAGCGGGGCGGTTCCGTGGACGGGGTCCACGAACGCGCCGCCGGCCAGGAGCGTGCCGGTCCCGGCGGCGAAGGCGACCTTCCCGGCGGCCGCGACATGGTCGACCGGCCCCGCAGAGCGGGCCGCGGTCGCGCCGGACGGCACGGCACGGCCGGTGCGGGTGGGCGCCCCCGGCGCCGCGACGGAGCCCGCGCTGACCGTCCAGGTTCACGACCAGCAGACCGCACGTCGCGTCGGCGTATCCGGATTCGTGTTCACCATCGGCGGGGCGGCACGGCCGCAGCCGAAAGCCGCTCCCGTCACGCTGACCGTCGACTACGCCGCCTTCGCCGATGCCTACGGCGCCGGGTACGCCGACCGGCTCACCATCGTCGAGCTGCCCGACTGCGCCGTCTCGGCGGCGCCGCCCGCAGGGTGCGCGGTGCGCGGACGGTCGCTGCCGACGCGCAACGACCTGCAGGCCAAACGGCTCGCCGTCGATGTCGCCGATCTGGGCGTCGCGGCCGCCGGGACGCGGTGGGCGGCCGAACGCGCCCCGGCGGTACGCGGCGTCACGCCGGCCGCCGGCACACCCGCGGATCTCGACTCGCGGTCGGTGACGTTCGCGGTCTCCAGCGACCCGGGTGGCCCGACCGGCACCTTCGCCGCGTCGCCGCTGCCGCGGGCGGGCAGCTGGCAGGTCGCACCCGGGTCGGGCGCGTTCACCTACGCCTACCCGATCACGGTCCCGGCGGCGGGCGCGGGCGACGCCCCGGCGGTGTCGCTGAACTACTCCTCGGGCGTCGTCGACGGCCTCACCCTGGCCGGCAACACCCAGGCCGGTCCGGCCGGGCTCGGCTGGTCCGATTTCGCGAACGCGTACATCGAGCGCGCCTACACCCCGTGCTACGAGGCGCCGCTGCACACCGCCGACCTGTGCTGGAAGTCCGACAACGCGACCATCTCACTGGGCGGGGTCACGGGCCCGCTGATCCCGACCAACGCCGACCGCACGCAGTGGAGGGTGCAGAGCGATCCGGACTGGACGATCACCCGGCAGAGCGGCGCGATGTACACCAACACCCACGGCACGCAGTACTGGACGGTGACCGGCCCGGACGGCACACAGTATCTGTTCGGCTACGGGCACATGCCCGGGCGCAGGACGAACTCGCTGCTGAGCGTGCCGGTGATCGCCGACGGCAGCGGGGAGCCGTGCCGTGGCGCCGGTGACGTCGTCGGCGCGTGCGAGCAGGGCTGGCGGTGGTACCTGGACCGGGTCGTCGACCCGCGGGGCAACGTGCAGGCGCTGCTGTACGAGCGCGAGGAGAACTGGTACTCGGCGCTGCGGGGCCTGGGCGCGAACATGCTCTACCACCGGGCGGCCCTGCTCAAGGAGATCACCTACGGCGGCCGCGACTGGGACGCGAACACGTACTCGGCCCGGGTCACGTTCGGGATCCAGTCGCGGTGCATCCTGCTCGACGAGCGATGCGGTGACGCCGACAGGGGCAACGGGGCGTGGTTCCGCGACGTGCCCAACGACCTGATCTGCACGCAGAGCGCCACCTGCGCGGTGCACGCGCCGTCGTTCTTCAGCGGCCGGCGCTACTCCCACGTGCGTACGGAGGTCAAGGTCGGCGCGGCCTGGAAGCTGGTGGCGCAGCACAACCTGATCCACAGCTTCGGTGACGACCAGCTCGGCGCGGCCGCGAAGCTGCAGCTGGAGAAGATCCAGCACGCCGGTGTCGCGTTCGGACAGCTGGCCGCGCTTCCGCCGACCGAGTTCGGGCACCAGGTGCTGGACAACCGGGCCGACCACGGCTCCAACATCCCGGTGGCGATGCGCCACCGCCGGGTCAACCGCGTCACCACGCCGCTGGGCGGCACCATCGACGTGGCGTACAACGTGAACCGGTTCTGCGACCCGGCATACCGGCCCGCACGCTGGGACCGCAACGTGCGCGACTGCTTCCCCCAGCGCGTACGCGGCGACGTCTTCAGCGAGACCGGGATCTTCCACAAGTATCTCGTCATGGCGGTCGTGGAGCGGTCCGGCACCGGCCCGGTGGCCGGGCCGCCGGTGCGCACCACCTACACCTACCAGGGCGATCCCGGCTGGGGATTCGACACCAGCTCCTTCGCCCGGGACGACGACGAGGTCGGCTGGTCGCGCTGGGCGGGCTACGGCCAGCTCACCGTCGCCAAGGGCACTTCCAGGACCCAGCTCAAGCTGTATCGCGGCCTGCACGAGGACTGGGAACTGGTCGAGGTCCCCGGCAGCGGCGACCTGATCCCGCGTCCGGGCCGGCAGGTGCGGCTGACCCATCTGGACGGCACCGGCTCGTTCGACGACGTCTACCCGCTGGCCGGGCGGACGATGGAGGAGCGCCAGCTCGGCACGCTCGACGGCGTCGCGGACGCGGTCCTGCAGACCAGGCGCCACACCTACACCCTGTCCGCGCCGCCGACCGGTGAGGTCTACGACGGATTCCTCTACGCGCCGATCTGGGCCGGTGTCGCGACGACCCTTGAGCGGGTCTACGTCACGACCAGCGCCTTCAAGGAGCGCCGCAGCCACACGACCTACGGCGTGAACCGGCAGCCGGTGTCGACGCTGGAGGAGGGCTGGCTCGACACGACCGGCGACGAACGCTGCACCCTGACCGGCTACGCCGGCAACGGCACCGGGACGATGCGCAACCTGGTGTCGGTCAACCGGACGGTCGCCGGCGGCTGCACGTCGACCCAGGTCCTGCACCGCACCGAGACCTACTACGACGACATGGACACCCTCGGCGCGGCGCCGGTGAAGGGGCTGCCGACCCGGCAGCGCACCCAGCTCGACGCGACCCGCTGGAGCGAGACGCGCACCGAGTACGACAACTTCGGCCGCCCGGTGAAGGTGACCGACGCGGGTGGCGGGCAGACCACCACCGTGTACGGGGTCACCGCCGGGGCTCCGGCCAACCAGGCGCCGATCCGCACCACGGTCACCAACGCGCTCGGCCACGTCGACACCACGACCTGGCTGCCGGAGTTCGGCGTCGCCGCCGCGAACACCGACGCCGACGGCGACCTGACCAGCTACAGCTACGACGCCTTCGGGCGGCTGACCGCGGTGTGGCAGCCCACCGAGCCGCTGAGCAGCGTCGAGGAGCCGTCCTGGCGGTTCTCCTACGACATGACCCAGCGCAGCGTGCGAACGCGTCGGCTTACCTCGGACGCCCGCAGCGGCGCGCAGGTCACGTTCCAGGACACCTGGAGCGTCGCCGACGGGCTCGGCCGCCCGCGCCAGACGCAGAGCACCTCACCGGCGGCCGGCCGGATCCTGGTCACGGAGACGCGCTACGACGAGCGCGGACTGCTCGCCGAGCAGACCGTGGAGCAGGCCTTCACCGGCACCGCGGGCGCATTCGTCGACGGCGGCACCGGCTGGCTCAACCGCGACCGGCACCGCTACGACGAACTGGGCCGCCAGACCGGCCTCGACTGGTATCGCGGCACCGTGCTCGCACACACCACCACCACCGCGTACGGCGTGGACTCGGTGACCGTGACCGGCCCGACCGGCCGGAAGGTCCGCGAGCGGGTCGACGCGCACGGGCGCACCGTGGGCGTCGACGAGTGGGCCGGCACCGGCTGGGTCACCACCGCCTACGGCTACGACCTGGCCGACCGGCTGATGTCGGTCACCGATCCCGCCGGCAGCCGGGTCGACTACGGCTACAACCTCGCCGGGTGGCGCACCAGCCAGCAGGACCCCGATCGCGGCAGCGGCACCGTCGGCTACGACACCGCCGGACGCCGGACCAGCGTGCGCGACGCCCGCGGCAACGAGATCTTCACCGCGTACGACCTGCTGGGGCGGCCCACCGAACGCCGGATCGGCACGGCGACCGGGGCGCTGCTCGCCTCGTGGACCTACGACACGGCCACCGGCGGCAAGGGCCGGCTGCACCGCGAGACCACCTACTCCACCGCCGGCACCTGGACGTCGGAGACCACCGGCTACGACCAGCGGGGCCGGGCGCTGGGCGTGCGGGCCACCGTGCCGGCCGGCCTGGCCGGGCTGGGCGGCACCTACACCAGCACGCAGACCTACGACCGGGCCGACCGGGTCCGCGCCGTCACCCATCCGGCGATCGGCGGACTCGCAGCCGAGACGGTCACCACCCACTACGACGCCGCCGGTCTGCCGGTCCGGCTCAGCGGCCTGGCCGAGTACGTGTGGAACGTGGCCTATGACGACCGGGGCCGCCCGGCCCAGGCGGGCTACGGGCCGCGCCCGGGCGGGGCGACGTGGCTGGGCCAGGCCTGGACCTACGACGTCGACCAGCGCCGCAACGGCGCCGAGACGTACCTCGCCGGATCAGGCACGCCCGACGGCGTGGTCGCCGATCACGACCTGGTCTTCGACGCCTCCGGCAACCTGACCCGCAAGGCCACCAGGCACCTGGGCCAGTCCTGGCAGGAATGCTTCGGCTACGACGACCGGGCCCGGCTCACCGGCGCGCACACCGTGCCGGTCACTGCCACCTGCGAGTCGGGCACGCCCGGCACCGGCGACCGCGCCTACCGCCACACGTACGGCTACGGCCCCGACGGGCGCATCCTCAGCCGCTCCGAGCAGGGCGCCACCACCACCTACAGCTACCCGGCAGCCGGCGCGGCCCGGCCGCACGCCCCGACGGCGATCGGCGGCCGAGTCCACACCTGGGACGCCGACGGCAACCTCAGCACCCGCGCCGTCACCGGTGGCACCGAGACGTTCTCCTGGAACGTCGAGGGCATGCTCGCGTCCGTCGCCGGACCCGGCGGCCAGACGTCCTTCATCCACGATTCCGCGGGCAACCGGCTGCTGCGCACCGCCCCTGACGGATCCCGCACCCTCTACCTGTTCGGCCACGAGGTCACCGCGAACAACGCCGGCACGGCCGTGACCGCGGTGCGCCCCTACGCCCTCGACGGGAAGCTGGTCGCCACGCGTACCCCCGCCGCCCTGGAGTACGTCGTCACCGACGTCGACGGGTCCGTCGAACTGACCGTGCCCGCAGGTGGCACGCCGACCGCCGACCGCAGCTACACGCCCTACGGCCGGGTGCGCGCCGGGAGCGGCGAGCCGGCGAGCGACCGCGGGTTCATCGGCCAGATCGAGGACGCCACGACCGGACTGTCCTATCTCAACGCGCGGTACTACGACACCGCCACGGCCCTGTTCCTGTCACCCGACCCGGTCTACGACACCGGCGAGCCGAAGTCGCTCAATCCCTACACCTACGCGATGGACAACCCGGCCGCCCGGTCGGACCCGAGCGGCCTCTACTCGGCGTACACGTGGGGCCTCGAGCTGGAGAACGACCAGCTCAAGGGATACAACCGGGAACTGGTCGCGCAGCTGGGGGTGCTCGGCAACCACATCGAGCAGCTGCAGGACGTCATCCGCCAGCAGCAGGACGTCATGCGGCGGATGGCCACCTACATCGCGGCCCTGGAGGCCGAGATCCGGCGGCAGGCCACCATCATCGTGCAACTGCGGTCACGGGTGGCGTACCTGGAACGGGTGGTCGCCTCGCAACGCCGCGAGATCAGCCGCCTGCGCCGGGTCGTGGCCGCCCAGGACGCCTACATCAGGCGGCAGAACGCCATCATCAGCTTCGCCGTGCACCGGATGTGGACCCTGGAGATGGCCCACAAGTACCAATTCGTCAACGTCGACACCCGGCCCGTGGTCATGCGGATCGCCAACGCCGGGTTCGCCGCGGGCCAGGACCGTGCCCAGATCGAAGCCTCGATCCGCTTCGAGACCGGCTCCATGGCTGCCTCGGCGGCCATGGGCATGGTCAACCGCCCGTACGTGCCGTCGCGAGCCGAAGCGGCGCAGGCCGCGGAGATCGCGGAACTACGTGCGCAGGTCGAGGACCTGACCAGCTACAACCCCGACGACCTCGCCTGGGACGTGCTAGGGCTGGTGCCCTACGTCGGTGACGCGGCCGGCGTCGGGGACATCGGCCAGGGACTGGGCTGCGAATTCGCGCCCCATTTCTGGGAAGGCGTGGTCGAGGGTCTCACCCTCTCGATCAGCCCGTCAGTGTCTCACTACAGCTGCTGAGACACCTGCCGGCCCGTGCGCCCACCCGCTGCGGCGGGCGCACGGACCGGCCTACGATGCCGAGGTGACCCGGGTGTTGCGACCGCATGCGGCGGCGCGCGTGACAGTGGACCTCGTGATCCTCACCGTCCGGTCACGCCGGCTCGACGTGCTGCTCGTCGAACGCGGCAACGAACCCTTCCGGGGGCGGTGGGCGCTGCCCGGCGGGTTCGTACGCGACGACGAGAACCTGCTCGCCGCGGCCCGCCGCGAGCTCGATGAGGAGACCGGCATCGGCAGCGCGGCGCTGCACCTGGAGCAGATCGGCACCTACGGCGACCCCGGCCGCGACCCCAGCGGCCGGGTCGTCTCCGTGGCCTATCTCGCAATCGCGCCCGACCTGCCTACACCGCAGGCGGCCAGCGACGCCACGGCCGCGCGCTGGCAGCCCGTCGCCGACACCGCCGGGCTCGCGTACGACCACGACGCGATCCTCGCCGACGGCCTCGAACTCGCCCGCGGCAAGCTGGAGACCACCACCCTGGCGACGGCCTTCTGCGCCGACCTGTTCACCCTCGTCGACCTGCGCCGGGTGTACGAAGCGGTCTGGGGCCGGCCGCTGGATCCGCGCAACTTCGAGCGCAAGGTGAACCGGACCGAGGGCTTCGTCGTCCCCACCGGACAGCGCCGCAGCCTGCCCACCGGCCGCCCGCCGGCGCTGTACCAGCGCGGGCCAGGAACGGTGCTCTACCCGGCGATGCTCCGTACCCGCATCGACAGTCCGCACACCGGGGACGGCGGCGACGACCGCCGATAGAGTGGGCCGCGCCGGGACGCCCGACCGCGCGGGCCGGTGCGTGTCCGGCGGCGGAACGGGGGACCAGGTGGACTCAGGCAACGCCCCCGGCGCGGACGTCGTCATCCTCACCGCGCTGAGCCTGGAATCCGATGCGGTGGTGCGGCAGCTCGCCGGTGGCCGTGACGCCGCCGACGCCAACGGCACCCGCTACGTCGTGGGCCGCATCCGCGGCGGGTCCACCACGGTGGCGGTCGCCCAGCTCGGCGAGGGCAACCTGGCCGCCGCCGCGCTGGCTCCCGCCGCCGTCGACCGCTTCCACCCCCGCGCTCTGCTCTTCACCGGCGTCGCCGGAGGGCTCGCCCCCGACGCCGACCTCGGTGACGTCGTCGTGGCGACCCGCATCCACGCCTACCAGCCGGGCCGGTCCGAATCGGCCCGGTTCCGGCCACGACCCATGGGCTGGCCCGTGCCGCACCGCCTCGAACAGCTCGCCCGCCAGGTCGCCCAGAGCGGCGAGTGGCGTGGCCGCCTGACCGCCGACGCCCGGCCGCGGGTCCTGTTCAAGCCCGTCGTCTCCGGCGAGGCCGTGCTCGACGCCACCGACTCGCCGCTCGCCCACCTGCTCACCGAGCACTACAGCGGTGCCGTCGCCATCGACATGGAGAGCGCGGGTCTGGCCGAGGCGATGCACCGCATCGGATACCACGACGTGCTCATGGTGCGCGGCATCAGCGACCGGGCCGGTGGCCACAAACGAGCCACCGACGCCTCCGGCTGGCAGCAGCGCGCCGCGGGCAACGCCACCGCGTTCGCCCTCGCGCTCGCCGAACGCGTCGGGGCTTCGGCCGTCGCGGCGCAGCCGACCGCGCCGTCGGCCCCGGTCCGGCTGGTCGCAGGCCGATGGCCGGCCGGTCTCGCGGCCGTGCTCATCGCCTCGGCGGCGCTGCTCGCCGCCAGCGCCGCCCGCGAACAGGCTCCGCCTGCCTGCAACCTCAAGGTCGGTTTCTTCGGCGCGCTCACCGGCGGTGACGCCGAGCCGGTCACGCCCATGGCCGACGGCGCGGCCCTGGCCCTGCTCGACCACAACCGCGAACACCCCGACTGCCCCATGACGCTGGCCGAGTTCGACACCGGCAGCGAATCGGCTGCCGAGGCCGCCGCACGTGCCGTGCGGGATCCGTCCGTCGTCGCGATGGTCGGACCCGTCTTCGGGGACGACGTCGAGGTCGCCGCGCCCGTGTTCGAGCCGGCCGGCCTTCCGATGATCACACCTTGGGCGAACCGGTTCGACCTCGGCGAGCGGGGCTGGTCGGTCTTCCATCGCGGGGTGGCCCACGAGCGGCGCCAGATCACGGCCGCGACGAACTACCTGGCGGCAGACCTGGCGGCCGACCGGGTGTTCGTCGTCGACGACGGCACCGAGTACGGACTGCAGCTCGCCGGGCAGGTCGCCCAGCTGCTGGGCGCGAGGCTCAGCGGCCGCGGCCGTGCCGACGACGAGAGCGGCGGCCCGGTGCCGCTCACCGCGGCGGTGACCCGCGCCGACGTCGCGGCGCTGTTCTACGCCGGTGCCGTCGGGGAAGGCCGCAGGTTGTATGCCGACCTGCGCCGGGCGGGGTGGCAGGGCGCCTTCGTGGGCGCGGACCTGCTCCACGACCCGGAGATGTTCGCCGAGACCGGGCCGCAGGCCGCCGAGGGCGCGATCGCGCTGTGCACCTGCGGCCCGCCGGGCCGGGCGGCAGAAGGGTTCGGGGCGGCCTACCGCGACCGTTTCGGGACGGCGCCGGGCCCCGGATCCGACGTCGCCTACGACGTCACCCGGGTCCTGCTCGACGGCATCGCCGCGGGCCACCGCACCCGGGCGGCACTGTCGGGGTACCTCGACCGTCACCGGGGATCCGGACGGGCGAGCGGCACGGTCTTCCAGTGGCAGGACAACGGCGAGCTGACGCCCTCCGGTGCTCCGGTGTGGGCGTTCGTCGCGCGCGCCGGTGAATGGGTCCCGCTGGCCGAGCTGAAACCGTGAGCCGACGCCGCCGGGATGGCCCCCGCAGCGCAGACATCGGGCGCCGGTCACCCGCTTCCCGGCGGCCGGCCGGTGTCGGCCGGGACACGTTTCCATTGACCTCAACCATGATTGAGGTAGCAGGCTTTTCAGCATGAGCATGACTTACATCGCCTCCGAAACCGCCGCCCTGGCGCGGGTGGTCGCCGCCGTCGAGCACGCCCAGCGCCACGAACTCGTCGACGAGTTCGTGGCGCTGTTCCGCGAGGACGCCATCTGGACCACCGGCGGCGGCAGGCTGCTGATCGGCCGGGACGCCATCGCCGCGTTCACCGCGCAGGTGCTGCCCGGTGCCATGGCTGGCCTCGTGCCCTCGTACGAGGTGGTGCACGTGCTGTTCATCCGGCCGGACGTGGCCGCGGTCAAGGTGCGTCAGCGGTACTTCTCGCCGGACGGGGTGCTGATGACCGAGCAGGGCGAGGGCACGCCCATGTACGTGATGTCCAAGGAGGACGGCGGCTGGCGGCTGGTCGCCAACCAGAACACGTCCGTCGCGGACGCGCATGGCTGACGGCATGGACCGGTGCAGCGGGAACACGGGGCACCGGGCCGGCCGCGGCGAACGTGCGGCCGGCCCGAGGTGCTCAGCGGCAGGGGTAGTTTGACTTCGTGCAGGTGACGCCGGTGTTGTAGGCCTCGTTGAAGTGTGTGTAGTAGGCGTCGTAGAGCGGGTGCGCGGTGCCGGTCTCCGGTCCCATCTTCACGAAGATCTCGTCGTTCTCGTTGAGGGCGTCCTGGGTCCAGTTCTGCGAGCCGGTGTAGACGCGGTACTGGTAGGTGCCGCCGTAGCTGCCGTACGCCAGGAAGAACTTGTTGTGGATGTCGTCCTTGCGCCGGATGGCGACCCCGGCGGTGAGCAGGTCGTCGTAGACGGACCGGGTCATGGCGATCCCGCCCGCGGAGTCGGTGCCGACGGCCATCCAGACGTTGCAGCCGCCTGCCCTGTACGCCTTGACCACGTCGACGACCTTGGGCCGTCCGCTGGTGACCGATGCCATGCCGATGCGCAGGCGGCAGTTGCTGTTCGGGGTGAGGTCGTTCAGCCGGGTCGCGATGGTGTCGGTCTCGCCCGCGCCCTCCGGTGAGGCGTACGCGTCCGCGGCGGTGGCCTGGTAGTAGCCGCGTCCGGAGGCTGAATCGTAGTAGTTGTTGCCCGAGTAGTGCCGCCGGTTCCACATGTCGGCGAAGTTGGCGTTGAGCCCGTTCATGAGCGCCGCGTCGCCGTACACGGTGATGGTGTTGTTGAAGGCGTCGGTGCCGGTGGCGTAGGTGAGGTTGGCCGAGCCGAACCAGGTGACGTTGCTGCGCGCGGTGCCGTTCGGATCCTTGGTCGCGGTGAAGGTGAACATCTTGGTGTGCATGTCGCCGTCGGCGCTGGTGCTGATGCAGCCGTTGCCGCCGCTGGCGTTGGTGCAGAACTTGTGGTTGGTGAGCAGGCGCACGGTGGCGACGGCGGGGTCCGTGGAGGGCGCGTTCTTGCCGTCCACGACGACCATGACGGTCACCCCGCGCTGCTGCGCCCGCAGCAGGGCGTCGGCGACGGAGTCGATGCTCAGCGAGTGGATCGTGCCCCGGACGGTGGACCCGGCAGGCGCGCCGTCGATGAGCCGCTGCAGCTCGTTGATGATCGTGTAGTCGCGGCCCGCGGTCGGGTTGGTGAAGTGGGCCCACACCGGGTGGCCGCCGATGGTGGCGGACGCGCTGTGCAGCGCAGCCGCGGCCGGTGCCGCGGTCAGCAGGGTGGCGGCCGTGGCGAGCGCCGCGACGGCGGCGAGCGCTCGCCGGGTACCGCCCGGCGATGAGAAAAGCTTCATGAACGTAGATGCTGTGAAAGAAAGTTGCGCGCGTCAACCGGTCCGGATCAGACGGTGACCTGATCGTCGCTGCGCTCCGGCGCGTCGGGCGCCGGGGCCTGTTGCGGGATGCGGCGCGCCCCGGCCAGGCGGGCGATCCACAGCCCGAGCGCGAAGATCGCGGCGAGGATGAACACCCCGGCGTACTCGGCGGCCGGCACCCGGGGCAGCTGGCCCAGCGCGCGCGTGCCGAGTTGGGAGATCACCAGGCCGGCCGAGCCCACGTAGGCGAGGCCGATCACCCACTTGGTCCACCGGGGCAGGCCCAGGCCGTGCATCTGGGTGATCACGAAGATGGTGGCGAAGCCCCAGCCGAACTGGAACCACAGCTGCTTGGGGCTGTTCAGGGCGACGATCGCGCCGTGGAACAGCACCATGACCTCCAGCGTCACCGTCCACCAGCGGTTGACGTGCGCCCGGGTGAGGAACAGGCTGCCCTGCACGAGGATCAGGAACATGTACAGGAAGCCGATCAGGTGCCCGGTCGTGGTCTCCATCGGGTGGTACCAGAACGTGTACACCGCGGCCCAGGCGAAGTAGTAGCCGTGGTACTTGCGGGCCCAGGCGCGCACGCCGCCGCCGCCGGGCGTGGGGACCGTCTTGCCGAAGAACAGCCCGCGCCGGTCGTTCTCCATGAGCAGCACCCAGACCAGCAGGATGATGACGGAGAACTGCGACGACCAGATCGACACGTCCTGGGCCAGTGCGTCGTACCACAGCTGGGTCTGCCCGAAGTGCAGCAGCACGAAGACGAGGTTGAACGCCAGCGCGGCGGCGTTGACCAGGTGCAGCCGGTCGCTGTACTTGCGCACGCGCTGCTGGCCGTACCAGATCAGGGCCCAGAAGCCGACCTGGTGCACGGCGTACAGCGCCCAGACGCCGACCATGATCATGGTGGAGCGTTCGGGCCGCTGCCAGACGTACCACGAGGAGCCGGCGTCGGGCAGCAGGTCCGGCCGGGACAGCCAGGCGGTGCTCACCGCGATGAGCCCCGTCATGAGCAGCCCGGCGACGATCGCGCCGAGCAGTGCCCGGCTCGACCGCAGGTCGGTCACCTTCATCGCCAGCGTCCTCCGTGGTTCGGTGGCCGACCCGTGGCCGGCGGCTCGGCGACGGTGCGGTCCTGCTCCGTCGCATGGGCTCGATCAGCTTCGTACCCCGACGCCTCGAGCGCAATCGTTCCGGAGGGCGAAACACCGTTTTCCACGACGACGGCCTATCTCGTCGAAAATCCGTGGCTCGGATTCGACGAGATAGGCCGTCGTCTACATCGGACGCGGCGCGGGAACGCCGACCGGCGGCATCGATGCGGGCCGGGTCAGCAGGCGCCCTGGTCGGACCAGACCGCCCAGGAGCCGGGCGCGCCGGGCTCCGCGCCGGTCGACCACCAGGTCGCCTTCCACCGGCGCCCGTGGTGCGAGACGACGTCGTCCGGCACGTACGGCGCGGTCGCACTCCACGCCGGCAGGCCGCCACAGCCGCCACCACCACCCGTGACGGTCAGCGTGAACACTGCCGTATGCGTCGCCGACGTACCCGCCCCGGTCACCGTCAGCGGATACGTGCCCGCGGAGGTGCCCGCCGCGACCGCGATCGACAGCGTCGCGCTGCCGCCCGAGGTCACCGACGCCGGGCTCACCGAGGCGGTGACCCCGGTGGGCGCACCGCTCACCGACAGGTTCACCGCCTGCGCGCTGCCCGACGTGGTCGCCGTGGCGACGGCCGCGCTGGTGCTGCTGCCGGCCGCGACGGTCGCGGCCGTAGGCGAGAGGGAGACGCTGAAGTCGTTCCCGCTCGGCACGCTGGTGACCGTCACCGTGTACGTCGCGCTGTGGGTGACCGCACCGGTCCCGGTGACCGTGATCGCCGCCGACCCGGTCGCCGCGCTCGCGCTCGCGGTCAGGGTGAGCGTGCTGGAGCCGCCGGAGGTGACCGACGACGGGCTGAAGCTCGCCGTCACCCCCGAGGGCAGGCCGGTCGCGGTGAGGTTCACCGTCTGCGCGCTGCCCGAGGTGGTGGCCGTGGTGACGGTGGTGGTGACGGTCGACCCGCGCTGCACGGTGCCGCTGCCCGGGGTCACCGACAGGGAGAAGTCGTTGCCCGGGGCCGTGCTGCACTGCGCCTCGCCCGACTGCGCGGGCACGCTGACGGCGTCCCAGGCCGCCTTGACGGTGCGGCACTCGGCCGACGAAGCGCCGAACAGGTTGACCGCCGCGCGCAGCGTCGCCGTACGCACGTTGACGTAGCGCCAGGCCGAGGTCTTCAGGTTCAGCGCGGCCATGTAGATCTGGCCCGCCTTCTGCAGGCCGATGCCGGTGACGGTGGAGCCGTTGCAGGTCGGGCTGGCCGGGTTGCCGCCACCGCCGGCCGAGCCGACCGCGGTCAGGTAGAACCAGTGGTTGTTCGGCCCGGCCGCGGCGTGCACCTCGGTGCTCGGGATCGCCGACGAGTAGCAGTTCGGGTCGCCGAGCGCCTGGGGGTTGTACATGTTGCGGATCGGGCCCTGACCGGTGAGGTTGACCTCCTCGCCGACGAGGTAGTCCGGCGGATCGTTGGGGTTGTTGGCGTACGCCTCGGTGAGCGCGCCGAAGATGTCGCCGGTGGACTCGTTGAGGCCGCCGTTCTCGTTGCCGGACCCGGCTCCGCCCGGGGTGGTCTGGAAGATGGCGTGGCCGTACTCGTGCGCCACCACGTCGATCGGGGTGGCCTGGCCCGTGCCGGCCTGGTTGCGGCCGAAGTTGGTGTAGCTGCCGTTCCAGTAGGCGTTGACCTCGGCCAGGCCGACCCGGGCCGGGAAGCCGCCGCCGGTGCCGTTGATGCCGTTGCGGCCTAGCCACGAGCTGAGCATGTCCCACTCGCGCTGCACCGCGTAGAGGGCGTCCACGCAGGCGGTCTCCAGGTTGGTCCCGGATCCGCTGCCCCAGGCGTCGTCGGTCCCGGTGTACGCGGTGCCGCCCTGGCCGCCGCAGCGGATGCCCGGGCGGCTGCTGTCGGTCATGGACCAGGAGCTGCCCGATCCGCTGGTGGTGATGGCGACCTGGCCGTTGTAGTAGCCGTTGCCGGTGCCCATCCGCACGTCGTCACGCACGTCGAGGACGGCGGCGGTGACCGCGTCGACGACGACGTGCAGGCGGCTGGGCGCGTTCGCGCGTACGCCTTCCAGTACGACTTCATACGCCAGCCGGTCACGGTCCGGGGTGGCGAACACGGCCAGCCTCGGCGGTGTGGCCTGGCCGACCTTGTCGAGCCGCCGTCCGGCGACGGCCGCGGCCTGTGCGGCGGACACCTGCGGCGTGGTCGTGGCCAGGCGCACGCCCCGGCCGAGGGCGGACGCGGTGCCGCGCACGTTTCCGGCGCTGTCGGTCACGACGACGGCGTCGCCGCCGAGCACCGGCAGGCCGCGGTGGCTGCGCTCGTAGGAGACGTACCGGAATCCGCCGGACCCGGCGACGACGTCGCGGCGTACGAAGGATTCGTGCGGGCCCTTGGCCAGCGCGTCGTAGCCGCTGTCGGCGGCCCGGTCGGCGGCGGCGACGGCGAGCGCGGCCGGGTCGGCGGCGCGCGCCGGTTCGGCGGCAGGTCTGGCATGGGCACCGGACACGCCTGGGATGACCAGGGCGAGACCCACGGCCGCGGCGGTGGCCGCGAACGTGATCCGAAGGCCGATGGATTTCACGGGATGGACTCCTTCTGCTGCTGCGCAGCGGGGGTGGAGGGTGGCCTGGGCGTCTCTCCGGGACGCCCAGGCCACCTGAGGGGAGGGTCGGGTCAGCAGGCGCCGCGGTCGGCCCAGACGGCCCAGGAGCCGGGCGCGCCGGGCACCGCGCCGGTCGACCACCAGGTCGACTCGTAGCGGCGGCCGTTGTAGGCGACGGTCGCGCCGGGCGCGTACGCCGTGGTGGCGCTCCAGCCGGGCAGCCCGCCGCAGCCCGGCGGCGGCCCGCTCGGCCCGGCGGTCGGGCTCGGCGGGTTCGTGGGCGGCGTGCCGCCGCTGACGGTCAGGGTCAGGCCGTAGGTCTGCAGGATCTCGTTGACCGGCTGGAAGTACGTGGTGCCGCCGGAGCTGCAGTTGCCGGAGCCGCCGGAGGTCACGCCCTGCGCCTGGTCACCGGCGATGAGCGAGCCGCCCGAGTCGCCGGGCTCGGCGCAGACGTTGGTGCGGATCAGGCCGGACACGGTGCCCTGCGGGTAGGTCACCGAGCTGTTGAGGGCGTTGATGGTGCCGCAGTGCCAGCCGGTGGTGGAGCCCGACCGGCACACCGACGCGCCGACCCCGGCGGCCTGCGAACCGGCGACCGGCACCGTGCCCGGGTAGCGGTTGACCAGGGCCCGCGGGGTGTTGCCCGCAGCGGTGCGCACCCAGGCGTAGTCGTTTCCGGGGAAGCTGGACCCGGCGAACGTGCCGCTGGGCTGCGTGGTGCTCGCGCCGGTGCTGCCGCAGTGTCCGGCGGTGACGAACCCGCCGGTGACCGCGAATCCGACCGAGCAGCGGGTGCCGCTGCCGATGTAGTAGGCGTTGCCGCCGACGATGTCGATCAGCGGGCGCGGCTGCTCCGCGCTGGCCTCGAACCGGACCACGGCGGTGTCCACGCCGCTGCCGGCAGCCCAGGTGCGGGCCGTGTCGAGCGCGCCGTCGCGGTAGAGCACGACGATCCGGTTGGTGCGCACGTCCGGGTACCAGCCGGGCACCTGCTTCGGCGCGGTGGCGGCGCGGTGGTCGAGGCGGGCCGCGCCGTCGAGGAGCCGGGCCTCGCTGTGCGTCACCGTGACCGGGACGGCCCCGGCCGCCCGCACGCGCGGGCTGTCGGCGGCGCTGGTCACCGCCACGGTCAGCGTCGAGGCATCGCCGTCGAGGTAGGCCCCGCCGAAGCCGTCGCCCAGTGCGCGGCGCAGGTTCTGCTCGGCGCGGGCGAACGCCGCCTCCCGGCCCAGCCGGGCCAGTGCCTGATCAGGACTGATGCCCAGGGTGTGCGCGAGTTCGGCGACCATGCCGCGGTCCGCGGCGACGGGCGGCGGAGCGGGGACCGGGCTTGCGGAGCCGGCGGTGGCGGCCGACGTGATCAGCATGGCGGATGAGAGGGCCGCCACGGCGATCAGAGTAGTGAGAACCTTGGATTTAGTGACCACACGGGGAATCTAGGAAGACCACTGGAAACCTTGTAGTTCCAAACAGGTCATAATGTTTACGATAGGTAAGCCCTCACCTGAGTCCCCGATGCCGGCTCAGTCGTCGTACAGCTCGTAGTCGTTCGGGTTCGGCCCGGTGTCGTCGACGCCGATCGCTCGCAGCTCGGCGGGGGAGAAGGTCGCGTCGGCGCGGTCGCCCAGCATCTCGGCGACTATCGCGTCCAGCATCTCCAGATGGACCTGCCGCGACTGCGTCGTGAGCTGGTTGATGCGCTCGCCGGCCTCGGTGATGCGCTGCCCGTTCACTCCCGCCTGCTCGATCTTCTTGGCCAGCAGGCTCGATTCCAGGAAGCCCGACCAGGGGGTGCCGAGCGTGAGCAGCGACCTGGCCGTCGAGGCGAACAGCATGAACAGCACACGATTGTCGAAGTTTCCGGCGCCCTCCATGTTCAGGCGCAGCCCGAACAGCTGCTCCAGCCCGTCGAGCATCGCCTCATGGTGCGCCTTCAGTGCCGCGTTGAAGGTCGAGGACTCGGCGTAGTAGCCGCCGAAGCCCTTGGCCTGCGCGCCGAGGTATGCGTGAACCAGATCGCCACGGTCGTACAAGAGATCCTCCCTGGCAGGAAGCCGGGACGATACACGGTTCGCCGAGCGCCGACCGACTCGACCTCGATCTTCGAAGGCCGTGGTGGCGTCGGCGGCTCGCGGGCTCCCGCCATCAAGGCGTGATAGGACCGGGCTGGTATCTGCCGCGCCGCCGCCCAAGACACCACGCTCGGGGGATGTCCCTGCCATTGCACCGGCTCACGGTGCCGCAGCCGCTGTCGGTGCCGTTCGCGATCGATACCTTCGCCGCGCTCGGCCCCCTGTCCCACGCCCCGTTCCCGCACCGGCACACCTTCTACGAGGTGGTGGTGGTCCGTGCGGGCACCGGCGCACACGTGGTCGACCTCGCGGCGTACCCGCTGGAGCCGCCGCAGCTCGCCGTGGTGCTGCCGGGCCGCGCCCACCACTGGCAGGATCTCGCGGATCTCGACGGCTGGCTGATCCTGTTCGGCGAGGAGTTCCTCGCGGGATGCCCGCGTGTCCGCGAGCTGCTGCACCTGCTCGGGCACCAGCCCTGCCGGACCCTCGCCCCGGACCTCGCCGCGGAGGCCTTCAGCCTGGTTACCCGGATGCGGAAGGAGTACGACGAGCCCGCCGCGGACTCGCTCGGGGTGGTGCAGGCATACCTGCGCGTCCTACTGACCAAGGCCGCCCGTGCCACCGGAGCGTCCACCCCGCCGACGGCGACCGGGCAGCGGGCCGAGCTGGCGGCACGATTCCTCGACCTGCTGACCGGGCCCGGCGGCGGGTGCCGTTCCGTGCGCGAATGCGCGTCGGCGCTGGGCGTCTCCCAGGGCTACCTGGGCGAGGCGGTCCGCGACGTGACCGGGCGCTCGCCCGGTGAACTGATCCGCCATGCGCGCACCGTGGAGGCCATGCGGCTGCTGGCGGGCACCCGGCTGGGCATCGCTCAGATAGCCCGCGAGCTGGGCTTCGCCGACCAGTCGTACTTCTGCCGTTTCTTCCGCCGCGAGACCGGGTCGAGTGCGGGAGAGTTCCGTCGCGCGGCCTCGTGGACATGGAACACGGCCGCCGAAAACACCACGAACACCCGATCACGTCCATCGAGTGGTGGCTATGCGCCGCTCTAGGGTTTCCGGCGACGCCCCACGAAGGAGACCCGCTCATGAACGACGACGAGGCCCGCACCCCGGGCATCTCACGCAAGACCCTGCTCCGCGCGGCGCTGATCGTGCCGGCCGCGCCGCTGCTGCTCGCCGGGGTGCCCGCGCTGGCGAGCACCCCCTCCGGGCAACCGCTCACGGTCACGCCCGAATCCTGTGACGACGACGATCTCACCCCGCCGCAGATGGAGGGTCCCTACTTCAAGCCGGGCTCGCCGCTGCGCACGACCATGGTCGACGGCGCGGGCACCCGGCTGACCGTCACCGGCTACGTCGTCGGCCTGGCCTGCCAGCCCGTCACCGGTGCGCTGCTGGACTTCTGGCAGGCCGACAACGCCGGCGCGTACGACAACGTCGGCAACCGCTTCCGCGGCCACCAGTTCACCGATGCCCAGGGGCGGTTCACCCTGTCGACCATCGTGCCGGGCCTCTACCCGGGCCGCACCCGCCACATCCACGTCAAGGTGCAGGCGCCGGGCCGCCCGGTGCTGACCACGCAGCTGTACTTCCCGAACGAGCCGCGCAACAACACCGACTCCCTGTTCGACCCGGACTTACTGATGAACGTGCAGCAGGTCGGCTCGGCCCGGCAGGCGACATTCGACTTCGTGCTGAACGTGCCGGGCACGCCGCCCTCGCCCTCCCCGACGGGGACGGCATCACCGAGCCCGACCCCGCCCGGCGGCGGGACGTGGCAGCCCTACCAGCCGTATGCCCTCGGCGCGCAGGTCACGTACGGCGGAATGGCGTACGTCTGCCAGATCGCGCACACCTCGCTGCCCGGCTGGGAACCGCCGAACACTCCTGCCCTCTGGCGTCGGCTCTGACCGGGCTTGGACCCGACGTGGGGGGGGGCGGGCGGCCCGGGCGCCCCCCCGCCGGCCAAGAGGGGGGGGGGCCCCCGG
>NZ_ML660185.1:162177-395802 GCF_007483665.1 Catellatospora sichuanensis
TGGACCCGACGTGGCGCGGCACGGACGACCGTGCCGCGCCACGTCCGTCATTCCGGGCTTGCCACCGCTCGAACGCGATCCGGCGCAGCGGAGTGTCGGCGCAGGCAGCGCGAGAGGGCCCGCCGTCGGACGGCTCATGATCTAGGCTGCGGTCATGATCGCGAGTGCTGACGTCAGGCAGGACCTGGCTCCGACCGGTGTGCTGCGGGCGTCCATCAACCTCGGCAACCCGGTGCTGGCGCAGGGCACGCCGGACGCGCCGAGCGGGGTGACGGTGGACATCGCACGGGAGGTCGGCGTACGCCTGGGCGTCGCCGTCGAGTTCGTCTGCTTCGACGCCGCCCGCAAGTCCCTGGAGGCGATGACGACCGGCCGGGCCGACCTCTGCTTCCTGGCGGTCGAACCGGCCCGCGAGTCCGAGGTCGCGTTCACCGCCCCGTACGTCGTCATCGAGGCCGTGTACGCCGTCCCGGTGAACTCGTCCATCACCACACCTGACGACGTCGACCAGCCCGGTGTGCGCGTCGGTGTGAAGCGGGGATCCGCGTACGACCTGTTCCTGTCGCGCACCCTTCGGCACGCCGAGATCGTGCGCGGCGACGAGGGCGTCGAGGCGTTCCGTGTCCACGGCCTGGAGGTGGCGGCGGGCATCCGGCAGCCGATGAAGGAGTACGCCGCCGCGGATCCCGGCGTCCGGCTGATCGACGCGGCCTTCATGCAGATCCAGCAGGCCGTGGGCACGCGCCGGGACCGGCAGCCGCATACCGTCCGGTTCCTGCGCGACATCGTCGAGGAGCTGAAGGCCGACGGATTCGTGGCCGAGGCGCTGCGGCGCTCGGGCCGGCTCGACGCGGCGGTCGCCCCGGCGGCCTGACCAGGCCGTAGACGGTGGTGACGGCGCGCGCTGCGCCGTCACCACCGGGTTCGCTACTGCTTCAGGAACTGCTGGGCGGGACTGCCGTTGCAGTCCCACAGCCGCAGGCGGGAGCCGTTGGCGGTGGAGCCGTTGGGCGAGTCGAGGCAGCGGTTGGACTGCGGGTTGCGCAGTGAGCCGTTTGCCTGCGGTATCCACTGCTGGGACCCGCCGGCGTTGCAGTCCCACAGCTGGATGAGGGTGCCGTTGGCGGTGCCGTTGCCGGTGGCGTCCATGCAGCGGCCGAGGGTACGCAGGGTGGTGCCGTCCCAGGCCCACTTCTGGTCCACGGCCACGGACTGGCAGTCCCACAGCTGGACGGCCGCCCCGTTGCCGCCGGTGTCGTCGGCGGCGACGTCGACACACTTGCCGCCGGGGCCGATGATGTTGCTGGCCGCGGTGGACCCGCCGCCGACCCGGAACACCTGCGCCACGCTGCTGTTGCAGTCGTAGAGCTGGAGCCGCGCTCCGTTGGCCGTGGAGCCGCTCGGCGAGTCGAGGCAGCGGCCGGACTGCGGGTTGCGCAGCGAGCCGTTTGCCTGCTGCACCCACTGCTGAGCGCCGCCGCCGTTGCAGTCCCACAGCTGGATGAGGGTGCCGTTGGCGGTGCCGTTGCCGGTGGCGTCCATGCAGCGGCCCAGGGTCCGCAGCGCGCTGCCGTCCCAGGTCCAGCGCTGGTCGCCGGAGGTCGCCTGGCAGTCCCACAGCTGGACGGCCGAGCCGTTGCCGCCGGTGTCGTCGGCGGCGACGTCGACACACTTGCCGCCGGGGCCGATGATGCGCTGGCCGGGCGGCGGGCTGGTGTTGAGCGCCTTCGATGCGGCGATGATGCCCTGGTTGGCGGCGCGCACCCGGGCCGCGTCGAACTTGAGCACCTGCCGGTCGTACGTCCAGAAGCCGTTGACCTCGCCCTCGACGTCGAACGGCTGCGTGTAGACCAGGCCGGACAGGCCACGGGTGTACATGAGGTTGGTGGACGAGTTGATCAGGCCCACGTAGCGGTCGGTGATGGACTGGGTGCTGGTGTGCATCTCGTACGCGCCGAAGCTTCCGTTCGGGCTGTACTCGTGGCCGGGGGTGCGCAGGCCCATGCCGCCGTACTCGCCGAGCACCGCGACGCGGGTGGCCGTCGGGGTCGGGGAGTCCGGGCCGACGTACATGTGCCAGTCCATGATGTCGCCGTTGCCGGGGTCGCCCTTGGACGCGCAGCAGTTGTATCCGCTGTGCGCGTTGACGAGCCGGGTCGGGTCCTGGTTCTTGACGTTCTGGGTGACCCGCGACGTGTCGGCGAGGTTCCACTCGCCCCAGCCCTCGTTGAACGGCACGTACACCACGACGGCGGGGGAGGAGCGGTGCTCGTCGACGAGTTCGCGCAGTTCGGTCTCCCACTGGGCCTGCTGGGCCGCGTTGCCGGGGTCGCCCTTGCTCGGCATGTCCTGCCAGACCAGCAGGCCGAGGCGGTCGGCGTGGTAGAACCAGCGCTGCGGCTCGACCTTGATGTGCTTGCGGACCATGTTGAAGCCGAGGTCCTTGATCTTCTGCAGGTCGCCGGCCAGGGCCGCGTCGGTCGGCGCGGTGTACAGGCCGTCGGGCCAGAAGCCCTGGTCGAGGGTGCCGTTGTGCATGACGAACTGGCCGTTCAGGGTCGGCATCAGCTTGCCGTTGACCACGGCCTTGCCGACTTCGCGCATACCGAAGTAGTGCATGGTCTGGTCGACCGTCGCGCCTGAGCTGTTGCGCAGCGACAGGCGGAGGTTGTAGAGGAACGGGTCGTCGGGCGACCAGCGCCGTGCACTGGGCACCGGCACGGTGAACTCGGTGAAGCCGCCGGTGGCGGTGCCGACCACGGTGGTGCCGTTGAGTGCTTCGGCGTACACGGTGTGCCCGGTGACGGTGCCGCGGGTGAACACCCGGATCCGCAGGGTGTTGTTGCTCAGGTTGGGATAGAGGTCGGCGCTGTAGATCGACGCCGTGGGGGTCGGCTCCATCCAGACCGTCTGCCAGATGCCCGACGTGGGGATGTAGAAGATGCCGCCGGGGTTGCGGACCTGTTTGCCGCGGGCCGGGTTGGAGCCCTCGGCGCCGGAGTCGGTCGGGTCGAACACCCGCACGATCAGCTCGTTGGTGCCCCCGTTGAGCTGCGGCGTGACGTCGAACTCGAACCGGTCGTAGCCGCCGGTGTGGGTGCCGACCTGTACGCCGTTGACCCAGACCGTGGTGCGCCAGTCCACCGCACCGAAGTGCAGCTGCACGCGGCGGCCGGCCCAGCCGGCCGGGACGGTGAAGGTGCGCCGGTAGGTCAGGTAGTAGCGGTTGTCGTTGGCGGGGCGTTTGATGCCCGACAGCGCCGACTCGACCGGGAACGGCACGTTGACGCGCTCGGGCAGATTCTGGCCGAACACGGGCGCGCCGTTGGTGGTGGACTGGCTCAGCTGCCACTCGCCGTTGAGGTTCAGCCAGTCGGGTCGGGTCATCTGCGGACGGGGGTACTCCGGCAGCGGGGTGCCGTTGAGTGCCTGGCTGGTCCACGGGGTGGTCAGCGGTGAGGGCTGGGCAGGGGCGGCCGTGGCCGGAGCCGCGGCGGCGGCGAGGCCGCCGAGGACGGTGAGGATGCCGAGGGCGCCGTGGAGGACGGCGGTCAGCAGGCGCCGTCGATGACGTGCTGGGTGCATGGGGTCTCCCAGGGTCGTTACCGGGCCTGATGAGGCGTCGCCGAAAGCCTCATCGTGGTCAGGGAAGGCGGCGGCGACGTTCCGTAGCGGATCGTCGTCGTCCCAGAGCTCAACGGCTCTATAACGTTATTTGCAGCTAATTGATACTCGTAGAGATACACGACTGTCAAGGTCTGGACACCGTCCGGAAACGAATCGCGGGCGGCTCGCGGCTGCGATCAGGCGCGGCGCGAGGACAGCACGCAGAACTCGTTGCCCTCCGGGTCGGCGAGCACGACCCAGCTCTGCTCGCCCTGTCCGATGTAGACGCGCGTCGCACCGAGCGCGATCAGCTGGTCGACCTCGGCATCCCGGTCATCGGGGCGGAAGTCGAGGTGCAGCCGGTTCTTGCCGGTCTTCACATCGGAGACCGGCACGAAGATGAGGCCGGGGAGCCGGTCGAGGGCGGGTCGGATCTCGTACCACCGCGGGTCGTCGTCGACGACCACCCAGCCGAGCGCCTCCCGCCACCAGCGGCCCAGTGCAGCCGGGTCATGCGCGTCGACGACGGTCTGTTCCCAGCTCAGGCTCACCGGCCCACCCTAGCCGCGCCCGGTCAGCTGATGAACGTCTCGGAGCCGAAGCGGCCCCACGCCACGAAACCGGCCAGGACGAAATAGACCAGGTCTACGACCATGAGGGTGTACTCGCGACGCCGGATGCGGGTGATCGCCGCCCCGGTCATGATCATCATCAGGCCGACGGCGGCCAGCGGCACCAGAACCGGCGCGATGTCGAGCACGGCGGGCAGGATCAGGCCCACCGCGGCCAGGACCTCGAGCGCTCCGATGGTCTTCACGGCGCCGGCGCTGAAGTCCTCGACCCATTTCGCGCTGGGCCCGAATGCGGCGATCCGTTCCTTTGGCATGATCAGCTTGCCGGCCCCGCTGAACAGGTAGGCGGCGGCGAGCAATCCGGCGACGATCCACAGGGCGAGGTTCATGAGGTTCTCCTCAGAGTCGGGCGACTCCGGCCTCACGGCGGGAGTGGCGACGGGTCCCGACCCTTCGGGCCGAGGCGTTCGGACATGGGATGCCGACGGCACGACGCGTGTGACAGCGCGGTCGCGTGACGCGCGTCACGGGCCGGGGCTGTCGCGGTTCGACCGTGGCCGGCGTCTTGTGGTGCAGACCAGTGGGACAGGAGACCGCACATGAACGAGGACGGCGGGCCGGGCCCGGCCACCGAGGTGTTCGTCGCCCACCGCAACCTGCTCTTCACCGTCGCCTACGAGATGCTCGGCTCGGCGGCGGACGCGGAGGACGTCCTCCAGGAGACGTGGCTGCGCTGGGCGGGCGTCGAGTTCGAGCAGGTGCGGGATCCGCGGGCATACCTGGTCAGGATCACCACCCGGCAGGCGCTGAGCAGGCTGCGTGTCCTCGGCCGGCGCAAGGAGTCCTACGTCGGCTCCTGGCTGCCCGAGCCACTGCTGACCACGCCCGACGTGGCCGAGGACGTCGAGCTCGCCGACAGCGTCTCGATGGCGATGCTGCTGGTGCTGGAGACGCTCGGGCCGACCGAGCGGGCGGTGTTCGTGCTGCGCGAGGTATTCGACCTCGGGTACGACGAGATCGCGGAGGCGGTGGGCAAGAGCCCGGCCACGGTCCGCCAGATCGCCCACCGGGCACGGGCACACGTCGCCGCACGCCGACCGCGTGACGTCGTATCCCCGGCCGAGAGCCGGGCTGTGCTCGAGGCCTTCCAGCGGGCGGTTCAGACGGGCGACATGCAGTCCCTGCTCGACATCCTCGCCCCGGACGTCGTCGTGCTGAGCGATGGCGGCGGACTCAAGCAGGCCGTGCTGCGGCCCGTCGTGGGGGCCGACAAGGCGGCTCGCCTGCTGGCCGCCGGCTGGAAGAAGGTCGGCGCTCAGATCTCGTTCGAGCCGGTGCAGGTCAACGGCTGTCCGGGCCTGCTCATGCGGCTCGACGGGGAGCTCGACACGGTCGTGGCCGCGCGGGTGGAGGGCGGTGCCGTCCGCGGGCTCTACTTCGTGCGCAATCCCGAGAAACTGACGCGTGTGCAACGGGAGACGATCCTGAGCCGCTGAGTGCCAAAGGGCTCGCCGACCTCCGGCCGGGCCGCCGGTTCGAGTGCGAGTGCGGACCGGCCCGCGGGTCTGCTCGCGGTCGGCGTGGTTTTCAGCGTCTGCCCAGCGCGGCTGGCTACCGTGGGCGCATGGACGAGAACCGTGCTCGGCGAGTGGTGGACCGCCTGCGTGACCGCGGAGTCCCCGCGCACCTGTCCCTCGGGGGAGGGCACCGCAAGGTCGGTGTCCGGATCGCCCTACCCGACGGCCGCGAGGCGCTCTGGGACACCGACGGCACCGCGGGCCTGGAAGCGCAGGTGCTGCGTGACGGCATGCTGGTGGGGTTCGTGCCGCACATCCCCGGCTCCGAGGACTTCACCGAGGAACAGGTCATCGACGCCATCGCGCGCACCGACTACGACCAGCCGATCGCCCGCCAGCGCGCCGTGGCCCCGCCGCCCGCAGCCCCGCTGCCCATGGAGGGCGGCTTCTTCCGCCGCCTCCGCGACGGCTTCCGCTGACCCCCACCTCCGGCAACTCTTAAAGACTTGGGCCAAACCGGGTGTGCGGTAAGCCCAAGTCTCTAAGAGTTGCGGCTCCGGGAGGCGGGCGCCGCCGCCCGGACTACTCGGTGTGCAGGGCTTCAGCGGTGCTGATTCGGGCCGCTTGGCGGGCGGGGAGCAGCGCGCTGAGCACGGCGATGAGCACGCCGCTGAGCAGCAGGACCGCGAGCTGCGGCGCGGTGTACACGTCGACGATGCCCTGCGGCAGCCGGGTCCCGGCGGCCTCGCCGATGAGCTGGATGATCTGCCGCTGTGCCGCGACGCCGCCGGGCAGCCCGAGCACGCCGCCGAGGATGCCCAGGGCCGCCATCGAGGTGACCACCATGACGGCCGCCTGGGCCGGCGTCATGCCGACGGACTTGACGATGGCGAGGTCGCGGCGGCGTTCGCGGGTGTTGAGCACGGCGGTGTGGGCGACGCCGAGTCCGGCCACGACGAGCAGGGCGGCGGTGAGCGCGCCGACGACGCTGAGCAGCACCGCCATGTCGATCTCGTCGTCGTCGGGGGTGGTGGCGATGAGGCCGGCGTCGCCGCCGCCGGCGACCTGTTCGATGAACCGGTCGGCGGTCGTTCCGGGTGACAGGCCTACGAAGTAGACCGGCATCCGGGGCTCCATGAAGGACACCGAGGCCCAGTCGAGGTAGACCTCGCTGTGCACGCCGAAGATCTCACCGACGATGCGGACGACGACGGTGCGTCCTTCGACGGTCAGCGTCAGGCTGTCGCCGATGGACTTGCCGGTCAGCCGCAGGACCTCGGCCCCGACGGCGGCCTCCCCGGCGCCGCTGATCCAGCGGCCTTCGAGGATTTCGTAGCCGAGCTGGGCCGAGTCGCCGCGGTAGGCGTTCAGGTCGACGTTCTCGGTGATCCCGGCGACGGCCGCGTCGCCGTAGAACAAGGTGGTGACGTACCGCGCGCCGGGTATGCCCCGCACGAACGCTTCCACCTCGGGGTCGGTCATCCGGGTGCCCTCCGGCTGGCGGCGGGCCTCGCCCTCCACCTCCGTGGGTCCGCCCGGCGGCGGGTTCATGACCTGCACCTGGACGTGGTCGGCGCGGACGAGCGCGTCGTTCCAGCGGCCCGCCGACTCGGTCAGGCCGATGGAGAACACCACGGTGGCGCTGCCGAGCACCACCGCGAGCAGGGTGAGCAGGGTCCGGGCAGGGCGTACGACGGGCAGGGCCAGGCCGAGGCTGACCGCGCGGGGCAGCCGGGAGCGGGACAGCAGCCGCTGCACGGCGCGGCCCCGGCCGGTGGGGGAGGCGACGGCGGACAGTGCGGCCGTCGCGGTAGTCCGGCCCGCGCGCAGGGCCGGGACCAGGGCCGTGACCGCCACGAGCACCGGGACGGCGACGAGCACGGCGACGGTCAGCACAGGGGACGGCGTCGTGTCGAGGCCGAGTACGTAGACGTTGTTCTGGAACTGTTCGAGCAGCCAGGAGGTGCCCAGGTTGCCCAGGACCGCGCCGACCGCGCAGCCGATCAACGCCGGGCCGGTCATCATCAGCAGGTACACGGCGGTGACCTGGCCCGGGGTGAAACCGATCGCCTTGAGCACCCCGATGCTCCGGTATCCGGCGATGACGGCGCCACTGACCACGTTTCCGATGACCAGCACCGCGACGATCAGGGACAGCACGGCGAAGACGGTGAGGAACGAACTGAGCGTCTTGGCGCGCTGCCCCGCCCGTTCCCGGTTGGTCAGGTAGTCGCCGGTGCCGGCGACCGCGTCGGTGGGCACCCCGGCGGTGACGGCGGCCAGCCGCTGCTCAAGGTGCGCGGCCGTCGCCGCCGACTCCGGCGCGAACCGGTAGAGCATCTGGGTGCTGGTCGCGCCGATGCGGCGCACGTCGTCGGGCCGCATCCACGCGTCGGCGCTCTGGGTGACCGAGTAGGCGACGCCGACGACGGTCGCGGTGCCGAGGTTCGGCAGCGTGTAGGTGCGGCCGAGGATCCGCCCCGGGTCGGGTCCCCAACGCAGATGGGTGCCGACGACGATCTCGCCGGTGGCGGTCGCCCACCGCCCGTGGGTCAGCCGGAGCTGGTCCGCGCCGCCGCCGGGCTCGGCCCGTCCGGCGATGCGCATCGGCCCGGCGCCCATCTGCATGCCGTTCTGCAGCTGCGCGCTCGCCATCGGGAAGGGCCCGGAGGCGGCCACGACGCCGTCGGCCTGCGCGGTGGCGCCGACGCGGTCGTCGGTGATCTTCGTGCTGTCGTACAGGACCGTTGCGTGCGCACCGTGGAGCTGTGCGAACGTGCGGTCGAACGGGCCGGTTACGGCCGCGAGCAGGGCGATGCCGATCAGCAGCGCGGCCGTGCACAGGGTGACGATGACGCCGATGAGCACGGTCTGCCCGCGGCGGCGACGGACGGCGGCGCGGGCGATGCTCCAGGTCGCGCCCATCACACCGACTCCAGCTCGGAGACCTTGCCGTCTTCGAAGTTGATGACGCGGCTGGCGCAGCGCTCGGCCAGGCGCTGGTCGTGCGTGACGATCAGCAGCGTCTGGCCGATCTGGTTGAGGTCGAGCAGCAGGTCCATGACCTGCTCGCCGGTGCGGCTGTCGAGCGCGCCGGTCGGTTCGTCGGCCAGCAGCAGGGCCGGCCGGTTCATCAGTGCGCGGGCCACGCCGGCCCGCTGGCGCTCGCCGCCGGACAGCTGGGACGGGTAGGC
The DNA here is from genome assembly GCF_007483665.1 of Catellatospora sichuanensis. GTDB lineage: Bacteria > Actinomycetota > Actinomycetes > Mycobacteriales > Micromonosporaceae > Catellatospora > Catellatospora sichuanensis. The sequence goes on from NZ_ML660185.1 coordinate 171,067, forward strand.
GTCCTTGCGGGCGGCGATGCCGAGCTCCTCCAGCAGGCCGAGCGCGCGGGCACGGGCCTGCTTGTGCGGGGTGCCGACCAGGCGGGCCGACAGCATCACGTTGTCGAGCACGGGCAGGTCGTCGAGCAGGTGGAAGAACTGGAAGACCATGCCGATGCGGCGGCGGCGGTAGCGGGCCAGTGCGCCCTCGCCCAGCGCGGACAGCTCCTCGCCGTGCACCGTGACGGTGCCGGAGGTGGGGCGGTCGAGCCCGGCGACCAGGTTGAGCAGCGTCGACTTGCCGCTGCCGGAGGGGCCCATCACGGCGACGGACTCGCCCTGGCGCACGGTGAGGTCGACGCCGTCGAGCGCCACCGTCTCGCCGTACCGCTTGTACACCGCGCTGAGCTGCACCAATACTTCTGCTTCTGCCATGACGGCGACAGTATGCAGCGGGCACCCAGCGCCGCGTCAGGCTGGGGATGCAACCGGCGGCCCAGGTCATCCCACGGATGTATGCGCCCGGTTCGCCAGGTTGATGCGGCCCTCGCGGGGGCCTTGCCACAATGGTGCGGTGATCTTCGCCGGTGTGCTGCGCCCGTCCGTCGTCGCGGGCCTGCTGCCGGCTGCCGCGGCGACAGCTGCGTGGGTGTGCCGCGACCTGCGGGTGACGCTGCCCGGCTGGGTGGCGGCGCCGCTGCTGGTGCTGGTCCTCGCCGCGCTGGGGTACGCGTGGAGCACCCGCCGGCGCTACGAGCGCTCGCTGCGCGACCGGGTCCGCCTGCTGGACGAGGCCGGGGAGGCAGCCGTCGCGGCCGCGCTGGCCGCCGAGCGCGACCGCATCGCGCGGGAGCTGCACGACATCGTCAGCCACAACGTCAGCCTCATGATCATCCAGGCGGGCGCGGCGCGGCAGGTCGTCACCGGTGCGCCGCAGGACGCCACGGAGGCGCTGCTGGCGGTCGAGTCCAGCGGCCGGGAGGCGATGAGCGAGCTGCGCGCCCTGCTCGGAGTGCTGTCGGCGGGCGACGACGGCGAGGACGACCTGACCCCGCAGCCCGGCATGGGGCGGCTGGAAGAGCTGGTGGACCGGGTCGCGTTCGCGGGGCTGCCGGTGGACCTGACCGTGGAGGGGCAGCCGCGGCCGCTGCCGCCGGGCATCGACCTGACCGCGTACCGGGTGATCCAGGAGGCGCTGACCAACGCGCTCAAGCACGCGTCCGGTGCCCGCGCCGAGGTGCACGTCCGCTACACCGACCGGCACCTGCGGTTGGAGGTCCTCAACACCGGGCCCAGCGTGCTCACCGGGCAGGCGGTCCCGCCGTCGGCGCCTGCCGAAACCGGTCGGGGTCTGCTCGGGCTGCGTGAACGCGTCGCCGCGTTCGGCGGCCACCTGGACGCGCGGCGGCGGCTGGGCGGCGGCTTCCGGGTGCGCGCGAGGATCCCGCTGTGACCCGGGTGCTGATCGCTGACGACCAGGCGCTGGTCCGTACCGGCTTCACGATGATCCTGAAGGCGGCCGGGATCGACGTGGTGGGCCAGGCCGCCGACGGGCTGGAGGCGGTGCAGCTGGCCCGGTCGCTGCGCCCCGACGTCGTGTTGATGGACATCCGGATGCCGCAGCTCGACGGGCTGGAGGCGACCCGGCGGGTGCTCGCCGACGTGCCGGAGACCCGCGTCATCATCCTGACCACCTTCGACCTGGACAGGTATGTGTACGCGGCGCTGGCCGCAGGGGCCAGCGGCTTCCTGCTCAAGGACGTGTCGCCCGAACATCTGGCCGCCGCGGTGACGCTGGTCGGCACCGGTGACGCCCTGCTGTCGCCGTCGATCACCCGGCGGCTGGTGCAGCGATACGCCCGCCCCGAAGGCGAGACGCCCGTCCCGGCCGACCTGAGCGCGCTGACCCCGCGCGAGCTGGAGGTGTTCCGGCACGTCGGCCGGGGTCTGTCCAATGGGGAGATCGCCGACGGGCTGACCCTGAGCGAGGCGACGGTGAAGACGCACGTCGCCCGGATCTTCGCCAAACTCGAACTGCGCGACCGCGCCCAGGCGGTTGTCGTCGCCTATGAGACCGGCCTGATCCGCCCCGGCGACTGAGGACGCCCGGCTGTCGGGGGCGGTTCCTATGATCGCCGCCATGGCGAACGCATACACGGTCCTGTGGACCCACGACACCTGCCGCGAGTTGCGTAAGGCGGGCCGGACCGGGCAGCGCCCGCCGGTCGCGTTCAGCGGGGTCCATACTTCGCTTCCCCGGTGGAGCAGGCCCGACGTCGGCGACGACGTCTACGCGCTGCACGTGAACCGGCGGGTACTGCACGTGGTGAGCCGGTTGCGGGTACGCGACAAGCAGCGCGGCGAATGCTGCGGCGCGAAGCCACTGACCTGGCGTGATCCGGCGTTCCCCGGCCACGCCGAGTGGGCGGCGCTCGGCGCGGACGGCTGCGGCGCGTCGGCGGTGCACGTCGACGCCACGCCGGTGCGGTTCGACTTGGCCGTCCCCGGCGACCTGCTGGCGGAGCTGGCGTGGCGCAACGCCCGCGGGGTGACCCGCGGGCTCAAAGGCGTCGCCGACGGGATGCTCGAAAAGTCCAACAGCCTGCAGGGTGGCGTCTACTGGCTCACCAGCGAGTCGGCTGCCGCGCTCGCGGCGCTCGTCGCGGGTGCCGCGAGCCCGTCAGACCGCGCCGAACCGGCGGTCGCGGGCGGGCTCCGGACCTAGCCACGAGTGTGAGGGAGCTTCACGGATCGCGGCGTACAGTGGGCGGGGATCGTCGTTGTCGGCTCCCTCCACCGATGGACCGGCGTACGCCCCTCGTACCCTGGTGAGGAACGCATGCCCTCCTTCCCCCGCCCTGATCTCGGCCCGCTGACGCGCAGGTCCGCCCTCGCCGCCCTGGGTTTGACGGGTGCCGCGATCGGCCTGGCCGCCTGCACCGGCAGCAAGTCTCCGTCCGGGACCGGTTCGCCCGGCCAGAGCCCTGACGCGCCGCCGCCCAAGGCCAACGTCACGATCACCGAACCCGCCGCGGCGGCGACGGATGTCCCCGCCTCCGCCGAGATCGTGTTCGCCGCGACGGACGCGGTCTCCACGCAGGTCGTGCTCAAGGACGCGGCCGGCGCCGATGTGCCCGGCGAGATGCATCCCGACGGCAAGGGCTGGCTGCCCGCCAAGTCCCTGGCGTACGGAACGGCCTACACCGTCACGGTCACCGCGACCGGTGACGACGGCAGGCCCGCGACCGCGACGTCGACCTTCACGACCATGGCCCAGCCCGGCAAGGTGGTCAGTGTCGTCAGCTTCCTTCCCGACGACGCTGTGGTGGGGGTCGGCATGCCGCTGATCTTCCGGCTGAGCCGCAAGATCCCCGAGGCGCAGCGGGCGGCGTTGCAACGGCGGCTGCTGGTGCAGACGACCCCGGCGCAGGAAGGCATCTGGACCTGGTACACCCCGGATGAGCTGCACTGGCGACCACGGGAGTTCTGGCAGGCCGGCACCAAGGTCTTCGTCGACGTGCGTGCGGGCGGGCTGCCCCTGGGCGACGGTTATTTCGGGAAGCGCAACTCGACGCTGACCTGCTCCGTCGGCCGGTCGCTGGTCATGACGATCGACGACAAGGCAAAGCCGAAGGTGATGAAGGTCGTGAAGGACGGCGTCACCGTGCGCACCATCCGGGTCAGCCTGGGCCGGGCGAGCATGCCGTCCTCGAGTGGCACCACCGTGATCATCGAGCGCCTGGCCAAGACGGTGTTCGACACGACGAACGACCCGAACCCGTCGAACCGCTACCGGACGAACATCGTCTACGCCCAGCGCCTGACCTGGGGCGGGGAGTTCATCCACGCGGCGCCCTGGTCGGTGAAGGACCAGGGAGTCCGCAACGTCTCGCATGGCTGTGTGAACATGTCCACGGCGGACGCCAAGTGGCTGTACGAGCAGACGATGATCGGCGACCCGGTGATCACCAAGGGCACGCCGCGCAGGCTGCAGTACGGCAACGGCTGGACCGACTTCGACAAGCCCTGGGACGAGTACGTCAAGGGCAGCGCGATCCCGTACACGCCGCAGACGGACACGACGCCTGAGCCGTCGGCGTCGCCGGTCACCTGAGCGGTCCTGGTCCTCCTCCTCCTCCCGCAGATCCGCCTGGCGGTCTGCCGGTGTGACCGTGCCCATGCCGGGATGTCCACATCGGACATCCCGGTTGGAGCGGGCGGGGGTGCCGCTCTCACCGCATGAAGTGCCACCCCCGCCCGCCGTCGAGCTGCCGACGCCGGCCGGGCGCACGGCATGTCCGCGGACTCGATCCGGTCGAACTCCGGACTCGGTTGCAGCGATAGTGTTAACGCACACATCGGTTCGCGTCAAGGGATGCCCGATGACCGGCTGTGCGCCTCGCGTGCCGCCTGCGTGAAGACTTGCGCAAATTCTCGGGTCGTTCAGCACAAGCCGCCGTTACGCATCTGTTGCGATCGCGTGTCTTGACGCACCTTCATGTGAGCGCTAACACTGTGTGCCAGCAACCGAGCGGAGGAAGACACATGAGCGACCGGTACGTCGTGGGCGTCGACTACGGCACGCTGTCCGGCCGGGCCCTGGTGGTCCGTGTCAGCGACGGCGCCGAGGTCGGCACGGCGGTGCACGAGTACCGCCACGGCGTCATGGACGGCGTGCTCGCCGCGTCCGGCGCTCCGCTGCCGCCGGACTGGGCGCTGCAGGACCCCGACGACTATCGCGACGTGCTGCGCAACGCGGTCCCGGCGGCGCTGGCCGCGGCGGGCGTCGACCCGGCCGACGTGATCGGCATCGGCACGGACTTCACCGCGTGCACGGTGCTGCCGGCGCTGGCCGACGGCACGCCGCTGTGTGAGCTGCCGGAGCTGCGCCACCGCCCGCACGCGTGGGTGAAACTGTGGAAGCACCACGCCGCGCAGCCGCACGCCGACCGCATCAACGCCCTGGCCCACGAGCGCGGCGAGCCGTGGATCGGCCGCTACGGCGGCAAGATCTCCGCGGAATGGCAGTACGCCAAGGGACTGCAGCTGCTCGAGGAGGACCCGGAGGTCTACGACCGGGCCGAGCGCTGGATCGAGGCCGCGGACTGGATCATCTGGCAGCTCTGCGGGGTCGAGACCCGCAACGTCTGCACCGCCGGTTACAAGGGCATCTTCCAGGACGGCAGCTACCCGTCCAAGGACTACCTGGCGGCGCTGAATCCCGGTTTCGCCGGCTTCGTCGCCAAGCTCGACGGCCCGCTGCTGCCGCTGGGCGGCCGGGCGGGTTCGCTGACCGCCGAGGCCGCTGCGTGGACGGGGCTGCCGGCGGGCATCGCGGTCGCGGTCGGCAACGTCGACGCGCACGTCACCGCCGCTGCCGCGCAGGCCCTCGACCCGGGCCGACTGGTCGCCATCATGGGCACCTCGACCTGCCACGTCGTCAACGGCACGGTTCCCGCCGAGGTGGCGGGCATGTGCGGCGTCGTCGACGGCGGCATCAGCCCGGGCGCCTGGGGATACGAGGCCGGGCAGAGCGGCGTGGGCGACATCTTCGGCTGGTATGTCGAGCATTCCGCCCCGGCGGGCTTCGACTCGCATGAGCGGCTGTCGGAGCTGGCCGCGGCGCAGCCGGTCGGCGGCCACGGACTGATCGCGCTGGACTGGTGGAACGGCAACCGCTCGCTGCTGGTCAACCACGACCTGTCCGGCCTGATCGTCGGGCTGACCCTGGCCACCCGGCCGCAGGACGTCTACCGGGCGCTGCTGGAGTCGACCGCGTACGGCACCCGAATGATCATGGAGGCGTTCGCGGCGGCGGGCGTGCCGGTCACCGAGCTGGTGGTGGCGGGCGGCCTGACCTCGAACCGGCTGCTGATGCAGATCTACGCCGACGTGACCGACCGGCCGCTGAGCATCATCGGCTCGGCGCAGGGCCCGGCCCTGGGCTCGGCGATCCACGCCGCGGTCGCCGCCGGGGCCTACACCGACGTGCACGAGGCGTCCGAGGCGATGGGCCGCGTCGAGCGGGGCGTCTACCAGCCCGACCCGGCACGTGCCCGCGCCTACGACGCGCTCTACGCGGAGTACCGGACTCTGCACGACCACTTCGGACGCGGTGCGAACGACGTCATGTCGCGCCTGCGCGCCATCCGCAACGCCGCTCACCTGCGCTCGGCCGACGAGCCCACGGTGGCGCTGGGGGCTGCGGCATGAGCGAGCTCCGCGAGCGAATCATGGGGCAGGCGAGTCATGCCGGCGACGAGCGCAGCGAGGAGTGGGCATGAGCGAGATCATTGCGGCACTGCGGCAGACCGTCTCGTCGCTGCACGGGGAGCTGACGCGATACGGCCTGGTGGCCTGGACCTCCGGCAACGTGTCGGCTCGGGTGCCGGGGCAGGAGCTGCTGGTCATCAAGCCGAGCGGGGTGTCCTACGACGACCTCAGCCCGGCGAACATGATCGTCTGTGATCTGGACGGCGTGGTCGTCGAGGGCGACCTGTCGCCGTCGAGCGACACCGCCGCGCACGCCTACGTCTACCGGGCCATGCCCGAGGTGGGCGGGGTGGTGCACACGCACAGCACGTACGCCACCGCATGGGCGGCGCGGGGTGAGGCGATCCCGTGCTTCCTCACGGCGCAGGCCGACGAGTTCGGCGGGGAGATCCCGATCGGGCCCTTCGCGCTGATCGGCGGCGACGACATCGGCAAGGGCATCGTGGCCACGCTGTCCGGGCACCGCTCGCCGGCGGTGCTGATGCGCAACCACGGGGTCTTCACCATCGGCAAGGACGCCCGCGCCGCGGTCAAGGCCGCGGTGATGTGCGAGGACGTCGCCCGCACCGCGCACCTGGCCAGGGCGCTCGGGCAGCCGCTGCCGATGGCGCAGGCCGACGTGGACTCCCTCTACGACCGCTACCAGAACGTGTACGGGCAGGCCGCCACCGGCCCCAAGGATCGCTAGACCTCCGCACGTGGGCCGACTCGGTCCCGGGCGGAGCCGCACCACAACGACCCTCTCACCGCAGTTTCACCGCTCCACCAGCACCACAGCGCAGGCCGCGCGCCGACGTCCCACACGGCGCGCGGGGGTAGGCCCATCCTCATTCCAAGGAGATCGCATGCTCACCATGGGCAAGGCCATCACGCGACGCCGCGCCGTCGCGGTGTTGACCGCAACTCTGCTCGCGACCGGTTTGGCCGCGTGTGGCAACAGCGACACCGGCGAGACGCCGGCCGACGACGGCAAGCTGACGCTCGGCTTCTCGCAGGTCGGCGCCGAGAGCGGCTGGCGCACCGCGAACACCAACTCGATCAAGGAGTCCGCCGCGGCGGCCGGCATCGAGCTGAAGTTCGACGACGCGCAGGGCAAGCAGGAGAACCAGATCACGGCCATCCGCAACTACATCCAGCAGAAGGTCGACGTCATCGCCTTCTCGCCGGTGGTGGAGTCGGGTTGGGACACCGTGCTCAAGGAGGCCAAGGACGCCGGCATCCCGGTGATCCTGACCGACCGTGCGGTGGACTCGGCGGACAAGTCGCTGTACAAGACGTTCATCGGCTCGGACTTCGTCAAGGAGGGCAAGCTCTCCGGTGAGTGGCTGGTCAACGAGACCAAGTCGGCCACCGGCACGGTGAACATCGTGGAGCTGCAGGGCACCACCGGTTCCGCGCCGGCCAACGACCGGAAGAAGGGTTTCGGCGAGGCCATCGCCGCGAACCCGAACCTGAAGATCATCGCGTCGCAGACCGGTGAGTTCACCCGCGCCGGCGGCAAGGCCGTCATGGAGCAGTTCCTGAAGGCCAACCCGAAGATCGACGTGCTGTTCGCGCACAACGACGACATGGGTCTGGGCGCGCTTGAGGCGATCACCGCCGCGGGCAAGGTGCCGGGCAAGGACATCAAGATCATCACGATCGACGCGGTCAAGGACGGCATGCAGGCCCTGGCCGACGGCAAGTTCAACTTCATCGCGGAGTGCAGCCCGCTGCTCGGGCCCCAGCTGATGGACCTGGCCAAGAAGGTAAAGGCCGGGGAGACGATCCCCCAGCGCATCCTGACCGAGGAGACCACCTTCACGCCGGAGCAGGCCAAGGCGGCTCTGCCGAACCGCAAGTACTGATTCCATCCCGGGGCCGCCGCACGCGCCGTGCGGCGGCCCCGTCTCGAGTCCTCACCGCAGACGGAGCCGGACCGGCGGGCACATCCCGCATCCGGCCGACGTCCCCGCCGCCCCGCCGACCCTGGTCCGCTGCCGGCCGCGGCGGCCCATGCCCAATAACTCAGCGAAAGGTCGGATGGGATGTCGGGTAGGCAACCGGTCCTGACGATGACCGCAATCAGCAAGTCCTTCCCGGGGGTACGCGCGCTCGACGGCGTCGACTTCCGGCTGTTCCCCGGCGAGGTGCACGCCCTGATGGGCGAGAACGGCGCCGGCAAGTCCACCCTTATCAAGGTGCTGACCGGCGTGTACGGCAACGACGCGGGCGTCATCAGCCTGGCCGGGCAGCAGGTGTCGTTCAGCGGCCCCATGCAGGCCGCCGCCGCCGGGGTCAGCACCGTCTATCAGGAGGTCAACCTCTGCGCCAACCTGTCGGTCGCGGAGAACATCTTCATCGGGCGCGAGCCGCGCACCCTCGGTGCGATCCGCTGGGGCGAGATGCGCCGCCGGGCCCGTGACCTGCTGGCCCGCCTCGACCTGCACATCGACGTGACGCAGCTGCTGGGCACGTACTCCCTGGCCGTGCAGCAGATGGTCGCCATCGCCCGCGCCATCGACATCCAGGCCCGGGTCCTCATCCTCGACGAGCCCACCTCCAGCCTCGACGCCACCGAGGTGGAGCAGCTGTTCCGCATCATGCGCCACCTGCGCGACGAGGGCATCGCGATCATCTTCGTGACCCACTTCCTGGATCAGGTCTACGGCATCGCCGACCGGATCACCGTGCTGCGCAACGGCCGTCTGGTGGGGGAGTACCCTACCGCGGAGCTGCCCCAGCTCGCCCTGGTCGAGAAGATGATCGGCAAAGAGCTCGACGTGCTGGAGAGCCTCGACGAGCACGCCAAGCGGGATGCTCGCGAGATCGAGGCCGGCACGCCGTTCCTGCAGGCCGAGGAGCTGGGCCGCAAGGGCTCGGTGACGCCGTTCAGCCTCACCATCCACGCCGGCGAGGTCGTCGGCCTCGCCGGGCTGCTCGGCTCCGGTCGCACCGAGGTGGCCCGCCTGCTGTTCGGCGCGGACCGCGCCGACCACGGCAAGGTCGCCGTCGACGGCAAGTCCGCACCGCTGCGCAACCCGATCGCCGCCATCGGCCACGACATCGCGTTCTGCTCCGAGAACCGGCGCACCGAAGGCCTGGTCGGCGAGCTGAGCGTGCGCGAGAACATCATCCTCGCCATGCAGGCCGCCCGCGGCTGGCTGCGCCCGATCCCGCGCCGCCGCCAGGACGAGCTGGTCGACAAGTACGTCAAGGCGCTGAGCATCCGCCCCGCCGACCCCGAGATCCCGGTGCGCAACCTGTCCGGCGGCAACCAGCAGAAGGTCCTGCTGGCCCGGTGGCTGATCACGGAACCGCGGTTGCTGATCCTCGACGAGCCCACCCGCGGCATCGACGTCGGCGCCAAGGCCGAGATCCAGAAGTTGGTGGTGCAGCTGTCCGACGGCGGCATGGCGGTGCTGTTCATCTCCGCCGAGCTGGAGGAGGTGCTGCGGCTCAGCCACAAGATCGCGGTCATGCGGGACCGGCAGCTGGTCACCGAGCTGGTCAACGACCACACGGTGGACGCCGACCGCGTCATGCAGACCATCGCCAGCGGCACGCACCACGAAGGGCCCGAAGTAGCATGAGCACCTCGAAGGTACGGTGGGCCGCCGTCACCGGCCACTCGCTGTTCTGGCCCGTGGTCGCGCTGCTGGCGCTGCTGACAGCCAACACCATCTACCGGCCGGGCTTCCTGTCGGTCGAGATGAAGGACGGCCACCTCTACGGCAGCCTCATCGACATCCTGCGGCTGGCCGCCCCGCTGATCCTGGTCGGGCTGGGCATGACGCTGGTCATCGCCACCGGCGGCATCGACCTGTCGGTCGGCTCGATGTGCGCGATCAGCGGTGCGATCGCCTGCCTGCACATCAGCCAGCAGCCCGACCAGAACGCCCTCGGCGGCGTGCTGGTGGCGCTGGCCCTGGGCGTCGGGCTCTCGCTCGTGCTCGGCGCGTGGAACGGTGCGCTCGTCTCCATCATCGGGATCCAGCCGATCATCGCCACGCTGATCCTGATGGTGGCCGGCCGGGGCCTCGCCCAGCTGATCACCGAGGGCCAGATCATCACCATCAACTCCGAGCCTTACAAGGCCGTCGGCGTCGGATACCTGCTCACCCTGCCCATCTCGATCTTCATCGCGGTCGGGGTGGCGCTGGTGGTGGCCGCGGTCACCCGGCGCACCGCGCTCGGCATGATCATCGAGTCGGTGGGCGGCAACGCCGAGGCCAGCCGGCTGGCCGGCATCCGCTCCGCCCGGATCACCTTCCTGGTGTACGTCATCAGCGCGGTGTGCGCCGGTATCGCCGGCTTCATGGTCACGGCGAACGTGTCCAGCGCCGACGGCAACGCGGCCGGACTGTGGATCGAGCTCGACGCGATCCTCGCGGTCGTGATCGGAGGCACGTCGCTGGCCGGCGGGCGGTTCTCGCTCGGCGGCACGATCCTCGGCGCGCTGCTCATCCAGACCCTCACCACCACCGTGTACGCCATGAACATCTCGCCGCAGACCGCGCTGCTGTTCAAGGCGGTCGTGGTGATCGCGGTCTGCCTCATCCAGGCCCCCGCGTTCCGGGCCAAGTTCGCCCGCCGCGGACCCGCCGCCCCCGCCGCCCCGCTCGCGGCCGACCAGCCGAAGGAGCAGGTGCCGGCATGACCACGACCTCACTCACCCCCACCCGCGACTGGTGGCGCATCCCGCAGCGGTACGTGCCGGTGCTGGCCACGCTAACCCTGCTGCTGGTCATGTACGCCGTCGGCGTCTCGCAGTACCGTGCCTTCTCCAACGTCCAGGTCATCTTCAACGTCTTCATCGACAACGGCTTCCTGCTCGTCGTCGCGGTCGGCATGACCTTCGTGATCCTCACCGGCGGCATCGACCTGTCCGTCGGCTCGGTCGTCGCGATGACCGCCATGATGTCGGCGTCACTGCTGCAGGGCGGCATGGATCCCGCGGCGGTGCTGGTGATCGCGCTGCTCGTCGGGCCGACGCTGGGCTTCCTGATGGGCTGCGTCATCCACTTCTTCGAGATCCAGCCGTTCATCGTGACCCTGGCCGGGATGTTCTTCGCCCGCGGCATGTGCACGTTCATCAGCAAGTCGTCGATCCCGATCACCGACCCGTTCTGGACCTCCATGGCCCAGGAGCGGATCGGTGACCCGCGCGGCAACTTCGTGTCGATCAGCGTGCTGATCGCCTTCGTGGTCGTCGTCGTCGGCGCGTTCGTGCTCGCGTACACCCGGCTGGGCCGCAACGTCTACGCCCTCGGCGGCAACCAGCAGTCGGCGCTGCTCATGGGTCTGCCCGTCGGCCAGACGAAGATCGCGGTGTACGCCATCAGCGGCCTGTGCTCGGCCATCGGCGGCATCCTGCTCTCGTTCTACACGCTGTCCGGTGCCCCGCTGATCGCGGTCGGCATGGAACTCGACGTCATCGCTGCCGTCGTCATCGGCGGCACGGTGCTCACCGGCGGCTCCGGCTACGTCTTCGGCACCGTGCTGGGCGTGCTCGTCCTCGGCGTGATCCGGACCCTCATCACCTTCGACGGCAGCCTCAACTCGTGGTGGACCAAGATCGTGATCGGTGGGTTGCTGTTCGCGTTCATCCTGCTCCAACGCCTTATCGGCATCCGCAAGAAGTAACCCCACCCGTTTCGCGGAAGGCACGAACATGACAACGCATCCCCAGCCCGAGGTCTGGTTCCTCACCGGCAGCCAGGGCATGTACGGCGAAGAGACCCTGCGTCAGGTCGCCGGCCAGTCCCGGGAGATCGCCCGCATCCTCGACGAGTCGCCGGGCATCCCGGCGCGGGTGGTCTGGAAGCCCGTCCTCACCTCGAGCGGCGAGATCCTGCAGGTGTGCCGCGAGGCCGCCGCGCAGGGCGCCGTCGGGGTGATCGCATGGATGCACACCTTCTCCCCGGCGAAGATGTGGATCTCCGGGCTGGATGCGTTGACGACGCCGCTGCTGCACCTGCACACCCAGGCCAACGTGATGCTGCCCTGGGACGAGATCGACATGGACTTCATGAATCTCAACCAGGCTGCGCACGGCGACCGCGAGTTCGGGTACATCCAGACCCGGCTCGGCGTCGCCCGCAAGACCGTCGCCGGCCACGTGTCCGACCCGCGGGTGGTCGCCCGGGTCGGCGCGTGGACCCGGGCGTCGATCGGCTGGGCGGCGATGCGCTCGCTGCGGCTGGCGCGCTTCGGCGACAACATGCGCGACGTCGCGGTGACCGAGGGCGACAAGGTCGAGGCCGAGCTGCGCTTCGGCGTCTCGGTCAACACCTACGGCGTCAACGATCTGGTCGACGCGGTCGAGGCGGTGCCCGCCACGCAGATCGACGAGCTGGTCAAGGTGTACGAGGACAGCTACCGCGTCACCGCCGAGCTGCGGGCCGGCGGCGAGCGCCACGAGTCGCTGCGCTACGCCGCCCGCATCGAGGCCGGCCTGCGCAACTTCCTCGAGGCCGGCGGCTTCCGCGCCTTCACCACCAACTTCGAGGACCTGGGCGGCCTGCGGCAGCTGCCCGGCATCGCGGTGCAGCGGCTGATGGCCGACGGCTACGGTTTCGGCGGCGAGGGCGACTGGAAGACGTCCGTGCTGGTGCGCACGCTGAAGGCGATGTCGGTCGGCACCACCGGCGGCACCTCGTTCATGGAGGACTACACCTACGACCTCACGCCGGGTCAGGAGCTGGTGCTCGGCGCGCACATGCTGGAGGTCTGCCCGACCATCGCCGCGGACACACCCAACGTGGAGATCCACCCGCTGAGCATCGGCGGCCGGGAGGACCCGGTCCGGTTGGTGTTCGACGCCCAGCCCGGCCCTGCCGTGGTGATGGGCCTGGCGGACATGGGCGAGCGGTTCCGGCTGGTGGCCAACGAGATCGACGTCGTCGCCCCGCCGCAGCCGCTGCCGAAGCTGCCGGTCGCCCGCGCGGTCTGGCGTCCCCGGCCGTCCCTGGCCGGCTCGGCCGAGGCGTGGATCACCGCCGGGGCCCCGCACCACACGGTGATGTCCCAGGCCGTGGGTGTCGAGGAGCTGCACGACCTGGCCGAGATGGCGCGCACCGAACTGGTCGTGATCGACGCCGACACCACCACGCGCCGGTTCGCCGACGAGATCCGCTGGAACCAGGCTTACTACCGGCTGGCCCGCGGATTCTGATCCCTGCCACCCCCGATGCGACGGATGCGTGTGCCCGAGGGGGCTGGGGCGCGCGCATCCGTCGGCCTGTCGGCCGTCCGCGACGAAAGATGATCAACATGCGATACGATGTGCCGTCAGGGGAGTCACCATGAGCCAGCAGCCGGCCGCCCGCGCGGCGGTGATGAACGACGTCGCCCGCCTTGCCGGGGTCTCGCACCAGACCGTGTCCCGGGTGCTCAACAACCACCCCAGCGTGCGCGACGAGACCCGCGAGCGGGTACTCGTGGCCGTCAAGCAGCTCAACTACCGGCCCAACGCGCTGGCCCGCGGCCTGGCCGGGCGGCGCTCGCGCGTCATCGGCGTGGTCAGCTTCGACACCATCCTCTACGGTCCCGCCGCCACCCTGCTCGGCGTCGAGCGCGCCGCCCGGCACGCGGGCTACGGCATCAGCATCGTCGCCCTGGAGAAGCTCGACCGCGCGGGTGTCACCGAGGCGGTCAACCGGCTCACGGAGCAGTCCGTGGCGGGCGTCGTCATCATCGCGCCGCTGCTGACCGCCGCCGCGGCGGCACACAGCCTGCCGACCGGCGTCCCGGCCGTGGTGGTGGAGTCCGACATCGCCGGGGACCTGCCGACGATCTCCGTCGACCAGGTCGCGGGGGCCCGCCTCGCGGTCGAGCACCTGCTCGGCCTCGGGCACGAGACCGTGTGGCACCTGACGGGGCCGCGGGACTGGCTGGAGGCCCGCGACCGCGTCGACGGCTGGCGGCAGGCACTGGAGGCGGCTGGCCGCCGGGTGCCGGCGGCGATCGTGGGCGACTGGAGCCCGCGCTCGGGCTACGAGGCGGGCCACCGGATCGGCTCCGAGGTCACCGCCGTGTTCTGCGCCAACGACCAGCAGGCCCTGGGCATGCTGCGGGCGCTGCACGAGCGCGGCATCCGGGTGCCGGAGGACGTCAGCGTCGTCGGCTTCGACGACATTCCCGAGGCGGAATACCTGTCCCCGCCGCTGACCACCGTCCGCCAGGACTTCGACGAGGTCGGCCGTCGCTGTCTGGCCGCACTCCTGGACCTGCTCGACGCCCAGGACATGCCCGACGCCCCACCCCACCCCCGCGTCGCACCGACCCTCATGGTCCGCGCCAGCAGCGGCCCGCCTGCCTGACACACGGCCGAGGCGGCCTGCCTGTCCGGCACGTGGCCGGTGCGGTCCGCCTGTCCGATTAGGCGATGGCCTGTTTGTGTGCCACGGCGATGCGGTCCGCCTGTCCGATAAGGCGATGCGGCGATGTGGCCCGCTTGTCTGACACGGCCGATGCGGCCCGGCCCCCGCGGGGCCCCCTCGGCCGTGTGTCATGAAACCGTGCTCCGCCTTCGGTGCTCGGGCGGTGTAGTCCGCAGGCGCGTGCTCGTTTCGGGACGCTCAAGCGTCCCGAAACGAGCACGTCCTGGCGCACATGTGCCTCGCCGGGGCAGCATCACCGGTGTCGGCATGCGTGCGCGCCCGCCGTCGATGCCAGGGAGCCGGGCCCGCCCCGAAGGCGTGGACTCAGAGGAAGCGCCAGAGGCGGTCGGCGGCGGTGCCGTCGTCGGCGGTGACGATCTGCGCGCCCTGGGCCGTCGATGCACCGCTGACCGCCAGGACCTTGCCGCCGCCGGCACACTGGATGCGGAAGCAGCCGTTCGCGCTGTGGCGCAGGCGCCAGCGGTGGTCGGTGGTGCCGTTGTCGGCCCACTGCATGACGCGCGCTCCGGTGGCGGTGGACATGTTCTCCACGCCGAGCACCTTGGCACTGTTGCCGTTGCGGAATCGCAGGTAGCCGCCGGTGTCGACGACGGCGGTCCAGAGGTGGTCGGCGGTGCCGGTGTCGCCCCACTGCAGCACCAGGCCGCCGTCGGCGGTCGACATGTTCTGTACACCCAGGACCAGGCCGGAGGCGAGGTTCTGGATGCGGCGCGCACCCTCGGGCACGAAGCGCCAGAGGTTGTCGGTGCTGCCGTTGTCGGGGTCCTGCACGGCCTGCGCGCCGTTGGCGGTGGAGCCGCTGAGGATCGCCAGCACCTTGCCGGTGTGCACGTTGCGGAGCTTGTGCGAGCCGTCGCCGTTGTCCACGATCGTCCAGCGGTGGTCGGCGGTGCCGTTGTCGGCCCACTGCATGACGCGGGCGTTGTCGGCGGTGGACATGTTCTCCACGCCGAGCACCTTGCCGCTGTGGGCGTTGCGCAGCCGCAGCGCCGAGCCGTCGACGATCAGCTCCCAGTTGTGGTCGGCGGTGCCGTTGTCGGTCCACTGCACGGCGAGCCCGCCGTCCGCCGTGGACATGTTCTGCACCCCGAGGACCAGCCCGCTGGCCGCGTTGGCCAGCCGGAACACCGCGCCCGCGGTGGTGCCGCCCTGCCCGGAGGCGTTCCAGTAGACCGTGTAGTTGTAGCCGTGTGCGTCGTAGAACGGGGCGAGATTGACCGTCGTGCCGTTGGCGGTGGCGGTGAACGCCAGCGAGGTGGTGTTACTGCGGGTCACCGTGCTCGTGGTGAGGCTGGGCAGCGCGGACAGGGCCGTGTTGCCGTAGTTGCCGGCGAGCACGACCGGGCCGTAGGTGACCGCGGAGACGTTGGCGTTGTCGTTGGCCGCCTTCATGACGACCCGCATGGGCAGCCGGACGGTCACCGTGTCGCCCGACGTCCAGGACCGCGTCAGGGTGGCATAGCTGCCCGGCGTCGTGGTGATGCTCTGGGCGACGCCGTTGACGCTGACGGTGGCGCCGGTGGTCCAGCCGGGGATGCGCAGCCGCATCGACCAGGACCCGCTGACGCTGCCCGTCACCTGGAGGGTGGTGGTGTCACTGACCGGGTAGGTGGTCGTCTGGGTGACGGTGATTCCGCGGGAGGACCAGGTCAGCACCGAGGGCGTGTACAGGTTCACGGTCAGCGTGGTGCCGTTGTAGAAGTAGATCGAGTCCATCAGCTTCGTATTGGTCTCGATGCCCGTGCCCTGGCAGCACCAGAAGGTGGTGTAGTCGGTGCTCCAGGTGCCCCCGCCCCACGCCGGGCCGACGCCGCGGCGGCCGCCGGGGTTCAGCGGGGTGAAGTAGGTGAAGTGCCCGTGGCTGTCGGCCGGGTTCTGCTGGCCGATCAGGTGGTTGAGCAGCGCGCGCTCGTAGAAGTCGAAGTACGCGGCCTGGTTCGGGTTGACCAGCCACAGCTCGCGGGCCAGCTTGAGCATGTTGTACGTGTTGCACGCCTCGGCGGTGTCGGTGTTGAGGTAAGCGGCGATGGCGTTCGGGGCGCGGAAGTGCTCGGCCTGGCTGTTGCCGCCGATGGCGTACGTGTGGGCGTTGACCGTGATGTTCCAGGCGTTGGTCGCGATGTCGCGGTAACGGGTGGTTCCGGTGGCCTTGTATTCGCGGGCCGCGCCGATCCACTTGGGCACCTGGGTGTTCGCGTGCAGGCCGTTGAGCTGATCCTGGTTGGCGGCGAGCGGGTTGAACACCGTGGCGTGGTCGAACCGCTGCGCGGCGGTCAGCCACCGGGCATCGCCGGTCTGCTGGTAGAGGTCGGCCAGCACGGCGTTCATGCCGCCGAACTCCGTGCCCAGCATGGCCTGCATCTGCGAGCTGCTGAGCCGCCCGGTGCGCCAGTCGACCCAGCCGGCCAGCGCCAGCAGCACGTCGCGGGCCTGGGTGCTGCCGAGGTATCGCCACACGTCGAGCAGGCCGGCCAGGGTCTTGTGGAGGGCGTAGTAAGGCACGTTGCCGTTGGACAGGGTTCGTGCCTCGAGGGCGGTGAAATCGGACTCGGGGAAACCCGACAGGTACCCGGCGGTGAACCCGGCCGCGGCGTTGTTGGCCTGGCAGGCGGCCAGGGCGGCGACCATCTGGTTGGCCTTGTCACGGCAGGTGGTGTCGCCGAGCACGGCCCAGGCCTGGGCCCATGCGGTGAGGAAGTGGCCCTGGCTGTGGCTGCGGAACGGGAAGGTGGGGGCCTCCCAGCCGCCGGTGGCCGCGGCGCCGTTGGTGGACAGGCGGTGGTTGGCGCGGAACACGTACATCAGCCGGTCGACGTTGACGTCGCGCAGGTAACTCAGGGTGCGGTTCTGGTTGTCCAGCCAGCGGCCGCTGGTGAGCCGCACCTGGCTGAGATCGAAGGCGTACGCCGAGACGCCGAGGTCGGCGCGGGCCGGGGGGATCGCCGCGGCGGCGGCCTCGGTGGCGGCGAGGGCGGGTACGGCGGTGGCCGCGGTGGCGACGCCGGTGGCCTGGAGCAGACGCCGGCGGCTGAGGGACGGTGACCACATAGGAGAGCTCCTTGACGGGGTTGGTGGTAACGGAAGCGAGTTACCGATCACACGTTTGCCAGGGGATGTGTCGACAAAGCAACCGCGCTGCCTCATGCAGAGCAGGTAGAAGCGGCATGCATCGTGTGCCCTCGATCCCGCCCCATGAATGTGACCGATAACAATCCGGGCGTCAAGACGTTCCGAAAATGTTTCCGCTCGGTTGCTGGTCGGCGTTGGGTTCGACGGCGAAGGCGAAGATCGTAGGTGGGGTACGATGCGCCGACAGGGGGTCACCATGAGTCAGCAGCCGGCCGCCCGAGCGGCGGTGATCAAGGACGTCGCGCGCCTGGCCGGCGTGTCGCACCAGACCGTGTCCCGGGTCCTGAACGACCACCCGAGCGTGCGCGACGAGACCCGCGAGCGGGTGCTGCGCGCGGTGCAGCAGCTCAACTACCGCCCGAACGCGCTGGCCCGAGGCTTGGCCGGGCGGCGATCGCGGGTCATCGGCGTGGTCAGCTTCGACACCATCCTGCACGGCCCCGCCGCCACCCTGCTCGGCATCGAGCGGGCCGCCCGGCGCGCCGGGTACGGCATCAGCATCGTGGCGCTGGAGCGGCTCGACCGCAGCGGGGTGGTCGAGGCGGTGAACCGGCTGACGGAGCAGTCCGTGGCCGGTGTCGTGATCATCGCGCCACTGCTGACGGCGGCCGCTGCGGCGAGCAGCCTGCCGACCGGCGTGCCGGCGGTCGTGGTCGAGTCGGACATGGCCGGTGACCTGCCGACCATCTCCGTCGATCAGGTCGCCGGCGCGCGGCTGGCAGTCGATCACCTGCTGGAGCTGGGACATGAGACGGTGTGGCACCTGTCCGGGCCCAAGGACTGGCTGGAGGCCCGGGACCGGATCGACGGCTGGCGGATGTCGCTGGAGGCAGCCGGCCGGCGCGTCCCGCCGGTGCTCGCCGGTGACTGGAGCCCGCGGTCGGGCTACGAGGCGGGCCGGGAGCTCGCAGAACGCGGCGACGTGACCGCCGTGTTCTGCGCCAACGACCAGCAGGCACTGGGCATGCTGCGGGCGCTGCACGAGCGCGGCGTGCGGGTGCCGGAGGACGTGAGCGTCGTCGGCTTCGACGACATCCCCGAGGCCGCATACCTGTCGCCGCCGCTGACCACCGTGCGGCAGGACTTCGACGAGGTCGGCCGCCGCTGCCTGGCGGCACTGCTGGAACTGCTCGGCGTCGACCGCCCGCCGGGCGTGCCGCGCCACCCCCGGGTGCCGCCGTCACTGGTGGTGCGCGCCAGCAGCGGCCCGCCACCCGCGCCCTGACGGCGGATCCGAACTCCGCACCGCTCAGCGTCGGTCGACCAGCCGTATCCACGAGCGGACCTTGATCCGGCCTATGGGGGCGGCATCCTCGACAGCGGCAGAACGGATCACCATCACAGGCTACTGATCACCCGGGGCGGCGTGGGAGTTGTCTTCGCCATATTCATGCACTGGGGGTGCAGATATCTTCGCGGATCCGTTACCGTGACGCCGTGACGGAATCGTGGACCCTCGCCATCGCACGTGACGACCTGTCCCGCACCGAGCTGGTGCGCCACCCGCTGCCCGACCTCGCCGACGGCGAAGCCCTGCTGCGGGTGGACCGGGTCGGCATGACCGCGAACAACGTGACCTACGCCGTGCTCGGCGACGCCTACCGCTACTGGGACTTCTTCCCGGCCGCCACCGCGGGCCTCGACGAGCGGTGGGGACTGGGGCCGCTGTGGGGATTCAGCGAGGTAGTGGCCTCACACGCGGACGGGGTGCCGGTCGGGCAGCGCCTTTACGGCTACCTGCCGCCCGCCGGTCACCTGATCGTGCGGCCGGGCCGGGTCGACGAGCGCGGTTTCCGCGACGCCAGCCCGCACCGTGCGCCGCTGCCGTCGCCGTACAACGCGTACGCGGCTACCACCGGCGATCCTGCGTACGCCGCGGACCAGGAGGATCTGCTGATCCTGTTCCGGCCGCTGTTCGTGACCTCGGCGATGCTCGCCGACCGGTTGCAGGACAACGGCTTCCACGGAGCCGGCACGCTGGTGCTGTCCTCGGCGTCGAGCAAGACCGCGTACGCCGCCGCCTTCGAGCTGCAGGGCAAGGGCCCGCGCCTGATCGGCCTCACCTCGCCCGGCAACGTGGCCTTCACCCGTGAACTGGGCTGCTACGACGCCGTGCTGCCGTACGACGGGATCGGCGAACTCGACCCGACCGCCCCGACGGCGTACCTCGACCTGTCCGCGAACCCGGACACGCGCGCGGCGCTGCGCGCCCACCTCGGCGACCGCCTCGTGCACGACGTGGCCGTGGGCCTGACCCACCAGGAGCGGGCGACCGACGCGCCCGCGGTGTTCTTCGCCCCGGACCAGATCCGCAAGCGCACGCTCGACTGGGGCCGCCCGGAGCTGGACCGGCGGCTCGCCGAGTCCTGGCACCGCTTCGCCGCGGTGGCCGAGCGATGGGTCGACATCACGGTCAGCCACGGGCCGGACGGGCTGCGCGACGCCTGGCTCGGCATGCTCGCAGGCACGACCCCGCCGCGGGTCGGCCACATCATCTCCCTGTGACAACCGGACGGGAAGTAGGCGGCCACCGTCGTCGTGACCCGGTTCAGGGGCGGGGGCGCTTGCCTGCGGCGAGGTCGGCGATCGCTTTGTTGAGGCGGGTGGCGCGGGTCCCGGGTGTCGTGGCCTTGAGCAGCGGGAGCATCACCAGGTACTGATCGGTCTTGCCGAGCTGCGTGTAGAACGCCCCGGCAGCCTGGTCCGCTGCCAGCGCCGCGGCGAGGTCCGGGGGCACGGTTGCTTCGCTCTGCTTGACGTACGCGGCGTCCCAGCGCCCGTCGGCCTTGGCCGCCTCGACCTCGGCCAGGCCCGGCGCGCGCACCCGCCCCTGCGCCATGAGCGCCTCCATGCGCTCCACGTTCACGCGCGACCACGAGCCCTTGGGTCTGCGGCGCGAATACCGCTGCAGGAAGTGATCGGCGTCGAGGGATTTGCGGATGCTGTCGATCCAGCCGAAGCACAGGGCCACGTCGGCCGCCTCGGTCACGCAGATCGCGGGCTGCCGTGCGTTCTTCTTGCGGACCTTCAGCCACGCGCCGTCAGGGCTGCCGTGGTGCTCGGCCAGCCAGGCCTCCCACTGGTCGGGTTGCTCGAAGCTCAGGATCTCCACACCGGCGACTCTAGGCGCTGCGGCCGACAGATGATCGAGACAGGTGCGGTCCCGGCGCGACCGTCCGGCCGGTCCTGGTCGGACCGGCCGGACGGCGGGATCAGCGGGTCGTGCAGAGGTTGCCGTTGAGCTTGAACAGCGGCGGGAGCACGTTCGGTCCCTGGTAGTTCCCGACGTAGCCGACGTTCACGGTGGCGCCCGGCGCGATTACCTTGTTGAAGTCGGCGTTGGACACGGTGACCGCCGAACCGGTCTGCGTCCAGGTGCCGTTCCAGCCGCTGCCGAGCTGCTGCCAGGCCGTCGGCCAGCTGAACGCCAGAGTCCACGTGTCCACCGGGTTGGTGCCGGTGTTCGTGATGTCGATGCTGCCGACGTACCCGTTGCCCCAGTTGCTGGCGTCGGTCAGGGTGACCGCGCACGGTGCGGCGGTGGGTGTGCCGGTCTGGAAGGTCACCGGCGGTGACGCCCAGGAGACCCGGCCGGAGCCGTCCCGCGCGACGATGTTGGCCGTGTACCGCGTGCCGGGCGCGAGGTTGTGCACGGTGAACGTGGTCCCCGTGGTCTCGCCCCATTGCTCGCTGATCGTGCCGAGCTGGCGGTGGATCTCGTACTTGAGCCCGGCGGCTGCGGCGGGCCAGGTGAGCGTGGCGGTGGTGGCTGCGACACCGGAGGCGGCCGGGCGGCCGGGTGTCGCCGGACGAGCCGTGGACCCCGCCGGACGCAGGACGAGCGTGGTGAGGGAGTTCGGCGCCAGCGTCACCGACGTGGCGCTGCCGGAGCCGGTCGTGATGGCGGTGTCGCCGTTGCCGAAGGTGTGCACCTGGGCGGTCGCGGCGGGGGAGTATCCGGCGTAGCTCAGGCTGACCTGCTTGCTCGCGGCCTCGTCGGTGTTGGCGAGCAGCACCGCGAGATCGCCGTTGGCGCGCCGGGCGGCGTGCGCCCGGATCGCCGGGTCGGACGTTCCCGCCCGGATGAGCTGGTCACCGGCCTTGACGAAACGCGACGTCATGGCCAGCCCGAAGTACGGCGCGAACGGGGTGTTCAGCGGGGGTTCGCAGACGGTGCCGTCGGCGTTGCAGGAGGCGCTGGAGAGCAGGCCGAAGTCGCCGTAGTCGGTGTGTCCGGCCACCGTGGACACCGTGCCGATGCCGTTGTGCACGTTCCACCAGTCGATGTTGAACACGCCCGCGGCGAGCAGGCTCGCGTAGGCGTCGGCGGCGAACAGCGCGCCGGGCTGGGTGTTCTGGCCGTACCCGGTGTTGATCTCGGTGAGCGCGATGCCGAGGTTCTTGCCCGCGTAGCGGTTGATCTGCTGGCGGGCCAGCCAGACCGCGTCGGTCACCTGTGCCGTCTTGGACAGCGCCTCGGCGGAGGAGGAGCCGCCCGGATACCAGTGCAGGATCGCGAAGTCGACGGACGGGCCCGCGATGGACAGCACGACCTGGTTCCAGGTTCCGGCGTCGCCACCGGCCACGATGCCGTCGGGCCAGTTGCCCGGCGTGGTGAGCACGATGCCGATCTTGATGGTGGGGTCGACGGCCTTCATCGCCTCGGCGTACTGCTTGGCGACGGTGGCGTAGCCGGCCGGGCTCTTGTCGGCGTGGTCGTCGGCCTCCCAGTTCGCGCCGTAGTGGCCGTTGCCGTAGAGCTCGTTGCCGATCTCCCAGTACTTCACGCCGTAGTTCTTCTCGACGTTGGCGTAGCGCACCCAGTCGGCCGCCTCCTGCGGCGTGCCGGTGCCGTAGTTGGCGATCACCATGGCCTGCGCGCCGGCGCGCTGCACACCGGCCATGAAGTGGTCGAAGTCGGTGTCCGGAGCGACGTAGCCGCCGGGCGCGGTGTTGTCCTTCCAGTGGTAGATGTCCGAGTAGGACCCGCCGGGGTAGCGCATGGTCTGCACGCCCGCGTCCTTCATCAGGTCCGCGACCGCGTTGGTGCCGAGTTGCGAGTCCCAGACGGCATGGTTGACGCCGATCGCGGCGTCGCCGACCGTCTCCAGCCCGGCTCGGGCGTTGACGGTCACGGTCACGGCGGGCTCGGCGGCCGCCGTCTGGGTCGGGACGGCGAGGGTTGCCGCTGCCAGCGTGAACGCCAGCAGGGCGGTGCGGCTCTTTCTCATCGTCGGACCTCCTTTCGGGAGCAGTGATTGGAAGCGCTCCCAAGAGTCGTACGCCCATCGATCCATGTCAACTGTGCGAAGCGGACAGATCTGCTGGCAGATCAACGTCGCTAAATCGAAAGAGGGCGATGCCTGCCCTAGATTGACGGCACCCTGTCCCACCTCGTCGGAGGTACTCCATGAAACTCCGTCGCGCCCTCGTGGCGCTGCTGACCGCGGTCGGCGCCGCAGCCGTCGTGTCGGCTCCGGCCGCGCACGCCGCCACGCCCGACCGCTGGGCGTTCGCGTTCATGAACAACCCCGTCCCGCCGGCCGGCTTCCTGATGGACCCGACCCGGCAGTGGAAGAGCGACAACATCCCGAACAGCACGGTCAGCCCGCTCGTGGTCGGCCGCTACCGGGTGAGGTTCCCGAGCATCGCCTCGGCCAACGGCGTCGCCCACGTCACCGCCGTCGCGGGCGACCCGCGCTGGTGCCAGGTCTGGAACCACTACGCCTCCGGCGCCGACCAGATCGTCGAGGTGCAGTGCTACAAGTACGCCGGCGCGGTGATCACGCCAGACTGGTCGGCGTTCACGGTCATGTATTCGACCAGCTCCGGGCTGCTCGCCGGGCCTGGCACGTACGCCTACGTGCAGGGCAAGTCGACCGGCGGCACCAACACGTCGTACAACCCGGTCGGGGGCGTCAACACGGTCGCCCACGGCGGCATCGGCACGGGTGTCTACAAGGTCTGGCTGCCCGGCGTCAGCACCGGGTTGCAGGACGGCAACCTGCAGTTGACCGCGCAGCACCCGAACAGCCCGCGCCGCTGCAAGATCGACAACTGGATCCCCGGCGGGGCCGGGCTGGACATCGTCGTGCGCTGCTACGACCACACCGGAGCGCCCGCCGACAGCTGGTTCGACCTGACCTACCACCGCGCGCGCTCCGTGTACGGAGCTTTCAACCCGCCGAAGTACTTCGCCTACCTGTGGACCCCCGGGTTCCCCGGACCATCCGATTACAACTCGGTCGGCTCGATCAACACACTGTCCGGTGCGGGGCCGGGACTGCAGTACGTCGAGTTCCACAAGGTCGGATTCCGCGAGGGTCACGTGCAGGTCAGCGGATACCGCAGCGGCGCGAGCTACTGCAACCTGCAGAACGTCTGGATGCTCTCCGGCAGCGTCGTGATCGTCCGAAACGTCATCTGCTGGACCGCCGCCGGTGCTCCGGTGAGCCCGGAGTTCTTCATCAGCTACAGCTCCCGGGTCTGATCCGGGGGTCGTCCGGTGGCCGGCCGCCCGGCAGGCCACCGGACGACCGGGTCGCATGACGACTGTTGATCGCCCGATCGCATATGGCCGCCGGACGTGCAGCCCTGCGCTGGTTCAGGTCCTGGACGGGGAAGGTGTCGGCACGGCCGGTGGCGCGGGCGTCACCGGCGGTGGCTTGGGCGGCACCACGGGCGGCACCGGGGCCGGTGGCGGCGGGAACTGCCGGTCGCGGTCGTACCACTCGGGGCGCTCGTGCCATCGGTCGCGGTCATCGTGCCAACCATGCTCCATGCGCTCGTGGCGTACGGCGTGGGCCGCCGCGACCAGGGCCGCGCCGACGCATCCAGTCAGGCAGGAGCCGGCCAGGAACGCTCCGACCAGTGCGAGAGCGAACCTTCCGGACGAGTCGCGCCTGGCCGGGCGTTCCGCGACAGGCTCGTCGGCGGTCGTGCCGGGCTCATCGGTCATACCTCCATCGTGGGGCAGATCGGTCGCCAGGTCAGGCGGCGTCGCGAGATGGCCTGGGATTCAGTGCCTGGTGTGGCGTGATGCGACCAGCGTGACGGCGACTGCTTCCCGCCGCCGCGCCGTCCGCGGGCGTGTTCCTCATCGCGTGTGTGCCGGGGAGCAGGAATGCGGCGAGGAACGTGACGGCCGGCAGCGCCGGCGGGCGGCTGCCGAGATTGCGGGTCAGGCCCGCGCCGCCGGCTGGCCAGGATCGGGCCGCCGACCGCGGACAGGCCCATGACCGGCCCGAACGCGCCGCAGGCCGCGCCCGCCTCCTTGGGCGGGAACATCCCCCTGATCATGCCGGACCCTGCGGAAGCAGCACGGCTCTGAGCAGGCCCGGCAGCACGCGGGCGCCGATGAGCAGCTCGCCCGCTACCTGCCCGCGCGGGCTGAGCCGCTCGGCCGCCCGGCGAGCCATCGAACACATCGGACACGCTACGGATTCCGCCGGTCGGCGCAGGGCTGTCGGACCGGGCCGTGCGGGCCGTCTAGCGGCGGCGATGAAGCCGCATGCCAACTTCGCCCTCGTTCCGGTGCCTGCTCACGGCCGTCTAACGCCATGCCGGTAAAAGGGCGTATGGTGTGAACGTCGCCCGGGTCCCCGGTGGCCGCCTTCCGCCGCCGCCGATGCACGACCCGCTGTCCGGCCGGAATCCGCCCCGCACGCCGCATCTGCGGCGGTCCCCGGCACGACGGTCGTCGCCACCGCAGGTCCTCCCTTGTGCGCGTACGCCGCGGGAGCGTGATTCACCGTCAAAGTTAAGGAACGTGAGTGCGATGGACGACATCGCCGACAATCACGACCGCACCAACGGCACCACGATGCCGAGCATGGGTCCGCTCGCGACGGTGCCGGACACCGCCGCCCGCAGGGCCGCCGACAGCAGGTACCCGGCCCCGGCCGCCAAGCATGCACTGCCGACCGTCCCGCCTGCACCCCTGGAACCCTCCGCCGCTGCACGTTACCTGCTCGCCGGCATCCGGATCGCCCTCGGCTGGATCTTCCTCTGGGCCTTCCTGGACAAGCTGTTCGGCTGGGGATCCGCCACCCCGCCGGCGAAGTCCGTGCTCAACGGCGGCAGCCCCACCGAGGGCTTCCTCTCCTCCGCGAAGGGCCCGTTCAGCGGATTCTTCCAGTCGATCGCCGGCGGCCTCGTGACCGACCTGCTGTTCATGGCCGCGCTGCTCGCCATCGGCGGTGCCCTGATCCTGGGCATCGGCATGCGACTCGCCGCGGCCGCAGGCGCCGTCCTGACCGTCCTGATGTGGGCCGCGGTCCTCCCCCCGACCAACAACCCGTTCCTGGACGAACACCTCGTCTACGCGGCGATCCTGATCGTCCTGGCCCTGCTCGGCGCAGGTGACACCCTCGGCCTCGGCAAGGGCTGGGCCGCTACATCGCTGGTGCGGCGAGCCGGCTGGCTCCGGTAGGCGCGCCGGCGCGGCCGCCGTTCACCACACCGCATTCCTGACTCGCCGAGCGCGTCGGGCGTCGCCACGCCGGCGGCGCCCGGCCCGCGCTGCGCTGCCACCTGAACGATGGGTCGAAAGGTCGAAGATGGTCGCCACCGTGCACGTCACCGCCGAACCGTTCCGACCGCCGGAGAAGACCGATCGCTGGCAGCCGCTGCCACGGCTTCGCAGCGCCACCATGGCAGCACCCCTGGCCGGGCCGGGCGAAACCGATCCTCTGCTGGTGTCCCTGCACGCCATGCCTGTCGGAGACCCGGCCCGGGCCGTTGCGCGCGACAGGGCCATCGAGTGGTATCTGCCCATGGCCGGCCACCTGGCACGCCGGTTCCGGAACCACAGCGAACCCCTCGACGACATCACCCAGGCCGCGGTCATCGGGCTGATCAAAGCGATCGACAGGTACGACCCCGGCCGCGGTGTGCCCTTCGTCAGCTTCGCGTTCCCCACCGTCCTCGGCGAGATCCGGCGGCACTTCCGGGACGCCACCTGGGACATCCGGGTGCCGCGCCGCATCCAGGAGCTGTATCGAGAGCTCGCCAAGGTGACCGATCAGCTGACCCGCGAGCTGCAGCGCTCGCCGAGCACGGTGCTGGTGGCCCAGCGGCTCGGGGTCAGCGAGCGGGAAGTGGGCGTGGTCCGCCTGGCCGCCCACTCCTACCGGCTGCTGTCGCTGGACCAGCCGCGAAGCGACGGCGACTGGGACGGCGACGGGGACGGGCAGCTGGCCGACCTGCTCGGCGTGGCGGATCCCGCCCTGACGGCGGTCGAGAACAGGATGCTGTTGCGGCACCGTCTGTCCCGCCTGTCCGAGCGCGACCGGCGCATCATTCTGATGCGTTTCGACGCGGAGTTGACGCAGGCGCAGATCGCGGCAGAGCTGGGCGTGTCGCAGATGCACATCTCGAGGCTGCTGTCCCGCACGCTGTCCCGGCTGCGACTGATGAGATGACGCCGGCCGCCCTCGGGCTACACCGCGGTTCGTCTGCGCTTCGGCGGTCGGCTGCGGGGCACCCGTCCCTCGGCGGGCAGCCCCAGCGCCTCGCGCTCCGCCGCGGTCAACATACGTTTGCCGGGTGACGAGACCGGAGGTGCCGGCGGTGCCGCTGCCGGCTCCTCCGTCTCCGCCACGGGAGCGCCCTTCGACTTCTTCGGCCGGGCGGCCGTGGACGGCTTGGCCGTGGTCGCCACCCGCACACGCTCGGTCTCCCCGGCGAGGCTGATCAGCTTGCGCACCCGCGGCACCGTCGCGAGGTTCGTCTTGGCGGCCGCCTCGGCCACCGGCATGCCGGAGATCACGAGGTCGGCCACGGCGCGGCCGCGCTCGCGCTGGATCGCCGCGACGATGCCGTCGAACAGGACCTGCTGGTGCGTGAGGTCGGCGTAGCGCTGCAGCGGGTCGGGCTCGCTCAACGCGTACGCGCAGAGATTGCGCACCATCCCCTCGATCTCGGCGGCGGTGGCGGTGTATCCCTCGGTCGTCGGGTCGGGCATCGTCGGCTCCTTTCACCGCGCGACGGCGAGTCCTCGTCCGGCGGCGAAGGGACTGTATCGGCAACCGCCGACCTTGAGCGAGTGCCTGCCGGCGACGGCGATAGCCCCGTCGCCGGGCGTACCCGCCGAGCCGGGGGAGCATCCGGTCAGCGCGCGATCATTCCCGCCGAGAGGTCGACGTCGGCGCCGGTCATGCCGGGCATGCGCAGGATGGCGACCACGGCCGCGCCCACCTCCTCCTCGGTGACCATGCGCTGCAGGGCGGCCCGGGAGACGAACGCGTGCTCGGCCTCGGCTTCGGTGACGCCGGTGCGCTGCGCCTCCAGCCGGAAGTTGCGCGCCATGCGCGGGCCTGCGACCGGCCCGGGGGACAGGCTGTTCACGGCCACGCCCAGCGTGCCGACCTCGTGCGCCAGGGTGACGGTCAGCCCCAGCACCGCCATCTTGGACGCCGTGTACGGGGTGCGCCGCGCCAGCGGCCGTTTGCCGCTCACCGAAGCGATGTTGATCACGTCGCCTCGCCCGGCGGTGGTCATGGCGGGCAGGAACGCCCGGCACATCAGGTACACGCCCCGCACGTTGACGGCGAACACCTCGTCCCAGTCGTCGGGCTCGATGTCGACCAGCGCGTCGACCGGCCCGGCGATCCCCGCGTTGTTGACCAGAATGGACACCTGCTCGTCGGCCAGCTCGTCGCGCAGCGCCGCGACGGAGTCCGGACGGGACGTGTCGCACACCGCGACCCGCACCCCTGCCGGGGCCAGCTCGGCCGCGACGGCGTCGAGCGTCGCGCGGGTGCGCCCGGTCAGCACGACCCGCGCCCCGGCGGCCGACAGCGCGTGCGCGATGGCTCGGCCGAGCCCGTTGCCCGCGCCGGTCACCAGCGCGGTGCGCCCGGCGACGTGATCGGCCGCCGCGCTCATGCCGCCGCCTGCGCGGGCGCCCACGGCAGCGGGTCGCCGGCGTACTTCGCCGCGCGTACGTCGCCGGAGCGCGCGTGGCCCTCGAACAGCTCCACCCGGCTGGCCCGGCCGCACAGCCGGCCGAGCTCGGCGCTCGCGGCGGGATCGACGACCTCCTGGTAGGTGACCGTCTTGAGATACCGGCCGACCCACAGCCCACCCGTGTGCCGCGCGCCGTGGCGGGTCGGCAGCGTGTGGTTGGTGCCGATGACCTTGTCGCCGTACGAGACGCAGGTGCCCTCGCCGAGGAACAGCGCGCCGTAGTTGCGCATCCGGTCCAGCGCCTCCCGGGGCCGTCGGGTGAGGACTTGCACGTGCTCGCTGGCGAAGTCGTCGGCCAGCGCGTACGCCTCGGCGAGGTCCTCGACGACGATCACCTGGCCGTGGTCGCGCCAGGCCGGGCCCGCGAAGTCGCGCGTCGGCATGTCCGCCAGGATCCGCTCGACGTGCCCGACGACCTCCCGGGCCAGCGCGTCCGACGTGGTGATGAGCACTGCGGGCGAGTCGGGGCCGTGTTCGGCCTGGCTGAGCAGGTCCACCGCGACGACGAACGGGTCGGCCGCGCCGTCCGCGACGATCAGGATCTCGGTCGGCCCGGCCAGCAGGTCGATGCCGACCTCGCCGAACAGCTGCCGCTTGGCCTCGGCGACGTACGCGTTGCCGGGGCCGGTCAGCATGTCGACGGCGTCGATCGCCGCGGTGCCCAGCGCCATCGCGGCCACCGCCTGCACGCCGCCGAGCAGGTAGATCTCGTCCGCGCCGGCCAGGTGCATCGCGGCCACGGTCGCCGCGGGCACCTGCCCGCGGATCGGCGGCGTGCACGCGGCGACTCGGCCGACCCCGGCCACCTTCGCCGTCACGATCGTCATGTGCGCGGAGGCGACCAGCGGATAGCGGCCGCCGGGGATGTACGCCCCGGCCGCCTCCACCGGGATGCTCCGCTGGCCGAGAAGCACTCCGGGCGACGTCTCGACCTCGAAGTCGTGCAGCGACGCGCGCTGGTGCCGGGCGAACGCGCGCACGTTGCCCTGCACGGTGAGGATGTCGTCGACGACCTGGTCGGGCACCGTCGCCACGATCGCGGCGACCTCCGCCGGGTCGAGCCGGAAGTGCTCGGGTTCCCAGCCGTCGAAACGGCGGGAGTATTCGCGCACCGCCTCGTCGCCGCGGGCGCGGACGTCGGCGATGACGGCGGCGACGGTCGCTCCGACCTCGGGATCGACCGTGCGGTTCGACGCCTTCACGGCGCGTTTGACGTGGACCGGCATGAGCGCTCCTGCACGGGCGGGCGGCGTGGGCAAAGTGAGTCTGTTGCGGCACTGCGGGATGGTCAATCAGCCGATGTCCCGCTTGTCCCGCCGACCTGTTTGCCGCATTATGGAAACACTGTTTCCATCCTCGTCCGGGTGAGGGTGCCGCTCCGGTATCGCGCCCGACCGCGGTGCCGCGGGTGCCGCCCTCCCGGTTTCGGCAGTCCGGGAGGGCGGGGTCACGGGCGTCGGGCGGAGGTCAGCCCAGGCGCCACTGCTGGTTGCCGCCCAGCGGATTGCCGCAGTCCCAGATCTGCAGCCGGGTCCCGTTGGCGGTGCCGAACTCGATCGCGTCCAGGCACTTGCCGGAGTTCGGGTTGACGATCGAGCCGTTGCCGTTGACCACCCACTGCTGGGCGCCGTTGTTCAGGCAGGTCCACAACTGCACGGCCGCGCCGTTGTTGGTGCGCCCGCCGGAAACGTCCAGGCACTTGCCCGAGTCTAGGCTGACGAAGGTGTTGCCGACCCGGCGCCAGCGCTGGTTGTTGTTGTTCGGGAAGCAGTCGTAGAGCTGCACCGGGGTGCCGTCGGTCTTGCCCCAGCCCGCCACGTCGACGCACCGGTTGGACGCCGCGCCGCGGATCACCGAGACGTCGCCGCCCCCGCCCCCGCCGCCGCCCGAGGCATTGCCGTCGACGTTGAAGTCGAACAGGTTCACGGCCAGGCCCGCGCCGCCGATCCAGGGTTCGAAGCCGGCCTGCACGCTGGTCATGTACCAGGCTGTATCGATCTTCCCGCGGCTGACCGAGTCGTTGATGAACGCCTTCAGGCTGAAGTTGGCGAACGTGTTGCCGGGCGCGGTCCGCACGTACGAGATGACGTTCCAGCCGATGTTGCCGAACCAGACGTCCCAGGTGCCGCCCTCGAGATTGACGGTGGCGATGCGGCTGCCGATGGGCTGCGGCCGGCCGCGGTGGTTGGTCCAGATCATCAGCTCGGCGCCGTAGTTCTGCCCGGCCGGGTTCGGGTTGGCGTCGAACCACAGGTCGAACGCCGTGTCCCACTCGCCGGAGTTCGGCGTGCTGATGTTGAAGGTCGCCCGCGGGTTGTTCAGCGAGCTGACCCGGGCGGGCAGGCCGCTGTTCGCGGTGCAGGCGCCGTAGTGGCAGCCCGCGTAGATGGACGGGTACGACGCCGGGGGGCCGTTGGTGGCGTTGTTGTGGTCGGCCCGGGTGACGGTGAACCCGGCGCTGGACACGTCGATGCACTGGGCCGTGCTCGCGCCCCAGCGGTTGTTCTGCACGATGTACCTGCCGCCCTGGACGGGGGCGGTGCCGTACTGGTCGCAGATGACCGGGGCGGCGGCGGCCGGCGCGGCCCCGGCGGACAGCAGCGCGGCTGCCACGGCGGTGCCGAGTGCGGCGGTGACGGCGATCGGGCGGAGTCGCCACTTCATACGGGTTCTCCTTGGCGCGGATCGCCGTGGGAGGGCTCCCACGGACTGCGGTCAGCCTCCATCCGCGACCCGCGATACATCAATCAGTTTCGAAACCTCGGCGCGTCTCACGGCCTGTCGTGGGCGAGCAGCTGGAACAGGATGTGGTCCTGCCAGACGCCGGCGATCTGCAGGTACTTCTCCGCCAGGCCGAAGCGCACGAAACCGTGGCGGGCCAGCACCTTCTGCGACGCGACGTTGTGCCGCAGCGTGCCCGCCTGGATGCGGTGCAGGCCCTGCTCCTCGAACGCGACCCGGATCATGCGCGTCACGGCCGCGGAGGCGACACCGCGGCCGTTGACGTCCTGGCTCACCCAGTAGCCGAGGTGGCTGTTCAGGAACGGGCCGCGCACGATGTCGTTGAGGTTGATCCGGCCGACGATGCGGTCGTCGAGCAGGATCACGTGCGGCACGCACTCGCCGCGCGCGTGCCGCTCCAGCGCGGTCCCGATCACCTCGCGCTGGCCCTCGGGCCCGAACCAGCCCTCGGGCCGCACCGGTTCGAACGGGCGCAGGAACTCAAGGTTCTCCTGGTAGAGGGCGCTGACGGCGGGCACGTCGTCGAGGGTCACGAGCCTGGTGCTGACGGTCATCCGCCCATGATCGCAAATCGGCCGGTGCCGCGCGCGCCGTGGCCGCGCGGTCCCGGTGGGATGATCGCCGCTGACCTCGGTGCCTTCGGTCGCACAAACTGGCCGATTGATGTCCGGAATGGTGGGCATCATCGAAACATGCTGGAAAAGCTCGACACCGTCGGCTGGGGCGGGCTGACGCACGCCTTCGGCACGGCCGAGGAGATCCCCGCCTTCATCGCCGCGCTGCGCGGCGACGACCCGCAGGTGCGCGGCGACGCCCGCGACGAACTCTGGACCAGCCTGCTGCACGAGGGCAGACGCTACGAGGCGGACGTCTACACGGTGCCGTTCCTCGTCGACCTGGCCGTCGATCCGGCCACGTTCGAGCGGGCCGCGATCGTCGACCTGCTGACCGCGCAGGCGATCGGCTCGGACCACCCCTACCTCGTGACGGGTTTCCCGATCGAGCGACTGCGGCCCTCGCCGGACGCGGTCGACGAGTCCTGGCACCTGCTCTACAGCGAGTGGAGCGGCCGCCCGGCCGGCGAATCGCCGGCACCGGGCGAGGCCGACGAACTCCGGGTGTACGACGCGGTGCGGGCCGAGCTGCCGCGGATCGTGACTCTGCTCGACGACACCGACGGCGACCTCATCGAGGCGGCGGCATACCTGCTCGCCTGGTTCCCGGAGGCGGCGCGCGACACCGTCGTGCCGCTGCTGGCCGTGGCCGGGCACCACGATTGGCGGCGTGACGTGCGGGTGACCGCACTGCTCGCGGCCGGACTGGCCGCTCGCGGGCCGGTGCCCGAGTCGGCGGTGATCGCGGGCCTGGTGCACGACCCCGACGAGGAGGTCCGCTGGGCCGCCGCGGTGGCGTGGGCGCTCACCGCGGGCGCGACCGTGCCCGAGGAGCCGCGTGCCGTCCTGCGCGCGCGGGCGGGCGGCGGCATCGGCGCGGACGAGCCCGTGCTCGCGCCATGGGGGCTGACCCGGGCCGAGTGGTCGGTGCGGCTGCTGGAGCACCTCGGCGATCCGGGAGCCGCGGACGCGCGGGCGGCGCTGGTCCGCAGAGAGGTGATGAAACGGCACTACGGCCCCTGGGCCGAGCGCCTCGGCGAGGCCTTCTACCTGGCGTTCGGGGACGACGCGCGGACCGGCCCGCTGGGATACGCCGATCTCACTCCCGCCCAGCGCTGGCTCGTCGACCACCTGGTCCGCCACCCGGACGCGCTGATCGCCGAGCCCGACGAGGTGACCGAGCTGCTGCGCTGGTACGGGCTTCCCGACAGCCACCCGGCGCTGAGCGCGTACGCGGCTTGAAGTGATTCTTCCGCGCTAGACACCGGTGGTCAGGTAGTCGTACACGGCGACGATCTCGAGCACTTCCCGGACCGTGCCGGACGCCCTGGTGAGCCGGAAGGATCCACCGTGCTGCGCCGCCACGGCGTGCGCCTGGAGCAGCACCCGGATGCCGCTGGAGTCGATGAAGCCGACGTCCTGCATGTCGACCTCCACGGCCCGCCCTGGACCGGCCTGGATCGCGTTGACGAGCCAGCTCGTCAGAGCCTGCTCGTTCGCCAGATCGAACTCGCCGGCCAGGGTGATCCGGACACGGTCCGCCAGGACCTCCACTTCATGTGTGGCCTGCGGCGGATTGCTAGCTCGATTCATGGAGGAAGCCAATCACAGACGTCGGACGGCGACAACGGCGACGTCGTCAGCGTGGGGCGGGTTCGTCAACTGCTGGAGCAGCCGGTCGCAGTAGAGGCCGAGGTCGGCGTCCACGGTCCCGGCGACTCGGCTGAGGTCGGCTATGCCGTCACGGATCGTGATGTCGCGGCGTTCGATGAGGCCGTCGGTGTAGAGCAGCAGCGTGCCGCCGTCAGGAATGACGAACTCCAGGTCTTCCGTCCGCGGGTGGTTGATCCCCAGCAGTGGCGCGCGGTGCCAGATCTCGCTGACCTGGTCGTCGACGATGAGCAGCGGCGGCAGATGGCCGGCGTTGGCCAGGCGGGCCCGGCCGGTCCGGGGATCGAGCAGCAGCAGGCAGAGCGTCGCCATCTCCCCGGGCAGCAGCCGGACCATCAGCTCGTCGATGAGGGTGACGATGCGGCCGGGGGAGTGCCCCTCGATGGCGTACGCGCGCAGCGCATGGCGGATCTCGGCCATCACGGTCGCGGCGTGCAGGGAGTGCCCGACGACGTCGCCGATGGCGATGAGCAGCTGGTCGTCGAGCATCGACAGCTCGTAGAAGTCGCCGCCGATCTCGGCTTGCGGGCTGGCCGGCTCGTAGCGCACGGCGAGATCGATCCCGGGCACGGTGGGCAGGTGCCGCGGCAGCAGACTGCGCTGGAGCGTGACCGCGATCCGGTGGTCCTGGTCCTGTGCCCGCTGGGCCTCGGCCGCCGCGCCGAGCGCCTGGGTCAGCTGCGTGAGCAGCCGGGCCTGGTCCTCGTCGGCGGGGGCGGACGTGAACAGGTAGAGCGGCGGCCGGTCGGCGCGCAGCCGGGCGGTGGTGACGGTGATGTCGCCGGATTCGGGCCAGCCCGCGGGCAGCCGCCAGCGCGCGGCCTGATCGTTGATCATGCGGGATCCGATCGGCACGTCGTCGTCGGGCGGCTCCCAGCCGATGACCGTGACATCGTCGGGGACGCTCGCCAGGGCCACGGACCAGCCCGTGTCGAGGGTCTCGGTGGCGACGGCGGCGGCTGCGCCGAAGAGGCGGGCAGCGCCGGCGGCGGCTTGGCCGAGCAGTTCGGTGAAGTCGCGTGCCATGGTGACCGCGAGCGTCGTCTCGGCGAGCCGAGCCAGGCCGTCGGCGAGCTGTTCGGCCTTGCGGCGCGCCTGGTAGTAGCGCAGTACGGCCTGCACCGTGGCGACCAGCTCGTGCGGGTCGATCGGTTCGACGAGGTAGGCGTCGGCGCCGCCGACCAGCCCGAGGGTCCGGTCGGCGGCGTCCACCGCGTGCGCCGAGACGTGGATGACGGGTGTGCTGGCGGTGCCGGGGTCGGCCTTGATCCGCCGGCACACGTCCAGCCCGCTCATGTCGGGCAGTTTGACGTCGAGCACGACCATGTCGAAGGGGCGCTGCTGGATCTTCTCGAGGGCCTCGTGGCCGTCCTCGGCTTCGGTGACCACGAATCCGGCGCGGGTGAGCCAGTTCTTGAGCAGGTAGCGCTTGGGGGCGCGGTCGTCGACCACCAGGATGGTCGTTTCGGTGGGGGCGGTCATGAAACTCTCGCGACCGGCAGGGTGACGGTGAACGTACTCCCCTTGCCCGGTTCGCTGACCATGGTCATGTCGCCGCCCAGGATGCCGACGAGGCGGCGGGCGTACGGCAGCCCGAGCCCCGTGCCGTGGACCTTCTGGCGGCCGGGGAGCTGGACGAACTCCTCGAAGATGCGCTCGTGCTGGGCGGCGGGGATGCCGACGCCGGTGTCGGCGACGGTGATCGTCCAGCGGCGGCCGTCACAGCCGGCATGCATGGTCACCTGACCATGGTCGGTGAACTTGACCGCGTTGTGCAGCAGGTTGCGCAGCACCTGGGTCAGCAGCGCCTCGTCCGACTCGATCCATGCGCCGTCGTCGGGGGTGTCCACGATCAGTTCGACGTCGGGGTTGGTCAGCACGGCCTTGAGGGTGCCGCGCAACTGCTTGAACAACTGGCTGAGGTCGACCAGCGACCACCCGGGCTCGAGGTGGCCCGACTCCGCCTTGGCCAGGTCGAGTAGATCGTTGACCAGTGCCAGCAGGTCGGAAGCCGAGCCGCGCATCAGTGCGATCTGCTCGGCCTGGGCGGCGGTGAGCGGGTCGGAGGCCGGATCGGACAGCAGCCTGATCAGCCCGATGACCGCGGTCACGGGAGCGCGCAACTCGTGGCTGACGTTGGCCAGGAAACGTGTCTTGGCTTCGCTGGCGTTGCGCAGCTGCCCGGACTTCTCGTCCAGTTCCGCGTACAGGGCCACCACGCCGCGGTTCGTCTCCTCGAGTTCGGAGCTGAGCTGAAGGTAGAGGGCCATCACGCCGCGGTTGGTCTCCTCCAGCTCGTCGTTGAGCGCCTTGAGCCGGTCCCGTTGTTGGCGGGCTTCCTCCAGTGCCGACAGCAGGTGCTCGTTCTGGGAGGCGAGCTCGTCGAGCGGGCTGGCCACCGTGGACGCGGCGAGCGTGCGTCGAGCACGCTCGACCTGGTCTGCGGTGAGCAGGTCCGGGGCGGGAAGACGGCGTGACAGCATGACCACTGTCTCATGCCCGTCGTCGGCGACTTCCAAAACATCCACGAGGCGGCCCGCCGGTCGCAGCGCCTGCTGGTCCACCGGACCGGGCACGGCGAGGTCGATGCGCAGATTCTCCGGCTGCCCGTGGATCCGGAAGGTGACCTCCACACCGGCCGCCTTGGCCAGCAGCTGGCGGCCGACGTCGCTGAGCGCGGTGGCGAGCCGGATCTGGTCCTGGTGTTCCAGGCCCAGCGCCGCGGCGGCCTCGCGGCCGCGCTGCCTGACGGCGAAGACGTCCTGCTCGCGGCGTAGCACCAGGTGCAGCAGGATGGTGTCGGTCATGGCCGGATCCTGGCCGCCAGCACGCAGGCGTCATCACGGCGCACGCCCGCGTCACGCAGCACCGTGGCGGCGATGAGCAGCGGTGACCGCGTGCTCAGGCCCGGACTGTGGTTCAGGCTCCACTTGTCGCTGACCCCGTCGGAGTGCATGACCAGCAGCGACTCCGCGCCGAACGGGTACTCGAACTCCTTGATGACGGCCCGTCCGTGCCCGGCGATGCCGGGCATCGACACCGTGCTGCGCCGCTCGTCGCCGGTGATGACGGTCGCCGCGACGTTGCCCATCCCGCACGTGCGTACGACGGCGGCGTCGGGGTCGATCTCCGCGACGGTCAGCGCGGCGCCACGGGTGTGGGACATGCCCCGGTGCAGGCGCTCGACGAGCATCGCGGGCGGTTCGTCGGGTGCGGTGCGGAAGATGTTGAAGGCGGTCTGGGAGGCGGCCGCGGCGAGCGGGCCGTGGCCGAGCCCGTCGCAGACCATGACCTGCCGCCTGCCACCGGCGGTGCGCACGGCGTAGCAGTCGCCGCTGACGGTCTCGCCGGTCAGCGGCCGGGTCAGCCCTTCGGCCCAGGCCGGCGGCGGCTGCGGCTCGCGCCACAGTTGGGCGGTGAGGACCGAGCCCCGTCCGGGCGTGGAGAACCCTTCCGACCGGTCTGCGAGCCTGGCCACGGCGCCCAGCCCGATGCCGAGGGTGCCGGTCGTGGAGCGGCCGTCCTCGGACATGGCGGCCAGGTCGGCCATGCCGGGCGCGGAATCGATGCTGACGATCTCGACGCCGACGTTGTCGTCGTGCCGGACCGGACGCACCAGCAGCGTTCCGTCCTCAGCGTGCTTGACCAGGTTCGACGCGAGCTCGGTGGCGATGATGGCGATGTCGGCGGCCTTGCGCTCCCCGAGGTCGACCGCGTTGGCCAGCTCGACGGCGAACCGCCGGACGGCGCCGACGGCGCTCTCGTCGTCCAGCCGGAACCATGATGCGGTCGGGGTCAGCGAGCTCAGCGCGCCCACTTGACCACCGCCACGGTGGTCCCGGCGCCGACCACGGTGTCCAGTTCGAACTCGTCCACGAGTCGCCGGGCTCCGCTGAGGCCGAGGCCGAGGCCGCCGCCGCTGGTGTAGCCGTCGGTCAGCGCCAGGTCGATGTCGGCGATGCCGGGGCCGGAGTCGCTGAAAACGACTCGCACCCCGCGCCGCACACCGTTGTCCACGGTGGAGACGGCAGCCTCGCCGCCCCCGCCGTAGACGAGAGTGTTGCGGGCCAGCTCGCTGGCCGCGGTGACCACCTTCGTCTGATCGACCAGCGACAGCTTGGCCGCGACCGCGGCGGTGCGGACCAGCTGGCGAACCCGGACGACGTCCTCGTCATTGCCGATGGCCTGCACCTGGTGACCAGGGCCTTCGCTTCCCGTCACGGCGAGGTCGTCTCAGGATCGCCGAGTAGGTCCAGATCGTCGAAGGTGTCCGGTTCGGCGTTTCTGGCCAGCAGTTCCAGGCCGCGTTCGACGTTGAGCGCGGTGCGGATCCCGTCGAGGGACAGGCCCAGCTCCACCAGGGTGATGGCAACGGCGGGCCGCATGCCGACGACGATCGTCTCGGCGTCCAGTACCCGCGAGATCGAAGCGATCGTCGACAGGGTGCGCCCGACGAAGGAATCGACGATGTCCAGGCCGGTGATGTCGATGATGACACCCCTGCAGCCGGTGTCGACGATGCGCTGGCCGAGATCCTCCTGCAGCTGCAGCGCCATCTGGTCCTGCATGTCGACCTGGATGGAGACCAGCAGCACCGAGCCGATTTTGAGGATCGGCACCCGTTCCATCACGCCTCCCGCTTGCCGGCGTTGCCGCGCCGGATCGCGTGCCGCAGTGCGTCGGCCAGGGTGGCTTTCGTGGCGATGTCGCCGAACTCGATGCCCAGCGCCACGATGGTCTGCGCGATCTGCGGGCGGATGCCGGAGATGATGCACTCCGCGCCCATCAGCCGCGCCGCCATGACCGTCTTGAGGACATGCTGTGCGACCTGGGTGTCGACCGCCGGCACGCCGGTGATGTCGATGATCGCGTACGGGGAGCCGGTGTCGACCAGCGCCTGCAGGAGCCGCTCCATCACGACCTGCGCCCGTGCGGAGTCCAGGGTGCCCACCAGCGGGACGGCGACCACGCCCTCCCAGAGCTTCACGACCGGCGTGGACAACTCCAGCAGCTGCTCGCTCTGCTCGGTGATGATGTGCTCGCGGGCGCGGGAGAAGGCTTCGAAGGAGAACAGGCCCAGCTCGTCGATGAACGCCGACCAGGCCACGTAGTCGCGCAGCGCCTTCTCGTCGCCCTTCTCCACCTCGCCGATCTCGTACAGCGCGGTCTTGAGGGCGAAGATGCTCGTGGCGGTCTCGGTGGCGGTGAAGCCCTGACGCGCGCGGCCGCGCGACAGCTCGGTGAGCACCGCACGCAATTCCGCGGTCTGCGGTCCGTCGAGATTGGTGGCGCCGTCGTTGAGCGACTTCTGCAGTTGCACCTGCAACTCGGTCGTCTGGCGGCCCGATTCCGCGACGGTCAGTCGGCCTTTCAACGGCGCAGCCGCGACCTCCGCCCAGCGCTTGGAGATCTTCTCCGAGCGGTCCGACAACAGCTTGCCGAGTCGCTCGCTTTGCTCTGCTTTCAGCGCCATTGTCATCCTCTACCACTTATATGTTTGGTCGGCCCGACCGGCTGCGAACTGTACCACCGCTGTTCGGGCAGGCCGGGTGCTGCGAAGGGAGGGTGGGAAGTGCTCGAATGCGGTCTCCGCAGGGTGGCTGTGTACCCGGATCGGGCCG
Organism: Catellatospora sichuanensis; assembly: GCF_007483665.1. Classification (GTDB taxonomy): domain Bacteria; phylum Actinomycetota; class Actinomycetes; order Mycobacteriales; family Micromonosporaceae; genus Catellatospora; species Catellatospora sichuanensis. The sequence goes on from NZ_ML660185.1 coordinate 210,448, forward strand.
GCGAATTCATGCACGTTCAGCAATCGGTTCCGGGGCGATCGGCTCTCCACCGGGCAGTCGTGAGCCGATAGCGGCGCCACGGTTTCGGCCAAGGTCCGGCGGGGCAGTCAGTGGCAGGTGGTCGGTGGGGCCGCCGTGGAGAAGGGAAGACCGATGGGCGACATCTCGAACAAGGCCGAAGAGCTCAAGGGCAAGGCCAAGGAGGTCGTGGGCGACCTGACCGGCAATGAGAGCCTGGCGGCGAAGGGCTTGGCCGAGCAGGCCGCGGCCAAGGCCAAGCAGGCGGCCGAGGACGTCAAGGACGCGGCGGAGGACGCCACCAACCGGTGACGGGGCCCACGCGGGCGTAATCGTCGTCAGGGCCCGTAGACACTGATGCAGAGAGTGCCACGCCGGCCCAGGCTGTGGCACTCTCTGCGTCAGTGTCCCAGGCAGCGATCGAGGCGCCACCGAGGTCAGTCAGCTCACATCGAACATCAACCTCGGGCCTGCGGAGGAGTCTTGCGTCAGGTAGTCAGACCGTTCGCACAGCCGCCGTCGGGCGCGGCGACGATCTCGTTCACGACCGCCGACGACCTCGCGGCGGTCCGGGAGTTCGTCGGCGCGCACGCCCAGGCATCCGGGCTCACCGCGGGCCGGGTCCCTGCACTCAAGCTGGCTGTGAGCGAACTCGTCACCAATACACTCCGGCATACCGCCGGCGGCGGCGTCGTGCGGGTGTGGGCCGAGGGCGACGCGATCATCAGCGAACTGACCGACAGCGGCACGTTCCGGAGGACGACCGCGGAGCCCGCCGCGCGGCCCGTAGCCTCGGGCGGGTGGGGGCTGTACATCACCGGTGAGGTCTGCGACGAGTTCCTCTACCACAGCCGACCCGGCCGCACCGTGTGGCGGCTGGTGTTCAAGCGCTGACCCGTCCGGCATCAAAGGCCCTTGGTCCGGGACTGCGGCTGTCCAAGCCGAGTCCCGGAGCAAGGGCCTTTGCCGCTCGCCCCGCGCTATCGGGGGTCATCCTGTTTGGTCGAAGGCTTGGTGCGGGGGCCGGGCAGGAGTTTGCCGCCGTGCCGCTTGCGGAGCAGGTTGGTGAGGTACATGAGGGCGAGGGCGAGCACGCCCATGTCGTCGAGATAGATCGGGTCGGGCAGCAGGTCCACCGGGAAGATGGTGTAGATCAGGGCGCCCCAGAAGGCGACCTTGCCTCCCGTGCCCAGCTCACCGAGCATCCGTTTGGTGACGAACAGGCGCCTGCCCAGTTTGATCGCGCCGATCAGCGTGATGATGCCGACGATCGCGACGGCAATGCCGATGATGATCCAGGTATCCCGATCCACGCACGAGTTCTACCCTGTCGCGCGGTGGTTAATCCAGTGTGTTCACGCGGCGGCGCGCAGAGCGAGGGTGAGGAACTCGTCGCGGCCACCGCGGAACAGGAAGTCCGAGGTCTGCGTGAAGGCCAGTGCGGTGACGTCGCGGTACGGGTCGTTGCACCACACGGTGCCGTAGCCGCCGTCCCAGCCGTACCGGCCGGGGATCGGCGAGATGTCGTCGGGCTTGGTCGCGACCGCCATGCCGTATCCCCAGCCCTGCGGCTCCAGCAGCATGCCCGCGGTGCCCTGCTGGTAGGCGGTGAGCTGGTTGGTCGTCATCGCGGTGACCGCCTCCGGTGACAGCAGTGCCCGGCCCTCGTGGACACCTCGGGCGGCCAGCATCCGAGCGAAACGCAGCATGTCGTCCACCGTGGACAGCAGCCCGCCCGCACCGGACGGGAACACCGGCGGCCGCGACCAGTCCTCGATCGGCGTCGCAGTCTGCCGGACCGGCTCGCCGGTGGCGAAGTCGGTCAGGTAGTGCGGGGGGATGCGCGCGACGTCGGCGGTGTGGAAGCCGGTGTCGGCCATGCCGAGCGGCGCGAACAGCCTGGTGTGCAGCACGTCGGCCAGCGGCGCGCCCGCGGCCCGGGACACCAGCACGCCGAGCACGAGCGCCCCGGCGTTGTACTGCCAGCGCTCGCCGGGCTGGTACATCAGCGGCAGGGTGCCGAACACCTTGATCCACTCGTCGGGGGAATACGGCGTGCGCGGGTCGGGTTCGGCCAGCACCAGGCGCAGCTGCTGAGCCGCCGCGACGATCGGGTATGGCGGGTCGTAGTGCGGTTCGGTCAGGATGCCGAAGCCCATCCGGAACGTCAGCAGGTTCTCGACGGTGATCGGCCGACGTGCGGGCACGGTGTCGTCGAGCGGGCCGTCGATCCTGGCCAGCACCCTGCGGTCGGCCAGTTCCGGCAGCAGGCGGTCGACCGGCTCGGCGAGGTCGAGCAGACCTTCCTCGACCAGCGCCATCGTGGCCGCGGCCAGCATCGGCTTGGTGATCGAGCCGATGCGGAACAGGGTGTCGCGCCGCATCGGCGTCGCGCCGTCGAAGCCGAAGGACCCGATGGTCTCGACGTGCACCTGATCACCGCGGGTGACGGCCATGACCAGGCCCGGCAGTTCGGCCGCGGCGACGCGCGCCGTCATGGCGTCGTGCAGTCGCCGCAGGCCGGAGGCCGACAGTGCATCGCTCATCACCACAGCGTGCCGCAAACCGGTCGCGGCCGCACGCCGGCCGGTGAAGAGGCCGGTGCGGCGGCCGCTCCCCAAGGGATGCTGCCGATCCCATCTGCGTATGTCGATCGAGGTGGCCCGGATCACCCGATCGGACCATGCCTGCCCGGATCGCGGTTTCATGCGTGGTCGGCGGGGAATGGTCCAGCTGTCACCGAAACCCCCTCGTTTCCGCTGGAAAGGAAGAAGCCCATGGACCTCGGAGAGGTGTTGACCGACGCGCTGCGCTCGGTCGCGCTGTTCCTGCCCAAGGCGCTGGCCTTCGTGGCGATCCTGCTCGCCGGCTGGCTCGTCGCGCGAGGCATCCGCATGCTCGCCGACAAGGGCCTCGAACGGGTCCGGTTCGACCAGCTCGCCGCCCGCGGCGGGGTGACCGCTGCCCTGGCCCGCGGCGGTGTCGACCCGTCCGACCTGGTCGCGCGGCTGGCCTACTACGCGGTGCTGCTGTTCACGCTGCAGCTCGCGTTCGGGATCTGGGGGCCGAACCCGGTCTCCGACCTGATCAACGCGGTGGTGTCGTGGCTGCCCAAGGCGTTCGTCGCGATCGTCATCGTGGTGGTGGCCGCGGCCATCGCCTCCTGGGTCAAGGACCTGGTGACGGGCGCGCTGGGCGGCCTGTCGTACGGCCGGTTCCTGGCCACGACCGCGTCGGTGTTCATCATCGGCCTCGGCGTGATCGCGGCGCTCAACCAGATCGGCGTCGCCACCACGGTGACCATGCCGATCCTGATCGCGGTGCTGGCGACCGTCGCCGGCATCCTGATCGTGGGCGTCGGCGGCGGCCTGGTCCGCCCCATGCAGTCGCGCTGGGACACCTGGCTCGACCGGGCCGGCGAGGAGTCGACGCGGGTCGCCGAGCACGCCCGCGCCTACGCCGCAGGGCAGGCCGACGCGACCCAGGTGCTCGCGGACCGGTCCGCCGGCACGGTGTACCCGGCGCAGCGCACCGCCCCGGAGGACGCCGGGCTGTACGTGTCGCAGCAGGCCGCCCCGGCCGAGCCCGACGCCTACCCGCAGGAGCGGGAGCCGCTGGTGCCCGGATTCGACAGCGACCAGACGCAGCCGCTGCCGAACGACGTGCCGCGTCCGGCCCCACGGCGGCGGTGACCGCCGGCCGGCCGGTGGGCGCGACCTGTCCGGTCGCGCCCATCGGCGGGTGTCGACCGGCCGTCCCTCCGGCGGGTGGAGCCGGTCGGCCAGCGTTGTCCTCTGTTCGGTCATAACGGACGCCAGGCCGCATTCAGGGCCCCGATGCTGGCCTAATCTCGCGGCATGGACCGTGGCCCCACCAGCCCAGACCAAGCCCGCCAGGTGCTCGCGCGCTACGCCCGCGTCGTCGGCGACGCCGGCCGTGCCGCCGCGGCGGCCGACCCGGGCGTGCTCGCCATCCTCGACCAGGCGACGGCGAGCGTCGGCGACGCGCTCGACCCCGAGCGGCGGCCGCCCCTGCTGGAGCTCGCGAGCTACGCCGACGGCCTCACCGACAAGGCGACCGCGCTGGGCTGGAACCTGCCCGACGTCACCACGCTGGACTGGCGCCGGGCCGACCAGATCACCTGGCGGCTGGTCGCGGTGTGCGACATCGCCGCGGCGGTGCTCGGCAGGGACGTCACCGCAGGCTGAGCAGGGGGTATGCGGGACGCGTAGGCAATGTTTGCCTGCTGTTCGCCCGAACGTGGTGTGGTGCGCGCGGCCCGTTCCCGGACGAGGACTTGCATGTCGAGGGTCAAGATGTGAAAGCCCCTCGAAAGGCAGCCCACCGTGCATACCCCTCTCTCCCGCCGCAACCTGCTGCGCGCCGGCACCCTCGGCGGCCTCGGCATCGCGTTCGCCGGCAGCATCCAGGCGGTCGCCGGTCCCGCCTACGCCCACCCGTCCGTGCCCGGCTACGGCCCGCTCCTGCCGGACCCGGCGGGCATCCTGTCCCTGCCGGAGGGCTTCTCCTACCGGATCGTCGCCGAGGCCGGCAAGACCCTGCTGACGACCGGTGAGCCCACCCCGGGCGACCCCGACGGCACCGCATGCTTCGGCACCCGCCGCGGCTTCACCCTGGTCAACAACCACGAGATCGGCGGCTCCGAGCCGTTCCGGGTCCCGGCCCGCCCCGGTTTCACCTTCGACCCCGGCGCGGGCGGCGGCACCACCAACATCGAGGTCGACCACCACGGCAACCGGGTCCGGCAGTACGTCAGCCTGGCCGGCACGCACAACAACTGCGCCGGCGGCATCACCCCCTGGGGCACCTGGCTGACCTGCGAGGAGACCGAGCAGCGCAAGGGCGGCGTGTTCCAGCAGGACCACGGCTGGGTGTTCGAGGTCGACCCGTTCGATCAGGAGGCCAACCTCGACCCGGTGCCGCTGAAGTTCCTCGGCCGGTACGCGCACGAGGCCGTCGCCGTCGACCCGAAGACCGACGAGATCTACCTGACCGAGGACGCCGGTGGCCCGAACGGGCTCTACTTCCGCTGGGTCCCGCCGAAGGGCTTCAAGGGCCGCGACGGCGCGCTGCGCAAGCTCGCGCTCAGCGAGGGCGGCGACACCGCGGGACGCCTCCAGGCGCTCAAGGCGACGCTGGACGGCCTGCACATCACGGACCTGTCCGCCGCCACCGAGCCGGGCACCAGGTACAAGGTGAGCTGGGTGGACGTGCCGGACCGGCTGGCCGCCACGGTCTCGGTGCGCAAGCAGTTCACCAACGACCAGGTCACCCGTGCCCGCAAGCTCGAAGGCCAGTGGTACGGCGACGGCGGCGTGTACTTCGTCTCCAGCTACGCCCGTACCGGTGACGGCAGTGTGCACGAGCACGACGGCCAGGTCTGGTTCTACGACCCGAAGCGCGAGACGATCGAGCTCAAGACCATCTTCGGGGTGAACCCGGACCCGTCGGTCGAGGGCAACTTCGACGGCCCCGACAACATCACCGTGTCGCCGTACGGCGGCGTCATCCTCGCCGAGGACGGCGAGGGCCTGTCGCACCTGGTCGGCGTCAGCGACAAGGGCGTGACCTACCCGCTGGCCCGCAACGAGATCAGTGACAGCGAGTTCGCCGGCCCGACGTTCAGCCAGGACGGCCGGATCCTGTTCACCGGCATCCAGGCCGACGGCCTGGTCGTCGCGATCACCGGCCCGTGGGGCCGCCGGGGCCACGACCACGGTCACGGTCACGGTCACTGACCTTCCGTGCCCAGTGCCGCGCCCGCTCCGGATGTGCCACCGGAGCGGGCGCTCGCCTGTCCGGCCCGGTACCGGCGGGCGTGCCGTCGGATACGTTGTCAGCGGATCTTCGGGAGAGGTGTGGACGATGGCACTGGTGGCAGTGACGGGCGGTAGCGGCAAGCTGGGCCGGGCGGTGGTGCGCGACCTGCTCGACAACGGATACGACGTGGTGAACCTGGACGTGGCGCCGCCGCGGGAGCAGCTGTGCCCGTACACGCGGATCGACTTCACCGACTACGGCCAGGCGGTGGAGGCGTTCAGCGCGATCGACAGCCGGTACGCCAAGGTGGACGCGGTGGTGCACCTCGCGGCGATCCCCGGGCCGGGGGTGACCGGCAACGCGGCGACGTTCGCCAACAACATCACGGTCAGCTACCACGTGTTCGCCGCGGCGCGGGCGGCAGGCGTGCGCAACGTGGTGTGGGCGTCCAGCGAGACGGTGCTCGGGCTGCCGTTCGACACCCCGCCGCCGTACCTGCCGGTGGACGAGGAGTACGCGGGCCGGCCGGAGACGGCGTACTCCCTCGCGAAGCACCTCGACGAGCAGATGGCGGCGCAGTTCTGCCGCTGGGACCCGCAGCTGAAGATGATCGGGCTGCGCTTCTCGAACGTGATGGAGCCCGGCGACTACGCGAACTTCGCGTCGTGGCAGGACGATCCGCGGGCGCGGATGTGGAACCTGTGGTCGTACATCGACTGCCGCGACGGCGCGCAGGCGGTGCGGCGGGCACTGGAGTACACCCAGCCCGGCCTGGAGGTGTTCATCATCGCCAACGCCGATACGGTCATGCACCGCGAGACCGTGGAGCTGGCCGCCGAGGTCTTCCCGGATCTGCCCTGGCAGCGCCCGGTCTCCGGCAACGAGACCCTGCTCTCCATCGACAAGGCACGCCGCCTGCTCGGCTACGCCCCGGCCCACGGCTGGCGCTGACCCGCCCGCACGACGGGCCCGCACCTGTCCGATGCGGGCCCGCTGCGTATTCAGTGGTCGATCATGAAGTTATGGCGGGGACACGCCGGTGAACCGTGCCATAAGTTCATGATCGACCGGCTAGGGGAGGGTCCAGATCTGGTTGCCGGAGGCGGCGCAGGTCCAGATCTGGAGGCGGGTGCCGTCGGCGGTGCCCAGGTCCTTGGCGTCGAGGCACTTGGCGGACGCCGGGTTGCGGAGGTTGCCGTTGGACTGGGGTTGCCAGACCTGGGCGCCGGAGCCGTTGCAGTCCCAGAGCTGGATCAGGGCGCCGTTGGCGGTGGAGGCGCTGGTGACATCCATGCACTTGCCCAGGGCGCGGACGGTGCCGTCGGTGCCGATGGTCCAGGTCTGCGCGTTGGTGCCGTTGCAGGTGTAGAGCTGGATGGCGGCGCCGTTGGCGGTGCTGGCGGCGGCGACGTCGACGCACTTGCCCGACGCCTGGCCGACGATGCGGCCGGTGCGGCCGCCCGGGGGCGGCGACGACGGCGGCGTGGTGCCGCCGATGGCGACCTCGTAGATCGCGCTGACCAGCGAGGTCGAGCCGGTGGTGTCCTGGGACAGCTCCCAGTTCATGATGCCGCCGGCGTTGGCCTTGGCCCACGCGGTCTTGCTGCGGATGGTGGGCAGGCCGTTGTAGCACTGCTGGACGCCGCTGACCGTGGTGCAGTCGCGGTTGGCGTTGGCCGGGTCCATCGCGACGAGCTGGCTGTACGTGTAGTACGTCGGGCGGCTGTAGAACGGCACGCCCAGCACGGCCTTGCTCGCGGGCAGGCCGCGGCTCTTCCACGAGTTGACCGCGTTGATCGACCAGTTGTAGTTGGCGTGCGGGCTGCCGCCGTCGTACGCCATGATGTTCAGCCAGTCGACGGCGCTGAAGACCGCCGGCTGCACGAAGTTCGCGGTGCCGCCCTCGGACACCACGGCGGCGGTGAGCAGCTTGCCGCGGGTGTGCATGGCGGTGCTGAGCTGGTTCATCAACGCCGTGAAGTTGTTGCTCTCGGCAGTGGTGTCCGGGTATTCCCAGTCGATGTCGACGCCGTCGAGGCCGTACTGGTTGACGAGGTTCACCAGGTTGTTGACGAACGCCGTGCGGGCGGTGGCGTTGGCGGCCAGGTCCTCGAAGGCCTGGTCGTTGCCGTCGTTCCAGCCGCCGACGGCGATGGAGACCTTGGTGTTGGCGGCGTGGGCCAGCGACACCAGCGAGGACAGCTTGGACGGATTGTCCAGGCCCTGCAGGCTGCCGTTGGAGTTCGGCAGGATGAACGCGTAGTTGATGTGCGTCAGCTTGCCGTACTGCACGGTGTTGACGTTGCCGGCCCACGAGGGCATGTAGCCCACGCTCTTGAAGCCGTTGGGCAGCACGACCGCCTGGGCCGTCGTGGCCGGGGCCAGCGCGACGGCGGCGCCGACGGCCGCGGAGGCCAGGGCGAGCCCGGCGGCGGCCCAGCGGCCGCGGCGGGCCTTGGGGGTGTCGGACATGGGGATCCCTTCGGTGTCCGGTGCCGGGGCGTCGTTTCGCCACGGCACATCGACTGACCGGGCAGGCGGGTGCGCCCCTCCCCGGCGCGGCCTGGGGGCAGGCGGCGGCCGGGGGCACGTGACGGTCCGGTCGGGTGCGGTTTCGGACGAGGAAGCGGCTCGCTCCGAGTGGTGCGGATGGAGTTTAGTAAACTTAACTATCTAATGCAATGAATGGCTGCCCCGCACCTGGCGGGAGCGTCGGCGGCGGGTGTTACTGTCCCTCGTCCCAGACCCGATGCGGCCCGGCGGAGGCAGCGCATGACGATCGGCTCCCACATCACGACGTTCGCCGGCCGACCCGTTGCGGAATATCCCGCCGACCTGGGCAAAGCCTCCCGCGCAGGCACCGCCTGGCGTTTGGAGGACCCGGACTACGACGACACCGGCGAGTTCCTGGTGCGACTGGAGGCACTGGCCGCGGAGGACTGGGCCGACCAGGTCGGCGCGCTGGTCATCGGCAACTGGGGCGGCGCCTATGACAGCGCCCCGCCGATCGGGCGGATCGTCGCCGCACTGCCGCGGTTCCCCCGCCTGCGCGCGCTGTTCCTGGGCGAGATCACGTACGAGGAGTGTGAGATCTCCTGGATCCAGCACACCGACATCACCCCGCTGCTGGAGGCGCTGCCGCAGCTGGAGGTGCTGACCGTGCGCGGGGCCACGGATCTGAGCCTCAAGCCGGTGCGGCACATGTCGCTGCGCGAGCTGACCATCGAATCCGGTGGCCTGCCCGCCGACGTGGTGCGCGCCGTCGGCGAGTGCGACCTGCCCGCGCTGACCCATCTGGAGCTGTGGCTCGGCACCGACAACTACGGTGGCGACGCCGACGTGGCAGACCTGGCGCCGATCCTGTCCGGCGCCCGGCTGCCCGCGCTCACCTCGCTCGCCCTGCGCGACGCCGAGATCGCCGACCTGGTCGCCGTGGCGCTGGCCGGTGCGCCGGTGGTCGCCCGGCTGCAGGCGCTTGACCTGTCGCTCGGCATGCTCGGTGACGACGGCGCGGCCGCGCTGCTGGCCGGCCAGCCGCTCACCCACCTGCGCAAACTGGACCTGCACCACCACTTCATCGGCCCGGCGGTGATCGAGCGGCTGACCGCCGAACTCGGCGCCGCGGGCGTGGAGCTGGACGTCTCCGGGGCCGACGCCCGCCACCGGAACGACCGCTACATCGCGGTCTCCGAGTAGATGCACCTCACCGTCGTCGGCAACCCCGGCCACCGCCGGGTCACCCTGTTCACCGCCGCCGCGGTGCGCGCCGGGCTGGCCGAACCCGAAGTGGTGTCCTGGCAGGACGTGCTCACCGGCGTCCCGCTGCGGCTGCGTCCCGGCACCGTCGTGCGCGTCGAGTCCCCGGGCGAGGACGCCGAGGTGGACCGGCTGCTGCGCGGCGCCGGCCGGACGGCCGAGCCGGGCGAGATCGTCGGCGGCCGGGCCTGGTACACCGGCTTCGCCGCCGCCCTGGACCGGGTCGCCGACGCCGCCCGCGACCAGGGCGCGCATCTGCTCGCCGATCCGGCCGAGATCCTGGTGATGTTCGACAAGGCGGCCTGCCACGCCCGGCTGCTCGCGGCCGGCATCCCCGTGCCCGCGGCGCTGCCCCGATCCCCGGCGAGCTGGGCGCAGCTGCGGTCGTGGCTGGACGAGACGGGCTGGCGGCGGGTGTTCGTCAAGCCGTGCCACGGCTCGTCCGCGTCCGGGGTGATCGCGCTGCAGCTCGGCAGCGGCGGCCGGATCCTGGCCACCACTTCCGTGGAACTGTCCGGCGGGCGGCTGTACAACTCGCTGCGGGTGCGGCACTACCGCGACGAGCGCGACGTCGCGGCGATCGTGGACCGGCTGGCCCCCGACGGGCTGCAGGTGCAGCGCTGGCTGCCCAAGGCCGGGCTGGACGGTCGCGTCGTGGACCTGCGCGTGGTGACGGTGGCGGGCGAGCCGTCGCACGTGGTGGTGCGCGGCAGCCGCTCGCCGATGACGAACCTGCATCTGGGCGGCGTACGCGAGGATCTGTGCGCGCTGCGCGCCGCGGCCGGTCGGCACTACGCCGAAGGCCTGGCGACCTGCCGCGCCGTCGCCGCATGCTTTCCCGGCAGCCTGCACACCGGCGTCGACCTGATGTTCGCGGCGGGCTGGCGCTCGCACGCGGTCGCCGAGGTCAACGCGTTCGGCGACCTGCTGCCGGGCCTGCACGTCGACGGCCGCGACACGTACGACGCCGAGGTGGCGGCCCTCCTCACCCGCGAACGCGCCGGCGCACCAGCATGACCGACCCCACCCGACCCGCTTGCGAGCCGGGCGTTCACCCGAAGGCGACTTTGCAGTTGCGGGGAAACTGCATGAATCAGGGCGGCGGTTCGTGCAGTTTCCCTGAAACTGCAGAGCCCGACCGCGGGGAGGGCACGGCGTGAGCGTGGACATGGCGTCGTTGGTGGGGACGCACGACATTGCGCTGGTCACGGTCGACACCTTGCGGTACGACGTCGCGGCGGAGGAAGCGGCGGCCGGGCGCACGCCGAACGTGGCCCAGGTGCTGCCCGGTGGGCGGTGGGAGCCTCGGCATACGCCCGCGAGCTTCACCTATGCCGCGCACCACGCGTTCTTCGCGGGGTTCCTGCCGACGCCGGTGACCCCGGGGCGGCACGAGCGGCTGTTCGCGGCCCGGTTTCCCGGCAGCGAGACCACCGCCGACGGCACCTGGGTGTTCGACGCGCCGGACCTGGTCACCGGGCTGGCCCGGGTCGGCTACCACACGCTGTGCCTGGGCGGCGTCGGCTTCTTCAACCGGCTCTCGCCGCTGGGCAGCGTGCTGCCGGACATGTTCGCCGAGGACCACTGGCGGCCCGAGTTCGGCGTGACCGAACCGGACTCCCTGCGCCACCAGCTCGACCAACTCGAAGTGAGCGTGGTCGCCGCGCCCGCGGCCCGGCCCTTGTTCACGTTCCTCAACATCTCGGCCCTGCACCAGCCCAACCGGCACTACCTGCCCGGCGCGGCCGAGGACGGCCCGGACAGCCACGCGGCCGCGCTGCGTTACGTCGACACCCTGCTGCCGCGCCTGTTCGAGCTGCTCACCTGGCGTCGGCGGCCGTGTTTCACGGTGCTGTGCGCGGACCACGGCACCGCGTACGGCGAGGACGGCCACCAGGGGCACCGGGTCGGCCACGATGTGGTGTGGACGGTGCCGTACGCCGAGTTCACGCTGTCGCCGGGGGAATGGTGACGGTGCTCGACGGCTCGCCCTACCAGGGTTACCTGTACGCGTACCCGCACAAGACGGCGTACCGGCCGCTGCGGCCGCGCCCGGCGCTGCGCGACGTGTGGGCCGGGCAGCCCCGCGACGCCCTGTTCCTGTACCTGCACATCCCGTTCTGCGAGATGCGGTGCGGCTTCTGCAACCTGTTCACCCGCGCCCAGCCGCCCGCCGAGCAGGTCAGCGCGTACCTGCGCCGGCTGCGGATCCAGGCCGAGCAGGTCACGGCGGCGATCGGCCCGGCCCGATACGTCCGGGCCGCGATCGGCGGCGGCACCCCCACCCACCTGACCGCCGACGAGCTGACCGAGCTGTTCGCCATCACTGACGGCGTGCTCGGCCTGAACCCGGCCACGGCACAGCTGTCCGTGGAGACCTCGCCCGCGACGGCGACGCCGGACCGGCTGGCGGTGCTCGCCGCGTACGGCACCCACCGGGTCAGCATGGGTGTGCAGAGTTTCCTCGACACCGAGGCGCACGCCGCCGGGCGGCCGCAGCGCCGCACCGAGGTCGACCAAGCCCTGACCGCGCTGCGTGAAGCGGCGTTTCCGCTGCTCAACGTCGACCTGATCTACGGCATCCCCGGCCAGACCCGCGACACCTGGACCTACTCGCTGCGCGAGGCGCTGGCCTGGTCGCCCGAGGAGATCTACCTCTACCCGCTGTACGTGCGCCCGCTGACCGGCCTGGGGCGCCGCGGCGACGTGCTGGACCCACCGCGCCGGACCGCCGTCGGACCGGGCCGCGACGCGCAGTGGGACCGCCAGCGCCTCGATCTGTACCGGCACGGCCGTGACCTGCTGCGCGAGGCCGGCTACCGGCAGCTGTCGATGCGCCAGTTCCGGCGTGCCGACGTGCCCGACCCCGACGGCGCCGACTACTGCTGCCAGGACGACGGCATGGTCGGCGTCGGCTGCGGGGCCCGGTCCTACACCGCCGACCTGCACTACTCGTTCGACTACGCGGTGAGCGTGCGCGAGGTGCGGGCCATCATCGACGACTACCTGTCCCGGCCCGCGGAGGACTTCGCCTACGCCGAGTTCGGTTTCTCGCTCGATGGGGGCGAGCAGCGGCTGCGCTGGCTGGTGAAGTCGCTGCTGCGGGCCGAGGGCGTCGACCTGCCCGGTTACACCGCCCGTTTCGGGTCCACCGTGGACGAAGACTTCCCGCATCTGGCCGAGCTGGCCGCGCGCGGCTGGGCCGCCGGTGACGGCGACCGGCTGGCGCTGACCGACGAAGGGCTGGCGCACGGCGACGCGATCGGGCCGTGGCTGGTGTCGGGGCAGGTGCGGGCGGCGATGGCGCGGGCGGTGCTGCGGTGAACCTGCTGCTGCTCTACCGCGGTCCGCTCGCGAGCTGCAACTTCGACTGCCCGTACTGCCCGTTCGCGAAACGCCGCGACAGCCGGGCGCAGCTGGCCGCCGACCGGGCCGCGCTGGCCCGGTTCGCCGACTGGATCGCCGCCAACCCCGCCGGAGACACACTGTCGGTGCTGTTCACGCCGTGGGGCGAAGGGCTGACCCGGTCCTGGTATCGCGATGCGCTGGTGCGGCTGTCGCACCTGCCGCACGTGGCGAAGGTCGCCATCCAGACCAACCTGGCCGGGCGGCTGGCCTGGGTCGCCGACGCCGACCCGGCCCGGCTCGCGCTGTGGGCCACCTACCATCCAGGCCAGGTCAGCCGCGAGCGCTTCCTGGCCGCCTGCGCCACGCTGCGCGGGCACGGCGTCCGGCACTCCGTCGGCATGGTGGGCCTGCCGGAGCACCATGCCGAGGCGGTAGCGATGCGGGCCGAGCTGCCGGAGTCGACGTACCTGTGGGTCAACGCCGCCGACGGGCACACCTACGATGCGGCGGCCGAGGCGGCGTGGACGGCGATCGACCCGCTGTTCGGCTACAGCGTGCGCCCGCACGCCTCAGCCGGGCACGAGTGCGGCGCCGGTGAGACGTCGCTGTCGGTGCTCGGCGACGGCACGGTGCGGCGCTGCCACTTCCTGCCCGAGGCGCTGGGCAACCTCTACGACGGCAGCTACCGGGCCGCGCTGCGGCCCCGCCCGTGCGGCAAGGCCACCTGCGACTGCCACATCGGATACGTGCACCTCAAACGCCTCAACCTGCACCAGGTCTTCGCCGGCGGCGTGCCCGAGCGCATCCCCGCCGGACCGCCGCCGACCTGGGGCGTGCCGCACGCGATGCTCACGTCTGCTGCTGCGGCAGGTACTCCTCCGGGGTGAGGCCGAACGTCCACGCCACGCCCTCCCGCGCGGTGCGCACGGTCGGCGGCACCCGCAGGAAGTACGTGCGGAAGCTGCCGTCGGGCTCGGGGCTGGAGTTCAGCACCTCCACCATCACCAGTGGCTCGTCGCCGGGCAGCTCGACCCGCCACAGCGTGCCGCACACGTCGGACTGCGTCTTGGACGCCCCGGACTCGCGCAGGTAGCGGTCGAACCCGAAGTGCTCCAGCATCACCCGGCGCATCTCGGCGTTGGACTCGCGCCGGATGCGCGCCACCGTCAGTGTCGGCAGTTCGGCGGCGATCTCCGCGGGCATCGGCATGCCGCTCCACGCGTGCAGGCCGAATCCGTCCGGGTAGGACAGCGCCGGGCCGTCGCCGTGGTGCAGCCGGCCCAGGTTGTCGCGGTGCACCGCCCGTGGGCGCTCGGTGAGGATCGCGACCTGTTCGAACGCCCACCACCAGCCCGCACTGCAGGCCACCCGGGCCAGGCCGTCGACGTCGGGGTGGCTGTCGAACGCGCCCAGCCAGGCCGCGTCGTGCTGGCCGTGGATCACGTCGAGCAGCGCGTCCTGCTGCGCCTGGCCGAGCTCGCCGCCCCGCGTGCCGAACTGCTCCGTCAGCCGGGTGCGCAGCGGCGTGGCCAGCTGGTCGACGAGCTGCTGCCAGGGCCGGCGGGCGGTGGCGGCCCAGTGCCGGGCGAAGCCGACCCCACCGAGCCGGGTGGTGAGCGCGGCGCGAGCCTGCGCCCAGGGGCGGGTGCGCACCTGCGGGCGTACGCTGCGGCCGAGCTGGAGATCGCCCGGCCGGACGCCCTGCGCGGCCAGCGCCTCGCGCACCTTCGGATCGCCCGCCGACCCGGTGCGCAGCATCGCCACCGCCGTCGCGCCCGCGGCGGGCGAGCCCAGCCACAGCATCCGCCGTGGCGCGGGCAGCCCCGCCAGGGAGTACGCGATTCCTACCCCCGCCTCGGCGCCCGCCCGGTCGGCCGGGTCGGTGCTCAGCCCGGTCGCCAGCCAGCGCTCGGCCCGCTCGGCCAGCGCCATGTCGGCGTTCTTCCGCGCCTCGCGCCGGTTCAGCGGCTGCTCGCCGCTCGTGCTGTGTGCCTGTCGAGTCGTCGTCATCTCCCAGCTCCCGCCGTGCTCAGTCCGCGACCGGGCGGATCGCGCCGGGGAAGTACTCACGCTGGCGGACCACCCGGTATGCCCCCGCGGCCAGCGCGATCGGGCCGTGCTCCTCGTGCACGAGCCGGCCGTAGCCCTCGATCAGCAGGAACAGCCGGCCCGGGTCGTCGGGCGGGCACAGCATCGCCACGCGCTCGCCGGTCACCACGTGCGCGTGGCCGGTCGCCTCGCCCAGCGCCAGCACCATCCGGTTGCGCCGGTCCCGCGGCGCGGGCATCAGATCGGGCGGCAGCTCCTCCCGCGCGATCGGGACCACCAGCACATCACCCTGCCGAAACATGATCAGCTCCACAACCGACGGACGAGTCGCGGGCGACGCTAGTGGGTGGGTACGACACCGCCTGTGGGGAACAGCTCCTCCAGCACCGCGGCCACGCCGTCGTCGTCGTTGCTCGCGGTGACGCGGTCGGCCCCGGCCAGGGCCTGCGGATGGGCGTTGGCGACGGCGACCCCGGTGCCCGCCCAGCGCAGCACGGGGACATCGTTGGGCATGTCCCCGAACGCGATCACCTGGTCGGCCGCGACGCCCCAGCCCGCACACAGGCGGGCGAGAGTGTCCGCCTTGGACACCGTCGCGGCGCTGATCTCCAGCATGCCACTGCCGCCGGAGTAGGTGACCATGACGTCCGGCACGAGCGCCTGCAGCCGCGCCATCAGCTCCTCGGTGACCGGGGCGGGAGACCAGGCCAGCAGCTTCACGCAGCTCTCCGCCCCGGTCCACAGCTCGGCGAGCGAGGCCGTGGGCACGCGTATCACGCTGCGGGAACTCACGTGATCGAAGCCGGGTCCGGTCAGTGCCCGGTATCCGGTCTCCACCGCGAAGCCCACGCCGTCCAGCGCCGAGGTGAGCACGGCGGCGACCCGCTCGGCCAGCGCGAGCGGCAGCGGACCGACGATGGTGATCTCGCCGGTGGCCAGGTCGTACGTGGCGGCGCCGTTGGAGCACACGGCGACACCCGTGATGCTTGCCGCCCCGGCGATATCGTGGATCTCCCGGGGCGGCCGCGCGGTGCAGATGACGACACGGGCGCCGGCCCGCGTCGCCCGGCGCAGCGCGGCCACGGTGCGGGCGGTGAGGGTGCCGTCCGAGCGGAGCAGGGTGCCGTCCAGGTCGACGGCGACGACGCGGATCACCGCCGGACCCTACCGCCCACCACCGCGCCCGCTTCCGACGGGCACGGGGCCGCAGTGGTGCCTTGACCGCTCGATTTGCCAGGCAAGCGGGCGTATAGGCGGTCAAGATACGCACACGTGCCTGGCAAATCGCACGATCTTCGCGGGCTCACGCGGGCAAGGCCGACGGCGTCGGAGTACGGCGCAGCCCGCCGTCCGTGGCAGACTCGGGGCATGTCGATGTCCGGGCTGCGGATGGTCGTGTTCCTGTGTGCCGGTGTGGCCAGTGCGGCGATCGGCCTGCTCGCCCTGGTGACGAACGTCGGCACCGGCTATTACACGGTCTTCGGGATGGTGCTGGGCTGTGCCGGCGCGGTGCTGGCCTGGCTCGGCCTCGCCGGGCTGCGCCCCGGCCCGATCGTGTGGGCCGCGGTGGCGGTGCTGGCGGTGGCCGGTCTGCTGGCGGGTCTGCTGGTGGTACGCGAGGACGTGTGCTGCATGTTCGGCTACCGGCGCGGGCTCGGTTATCCCTGGGCGTGGTTGGACAGCTGGGCCGACGCCGAAACCCTGGACGAGATCGAGGAGATCGCCGCCGCCCCCGAGCGCCTGCCGCTGCACCTCGATCCGGCGAAGCTGATCCTCGACGCCCTGTTCTGGACCCAGGCCGCCGTCCTCGCCGTGATTCCCGCGGTGCTCGTGCTGCGCGGCGCCCGGCCCGACCACCCGGATGACCATGAGGTTGTGCCGCCGACACGCCGTCGAGCCGTGCCATAGGTTCATGATCACCCGGGTGGGGGCGGGGGTCACCAGTCGGAGTTGGCTGCGCCCAGGCCCAGGCGGATCTGGTCGAACTGGTTGCCGTCGTTGTCGTCGGTGAAGGTCAGGGCGATCTCGCCCCAGGGGGAGACCGCCACGGCGGGTTGTTCCTGGCGGCCGGTGGTGACGTCGGTGTAGAACTGGGCGGGCAGGCGGCCGGCGGCGGTGCCGTCGGGGTTGAAGCCGCGGGCCCAGACGTCGAGGCCGTTCGCCGGGATCGTCCAGCCGACGACCACGTTGGCCTGGTCGTCGATGCCGGTGGCGGGTGCGGTGGCACCCGGCTGCGGGGACACCTCGACGTCGGCGTGGCGTGCCGTGCCGGCCGAGGTGAACGAGCGCGTCCAGACCGTGGGTGCCGCGGTGTGGTCGGACTCCCAGGCGACGGTGAACTCGCCGGTCATGTTGACCGCCACGGACGCGTTGCGCTGCTGGCCGTCGGCGGTGGCGTTGGCGGTACGCCGGGACAGGGCCACCGCACCGTTGGCCTTGGCCAGCCGGACCAGGCCGATGTTGTCGAAGCCGTTGCCGTCGCCGTCCTCGTTCCACACGATGGTCGCGTCGCCCGCGGCGGACACCGCGACGTCGGGCCGGTGGTGCGCGCCGGTGGTCTGGCTCGCGGTCACCTCGTACGCCTTGGTGGTCACGTTGGTGAACCCGGCGGCCTTGACCGTGGCCGGGTTCGGGTCCTGGCTGTCCTCCCAGACCACGGTGAACGCCACCGCACTCGGGTTGCTCGGCGTGCCGTCAGGGTCGACCGCGACCGCGGGCTGGATCTGCTGGCCCGCGGCCGAGGCGTTGGCGTTGCCGGAGCCCAGCACCGTGCCGGTCGGCGAGACCACCCGGTAGGGGATGTTGTAGAAGCCGTTGCCGTCCGGGTCGTCCGCCCAGACCACCACGGCGTTGCCCTTGTCGTCGAGGCCGACGTCGGGGGACAGGTGCCGCCAGGTGGTGCCGGCGGTGCCGCCCGCGGAGAGCTTCAGCTCGTACACGGCGACGCCGTCGCGGAACAGGCGCAGGAAGATCTCGGTGTGGGCTGCGTCCTCGGGGCCGGTGCTGTCGCGGTCGTCCTCCCAGACCACGGCGACGTGGCCGGACCGGTTCGCGGCCACGGCCGAGACGTCCTGGTCACCGGTGGCGGTGCTGTTGGCGGTGGTCCAGCTGACCGACGTCGGCGTCAGCGCGGCTGCGGCCCGCACGGCGGAGACGGGCACGGTCGATGTCACGGGCGCGGCGGACGCCGGGGTGGCCACGGTGGCGGCCACGAGCGCCGCGGTCGCGGACAGGGCCAGGGTGGTGAGGGCTCTCATGCGGATTCTCCTAGACCTGCTGCAGGCCGGGCAGGCCGTCCTGGATGACGTACGAGCGCAGCGTGGACACCGCAGCGCCGTGCTCGGTGACCGCGCCGACCGCGCGGAAGTCGGCGCGGACCTGCGCCGGTGTGATGGTGGTGCGCACGTAACCGCGCCGGTCCGCGTAGAACTTCAGGTGCGGGTTGGTGGCCACGTTCGGCACGGTCGTGGTGGCGCTGCCGTCGCCGCCGGAGCTGATCGACGTGCACACCAGCTCGGTGCCGATGGTCGCCGAGTTCGGGTTGGCATAGTCGGCCTTCAGCTCGTTGGCCCAGGACTTGTGCACGTCGCCGGTGAGTACGAGCGGGTTGCGCACGGCGCGGTCGCGCCAGCCCTGCTGGATGCGGGCGCGCGAACCGCGGTAGCCGTCCCACGCGTCCATGCTGGCGGCACCGGCCGCGTCGAACTGGCGGGCGAAGAAGACCTGCTGGCCCAGGACATCCCAGGTGCCGTAGTGCTGGGCGAGGCCGTCGAGCAGCCACGCCTCCTGCGCCGCGCCGGTCAGGCTGCGGGCGGGCAGGTCGGCGTCGGCGCACACCTTCCAGCCGTCGCTGCAGGCCTGGTCGTCGCGGAACTGGCGGGTGTCGAGCATGTGGAAGGTGGCCAGCCTGCCCCAGCGGATGCGGCGGTACAGGGGGATGCTGTTGCCGTCGGGCGTCGAAGCCGGACGCAGCGGCATGTTCTCGTAGTAGGCGCGGTACGCGGCGGTGCGCCGGGCGGTCCACTGCGCCGCGGTCAGCGCGGGGGAGCTGTCGGCGCGCACGTTCGTGGCGTAGTTGTTCTCGACCTCGTGGTCGTCGGGCACCACCAGCCAGGGCGCTGCCGCGTGCGCGGCCTGCAGGTCGGGGTCGGACTTGTACAGCGCGTAGCGGCGGCGGTAATCGGCCAGCGAGACGATCTCGGCGCCCACGTGCTCGCGCACCGACCCGGCCGTCGCCCCGCCCTCGTAGATGTAGTCGCCCAGGTGAAGCACCAGGCCGGGGTTGTCCTCGGCCAGGCGGCGGTACGCGGTGAAGTAGCCGGCCTGCCAGTTCGAGCAGGACGCGAACGCCATCACCAGGTCGCGGCCGAACGCGGTCGGCGCCGGGGCGGTGCGGGTGCGCCCGACCGGCGAGAGGTGGCCCTGTGCCCGGAACCGGTAGTAGTAGTCGGCGTCGGCGGCCAGCCCGCCCGCGATCACGTGCACCGAGTGCGCGTCGGCGTAGCGGGCGGTGACCGAGCCGGAGGCGGCCAGCGAGCTGAACGAGCTGGTGGTGGAGACCTGCCAGTCGACGACGACGTCGGCGTTGGCCATGCCGCCCTGGCCGTCGGCGTTGAGCGGGGTCGGGGCCAGGCGGGTCCACAGCACGACGCTGTCGGACTCGGGGTCGCCGGAGGCCACACCGAGCTTGAACGGGTACGGGGCGGCGGCGAACGCGCTCCCGCCGGCCAGTGCGGTCCCCGCGATCGCGAGTCCGCCGAGGACGAACGTACGGCGATGGAGTGATCTCATGCGCCGGACATTCATGGACGATGATGAACGTGATCCGTTGTGGCGTTGAACCACGGATTACGGGCGGCGGTCACTCCGTCGTGTCATCTCGTCATGTCCGACCCTTCTGCGAGGATGCTGCCTGGACCGGCGCGATCCACGCGAACCATGACGATCAAGGAGGATTCGAATGGCGTCCCGACTCAACCCGTACATCAGCTTCAACGGCAACGCCCGCGAGGCGATGGAGTTCTACCAGGGCATCCTCGGCGGCAACCTGACGATGAGCACGTTCGGCGAGTTCGGCGACAAGGACGCGCCGTACGCCGACCAGATCATGCACGCGATGCTGGAGTCCGACGCCGGCTACACCCTGATGGCCTCGGACACCCCGCCCGGCATGGCCTATCACCCCGGCGACAACATCACGGTCAGCCTCAGCGGCGACGACGGTGACAAGCTGCGTGGCTACTGGGAGAAGCTCACCGAGGGCGGCACCGTCGGCGTGCCGCTGGAGAAGCAGATGTGGGGCGACGAGTTCGGCGCCCTGAAGGACCGCTTCGGCATCAACTGGATGGTCAACATCGCCGGCTCCTGAAGCCGCATTCCGGGCGGGCGGCTGTCGGCCGCGTGTCCTGGAAAGACGCAGGCCGACCTGGCGAGCTCGCCAGGTCGGCCTGCGTCTTTGCGTCGATCGTCAGCTGGTCTCGCCCGCGACCGAGAACGAGCGCAGCCGCTGCGTGGCCAGCCAGGTGCCGACCGCCGTGATGAGCACTGCCATCACCGCCGCGACCCCGGTCGAGACCGTCGTCCCGAACAGCGTCGTCCCGGACAGCTCGGCGGCGAACTGGATGACGTAGTGCTGCACCGAGATGGTGCGGGTGCCGGCCACCAGGTTGCTCACCAGGCCCTCCCAGATCACCACGTAGAGCAGACCCACCAGCACCGGCCGCCGGGTCACCACGCTCAGCGCCAGGAACAGCGCGCTGTACGCGATCGCGCCCGCCACGCACGCCAGCGCGAGCCCGAGGCCGAGTCTCGTCCCGTCCACCATGGTGCCCGCGACGAACATCGGTACGCCGGTGGCCACGGCGCTGACCACCGACGCCACGGCCAGCTTGGCGAGGATGATCCGGCTGCGCGGGATGGGCTTGGTGAGGATGTGCACCACGGTGCCGTCGTCGATCTCCGAGCCGAGCACGCCGGTGCCGACGATCAGCGACACCAGCGGCAGGACCGTGGCGACACCCAGCCCGACCAGGACCCCATCGGCCAGGTCGATGGTCGGCGCGTCGAAAGCGATGCCGACGGCGGTCAGCCCGATCAGGATGACCGGCATGGGCAGCAGCAGCCAGGACCGGCGGCGGCCGAGCAGGCCGCGGGCGGTGATCCAGGCAATGGTCATGTTCATCGCGGTGCTCCCTATGCCGAGACCAGGTAGGCGAAGACGCTTTCCAGCGACTCGTCCGAGGGGATGAGCTGGCGCACCCGCACACCTTCGTCCAGGGCGATGCGCGGCAGCGCCCGGGTGAACGTGCCGTAGTCGCCGGCGTGCACGGTCAGGCCGTCCTTGCCCAGCGTCACGCCTGCCACCGAGTCCGAGGCCATCAGCGCGACCGCGAGCCGCCGGTCGTCGCTGGAGCGGATCGCGAACACGTGCGGGCGGTGCGTCATCAGGCGGCGGATGGTGCGGTAGTCGCCCGAGGCGGCCAGCCGGCCCGCGACGATCACCTGCACGGTGCCGGAGACCTGCTCGACCTCCTCCAGGATGTGCGAGCTGAACAGCACCGTGCGGCCCTGCGCGCCGAGCCGGTGCAGCAGGTCCATCATGTGCATGCGCTGCCGCGGGTCCATGCCGTTGAACGGCTCGTCCAGCAGCAGTACCGCCGGGTCGTGCACCAGCGCCGCGGCCACCCGCATCCGCTGGCGCATGCCCTTGGAGTACGTGTCCATCCGGCGGTCCTGCGCATCGGTCATCTCGACCAGCTCGATCGCGCGCCGGGTCGCCGCGTCGGCGTCGGGCAGCCCGTGCAGCTTCGCGCTGGCCCGGACGAACTCCTTGCCGGACAGGAAGCCGTACACCGACTCGCGCTCGTTGACCAGGCCGAGCTTGCGGTAGATCGCCGGGTTGCGCCAGGTGGCGTCCCCGTCGATCAGCACCTGCCCGCGCGACGGGGCGAGGAAGCCCGCCATCATGTGCAGCAGGGTGGTCTTGCCGGCGCCGTTCGGGCCGAGCAGGCCGGTCACGCCCGGCCCGAGGGTCATCGTCACGTCGTTGACGGCGACGACGTTGCCGTACCAGCGGGACACCCCACGCAGGTCGAGGTCGCTCACAGGGCTGCCTTTCGTTCGCGGCTTGCGGTGCTCCACTTCGTTGCGCTCCTCGCGCTCACAGGGACACCTTCCGGTAGCGCAGCACGAGCAGCGAAGCGCAGCCGGCCACGAGCAGCAACATCACCAGGCCGTACACCGGACCGAACGGGCCCACGTCGGTCGACGAGGTGCCGTACAGCCACTCGCGCACGCCCTCGGGCAGCGTCAACGGGCTGAACAGCGCCGCGATCTGGGAGGCCGTGCCGCCCTTGCCCAGCTCATCCATCAGCGCGACGACCGGCGTGGTGACCATGAAGACGACCACGATCGCGCCCGCCGCGAAGGCGCGTCGGCTGGCGATCGAGGCGATCAGCAGCGCGAGGCTGCTGAAGACCAGCGTGTAGCACGTGGCGACGACCCAGCCGCCGAGCATGCCGCGGGCCTCGGCCCCCACGCCAGAGGCGCCGTCGGCGGTGAACGCCGAGCCCAGGAACATCACGGCCTGCGGAGCGGCCATCAGCAGCCACACCGCCGTGGCCATCGCGGCCAGCTTGGCCAGCGCGTAGTCCGAGCGCCGGATCGGCCGGGAGAAGTACAGCGGCAGGGTCTGGTTGCGCAGGTCGCGGGAGACCAGCTCGGGCGCGACCACGGCCAGGAACACCATCACCACCACGCTCGCCGCGCCCGGCAGCTCCTGGTAGGTCAGAATCATCTCGCCCGACTGCGCCTTGACCGCGACGACGACCACGGCCAGGGCCATCACCAGGCCGATCACGATCCACGGGAAGATCTTGGCCTTGGCGCTGCGGCCCAGCCCGAACGCGACGCGCAGGCCATGTTCGAACAGCGAGCGGGCGGCATAACCGCGGCCCAGCCGGGGGCCGGTGTAGCGCTGGTAGCCGATGTCGTGGATGACGCTCTGCTCAGACATGGCTCACCTCCAGGGACGGGGTCGGGGTGGCGGTGGAGAACAGCTCGGCCACCCGGTGGCGGCGCTGGTCGAGGCGGTGCAGCGGCAGGTCCAACTCGGCGACGGTACGCAGGACCAGGTCGTAGGTGGCCTCTTCGGTCAGCGGCACCAGCAGCATCCGGCCCTCCGCGGTTGCGGCCAGCCCCCGCTGCGCCAGCGCCGCCGACAGCTCCGCGGTGCCCTCGGCGACCTCGATGGCCAGCACCTCGGTGCCGGTGGTCATCGCGTCGATCCGGTCGGCGCGCAGCAGGCAGCCGCCCTCGATCGCGATCAGCGAGTCACAGATCCGCTCGATCTCACCGAGCAGGTGCGAGCAGACCACCACGGAGATGCCGAACTCGGTGCCGATGCGGTGGATCAGCGTCAGCATCGCGTCGCGCCCGGCCGGGTCCAGACCGTTGGTGGGCTCGTCGAGCAGCAGCAGGTCCGGGTCGTGCACCAGTGCCTGGGCCAGCTTCACCCGCTGCTTCATGCCGGTGGAGTAGCCGCCGATCTGGCGGTAGCGCTCCTCGTACAGCCCGACGTGGCGCAGCGCCTCGGAGGCGCGCTCGCGGGCGACGGTGCGCGGCAGGCCGGTCATCCGGCCCATGTGCGTCACGAACTCCGCGGCGATCATGTCCGGCGGCAGGCAGTCGTGCTCGGGCATGTAGCCGACGCGGGCGCGCACCTGCTCACCGGCGGTGGTCGGGTCGAGGCCGAGCACCTCCGCCCGGCCGCTGGTCGGCGACAGCAGCCCGAGCAGGGTTTTTATCATCGTGGACTTGCCGGCGCCGTTGGCGCCGACCAGGCCGATGATGCCGGGCTCGACAGACAGGGTCAGGTCGGACAGGGCGGTCACCCCGCCCGGATATGTCTTGGTCAGCGACTGGGTCGCGATGAGGGCCACGCCGCCAACCTAGACCCCTGCCGCGATCGGCAGATCAGGTGTCAACCCTGGTCTCGACCCTGAGGCTGACCCGAGCCGCCGGCGCGCCCTGCCGCGGGTCCGGCCGTGGCAGGTGCTCGGCGCGCCCGTGGCCGTCATGGTGTGCTCGGACCGGACCGCGCATCGTCGAATGCGGATGGAACAATGCGTACGTGACGGAGCAGCAGAGCAGCCCGGCCGCGCCGCTGCCCGCGGTCGAGGCCGGTGAGCGGCACGGCTTCTACCTGGGCCTGGTGTCCGCCGCGTTCCCGGCGATCCTGGCCGGGGTGCGGCTGTTCGTGCTGTCCGACGGCGACGACGCGACGCTCAAGGCGCTCGCCCAGCACACCAGCATGCAGGCGCTGCTGATCGGCAGCTACGTCCCGTTCCTGCCGCTGATCCTCATCCTCGCGGCCTACCTCGCCCTGTCCGAGCGGCGGGCCGCGGTCCGCGGCGCGGTGTTCCAGCCCACGGTGCTGGCCAGCCTGCCGCCGCCGGTGGCGCTGATGTTCCTGGTCGTCGGCCTGCTCACCGCACCGGTGTACCTGCTGCTCCTGCTCCTGGCCGCCGCGGGGCTGCTGGCCGTGATGCTGCTGTGGCGGCGCGGGCGACCGGCCCCGCCGCGCCAGGGCGACCGCCCGCCCAGCCCGCTGCTCGGTGGGCGGGTGCCGAACCGGTGGGTGGACGGGCTGACGCTGACCCTGGGCGTGGTGCTCGCCGGCATGGTCACCCTGCAGGGCATGTGGCTGCCCGCGACCGCGCTGACCGTGGACGGTACGACGAAGGTCGCCTACCTCCTCGGACAGAACGAGGACCTGGAGACCGTGCTGTACCGCGACGGCGGCGGCCCGCAGCAGTTGAAGTCCGATCAGATCACCGCCCGGCGGATGTGCAGCGAGCGGAGGGCAGGGGTGCTGCGCCGGCCGCTCGCCGCGCTGATCTTCGTGCCCGACGTCAAGACCTCGGACGTGCCGTTGTGCCGTGACCTGCTGCAGCCGGGCGGCGGGCCGGTCAGGTCCGCGCCGGGCGGGCCAGCACCTCGCTGATCCGCACGCTGCCGACCTCGGCCCAGCGACCTGCCTGCTCGGTGATGGCCGCCGACAGCGCCTGGTCGAACGCCGACCGGCTGGTCATCGCGGTCTCCTGGGTCATGGCCCCGATCAGCCGGCGCAGCGTGGCCGCGGCCAGGTCGTCGATGGCCCCGCGTGGGCCGCGCGGCTGATATGCGGCGCCGACCGGATCGATGACCCGCCACAGGATGCGCAGCCTGACCTCGACCGCGCCGCCGTCCTGCGCGTCGAACGCGTCGGCCGCCGGTTGCTCGTTGCTGCCCTCCGGTGGCGCCGGCGGCCACAACAGCATCTGCGGGGTGAGGTCGACCTTGGCTTTGACCCGGTCGAACAGGGGCACCGCCAGGCGTCGGCCCGCCGCCAGCGCGCGATGAAAGCGCCGGTGGCGCTCCACGATCCATACCTCGTCCTCCGGCACCTGCCACAGCGCCGTCCAGGCGGCCAGTGACAGGAGTGCGACCACGATGAAGGTGAAGAAGCCCATGCGGCACAGCGTGCGTCATCCGGGCGAATTCCGCGCGCTCGACAATCGCGTACGGCGTACGGTACGGTGTACGCGACGAGTGGGAGGAGCCTGCACATGGCAGAGCCGGCGATATCGGCGGACGGGATCCGCAAGACCTATCGAGGAGCGCAGACCCCGGCACTCGACGGATTCGACCTGGAAGTGCCCAGGGGCACGGTGTACGGCCTGCTCGGCCCGAACGGGGCCGGCAAGACCACGGCCGTGCGCATCCTGGCGACGCTGATGCGCCTGGACGCGGGGCGCGCGGTCGTGGCCGGGCACGACGTGAGCACCCAGGCCGCCCAGGTGCGGCAGCGCATCGGCCTGGTCGGGCAGTACGCCGCGGTCGACGAGATCCTCAGCGGCCGGCAGAACCTGGTGCTGTTCGGCCGCCTGAACCACCTCGGCCGGACCCGCGCCGCGACCCGAGCCGACGAGCTGCTGCAGCGGTTCGGCCTCGCCGAGGCCGGCGGCAAGCCGGTCGCGAAGTACTCCGGCGGCATGCGCCGGCGGCTCGACCTCGCGGCAAGCCTGATCGTCTCGCCCGAGGTGCTGTTCGTGGACGAGCCGACCACCGGGCTGGACCCGCAGGGCCGCCAGGAGGTCTGGTCCGCGCTGCGCGAGCTGGTCGCGGGCGGCACCACCATCCTGCTGACCACGCAGTACCTGGAGGAGGCCGACCAGCTGGCGAACCGGATCGCCATGCTGTGGCACGGCCGCGTGGTCAGCGAGGGCACCCCCGACGAGCTCAAGGCCACCATCGGCGACGACTGGATCGACCTGGCGTTCGCCGACGCGGACCAGGCAAGGCTGGCGCTGCCCACGGTGGCGGCGCACGCCGACGGCGAGCCGCGCACCGAGGAGCACCGGATCAGCGTGCCGGTGCGGCAGCGCACCAAGGCGCTGATCGCCATCAGCACGGCGCTGGCCGCCGACGGAGTCGAGCCGGTCGAAGTCAACCTGCGCCGGCCCACGCTCGACGAGGTGTTCCTCGACCTTCACCGCAAGCAGGGCGACAAGCAGGAGGTGGCGGCGTGACGGCCGTGCTGGGCGAGACGTGGGTGCTCGCGCGCCGGGAACTGACCCACTGGCGGCAGCAGCCCGCCGGAGTGATCATCAACTGGCTGTTCACCGTGATGGTGGCGCTGATGTTCGGCGGGCTGTTCGGCGGGGCGATCGGTGACGACTACTTCGACTACCTGATGCCGGGCATGTTCGCCCTCGCCATGTTCTTCGGCGTGGAGGCGACGATGACCGCGGTGTCCTCCGACGCGGCCAAGGGCGTCACCGACCGCTTCCGGTCGCTGCCGATCCATTCGGCGTCGGTGGTGCTGGGGCGCTGCCTGGCCGACCTGATGAACTCGGCGGTCGGCCTGGTCGTGCTCGTCGGTGCGGCCGCGGCGCTGGGCTGGCGCTGGCAGGAGGGCCTGGGCCGTGCGCTCGCGGCGTTCGGGCTGCTCCTGCTGCTGCGTTTCGCGCTGCTGTGGGTCGGCATCTTCCTCGGCCTGGTCGTGAAGGGTCCCGAGTCGGTGACCATGGTGCAGATCCTGGTCTGGCCGGTGGGTTTCCTGTCCGGTGTCTTCGTCGACCCGGCGACCATGCCGACCTGGCTCGGCACGATCGCGCAGTGGAACCCGCTGTCGGCGACCGCCGCCGCGTCCCGCGAGCTGTTCGGCAACCCCGGCCTGATCCCCGACCACGCCATGCTGCTGGCCGTGCTCTGGCCGCTCCTGCTCACCGCGATCTTCCTACCCCTATCGGTCCACCGCTACCGCCGCCTCGGCTCCTGACAAAGGAAGGGCACCTTCTTATCGGTTTCCGATGTAGAAGGTGCCCTTCCCAACAACGGGGTACCTCAGGCCCTGGCCAGGGCAGCGTCGAGGACCTGCTCGTACGTCGCCCGGGACGGCAGGTGGGTCAGCAGGTGCCGCATGTTGCGGTCCGCGTACCGTTCGTCCTGCTCACCGTGCGCGCTCAGCGCCACGTCGAGCTGCCCGGCCACGTAGTTCAGCAGGCCCGTCGCCGCGCCGCGGAACGTGTCGACGCTCAGCGGCGGCAGCGCACCGGCCCGCTCGCGATAGCCGGCCAGCAGGGCACGGGCGCCGGCGGCGTTGACGCCGCCGTTGGGGTCGACCGCCCAGGAGGCCAGCGCCGCGCACAACTCCCAAGCGGGTGGCAGCCCGGCGGCGTGCTCCCAGCCGGTGAGGATGAGGCTCCCGCCGGCGCCGAGCCGTACGTTGCCCGGGTTGACGTTGTTGTGGCACTGCACCGGCTCCGGCACCGTCGCGCCCTGCCCGACGGCCGCCAACCCGGACAGCACGGGCACCGCCGCGGCCAGCGCCGGAGCCCATTCGACGCCCTTCGCGGCGACGAGGTCGGCCAGTTCCGACCAGCTCGTGGTCCACAGCCGTACCGAACTCCACGGACAGACGCCGCTCGCCGGGAAGCGCAGGCCGTGGATCACGGCGAGCGTCTCGCCGACCACGCGGGTGATCGACGCGCTGACCGGCGCGGCCAGCGGCGGCCCGGAGTGCCGCCACTCGTAGACGCGCCACCGGCTGCCCTCGACCAGCTCGACCGCGGCACCGGAGACGCTGCGGACCGGGGCGGGCAACGCCACGCCCGCCCGTGCCGCGGCCTCCTGGAACCTGGTGTTCTCCTCGCCGTCGGTCACGGGGAACACGTCGTCGACGGTGCGCGGCGCCCACCTGCCGCGATCGGTGTCCAGCGACCAGCGCCGGCCCATCTCGTCGGCCCTGGCCAC
This sequence comes from Catellatospora sichuanensis, assembly GCF_007483665.1. Lineage (GTDB taxonomy): Bacteria > Actinomycetota > Actinomycetes > Mycobacteriales > Micromonosporaceae > Catellatospora > Catellatospora sichuanensis. The sequence continues at coordinate 238,696 of NZ_ML660185.1, forward strand.
CGAGCGCATCGGACCGGTCACCTCGCCCAGGCCGAACCGGGCGGCGAGCAGGCGGGCCAGCACGGGATCGGCGACATCGCCCTGACCTCGCCGTCGATCGACCTCGGCCTTGAGATCGGCCCAGGTGCGAAACCCGTACTGCTCGGCCAGAGACGCCTGCGCGTCGGCGAGCGCCGCCCGCGGATTGCCGTCGCGCAGTCCGGCGAGCAGGTCTTTGGCCTGCTGGCGCAGGTGGTCGAGGTCGGGATCGTCGGGCAGAGTCTTCATCTGAGCACCCTCCACGCCCGGACTCGCACAGGCGGATGAGAGCGTCGGCAAGCGTCGCCCAACCTGATGTCAGGCGGGGTGGCTTCGAGCCTTCCGGCGAGTCTCGGCGCGTACCCGAACGCGCTGGATCGAGGCTAACCGAACCCACCGCGGCATTGTCAAGTGGAACGACTGCGCCGGTGCGGTCATGGAAGAACCTCGACGACGTCCTGGGGCAGTCGCGGCCGCACATCGTCCAGGATGGTGCGGTAGTGCGCGCCCGTCGGGTCGGCGAGTTTCCGGTGGGTGCCGTCGCGGACCGCGTACACCGCGTCCTGGGTGACTCGGAGCACGGGGTGGGAACCGCTGCCCGGCGTGACGACGAACCCGCGGAAGCCGAGCGGGGCGGCCGGTTCGGGCACGTCCTGGAACTCGGCGGCCCGGCTGTCCAGGTCCGCGTAGATCCGCTCGGCGACCGGGGCGCTCAGCGCGGTTTCCGGGTTCTCCCGACCCGAGAACACATCCACCGACACCTGGTACGCGGTCGGCCGTGGTTCGCTCGTCGCGGGTGAGCACGCGGTCGCGCCGGCCGCCAGGCCCAGTGCGAGCAGACCTACGGTGATCGTCTTCGAACCTGACATGGGCCGGTTCCCCTCACTGGTCCGCTCCTGCCGACGCCGTCCAGTATGGGAGCTCGGTTCCTCGAATGCAGGTCACGGTCTGACGGTTGCGATGGTGACGTGCTCGCTGCCGGTCGCCCCGGCCAGCCGCCGCCCGATCGACCCGGCGATTCGGCCGGCCTGCGTCTTCGCCAGCTCGGCGACGGGGCCCGCGTGGCGGTCGTCGACGGTCGTCCGCCACAGCAGCAGCCAGCGGTCGAAGTGGGCCTGCTCCAGCCGCACCAGCCGGTTGAGGTCGAAGTGCGCCTGCAGCGCGTTGCGGCGGTAGCTGCCCGTGCGCAGCAGCACCGTTTCCCAGAAATCGCACATGATCGGCAGGTGCGCGGGGAGGTCCATCCGGGCCACGTCGATGAAGATCGGGCCGAGCAGGTCGTCGGCGTACACCCGGGTGTAGAAGTCGGTCACGACGCCGGTGATGTCGCCGCGGTCGGTGATGTCGGTGCGCACGGGCTCCTCCTTTTTTACTATCGCCATCGTATATATTCGGAGCGTGGCCGACGATATGACCTACGGCGCACTCGCGGTGGCCAGCCGCCGGCGCGTGCTGGAGGTGCTGCGCCAGGCCGACGCGCCGCAGGACGCGGTCGCGCTGGCGCAGGCCACCGGTCTGCACCCGAATACGGTGCGTTTCCACCTGAAAGTGCTGATCGAGGCCGGCTACGTGGTACAGGCCACCGTGCCCCGCAGTGGTCCCGGCCGCCCGCAGGCGGTGTACACCGGTGTGACCCCGGCCGCCGAGGCAGGCGGCTACGCGCTGCTCGCGGAGATGCTCGCCGGTCAACTGGACGACCTCGACGGCTCCGCGCTGGCCCAGCGTGCGGGCCGCCGCTGGCTGCACCGCACCGCCCCCGCCGGGGCGGGACCCGCTGCTACGGACCCGGCCGCCGCGCCGACGGGCGCGGGCGCGACGGCCACGCTCGATGAAGCCGCGCTACGGGCCACTGCCCTGTTCGCCGAACTCGGCTTCGATCCGGTGCGCACGCCGCACGCCGGGGCCGCCCGGATCGAGCTGCACGCCTGCCCGTTCCTCGACGTGGCACGGCGGCACCCCGACGTGGTGTGCGGCGTGCACCTCGGGCTGCTGCGCGGCACCGTGGACGGGCTGGCGCCGCAGGCGTTCGACACGGAGCTGTATCCGTTCGTGCGGCCCGGCGTGTGCGCCGCCGAGATCCGGCGGAGGCAGTCGTAGATCATGCCGGCGGCCCGCCCAGGCACACCCGAATGAGTCGGTGGGTCTTGGTAGAACGCCGGAATGGATTCCACGGAAACTGATCCGGGACGACCGCGCGTGGTGGTGTCGTCGGTGGTGTCGGCGGACGGCCGTCTCACGCTCAGCAGCGATCAGCTGCTCCTGCACGAGGGGGCAGGCGGCGTCTGGCGATCGCTGCAGCCGCCGAGCACGCACGCGGTCGAGCAGGCGCGTGCGGCGCTGCTGGAGCGGCTGTACCAGCCACAGGTAGTGCTCGAAGGCAGCGGCACCTTCGTCACCCACGACACCGGTCCGGTGACCGGGCTGCCCGCCGCCGACCCGGCGCTGGAGCTGCACACGGACTTCCTCCCCGACGATGTGGCCGGTGCCAGGTGGTTCGCCGTCGTGGACAGCCGTGGACGCGTGCGCTGGAGCGTGAAGAGCAGCGGCGACCACCGGCTCCTGATCCTGGTGGCCATGGCGACACCGGCGGACTACCTGGCCTTCCTGCGCCAGGAGGGGATCCCTTATCTCGTCGTCGGTCAGGATCGGGTCGATCCCGCCACCGCGCTCGGCCGCCTGGCCGACAAGCTCGGCGTCACCTGCGTCGTCTCGCACGCGGGCGGCGAACTCAACGGCGCCCTGCTGCGTGCCGGACTCGTCGACGAGCTGCACGTCGTCATGCTTCCCGCCCTGGTCGGCGGCAAGGGCACGCCTGCCCTGTTCGACGGCGCTCAGCTGACGCCCGGCGAGCTGCCGACACCGCTACGGCTGCTTTCCATTCACTCCGAATCCGACGGGCTGCTCTGGCTGCGTTACGAGGTCGTCCGGACCGGCACGACGGCAGCAGACTGAGAATCAGGCCGCTCGCGTCGGACTACGAGCCTGGTGCCGCATCGGGCGAACCTGCCTGCCGCGCGTAATGCCGTTGGCGGCGCTCGGCGAAGCGCCGATACTGTCGCGATGATCTCCGATGCCGACGCTGCTGCCCTGTATGACCTGCTGAACCCCTGGGACGGGACGAGGTTCGACAGCGACGCGTTCTATGACGACCTGGTGATGTCCGCGGACGCGGTGCTGGACGTGGGCTGCGGCACGGGCGGCATGCTGCACCAGGCCCGCGAGGCCGGCCATCGAGGCCGCCTGGTCGGGCTCGACCCGGACCTTGCGGCACTGGACCGGGCACGTCGGCGCACCGACGTCGAGTGGGTGGCCGGGGTGGCCGCCGAGGCGCGCTGGGACCGCGAGTTCGACCTGGCGACCATGGTCAGTCACGCGTTCCAGTTCCTCGTCGGTGATGACGACCTACGCGCGTCGCTGGTCGCCATCCGGGCGGCGCTGCGTGACGGCGGCCGGTTCGCGTTCGAGACGCGCCATCCGCAGGCGCGGGCGTGGGACGACTGGAACCCGTCGAACGTGTCGGAGGTCGTGGACGCGCAGGGCCGTACGTTGCGGGTGTGGCATCAGGCCGAGCAGGTCGGCGACGTGGTGAACCTCGTCGAGACGACCAGCGGGTCCGACGGCGCCGTGCTCCGGGTCGATCGTTCCAGCCTGCGCTTTCTCGACGTGCCGACGCTGGCGGCGTTCCTGGCCGAGGCCGGTTTCGGGATCGAGGCCCAGTACGGCGACTGGCAGCGCGGCCCGGTCACCGACACGAGCCGTGAGATCGTCACGATCGCGCGCCGGATCTAGGGCCGCGAGATCACGGCTGCCTGGGAGTTCGCGCGATACGCCCTGCCGGGCGAGCCTGCACCCGAGGGTCACCCGGCAGGGCGTGTCCGCCCGATCAGCGGTCGCCGGTCGTCTCGGCCTGCTCGACCTGCTGGATGAGCTGTTTGAGGTGGGCGATCTCCGCGCGCAGGGCGGTCTGCCCGGCGGGGGTGAGGGTGACCCAGGTGCGCGGGCGCTTGCCCTCGTAGCCCTTTTCGATCTGGATCAGCTCTGCCTTCTCCAGCACGGTCAGGTGCTGTCCGAGGTTGCCGGCGGTCAGCTGCAGGGTCGTACGCAGGAAGCCGAACTCGACCTGGCGGGCCTGGTGCGCGATGGCCATGATGCCCAACCGGACGCGCTGGTGGACCACGTCGTCGAGGCCGTTGGCGGGATGCTCGGTCATCGCGGCTGCGCCTCGCCGGCCGGCCGGAACAGGGCGAAGGCGGCACTGCCCAGCAGCAGCACCGCCGCCGGGACGAGCAGGTACGGCAGGAAGAACCACCGCGACGACGACTCGATGACCTGACTGCCCTGTACGAGCGCGATCGACAGGTAGACGGCGGTGTAGGCCAGCAGCGCCCAGTGGCGTTCCACCCAGGCCAGCACCAGCAGCGCCAGGCCGATCACCGTGAGGGGGGAGACCAGAAAGGAGACGGCGTGCATGGTCGGGGTGAACTCGCTCGGGGCGGCGGAGAATGGCGCGAGCGGGTGGTACGCCAGCCACAGCGACGCGCCCGCCAGCAGGACGGCGAGGACGACGCCGACGACGACATAGGGGCGGATGGGGGTGCCCAGGCCGCGCTGCCTGGACTGGCGGACGTAGAAGGCGGCGATGGCCGCGTAGGCGAGCATCAGCGCGATCGGCCAGTACACCGCGGTGGAGGCGACCGAGGCGACGCAGACGGTGGTGCCCTCCTCCGGGCCCGGCCGGCACGGGCCGAGCTGGGGGGCGTACCGCTCGACGGGGATCGCGACCAGGGTGATCACGGCGAAGGCCAGCAGCGGGAACCAGGTGCCGCGCTGGGCGACACGGACGCGGCGGGTCAGTTCACCCACGGTCGTCAGCAGCTCGCGAGGGCTGTCCGCCGATGGCACGGATTCGTCATGCAGGTAGCTTTGCATTACAGACCTTTCTGTGCAAGAGACGGCTCTCCGTTGATTCGAGGGTGCACCTGTCGACGGTGCGGCCACTAGGGTCTCGGTCGTGGACGCCAAGACCGACGAATTGAGGGCCGCGCACGATGCGCTCGCGGCGTGGTACGTGGACAACCTGGACGGACTGCTGGAGGCGTCCCCCGTCGAGCGGGCGGTGCTCGACCTCTTCTGCGAATTGACCCTCGCCTCGCAACTGGGCGGCGTGGTCGGGGACGTCGGCAGCGGAACCGGCCGGCTCGCTCCGTACCTGGCGGCACGGGGGCTGACGCCACACGGGGTCGACCTGTCTCCCGAGATGGTCCGCATTGCCAGACGTGACCACCCGGACTTCGCGTTCGACGTCGCCGACCTGCGCGAGCTGCCCTTCGAGGACGCCTCGCTGTCCGGCGTGGTCTGCTGGTTCTCGCTGATCTTCCTCGCGCCCGCCGACCGGGCGCCCGCGTTCGGCGAACTCGCTCGCGTCGTCAAGCCCGGCGGCCACCTGGTGACCACCTTCAAGCCCGGTGACGGCACGCTGCGACGCGGCGGTCGCAGGGCCGGCCTCGGTGTCGAATACGACGGTTACTGGATGTCGGCTCAGGAGATGGAGGACCGGGTCACCGCCGCCGGTTTCGCGACGGTCTTCCGGGGCAGCCAACCCAGCTCGGATCAGGAAGCCTCCACGCAGGACTTCCTGCTCGCCCGGCGAACGTGAGCACTGCGACGCCTGCTTCACGCATGAAAACGCCCCCGGCCGTATCGGCTCGGGGGCGTTTCCGTGGCGGGTCACTCGGTCGCGGCACCCGCGAACTGGGCCTCGTAGAGGCGCGCGTAGGCGCCGCCGGAGGCGATCAGCTTGTCGTGCGAGCCGTGCTCGACGATCGAGCCGTGCTCCATCACCAGGATGACGTCGGCATTGCGGATGGTGGACAGCCGGTGCGCGATGACGAAGCTGGTCCGCCCGCTGCGCAGCGAGTTCAGCGCCCGCTGGATGAGCACCTCGGTGCGGGTGTCGACGGAGCTGGTCGCCTCGTCCAGGATGAGGATGCTCGGCTCGGCGAGGAACGCCCGCGCGATGGTGATCAGCTGCCGCTCGCCGGTGCTGAGGTTGGTGCCGTCCTCGTCGAGCACCGTCTCGTAGCCGTCGGGCAGCGTACGCACGAAGCGGTCCACGTGGGCGGCCTTGGCCGCCTCGATGATCCGCTCCCGGGTGGGGGAGTCCGCGCCGTACGCGATGTTGTCGGCGATGGTGCCGCCGAACAGCCAGGTGTCCTGCAGCACCATGCCGGTCTTGGACCGCAGGTCCTCGCGGTCCATCGCGGCGATGTCGACGCCGTCGAGCGTGATCCGCCCGCCGGTCACCTCGTAGAAGCGCATCAGCAGATTGACCAGCGTGGTCTTGCCCGCGCCGGTGGGGCCGACGATGGCCACCGTCTGGCCGGGCTCGACGACCAGTGACAGGTCCTCGATCAGCGGCTTGTCCTCGGTGTACCGGAACGCCACGTGCTCGAAGCTGACCTGGCCGCGCAGATCCTGCACCCGGGCCGCGGGGACCGGCTCGGGGCTCTGCTCCTGCGCATCCAGCAGCTCGAACACCCGCTCGGCCGAGGCGACACCGGACTGCACCAGGTTGGACATCGCCGCGACCTGGCTCAGCGGCTGGCTGAACTGGCGGGAGTACTGGATGAACGCCTGCACGTCGCCCAGCGACAGCGTGCCGGACGCCACGCGCAGCGCGCCGACGACCGCGACCAGCACGTAGTTCAGGTTGCCGATGAAGAACATGGCCGGCTGGATCATGCCGGAGATGAACTGCGCCTTGAAACCGGCCGTGTAGAGCGCCTCGTTGTGCTCGCGGAACTTCTCGGCCGCCTCGTGCTGGCGACCGAACACCTTGACCAGCGAGTGGCCGGTGTACATCTCCTCGATGTGGGCGTTGAGCTTGCCGGTGGTGGCCCACTGCGCGATGAACTGCGGCTGCGCCCTCTTGCCGATGCGCATCGTCACCCACACCGAAACCGGCACGGTGACCAGCGCGATCAGCGCCAGCAAGGGCGAGATCCAGAACATCATCGCGAGTACGCCGACGATGGTGAGCACCGAGTTCATCAGCTGGCTCAGCGACTGCTGCATCGTCTGCGCGACGTTGTCGATGTCGTTGGTGGCCCGGCTGAGCACCTCGCCGCGCTGCTGGCCGTCGAAGTAGCTCAGCGGCAGCCGGGACAGCTTCGTCTCGACCTGCTCGCGCAGCGCGTAGACGGCGCGCTGCACCACGGTGGTGATGATCCGGAACTGCATCAGGGAGAACAGCGACGCGGCGACGTACACGCCGAGTGCGATCAGCAGCACCCGGCCCAGCGCGTCGAAGTCCACGCCCTGCCCGGGGACCAGGTCCATCGCGGCGAGCATGTCGGCGAGCGTGCCGTTGCCCTGGGCGCGGACCGCGTCGACGGTCTGCGCCTTGGTCACGTCCGGTGACAGGTCGCCGCTGATGATGCCGGTGAACAGCACGTCGGTGGCGTGGCCGAGGATGCGCGGGCCGATCACCGACAGGCCCACGCCGATGACGCCCAGCGCCACGGCCGACCAGACGGCGGCGCGGTGGGGCGCCAGCAGTTTCAGCAGGCGGCGGGTGGACTGCTTGAAGTTGAGCGACTTGCCCTGCGGCGGGCCGGCCATCATCGCGCCGGGACCGAAACGGGGACCGCTGTCGCGGCGCTGCGCGGGGGCGGTCATGCCGTCACCTCGCTGCGCTCGGCTCCGTCATGACGGGTAATGCTCATGGTTCGCTCGCTGCGCTCGTTCACGCCGTCACCTCGCTGCGCTCGGCTCCGTCATGACGGGTAAAGCTCATGGTTCGCTCGCTCACGCCGCCTCCTCCTCGGTGAGCTGGGACAGCACGATCTCGCGGTAGGTCACGTTGCTGTTCATGAGTTCGCTGTGGGTGCCGGTGCCGACGACCTGCCCGTCGTCGAGGACGAGGATGCGGTCGGCGTCGCGGATGGTGTTGACGCGCTGGGCGACGATCACGACCGTCGCGTCGGCGGTCTCCCGGGACAGCTCCCGGCGCAGCGCGGCGTCGGTGGCGTAGTCCAGGGCCGAGAACGAGTCGTCGAACAGGTAGATCTCGGGTCGGTTGACCAGCGCGCGGGCGATGGCCAGGCGCTGGCGCTGGCCGCCGGAGACGTTGGTGCCGCCCTGCGCGATCGGCGCGTCCAGGCCCTCGGGCATGGCCTGCACGAACTCCTTTGCCTGCGCCACCTCCAGGGCCTGCCACAGCTCCTCGTCGGTGGCGTCGGCCTTGCCGTAGCGCAGGTTCGAGGCGACGGTGCCGGAGAACAGGTACGGCTTCTGCGGGACGAAGCCGATGGCCCGGGCCAGCGCCTGCGGCTCGATCTCGCGCACGTCGACGTCGTCGACCAGCACCCGGCCGCCGGTGGCGTCGAACAGCCGCGGCACCAGGTGCAGCAGCGTCGACTTGCCGCTGCCCGTACTGCCGATGATCGCGGTGGTCTCGCCGGGCAGGGCGGTGAAGGAGATGCTGCGCAGCACCGGCTCCTCGGCGCCCGGGTAGCTGAACTCGGCGTCGCGCAGCTCCAGGTGCCCGCGCAGGCCTTCCGGGGTGACCGGTGCCGTCGGCGGGACGACGCTGGACGCGGTGTCGAGCACCTCCTCGATGCGCTCGGCGCACACCTCGGCGCGGGGCAGCATGACGAACATGAAGGTGGCCATCATGACCGCCATCAGGATCTGCATCAGGTAGCTCAGGAACGCGGTCAGCGCGCCGATCTCCATGCCGCCGCTGTCGATGCGGTGCGCGCCGAACCACAGCACGGCCACCGTCGAGACGTTGATGACGAGCATGACGAACGGGAACATCGAGGCCATCAGCTTGCCGACGGCCAGCGCGACGTCGGTCAGCTCGGTGTTGGCGCGGGCGAAGCGCTCCTGCTCGTGCCGGTCGCGGACGAACGCCCGGATCACCCGGATGCCGGTGATCTGCTCGCGCATCACCCGGTTGACCTCGTCGATGTTGGTCTGCATGGCCCGGAACAGGGGCCGCATCCGGTAGACGATGACGCCGATGCCGAGCACCAGCACGGGGATGACCGCCAGCAGCAGCCCGGACAGCTGCACGTCCAGCTGCAGGGCGAGCACGATGCCGCCGACCATCATGATCGGTGCGCTGACCATCATGGTGAAGGTCATCAGCGCCAGCATCTGAACCTGCTGCACGTCGTTGGTGGTACGCGTGATGAGCGAGGGCGCGCCGAAGTGGCCCACCTCGCGGGCGGAGAACGACTGCACCCGGTCGAAGATCGCGGCCCGGACGTCGCGGCCCAGCGCGCTGGCGACCTGGGCGCCGACGTAGACCGCGCCGATGGAGCAGATGATCTGCACCAGCGAGACGCCGATCATGGCGGCGCCGATGCGCATGATGTAGCCGGTGTCGCCCTTGACCACGCCCTGGTCGATGATGTCGGCGTTGAGCGTGGGCAGGTAGAGGTTGGCCAGCGTCTGCACCAGCTGCAGGAGCACGACCAGGGAGATCTGTCGCCGGTATGGCCGCAGCTGGCGGCGTACGAGTGTGATCAGCATGCGGGCTCTTTCTTCGCCTCGGGGGAGAGCACGCCGTCCAGGACGACGTCGACGATCTGGTCTTCGGGGAGGATCTCGCTGCGGTTGTTGAAGAACACCATCGAGATGAGCAGGGACGCGACGGTCGCCGGCGGCAGCCGGAACCGGTCGGCATCGTCCTTGATCAGCTCGGCGACCGCATCCGAGATACCTGACAGCGCCTCGCGGGGGTCGAACACGGGCGCGGTGGTGACCACGGCGAGGCCGCTGCCGCGCAGCGACATCATCAGCGGGGCGTTGTCGCGGAAGCGGCGGGTCAGGATCCGCACGGCGGTCTTGAGCCGGAACCGGACATCGGGGTCGCCCGCCACTGCCTTGATCGACTCGATGGTGGGGGCCGGGTCGAAGGCGTGGGCGAGCGTGGCCGAGATCAGGGCGGCCTTGTCGGGGAAGGCGCGGAAGATGGTCCCCTCGGCGACACCCGCGCACTCGGCGATCCGCTTGCTGCTCACGTGCACGCCTTCGGCACGCAGCAGGGGCAGGGTCGCCGCGATGATCGCGGCGCGCCGGTCCTCGGGGGTCAACGGGGAAACCCGGCGCCTGGGGGAGGCGTCAGTCACGGCGGCGACTCTAAATGAGTGAGCACTCACTCCGCAACCCGATTCTCCGCACCCACGCCGTCGGGCGACCGCTCCCCCCGACCCGGCCGCTCGCGGACCCGCCTGTCATCGACGTTGGCCTATCTCATCGAGTCCGGTCGCCGAATACTCGATGTGATAGGCCAACGTCGATGTGAAGCGGGGGTGCGCCGGGCGTGCACCCCACCGGGTCAGGCGGCGACGAAGATCAGGGAGGTCTGGTCGTCGAGGGCCTTGTCGAGCGTCGCGTAGTCGCCCGCGGTGAACAGCCGGCACGCGCCGACCTCGCCCGGCGCGGTGTCCTCGTGTTCGCACAGGACCGCCCGGCCGCCGTCGGCCAGCCGCAGTGAGCTGATCGCGTCGTTGCCCACCGGGCCGAGATCGGCGGCCGCGAACATGCCCGGGCCGAACGCGCCGGACGGGCCGGTCAGCCCGCCGTCGGCGTACGCGGTGAGCACCTGCCCGGTCGACGGCCCGGCCGACACGGCCAGCAGGGAGATGCCGCCGTCGAGGGCCGTCCCGGCCAGCTCGTGCACCCCGGAGCCGAACAGCGTGCACTCGCCCAGCGTGGCCGGTGCCACGTGGTCGTCGGCACAGGCCAGCACCCGGTGGCCGGCCGCCACGCGCAGGGAGCTGATCGTGTCGTTGCCCACCTGGGTCAGGTTGCCGGTCGCGGCCTGGTGCACGCCGGGGCCGAACGACTGTGCCGCCCCGGCGAGCGCGGGTCCGTCGGCCGCGGTCACCGCCGGGCCGCCGACGGCGATCAGGGAGACCGCCCCGTCCAGGCCGGCGCCGACCGACGGGTGCTCGCCGGGCCCGAACACCTGGCACAGGCCGGGGTTGCCGCCGGCGGTGGCGGTCGAGCGGTCGCTGTCGCAGAGCACGGCCTGGTGGCCGTCGGCCACTGCCAGGGAGCGGACCGCGTCGAGGCGGTCCAGGTCACCGGCGGCCGCCTCGTACCGGCCGGGGCCGAGTCGCAGCTTGCCGCCGGACAGGGACGGCTCCCCGTACACGGTGACGCCCTGTCCGGTCTCCTTCGCGGCGACGACCGTCAGCAGCGAGATGTGGTCGTCGAGACCGCCGCCGACCCGGTCGTACCAGCCGGCGTCGAAGTACCGGCAGGAGCCGAGGCCGTCGACCGCGCCGACACTCTGCGCCGCGGTGCGGTCGCAGGCCAGCACCCGGAAGCCCGCGGCCACGCGCAGCGATGAGACGGCGTCGGCGCCGACCGCGCCCAGCCCGCCGGAGTCGGCGTCGAACACGCCCGCGCCGAACGCCTGCGACGCCCCGCCCAGCTCCGGTTCGGCGTACGCGACCAGCGGGTACACCGCGTCCGGGACCGTCGGCTCCGGCGCCACGGGCACCGGGGCCGGCGCGCCTGCGGCGGCGGTCAGCGGCAGCAGCGCGTACGCCGTGCCCGCGGCGGCCAGCAGCGACCTGCGAATCCACATCTCAAAGCTCCCCGTGTCACCCCGACGTGCAGCACCACCGGTACCAACTGGCGGCGGGCCCGCTGGTGATGGACGTGACACGATCGGGCGGTCAGCGCCGCCGGTTGCGCATGGTCAGCTCGGTGAGCCCGTCCCGGGTGGCGACGACGGTGAGCTTGTCGCGCTCGCGTACCCGCCGGGTCGGGCCGGGTTTCCACAGCGGCCGGGGCTCGCCGAACTCGGTGACCGCGACCATCCGGATCGAGCCCGCCCGGTTCACGTTCTCCGTGGTCGTGCCGGCCAGCGGCGAGCCGGTGGGCACGAACATCTCGGCGATGAGCAGCACCCGCCGGTCGACGGCGATGGTGCCGATCACCTCCCGGCCCATCAGCGCCTCCGCGAACGCGGGCACCGCCATGTTGGACACGCTGCGCGACAGCGGCAGGTCGAACGTCGTGCGCACCCGGTCGGCGAGGTCGGGGTCGAACAGGCGCAGCACCACCCGCACCCGCTGCTGCAGCTTGCGGGCCCACAGCGCGGTCTGCAGGTTGGCCATGTCGGAGCGGTCCACCGCGAGCAGCGCCTTGCACCGGTCCACGCCCGCCTGGCGCAGCGTCGTCTCCCGGCTGGGGTCGCCGATGAGCAGGGGGATGTCCAACTCCCGGGCCAGCGGCACGCCGCGGGCGTTCTCGTCCTGGGCGATGGCGACCATGGTGATGCCGCGGTCGTGCAGCAGCCGCATGACCCGGGTGCCGACGCCGCCCAGGCCGACCACCACGACGTGGCCGGAACGCGGCTGGATCAGCCGTAGCTGCGCCACGGCCAGGCGCGCCCGCACCGTGCCCTCCACCACCAGCGCGGTGACCAGCGGGATGAACGCGAGCCCGGCGAGTCCGAGCAGCAGTTGCAGCGCCTGCTGCCGGGGCTGGTAGTCCGGTTCCGGCTGCGGGCCGCCGAGCACGGTGGCCGCGGCCTCGTAGAACGCCTCCCACGGCCGAAGGTCCAGGCTGAACGCCAGCGCGACACCCGCCGCGACGATGATCGCCAGCACGGCCGTGACGGCGATGCGGGTCTTGCGGGAGAACAGTGCCCCCAGGAACGACAGCACCAGGCCGGCCCACGACGGCCGCTTCGGGGTGAGCCGGCTCAGGCCGAGCGAGGTCTCCCACAGCGAGGCCGGACCGCGGTCCTCGGCGAGGACCAGGTCGGCGGTGCGCTCGTCGGCGGGGAGCACCTGTGGTGCGTCGCCGTCGGAGGTGTCGGCGAGCCCGCACACCACGTCCTGGGGCACGACGTCGGTGCGTGGAGCGACGACCAGGGTGCGCCGGGCCACCTGCACCGGCGTCGCCGCCACCTCGCCGAGCGCGGTGGCGACCAGCTCCGGGCCGGCGATCTCCGCATCGGACAGCACGCGCGCGTTGCCGAGCAGCGACTCGATGTCCTGGCCCAGCGCGGTGTGGTACATCCGCAGCACCAGCCGCAGCCGGGGGGCGACGTCGCGGGCCAGCAGGGCGTGCGAGAGGTTGCCGACGTCGTCCTGCACCGTGAGCGCCAGCCCGGCCGCGGTGCCGACGTCGACCCCGCGCAGCGCCTGCTCGTCGATGCGCTCGGCTACCACCAGCGCGACCTGGGCCAGGTCGGTGAAGTCGCGCGCCGTGGCCTGTTCCGCCTCGGTCATCAGCACCACCACCTCGGCGCGGTAACGCTCCGAGAGCTGTTGCGCCAGGCGGTAGGTCAGGTCGTCCGATCCATTGAGGACGAAGTGGTTCGTGCGGGCAACGGGCATGCCGGAATGGTCGGCCCGCCGCATCGACAGGGGGTGACTTCCAGATGGCCGTACGGTGAACTGAGCCGTCTCAGCCGCGGCGCAGTGTCATGAGCATCGCCGGATAGGGCCCGGCGGCTATCTCCGCCGTGGCCTGGTCGGCGGGGATCACGTTGTCCATGCGCAGCTGCAGGGTGGCGCCCGTCGCGTCGATGATGATCCGCCAGCGCCAGCCGCCGCCGTAGTCGGCCTCCAGTTCGGCCACCGCACCGTCGCGCAGGGTGCCGGGCAGCGTGAACGCCGCGGGCTGCTGGTGCCACGAGTCGCTCCACAGCCCGACCAGGGCGTCGGGCTCCGTGCCCGCGCCCAGGGCGAGCAGGCCCTGCTGCGGGCCGTCGGTCGGGTGCGCCCAGGTATAGGCGACCGTGGTCATGTGGCCACCCGCCGCCGTGGCCAGCGTCAGCGTGGCGGGCGACTCGGCGAACTGGTCCTGGGGCATCAACCGGAAGCCGTTGGCCCCGGTCCAGGCCCCGGCCGCGCCCGAGAGAATCGTCATTCGCGGATGCTAGCCGGTCGGTGCGTCATCGGCCGGTGACGCGCCTGCGCGACCTCCGGAGTGTGAGCGGTGTGTGAGGACTTCCGCTCACGTCCACGTCGCAGCCGATCGGGTGGACTGGGCGCCGTGACCGACCTGACTAGCGAGGCGGCGGCATGATCCTGCTGTCCGACCGCCGGATCTCCGCGATCGCCCTCGGCGACACCGGCGAACCCATGATCGACCTGCGTGAGGTGCCGGAGCTGCGGATCGACTCCCGGCTCGCCGACCCCGCCGGGGCGTACGCCCACCTGCGCGAAGGCGTCGCCCAGCGGCTGCTGGACGCGCAGCGCGCGCTGCCGGACGGGCTGCGGCTGCTGGTCGTCGAGGCGTACCGGCCGCTGCGCCTGCAGACGACGTACTTCGAGGACTACCAGGCCGAGTTGCGGGCCGCCCACCCGGAGTGGGACGCCGAGCGGCTGCACACCGAGGCGAGCAAGTACGTCGCGCCGCCCGACGTCGCGCCGCACAGCACCGGCGGCACGGTCGACCTGACCCTGTGCACCGAGCAGGGCATGGAGCTGGACATGGGCACGGCCGTCAACGCGAGCCCGCTGGCCAGCGCCGACGCCTGCTTCACCGGCTCGCCGCACATCTCGGCGACGGCCCGTGAGCACCGCGACCTGCTGTCGCTCGCACTGTCGGGCGTGGGCCTGGTCAACTACCCCACCGAGTGGTGGCACTGGTCCTACGGCGACCGCTACTGGGCCCTGCAGACGCGCTCCGCGCAGACCCGGTACGGCCCGGTCGCGACGGTCTGAGCGCCGGGCGGAACAAGCGGTGCGGGTCTGCGGTTGATCCAGCGGACGACATCCGAGATCACCGAGGAGTACCCATGACCAGCTCCGCCGACGCCGTCATCGCCGCGCTGCGGTCCGGCCACGACTCGCTCGCCGCGTACGTGCGCGGCCTGCCGGAAGCGGACCTCACCGGCGCGTCCGGCGCGTCCGAGTGGGACGTGTCCCAGGTGCTCAGCCACCTGGGCAGCGGCGCCGAGATCCACCTCGGCACGGTCGAGGCGGCGCTGGAGGGCCGCCCCAACCCCGGGTTCGAGTTCAACCAGGGCGTGTGGGCGCGCTGGAACGCCATGAAGCCCGTCGACCGGGCCGAGGGCTTTCTCGCCGCCAACGACGCGCTGCTGGACCGGTACGAGTCGCTCGACGCCGGCACCCTGGCGGACCTGCGGATCGACATGGGCTTCCTGCCCGCGCCGGTCGACGTCGCCACGGCGGCGAGCCTGCGGCTGAGCGAGTACACCTTCCACTCCTGGGACGTGCGGGTCGGCCGCGACCCGCAGGCCGTGCTCGCGCCGGAGGCGGTGCCGCTGCTCACCGGCACGCTCGGCGGCATGTTCGGCTGGCTGGCCAAGTCCGACGCGCTCGACGGCAGGGAGCTGACCCTGCGCGTCGAGACCACCGACCCCGATGCGGTCCACGGGCTCCGGCTCGCGGACAAGGTCGAGCTGGTCGACGCGCCGGCCGAGGCCGACGGGGTGCTGCGGCTGCCCGCCGAGGCCTGGCTGCGCCTGATCGTCGGCCGGCTGTCGCCGCAGCACAACCCGGCCGGCGTCGAGGCTACGGGCGAAGCCGACCTGGTACTGCTCCGCCAGGTGTTCCGCGGATTCTGATCCAGGCTCGCCTCCCGCCTGCGACCGTCCGACGGCCGCGGACGGGAGGTACTGAGCTGGTATGAGCTTGTTTCACCGTTTTGATCGCGTCTGAGCTGTGACACTACGGTGGTGACCGGCGTTGACGACCGTGCGGGGCTGCTCGAGGGAGTCGACCTGCGCGCGCTGGTACGGCGCTACGAGCCGGTGCTGTGCTTCACCGCGGGCGAGATGTTCTTCCCGATGCCCGTCGACACGTACCTGGCCGGGGCGGCGCTGTGGGCCTCGCACCACACCTCGCGCGGCAGCCCGACGCTGTTGATCGACCACGGCGAGCTGAACCCCGAGCGGCTGGCCGAGTCGGCTCGCGCCCATCCCGAGGCCGCACTGTTCCTGCGCTACGCCCCACGCGGCCTGCACCGCCGTGAGCTGCGGGAATGGCGGCGCAGGCCGGACCGGCCGAAGTTCACCGGGGTGTCCCGGCTGGCGGCGGTCGGGCTGCTCGGCCGGTTCATCGACTCCCTGCTGCGCCTGTCGCTGACGCTGCGCGGCCGGGTCCCCGGCGGGCTCACGGCCGCGGTGCAGCGCCAGTACGCGGCCGCCGGTCCGCAGACCGACGCCTACCACGCCCATGTCAGCTCGGACGGCGGCTACGTCGTCATCCAGTACTGGTTCCTGTACGCGATGAACGACTGGCGGTCGAGCTTCAGCGGCGTCAACGACCACGAGTCCGACTGGGAGCAGCTGACCCTCTACCTGGTGCCGTCGCCCGACGGGCCGGACGGCTTCGAGCTGGCCTGGGTGGCGCTGTCCTCCCACGACGAGGTCGGCGACGAGCTGCGCCGCCGCCCCGACGACCCCGACCTGACCTGGGTCGACGGCACGCACCTGATGGCCAACGCGGGCGCGGGCTCGCACTCGGGGGCCTACCTGCCGGGCGACTACCTGGTGCGGGTGCAGCCGCCGTCGCTGGAGGGCGTCCTCAACACGGTGATCCGGGTCCGCGCGCTGCTGTTCCCGTGGACGCGCGGCAATGCCGCCGAGGGTCTGGGTATCCCGTACGTCGACTACCGGCGCGGCGACGGGGCGCACATCGGGCCCGGCACGGGCCGACCGTGGACCCCGATCCTGATCGACTCGGGCACGCCCTGGGTGCGCGACTACCGCGGGCTGTGGGGACTGGACACGGAGGACCCGTTCGGCGGCGAGCGCGCGCCCGCCGGTCCCCGCTACGAGCGCAGCGGCGCGATCCGTGCCTCCTGGGGCGACCCGGTCGGCTGGGCGGGCCTGGACAAGGTGCCGCCGACGCCCGCGCGGGCGCTGCGGGCCGGGGCCGACCGGGTGCGCGAGCTGGACGAGACGATCACCGAGCTCGACGGCCGGATCGCCGACGGGCAGGACGAGCTGCGGCGCATGTCGGCCGGGCTCGAGGTGCTGCCGCCGACGGTGACCGCGAGCCGCCGCGGCGGCGACGGCGCGGCCGCCGCACTGATCGCGCAGGAGCAGGCCATGGCACTGCTGCGGGCCCGCCGTCGCGCGGCGGTCAACGAACGCGACCAGCTCCGCGCGGTGGGCGGCGTGCCGCCGCTGCCTCCGCCGCACGCGCACCTGCGCAACCGCGTCGTGCCCGACGTCGCCGCGCCCGCGGGCGCGCTGCTGCGGTTCTGGGCCGGGGCGTCGCTGTCCGTGCTGCTGCTCCTGCTCGGCTTCGCGCTGCTGCTGGAGCAGGGTTCGCTGCTGTTCGCGTGCACGCTGGCGGTGCTGGCGGTGATGGGCATCGAGGCGGTGCTGCGCCGCCGCCTGCTGCTGTTCCTGCTGAGCCTGGTCATCCTCATCGGCGTCGGCTGGCTGACCTGGCTGCTGGTCACCAACCTGCGGATCGCGTTCGGCGTGCTCGCCGTGGCCGCGGCCGTCGCGATCGGCACTGCGAACCTGCGCAACCTGTTCGGCCGCCGCTGACCCGGAACCGACCCGTCGCGCGTCACGCGCGGTGGGTCAGCTCCGGACCTGGATCAGGCCGTGCGTGCCGTCCAGGCGCCAGCCGATCCCGGCGGCGTCCAGCGCCGCGACGTCCGGTGCGCCGACCAGGACCTCTGACTTGAGCGTACGCAGCGCCGCGACCGCCCCGGGGAAGTACGCGGTCACCGCGTCGAACGGGGTGTGCGCGGGCCAGTGGCGGTCACCGACGAGGCGGCGGTAGTTCAGGTCGCCCTTCACGAGGGTCAGCTTCGCCGACCGGAACCGTGCGGCGAGGTCGTCAGGCAGGTCGTGATAGCTCAACGGCTCGCAGTAGAACGGGTGGGTCGCCACCTCCAGGGACCCGTCGTTCAGCGCCGTCCACAGCCGTTCGCGCAGCGCGGGCTCCGCGTCCGCCAATCGTCGCAGGCAGGACAGCAGGTCGTGCAGCATGGCGTCGGAGACGAAGTACGGCTGGGGCTTGAGGTGCAGTTCGACCCGGTCGGTCAGTCCGTTGCGCAGCAGCACGTCGACGAGGACCAGGTCGGGGATGAGTTCCCGCCCGGCGTTGTCGGCGACCAGGCAGACCGTGCCGCGGGTGCCGGGCGCGAGGATGCGCCGCAGCACCGCGCTGTCGTCGGCGACCAGGTCGGACGCCTGCTTGCGGTGCTCGGCCTCCGGGTCGGACACCCGGGTCGCCAGGTCGGCCCGATTGCCCCAGAGCGCGGCGTCCACGGCCGCGGTGAGCTGCTGTTCGGCGGGGCGGGTGGCCAGGTCGGCCAGTACGGCGAGGTCGGCGTCGAGCGCGGGGTCGGCCAGCTCCGCCGACTTCTGCGGCGTGAACGGGTCCAGGCCGCGCCACGGGCCGGGGCGGAAGTACTCCACGGCTTCCAGCAGCCGCCGGTAGAAGTAGTTCTCCGACCACAGGAACGGCACGTCGTACCAGCGCATGCCCAGATAGGGTGCGCTCCAGCAGGCCCAGTCGGCGGCGTCGTGCGCGTCGGCGGGCAGCGGCTCCACGACGCCCGAGACGGCGTCCTCGGCGAGCGCGGCCAGCGCGGCGCGGATGCGCGGCGGGTAGGGGAATGCGGCGGCCACCTGCTCGATGATCGCCGGATGCCGGTCGTGCAGCACCCGCCAGGTGAACGAGCCAGGCACGTCGCTGAGGATCGGCGGCGCCTCGGGCAGCACCTGCTTGCGGTCAGCCTCGGACACTCGTCGCCCCCGCCGTCGTCTGTCAACCGATCATCGGCAGTCTAATGCGATGCCAGTGGCCGCCTCTGGACAGGTCGCATCGATCCGGTGTCACGTCGTCCGGGGCGCCTAATGGCGTTGACCGTGCGGTGCGGATGCGGTTCGCTGGCCGCATGCCTCACCTTCACGTCCGTCCGGTGCGGAGCGAAACCGAGATCGCGGACTGGCGGCACGCGCACAATGTGATCATCCCGGGAGACCCGCTCAGCCTGGACGAGGTGCGCGAGCGGCTGGGCCGTAACCAGCTTGAAGTCGCGTACCAGGGCGAGGTGCTCGTGGGATGCACCACGGTGCGGCCACCGGCCGACGCCGGCGCGGCGGCCGTCGTGATCGTCCGGGTGTTTCCGGAGCACCGCGGGCAGGGGATCGGGCGGCAGCTGTACACCCGTGCGCTGGAGCAGGCGGGGGCGCTGGGTGGGGACGGGATCGAGACGATCGTGTGGGCGGCGAACACCGGCGGCCTGCGGTTCGCGCAGGCCGCCGGGTTCGTCGAGGTGTCCCGCTATCTGCCGCCGGACGAGGACGTCCCGTATGTCACGCTGCGGCTGACCTGACCTCAGTCGATCTTGGCTGCGGTGATCGCGTTGCCGCCGCCGAGCTTGCTGCCGCTCACCGTGAACGTCCAGGTCCCGGAGCCCAGCGGCAGGCCGTTCACCCGCACGGTCCACGTGCTCCCGTTCTGGGTGGGCTCGGTCTGGCTGCCGGTCGGCGGGGTCTTGCCGGTGAACATGTTCGCGATCGACGAGCTGGCATAGCGGGTCATCCGCTGCTTGTTGCCGTCGCCCCAGGCGGCCATGAAGAAGCTGACGTAACCGGCCGCGTCGGTCGGATACTGCGTGCGGTTGAGGAACACGTCGACGGTCGCCGTCGGGTGGCCGAGCTGGGTGTCCTCCATGGTCAGCCGGGCGTCGTCGCCGTGCGCGTTGCGGTAGTTGCAGGCGGTGCGCCCGCTGCCGGCCGGTTCGCAGTTCAGCGTGGTCCACTGGCTGTTGGGCTTGCCGTGGCCCATGAACTGCGACACCGCAGCCTGCGCGGCGTACTGGTCGAGTTTGGACTTGCTGCCGGAGGCCCATGCGGCCAGCGCGGCCAGGCCGTAGTCCTTGGCCGACTTCGGGAAGGTCGGGCCCTGGTTGCCGCTGCCACCGGTCGACGACGGCTGCGGCGTCGCGGCGGCGGAGCCGGACGGCAGGGCGCTCGCGCTCGTCCCGGGGCTCTCCGTGATCACCGTGTTGGCACTGGCACTGGCCTGCGGGTCGCCCTTCTTGCCGCAGGCGGCGGTGCCCAGCAGGGCGAAGACGAGCACACCGGCGGCGGCGGTACGGGCGGTGCGGTGTGGACGGTCGTGCAGTCTATGGGTTCGCGTGCCGTTGCCCGGGGCGGCGTGGCGCAGCGGAGAGGCGGTCATGGCGGACACGGTAAGTTGATCGACCGGCGTTGCCTAGGACCCGTCGCAAATCCGACCTCGCACCGACCCCGGCCCGGCGTAACCGGTGCGGTCAGGCGTACGCCTTCGCCTGGAGGGTGAACAGGTCGTGGTAGAGGCCGCCGCGGGCCATCAGCTCGTCGTGGCTGCCCAGCTCTGCGATGGAGCCGTCGCGCAGCACCACGATCAGGTCCGCGGCGCGCACCGTGGAGAACCGGTGCGAGACGAACAGGGTGATCGCACCCGTGCCCCGGGCGGCTCGCCGGGCCGCCGTCGCGAAGCGGGTGAACAGCGCGTTCTCGGCGTGGGCGTCGAGCGCGGCGGCGGGCTCGTCGAGGGCCAGCAGCAGCGGCCGGGGCCGCATCAGCGACCGGGCGAGGCCGAGCGACTGCCACTGGCCGCCGGACAGTTCGGTGCCGTCGGCGTACCCCCGGCCGAGCATGCCGTCCAAGCCGCCGGCCTGGTCGACGGCGCGCCCGGCACGGGCCCGGTGGATCGCGGCCTGCAGCGCCGCGTCGTCGGCGTGGTGGGTGAGCTCGCCGACGCCGACGTTGTCGCGGACCGTCCAGTGCAGCCGGGCGAAGTCCTGGAACAGCATGGCGATCCGGCGGTGCCACGACTCGGCCGGGATCCGGCGCAGGTCGGTGCCGTCGACGGTGAGCGTGCCGCCGGTGGGGAGGTACAGCCCGCAGAGCAGCTTGACCAGGGTGCTCTTGCCTGCGCCGTTCTCGCCGACGAGGGCGACGGTGGCGCCGGCGGGCAGGGTCAGGTCGACGTCGCGCAGCGTCGGCTCGGCCGCGCCGGGGTAGGCGAAGGTGACGCCGTGCAGGCGGATGCCGTGCCGCAGCCGTCGCGGGGCAGCTGAGGTCGCCGGTTCCGGGGCGGGTGCGGCGGCGGCCAGTTCGGCGAAGCGGCCCGCGGTGCGCGCCGTTGCGGCGACCGTCGCGTGCAGCCCGATCGCCCCCGCCACCTGCACGCTGATCTGCACGGCGAGCATTACGACCAGGACGACCTCCCCGACGGTCGCGGTGCCGTCCACGGCCCGGCCGAGCACCAGCAGGATCGCCCCGCCGTACGCGAAAGCGAACAGCAGCTGTCCACACCCGCGCAGCAGCGCGGCCCGCCACTGCGCCGCCCACAGCGTGTCGGTGGTGCGTGCCCACGTCTGCGCCTGCCGGGCCAGCAGGAAGCCGTCCGCTCCGCACAGCCGGATCTCCTTGACCGCGTCGGCGTCGGCGGCCAGCGCCAGCAGGTGGCTCGACAGCCGTCCGGCCTCGGCGGTGCGTTCGCGGGCGCGTTCGGTCAGCTTCGCGGCCCGGCGGGCGACCAGCACCGGCGGCACCGCGGCCAGTGGCAGCAGGGCCAGCCACGGGTCGACGGTGGCCAGGATGACCGTGGTCACCGCGGCCCGCAGCACCAGCCCGCCCAGGTGCAGCAGTCCTTCCAGGGACTGCCGGGTCTTCGCGGCGTCCTGGGCGGCGAGCGCCAGCGTATCGGCGAAGCGGGGGTCGTCGAGGTGGGCCAGGTTCGGCTGCCCGTTGGCCAGCGCCAGCAGCCGCCGGTCGAGCACGGTGCCGGCCTGCTCGCCGACCTCGAAGTAGGACAGGTGCGCGAAGTGCCCGAGCATCAGCTCCGCGACGAGCAGCGCCGCGACGGCGACGGCCAGCGCGGTGGCGGTCCCGCTCGCACCGGCGAGCGCGGCGTCGGTGAAGTCGCGCAGCAGGAACCCGATGAACGGGGTGGCCAGGTAGCCGCCGGTCAGCAGGCCGACCGCGACGGTCAGTCTGCGCGGGTCGGCGGCCCAGGCCAGGCCGAGCACGAAGCCGAGCGCGGTGTGCAGTGTCCTCATGCGACGGCGGCCACGTCGTCGCGGAACCGGCCGGCCTGCAACGCGAACATCTCCGCGTAGTGGCCGCCCGCGGCGAGCAGTTCGTCGTGGTCGCCGCGTTCGACGACGTGCCCGTCGGACAGCACCAGGATCTGGTCGGCACGCCGCACCGTGGAGAAGCGGTGCGAGATGACGACGCTGGTCAGGCCCTCGGTCTGGGTGAGGAAGCGGTCGAAGAACTCGACCTCGGCGCGTACGTCGAGCGCGGCGGTGGGCTCGTCGAGCACCAGCAGGCGGGCGCCGCGGTCGACGGCATGCAGGGCGCGGGCCAGCGCGAAACGCTGCCACTGGCCGCCGGACAGGTCGCGGCCGCCGGTGTAGCGGGCGTGCAGCGGGGTGTCCAGGCCCGCGGGCAGGTCGTCGAGCACTTCCCCCGCCCCGGCGCGTGCCGCCGCGGCACGCCAGTCGGCAGGGGTGCCCGTGCCCAGGCCGATGTTCTCGCCCGCGGTCAGCTCGTAGCGGTTGAAGTCCTGGAAGATGACGGCGAGGCGGCGCTGCCACGAGGCCGGATCGAGGCCGCGCAGGTCGAGGCCGTCGACGGTGATCGCGCCGCGGTCGGGGTCGTAGCAGCGGGTGAGCAGCTTCATCAGGGTGGTCTTGCCGGCCCCGTTGAGCCCGACGACGGCGGTGCAGCGCCCGGCGGGGATGACCAGGTCGAGGTCGGTGAAGACGCGCCGCCCGCCCGGGTAGGCGAAGCCGACCTGAGTGAACCGGATCTCGCGCTGCGGAGCGGGTGCCGGGGTGGCCCCGGGCAGGGCTTCGCCGCGTACGGCATCCTCGAAGCCGGTCAGGGCGGCCAGCGCCCGCCCGCCGAACTGGGTCTGCACGTCGGCCTCGGGGAAGTAGACGCCGAAGCGGATCGGCACCAGCACCGCCTGCACCGCGACGGCGTACCCGAGCAGGTCGAGTTCGCCGCTCGCGGTGGCCTGGGCGACGGCGGTCAGGGCCAGCGCCGCGCCGACGAGTCCGGTCAGGGCGAAGCCGAGGAACGGGCGCAGCAGCAGGCGCCGCCGCATGCTCCAGATCGGATCGAGGTAGCTGCGGTGCTCGCTGTCCAGGCGCGCGGTGAGGAAGTCGAGCAGCCCGAGCACCCGGATCTCCTTGGCCGCCGCGGTGCCGGTGGTGAGCGTGCGGGTGTACGCCAGGCGGCGGCGCTGCGGGGACAGCGCGTCCCACTCCGCCGCGAAGCGGCCCAGCGAACCGCGCTGCCCGAACCGGATGACCAGCGCGGTCGCCGCGACGACGAGGCCGGCGAGCGGGGACAGCACCACCGCGATCAGTGCGACCGCTCCGGCGAGCCCGGTGTAGCGGGCCAGCAGTGCGGGCAGCGCCGCGGCGGCGTCGCCGGGCGACGGGGCGGCCCGGTCGGTCGCGGTGCGCACGTCGGCCAGCAGGTCCAGCGTGCCGGGGCGCTCCAGGGCCGCCACGGGCGCGTCGGTGAACGCCGCCCGCAGCGCCCGCTGCACGCAGTGCCCGTCGACGCGGCGCGAGACCAGCTCGGCCAGCGCGGCCTGCAGCGGGCCGAGCAGCTGCTGCGCGACGAGCGCGGCGAGGGTGAGCGCGACGGCGGTGCCGAGGGCGGCTTCGCCGCGGGCCACCGCGGGCACCCGGGCCAGCAGCACCGCCATGCTCACGATGAAGACGATCGGGGCCAGCCCGAATGCGGCGCTGACGAGCAGGGCGACCGCGACCGGCAGGGTTCCCGCTTGGCGCAGCAGACGGGCCAGGTCGAACCATCGCCGCAGTGCGGGCAGCATCATGCCGACGTCCTCCCGACAGCCGCTATCATCAATAAACTTAACAGTTAACATACTTAAATGCACGGGTTGATTTCCGCCGCGGTGACCACGCACCCGCGCCGCCGTCCGGAGGCCGACGCCCTCGCGGCGAGCCAGCCGGGGCTGGACTTCGAGGTCGTCGAGGATCCCGAACCCGACGGGCCGCGCAGCGCGCTGCGCACCGCGCGGCTGGCCTGGCGGCGAGCCGATCCCGGCTGCACGCACCGGTTGCTGGTGCAGGACGACATGCGGCTCGCGCCCGGGTTCGCCCGGCTCGTGCGGGCGGCCGTGGCGGCGCAGCCGGACCGGATCCTGTGCCTGTTCACCGAATGGGGTTCGCGCACCTCGCCGGCGGTGCGGTTGGCCGCGCTGACGGGCGCGGGCTGGGTGCCGCTGCTCGACCCGTACGTGCCGACGACCGCCGTGGTCCTGCCCACCGCGGTCGCGCATGCCCTCGCCGAGTTCCCGGCCGAGCCGGGCGAGCCCGACGACGTGCTGCTGCTGCGCTTCGCCCGGAAGCACGGGATGACGCCGCTGGTCAGCAGCCCCAACCTGGCCGAGCACGAGCAGGGCGACTCGCTGATCGGCAACGACGTGCTGCAGGGCCCGCGACGGGCGGCGCTGTTCGGCGGCCCGCCCGGTGACTGGGCAGCCGTCCTGGTCCCGCCGATGGTGCCGCACCTGCTGCTGTTCGACGGGGTGGTGGTGTGCCAGGTGCCGGACGGCGAAGGCTGGCGGGCGGTGCCGGCCGACGAGTTCCTCGCCCTGTCCGGCCTGTCCGTGCCCGACCTGCTGGACGGGTATGCCGCGACGGTCGCCGAGTGCGACCCGGCCGGGCGGATGCGCCGGGTGGTCGCGGACTCGTTGCTGTTGCAGCTGTGGCTGGCCGCCTTCTGCTACGGCGTCGCGGCGTATCAGGTGGTGGGCGACGCCGCGACGGTGGACCGCGCGCTGCGGACCGTGCGTGGCGCGGCCGCGCTGCGCACCCTCGCGCCGGGCGCGCTGCGCCGATTCGTGCCCGGCCACCGGCTCGCGGCGCTGTCCACACTGGTGGCTCCGCTGGTGCGGCAGGCCATATCGGACGGATGTGTACACGCTGGTAAGGCGGGAGATCACTTCTGGAAAGGATCTTTCCAGTAATCGTAAACTGTGCTATCAGTTATATGCCCATGGATGGATGACCTCCGACCGCGGGGCGTTGCTCGCGCCGACCCCGGCGCGCCGTGTCACCCGGTTCCACCGCAGACAGGCAGGCGTCGATGGATAACCAAGCACCGCGCGGCGGCGAGGGGGTGGGCTGAGTGCAGGTCATCCCGCGTCGCGCCACGCCGTCCGGCACCGCGCCGCTGTCCCTGCTGCAGCAGCGGTGGTGGCACCTGTGCACCGCGTACGAGGGCGGCGCATCGCCGATCGTGGTGATCGCCGACCGCATCACCGCGCCGCTGGACGTGCCCGCGTTCACGGCGGCCGTCAGCGCGCTCGCCGACCGGCACGACGCCCTGCGCACCACGTTCGCCGTCGGCCCCGACGGGCCGCGGCAGGTGATCGCACCACCCGGCGGCCTGGTGACGGAGCTGCTCGACGTGTCCGGGGAGGCCGACCCGCCCGGCCGGGCACGGGAGCTGGTCGCGGAACTGGCCAGGGCGCTGCTCGACCTGGCCGGCGGCAGGCTGGTGCGCTCCCGGCTGATCCGCCTCGGCCCGGCCGACCACGTCTGGTGCCTGGCGGTGCACCACATCCTGGTCGACGGCGAGTCGGCCATGATCCTGCAACGCGAGGCCGTGGCGCTCTACCGGGGCGAGCCGCTGCCCGAGCCGTTCATCGGGTATGCCGACTTCGCCGCCTGGCAGTGCGCCGACACCACCGGAGACGTAGATCTGGCCTGGTGGACCGAGCGGCTGCGCGGCGTGCCGCCGCTGGAGCTGCCCACCGACCTGCCCCGGCCGCCGGCCAAGACGCTCCGCGGCGGCCAGGTCGACGTGCACGTCGCCGCGCCGGTCGCGGACGCGCTGGACCGCTTCGCCCGGCAGCGGCGGGCCACGCCGTACATGGTGCTGGCCACCGCCCTGCTGGTGGTGCTCGCGCGGCGCTCCGGGCAGACCGATCTGTGCGTGGGCATGCCGGTGTCCGGCCGCCTGCTGGAGGAGACCGAGCGCACGGTGGGCCTGTTCGCCAACACGATCGCGCTGCGGGTCGACCTGTCCGGCGATCCGGATCTCGGCGAGCTGCTGGGCCGGGTCCGCGCCGCGACGATCGACGGGCTGGCCCGGCAGGCGGTGCCGTTCGGGCAGGTCGTCGCCGCGGTCGACCCGGACGCCGACCGCTCCCGCACCCCGGTCTTCCAGGTGACGGCGGCGCTGCATACGCATACCGCCGCCGGGCCGGTCGATCCGCACTGGCGGCCGTTCGCCCAGAGCGCCCCGCAGATCCTGCACGACCTGGGGGTGGATGCCTGGCGCGAGCCCGACGGCCTGGAGCTGACGCTGCGCTACGACACCGGGCTGTTCACCGCGGACACCGCCGCCGCGCTGGCCGACGAGATCGTCGCGGTGCTGCGGGACCTGGCCGAGGGTGCGACGCCGGCAGTGTTCGCGGTGGCGGCACGGCATGGGTAGCCACGTCGCGTTCTTCAACATCCCGGCGCTGGGGCACCTGTTCCCGACCCTGGGCGTGGTCGCCGAGCTGGTGCGGCGCGGGCACCGGGTCAGTTATGCGGCGACCGCCGACCGGGCCGCGTACGTGGCCGCGGCCGGGGCGCGGGTGATCCCGTACACCTCGACCCGCCCGGGTGACACCGATCCGGAACCGCGCACCCCCGCCCGCGCCGAGCACATCGGACGCAGCCTGCTCAACTTCCTGGCCGAGACCGAGCACACCCTGCCGCAGCTGGAGCCGGCCCTGCTGGCCGACCCGCCGGACCTGGTGCTGTTCGACCGGATGGCGTTCGCCGGACACGTGTTCGCGCACACCCACGACATTCCCGCGATCCAGCTGTGGCCGATGATCGTTTCGGCGGGGCCGTGGTCGCTGAACGAGGCGGTCCCGGTCGATTTCGGGCATCCGACGCTGGCCGAGTACACCCTGCGCCTGGAGCGTTTCCTGACCGGGCGCGGGCTGACCGGGCTGACCACGGATGGCTTCCTCACCCCGCGGGTGGTGCGCCACCTGGCCTTCCTGCCGCGGGCGTTCCAGTACGCGGGCCCGGCCTTCGGCGACGAGTTCGCCTTCGTCGGGCCGTGCACGACCCCGCGCGCCGGTGATGTGCCCTGGTCGCCGCCTGCCGACGGCGCGCCGGTGGCGCTGGTGTCGCAGGGCACGCTCAACAACCACTGGCCGGACTTCTACCGCCTGGTGTTCGAGGCGTTCGCGGACACGCCCTGGCACGTGGTGCTGGCCGTGGGCCGCCGCCTCGACCCGGCCGCCCTGGGTGCGCCGCCGCGCAACGTCCAGGTCATGCCGGTGGTGCCGCAGCTGGCGGTGCTGGCGCACGCGCGGGTGTTCGTCTCGCACGGCGGGCTGGGCGGCGTCATGGAGTCCGTGCAGGCCGGCGTCCCGCACGTGGCCGTGGCCCGCACGCTGGAGCAGGACCTCAACGCCGCCCGCATCGTCGACACCGGGCTGGGCGCGTCGCTGGCCCTGGAGGGGCTGACCCCGGCGCGGCTGCGCGACACGGTGCACCGGGTCGCCGAGGACCCCCGCATCGCGGCGGGCGTCGCCGCGATGCGGGCCGAGGTGCTGGCCGCGGGTGGTCCGGCGCGCGCCGCCGATCTCATCGAATCGTGCCTGCGGGAGCCCGCCCAGCGCGGCGCCGCAGGCGTGCGGACCCTGGCCCCTCAGGGATAGGCAGCGGGCCGCCCGGCGCCCCCCGGGCGGCCCGCTACCTCTGCTCCGGCAGATGCCATCGATAGATGGGCCGGTTTAAATCAACCGAACCGCCAGCCGTGATCGCAGTTATGTACCTAAGAAACTTAACTATTTATTGGCATCGTGGTCGCGTCGGCGGGGAAAGCCCGCCACATCCCCCTCGGGAATCGATGGAGGTTCCACTAGTGATCACAGTTTCGACGGCACGCGGCGACTCGCCCGGCACGCGTCGGCGCGCCGGGACGAGCCGGGTGCCGAGGCGTGTCACCGCCGGCCTCGCGGCCCTCGGCCTGCTCGCGACCACCTTGGTCGCCGCGGCCGGCCCGGCCTCCGGCGGTCTGCCCGCGCGCTGGGTGGGGACCTGGGGGACCGCACTCACCGCGCCGAGCCTGGCCAACACCGGCAGCTCGCTCAACGGCTTCACCGACCAGTCGATCCGCCAGCTGGTGCGGGTCTCCCTCGGCGGGGAGAAGGTCCGGCTGCGGATCACCAACGCGTACGGCACCGGCCCGCTGACCATCGGCCACGCCAGCGTCGGCCTGCCGGTCTCGCCCGGCTCGCCGCAGCTGCAGCCCGGCAGCATCCGTGAGATCACCTTCAACGGCAGCGAGACCGCCGTCGTCTACAAGGGAGCGGAGCTGCTGACCGACCCGATCGACCTGCCGGTGTCGGCGACCGCGGAACTCGCGGTGACCCTCTACCTGCCGACCGCGACCGGGGCCACCTCCTGGCACTGGACCGCCCGCCAGACCTCCTACGTCTACGCCGGCGACAAGGCCGAGGACCTGACCGGCGCCGGGCAGACCGCCGCCTACAACCACTTCTACTACCTGGCCGGGATCGAGGTGCTCACCAAGACCGGCGCGGGCACGGTGGTCGTGCTCGGCGACTCCATCAGCGACGGGTCGGGCTCCACGCTCGGCGCGAACACCCGCTGGCCCGACTACCTCGCCACCCGGGTCACCGGCACCTGGCCGGCGCTGGGCGACCCCGGCGTGCTCAACGTGAGCCTCGCCGGCAACCAGGTCACCAAGGACGGCCTGGCCATCAACTCCCCGGCCCTGGGTGACAGCGCCCTGGCCCGCCTGGACGACGACGTGTTCAGCCAGCCCGGTGTACGCACCGTCATCGTCGAACTCGGCATCAACGACGTCCACCTGTCCGGCTTCCCGGCCGACCAGATCATCGGCGGGCTGCGCCAGCTGGCGATCCAGGCCAAGGACCGCGGGGTGCGCGTCGTGGCGGCCACGCTCGGCCCGTTCGAGGGCTACTCGACGTGGACCGCGGACAAGGAGGCCGTACGCCAGGCGGTCAACACCTGGCTGCGGGGCAGCAACGAGTTCGACGCGCTGCTCGACTTCGACCAGATCCTGCGGGACCCGGCCGCGCCGAGCAAGGTGCTGCCCGCGTACGACAGCGGCGACCACATCCACCCGAACGACGCAGGCGCGCAGGCCCTCGCCGCGGCCGTGCCGCTCTGGCTGCTGTGACCCGATGACGCCCCGCACCCTCCCCGAGCTGCTGGCCGCCCTCGCGGCGGCGCGACCGCAACACGTCGCGCTACGCCTGGCCGGCGGGGAGGGCGCGGGGCCCACCGATCTGACCGCGGCGGCGTGGCACCGCCGCGCCGTGGCCGTCGGGCACGGCCTGCTGGGCAAGGGCGTCGCGCCCGGCGACCGGGTGGGTCTGGTGTTCGACGGCACGGACTGGCTCGACTACGCGGTCGCGTACGCGGCGGTCACCGGGATCGGCGCGGTCGCCGTGCCGTTGTCGGCGGCGTCGCCCGAGGCCCGGCTGCGGGAGCTGCTCGACCACGCCGGGGCGCGCTGCGTCGTCGGCGCGCGCGGCTGGTCGCCGTCCGAGCTGGACAACGGCGACCCGTCGCCGCAGCCGGTCGCCGTCCTGCCCGGACAGACCGCGCAGATCGTCTACACGTCCGGCACCACCGGCACGCCCAAGGGTGTGGCGGCGAGCCATGCCAGCCTCACCCACGGCCTCGACCCGGCGCGGCCGCCGCTGGCGCACTCGCGGCACGCGCTGCACGCGTTCCCGCTCGGCACCAACGCCGCGCAGACGATGCTGGTAACCGCGCTGATCGCGCGCCCCACCGTGGTCACCGTCCCGGCCTTCGACCCCTGGGCGTACGCCCGCACCGCGCAGATCCTGCGCGCCGGCACCCTGTTCCTGGTGCCCGCGATGGCGAGCGCGCTGCTGGAGGCGGGCGTGTTCGAGCAGTGCGACCTCGACGCGGTGCAGCTGGTGTCGTGCACCGCTGCGGCCCTGCCGCCCGCCGTGGCCAGGGCGCTGGCAGCGGTGCTGCCGGAGGCCGTGATCGTCAACAACTACACGTCGACCGAGGCCGCGCCCGCGCATACCAGCATGGTCTTCGATCCTGACCGGCCCGGCTCGGTCGGCCGTGCGGAGGGCGGGGCCGAGCTGCGCATCCTCACCGCCGACGGAACCGTCGCCGGACCGGGGGAGACCGGAGAGGTCTGGCTGCGCGCGGGGGACGCGGTGCGGGCGTACCACGGCGACCCCGAAACGAGCGCGGCCGTGTTCCGCGACGGCTGGGTGCGCATGGGCGACCTCGGCTACCGCGACGCCGACGGCTACCTCTTCCTGGTCGACCGCGAGTCCGATCTGGTCAACGCGGGTGCGCACCGGGTCTCCACGCTGCGGGTCGAGGCGGCGCTGCACGAGCACCCGGCCGTGCTCGGCGCGGCCGTGCTCGGCCTGCCGCACCCGGTGCTGGGTGCGACGGTCGCCGCCGCCGTCGAGCTGCGCGACCCGTCCGCGCTGGCCGGGTTGCGTGCCTTCCTCACCGACCGGCTCGCGGCTTACGAACTGCCGACCCGGATCGTCGCCGTGGCAGCCCTTCCCCGCAACGACGGCGGCAAGGTGCGCAAGTCCGCGCTGCGGGAGCTGTTCGCGCAGGCCCCGGCCCGCGTGATGCCCCGCACCGCGGCTGAGATCGCGCTGGCCGGGCTGTGGCGCGAGGTGCTGCGGGTGCCGGAGGTCGGTGTCGGCGACGACTTCTTCGCCCTCGGCGGCGACTCGATGCGCGCCACTCGCCTGGCCGCTCTCGTCACCGCCTGCTTCGGCAGGGAGGCGCCGGTCTCCCTGATCTTCGAGATGCCGCTGCTCGCCGCCCAGGCCGAATGGCTCTCGGCAGAGCCGGTCGCCGCGGGCGACGATCGCGGTTTCGGGTCGGAAGGTGAGGCCGGACCGCAGGTTCCGCCACGAGACGGCGATCACGGCGGACCGGTCAGGCTTGGTGGGCTGGGCGATGACCGCGGTTTCGGGTCGGAAAGTGAGGCTGGAGCGCAGGTTTCGCCACGAGACGGCGATCATCGCGGGCCGGGCCAGGGCGGCGGGCAGGGTGAGCGCCGGGAGGATGGGGCGGCGGGCCGGGAGATGCCGTTGGCGTCTACTCAGGAGAGCATGTTGGCCTGGATGTGGGCGACGGGGGAGCCGCGCGACGTCGGGCCGATCAGCGTCGGCATCAGGGTGCGGGATGAGCTCGATCCGCAACTGCTGCACCGGGCGCTGACCGTGGTGGCGGACCGGCACGAGGCGCTGCGCACCGTGTTCGACCGGGATCCGGCCGGGCGGCACCGGGCCCGGGTGCTCGACCACTGCCCGCCGGTGGTGACCGCCCTCGCGGCCCGCGACCTCGACCATGCCGGGCAACTGTGCCGCGCCGACCGGGAAGGCGGCTTCGACACGGCCCGCGGGCCGCTGGTGCGGGCGATGGTCGCCACCGTCGGCCCCGACGACCACGTGCTCGGGCTGGCCGTGCACCACCTGGTCTGCGACGGCGCGTCGATGGGACCGCTGCTGCACGAGGTAGGCGTCGCGTACGCGGCGCTGCGCCGCGGCACCCCGCTGCCCGCCGCCGCACCGGGCACGCCGCTGCGCGACTTCGTCACGTACACCCGGCAGCGCTGGCAGGTCACCCTGCCGCACTGGCGGCGGGTGCTCGACGGCGCGCCCGCTCACCTGGCGCCGTTCCGCGGTCGCCGGGAGGCGGTCCGGCTGCGCAGCGCCGCGCTCGAGTTCCCGCTGCCCGGCACGCTCGGAGACGGGTTGCGCCGGGCCGCCGCGGCCCAGGGCGCGACCCCGTTCATGCTGATCGCGTCGTGCTGGGCGGCAGCGCTGTCGGAACGCACCGGCACCGACGACATCGTGCTGATGTCCCCGGTGCCCGGCCGCACCCGGCCCGGCAGCGAGGCGCTGATCGGCTGCCTGAGCCAGTCGCTGCTGCTGCGCGTGGACACCTCCGGCGGCCCGTCCGCCGCCGAACTGCTGGCCCGGACCCGGCGCACCGTCCTGGACGCGCTGGACCACCAGCACCATCCGTTCGTCGAGTGCTACCTGCGGCACACCGGCGCGGCCTGGCTGCGGGTGGAGACCTGGGGCGGCCAGGCACACCTGCCGGGACTGGAGTCGGAGCCGTTCGAGCTGCCCCGGGCACTCGACGCGGACTGGCCCACGCCCGGGGGCCTGCCCGACCTTCAGGCACCCGAGCTCGCCGTCGTCGAGCATCCGAACGGTTCGCTGGTCGCGCACCTGCTCTGGAACCACCACGCCTTCGACCGGTCCGAGATGGACGTCTTCGCCGGGCGGGTCGTCGAACTGTTCGAGCACGCGGCGCGCGAGCTCGCCCCCGTACCACCGCAGGAGGTTTTGCGATGAGCACCGCCACCCCGGCCCAGCACGGCATGTGGCTGACCGAGCGCCTCGGCCTGGCCGCCACGGCGTACCACATGCCGCTGCCGGTATGGCTGGACGGCCCGCTCGACCCGGCCCGGCTGGCGGACGCGTGCGCGGCGGCCGTTGCCCGGCATCCGGTACTGTCGTGCGCGTTCACCGAGACCGACGGGGAGCTGCTGCTGACACCGGCGGCCTGCACGCCGTCGCTGGTCGTGGGCACGGCCCCAGGCGATCTGGCGGTGTTCGTCCGGGAGCGCACGGTCGCGCCGTTCGATCTGGCCGCGGGACCGCTGATCCGGTTCGACCTGGTGGCGGCCGGGCCGGAGCGGCACCTGCTGCTGATCGTCGCGCACCACCTGGTGTTCGACGGCGAGTCCAAGGAGATCCTGCTCGCCGACCTCGCGGCGGCCTACTCCGCATCGGACGGTGCGCAGCCGACGGCGGCAGAGGTCGGCTCGAATGCGCTCGTCGCCGGGGCGACACCGCCACCGACCGCGGAGAACCCCGCGCCGAGCCGGAGCGAGGAGTCCGCCCGCGTTGCCGCGCTGCTGCCGGAGGCTGTCGCGCACTGGGCGGGGGCGTATCGCGCTCCGGGTGAGCCCAGCCTGCCGGGGCTGCGGGCGATCACCCCGGCCGGGGCGCGGCCGGGTGTGGTGGTGTCGCTGGATCTGGCTGCCGTGCCGGTCCGGGCGGCCGCGGCGGAAATGGATGCGACGACGTTCGAGGTGGTGCTCGCGGGGCTGCTCACGCTGCTCGACCGGTATGGCGACCCGCACCCCACGGTCGGCGTCGACCTCGGCACCCGCCCGTCCGACGCGCACGACCGTGTCGGGCTGTACGTCAACGAGCTGCCCGTCGGCGTGCCCGCGACCGACCCGGTCGACCCGGTCACCGTGCGGGAACGCGTCGCGGCGGTGCGGCGCGGGCTGCGGGAGACGTACCCGCTGCGCGCCGTACCCCTGTCCCGGGCCGTGTCCGGCCTGGCCCCGCGAGCCGCGCTCACCCCGGTGTCGATCAGCTACCGCCGCCGGGTCCGGCCCACGCCGGTGTTCGCCGGTCTCGACGTCCGGGTCCAGTGGACGGCGTACCACCACGCCGCCCGCAACGCCCTGCACGTCCAGCTGCTCGACGACCCCGCCGGGCCGACCCTGCCGGTCCTGCTGCACGTCGACCCGGCCCGCCTGGACCCCGCCGGCGCCGCCCGGATCGGCACGCACCTGCGTACGCTGCTCGACGGCTTCGTCCGCCACCCGGACGCGCACCTGCGCGACCTCGACATACTCGATCCGTCCGAACACGAGCTGCTCGCCGCCTGGAACGCCACCGGAAGGTCCGTTCCCGGCCCGCAGACGCTGCACGAGGTCGTCGATGCGCAGATCGCCGCGCGCCCCGACGCCATCGCGGTGTTCGCCGCCGACAGCGCGATGACCTACGCCCAGCTCGACGCCGAGGCCGCCGCGGTGACGGCACGGCTGCGTGAGCGTGGCATCGGCCCCGGCGATCTCGTCGCGGTGTGCCTGCCCCGGACCTCGCGGCTGCTGCCCGCGCTGCTCGGCGTGCTGCGCACCGGTGCGGCATACCTGCCGCTGGATCCGGAACACCCCGAAGCCCGACGCGACGGCCTGCTCGCCGACGCGCGCCCGGCCGCGGTGCTGACGGCCGACGGCGATGGGGTGACCGTGCTGGGCGAGGCCGAGGCCGGGGCGGTCGCCGGCCCAGCCGCGCCAATGCGCGAACCCGGGCTCTGCTACGTGATCTACACGTCCGGTTCGACCGGTCGGCCCAAGGGCGTGGCCGTGGAGCACCGCGGGGTGGTCAACCTGTTGCACGCGCTGCCCGAGGTGGTGCCGACCGGGCCGGGTGACGTGTGGCTGGCCGTGGCGTCGGCGGCGTTCGACATGTCGGTGCCGGAGCTGTGGCTGCCCCTGGCCACCGGCGGCACGGTCGTGCTGGCCACCGCCGAGCAGGCGCGCGACGGCGAGCTGCTGCTGAAACTGCTGCGCCTGACCGGGGTCACCCACGCCCACCTGACCCCGTCGACGTGGCGGCGGCTGGTCGACGCCGGTTTCGCCGAGCGCGGGGTGGTCGCGGTGTGCGGGGCGGAGGCGCTGCCCGGCCCACTCGCCGCCGAGCTGCGCTCGCGTACGAAGCGGCTGGTCAACCTGTACGGCCCGACCGAGACGACGGTGTGGTCGACGGCCGCGGACCTCACCGCGGACGGCCCGGTGACCATCGGCCGCCCGCTGGCCAACACGACGGCGTACGTGCTGGACGCGGCGCTGCGCCCAGTGCCGCACGGCGTCGTGGGGGAGCTGTGCCTGGGCGGGGCCGGGGTCGCCCGCGGTTACCTGGGCCGCCCCGAGCTGACCGCAGCGCGCTTCGTGGACACGGCCTGGGGGCGGCTCTACCGCACCGGTGACCGGGTGTGCCGGCTGCCCGACGGGTCGCTGGAGTTCCACGGGCGGGCCGACGACCAGCTGAAGGTGCGCGGCCACCGGATCGAGCCGGGGGAGGTGGAGGCGCACCTGCGGGCGGCGGAGTCGGTCGTGGACGCGGCGGTGACCGCGTCGGCGGACGGTGCGGCGCTGGTGGCGTACGTCGTCGGCACGCCCGATCCGGCCCGCTTGCGCGAGCAACTGGCGGCGGCGCTGCCCGCATACCTGGTGCCGTCGGCGTTCATGCTGGTGGAGCAGCTGCCGCGCAACGCCAACGGCAAGCTCGACCGGGCCGCGCTGGCCGGGCTGGCGGGTACGCCGCTGGTGCCGCGGGCGTCGCCGCGGCCCTACACAGGGCTGGCGCTGCAGGTGTACGAGATCTGGCGCGAAGTGCTCGGGCACGGGGAGATCGGACCCGACGACGACCTGTTCGACCTCGGGGGGCACTCGCTCACGGTTACGAAGATCGCGGCCCGGTTGCGCCGTCGGCTCGGCGTCGACCTGCCACTGCACGTCTTCTTCGACACCCCCACCATCAACGGCATCGTCGCCGCCGCGGACCGGTGACTGCAGTTGGCCACATGATCGCGAATTTCGATGACGCCGCCCGTTCGCTATCGTCTGGTGGTGCCTGTGCTCTTCTTGACGTGTGGTCTGCAGGGAAGTGGCAAGACAACGCTCGCGAGGCGGCTGGAGCAGGAGCATGCCGCGTTGCGGCTCACTGCGGATGAGTGGCTCCGTCAGCTGCATCCGGAACTGTCCGAGCCGGAGCTCGATTTTCACCGGGACTCTGTAGAACACCTGCAGTGGGCGACTGCCTTGCGCGTCTTGCAGCTGGGCTGCAATGTCGTGCTGGATTGGGGTTTGTGGGCGAGGGAGGAGCGTGATCGCTACCGCTCGGAGGCCCAGGCGATCGGAGCGCGTGTGGTGCTGTGCCTGCTGGAACCATCCCGACAGGAGATACTCGATCGGTTGGAGCGCCGTAACGCTTCGCCGCCGCCGGGCGTGTTTCGGATTACGAGGGAAGAGCACGATCAGGCGTGGGACTTCTTCCAACGCGAGCGTCCGACGCGTGCTGAGCTCGATCTGTTCGACCCCGTGCCGTGACTCGACCGCGGCGACCTAGGTTTGACTCAGTCGCTGCCCCATGGCAGGCGGCGGCAGCAGCGGCCATCAGCGGCTGAGGTCGGCCGCCCAGCGTCGTAACCTCCACCGTCAACGGCTTCGTCGCCGCCGGGGACCGGTGACGGCTCAGGTGCAGTAGGTGCCGTCCCACGGTGGCGAGAACATGATGTCCATCGGGTAGAAGCCGACCCGGGGCATGCCGTGCTCCGCCGTCTGGTCGACCAGCTCCCAGGTGACGTCACCCTCCTGCACCGAGAACGTGCGAATGGCGATGTCGCCGTACGCGGTGTTGGGTAGGCCGGCGATCAGCTGCTCCCGCAGCTCGTGCGCGTCGTCCAGTACGTCGTTGTGGATCCGGGAGCTCACGTACGTCCCGGTGTGGTCGAACAGGAACAGCGCCACACCGATGGCGCCGGGCGCGTTGTGGCGGGTGCCGGTGATCAGCGCGAGGAACTGGCCGTCGGCGTACCGGCCGAGCCGGTCGGTGCGCATCGAGTCCGGGTGGTACTCGATCCGGATCAGTGCGGGCGGCGTGTCCGGCTCCGGCGGCGGCGCAGCCGACCGCCAGTCGCACGCGCCACGCCAGCCGCCACGGCCGAGGTTCCATGCCAGCATCGCCTCGAACGCGGCGTCGAACGCGACCGGGTGGGCCAGCTCGGCCGGGGTGTCCTGCCCCTCCTGGGCGAGCAGCCGGTAGCCGTCCGGCAGTCGCCACGCCTGGATGAAGTCGTCGTCGTTCCCGTCGCGCACCAGCGCCACCGAGCCGCTGCCCGGCAGGTCGCTGAGCTGGTCGAGCAGCACCCACAACAGCCCGCCCGAGGGTTGCTCGTGCGTGCCGTCGCGGTGGTAGAGGGTGATGCGCGGACTGCTCAACAGGGTCCTTCCGATAGTCGTGGCCGTC
This sequence comes from Catellatospora sichuanensis, assembly GCF_007483665.1. Classification (GTDB taxonomy): domain Bacteria; phylum Actinomycetota; class Actinomycetes; order Mycobacteriales; family Micromonosporaceae; genus Catellatospora; species Catellatospora sichuanensis. Next base: position 275,604 of record NZ_ML660185.1, read on the forward strand.
GCAGGATAGGCGCGCGGGACGGGGCGCGTGAGCCCGCCGCGTCGCGGCGACGGGCCTGGGGTCCGGTATCAGCGCGCCGCGTCGTCGCGGCGACAGATCTCGGGTTCCGGCTCAGCGCGCCGCGTCGTCGAGGCGGTGCAGGACGTACCGGAGGAAGGCCCGCGCCGCGGTGGCGTCGGGGGCGAGGCCGGTCCGGCCCCGGCCGTGACCGGCGACGGCCGTGGTGATGAGCGGGCCGAACTCGGGCACGGCGGCGGCTGCCGCACGGCCGGCCTCCGGTTTGGAGACCCATCGGCGAGTGGTGCGCCAGTGCAGCGCACGGCAGGCGTTGAGCACGGCGTCGTCGCGCACCTCGGGGCCGTCGTTCGCGGCGACCGACGCGGCGACGACGGGCTGCAGCAGCGGGTGCGGCAGTCGCGGGGCGAGCGTGGCGAACGGCGGCCCGGTCAGCGTACGGTCCTGCTGGGCGGTGATGTCGCGGTCGATGGGATACCAGAAACCGGGCCGCCCCTGTGGCCCGAACTCGGCCAGCGGGGTCAGCTCGCGGCCGGTGTTGAGGTTGAGGGCGAAGCCGTCCTGGGTGGTCAGTTCGGCCAGTTCGGCCCGGTCGTAGAGCACGAACTCCAGCCCGGCCGCCGGGCAGGGCAGCGCCTCGTGGCTCAGCGCGGCGGCCACGGCGGTCACGTCGGCGGCGGTGAGGCGCTCGCCGACGGCGATCAGGTCGAGGTCGCTACGGCCGGGCCGGTAGCCGTCGAGGGCGACGGACCCGGTGGGGTACACCCCGGTGAGCCGCTCGCCGAGCAGCTCACGCAACCGGCCGGTGACCGCGTGCAGGTAGGTCGTCTCGGCGTCGGGCAGGGTCATCACCTCACGATCGCACGTCGGGCCCGGCGGGTCCCGTCCCCGCGCTGATGGACGGGACCCGCCGGTTCGCGATCACGGCGTGTAGGGCGCATCCGTGTGGAACTGCTCCTTGAGGATGCTGCCGTCGGTGGCGTACACGGCGGTGCGCCGGACGCTGACCACGGCAGAGCCGGCGTCGGCGGGGCGGGTCAGGTAGACCAGGGTGAGTTTCTTGTCGGCGATGCTGACCGACTCGATGGGGTCCCGGTCGTTCAGCACGAAGTGCACCACGCACTGCGCCCGGTCGGGGGCCTTGGTGCAGAGCATGACACCCCAGTACCGGCCGGTGGTGTCGACGACGCTGCTCATGATCGTGCCGACGGTGACGGTGCCGATCTCGCCACCGAGGTCGCCGGACGCGCACGGCTTCTGCACCGCCAGGGTCAGGCCGTCCTCGCCGGAGAACATGCCCTCGGTCAGCGGCGCGCCGTCCTTGCCGAACGCGTAGTACGGGTCGATCAGACCACGCACCATCGCCTCCTTCACCTCGGCGCAGGTGGGCACGGGGGTGGCCGGCTTCGCGGGGCTGGGCGAGGCCGCCTCCGGTGACGGGGTCAGCACGGTGACCGCGCTGGGCGCGGCCGACGGCGGCTCGCCGCCGGACTTGCAGGCGGCCGCTGTCCCGGCGAGGGCGAGGATCGGGATCATCAGCAGGGCGGCACGGCGAGGGTGGAGCGGCATGGGGTGGTCCTTCTGCGGCAGTGGGATACGGCGTGGGCCACTGCACGATAGGGGCGGCCAAGCGGCACCGGCGACGCGTCGTCGCCAGAACGACAGCAGCAGGCCGCGCCGCGGCCGCCCGCGGATCGATGGGAAGGGCACCTTCTACATCGCAAAGCGATAAGAAGGTGCCCTTCCTTCGGCTCGTCGGGGGGAACAGTGGGGGAGGCGGGCGTTCGTCGTCGCGGACGAACGCCGGAGACCGGGGCCGACCCTATGGTGTGGCCCATGTCGAAGCTGAGCGAGATCCATGACTGGCTCCAGGTGCGCCTGCCCGAGCTGCTCGCCGAGCACCGGGTGCCCGGCGCGGCTGTCGCGGTGTACGCCGGGGGCGAGGTCGTCGACCATGCGGCCGGTGTGCTGAACACGGCGACCGGCGTGACGGCGACGCCCGACTCCCTGTTCCAGATCGGCTCGATCACCAAGGTGTGGACGGCCACCCTGCTCATGCAGCTGGCCGACGAGGGCGCGCTCGACCTCGACGCACCGGTGCGCCGGTATCTGCCGGAGTTCGCGCTGGCCGACGAGGCGGCCGCGGCCGCGGTCACGGTGCGGCAGCTGCTGTGCCACACCGCCGGGTTCGAGGGCGACATCTTCACCGACACCGGCCCGGGCGACGACTGCGTCGAGAAGTACGTCGCCACGCTGGGCGGCACCGCGCAGCTGTTCCCGCCCGGTGAGCTGTTCTCCTACAACAACGCCGGGTACTGCGTGCTCGGGCGGATCGTCGAGGTGCTGCGCGGCAAATCGTACGACGCCTGCCTGCGCGAGTTCCTGTTCGCGCCGCTCGGGCTGAGTCACGCCGCGACCGGCCCGTACGAGGCGATCCTGCACCGTGCCGCGGTCGGCCACCTGCAGCCCGACCCGGACGCGGACCCGGTTCCCGCGCCGATCTGGGCGCTGGTCCGCTCCAATGTGCCGGCCGGGGCGATGCTCGCCATGCGGCCGCGCGACCTGCTGTCCTTCGTCCGCATGCACCTCGACGGCGGCCGCGCCGCCGACGGCACCGCGGTGCTGAGCCCGGCGTCGGCCGCGGCCATGCGGGAGCGCCAGGTGACGGTGCCCGTGTCGGGGCTGATGGGTGACGCCTGGGGGCTGGGCTGGGAGCTGTTCGACTGGCCGGGCGGCGAGGTCTTCGGCCACGACGGCGGCACGATCGGGCAGTCCGCGTTCCTGCGCGTCGCGCCGGAACAGGGCGTGGCGATCGCGCTGAACGTCAACGGCGGCAATCCGTTCGCGCTGTACACCGAGCTGTTCCCGCGGCTGCTGCGCGAGCTGGCCGGGATCGAGATGCCCGCGCTGCCGGTGCCGCCCAACGATCCGCAGCCGGTCGATGCGGCCCGCTATCTGGGTACGTACACCTCCGAGGTGGGCGAGCTGGTGGTGACGCAGGACGGCGACGGCCGGCTCTGGCTGGAGCAGACGCCCCGCGGCATTCTCGCCGACCTCGGCGGCAAGTCCGAGCGCAGCGAGCTGGTGCACCTGCACGGCGACGTCTTCCTGCCCGTCGAGCCGACCCACGGCGTGCACCTGCCGCAGGCCTTCGTCGGCGACGACGGCGGCCGGGCCCGTTACGTCCACAGCGGACGCGCCACCCGGCGCACGGCCTGACCCTTCGGTCCGGCATACGGAGCCGGCCTGGGCCGGTCGTCCGGCACGAACCACAGCCGCCGCCGCTGCGGGCAGGCTGCGCCCCACAACCCTGCTACTGGAGGCACGATGAGATCGATAACGACGGTCACGGCGGCGGGCGCGCTGACCCTGGCGCTCGCCGCCTGCGGCGGCGGTGGGCAGCCCGCGAGCGGCGGGTCCTATGCCGACGGCAAGACTTTCACCCTGGTGCTGGCATCCGACCCGGGCACCCTCGACCCGCACTTCACCTCGCTGTCCACCGCCCTGCAGGCGGGCCGGTTCCTGTACGACTCGCTGCTCAACGTCGACGAGAAGGGCAGCCTGGTCGCGGGCCTCGCCGAGAAGTGGGACGCGACCACCACGTCCGCGACGTTCACCCTGCGCAAGGGTGTCACCTGCGGCGACGGCAGCCCGCTGACCGCCACCGACATCGCCGCGAACATCACCTTCGTCGGCGACCCGAAGAACGCGTCCACCCGTATCGGCGTCTACGTGCCGCCGGGCGCGACCGCTGCCGGAGACGACGCGGCCGGCACGGTCACGGTGACCTCGCCCGCGCCCGACCCGTTCCTGGACCGCAACGTCGGCGGGCTGCCGATCGTCTGCAAGAAGGGCATGGCCGCGCGCGACCAGCTCAAGCAGGGCTCCGACGGCACCGGCATGTTCACCCTCACCGAGGCCGTGGCCGGCGACCACTACACGCTGACCCGGCGCAAGGAGTACGCGTGGGGTCCCGGCGACTGGAAGAAGGACCAGGCGGGCCTGCCCGACAAGGTCGTGCTGCGGGTGGTCGCCAACGGGACCACCGCCGCGAACCTGCTGCTGTCCGGCGAGGTGAACGCGGCCGTCATGGTCGGCCCGGACCAGCAGCGCCTGCGGGCGTCGAAGCTGCACGAGCGGGTCGTCGCCGCGCCGCTCGGCGAGCTGTGGTTCAACCAGAAGAAGGGCATGGCGGGTGCGGACGAGGGTGTCCGGCGCGCGCTCACCCAGGCGCTCGACCTCGACCAGCTCGGCCAGGTCGTCACCAGCGGCACCGGGCGGCGCTCGGCGGGACTGGTCTCGCCGGGTGGCCCCTGCCCGCCGGGCAAGGCAGCGTCGCTGCTGCCCGCCAAGGACGCGACCGCGGCGAAGGCCGCCCTGGACGCCGCAGGCTGGACGGCGGGTGCCGACGGGGTGCGCGCCAAGAACGGGCAGAAGCTCGCCCTGCTGCTCTACTTCCCGACCAGCGTCGGCCAGGGCACCCAGGCCGCGGCGGAGCTGATGCAGAAGGAGTGGACGGCGCTCGGCGCAGAGGTCACCGTCAAGGGGCTCAGCGACGCCGAGGTCGGGCAGCTGGTGGTCGGCGGGCAGGGCGCGTGGCAGGCGGCGATCCTGCCGCTCGGGGTGAACGTGCCGACCCAGCTGGTGCCGTTCCTGTCCGGCGCGACGCCGCCCAACGGCGTCAACCTGGCCTCGATCGACAACGCCGACTACACGGCGAACGTGCAGGCGGCGTCGGCGATCGCGGGCAGCGGTGGCTGCGACAAGTGGCAGGCCGCCGAGGAGGCGCTGTTCAAGCGGCTCGACGTGGTGCCGTTCGTGGACTCGACGGTGCCGGTCTTCGGCAAGGGCGCCGAGTTCGAGCTGAGCCAGGGCAGCGTCACCCCCGGCTCGATCCGCATGCTCGCCTGACCGCCGTATCGGCCGACCGTGCCATGACCCGCACCTCAGGGCGGGTCATGGCACGGTTGTTTTTCCGGCCCGCCCCTGACGGCAGTGGTGCGAGCGGACAGGGTCGACCGGGCTGACTTGTGCCGGCGTACCAAGACCGGGCGGCGGGCGGGCGGGCAGGATCTGATCACCGAACCCGATGACGTGACGGAGGCCATGCCGGTGAGCAGCACTACCGCCTCCACCGCCGTGTTCGCGCACCTGCTCGGCAACCCCTGGCTCCGCTTCGCAGCGCGCCGCCTCGGTCAGCTGCTCGTCTCGGTCTGGGTGCTCGTCACCGGCGCATTCCTGATGATCCACCTCATCCCGGGCGACCCGGTCCGGGCCGCGCTGGGCAACACCGCGCCGGTGGAGCTGGTCGAGGCCCGCCGCGAGGCGCTGGGCCTGAACAACCCGCTCTGGCAGCAGTACGCCGACTACCTGCGCCACCTGTTCAGCGGTGACTTCGGCACCTCGATGCTGTCGGGCATGCCGGTGTCGCAGGTGATCGGCGACCGCCTGCCCGCCACGGCCGAGCTGGCCGTGCTCGCCTTCGCCCTCGCGGTCGTCGTGTCGATCCCACTGGGCCTGGCCATGGCGGTGCTGACCCGGGGCGGTCGCCGCAGACCGGTGGAGCTGGCGTTCACCTCCGGCAGCGTGCTGCTCGCGGTGGTGCCCGAGTTCCTGGTCGCGGTCGGGCTGGTCTACGTGTTCAGCGTCGAGCTGGGCTGGGCGCCGGTGGCGATGCGCCAGGGCGCGTCGTCGTACGTGCTGCCGGTGCTGGCCCTGTCGCTCGGCCCGGCGTCGGTGCTGGCCCGCATCGTGCGGGTGGAGACGCTCGCGGTGCTGCAGGCCGAGTACATCCGCACCGCGCGGGCCAAACGCCTGCCGGATCGGCGGGTCTATCTGCGGCACGCGCTGCCCAACGCGCTCACCGCCACCATCACGGTGGGCGGGTTGCTGCTGGGCGGGATGGTCGCCGGCACGGTGCTGGCCGAGAACGTGTTCGCCTGGCCGGGCCTGGGCAGCACCATCGTCAGCTCGATCCTGGCCAAGGACTACCCGGTGGTGCAGGCCGTGGTGCTGGTGTACGGCCTGGGCGTGCTGCTGGTCAACCTCGTGGTCGACGTGGCGCTGGCGCTGCTCGACCCCCGTTCCACGATCAGGGAGAGCTGAGCGGTGACGTCGCGGGCGAGGTGGGCGGGTGTGCTGCGCACGCCGGTGGGCGCGGCCGCGGCCGTGCTGCTGGGTGCGGTGCTGCTGCTGGCGGTGCTCGCGCCGCTGCTGTGGGGCGGGCGGGCCGACGAGGTCGACACGGCGCGCATCCTGCAGCCGGCGTCGGCGCAGCACTGGGCGGGCACCGACAACCTGGGCCGGGACATCTTCTTCCGGGTGCTGGTCGCCACACGTACCTCGGTGCAGCTGGCGCTGCTGGCGACCGCCCTGGGCGTGGCCGTCGGGCTGCTGCTCGGCACCGCGCCGCTGCTGCTCGGCCCGCGACTGGGCCGCCTGGTCACCGCCGCGGTGAACATCGCGGTGGCCTTTCCCGGACTGCTGCTGGCCCTGTCCTTCGCGGTGATCTTCGGAGCGGGTGCGAGCGGCGCGGTGCCGGCCATCGGGCTGGCCATCGCACCGGGCTTCGCCCGGCTGACGCAGACCCTGTCCGCGACCGTCGCCGGCCGCGACTTCGTGGCGGCCGCCCGCATCGCCGGGGTCGGGCGCTTCCGCGTGCTGCTGCGCCATGTGCTGCCGAACATCGCCGAGCCGCTCCTGGTGAACGCGACGATGGCGGCGGGCGGTTCGCTGCTGGCCTTCGCGGGCCTGTCGTTCCTGGGCCTGGGCGTGCAGGCACCCGGCTACGACTGGGGGCGGCTGCTCGGCGAAGGCCTCAACGGCATCTACCTCAATCCGGCCGCGGCGCTGGTGCCCGGCGTGGCCGTGGTGCTGGCAGGGCTCGCGTTCAACCTGGTCGGCGAGGCCGCGGCGAAGGCCGTCGGGCCGCGTACGCCGACCGGGACCGTTCGCGGCGATTCCTTCGAGGACGGTCCGCCCGCGCCGGTGGACCGCACCGGGCAGAGCGAGGCGGTGCTGGTGGTGGAGGACCTGAAGGTCTCCTTCGGCACGGTCACGCCGGTCCGCGGGGTGGGGTTCACGCTGCGGCGCGGTGAGGCGGTCGGCATCGTGGGGGAGTCGGGGTCCGGCAAGAGCCTGACCGCGCTCGCCGTCGCCCAGCTGATCGAACAGCCGGGGCGCGTCGCAGCACGGCGGCTGGATTTCCTCGGCGACGACCTGCTGCGGACCCCGCCCCGGGCCCGGCCGCGGCTGCTCGGCACGTCCCTGGCCATGGTCTTCCAGGACCCGACGACCTCGTTCAACCCGGTGCAGCGGATCGGCCGACAGCTCGCCGAGGTGGCCGAGCAGCACCTGGGCGACCGGCGCGGTCCGGCGCTGGCCCGCGCCGTCGACCGGCTGCGCGCGGTGCGCATCCCGGGGGCGGCGCGGCGGGCGCGCCAGTTCCCGCACGAGTTCTCGGGCGGTATGCGGCAGCGGGCCATGATCGGCATGGGCCTGATGGGCGAGCCGAAACTGATCATCGCGGACGAGCCGACGACCGCGCTCGACGTGACGGTGCAGCGCCAGGTGCTCGCGCTGCTGGCCGCCGTGCGTGCCGCGGACGACGTCGCCATGCTGCTGATCAGCCACGACATCGGCGTCGTCGAGCAGGTCTGCGACCGGGTGCTGGTCATGTACGCGGGCCGTATCGTCGAGGACCTGCCCGCGGCGCAGCTGCGGGACGGCGCGCGGCACCCGTACACCCGGGCGCTGCTCGGCGCCGTGCCGGACCTGGCCACCGACCGCGACCAGCCGCTGGTCGTGATCCCCGGCCGGCCCGCGGACCCGGCCGCACCGCCGCCGGGCTGCGCCTTCGCGCCGCGCTGCCCGCTGGCCGACGACCACTGCGTGCGGGCCGATCCTGCGCTGCTCGACGACGGTCTCGGCGGGCGCGTGGCGTGCTGGCACGCCGGCGAGCTACCCGAACCGGTGCGGGCCGGCGCAGCGGTGCTGTCCGCCGCGACGGAGGGGGAGGGGCGATGAGCGAGCTGGCCTTCGAGGACGTCACCGTCCGATTCGGCAACGGGCGGCGGGCCATGACCGCGGTCGACGGGGTGAGCCTGACCGTGCCGTCCGGTGCGGTCGTCGGGCTCGTCGGCGAGTCCGGTTCCGGCAAGTCGACGCTGGCCAGAGCCGCGGTCGGATTGACTCCCGTGTCCGGTGGGCGGATTCTGCTCGACGGGCGGCCGCTGCGGCCCCGCGGGCGGCGGCCGCTGCAGATGGTGTTCCAGGACCCGTACTCCTCGCTCGACCCGCGGATGACGATCGGCTCCTCGATCGCCGAGGCGATTCCGCGCGGGGCGGTGCCGGGTGCCGCGGGCCGCCGCGACGAGGTGGCCAGGCTGCTGGAACTGGTGGACCTGCCTGCCGACCGCGCCGGGTGCTACCCGGCCGAGCTGTCCGGCGGGCAGCGGCAGCGGGTCGCGCTGGCGCGGGCGCTGGCCGGCCGGCCCGATGTCGTGATCGCCGACGAGATCACGTCGGCTCTGGACGTGTCCATCCAGGGCACCGTGCTGAACCTGGTGCGCGACCTGCACCGCAGCCTGCGGCTGTCGATGCTGTTCATCACGCACGACCTGGCCGTGGTGCGCTACGTCAGCGACTACATCGCGGTGATGTACCTGGGCCGGATCGTTGAGTACGGGCCGGCCGAGTCGGTGCTGCAGGACCCGCAGCACCCGTACACCCGAGAACTGCTGGCCGCGGCACGGCGGCCGGGCCGGTCCGCCCCGGCGGACCTGGACACCGCGCCTGCGCAGGTCGCCGATGCCGAACCGGCCGACCCGCACCACCCGCCGTCCGGCTGCCGGTTCCACCCGCGCTGCCCGGCCGGGCCGCTGGTGCATGCGGACCGCGCGGTGTGCCGCGACGCCGCGCCCACCGGCGACGGCCGCCGCAACCGCGCCGCCTGCCACTTCGCCGATCGCGCCGCCGACCGGGCGGACACACCCCCGCCCGGCGGTCCGCCGGGCGACCCGCGGTCCTGATCCACGGGTCCGCCGCCGACCCGGCCGCGGTCCCACCCGACGAAGCAGCCGCCGCCTCACCGGGCGGCGCGACGACACCGACCTGACCGACCTGCGAGGAGATCCCGGTGACCACACGCCAGCGAATCGACGATCTGACCATGTTCGCGGTGCCCGAGCAGCCCGCACTGTCGCCCGACGGCGGCTCGATCCTGTACGTGCTGCGCACCGCGGACACCGGGGCCGACCGCAACCGGCACGCGATCTGGCGCGTCGGCACCGGGGAGGGCGAGGCCGAGCAGCTCACGCGCGGGGACGCCGACTCCGCTCCGGCGTGGTCGCCGGACGGCACCCGGTTCGCGTTCCTGCGCGCCCAGGACGGCCCGGCACAGCTGTGGCTGCTGCCCGCGGCGGGCGGAGAGCCGACCCGGCTGACCACCCTGCCGCTAGGCGCGGGGGCTCCGGTGTGGAGCCCGGACGGCACCCGCATCGCGTTCGGCGCGCCGGTGGACGCGCACGCCGGTGCCGGTGAGGACGACCAGGCGCGGGCCCGCCGGGCCCAGGCGCCGGTGGTGGCGGACCGCCTCGATTACCAGGCCGACGGCACGGGCCTGCTGCGCGCGGTACGGCGGCACCTGCACGTGCTCGACGTCGTCACGGGCCAGGTGCGCCAGGTGACCGACGGGGACTGGCACGCCGGTGACCCGTCCTGGTCGCCCGACGGCACCAGGCTCGCCTTCGCCGCGGCGACCGCGCCCGACGCCGACGTACACATCCGCGTGCCGGTGCACGTCCTCGACGTCACCGACCCGGCCGCCGTCCCGCAGCAGGTCGGGCTCGCCGACGGGGTCGCGGGACCGGCCTTGTGGACCGCCGACGGACAGAGCCTGCTGGTCGTCGGCGCGCTCGACGGGCCGGTCGGCCACGCCGGGCTGCTGCGGCTGCCGCTGGACGGCGGCCCGGTCGTCGACCTGGCCGCGGCGCTGGACCGCAACGTCATGCCGGGCGGACCGGGGTACCCCGGCGCGGTGCCGCGGCTCGTGGACGGCGGACGCACCGTGCTGTTCTGCGTCCGTGACCGCGGCTGCACCCACCTGTACGCCGTGGACGTCGACGGCGGCACGCCCCGCCCGGTCGTCGCCGAGGCCGGGCACAACGTGTCCGGGATGACGGTCGCCGGGGACACCGCGGCCGTCGTGCTCGGCACACCGGCGTCGTACGGCGAGATCGTGACCGTGGACCCGGGCACCGGCACGCGTCAGGTGCGCAGCTCGCACGGCCCCGACCTGTCCGGTCTGTTCACCCGCGAGGAGCGCGAGTTCACCGTCTCCGACGGCACGGTGGTGCACGGCTGGCTGGTGCGCGACCCCGCGGCGACCGGCCCGCGGCCGCTGCTGCTGGACATCCACGGCGGCCCGCACAACGCGTGGAACGGCGCCGCCGACGAGATCCACCTCTACCACCAGGAGCTCGCCGCCCGCGGCTGGACGGTGCTGCTGCTCAACCCGCGCGGCAGCGACGGCTATGGCGAGCGCTTCTTCAACGCCGTGGTCGGCGCGTGGGGCGACGCGGACGCCAAGGACTTCCTGGAGCCGCTCGACCAGCTCGTCGCCGAAGGGCTCGCGGACCCGGCGCGGCTCGCGGTCGCCGGCTACAGCTACGGCGGGTTCATGACCTGCTATCTGACCAGCCGCGACGGGCGCTTCGCGGCGGCCGTGGCGGGCGGTGTCGTCAGCGACCTGGGCAGCATGGCGGGCACCTCCGACCAGGGTCACTTCCTGGCCGAGCACGAGCTCGGCGGCCAGCCGTGGCGCGACCCGGCCCGGTACGCGGCGATGTCGCCGTTCGCGCAGGTGGACCAGGTGCGTACGCCGACCCTCGTGGTGCACGGCGGCGCCGACCTGCTCTGCCCCGTCGGGCAGGCCCAGCAATGGCACTCCGCGCTGCGTGAGAACGGCGTGCCGACCAGCCTCGTGCTGTACCCGGAGGGCTCGCACCTGTTCATCCTCGACGGCCGCCCGTCGCACCGGGTCGACTTCAACCGCCGCGTGGTTGACTGGGTCGAGCGGTACGCCGGGACCGGTCGCCCGCCGCTCGACGCCGCCCACTGGCAGCGCCGCCTGTCCGCGCTGGCCGCCAAGCACAAGGTGCCCGGCGCGGCGCTGGGCATCCTGCGGGTGGGCGCCGACGGGCGGCCCGACGAGCTCGCCGAGGCCGCGTACGGCGTGCTCAACCGCGACACCGGCGTGGCCGCCACCACCGACTCGGTGTTCCAGATCGGCTCGATCTCGAAGGTGTGGACCGCCACCGTCGCGCTGCAGCTGGCCGACGAGGGGCTGCTCGACCTCGACGCCCCGCTCGCGCAGGTGCTGCCCGAGCTGCGGCTGTCCGACCCGGACGTGGCCAAGCAGGTCACCATGCGGCACCTGCTGACGCACACCAGCGGCATCGACGGCGACGTGTTCGACGACACGGGCCGCGGCGACGACTGCCTGGAGAAGTACACCGCGCTGCTGGCCGACGTCGCGCAGAACCACCCGCTCGGTGCGACGTGGTCCTACTGCAATGCCGGGTTCTCGCTGGCCGGGTACGTCATCGAGCGGCTCACCGGCGGCACCTGGGACGCGGCGATGCGGGACCGGCTGTTCACCCCGCTCGGCCTGACCCGCACCGGCACCCTGCCCGAGGAGGCGCTGCTGCACCGCGCCGCCGTGGGCCACGTGGCAGGCCCGGACGGCGAGCAGCTGCGCGCCCCGGTCTGGGGCCTGCCGCGCGCGCTGGGCCCGGCCGGCCTGATCAGCGCCAGCACCGCCGACGTGCTCGCCTTCGCGCGGATGCACCTCACCGGCGGCCTCGCCGCCGACGGCACCCGCGTGCTGAGCGCGGACAGCACCGCCGCGATGGCGGAGCGGCACGCCGACCTGCCCGACAAGCACTCGCTCGGCGACTCGTGGGGCCTGGGCTGGATCCGGTTCGGCTGGGACGGCGCACGCCTGATCGGCCACGACGGCAACACCATCGGGCAGGCCGCGTTCCTGCGCATGCTCCCCGCCCAAGGTCTCGCGGTCACCATGCTCACCAACGGCGGCAACGCCCGCGACCTGTACGAGGAGCTGTATCGGGAGATCTTCGCCGAGCTCGCCGGGGTGGCCATGCCGCACCCGCTGGCGCCGCCGGCCGAACCCGCCGAGTCGGACCTAGCGCCGTACGTCGGCGTGTACGAGCGGGCCGGTTCCCGGATGGACGTGCTCGCCGACGGGCTGCTGCGAGTGACCATCACCGGGCCGATCGCCGAGCTGATGCCGACGCCCGTGCACGAGTTCACGCTGACCCCGGTCGCGCCGGACCTGTACGTGGTGCGCGAGCCGGGCCAGCAGACCTGGACCCCGGTCACGTTCTACGCCCTGCCCACCGGCGAGCAGTACGTGCACTTCGGCGTGCGGGCCACCCCCAAGGTCGGCTGATGTCGCTGCTCACGCGGATGCAGGACGCGCTGCCGGGACTGCTGTCGGACATCGGGGAACTCGTCTGCTGCGAGTCCCCGTCGGACGACCTGGCCGCGGTCACGCGTAGCGCCGAGGTGGTGGCCCGTGTCGGCGGCCACCGCCTCGGCGTCGCGCCGGAACGCATCGTGCGGGACGGGCGTACGCACCTGCGCTGGCGCTTCGGCGCCGGGCCGGCGCGGGTGCTGCTGCTCGGCCACCACGACACGGTCTGGCCGATCGGCTCGCTGGCCGCCCACCCGTTCACGGTGGACGGCGGGGTGCTGCGCGGGCCGGGCTGCTTCGACATGAAGGCTGGGCTGGCCATGATCTTCCATGCGGTGGCCGCGCTGCCGGACCGCGACGGCGTGACGATCCTGGTCACCGGTGACGAGGAACTGGGCTCGCCCAGCTCCCGGACCCTGGTCGAGCAGGCCGCCAAGGGCTGCGCCGCGGCGCTGGTCCTGGAGGCCTCCGCCCCGGGCGGTGCGCTGAAGACCGAGCGCAAGGGCGTCTCCCTCTACCGGGTGCGCGCCACCGGCCGTGCCGCGCACGCCGGCCTCGAACCCGAACGCGGCGTCAACACCACCATCGCCCTCGCCGAAGCGGTCCTCGCCGTCGCCGCTCTGGCCGACCCGTCTGCCGGCACCACCGTCACCCCGACCCTGATGACCTCCGGCACCACCACCAACACCGTCCCCGCCACCGGCGAGTTCGCCGTCGACGTCCGCGTCCGCACCACCGCCGAACAGTCCCGCATCCACACCACCCTCCTCGGCCTGGAAAGGAAGGGCACCTTCACATCGCTATATGTAGAGGAAGGTGCCCTTCCCAACCATGCGGCGGCATTGGAGGTGCTCGGCGGCCCGAACCGGCCGCCGCTGGACGGGGCGTCGTCGGCAGCCCTGTACGCCCGGGCCGGCAAGCTCGCCGCGGACCTCGGACTGCCCCCGCTGACCTGCACCGCGGTCGGTGGGGCATCGGACGGCAACTTCACCGCGGGCGTCGGCACGCCCACCCTCGACGGCCTCGGTGCGGTCGGCGGCGGCGCGCACGCCGACGACGAGCACGTCCTGATCGCCGAACTCCCCGGCCGCACGGCCCTGCTCACCGCCCTCACCGCAGACCTCCTGACCGCCCCGCACTGACCCCGCGCGGTGCTCCACGCGGTGCTCCACGCGCCAAGATCGATCGACTTGCCCGGCACATGGGCGTATGGCGTTCCATGATTCGCACGAGTGCCTGGCAAATCGAGCGATCTTGGCGGGGCAGGTCGGCGCCGGGGTCGTACCGGGGCACGAAACGGGGGCCTGGTGTTGTCGGGTAGGACGAACTAGCCTGACTGTCCTGCTCTTATGTTCGGACGGTGCTCGCCCCTGTGAAGATGAACCTGCGCTCCCAGGCCACGCTCGGCCGCGTGCTCGACGACCTCGGCGCGACGCTGCTCGAACTGGTCCACGGCGACGCGGACCGCGGCGGCGACATCGGCGGCGTCGCCATCCACGATCCCCTGGAAGAGCCGGTGCTGCCGCAGCGCGCCCTCGTGCTCGGCATCGGCCTGCGCGAATCAGTCGAGGTAGCGGCGCTGCTGCACACCCTGGGCCGGCATGACGCGACCGCCCTCGTGCTGCGCGCGCCGCTGGTGCTGACCCCGGAGCTCAGGCAGGCCGCCGACGAGTCGGGCGTGGCGCTGCTCGCGCTGACCCGCGGCGCGTCGTGGGCACAGCTGGCCGCGCTGCTGCGGGCGCTGCTGGCCGAGGGCGACATCGGCGACGCCGAGCCGCAGACCATCGGGGGCATGCCCTCAGGTGACCTGTTCGCCCTGGCCAACGCGGTCGCGGCGCTGCTCGACGCGCCGGTTACGATCGAGGACCGCAGTTCCCGCGTGCTGGCGTTCTCCGGCCGGCAGGACGAGGCCGACCCGTCCCGGGTGGAGACGATCCTGGGCCGCCAGGTGCCCGAGCAGTATTCGCGGCTGCTGGCCGAGCGCGGCGTGTTCCGCGACCTGTACCGCAGTGACGAGCCGGTGTTCGTCGAGCCGCCGGGCGAGCCGGGGGGGTTCAGCGTGCCGCGGGTGGCGATGGCAGTGCGGGCCGGCGACGAGGTGCTCGGCTCGATCTGGGCGGCCGTGCGCGAGCCGTTGAGCGGCGAGCGCAACCAGGCGCTGCGCGACGCGGCCCGCCTCGTCGCACTGCACATGCTGCGTATCCGGGCCGGCGCGGACGTGGCCCGGCGGCTGCGTGCCGACCTGCTGAGCACGGCCCTGGAGGGCGGCGCGGGAGCGCGCGAGGCCCTGCACCGCCTCGGCCTGGCCGACCAGCCCGTGGTCGTGCTGGCGCTGGCCATGCTGCCGCCCGGCGACGAGTCGATCGGCGCGGACGTCAACCTCGCCACCGAACGCCAGCGCCTGGCCGACGGCATGGCCATGCACCTCACCGCCGTGCATCCGCGCTGCGTCGCGGCGCTGGTCGGCGACGTCGCGTACGGCCTGCTGCCGGTGGCCCGCGACGGCGACGGCGAACAGCGCGCGCTGCGCATCGCCACCGACTTCCTCGACCGGGTCGGCGACCGGGTGCGCGCGGTGATCGGCATCGGCGCGGTGGCGGCGGACGCGGGCGGGCTCGCCGACGCGCGGGCCGGGGCCGACCGGGCGCTGCGGGTGCTGCGCTCCGGCCCGGCGCACGGCTCCCGCGGGCACCGCGTGGCGCGGTTGTCCGACGTGCACGTGGAGTCGCTGGTGCTGGAGCTGCGCGACCTGGTGGCGGCGCGCGGGGACACCCCGACCGGGCCGGTCGCGCGGCTGTTCGCGTACGACGAGCAGCACCACACGAATCTGGTGGACACCCTGCGGGCGTGGCTGGACGCGTTCGGCGACGTCATCGCGGCGTCGGCGGCGATGTACGTGCACCCGAACACGTTCCGCTACCGGCTGCGCCGCCTGGCCGAGGTCGGCGGCCTGGACCTGACCGATCCGGAGGCCCGCTTCGCCGCCATGCTCCAGCTGCGCGTGATCACACCGGAGCAGCGACGCGCCTGAGGGTCAGGGCCGGGCGACTGCGTCGCCTCCGCTGCGCCAATGCCTGAGAAACGCCAGGTCGTCGCGGCGTGCGTGATCGTGGGCGACGCTGCTCGGACTGGCGCCGTGAACCGTCTCCGCGTGCAGGTCCGCGCCCGCGTCGAGCAGCGCGCGGATCAGCGCGGGGTCGCCGCCGTTCATCACGGCCACGTACAGCGGGGTGCGGCCGATGCGGTCGGGCACGTCCACGGGCAGGCCCGCGGCGTCGAGCAGCGGCAACAGCCGGGCGTGGTCGACCCACATCGCCATGTGCCGCAGCGACCAGCCGCCGCCGTCGCGCATCAGCGGATCGACCACACCCCGGTCGAGGGCGTCGAGCAGCCAACCGGTGTCGCCGTCGAGCATCTGCTCGCGCACCCGCCTGCGCTGGGCGGTGAGCGCCTTCGGCAGCTTGCCGACCCCGGTCAGCCAGGTGTCGCGTACCGCGAAGCAGCCCGCGCCCGGCCCGCCCAGCACCCGCAGCGTCTGCTCCCGGCGCAGTTCGCCGGCATCGTGGTCGTGCAGCCGCAGCGCCCCGTCCCGCACCCTCACGACATGCCACTCGCCCCGGCAGCGCACCCGGACCGGTGCACCGGGCTCACCCGCCGTCGGTTCCGGTGCACCGGGCTCACCCGCCGTCGGTTCCGGTGCACGACCGGACGGCACGCCCGAGCCGATGGCAGCGTCCACAGGCCCGGCGACATCCGGAGGCGAGGCGCTGACCGCATGCCCGGTGGCGTCCGGGGCGGCCGTAGGTCCGGGGCGGACCGGCGTGCGGCCGACCGGCCTGTGCGGGGCTGGGTGCGGCAGGGCCGGGAACAGGGCGGCGCGCAGTAGCGGGTGCAGGTCGGCGGGGGTCAGCAGCCCGGCGTGGAGCAGGGCCAGGTCGGCCGGGACGGGGCCGCTCGCGACCTGTGGCGGGCCCTCGTTGTATTCGTGCGGGTCGGATTCCGCCGCGATCAGCTCGTCGCCGACGCTCACGTTGAGATGTGCCCCGAACAGCGTATCCACCCGCTCGGCGGGAAACCGGGGGCGCTGCGCGAACGTCGCGGCCGCGGCGCGGATCTCGTCGGCGAGCCCGACCGGGCAGGTCGGCCCGGCGGAGCCGCGCTGCAGCGCCTTGGTGTCTGCGAACGGGATCTCGATGCCGCAGGCGCGCCACGCGGCGGCGTGCTCGCCCGCGGCCAGCATCAGGTAGACGCGTTCGGTCGCGGCCGCCGCGTCGTCGCCGGTGCCCAGCGCGGACCAGGGCAGCGGCGAGCCGTCGGGTGCGAGCAGCGGCGGCCGGTCCGCCGCGCACCCCCACGCGGTACGCAGCGCCGCGGTCTCGCGTACGTCCCAGGTGTGGCGCGGTGCCACGTACCAGCGGTGCCATTCCAGCTCGCTGAGCGTCCTCACGTCCACGCGCAGCCGTTGCGGGCCGGTCGGCGACAGCGGCAGGCGCACCCGGATCAGCGGGGTGCCGTGGTCGACGGCACGCGGCGCGAGCACGGCGCTGGTCCGGGCCCGCAGCGTGGTCATCCCGCCCTGATGCCGGGGCAGGTGCCAGAGCAGCAGGTCCAGGGCCAGGTGGTGGAGATCGGCGTCGACGTCGGCCGCGGCCTGCGTGCCGAAGCGCTCCCGTACCGCGTCCAGATCCACCTCGATGTCGGCGTCGGCGAACGCGGCGGCCGCGCGCCAGTCACCGGCGGCGCGGGCGCTCGCGGCGGCGGCGACCGCCGCAGGGGAGGGCATGCGGTCGCGGATGCGCCGCCACTGCGTCAGGTCAGGCCGCAGCAGCGTGATCATCCGCACACCTCCTCCGACGGTGGGTGGCAGGCCGGCCGGATTCGAACCGGCGTCCTCCAACTGCGCGAAGTGGCGCGACGACCTCTGCGCTACGGCCTGCCGCCGGGAGCGTACACAGCGCCCCCGACGGCGGAGCGGGTGCGCAGGACGTGACCGGCGGGCCTAGGGTGTCCCCTGTTCGCGAGTCGGGTTCGCACACCGGTAAGAGAAGGTCATGAGCAGCGACACCACCATCGGCAAGGCAGTCGAGTACGCCATTCCCGCCGTCGTCGACAGTCCCGAGGGGGCGCTCGCACCGGCCGGGCGGCTCGGTGGCTGGCTGTTGCAGCACCGGGTGCAGCCGGTCGGGCCGGAGGCCGACGAGAGCCACGCCAAGCCGCAGGCCTGGTGGAAGGTGATGTGCCTGACCGGTGTCGACTACTTCTCCACGCTGGCTTACCTGCCCGCGATCGCGGCGACCGCGGCCGGCGCGCTGTCGCCGCTGGCGACGCTGCTGATCGTGGCGCTGACGCTGCTGGGCATGCTGCCGATGTACCGGCGGGTGGCCAAGGAGAGCCCGCACGGGCAGGGCTCGGTGGCGATGCTGGAGGACCTGCTGCCGTTCTGGCGGGGCAAGGCGTTCGTGCTGGTGCTGCTCGGCTTCGTGGCCACCTCGTGGATCATCACGATCACCCTGTCCGCCGCCGACGCGTCGGTGCACCTGCTGGAGAACCCTCTGGCCCCGCACTTTCTGGAGGGGCACGCGGTCACCATCACGGTGGTGCTGCTGCTGATCCTCGGCGGGGTGTTCCTGCTCGGCTTCAGCGAGGCGGTCGGCGTCGCGATCCCCCTGGTGGCGGTGTTCCTGGGCCTGAACGCGGTGATCGCGGTGTACGGCCTGGTCGAGGTGTTCACCACGCCCGGCGCGTGGTCGGGCTGGACCGATGCGCTGAGCAGCGGCGGGGGCGGCTTCGGCGGGATGCTCGGCCCGGCGGTGCTGGCGTTCCCGCTGCTGGTGCTGGGCCTGTCCGGGTTCGAGACCGGCGTGAGCATGATGCCGCTGGTGGCCGCCGAGGGCACCGACGGCCGGGCCCGGACGGCGTCGCGGGTGCGCAACACCCGCAAGCTGCTGACCGTCGCCGCGCTGATCATGTCGGTGTACCTGCTGCTGACGAGCTTCGTCACCACGGTGCTGATCCCGGCGGCGGAGTTCGAGCCCGGCGGCGCGGCCAACGGCCGGGCCCTGGCGTATCTCGCGCACGAGCACCTGGGCGAGGGCTTCGGCACGGTCTACGACGTCAGCACCATCCTGATCCTGTGGTTCGCGGGCGCGTCGGCGATGGCGGGCCTGGTCAACATCGTGCCGCGCTACCTGCCGTCCTATGGCATGGCGCCGGAGTGGGCCCGGGCGGTCCGTCCGGTGGTGCTGGTCTACACGGTCGTGTGCGTCGGGGTGACCATCGCCTTCGGCGCCGACGTCGAGGCGCAGGCCGGGGCGTACGCCACCGGCATCCTGGCGATGATGGTCTCCGGCAGCGTGGCGGTCACCATCTCCGCCGCCCGCTACCGGCGCAAGTGGGCGACCGCCGGGTTCGCGGTGCTCACCCTGGTGCTGCTGTACGCCCTCGGCGAGAACATCCGCGAGAAGCCCGACGGTATCGCCATCTCGGCGATGTTCATCGCCGCCATCGTGGTGATCTCGCTGATCTCCCGGGCCGCGCGCACCACCGAGCTGCGCGTCAAGCACATCGAGTTCGACGAGCGGGCCCGCCGGTTCGTGACCGACTCGATCGCCCACGACGGGCAGCTGAACCTGATCGCGAACCGCCGCCAGGCGGGTGACGTCGCCGAGTACGCCGGCAAGGAGCGCGAGCAGCGCGGCATGAACCCGGTCCCGGGCCGCGCCGACGTGCTGTTCCTGGAGATCGACGTGGTGGACCCGTCGATGTTCGCCGACGTGCTGCAGGTCACCGGCGTGCAGGTCGGCCAGTACCGGGTGCTGCGGGCGTCGGCCCCGGCCGCGCCGAACGCCATCGCCGCCATCCTGCTGGCGTTGCGCGACACCACCGGGGTGCGCCCGCACTGCTACTTCGAGTGGTCGGAAGGCTCGCCGCTGACCCACCTGCTGCGCTATCTGTTCCTCGGGCGCGGCGACACCCCGCCGGTGGTGCGGGAGATCCTGCGCGAGCGCGACGCCGACCCGGCCCGGCGGCCGGGCATCCACGTCGGGGGCTGACCCGGTCCACCAGGCGGGGAGCGCCCGGCCGGGCACGTGTGCTACAAAGCTTCGCGTGAGCCTGCCACCATCCCAGCTGAGCCACCACGTCGCCGCTTCGGACGGCGTGGTGCGCGTCGCGCTGGCCGGCGAGGTGGACCTGGCCGTGGCGGACGACCTGCAGGGCTGGCTGTCCGCGGCGGCGGCCGAGCACCCGGGTCTGCCGCTCGAGGTGGACATGGCCGCGGTGACCTTCATCGACTCGTCCGGGATCCGGGCCTTCGTGCGTGCCCGCAACGACGCGGTCGGGGCCGGGCGGGGCATGCGCCTGGTCAACACGGCCGGGATGGCGCTGCGCGTGCTGCAGGTGGCCGGGGTGTACGCGCACCTCAGCGGCGAACGGCTGGACTGACGCCCAGCGCATCCGGCCGTGATCGTGAACCGGAGTCGATCTCACGTGCCCGTGCTAGGTTGGGCGGACGCGTCGGGGGTACCTGCCTGACGTGCGGGGAGTCGACGATGCGGAAGCAGGTGTCGTGAGGACGGGCGCGGCCGCAGACCATCGCGGCTTCTTCCATGAGGCGGCGTTCTACGCCTCCGACGACGAGTTCCTCGCCGTCGTCGTGCCTTTCCTCCGCGACGGTGTGGCTGCGGGCGAGCCCACGGTGGCCGTGTTCGCAGAACCCCGGGCACGGCTCGTCCGCGATGCCATGGGTGCCGACTGCGGCGTGACCTTCGTCTGCGGCGACGTGCATTACCAGCGCCCGGCCTCGGCGATCAAGCACTACCGCGAGATGCTCGCCGCGCACGTGGCGGCCGGAGCGGGCCAGATCCGGGTCACCGGTGACGTGCCGCATCCGGGCGTGGGCGTGCCGTGGGAGTGGTGGGCGCGCTACGAGGCGGCCGTGAACCACGCGTACGACGACTTCCCGATGTGGGGGCTGTGCCCGTACGACACCCGGACCGCGCCGGACGAGGTGCTCGACTTCGTGCGGCGGACCCACGCGCACCTCGCGACGCCGCTCGGCCACACCGCCAACCTCGCCTTCCAGGACCCGTTCGCGGTGCTGGCGGCCGGGGTGACGCCGTGGCGCGACCCGTTGGAGGACACCGCGCCCGCGATCGCACTGCGCGACCCGACGACGGCGCAGGCCCGCGGCGCGCTCATCGCCCTGCAGGCGACCGCCGGGCTGCCCGACGACGATCTCAGCGGCCTGCTGCTGGCGACCACGGAGACGGTCACGAACGCGGTGCTGCACGGCGGGTCGCCGGTGCTGCTGCGGATGTGGGCGGCCGCGGGCCGCATCGTGGTCACCGTGACCGATCACGGCCCCGGCCCGGCTGATCCCTTCGTCGGCCTGGTGCCCGGCGCGAGTCCGGGCGGATGGGGCCTGTGGCTGGCCCACCAGATCTGCGCGTACGTCTCCCTGCAGCACGACCCGGGCGGGTTCACGGTCCGGCTGCTCGGTGGGCAGCTGCCCGGCTGAGCAGCACCACCGCGGCCCGCTGGAGATCATCGAGCGCACCGGGCGAGGACGCGTGCCGCCGTGGCTGGTGCTCGGCGGCACCCTGGGCGACAATCTTGCGGTGGGCAATCCGTCGATCCGGGCGGCGCGGTTCCCACGACCCGGGTGACCCGGGGCCCGGCGGCGACGGGCCCGGCCGCCCGCCCCGTTCCCATACCTCAGGAGCAGCTTCGTGTCCGATGTCGACGTCGAACCGGCGGCCGTGGTCCCCGACGACGCCCCGCCCGTCGCCCCCGAGCCCGAAACGCAGCCGGCCGGTCCCTGGTGGCGGCAGCGGCTGCCGCACCTGCTGCTGGGCGCCCTGCTGCTGGTGATGGCCTGGTTCACCGTCGCGCAGGGCCGCTTCCACGGCCGCACCTACGACGAGTACATGCAGGACGACTACGGCGCCCGGGTGCTGAAGTTCTACCTGTCCGGCACCGCCGACCGCTCGTTCCTGGACTTCCCGGACTACCTGTACATGCCCCAGCACGGCGCCGGGTTCGAGCTGATCGTGGCGTTCTTCCAGCACCTGTCCGGCGAGATCTGGAACACCCGCACCATCGTCAACGGGCTGTTCGGCGTGCTCGGCATGCTGATCACCGCGCTGGCGGCCCGGGAGCTGGCCGGCCGCGGCCGGCTCGGCGCGTGGGCGGGCCTGGCCGCCGCGGTCGGCCTCGCGCTGTACCCGCGCTACACCGGCCAGATGATGAACAACTCCAAGGACATCCCGCTTGCCGTGGCGATGGTGCTGGTGCTGTGGCTGGTGCTGCGGCTCATGCGGCGCTGGTCGGAGCCGAACCGCCGGTTCGAGGTGCTGGAGCTGGCCGCGGTCGGTGCGGCGATCGGTTTCGCCGGTTCGATCCGGGTCAACGCGCTGCTGTGGTTCGGCCTGCTGGCGCTCGTCGGGCTCGGCTTCTGGGTGCGGCACGGATACAAGCTGCGCGGGGCGGCGCTGCGCACCGAGCTGACCAACCAGTTCACCGCGATGCTCGCCATCGGCACCACGGCCTACCTGGTGATGTCGCTGTTCTGGCCGTTCCTGCTGACCAACCCGGTCGACGGGCTGATGTCGTCGGTCGAGTCGATGGCGAAGTACGACTGGGACAACGAGATCCTGTTCGGCGGCGAGATGGTCCGCTCCACCCAGCTGCCCTGGTACTACGCCCCCTGGTGGCTGGTGATCGGCTCCCCGCTGCCCGTGGTCGCGCTGACCGTCGCGGCCGCGGTCGCCGCGGTCGTGGCAGTGGCCAGGCGGCGGCGGCTGGACGGGCGGCTGCTGCTCGTCGGCGCGTACATCCTGCTTCCGCTCGCCCTGATCATCGGCGCGCACTCGACGCTGTACAACAGCCTGCGCCAGTTCCTGTTCGTGGCACCCGGCATGATCGTGCTGGCGGCGGTGCTGCTGGTGCGCTGGGCGCGGGCCTCGTTCGACTCCGGGCGTACGGTGCTGGCCTGGGCGCTGATCGGCGCGGCGGTGCTCGGCCAGGGCGAGGCCCTCTACGCCTCCGCCCGCATCTACCCGTACGAGTACTCCTACTTCAGCCCGCTGGTCGGCGGCTATCCGACGGCCCGGCACGACTACGAGAGCACCTACTACGGCTCGTGCACCCGGGCCGCGGCGGTGTGGCTGGGGGAGAACCACCACCGGTTCACCGACGACGCGGCCCCGACGTTCCGCGACGAGCACCAGTGGAACTCGCTGGCCGAGGTCGACCTGCCGGACAACTTCGTCTCGGTCGGCGACGGCGACCCGTTCTTCCGGATCACCACCAAGGAGGCCGGTCCCGGGTACCGGGAGGTGTACGCGGTCATCGTCGAGGGCGAGCCGGTGTGCCGGGTGTCCATGAAGGAGTTCGCCGGGGTCTCGTGACCGGTTAACGGGCAGCCGGCGCGGGGTATCGCGGCGGCATGACCCTCAATGAGAACGCGGACATCGATACCAGCCAGGTGACCGACGCCCGGGGATCCGGGGGCGGCGGTGGTGGCGGTGGGCTCGGCGGCATCCCGATCCCGGTCGGCGGCGGCATCGTCGGCACGCTGATCGTGATCGGGCTGGCGCTGGTGGGCACGTTCCTCGGCCCGCAGATGTTCGGCGGCGGCGACGACGGCGGGCCGGGCGTGAGCCAGACCTGCTCGACGGCGAACCCGGACCGCCTGGAAAACGCCGAGTGCCGCAATGCGCTGTACATCAACTCGATCCAGGCGTACTGGCGCGAGGCGATGCCGCAGACGTTCGGGCAGCCGTACGAGCAGACCGACACGGTGTTCTTCTCGCAGGCCGTGAACACCGGCTGCGGCCCGGCCGACAGCGGGGTGGGCCCGTTCTACTGCCCGCCGGACCAGCAGGTGTACATCGACCTGTCGTTCTACGACGAGCTGGCCCGGCGCTTCGGTGCGGACGGGCAGTTCGCCCAGCCGTACGTGCTGGCCCACGAGTACGGCCACCACCTGCAGAACCTGCTGGGCATCTCGGCGGACGTGCAGCGGCAGTCCGAGCGTGACCCGGGCAGCGCCAACGCGCTGTCGGTGAAGCTGGAGCTGCAGGCCGACTGCCTGGCCGGGGTGTGGGCCAAGCACGCCGTGGAGACCAAGGACGCCAAGGGCACCGCGATCTTCAAGTCGATCACCCAGCAGGACATCGACCAGGCACTGGAGGCGGCGGCCGCGATCGGCGACGACAAGATCCAGGAGAAGTCGGGCGGGCCGGTGGACGAGTCGAAGTTCACCCACGGCACCGCCAAGCAGCGCAGCGACTGGTTCAACAACGGCTACCGCAGCGGCGACGGCCGCCAGTGCGACACCTTCAGCAAGGGCGTGTGATCTCCGGCCCGCCGAGCCTCGGGCGTGCCTGGGGCCTCGGTGCGGCGGAGCGCGGTGACGACCGCCATCGGGCCCGGGACGTGCTACGTTCCGGGCCCGGCCGACGGAGGCGGGCGGGCTTGCCGCTTCGGTAAACGGTTCCTATAGTGGCCGGGACCGGGAACTGATCTTCGGGCGGGAGAGCCACCGTGAACCCTGTGCGCCTGGCGCTGATCGGCGCGGGTGACCGCGGCAACGCATACGCCCGCTGGGCCCTGGCCCATCCCGACCGGGCGCGGTTCGTCGCGGTCGCCGAGCCCGACCCGGACCGGCGCGCCCGCTTCGCCGCCGCCCACGGCATCGACCCGGCCGCGTCGCACGACGACTGGCAGGGGCTGCTGGCCGACAGGGACCTCGCCGTCGACGCGGTCGTCATCGCCACCCAGGATGCCGGGCACGCCGACCCGGCCGTGGCCGCCGCCGGTCGCGGGCTGCACATCATGCTGGAGAAACCCCTCGCGCCCACCCCGCAGGAGTGCGTGCGCATCGTCGACGCGGTACACGAGGCGGACGTGATGCTCGCCGTGTGCCACGTGCTGCGCTATGCGCCGTACACGCGGCTGGTCAAGCACCTGATCGACGCCGGTGCGATCGGTGACGTGGTGTCGGTGCAGCACCACGAGCCGGTCGGCTTCTGGCACCAGGCGCACTCGTTCGTGCGCGGCAACTGGCGGCGCGCGGACCTGTCCAGCTTCATGCTGCTGGCCAAGTCCTGCCACGACATGGACTGGCTGCAGCACATCGTCGGCCGCGACATCGCCCGGGTGTCCAGCTTCGGCGGGCTGCGCCACTTCCGCCCCGAGAACCGTCCGGCGGATGCCGCCGACCGGTGCCTGGACTGTGCCGTCGAGCCGGACTGCCCGTACTCGGCCCCCCGGCTCTACCGCGACCGGCTGGCCCGGGGTGACCACGGCTGGCCGCTGTCGGTGGTGACGCCCGTCTTCACCGAGCAGGCGCTGACCGCGGCCCTGCGCGAAGGACCCTACGGCCGCTGCGTGTACGCGTGCGACAACGACGTCGTCGACCACCAGGTGGTGGCGATGGAGTTCGACGGCGGGGTGACCGCGTCGTTCACCATGAACGCCTTCAACACCGGCGGGCACCGGCGCACCCGCGTCTTCGGCACCCGCGGCGAGCTGGTCTGCGACGCGGTCAGCGTGACCGTGCACGACTTCACCACCGGCACGGCGACCAGCCACGACCCGGAGACCGCGGGTGGCGCGGACGCCGCCGGCGGGCACGGCGGCGGCGACGCCGGGCTGATGGACGCCTTCACCGCCGCCGTGGCCACCGGTGACCGGACCCGCATCCTGTCCGGCCCGGCGCAGACCCTCAACTCGCACCTGGCCACGTTCGCCGCCGAGCAGGCCAGGCACGAGGGCACCGTCGTCACCGTCGCCCGGCCGGCCGCGCTCGCCGGGTGACGCGATCGTGAACGCGGCTCGGGTCCTGCTGCCCCGCGCGCTGGGCAACACCCCGTTCCCCGCACCCTCGTTTCCTGGTTAGGCGACCGGCACCGAACACCTCGGACGGGCCGCCGCACCAGGGGATGGGTGACATGGCTGAGGGTGTTGCCGTGCGCATACGCGCGCGCGAGTTCGCGACCGGGGACGTGGAGGTGGCCCACCAGGTCCTCCGCGAGTCGTACGTCGAGCACCGGCACCGGGTGGTCGGCGGGGTTGAGGACTTCCAGTTCCGCCAGCACGTGGTGACGGCCGGGGAGCTGGGCATGGACAGCGTGCGGCACACCGCGACCGTGGAGACGGTCACCGACCCGCTGCCGTACCTGATGTTCGTGGTGTCGCTGAACGCCGACCTCACCGTCCGGGCCGGGCGCGACGAGCTGCGCCCGATGCGCGGCGAGGCCTTCCTCTACCCGGTGGGCCAGCCGCTGACCATTCGCTGGAGCGACTTCGACCTGCGCGTGCTGCGCCTGCCCGTGGACCGGGTCGCCCGGGTCGCGGCCCGCGCCGGCATCGCCCTGGCCGACTTCCGCTTCGACGGTATGAGCCCGATCTCCGCCGAGGCGGGCCGGCACTGGCGCGACACCATGGCGTACCTCTTCCACACGCTCAACACTCCGGAGACGCCGCTGGCCAACCCGCTGGTGCACGCGGCCGCCGTCGACCTCGCCGCCACCACCGCCATCGCGACCTTCCCCAACACGGCCACCGCCACCGGATACGTCGGCGAGCCGGGCCGGGTCGCACCCGCGGCGCTGCGCCGCGCCGTGGCGTTCATCGACGCGCACGCGCACGAGCCGGTGACGGTCGAGGACATCGCCGAGGCGGCCGGGATCTCCTCCCGGGGGCTGCAGGCGGCGTTCTCCCGGCACGCCGACAGCACCCCGATGGCGTACCTGCGCCGGGTGCGGCTGGCCAGGGCGCACCGCGACCTGCAGCACGCCGACCCGACCCGCGGCGACACCGTGGCCGCGGTCGCCCGCCGCTGGGGTTTCACCAGCCTGAGCCGCTTCGCCGCGGTCTACCGCGAGGAGTACGGCCGCTCGCCCCGGCAGACCCTGCGCACCTGAGCCGGCCTCAGATCCGGAACAGCAGCGCGATCAGCCGCCGCAGCTCGTCGACCTGCACCGACAGGCCGATCCGGGTGTACTGCTCGCGGCCGCCGCCGGCGTACTCGACGTAGCGGAACGCGGCGGTCATGGTGCGCCGTCGGGTGATGGTGACGGCGTTGCGGCTGATCCCGCCCACGTCGAAGATCACGTTGTCCGGGGTGAAGGTGTGCTTGGCCCCCGACTCCAGGCCCCGCATCTCGATCTCGTCGGCGGCGCCGTGCCGGAACTGCGCCTCGGAGACCTGCCCGGAGAAGTCCCGCGCCGCGGCAGGCAACTTGATCTCGGTCTCCACCAGGATCATCACCCGTGGCGTGCCGCCGCCGACCGGGGTGAAGCGCACGACGTACGCGGTGTCGGTGAACATGCGCCACGAGTTGCCGACCCGGGTGCGGATGTCGACGACCCGCTCGATCGTGACCAGCGAGCGGCCGTTCTTGTCGACGAACGACGCCAGGTCCAGCAGCGCGGGCTGGCCCTTGGCGGTCAGCAGCCGGGTTTTTCCGGCGTAGTCGGCCGCCGACAGCGTCTGGCGTAGCACCGCCTCGGCGGTGATCACGTCCAGTGCGGTGCGCAGCCCGTCCTCGGCCAGGTCCCGGAAGATCGCCTGCAGCTCCCCGTGGTTCAGGACCAGCTGCTCGAACAGCTCGCCGGCGAAGTTGTGGCGTAGCCCGGCGCGTTTGCGGCGCAGCTCGGCGATGCCGTACTCGGCGTATCCGGCGCGTTCCAGCATCTTCACCATGCGGTCGGCCAGGTCGGCGAAGTCCTTCGCGCCGAGGTCGGTCGGCTTGATGCTGGTCTGCGGCAGCGTCTTGGCCAGCTCCTCGGTCAGCTTGGCGAGGACCTTCTTGCGGATGTTGGGCCGCAGTGCCAGCGAGCCGACCTTGTGCAGCGCCTTCAGCGCGCCCTTGACGTCCAGCGGGGTGCCGGGCGGCGGCAGCACGGCCTTGACGGTGAGCCGGACCTCCTGCTCGTTGCTCGCCTGGCGGGCCTTGAGCCGCTGCCCGGTGCTCATCTTCTGCTGCGCGGCACGCGTGACCATGACGTCCCCCGTCAGCCGTCGACGCCGAGCAGCGTCTGCAAGTCGGCGTAGAAGCCGCGCATGATCAGCGCACGCCGGGTTGTCCGCCACCGGCTGCCCGCGACCGCCAGCAGCAGCTCCTTCAGCACCGCCTCGGTCAGGCCCGCGCCCAGGTCACCGCGGGCGATCAGCAGGTCGCCCAGCTGGGCGAGGTGCTCCAGCCCGAACGCCTCCGGGGCCAGCAGCGCCGCCGACAGCATCACGTCCAGCTGCCGCAGCTGCCCCACCACCGAATGGATCTGGTACGCGAGCAGCGCCATGTCGATCAGGTAGGACAGCCCGGCCAGCGCGGGCACGAGCTCGGCCAGCGGCGTCACCAGCAGCGTGATCGACAGCGCCGCCGAGATCACGGTGATCGTGCGGAGCACCGCCTCGGTCGCCTTCGTGCCCGCCTCCAGCGCTTCGGTCTGCCGCTCCAGCTCGACGAGGTAGTGGTGCAGCACCACGTAGTCGAAACTGTCCCGCGCCACCTGCCCGGACTGCACCAGCAGCCACCACGTCTGCTCGTGGACCAGCGAGAACA
The DNA here is from genome assembly GCF_007483665.1 of Catellatospora sichuanensis. Taxonomy (GTDB): domain Bacteria; phylum Actinomycetota; class Actinomycetes; order Mycobacteriales; family Micromonosporaceae; genus Catellatospora; species Catellatospora sichuanensis. The sequence continues at coordinate 303,689 of NZ_ML660185.1, forward strand.
GGTGCTTGTCGGCGGACAGCCGGGCCAGCGCGGCGGCGGCGACCGCGGCCTCCGGCCCCGCGGCGGGCACCGCCAGGTTCTGCACCTCCACCAGCGACACCTGCGCCTGCTCGCCGACGGCTACGCCGCGCAGCACCTCGCCGGTGAAGCTGCGCTCCGGATTCAGGCCCGAGCCCAACTCGGCGAGCTGGTCGCGGAGCGCGAACAGCGCCCGGCCGAGCTTGACCTCCAGCTCCTCACGCTGGAAGCCCGGCCGCAGCCCGTCGACGACCAGCAGCGCCAGCGGCGCCCGCTGCCCGATGACCGCCTTGAGCTGCGTGAGCAGACCCTCGGTGGCCTGCCGCAGGGTCTGCTGCTCGCCCTCCTTCACGGCCAGCGTCTGCTCACGCGCGGCGGAGTCGGACGCGGCCGGGCCGGAGCTGCCGCCCTGCGCGCCCTGCGTCGCGGTGCGCGCCTCGCGGCGCTGCTGCTGCGTCTGCGCGATGTCGCGGACCAGGCCGTCGAGGACCACCCGCTGCTTGGCCGCGTCGTTCATGATCCGGGTCAGGTCGTCCATGAGCGCCCGGTTGTCGAAGTGGTAGAGCGTCACCGGCACACTGACCGGCGCGCCGGGGCCGCGGGCGACACCGGCCGGCTTCGACTTCGTCGTGGTGACCATGAAGACGCCCCGGATGGCCTGTTCGAGCTGCTCCGCCGACGCGGCCCGGCGAGCCTGCAGGGCGGTGGCGGCGTGCTGCTCGATGCGCGCCAGCGACTCGCGGACCAGCAGCGCGACCAGGTTGCGGGTGAACACGAAGAACTCGTACGCCTTCAGCCACGGCAGCGCAGGCACGCCCGCGATCGGCCGGTCCGGTACACCCTGCGGCCCAGCCGCCTCCCGCAGCCCGGCCCCGATCGCGGCCAGCGGCGCCCACCCGTCGGCCAGGTACAGCTCCAGCAGGGTCTGGAACAGGTCGGCGTCGATCGGGATCTGCTCGCCGTCGGGCATCACCACGCTGGGCACGAAGCTCATCGGCAGCTCGTCGCCCTGCCGCCCCAGCTCCGCCGTCAGCGCGTCGTGATACAGCCCGGCCCGCGCCCGGTACGCCGTCAGCAGGCTGTCGGCCAGCGGCTGCACCTGCGGCAGCAGCGGCTCGGCGGCCTCGTCCGGCCCGCCCGGGGTGAAGATGTCCGCCCGGGCGGGCTCGGCCGTGATCAGGATGCTCACTGCTCGGCGGCGATCTCGGGCAGCTCCGTCTCGCTGCCGTGCAGGTAGACCAGCGAGGTGGGCAGCGTGAACTCCCACGGCTCGCCCTGGGCCACCGCGCCGTACCGGTCGTCCTGCGCCTTGTGCAGCTCCTCGAACAGCGGCAGGTACAGCGGGTCGCCGATGACCGGCCCCGGGCCGCCCTCCCACGGTTCGCGGGTGGCCAGGAAATGCAGGACCGCGTCGTCGTACGCCGGGGACACCGCGACCAGCACCTTGACCGCGCCCGCGCGCAGGAACGCGGTGTACTCCGGGTCGGCCTCGTCGTTGCGGGCCAGCAGCTCCATCCACTTCGGCGGGGTGGCCCAGAAGTACGGGTAGCACACGTAGCCGAGCCGGTTCCACTCGAACGCCTGCTCCAGGAACTGGATGTAACGCCCCTTGACCTGCGCGGCGTACGTGTTCGGCAGCGGATACGGCACCGGCCGGGACTGCGGCCGGAACTGCGCGATCGGCTGGGCGCCCGACTCGTCGACGGTCAGCTGCTGGTAGTCGACGTTGACGGTGCGCTCGCCCATCGTCTCCATCGACGTGAGCAGGTCGTCGCCGTCGTAGGCGTCGAACTCCTTGGCCAGCATCGCCAGGCACTGCCGCCGCAGCTCGGTCATGATCATGTCCTGGTTGTACGCCGAGGACTGCCCCTGGATCAGCTCGTGCACCGTCGTCGCCTCGAGCTGCCCGAGCCGGTTGCGGTACGTGGTCATGTCCGCGTCGTACGCCGTCTTCAGCTCGCGGTTGTGGTCGTCGACGGCCTTGCGCTCGATGGCCTCCGCCGCCTTGAACACCTGCGTCTGCCAGCGCAGCAGCTCGTCGGCGGTCAGCACCAGGTCGGCGGTGGCCGTCAGCTCGTACCCGCTGACGTCGGAGAACGTCAGTGTCAGGTCCACCGCGTCGCGGGTCAGCGTCACCGGCCCGCCCGGCGGCGACCAGCTGAAGTTGTTGCCCCACACCCACTGCGTGGCGAACTGCTGCTCCCACACGGTCGTGCCGTCCAGCGCGATCCGCACGATGTTGCGGTCCTGCGGAGTCCTCGGGTCGTCGGCGTGCTGGTCGGAGAAGCCGATCCGGGTCGTGAAGCGCATCCGCTCCACGGCGTAGCCGATCGCGTCCAGCTTGCAGTGGTGCGAGGTGGCATACCAGGCATCGTTGCCGTGGATGCCCTGCTCGGCGAAGAACGCCTTGCCCTCCATGTTCACCAGCGGCAGCGCCTTGCGCAGCACCGGATACGCCAGCTCGCCCAGGTCGTACTTGAGCCGCAGCCGCTCGAACTGCGCCTTGTCGATGTCCTGCGGCCGGGCCACCCCGATGTTCGGCGTCTTGAACAACGACGTCGGATCGGTCGGCTTGCGCGGCACATCGAGGTTCGCCTCGTACGCCCGCAGCCGCGACTGCACCAGCAGCGCCGCCGGCTCCGGCAGCACGAACTCGAACATCAGCCGCTTGCCGTAGTTGAACACCTGTGCCCGGTAGCGCTTGTCCACCCAGCGGTAGATGCCCGAGACGTGGCCGGTGCCCTGCTTGTTGTCGAAACCGTGGGTGTTCGTCTCCTCGGTCTCGAAGATCTTCGTGGTGGACCGCTGCGTCGCCGACGACGACTGCACCCGCGACACGGCCTTGTCGACGACCTCGCGGGAGAAGTTCTGCGCCACCTTCTGCTGGTCGCTGCTGTTGCGGTTGTAGGCGAACCCGGCCCCGACGGCCACACTCACCACGGACATGTAGTTGTACTGCGCCCGCAGGCTCGCGTTGACGTTCAGGTCCTGCTTGAGCACCTGCTCTGCCTCGCGCTTGACCTCGAACCGGTCCGCGGACTGCGTGTCCCGGCTGGTCTCCGACGACTCGCTGGAGCTGTACGAGAACAGCTCCTGGGTCTTCTCCAGCCGCCGGTGCACCCGGTCCTTGTGCTCGCCCTTCATCATGTTGTGGATGTCGGAGATCTCCCCGGCCTGGTAGGCCACCAGCCACTGCTTGACGACCTTCAGATCCCCGACGCCCAGCGGCTTGATCGCGTTGAACGGCCGCAGCAGGTGGAACAGCCGCGCGAACAGCAGGTGCACCACCGGCCGCGCCGCCAGGTGCTCGGCCAGGTCCGCCGCCGTCGCCGCCAGCGGGAACCCGGCCACCGAGGTGCCGCCGGTCCAGTTCCGCAGCGCCGGGAACACCGGCTCCAGCCGCTGCAGCACCACCCGGTCGCGTGCGCTCAGCTTGTTCGCCTTGCCCCGGGCGTGGATCTCGTCGATCGCCAGCGCCTCCAGGGCGTGCAGCGCCTGCAGGCCGTCCATGACGGACTCGAAACTGCAGCCCACCCGGCGGCGCAGCACATACAGCGTGTAGAGGGCGTCGAACAGCACCCGCTTGGTCTGTGCGTACGCCTCGGTGTGCGCGCCGTTGCCCGCGAACACCATCTCCTCCACCGGAACCCCGTCGAACAGCGTCCTGAGCCGGTCGGACAGCTTCTGGCCCAGCGGCGCGCCCCCGGCCGGCGGTGTGCCCGGCGCGGGCTCCGGCGGCGGCGCGGCAGCCTCGGTCAGCAGCGGCAGCACCTCCACCAGCCGCCCGATCAGCGGCGCGTCGAGATCCTCGAAGCGGTCCGGCAGCAGGATGTACCGGCCGTCGACCAGCTCGTACGCGTGCCGTTGCAGGTCGGCCAGGTCCAGCGGCAGCAGCGGCTGATCGGCCGGGGCCGGTTCGTCGGCGCCGAGCATCATCATCGTCGGCTCGTCACCGTCGGACCCGCCATCTCGTGGCATCGAGGACCGCGGCATGTGCGTCGACGGGTGCGAGCCGGACTCCGGCCGCGGGCCGTCCCCGCAGAACGGCACATGGACGGGCAGCGTCGCCAGCACCGCCCGGTGCAGGTCCTGCAACGCCTCGACCATGCTCGGGTTCTGCGGCTCGCAGAACACCTTCCGGTACACCAGCGCCGCGATCGCCGACGGGCTCTGCGGCGAGCGCAGGTCCACGTCGGCCGGGCCGCCGAGGTCGCCGGTCAGCAGCTCGTCGCGGATGTAGCGGCGGCGCATCAGCACGTCCGCGGCCAGCTCCGGCGGTCGTACCAGCATGAAGTCGAAGATCGGCGTCGCGTCATCGGCCATGGCCGGACTCCTCGGATCAGTTGTGCCGCAGGGGAAGGGCGGTGCAACTGCCGTGATGGTGCCGACGGCATCGACGTAAAACTAAGGGCCGGTCCCGTCCGGCGCTTCGACCGGACGCGGACCCGACAGCAACGAGCGGTCTCACATCGACGTCGATCAGACGCCCGCACTCCGGCGGCAGGCCCTGCGCAGGAGACAGGCCGCTAGGGCTCCGGTCCGATCGGCCGCCGCGAGCAGTGTGCCCGTGGCAAGCGGCAACCGAGGTGTGTCCCCATCGCGTAGTTCCTTTCAGGACGCCTACGACCACGGGGAGAGTGCGTTGCGCCGCCGGACTGCGATCATCACTGCGGGACTCATCATGCTGGCCGGATGCGGCTCGCCGACGCCGGTGCAGGAGGTCGAGCCGTCCTCGGTGGTGCGGCTCGACCTCGCCCGCGGCGCGGACCGGACGCTGCCCACCGAGGTCCACCTGCCACCCGGCCGGGGCAGGCATCCGCTGGTGGTGTTCGTGCACGGGTACACCTGCCACGTGTCCGAGTACGCGGACCTGATCGCGAACTGGGTGGTGGCCGGGTTCGCGGTGGCCGCGCCGACGTTCCCGTACACCAACGGCGCAGCCGCGAAGCTCGACGTGATGGACCTGCTCAACCAGCCGCAGGACGTCACGGCCGTGCTCGACGCACTGTTGGTGGCTGCGGCGAAGCAGGGCGATCCGTTGCACGGCCGGATCGACCCGGACCGGATCGCGGCCGGCGGGCACTCGCTGGGCGGCATGACCACGGTCGGCGCGCTGGGGAAGTGGCGGGACCCGCGGCTGAAGGCCGGGATCGTGCTTGCCGGCAGTGCCCGCGAGGTGGGGGCGGAGTTCCGGGGCGACCCGGCGGCGATGCTGTTCATCCACGGCATTGGCGACCAGGTGGTGACGATCGATCAGGGCCGCGCCGCGTACGACGCCGTGCCCTGGCCGAAGGCGTTCCTCACCCTGCCGGCCGGCACCCACCGCAACCCGTTCATGTCACCGGCCGACCCCGACTTCGACCTCGTGGCCGAGTCCACCACCGACTTCCTCCGCTGGCGCCTCAACGCCGATGCGGACGCCCGCAAGCGGCTGGCGGTGCTCGGCACCCACTTCGACGATCGTCTGGGCTGATCGCGTAGGCGCCGCATGGTCAGCCGTGGCGGTGACGCACGATGTAGTCGATGTAGCGGATCGTGTCCGCGCGGTCCTCCTCGCTGATCGAGTCCCACAGGTCCGCCAGCCAGTAGAGCGAGCCCGACAGCGGCCAGGCCCACCCGCGTACCCAGGTCGCCTCGTCGAATCCGAGCGCCTCCCGGTAGGCGGCCCGCGCGCGGGCATCGAACAGGCTCCAGCCCGGCCGCACCTCGACCGCCGGATCGCCACGGCCGAGGCCGCCGAAGTCGATCACCGCGGTGAGCCTGCCCCGGTCGACCAGCAGGTTGCCTGCCAGGAGATCACCGTGCAGCCATACCGGCGGTCCGGCCCACTCGTCCGCCGCCATCGCCTCGTCCCACGCCGCGGTCACCGCTCGCCCGTCGATCCGGTCGCCCAGCTCCGCGATCGACCGGCGGGTCAGCCCGTCCCGCTGCGCCAGCGGTACGCCGCGCTGGATCCCCTCCTTGACCGGCCCGTCCATCGGGTCGATCGCGATCATCGCGCGCACGAAGCCGGCGAGGTCGACGGCGAGGTCGACGAGATCCTGCCCGGCTTCCGGATTGCGTCCGTCCAGCCACGGGACGACCGTCCACGGCCACGGATAGTCCCCGCCCGGCCGGCCGACCGCGATCGGCACCGGCACCGGCACCGGCAGATGCGGTGCCAGCCGCGGCAGCCAGGTCGCGTCGGTCGCCACCTGGTCGACCGCCCACTGTGCCCGCGGCAGCCGCGCCGTCAGGGAATCACCCAGCCGGAACAGCGCGTTGTCGGTGCCGTTCAACGGCTGCGCAACGATCGGCAGGTCCGACCACTCGGGGAACTGCTCGTGGACCAGGGCGCGTACCTGCTCGACAGCGACGATGATCTCTCCGGGGCGCATCGCGCGACCGTAGAACCCGCTCGATCATCCCGTCAATCGGATTCGGACCACGCCGCACCGTACGCCGGACTGACCGCTTGCACCGCGGCCTCGGCATGGGCGGAGCTGGGCTCATGGCGAACGGGTCGGTGCTCACCTTGGGCGAGGTCGCGATCAACGCTGCCCGCACCGGCCTTGCCGTCGTCAGCGGCGCATTCTCGCCCTCGGCAGCTAGCGGCCATCCGCCTGCGCCGGGAAGCACAGGTCCGGCGGTCCATACAGCTGCTCGGCCTCACGCTCGGGTCTTATACCGCGTGGCTGCCCGACCTGGCTGGCAGCCGCGTACTTCACGGGACCCAGCATCGCGGCGCAGGGCGGCCTACGGCGTACCTATGCCGGATCCGCGTAGGCGACGACCAACGCTCGGTAGTCGAAGCCGTCGTGTGCGGCGGCCTCCCACGCGAAGTCGACAGGGGTGCCCGGCTCGAGGTAGCCGTATCCGCGCAGCCCGAGGTGGCGATAGTGCGCCCAGCAGCCGCCCGGCGTCTGCGGCGCGTCCAGCACCCCCCAGCCTTCGCCGGGATGCCATGACCGGACGGTGCCGCGCACCAGCCGGGCCGCTAGCGCCAGGTCTTCTGCCCGCGCCGAGATCCGAACTGTGCCGGACCCCCCGCGCCCGCACAGCAGATCGATGCGGATGTCGCCGGACAGACCGATGATGCGGCCACCGACGGGGCGGCCCGCGACGACCGGCGTGGCGATCCGCATCCCGGTGAGGGTACGCACAGCGTCTGCCCAGGCCTGCTGACCGGACTCGCCGGAACCTAGTGCCACCCACTCCTGCGCGTCGTAACGCGCCCACCGTTCACGCTCCGCGCGCTGCCTGGCACCCATGACCGCCTCCGCTGGTGAACGGTAGCGGCACCTGGTCGCACGGTCATCAGGTTTCGGCGCAGGGGAAGTAGCTGATCTCCGCAGTCATCGTTGTCACCGCCTGTCCTCGGCAGGTCGGATCAGCGGGGGCCTGCTACGGTCGCGCCGTGGTCACGTGGCAGGAGGACGAGGCAGGGGTGCTGCGGCTGCCGTCAGGCCGGCTGGTACGCGGGCGCGGGTTGCGCCTTCCGCTGCCCGGTGGCCCGATCCCGGAGTTCGCGCTGTATCTGCTCGGCGAGGCACCGCCCGAGACGCCCTGGCCGGCGCGGTGGGTGCGGTGGCGGGACTTCTGGCTACCGGCGGACCGGGCCGCTTTCCGGGCGGCGCTGGTCGAGGCGCTGGACCGGGCCGGTGACGAGCGGGTCGAGCTGGCCTGCGCCGGCGGGATCGGGCGGACCGGCACCGCACTGGCCTGCCTCGCGGTGCTGGACGGCGTGCCCGCGGACCGGGCGGTCGCGTACGTCCGCGCCGGTTACCTCCCGGCGGCCGTGGAGACGCCCTGGCAGCGGCGGTTCGTGACTCGGTTCGGCGCGAGCTGACCGCCAGGGGTGCCGGTGGCGGGATCGAGGCAGTACATTGCCTGCCACGCACGGCAATCGATCACCCCTGACCCTCGCACCGAGTGAGGACCCATGAGCGCCAACCTGCCCCTGCGCGAGCGCCGGATCGACGTCTTCTTCGCGATCGTGTTCAGCGCCTTCACCGTCACCTCGGTGATCGCCGACCTGATGCCGACGCTGGGCTTCGATTTCAGCCAGCCGTCGGACAACTTCATCCTCAACTCCAATTACTGGTACGCCCACGACACCGACCCGCTGTTCATGCACCCGCCGGTGTGGATGCGCATCGTCACGGGCCTGTCCGCGCTGGTCTACATGCCGTTCTACCTGGTATTGGTGTACGCGCTGATCCGCGGCCGGAACTGGATCCAGCTCCCCGCGGTGATCTACGCGACGATGATCTCCACGATCACCGGGATCATCGTGTTCGGTGTGGAGTTCTTCGGCGAGCCGCAGTGGCAGACCCCTAACCCGGTCAAGTTTCTGTCGTTCAACCTGCCGTATGTCCTGTTGCCACTGCTGCTGCTGGTGCGAATGCGCAAACCGGAGCCGTTCACCCGGCGGTTCTGACGGTGCCGCCAAACCCGACTCGGCGTGCGCGCGGCGGCCTTCCGGCATACGGTGACCACATAGACCTGATCCGATCCGGGAGGAAGTCCATGAGACTGCGCCACCACCGCGCGCTCGTCCTGATCGCCCTCGCGACCCTCGCGTCGACCGCTGCCGCCGTGCCCGTGCAGGCGAGCCCGAGGCCGCCGAGCCCGGAGAAGGTGCCGGTGGCGACCGGATACGGCGGCGCGGTCGCGACGGTGGACCTCGACGCGACCCGGGTCGGCTTGGAGGTGCTGCGCAACGGCGGCAACGCGGTCGACGCGGCGATCGCGGCGGCGGCGACGCTGGGCGTGACGGAGCCGTTCTCGGCGGGCATCGGCGGCGGTGGCTTCCTGGTCTACTACAGCGCCAAGGACAAGAAGGTGTACACCATCGACGGCCGGGAGGCCGCGCCGATGTCGATGGGGGAGACCGCGTTCGTCGACCCGGCGACCGGCCTGCCGTACGCGTTCCAGGAGGCCCGGGTCAGCGGCATCGCCGCGGGCGTGCCCGGCACCCTCGCCACCTGGGACCGGGCACTGCGCAAGTGGGGGACCACCGACCTGGCCGACGCGCTGCGGCCGGCGGCGAAGGTGGCCGACCGCGGTTTCACCGTCGACACCACGTTCCGCACCCAGATCAGCGACAATGCGGCCGCGTTCGGGCAGTTCTCGTCCACCGGCGAGCTTTACCTTCCGGGTGGGGCGCCGCCTGAGGTCGGCTCGGTGTTCCGCAACCCGGACCTGGCCGACACCTACCGCCTGATCGCCCGGCAGGGCACCGGCGTGTTCTACCGGGGCGCGGTGGCCCGCGACATCGTCGACACCGTGCAGCACCCGCCGGTGGCCGACGTGCCGATCGGCACCTGGGCGTTCCCGATCCGCCCCGGCACGATGGCGCTGTCCGACCTGGCCGCGTACCAGGTGCGCACGCCGTCGCCGACGCGGGTGTCCTACCGCGGCTACGACGTGTACGGCATGCCGACCCCGTCCAGCGGCGGTCAGGCCGTCGGTGAGGCGCTGAACATCCTGGAGCAGACCGACCTGGGCGCGCTCACCCGCACCGAGGCGCTGCACCAGTACCTGGAGGCGAGCGCGCTGGCGTTCGCCGACCGCAACCGCTACGTCGGCGACCTCACCCCGCGCCCGCTGCTGGACGAGCTGCTCTCCGACGGCTTCGCCAAGGAGCGGGCCTGCCTGGTGAACCCGGCGCAGGCGCTGGTCAAGCCGGTCGGTCCGGGCACGCCCGACGGGTCGTACGCGGGCTGCGCGGCGCTCGCGCCGAGTCCGGCGGTGACGGAGGGCCAGTCGACGACGAACCTGACCGTCGCGGACCGCTGGGGCAACGTGGTCGAGTACACGCTGACCATCGAGCAGACCGGCGGCAACGGCATGGTCGTGCCGGGCCGGGGCTTCCTGCTCAACAACGAGATGACGGACTTCAACTTCACCCCGACGCAGGGCAGCGCGCCCGACCCGAACCTGCCCGGCCCGGGCAAGCGGCCGCGCAGCTCGATGGCGCCGACCATCGTGCTGGCCGACGGCAGGCCGTTCCTGGCGGTCGGCACGCCCGGCGGCTCGACGATCATCACGACGGTGCTGCAGATCCTGGTGAACCGCCTGGACCTGGGCATGACCCTGCCGGAGGCGGTGGCCGCCGCGCGGGCGACCCAGCGCAACACGGCCGCGGTGCTGGGCGAGGCCGGCTTCGCCCCGGAGATCCCCGGCTTGACCGCGCTGGGCCATACGTTCGCGGCCAGCCCGGAGATCGGCGCCGCGACCGGCATCGAGTTCCTGGGCCACGGCCGGCTGCTGGCCGCGGCCGAACCCGTCCGCCGCGGCGGCGGCTCGGCCGGAGTGGTCTGGCCCGTGGCAGGTTCGTAACCCACGCGCCCCCCACCGGGCGAGGCGCTGCAATTTCGGGGAAACTGCACTATCGCAGTGGCTGACAGCTGCACTTTCCCCGAAATTGCAGCGCCGCTTGGGCTGCGCGGGATCATGGGAGGCGTGAGGAAACACCCGGGGCTGCGGTGAGCGGGCCGAGTACGGCGCTGCCGCCGCGGCCCGGTCCCCGCCCGCGGGTGCACATCCCGGTGCCGCACGTGTCGTACCCGCTGCAGCGCTTCCTGGCCACCGAGGCGGGCGGCGGCCTGCTGCTGCTGATCGCGACGGTGCTGGCGCTTATCTGGGCGAACCTGCCCGGCGGCGGCTACGAGGAGTTCTGGCACATCCAGGCGTCGGTCCGGATCGGCGACGCCGGGATCGACCTGGACCTGCGGCACTGGGTCAACGACCTGGCGATGGCGCTGTTCTTCCTCACCGTAGGCCTGGAGATCAGCCGCGAGCTGACCGTGGGGGAGCTGCGCCGCCCGCGGGCGGTGCTGGTGCCGGTGCTGGGCGCCATCGGCGGCCTGATCGTGCCCGCGCTGATCTACGTGGCGTTCAACCCGTCGCCGCCTGCCCTGCACGGCTGGGGCATTCCCATCTCGACGGACACCGCGTTCCTCGTCGGCATCCTCGCCCTGTTCGGACCGCGCTGCCCGGACCAGCTGCGGCTGTTCCTGCTGACCCTGGCCATCGCCGACGACATCGGCGCGATTCTGGTGATGGCGATCTTCTACAGCGGCGGGGTGTCGGCCCCCGCGCTGGCGGCGGTGCTGGCGCTGACCCTGGTGCTGGTGGGCCTGCGCTGGGCCCGGGTCTGGCAGCTGCAGGCGTACGTCGTGGTCGGCATGCTGCTGTGGGTGGCCGTGTTCGCCTCCGGGCTGCACCCGACGCTCGCCGGGGTGATCGTCGGGCTGCTCGTGCCGGCCACGCCGGTGGAGCCGGAGCAGGCCGAGCGGCTGCGCTTCTTCGGCCGGGCGGTGCTGGAACGGGCCGACGCGGTCCGGGCCCGGCTGGCGGCCGCCGCGGCGCGGGCCACGGTGCCGCCCAACGACCGGTTGCAGGACGCGCTGCACCCGGTCAGCGCGTTCCTGGTGATCCCGCTGTTCGGCCTGGCCAACGCGGGGGTGCGGCTGGACGCCGAGACGCTGCGGCGGGCGGCGACCTCGCCGGTGACCATCGGCATCGTGGTGGCGCTGGTGGCCGGCAAGACCATCGGCATCAGCCTCGGCGCGGCGCTGGCGCTGCGCACCGGCTGGGGGGAGCTGCCCGGCCGGGTGCGGTACGGGCACCTCATCGGCGGCGCGGTGCTGGCCGGTATCGGCTTCACCATCTCGCTGTTCATCGCCGACCTGGCGTTCAAGGACCCGGTGCTCCAGGCCGAGGCCAAGATCGGCGTACTGGCGGGCTCGCTGCTGGCCGCCGTGCTCGGCTCGGTCGCGCTGCGCTACCTCGGCGAGCGGCTGCCGCTGTGCATGGTCGACGACGACATGGAGATGCCCGAGCTGCCGACCGGGCCGTGGCGTGATCCGACCCTCGGTGAGCGCTGACCGGTCAGCGGTGCATGCCCAGCGCGCTGCGCAGCGCGCCGAGTTCGACCTTGCCCTGGTAGAGGCGGCCGTCGGCGAACAGGGTCGGCGTGCCGCGGACGCCCATCGTGACCCCGGAGCGGTAGTCGGCCTCCACGGCGGGTCGGCAGTCCTGCACGGCCTCCCCGGTCACCGAGTCCAGGCCGAGCATCTGGGCGTAGTTCTCCAGATCGGGGTCGGCCAGGCGGCTCTGGTGGGCGAACAGCAGGTCGTGCATCGGCCAGAACTGCTCGCCTGCGGCCTCGGCGGCCAGCGCCGCGGTCAGCGCGAACGGGTGCACGGTGAACAGTGGGAAGTGCCGGTAGACCAGGCGCACCATGCCGTCGGAGTCGTCGATCAGCCGGCGCAGCACGGGCGCGGCGGCGCCGCAGTACGGGCACTCGAAGTCGCCGTACTCCACGAGCGTGATCGGGGCTTCCACCAGCCCGTACACGTGCCGGTCGAGGTCCACCGCGACGGACTCGGTCACCCTTGCAGCCTAGTTCGGCGGGGCGGTCAGCCGGTGGCGATCAGCGTGGCGTAGTCGGCGGCGCGCAGCGGCTCCTGGCTCAGCGAGGCGTCCGGCAGCGGCACGCCGATGCGTACGCCCTGCCGGGTGAACACCACGCCCATGACGTCGGCGCGGCTGGTCAGCGTGCACACGATCTGGCCGAAGGCCAGCACGTCGTCGTTGCGCCCGGTGCCCTCGATGCCCGCCGGCAGCTCGACGTGCGCGATGCCGTCGAGCAGTTGCACCGACGCGACGACGCCACGGCCGCCGAGCGCGGTGCCCAGGCCGCGGTCCTGCTCCGCCTCGGTCGGCCCGGCCAGCAGGTCGCCGAGCAGGTGCTGCGGGTCGGGTTCGGTGGGCAGCCGCCGCTGCACGGCGACCAGCGAGCCGTCCCGGATCAGATACAGGCTCTCGGCGGCCGGTCCGGACGCCGCGGCCGACGGCGCGCCTGTCGCCATGCGGGACGGCGTGCCGACCTCGATGACGCGCGGGGTGTCCTCGACGGGCACCCCGCACCCGGCGACCAGCAGCGCCACCAGCGGCAGCAGCAGGGCACGCAGCACCGGCCGCGACGACGGAGGGCATGGCCGGGTATGCCGGGTCACGAGGCCACCCTCGGCAGGTCGATGCGGAAGCGGGCGCCGCCGCCGGGGCGGTCGGTCACCTGCACCCGGCCGCCGTGGGCCTGCACGTGCTGGGCGACCAGCGACAGGCCGAGGCCGGTGCCCTCGCTGTCGCCGCGGGCTCCGGCGGTGCGCCCGCGCACGAACCGATCGAAGATGGACTCGCGGTCGGCCGGGTTGACGCCGGGCCCCTCGTCGTCGACCTCGACGTAGTAGCCGAGCATCCGGCGGCCGCCCAGACGCACGGCCACCGCGCCGCCGCCGTGTCGCTGCGCGTTGTCGATGAGGTTGACCAGGATCTGCTCGAAGCGCCGCCGGTCGACCTGCCAGATCGCGTCGCTGCCCGGGGCCACCGACACCAGGTCAACGCCGAGCCCGCGGGCCCGGCACAGGCGGCGCGCGAGCGCGGGCACGTCGACGGAGGTGCGGTCGGCGGCCTGGTCGCTGCGGGACAGCTCGATCAGGTCGGTGACCAGCGCCTGGAAACGCTCGACCTCCTCGGTGAGCAGCGCCGCGGCGGTCGCCGTGCGCGGGTCGAGGTGGGCGCGGCGGCGGGCCAGCACGCTCGCGGCCGCGGACAGGGTCTGCAACGGCGAGCGCAGCTCGTGGCTGACGTCGGCAGCGAACCGGCGGTCGCGCTCCATCCGCCGCGACAGCTGGTCGACCATCAGGTTGAACGAGGTCGTCAGCCGGGCCAGTTCCGGTTCGGCGGCGGGGTCGAGCCGGGCGCTGTGGTCCCCGGCGGCGATCTCGCTCGCGGCGTTGGCGACCGAGGTGAGCGGGCGCAGCACCCGCCGGGACGCGTACGAGCCCAGCAGCGCGCCGGCCCCGGCGGTGCCGATGGCGACGAGCGTCAGCACCAGCGCGAGCACCTTCAGGGAACGGTCGAGTTCGCGCATGAAGTCGACCTCGTAGAGGGCCGTCCCGTCGCCGAGCGGCACGGCGATCACCATGGCGGGCACGCCGTCGACGCGTACCCGCTGGATGCCCGGCTCGCCCTGCTCGACCAGGCGCACCAGGCGGTCGGGGATCTCGGCCGCGGTGTTGTCGGTGTCGACCTGGGCGGAGAACCAGCGGCCCTCACGGCGCAGGAACGCGCGCCGGTCCGCGCCGGTGTTCAGGGTGCTGAGCGCGGTCAGCGCGTCCGGGCGGTCGGCGTCGAGGCCCGACGCGACGACCGCCGCGTCCGCCGCCACGGCGCGCACCGCGGAGTCCTCCCGCTGCGCCAGCAGGAAGCGCTCGGTGAGCTGGTAGGACAGTGCGCCCATGACCGTGGACACGCCGAGCGCGCCGACGGCGAAGCCCGCCGTCACCCGCGCCCGCAGCCCCGGTTTGCGGATCATCGCTGGAGCTTGTAGCCGAGGCCGCGTACGGTCACCAGCCGGGCCGGGGCGCCGGGGTCGTCCTCGACCTTCTGGCGCAGCCGTCCGATGTGCACGTCGACCAGCCGCTCGTCGCCGAAGTCGTACTCCCAGACCCGTTCCAGCAGCTGCTGGCGTGACAGCACCTGGCCGGCGTGCTCGGCCAGCTCGCACAGCAGCCGGAACTCGGTGCGGGTCAACGCCACCTGGCTCCCGCGCAGCAGCACCTCGCCGGCCTGCGGACGGATCTCCAGTTCGCCGAGCACGGAGGTGCGCGGGCCCGCCGCGGTGGCCGCGCGGGCCCGCCGCCGCAGTGCGCGCAGCCGTGCGGTGAGTTCCTTGACCGCGATCGGCTTGACGACGTAGTCGTCGGCTCCGGCCTCCAGCGCGGCGACGATGTCGTGCGTGTCGTCGCGGGCGCTGACCACCACGATCGGCACGTCGTCGGCACGGCGCAGCTCGCGGATGCACTCGAACCCGTCGATGCCGGGCAGCATCAGGTCCACGAGCACGGTGTCGGCGGGCTCGCGGCGCTGGCGGACCAGCCCCTCCTCGGCGGTCGCGGCGGAGGACACGGTGTAGCCCTCGTCCTCGAGCGCCAGCGTCAGCGACAGGCGGATGCGGTCGTCGTCTTCGATGACCAGTACGGCAACCATCGCCGCATCATCGCCCAGAAACCCGCCGCGCGGCCAGTGGCGGCCCGCCGACTTCGTACCCGCCGGGCCGGGTGTGCCGGGCGTGACCGCCGGTCGGCAGCCGCCGGGCTCGGCGGTCCGCTGTCGCCGGCATGGCGGCGCCCCGGGTCTGCCAGACGCCGAGCAGGTGCTCGGCCCAGTTGTCGAGCGCCGGTGGGGTCTCGGCGTGACGGGCCCGCGGGGCCGGCCCGTACCGGCCCGCGGCCTGCGCGATGGCGTCGGCGAACGCGCCCGTGTCGTGCGGGTTGACCGCGATCGCCCCGGGCAGGTCGGTGACGCCGCTGGTCAGTTCGCTGACCACGACCGAGGCGGCGAGCTCGTCGCGGGCCGCGATGAACTCGTGCGCGGCCGTCACGGTGCCGTGGTGGGTCGGGGTCACCAGCATCCCGTCGCAGGCCAGGTACAGCGCGGCCAGGTCGCGGCGGTCGGGTTCGGCACGTACGTAGTGGACGACCGCCTGCCCGACGCTGGCGTGCGTACCGTTGATCTTCGCGATGAGCCGGTCGACGCGCTCGCGCTGCGCGTCCTCGGCCGGGGTGCGCGGATCGCCGCAGGCCACGTGCAGCAGCGCGACCTCGCCGGGGGCGGGCCGGTGCTCGGCGAGGAAACGTTCGAAGGCGTGCAGCCGCTGCTCGACGGCGTCGGCGGGATCCCACCCGGCGACCGACAGCAGCACGGAGCCGGTCACCCGCATCGCGTCGCGGATCCGCCCGCCGGCCGCGCGGACCGGGCCCAGCCGACCCAGCCGCCGGGCCCCCGCGGTGTCGGCGGGCAGGGGGTAGGCGATGACGCGTACGCCCCGGTGCCCGACCGTGATGCGACCGTCGTGCACCGGCAGCCCGTGCACCCGCTCGGCCAGGTCGAGCAGGTTGTCCACCGCGCGTTGGTGCGGCAGCGCGATCACGTCCGCGCCGAGCAGCCCCGACAGCAGTGCCCGGTGCTCGGGCAGCCGGGCGAACGACTCCGCGGGCGGGAACGTGCTGTGCAGGTGCGCGACGACGGTCAGGTCCGGGCGCATCCGGCGCAGCGTACGGGGCAGCAGCTGCAGCTGGTGGCCGTGTGTCCACACCGTCGCCGAGGCCGACGCCGACGCGGCCACGGCGGCGGCGACCCGGCGGTTGACCGCCAGGTAGCTCTCGAACCAGCCGCTCGGGAAGTCGACGGGCTCGTGGTGGCACAGCGAACGGAGCAGGCTCGCGCCGAGCGCGGCGGCGTCGGCGCGGGCGGGCGGGTGCACGCCGAGCACTCCGTCGCCGGATCCCTGGCCACCGGCCGGCGCCCACGCCCCGGACCTGGCCGCGACGAGCGGCCGCAGCGACGCCAGTGCGGCGTCGACGTGGTCGCGGCTGTCATCGGGATCGGCTGCGGGCAAGCGGTCGGCGGCCACCACCAGGCCGTACCGTCGCCCGCGGCTCACGGCGTCACCTGCTGTGGCGGGTCGGCCTCCGCACTGAGCACCTGCAGCACCCGGTCGACGCGGGCCAGCTTCAGGTTGCGCCGCGCCCGCGCGGACGGCGAGCGCAGGGCGACGGTGCCGCCGTCGCGCATGGCCCGGCGGTGGGTGTCAAGCAGCAGCAGGATGCCGGCCGCGTCGATCAGCTCGCAGTCGGCGAGGTCGATGACGAGCTGGCGCGGGTGCAGCGCCAGGGCCTCCTCCAGCACGTCGTTCACGCCCGGCGCGGACCGCACGTCCAGATCGCCGCGTACCTGCACCTCGACCAACGGCACGACCTGCGTCGCGCCGGCGGGGACCACGTCGTCCACCGTCACCTCCATGGATGGACCCCGAGCCTTACCCGCCGGTACGGCGATCATCCGGCGGAACTGTGACAGTTGTGTGACAGTTCCGCCGTTTCGCGTCAGCCCTCGGTGGAGAAGAGCTACGGCTGAGGTAAGTCCGGCGGGTGATATCGGGCGGGTGAGCAGGCAGGTAGCGTCAGGGCCGATCCTCAAACGGGAGGTGTCGGACATGTCAGGCTTGCCGCTCCACGACCTGCGCCAGGTGCCCGACGAGACGCTGTACCTGCGGCTGATCGTGCTGCGCAAACACTTCCCGGTCGACTACGCCGCAGAGGACTACGACTACCGCCGCAACGTGTGGGAGGCGGCCAACCGCGCCGTGCAGGGGGAGATCCGCCGCCGGCGGGCCGAACCTCCGAAGTGGTGGGTCGCCGCACACGGCGAGCCGGCGGAGATCCGGCAGCGCCGATTCGGCGCGATCGCCGCCTACCTCGTCGGGGGCGGGCTGGTGGTGCTGCTGTCCGGCATCCCGTACCTGGCCGTGCCGCTCATGCTGACCGTGCTGGCCAGCGGCGCGACCTGGCTGGTGCCGGAGGTGCTGCGCAACCACCGCCAGCCGTTCCTGCAGCCCATCCCGCGCCCCCGGCTGCCCCGGGACTGAGACCCCGGGACGTGCGCCGCCGACCGGGCCGATCCGCCCGGACCGCGCCGGTCAGCTGACCGCCAGGCGGAAGGAGTGCACGGTCTGCCAGCGTTGCGCGGTCACCACCCGCAACCGCCCGGCGCCCAGGTCGTACGTCACCGACCAGCGGGTGTGCGGCTGGGCCACCGCCCGCAGCAGGCCCAGCGCGTCGGCCTCCGGCACCGTGCCGCCGGAACGGCCGAGCGTGTCCGCCAGGACGCGGTAGCGCGTGTCGTGGCGTCGCTCCTGCTCGCCGACACCGATCAGCGGGACGTTCGTCAGCGCCTGCCACCGGCCCGTGCCCCGCTCGACCTGCTGCCGACCGGCGGTGAACTCCACCAGCGCCGACGCGCCCGAGGCGTCCGCGAGCAGGTAGTGCAGCGGCGGGCCGCCGACGAAGTCGATGTTGTGCCGGGCGAACACCGCGATCGCCTCGTCGACCGTGGCGGCCTGATCGAGGACCAGGCGCAGGATGCGTACGCTGCCCACGGTCGGCTTGGCCGGGTCGGGTGTGGCGAACGCGCCCTCGTCGGCGGCCATGCCCACGGCCAGCCCGCGCTCGTTCAGCCCGTCGAACGGCAGTAGCGGCGCGTCGAGCAGGCGACGGTCGCCCCGCGGGTCGTCGGCGGCGGACAGCCCCAGGTAGCGCAGGTCGACCAGGGAGATCGAGGCGTATCCGTCGGGCGGGTCGGCCCGCAGCACCAGCGCCGGGTTCGGGTCCCAGTCGAAGTTGCGCCCGAACACCGGCCGGTCCGGGTCGCCGAAGGCGGCGAACAGCGAGCACCCGAACGGCGTCGCGGCCGTCGGCTGCGGGCCGGGCGCCGATGCGTCGTAGTCGCCGGTGTAGGTCATCTCGTACAGCGGCAGGTCGTCGACGCGGCGCAGACTGGCCAGCGTCGCGTCCGCCTCGGCCGCCGACTGCCGCGACGCCGCGCCCGTCGCCGGTGGGGACGCCGGTGTGGGCGTGCACGAGGCCAGGACGAGCAACAGCACGAACCCGAACCGTCTCATGGCTCCACAGTGTCACGGCGCACGTCGATGGAACAGAGGCCGGACCCCGCGGCGATGGTCGCCTCAGGCGAGGGCGTTGCGGTTGGCGGGGCGCACCGGCAGCCGCCGCCGCGAGCGGCGCGGGCGCAGCACCCGGTCGGCGTGGTGGCGCAGCCCGGTGCGCAGCACCCGGACCGGACGCCGGGCGCCGCGGGCGAAGGCCCGCGTTGGCAGCCGGGCGGCGGACAGGGTCCGCACGGCACGGCGCTCCCGGGCGGCGGCACGGCGGCGCAGGGCCAGCAGCAGGAAGTATGCCCCGGCCAGCGCGCCACCCAGCGCCACTTCCGCCGCAGTCATCGATCCCGCCTCTCCGAAGCCGCCGTGTGAGCCATGTCCCCACCGCATCAACGACAAACGTGAGTGGGCCGTTATTACTTCCCGTAGTCGCGTACGTCACGATTCGGCGATGCCGGGGGCGGGCTCAGCGGTCGACGAGGCCCGCCCGGTGCAACTCGGCGCGCAGCCCGTCGGCGTGCCGGAACCAGTGGGTGCGGAACCCCAGGGCGGCGGCCGCGTCCACGTTCGCCCGGGTGTCGTCGACGAACAGGCAGTGCGCCGGATCGGCGCCCGCCGCCCGGCTCGCGTACGCGAATACGGCGGGATCCGGCTTGGCGAGCCCGAGATCGCAGGACACCAGCAGCTTGTCGAAGCACGCCAGCTCCGGATGGCCGGCCCGGACGACCTGCCAGTAGTAGCCGTCGACGTTCGACAGCAGCACCAGCCGGCAGCGCCCGGACAGCTGCCCGACCAGCTCCGCCATGCCGGGCATCGGCGCGTGATAGGGCTCCAGCCAGGCCGCCTCGAACCCGGGGTAGTCGAGGCCGAAGCCGTGGGCCTCGACGAGCCGGTGGTGCACCTCAGGCAGCGTCACCCGCCCGGTGATCACCTCAGGGCTCGCCATCAGCCCGTTGAGCTGCTGGAACGCGCGCTCGGGATCGGTGCAGTGCCGGGCGAGGCGCGCGTACACGATGTCGTTGTCGAAGGAGACGACGACGCCGAACAGGTCGAGGATCACGGCCGCGAGGGGCGGCGCGGGGGTGTCCGCGGCCTGCGTCATGCCACCTCACCTCGGGTCGACGGTCTCGATCAACGTAACACCGGGATGCCCGGCCCGACCGGCGCTCCGATGTGGCCGGAGTCGCCTCAGGGTTTGCCGAGGCCGCTCGTGGGGCAGGTCAGAAGGGCACGACCGGCTACGGAAGGGATGAAACGATGGGTACCGTCGATTCTGCCAAGCACCACCTCCAGAACATCGCCGGCAAGGCCAAGGAGCGCGTCGGCGACGCGACCGACAACCACAGCCTGCAGGCTGAGGGCATCGCCGACCAGGCCAAGGCCAAGGCCGGCCTGGCCGCGGACGACGTACGCGACGCCGTGCGCGGACGCGACGACGAGCGCGACGACACCAAGCGCTGACCCTGGTGGGTGTGCGGCGGGCCGGTCTCCTGCGGGGGCCGGCCCGCCGCCTGTGTACGCCGCGAACGATCAGGCCGTCGGCGGGGCGGGGCCGTCGTCGAGGCGGGCGTCGTGAACCAGGATCGCCGCCTGCACCCGGTTGGTCAGGCCGAGCTTGGCCAGCGCCCGGCTCACGTGCGCCTTGACCGTCGCCTCGGCCATGTCCAGCTCACGGGCGATGTCGGCGTTCGACAGGCCGCGGGCGATCGCGCGCACCACGTCGCGCTCGCGCTCGGTCAGCACCGCGAGGCGCGCTCGGGCCTGGTCGGTCACCGACGGCCCGCGCTCGGCGAAGGAGCTGATCAGGCGGCGGGTGACCGTCGGGGCGAGCATCGCGTTGCCGGCCGCCACGGTGCGCACCGCCTCGGCCAGGTCACGTGGCGGGGTGTCCTTGAGCAGGAAGCCGACCGCGCCGGCGCGCAGTGCGCCGTGCACGTACTCGTCCTGGTCGAACGTGGTCAGCATGATCACGCGGGGCGGGTCGGGCAGCCGGGCGACCGCGGCCGCGCCGGTCAGCCCGTCGGTGCCCGGCATCCGTACGTCCATCAGCACCACCTCGGGCCGGTGCCGCCGGGCCGCCTCCACCGCCTCGGCGCCGTCGCGGGCCTCGGCGACCACGGCGATGTCACCGGCCGCCTCGAGGATCATCCGCAGCCCGGAGCGCACCAGCGCCTCGTCGTCGACCACCAGCACCCGGATCACGCGGGCACCGCCCGGATCTCCGGCGGGTCGGCCGGGATGCGCGCGTACAGCGTGAAGCCGCCGTCCAGCCGCGGCCGCGCCTGCACCGAGCCGCCGGCCAGGGCGACCCGCTCGGCGAGCCCGACCAGGCCCAGCCCGCTTTCCGGCACCGGCGGGGCCGGTCGCGGCGGGGGCGCGTTCTCCACCGCCACGGTCAGCCCGTGCGGCTCGTGGTGCAGCGTGACCGTGGTCGGCACGGGGCCGGCGTGCTTGGCCACGTTGGTCAGCGCCTCCTGCACCACCCGGTACGCGGTGCGCTGCGCGGACAGCGACACCTCCTGCAGCTGCCCCTGGTCGACGCGGCGCACCGGCAGCCCGGCGGCGCGGCTGGCGTCCAGCAGCCGGTCCAGGTCGGCCAGCGTCGGCTGCGGCGCGAGTTCCGGCACCGTGCCGTCGGCCAGGTCGGGCGCGCGCAGCATGCCGAGCACCTCGCGCAGCTCCTGCATCGCCTCCCGGCCGGTGGTGCGGATCAGCGCGGCCTCCTCGGCGGTGCGCGGGTCCGCGGTGCTGACCTCCAGCGCCCCGGCGTGCAGCACCATCAGCGCCACCCGGTGCGCGACCACGTCGTGCATCTCCCGGGCGATGCGCCGCCGCTCGTCGGACCGGGCCCGTTCGGCGCGTTCATGCTGCTCGCGTTCGAGCCGCTCGGCCCGGTCGCGCAGCTGCTCGAGGACCTGGCGGCGGGCGCGCACCCACAGCCCGAACACGAACGGCAGGCCGATGGTCATGCCCACCCAGAACAGGCTGGTGAGCACGCCGCCGAAGACGAGCCCGCCGGTCATGCCCTCGTACAGCAGGTCGCTGTGCACCGAGCTCCAGCCGACCGGCACCCCGACCAGGACGCAGGCGACCAGGAAGTAGGGCCAGGCGCGGCCCGGGTGCTGCGGCCGGCCGGGACGTCCCGCGCCGGCGTAGTAGGCCGCGATGAACACCGCGACCACCATGCTCAGCCCCAGCCACGCCACGAGCGAGACCACGAACAGCGGCCAGCGCGCCCGGCGGATCAGCGCGGCGCTGACCCCGCAGGCGAGCATGGCCAGTCCCACCAGCGCCCACGGTGGTGAGAAGGGCTGGCCCTCGAAGACGAAGATCGCCGGACGTTGCGGGGTGGCCAGTGAGAACAGCGTCACACCGCAGCCGAGCGCGAACGGGTACAACCAATGCGCCAATCGGCGTAGCCGGCTCGTCGGCTGCAGCCACGACGGCAGGCCGGGCACCCGTGCCGCGCTGTGCTCCACGTCCCACCTCCCGTTCGCGGTCGTGTCGGTGACGAGCTTAGGCAGGTGCCCGGCGTCAGCGGCCACTACTTCCGTTCCCGCTGCCTGCAACTTAAGTAGCGGGTCTTGATCTACTCCTGCCCGAGTGCACGGCCGCCGCCGGGCGGCAGCGTGTGGGCCATGACGAACTTCGACGCCGCGGTGAGCGCGGAAGACCTCACCAAACGGTACGGCTCGGGCGACGCGCAGGTGACCGCGCTGGACGCGGTGACGGTGGCCTTCGGCCGCGGCGAGCTCACCGCGATCATGGGACCGTCCGGGTCCGGCAAGTCCACCCTGATGCACTGCCTGGCCGGGCTGGACACGCCGACCGCGGGCCGGGTGTGGCTGCACGGCTCGCGCCACGGCAGCGCCGACCGGGTCGAGCTGAGCGGCCTGCGCGACGACGCGCTGACGGCACTGCGCCGGGACCGGATGGGTTTCGTGTTCCAGGCGTTCAACCTGCTGCCGACGCTGACCGCGTGGGAGAACATCACCCTGCCGCTGGACCTGGCCGGGCGGCGGCCCGACCAGGCCTTTGCCGACACCGTGATCGACGCGGTCGGGCTGCGCGACCGGCTGCACCACCGTCCCGCCCAGCTGTCCGGCGGCCAGCAGCAGCGGGTGGCCTGCGCCCGCGCGCTGATCAGCCGCCCGGACGTGGTCTTCGCCGACGAGCCGACCGGGGCGCTGGACTCCCGGGCGGGCGCGGAGGTGCTCGGTTTCCTGCGCCGCAGCGTCGACGAGCTGGCGCAGACCGTGGTCATGGTCACCCACGACCCGGTCGCGGCCTCGTACGCCGACCGGGTGCTGTTCCTGGCCGACGGCAGGATCGTCGACGAGCTGCGCGAGCCGTCCGCCGACCGGGTGCTCGACCGGATCCGGGCACTGGAGTCCGTGGCGCGCGGCGCCCGCACGACCGTCGGGGCGGGTGCCTGATGCTGCGGGCGATGCTGCGCGACCTGCGCGCACACCTGGGCCGGGTCGCGATGACCCTGGCCGCGATCGTGCTCGGGGTGGCCTTCGTGGTCGCCACCTGGGTGGTGTCGGACTCCGCCGCGGCCACGGTCAGCAGCGGCTCGTCGCGCACCGACCTGGCCGCGGTCGTGCAGTCCAGGCCGAAGACCCCGGCCGACGCGGAGGTCGCCGCCGACGTCGTAGGCCGGCTCGCCCGGCTGCCGGGGGTGACCCGGGCCGAGGGTGTGCGCTCGGGCTATGCGGCCCTGGTCGGCACCGACGGCAAGATCGGCACCACGTCCTGGGCGGAGACCGCGGGCACCGACTGGGACGGCTCGCAGCGGTTCACCCTCACCGCGGGCCGCGGCCCGCAGCGCGCCGGGGAGGTGGCGCTGGAGGAACAGGCCGCCGCGGACGCCGGGTTGTCGGTCGGCGACTCCGCGCGGGTGCTGCTCGGCGGGGACCGGTCCGACACCGCCACCGTCGTCGGCGTGTTCACCTATCGCGCCACGGGCTGGGAGTTCGACCCGGCCGTGGCGTACGACGACAGCACCGCGGCCCTGCTGCTGCGCAGCCGCGACACGGGGGCGGGCGCGACGCCGGGGTACGCGCGGGTGGAGCTGTCCGGGTCCGACGAGCAGGCCGTCGTCGCAGCCGCGCGGGCCGAACTCGGCACCGATTTCCGGGTGGACTCCGGCAGTGAACTGCGCGAGAAGCAGGCCGCGTCCGCGCAGAGCGACGCCGACGTGATCCGCAAGGCGCTGCTGGCGTTCGCCGCGGTGGCGCTGATGGCGGGCGTGTTCGTCATCGCGAACACCTTCACCATGCTGGTCACCCAGCGCACCCGGCAGTTCGCGCTGCTGCGGGCGGTCGGCGCGCGGCGGGCCCAGGTGCGCCGGGCCGTGCTGACCGAGGCCGTCGTGCTGGGCCTGGTCGGCTCCACGGCCGGCGTGGCGATGGGCGTCGGCCTGGGCCTGCTCGCGATGCGGCTGCTGCCCGTGGTCGGCGATGTCGCCTACGTGGTGTCGCCGTGGGCGGTGCTGCTGGGCTACGCGGTCGGCGTGGTGGTCACGATCGTGTCGGCGTACGGGTCGGCGCGCCGGGCGGCGCGGGTGTCGCCGATGGCGGCGCTGCGCACCGACGCCGCCGTGCCGCGGCGCTCGCTGGTGCTGCGCAGCGTGCTCGGCCTGCTCGCCGTGGCGGGCGGGGCGGCCATGGTCGCGGTGACCTCGCCCGAGGACCTGACCGAGCCCAAACGCATGCTGGCCATGGCAGGGGCGGTGCTGGCCTGGGTAGGCGTGCTGCTCACCGCGCCGATCCTGGTGTCGGCGGTGCTCGGCCCGCTGACCCGGCTGCTGCGCTCGCCGCGCCCGGTCACCCGCATCGCGCTGCGCAACGCGGTACGCGACCCGCGTCGCACCGCCGCCACGTCGTCCGCGCTGATGATCGGACTGTCGCTGGTGTGCGCTTTCGCGACCGTGGGGCAGACGCTCAGCGACGACCTGACCGCGCAGGTGCGCTCGGCGGTGCCCGCGGACGCGGTGGTGCTGCGCGCCGCGGCGTTCGGCATGCTCGACGATACGGTCCGTGCCACCGCACGCGCGGTGCCCGGGATGACCGGACTGGCCGCACCGCGCTCGGGTTCGGTGGAGGTGGTCTCGCCGCAGGGCGCGTCGCAGGACGCCGAGTTCACCAGCCTGGACCCGGCCGCGGTCGGCACCGCGATCCGTCCCCGGGTGATCGAGGGCGACTCGGACCTGCGTCGCGGTGTGCTGCTGGCCGAGCGGGTCGCCACCGAGCTGGGGGTGAAGGTCGGCGAACGGGTCCGGCTCCGGTTCATGGCCGCCGGTGCGGCGGGCGAGCCCGCGCCGGTCGAGGTGCCGGTGACGGTGGTGGGCGTGCACGAGGGCAGTGACCTGCTGCGCGGGCAGCTGATCGACGACGCGCTGCTGCCGGCGGGCGTGTCCCGCGAGGGCGACAGCATGTTCGCGCTCGGCGCGGACCAGGCGGCCCTGCGCGCCGCGCTGGAGCGGGCGTTCGCGTCCCGGCCGGACGTGGTGGTGCAGGACCGGGAGCAGTTGCTCGACGACCTGCTGGAGCCGTTCCAGCTGGTGCTCGGCCTGGTCTACGTGCTGCTCGGCGCGGCCGTGGTGATCGCCGTGTTCGGTGTGGTCAACACGCTGGCGCTGTCGGTGTTGGAACGCACCCGCGAGCTGGGTGTGTTCCGGGCGCTGGGCGCGTCGCGGGCGCTGGTGCGCCGTACGGTGCGCCGGGAGAGTGTGGTGATCTCGCTGTACGGCGGCGTCCTCGGCATCGGGGTGGGCGTGCTGCTGGGCGGGGTGATGCAGTACGTCATCCTGGCCAACCCGGTGTTCGGCATGTCGGTGCCGTGGCTGACCGCAGTGGTGGCGCTGGCCGGGATGGGCCTGGTCGGGGTGCTGGCCGCGATGTGGCCGGCCCGCCGCGCGGCCCGCGCCGACATCCTGGCGGCGATCGCCACCGAGTGACGGGCGGGGTGCCGCCGTTCCGGCTCCCCGCGCCCGCTTTGTGATCGACGTTGGCCTATCTCATCGACTTTGATCCGCGAATAGTCGATGGGATGGGCCAATGTCTATGCGTGGCGATGGGGTGACCGGGGCCACGCTTGCCTTGACACCGGCGGCAACGTTTAGCGTTGTGCGAGACAGGGAGGAGGGGCCCGGATGCGCATCGGCGAGCTGGCGCAACGCGCCGGCACCAGCACCCGCACCCTGCGGTACTACGAGCAGCACGGTCTCATCCGGTCGCGGCGCGCGACCAACGGATACCGTGCCTTCGACGAGGCCGAACTGCGGGTCGTGCACGAGATCCGGTCCCTGCTCGCGGTCGGGTTCGACCTCGACGACATCCGCCCGTTCGTGGCCTGCCTGCGGGCGGGGCACGCCACCGGCGACGTGTGTCCCGACTCGGTCGCCGTGCTGCGGCGCAAGCTCGCCGAGGTCGACACCTGCCTCGACCGGCTCAACACCGTCCGCGACCAGCTACACCACCAGCTCACCGAAGCCATCGCCCACCGGGAGAGAACATGCCTGAGAAGAACGGCCCCCTAGTCGAGGTCACCGACGCCACGTTCGTCGACGTCGTGCTGAAGTCGGAGCGGCCCGTGGTGGTCGACTTCTGGGCGGAGTGGTGCGCGCCGTGCAAGGTGCTGGAGCGCTCGCTGAACGAGCTGTCCGAGGAGTTCGGTGACCGGCTGGTTTTCGCGAAGCTCGACGCCGATGCGAACCCGGAGACGGCTCGGGCGTACAAGGTGATGTCGATGCCGACGCTGATCGTGTTCCGCGGCGGCGAGGTCGTCGCCAGCGCGGTCGGCAACCGCCCGAAGATGGCCCTGCGCCAGTTCCTGGAGACCGGCATCCAGGGCTGAGCCGGATCAGGCCGCGACGACCAGGACGGCGATCGTCAGCAGAAAGCTGCTGAGGGCGAGCACCCCCCGCGTGTACGTGGTGACCGGGTCCATCGCCCCCGCGACGCCCAGCTCGTTGCCGCCGGTCGCCATGAACTGGGCGTGCAGCGTGACGCCGCCCTCCGCCACGAGCAGGACCACGGCTGCCACCCGGCCTGGGCCGGTCAGCCCGGTGAACATCCAGCGCCACAGGTCCCTTGCCTTGCCGCCTTCGGGCATTCCGTGGTGGAACATCGTCCCGCCGATCGCGACCGCCAGGAAGATCACCCCGAGCGGCCCGGTCAGTGCCACGACGGTCTCGAAGTCGATCGACGTCGTTGGCAGGAACGTGGCGGCGGTCAGCAGCACGCACGCGGCGTTCACAGCGGCGGTCACGCGCAGTGTCCAAAGCATGCCAGCACCGTAGGGATGGCCCGCAACCCCCGCCGCGCTTTGACATGATCAGCTGATGGGCCAGGAGTACGCCGTCACCGCGGAGTTCTACGACCTCTTGCAGGCCACCGAGCATCTCGCGGTCACCGGGCGGCTGCTGGACCGGTGGCTCGGCCGCCCCGAGGTGGGCGTGCTGGACGTCGGGGCGGGCACCGGGCTGGCCACGAACCTGCTGGCCCGCCGGTGTGCCGTGACGGTGCACGCGGTGGAACCCGCCGCGAGCATGCGGGCCGTGCTGCTGAGCCGCCTCGCGGGGCATACCGAGGTGCTGCCCCGGGTTCGCTTGTACGCCCGTAACGTGCAGGACCTGGGCCTGGCCGGCATCGCCGACTTCGCCTGGTGTCTGAACACCATGGCGGGGCTGGACCTGTCCGACCGGGCCGCAGCGCTGCGCGCGCTGGCGACGGCGCTGGTGCCAGGGGGCCGACTGGTGGTGCAGCGCCCGCCGACCCGTGCCGCCGAGGATCGTCGGGACCTGCCGTCGTGGCAGCTCGGCGGGGATCTGTACAGCGGCGAGGTGACCACCTCGCCGGTCGGCGCGGACCGGGTCCGGTGGCGGTTCAGCTACCGCGTCAGCCGCGACGGTGCCCTGGTACGCGAGGAGTCCGAGGTCTTCGACGGCCACCTCGCCACGGAGTCCGGATTCGACGCCGAGCTGGTCGCCGCGGGTTTCACCGTGATCGGCACGGACGACCCGGACATCGTCGTTGCAAGGCGGTGATCGCGCGGCGAGCGGGCGGGTCGGCGTCGGGTGTCCACCCCGCGGTCGAGGCCGACGATCGCGGTGGATGGCAACGTTTATCGTAGGCCGATGGCCGACGATGAGGTGATCGCAGACGCCACGCCCTCGTCGGGTCGGGTCCGGCCGATGGTCCTGCTCGTGACGGCGCTGATCCTGGTCTCCGCATGGGGTGTCTGGCGGCTGGGCGCGCCCGACCTGGTGCAGAACGGGTCGACGGGTGACAGCTACGGCTGGGACCCGCCGAGCATCACGTTCAGCCTGCACAACGACGGCTTCACCGACGTGACCGTCGTCGAGGTCGGCCGCAGCGGGCCGGGTTTCGAACTGCAGCGAGTCGACGGCGTGCCGGTGTTGCTGCTGCCGGGCGAATCCGTGCGGGTCACCCTGGTGTGGCGGGTCACCGACTGCGCGCGGGTGCCGACCGGCAGCTGGCCGGTGCCCGTGCGGGCCGTCACCTGGCGCGGCGAGTCCACCGTGTACCTCGATCAGCCGCGCCACCAGCGCCGCGACGACCTGCCGGAGCCGCAGGGCCCGGACGTCGAATGGCAGGAGGGCCTCGCCGCGAAGAACTGCGCCCTGACCGGTCGGTCCTGAGCGACGGACCCGGGGGAGACCGCGCTTCGGTAGCGTTGTCGTTCATGGAAGACAACGGGGTGACGATCCGACTGGCCGGCGCGGAGGCCGTCGACGCGCTCGAGCCGCTGTGGCTGTCGATGCACCGGCACCATCGCGAGATCGCACCGGAGCTGGCCATGTACCCGGACGAGCGGTCGTGGCAGCTGCGCCGGGACCTGTACCGGCAGTGGATCACCGAACCGGGGTCGTTCGTGCTGCTGGCCGAGGACGGCGGGGAGCTGGTCGGGTACGCGTTCACGCACGTGTTCGCGGGCCCGGACGACACCTGGGTGTCCGGCGACCGGATCGCCGAGCTGGAGTCGCTGTCGGTGGCGGCGAGCCATCGCGGCCGGGGCGTCGGCACCCGGCTGCTCGACGCCGTCGACGACCGGCTGGCCGAGCTGGGCATCGGTGACCTGTACATCGGCACGCTCGCGGCGAACCTGGGCGCGCAGCGGGTGTACGAGAAGCGCGGCCTGCGGCCTCTGATGATCAAATATGCCCGGCTGGCCGCCTCGCCGCCCCGGGACTGACACCGGCGGAGCCACCGGCCGCGAATTGGCCGTGGGGGAGCGGCACCACGGTGCGTACGGTCGACCTGTGGAGATCTTGAGATATGCGGCGTTCACCGCCGACCCGGCCGGCGGCAACCCCGCGGGCGTCGTGCTCGACGGGACCGCGCTCGACGACGCGGCGATGCTGGCCGTCGCCGCGGATGTCGGCTACTCCGAGACCGCGTTCCTCATCCCGCGCGGCGGCGGCCGGTTCGAGGTGCGCTACTTCAGCCCGCTGGCCGAGGTGGACTTCTGCGGGCACGCGACCATCGCGGCCGCGGCGGCGTACGCCGAGCGCCACGGCGCGGGCCCGCTGAGCTTCGACACGAAGGCGGGCACCATCGAGGTGCTCACCCGCAGGGCCGCCGACGGGACCGCCACGGCCACCCTGACCAGCGTCGCACCGCGTACCGCAGTCCTCGCAGAGGCCGATCTCGCCGCGCTGCTGGATGCGCTGAACTGGTCCGCCGCGGACCTCGACCCGGCGCTGCCGCCGCGCCTGGCGTACGCCGGAGTCTGGCATCCGGTCCTCGCCGCGGCGACCCGGCGGCGGCTGTCCGACCTGGACTACGACATGGACACGCTCGGCGCGCTGATGGCGCGGCGCGGCTGGACCACGGTCGACCTCGTGTGGCGGGAGTCGGCGGACGTGTTCCACGCCCGCAACCCGTTCCCACCGGGCGGTGTGGTCGAGGACCCGGCGACCGGCGCGGCGGCCGCGGCCTTCGGCGGCTATCTGCGCGAGCTGGATCTGGTGACCCCGCCCGCCACGGTCACCGTGTACCAGGGTGACGACATGGGCCGTCCCAGTGTGCTCACCGTCCAGATCGGGCCCGACCCGGGCAGCGGCATCGCGGTCACCGGCACGGCCGTCGCGCTGTAACCGTCGCGGCGCGTTCGTGGCTGGTGTTTTCGCAGGTCACGGGCGTGGCGAAGGCTTGTGGGAGCAGGTCGCCTCCGTAGGATCTTGTCGATCCTAGGAAAGGTGACATGTAGTGAAAAAGTCGTATCGAGTGGCCGCGCTGACCGCGGCGCTGCTCGCGGGCACGGCGGCGGGCGGCGCGCCGTCCTGGAGCGCCGCCGTCGCCGGTGAGCAGGTCTACGACACCGCCGGCACGTACACGTTCGACGTGCCCGCCGGTGTCGCGGTGACGCTGGAACTGTGGGGCGCGGGCGGCGGTGGCGGCGGCGGCAACGGCGGCGGAGCCGGTGGCGGTGGCGGGGGCGGCGGCAAGTCGCTGTTCGGCCGGGGCGGTGGCGGCGGGGCCGGTGGCAGTTCCGGCGGCGGCGGCGCGGGCGGCGGTTCCGGCGGCGCGGGGCAGTACGTCAAATGCGTCCTGCCCGCGGACTTCCCCGCGACGCAACTGTCCATCGTGGTCGGCCGGGGCGGCAGCGGCGGGCGCGGCGCGGCCGCGGCCACCGGCGGCGCGCCGAGCTCGCCCGGCGGCAACGGCAACCCGGGCCAGATCTCCAAGGCGGGCGCGGACGGCGCGGAAGGCGCGATCACCGAGGTCAGCGTGCTGCTCAACGACACCCCGCTGCTGCTGACCCAGGCTGCGGGCGGCGCGGGCGGGCAGGGCAGCCCCGAGTTCTCCAACGGTGGCCCCGGTGGCATGGACGCCACCGGCAGCCGTCCGGGCACGACCCGGCCCGGCGGCATCGGCAGCAGCGCACCCGGTGACGGCGGCGCGGGCGGCACCATGACGGTGCCCTCGGCGGCCCTGTGCACCGGCACCGACGGCGCGGGCGGCAACGCAGGCAAGGGCGGCGGCGACGGCGCGGCCGGCGGCTCCGGTGTCGACGGCGCGAGCAGCGGCACAGGCGGGGCCGGTGGCGCGGGGGCGACCGTGGTCGGCCTGGGCGGCGCAGGCGGCACCGTGACGGACGGCGTCGAGCACGGCGTCGGCGGGGCCGGGGGCGCGGGCGGCAACGGCGGACGCGGCGGCGCGGGTGGTCGCGGGGGCTACCACCGCAGCCTCGCCGCAGACGGCGGCCTCGCGGGCGGCAACTCCGCCGCGGGCGTCACCGGCCGGCCCGGAGCCGACGGCTTCGCCCGCCTCACCTGGTGACCTGAGCAGCAGAAAGGACGCCCGCACGCCGCGAGGCAGGGGGCGTCCTTTCTCATCCCTCGTCGCACGGCCCGACACCGTCACGTCAGGCGGCTCGAGCGGATCGACCGCGCCGTGTCGCCGGGAGCGGTCCGGAAGTTCCCGGTGAATCGGTGAGAGTCCACACATACGTGTGGGAACCGGTGGCCGGGCGGGGGCGACCTGTGTCGCGCGGTGAGCTTGTCGCCGCCGGGCGCGTCGTGCGGCGTGCCGGGTCCCCCGAGGTGAAGGACGCGAGATGACGATCGGTGCGAGGGCACGGTGGCGGGCCGGCGTGGTCACGGTCGCGGCGGCGGCGATGATCGGCCTGTCGGCCGTGCCGGCAGCGGCGCATGTGACCGTGAACCCGAAGGAGGCGACCGTCGGCGGGTACGCCCGGCTGACCTTCCGGGTGCCCAACGAGAAGGACGCCGCGTCGACGGTGAAGGTGGAGGTCGCGCTGCCGGAGGACGCGCCGTTCGCGAGCGTCTCGGTCAAGCCGACGCCGGGGTGGACGGTCGTGGTGGAGAAGCGCAAGCTGACCACGCCGATCAAGAGCCACGACCGGGAGATCACCGAGGCCGCCTCGAAGATCACCTGGACGGCGGACGCCGCCTCGGCGGTCAAGCCCGGCCAGTTCCAGGAGTTCGACGTGTCCGCCGGGCCGGTGCCCGAGGTGAGCCAGGTCGTGTTCAAGGCCCTGCAGACGTACTCCGACGGCGAGGTCGTGCGCTGGATCGAGGAGCCGAAGCCCGGTGCGGAGGTCGAGCACCCCGCGCCGGTGCTCAAGGTCCTGCCGAAGGCGGCGGTCGCGTCACCGGCGGCAGCCGGGAGCAACTCGGCGTCGGGCGACACCCCGGCGTCCTCCGGCGGCGGCAACGGCTGGCCGCTCGGCCTGAGCATCGCCGCGCTGGTCGTCGCCCTGGCCGCGCTCGGCCTGGCCCTACGCGGAAAGCCCGCCGCCGGGCAGTCCTGATCCACGGCCCGCGGCGGGCCGGGGGAGGCCGGCGCGACCAGCGAGGTCCGTCAGGCGGAGCAACGCTGACGGTCAGGGCGAGGGATCAGCGTCTGGTGTCATGATCTGCGGTCGGACCGCAGGTCATGACACGAAACGGCGATCTTGCCCGGCGGCGCCGCCGCACCGGGCTCAGACGGCGCGGAGGTGGCGGCGGGGCGCTGCGGTGGCGCTGTCGCCTAGGGCGGCGGCGAGGTCGTCGCGTGCCCGCGCCACTCGGGACCGGATCGTGCCGATCGGGCAGCCGATCACCTCGGCGGCCTCGATGTACGACAGGCCCAGCACCTGCGTGGCGACGAACGCCTCGCGCCGGTCGGGGTCGAGCCCGGCGATCAGCCGGTCGAGCAGGATCTGCTCGTCGAAGCGCCCGGCCGCGCCGGCCGAGACGGTGTCGGCCACGGCCACCCAGTCGGCCAGGTCAGCCGACCGCGGCCGGCGGGCGAGCACGCGCAGGTGGTCGACGACGGTGTGCCGGGCGATGGCCAGCAGCCAGGTGCGGGCCGAGGAGCGGCCCTCGAACGAGGGCAGGGCGCGCATCGCCCGCAGGTAGGTGTCCTGGGCGAGGTCGTCGGCGTCGGCGGCCCCGGCCAGGTGCGCCACGAAACGCACCACGTCGCGCTGGGTCGCCGCCACGAACGCCTCGGTGGCGGCGCGGTCGCCGCCGCGGGCCGCCAGGGCCAGCGCCGTGATGCGCTCGTCGTCACCGCCGTAAGACATGACCGGAAGCGTATCGTTCGCCGCCCGTCGATGCGATCCCCCCGGTGTGCGACAGCGCCGCAGGTCACAGCAACGGCTGGGAACCAATCCGGGGGTACGGGCGACAATGTGTCTCATGGGAGTGGGCATGGGGTGCACACAGGCGCGCGAGCTGCTGTCGGCCCGCCTGGACGGCGCGGACGAGCCGAGCGAACGTGAGGCGGTCGACGAGCACGTGCGGGGCTGTGCCGCGTGCGCGGACTGGTGGCAGCGGGCGGAGTCGGTGACCCGGCTGGCCCGTACTGCGGCGGCGCTGCCGGTGCCGCCGCTGAGCGAGCAGGCGCTGGCCGCGGTGCTGGCCGCGGCGCCGACTCCGCCGGTCCGGCGGGCCCGGTTCGACGTCGCCGCCTGGCTGCGGCGGGCGCTGCTGGTCGTCGGGGTGGGCCAGTTCCTGCTCGGTGTGGCCCAGATCAGCAGCCTGGCCGCCGCGGACCGGCACGCGCACAGCGTGGTCGGGTCGGTGTCGTCGGGGCACCTGTGGCACGAGTCGGCGGCCTGGAACGTGGCGATCGGCGCGGCGCTGGCCTGGCTGGCGTGGCGGCGTACCCGCCCGGCGGCGCTGCTGCCGGTGATGACCGCGTTCGTGATCGTGCTCAGCCTGCTCACCGCCAACGATGCGCTGGCGGGCCGGGTCGAGGCGGGCCGGGTCATGTCGCACGGCCTGGTGCTCGTCGGGTACGGCCTGCTGCTGGCGCTGAACCATCCGCGCCTGCGCGGCGACGAACCGCCCGTCCGCGCGGCCCGTCCCGGGGGGACCTGGTCGATCCGCCGCGGCGACGACGGGGAGGGCCCGCTCGCGCCGGTGTACCCGTTCCCGGTCCGGGTGGCCGTCACCCGAAAGGTGACCGTGGAGCAGCGCCGCGCGGCCTGATTGTCGGACCCGTCCGGTAGACCGTCGGGTTGACGTCAACCTCGCTTGAGGTTCTACGGTGACGGCGGCGGGCCAACAACCCGCCCGCACCGGTCCGTACGGGAAGGCAAAGCTCGATGAGCATGGAAATGGCGGCGTGGAACTCCCTCTACCACGCCATGAACGCCCAGGACGAGCGCCGTCCGTTCTCGCGCGTGACACTGCGGCGCATCCTCGGGTTCGCCCGGCCGCACCGCAAGCAGCTGCTGGCCTTCCTCGCGCTGAGCGTGGTCGGCGCGGTGCTCGCGGTGGCCACGCCGATCCTGGCCGGGCAGGTGATCGACACGATCTCGGACGGCGGCCCGGAGGCCACCGTGGTGTGGCTGGCCGTGATCATCGCGGGGCTGGCACTGGCCGAGGCCGGGCTGAGCCTGGGCACCCGCTGGCTGTCGGCGACCATCGGTGAGGGGCTGATCCTCGACCTGCGCACCGCCGTGTTCGACCACGTGCAGCGGATGCCGGTCGCTTTCTTCACCCGCACCCGCACCGGTGCGCTGGTGAGCCGGCTGAACAACGACGTGATCGGCGCGCAGCGGGCGTTCAGCGACACCCTGTCCGGGGTGGTCGCGAACCTGGTCATGCTGGTGCTGACGCTGGTCGTCATGATCCGGCTGTCCTGGCAGATCACGCTGCTGGCGCTGGTGCTGCTGCCGGTGTTCGTGCTGCCCGCCCGCCGGATGGGCAACAAGCTGGCCCGGCTGGAGCGCGAGGCCGCCGAGCACAACGCGACCATGAGCACGAACATGACCGAGCGCTTCTCCGCGCCCGGCGCGACGCTGATCAAGCTGTTCGGGCAGCCGGAACGGGAGTCGGCCGAGTTCGCGGCACGGGCCCGGCGGGTACGCGACATCGGCGTGCGTACCGCGATGGTGCAGTGGGTCTTCGTGACCGCCCTGATGCTGGTCTCCTCCCTCGCGCTGGCCCTGGTCTACGGCCTCGGCGGGGTGTTCGCGCTGCGCGGCACGCTGGACGAGGGCGCGGTGGTGGCGCTGGCGCTGCTGCTGGCCCGTCTCTACGCCCCGCTGACCTCGCTGGCCAGCGCCCGCGTCGAGGTGATGAGCGCCCTGGTCAGCTTCGAGCGGGTGTTCGAGATCCTGGACCTCAAGCCGCTGATCACCGAACCCGAGCAGCCGCAGCGCATTCCCGACGGCCCGGTGTCGGTGCAGTTCGACGGGGTCGGCTTCGGCTACCCGTCGGCCGACAAGGTGTCGCTGGCCTCGCTGGAGGAGGTCGCGGTGCTCGACTCCCGCGGGGGCGCGCAGGTGCTGCACGAGGTGTCGTTCACCGCCGAGCCGGGCCAGCTCGTGGCGCTGGTCGGCTCGTCCGGGGCGGGCAAGTCCACCATCGCGCAGCTGCTGCCGCGGTTGTACGACACCGACAGCGGCACGGTCCGGCTGGCCGGCGTCGACGTACGCGACCTGGACGCCAAGACGATCCGGCAGACGCTGGGCATGGTCACCCAGGACGGCCACCTGTTCCACGAGTCGGTGCGGGCCAACCTGCTGCTGGCCCGCCCGGAGGCCACCGACGAGGAGCTGTGGGACGCGCTGCGCCGGGCCCGGCTGGCCGACCTGGTCGAGGAGCTGCCCGACGGCCTGGACACGGTCGTCGGCGAACGCGGCTACCGGCTGTCCGGCGGCGAGCGGCAGCGGCTGACCATCGCCCGGGTGCTGCTGGCCCGGCCGCGGGTGGTGGTGCTCGACGAGGCGACGGCGCACCTGGACTCGACGTCGGAGGCGGCGGTGCAGGAGGCGCTGGGTGAGGCCCTGGCCGGGCGCACCTCGGTGGTCATCGCGCACCGGCTGTCCACGGTCCGCCAGGCCGACCAGATCCTGGTGATCGAGGCGGGGCGGGTCGTCGAGCGCGGTACGCACTCTGACCTGCTGGCCCGCGAGGGCCGCTATGCGGAGCTGTACCGCACCCAGTTCGACCAGCCGGTCGCCGGCCGGGTGTAGCCGCACGCAGACGAGCCCGGCCGCGCGGTCCCACCGCCGGCCGGGCGCCGCCTGAGACATCGCTTCGGCGGCGTCGAGGAACCGCGACGTTCGGCAGAATTCACTGCGATGTGCGGCGCTGCGATGAGTTTTGTCGGTGGCGTCGGTCAGTGTTGGCATGACGACGATCGCCCACAAGACCGCCGACCGCGACCACCTGCTGCCCCACAACCCCGATCGAGGTAACGTGCCCGTCCTACAGCTGGACTCGCCCGCCGAGTCCACGAGCGCGACCTCGGGTCGCACCCCGCCAGTGATCCGGCTGCTGGTGCTGGCCACGTTCGTCGTCATTCTCAATGAGACGATCATGATCAACGCGATCCCGGAGCTGATGGGCGCGCTGAACATCACCGAGCAGACCGCGCAATGGCTTTCGACCGCCTTCATGCTGACCATGGCGGCGGTGATCCCGATCACGGGCTGGTTCATGCAGCGGGTGTCCACCCGCGGCGCCTACGCCACGGCAATGGGCTTGTTCCTGCTCGGCACCGCATCGGCCATCGTCGCGCCCAGCTTCGAAGTGCTCCTTGGCGCCCGCATCATTCAGGCGTCAGGCACGGCTGTGATGATGCCGCTGCTGATGACCACCCTGATGCATGTGGTGCCCGAGCATGACCGGGGCAGGGTCATGGGCAACGTCAGCCTGGCCATCTCGGTCGCGCCCGCGATGGGCCCGGCGATCTCGGGAGTGATCCTCAACTTCGGGTCCTGGCGCCTGCTGTTCGCCGTGGTGCTCCCCATCGCCGCCCTGATCACCTGGGGTGGCATGAAGCAACTCGAGAACGTCGGCGAGCCCGAGATCAGCACCATCGACTGGTTCAGCGTGGTGCTGGCCGCTCTCGGCTTCGGTGGCCTGGTCTACGGGCTCAGCCGGTTCCAGGGCGGCGACATCGGCCTGGCCACCGGAATCGTCGTGGCCGGGCTGGTCGCCATCGCCGTCTTCGTCTTCCGCCAGCTGTCGCTGCAGAAGATCGGCTCGCCGCTGATGGACCTGCGGACACTCAAGCACCGCACCTACACGGTCGCGCTGATCCTGATGTCGGTCGCCTTCATGGCGATGCTCGGCTCGATGATCCTGCTGCCGCTCTACCTGCAGAACGTCCGCGAGCTCAGCGCCCTGCAGACCGGGCTGCTCGTGATGCCCGGCGGCCTCGCGATGGGTCTGCTCGGACCGACCGTGGGCCGCCTGTTCGACAGGTTCGGCGGCCGGGTTCTGGTCATCCCCGGCGCGATCGCGATCACCCTCGCGCTCGCCGGCTTCACCCAGGTCTCGATGACCATGCCGTACTGGCAGCTCCTGGTCCTGCACGCACTGATGATGGTGGGTCTCGCCGCGACCTTCACCCCGGTCTTCACCCTGGGGCTCGGCGCGGTTCCGCCGCACCTCTATGCCCACGGCAGCTCGATTCTGGGCACGCTGCAGCAGGTGGCGGCGGCCTTCGGCACCGCGCTCGTGGTCACCGTGATGAGCGCGCGAGCCGATTCACTGAAGGCGGAGGGCGTCGCCGCCACCGTCGCCAACCTCGACGGCATGCGGCTGGCGTTCATCATCGGCGTGGTCCTGTCCCTTGGCGTGATCATCACCGCCCTGCTCCTGCCGGCCAGGGCGGACAGCAGCGCCGAGAAGGTGGGGCACCCTCACTGAACTGCGCACCTGGTCGCCGTGGCCTGCAGCGTCCCGCGCTCGGCGGCTGGGACGCCGGCAACTTCCGTTCCGTCATTCGCGGAGGGCTCGCAGGAAGCCATGGCGCTGCAGGGACCAGGCCAGGCGGCGGGCGGTGCGGTGGCGGGCGAGCAGGACGAGCAGCTGGCGGGCCAGCGACCAGCGGCGGTCCCGGGCGCCGTCCTCGGCCGCGCGTAGGAGCAGTTCGCGCACTTGCGGGGTCTCCAGCGCGTCGTGGAGTTGGGCGCGTACGCGGGGGTCGTTGAGGGCCGAGGCGATGGCGACGGCGAGCGCGGGGCGGTCGGGCAGGCCCTCGGCGACCGCGGCGGCGAGCTGGAGGCGGATGTCGTCGGACTCGACGAGCAGCAGCACCGCGCGGCGGATCTCGGCGGAGTCCAGCGCGGAACGCAGCAGGTCCATGGCCCGGCGTTCCTGCTCGTGGTCGTGGTCCTCGGTGGACAACGCGGCCAGCAGGGCGGTCACCTGATCCAGGTCGATCAGGTGCTGCAGACCGGCCCGGAACTCCGGCCGCTCCCAGGCGTACAGCAACGCCCGGATCAGATTGCGGTTCATGCCGCCTGATACCCGTTCGCACCCGGCGCCGAAACCAGTGCGCTGACCTGGTATGACACTCCACTTTCGATCGTGGCGACAAAACTTTGTGTTGACGCATAGGAAAGTATGGACACCTCGATGAAAAGTCCCTAGTGTGTCCGTCACGGCTCCACAATGTTTCGTCGATGTAACCGGCGGCGCGGTTACCCGTTGGCCCACCCCGGCATCAGGCGCGACGGCGCGCGCCCTGCCTGGCATACCCCCGGTCAGGAAGGGTTGGACGGCAATGTCCAGTAGACATCCACGTAGGCACATGACGCTATGGCGGGCGGCCGCGGCCGCGCTGCTGATGACCGGCTCGGCCCTGACGGCCGTCGCCACCACGACCGCCCCCGCGGCCGCGCACACCATCGACCCGACGAAGTTCCAGCAGGTCGAGATGGCCCGCGGCGTCGCCGAGATGGGCGAGCCGATGTCGCTGGCCGTGCTGCCGGACCTGTCCGTGCTGCACACCGCCCGCAACGGCACCCTGCGCCGCACCACGGCGGCCGGGACCACGTCCGTGGTCGGCACCATCCCCGTGTACACGCACGACGAGGAGGGCCTGCAGGGCGTCGGCGTCGACCCGGGCTTCGCCACGAACCGCTACATCTACCTCTACTTCGCCCCGCCGCTGTCCACTCCGGCCGGCGACGCGCCCGCGACCGGCACCAGCTGGACCCAGTGGCAGGGCGTCAACCGGCTGGCCCGGTTCACCCTCAACGCCGACTTCACGGTGAACATGGGCAGCCAGGTCAACGTGCTGGACGTGCCCGCCGACCGGGGCCTGTGCTGCCACGTCGGCGGTGACATCGACTTCGACGCCGCGGGCAACCTCTACCTGTCCACCGGCGACGACTCGAACCCGTTCTCCTCCGACGGCTACGCGCCGATCGACGAGCGCACCGACCGCAACCCCGCCTACGACGCGCAGCGCTCCGCGGGCAACACCAACGACCTGCGCGGCAAGATCCTGCGCATCAAGGTGAACGCGAACGGGACGTACTCGATCCCGTCTGGCAACCTGTTCGCACCGGGCACCGCCCAGACCCGGGCCGAGATCTACGCGATGGGCTTCCGCAACCCGTTCCGGATGAGTGTCGACAAGGCTACCGGCGTCGTGTACGTCGGCGACTACGGCCCGGACGCGGGCACCACCAACGCCAACCGGGGCCCGAGCGGCCAGGTCGAGTTCAACCGGATCACCTCGCCGGGCAACTACGGCTGGCCGTACTGCACGGGCGCGAACACCAGCTCGGAGACGTACAACGAGTGGAACTTCGCCACCGCGGCCACCGGGCCGAAGTACAACTGCACCGGCGGTCCGACCAACAACTCGTTCCGCAACACGGGCCTGTCCACGCTGCCCGCGGCGCGACCCGCGTGGATCAAGTACGGCGGTGACAGCGGCACGCCGACCGAGTTCGGCGGCGGCTCCGAGTCCCCGATGGGCGGCCCGGTCTACCGGTACAACGCCTCGTCGACCTCGACCGTGAAGTTCCCGCAGGACATGGACGGGCAGTTCTTCGCCACCGAGTTCGGCCGCGGCTGGATCAAGCCGATCCACGTCAACGCCGACGGCAGCCGCGGCACGATCGACTCCTTCCCGTGGACCGGCAAGCAGGTCATGGACTCCGCGTTCGGCCCCAACGGCGCGCTGTACGTGCTGGACTACGGCACCGGCTACTTCAACGGCGACGCCAACTCGGCGCTGTACCGGTTCGAGTACATCGGCACCGGCAACCGCGCCCCGATCGCCAACGCCACGGCCAACCCCACGTCGGGTGCGGCCCCGCTGGTGGTGCAGTTCTCCTCGGCCGGGTCATCCGATCCGGAGGGTGGCGCGCTGACCTACTCGTGGGCGTTCGGTGACGGCACCACCTCCACGGCCGCCAACCCGAGCAAGACGTACACGACCAACGGCACCTACACCGCGACCCTGACAGTGCGCGACCCGCAGGGCGCCACCGGCGGCGACTCCGTCGTCATCACGGTCGGCAACACCCCGCCCGCGGTGACCATCAACAGCCCCGGCAACGGGCAGCTGTTCGCCTTCGGCGACACGGTCAGCTACTCGCTGACGGTGACCGACCCCGGTGACGGCACCATCGACTGCGCGCGGGTGAAGCTGACCTACGTGCTCGGCCACGACCAGCACGGCCACCAGATCACCTCGAAGAACGGCTGTTCTGGCACCATCACCATCCCGGTCGACGGCGAGCACGACGACGCCGCCAACATCTTCGCGATCTTCGACGCGGAGTACACCGACAACCAGGGCCTGACCACGCACACGCAGCACACGCTGCAGCCCCGGCACCGGCAGGCCGAGCACTTCGGCACGTCGTCGGGCATCAACACGTTCACCAAGGCGACCGCCGAGGGCGGCAAGACCGTCGGAGACATCAACAACGGGGACTGGATCTCGTTCAACCCGTACCGGCTGAGCAACGCCACCGGCTTCACGGCCCGGGTGTCCTCGGGCGGTGTGGGCGGCACGCTGCAGATCCGGGCCGGTTCGGCCACCGGCACCGTGCTCGGCTCGGCCACCGTCCCGGTGACCGGCGGCTGGGAGACGTTCGCGACGGTCAGCGGCACCATCACCGGTGCGCCGAACAACACCACGCCGCTGTTCCTCACCTTCAGCGGCGGCACCGGAGCGCTGTTCGACCTGGACTCGTTCACGTTCACCACGGCCGCGGGCGTCGGCCCGATCAGGGGCCTGGCGGGCAAGTGCCTGGACGTGCGCAGCGGGGCGACCGCCGACGGTACGCAGATCCAGATCTACACCTGCAACGGCACCGGCTCGCAGACCTGGACCCGTAACGGCCAGACCCTGCGGGCGTTCGGCAAGTGCCTGGACATCGCCGGCGGCGCCAGCGCCGACGGCACCAAGATCCAGCTGTACACCTGCAACGGCTCCGGCGCGCAGAACTGGACCTACCAGGCCTCCGACCAGACGCTGCGCAACCCGCAGTCGGCCAAGTGCCTGGACGTGTCCGGCAACAACTCCGCCGACAGCACCATCGTCCACCTGTGGACGTGCACCGCGAACGCCGCGAACCAGAAGTGGACCCTGCCCTGATCGACCCGGTCCGGGCGGGGCAGCCCCGCCCCGCCCGGACCGCTCCCGTCCGAGAAAGGAGCACCACCGTGCGAATCCTCCGACCCGTGATCGGCGTGGCAGCCGCCGCGCTGACCGTGGTGGCCATGACCGCCTGCCCGGCGGCGGCCGCCGACGCCCCGTACGACGTGCTGGTCTTCTCCAAGACCGCCGGCTTCCGGCACGACTCCATCGCCGTGGGCACCCAGGCCATCCGCGACCTGGGCGCCGCCAACAACTTCACCGTCACGGCCACCGAGGACGCGAACGCGTTCACCACGGCCAACCTCGCCCAGTACGAAGCCGTGGTCTTCCTCAACACCACCGGTGACGTGCTTAATGCGACCCAGCAGACCGCCTTCGAAAGCTACATCCGCTCCGGCAAGGGCTACGTCGGCGTGCACGCCGCGTCCGACACCGAGTACTCCTGGCCCTGGTACGGCAACCTGGTCGGCGCGTGGTTCGCCTCGCACCCGGCGATCCAGCAGGCCAACGTCAAGGTCGAGGACCGCGGTCACGCCGCGACCGGGCACCTGCCGCAGACCTGGACCCGCACCGACGAGTGGTACAACTACCAGACCAACGCCCGGTCCACCGCGAAGGTGCTGGCGACGCTCGACGAGTCGTCGTACAGCGGCGGCGGCATGGGCGCCGACCACCCGCACGCCTGGTGCAAGGCCTTCGACGGCGGCCGGTCCTTCTACACCGGCGGCGGCCACACCCAGGCCTCCTACAGCGAGGCCAACTTCCGCAACCACCTGCTCGGCGGCATCCGGTACGCGTCCGGGCGCAGCAAGGCCGACTGCCGCCCCGAGACCGGCTACTCGCCGATCTTCAACGGCTCGACCACGGGCTGGTCGCAGGCCGGGCCGGGCAGCCTCACCAACAGCGACGCGACGCTGACCACGGTCGGCGGCATGGGCCTGTACTGGTACAGCGCCAAGCAGTACACCTCGTACTCGCTCAAGCTGGACTGGAAGCTCACCGGTGACTCCAACTCGGGCGTGTTCATCGGCTTCCCGCCGTCGACCGACCCGTGGTCGGCGGTCAACAACGGCTACGAGATCCAGATAGACGCCACCGACAGCGCCGACCGCACCACCGGCTCGGTGTACACGTTCCAGTCGGCCAACATCGCCGCCCGCGACGCGGCGCTCAACGCCGCCGGTGAGTGGAACACGTACGAGCTGCTCGTCGAGGGGGAGCGTCTGCGTATCTACCTCAACGGCGTGCTGATCAACGACTTCACCAACACCAACCCGGTCCGCAGCCTGGCCGGGCACATCGGCATCCAGAACCACGGGGCGGGTGACACCGCCGCGTTCCGCAACATCCGGATCAAGGAACTCGGCACGCCGCCCGTCGGCGACGTGACCGTGCAGGCCGAGTCGTTCAGCAGCCAGAGCGGCGTGCAGGCGTTCACCAAGGCGGGCGCGAACAACGGCCAGACGCTGGGCTACATCGAGCCGGGCGACTGGGCGGCGTACAACGGCGTGAACGTCGGCGGCGCGACCACCTTCCGGGCGCGGGTCGTGTCCGGCGGCGCGGGCGGCGGCATCCAGGTGCGCACCGGTTCCACCACCGGGCCGATCCTGGGCACGGTCGCGGTCCCCAACACGGGCAGCTGGAGCACGTACGCCAACGTGCAGACCACGCTGACCGGGGTGCCGTCGGGCAACCAGAACGTGTACCTGACCTTCACCGGGACCGGCACCGGCCTGTTCGACGTCGACGACTTCACCTTCGTGAAGACGGCCACGCCGGGCGTCGGGCCGGTCAAGGGCCTGGCCGGCAAGTGCCTCGACGTGCGCAGCAGCGGCACCGCCGACGGAACGCAGATCCAGATCTACACCTGCAACAGCTCCACGGCCCAGACCTGGACCCGCAACGGCCAGACGCTGCGGGCGCTGGGCAAGTGCCTGGACATCTCCGGTGGCGGCAGCGCCGACGGCACCAAGATCCAGCTGTGGACCTGCAACGGGTCCGGTGCGCAGAACTGGACCTACCAGTCCTCGGACCAGACCCTGCGCAACCCGCAGTCGGGCAAGTGCCTGGACGTGTCGGGCAACAACTCCGCCGACAGCACCATCGTCCACCTCTGGACGTGCGTCGCGAACGCCGCGAACCAGAAGTGGACCCTGCCGTAGCGAACCGAGCGGCGGGCCGCCGGCATGCCTGGCGGCCCGCCGCGCATATCCCGGTGCGCCGGCACGCCGTCGGTGCGGTCATCGGCGCCATGATCTCCTCTGTACGAAAGGGCGTGCGCGCCCTCGCGGTATGACCGCCCCGCGGCACGAACGTGCCGCCTTCTGGCAGCGAGCTGCCGCCGTCCGGGACGAATGGCTCGGGCACGGCACGGCCTGCGGGCCGACCGGCGAGGCAGTCGCCGAGCAGGCAATCACCGAGCTGTACCGGCGCATCGGCCGGTCCCGACCCGAGTTCGTGTGGGTCCGCTCTCCTTTGGAAGCCCAGCCCCTCGTCGGGCACCTGCCCACGCTGCAGGACCTGCACACCTGGGTGACCCGGCCCCCCTCCGGCAGACGCCCTCCGCTGGCCAGTGACCTGGCCACGTCCCTGGCCCGGATGCGCGGGGCCATGGACGACCGGATAGACACCCCGCTGTTCGACCCCAAGCCGCCCAAACGCGACAAGGATCGGCCCTGGCCCGAGCTTTCCGCGGAAGCTGCGGTGGCGTACGGCATCCCGTTCGTCGACATCGTGCGCCGCCACGTGCGCGACACCCTCTACACGTCGCTCGCCCAAGGGTTCTACCTGCCCGGCAAGCGCCTGCTGGGCATACCCGGCCCGGTCTGCTGGTACGGCCAGCAGGAGGCGCACTGGATCGCCTACTACGAGGTGTGGCGGCGGCTCGGCCTGGCCGCCTACGGCTCCGCACTGGACGCGGAGCTGGACGGCTGGCAGGCCATCGCCCGCTCGGCGGGCTGGTTCTGGCCCGACGAACGGCGCTGCGTCGTCTCCGCCCGCCCGGTCGCCGGGACGACCTTCGCCGACGGCTGGTCCATCACGTCCCCGGCCACCACCGGATAACCCCGCCCTGCCGTCGAGCGTATGACGTGTCCGCCGCCACGGGGGCAGGCGGGCACGTCATCGTCGGCTCGCTCCGGCGGCGGCGCAGCTCCAGAGCCGGCGGCGCACACCGCTGCGTTCGCTCACCGCGACCTTCGGCTCCGCGCAGCAGTTTCGGGGAAACTGCATGAATCGCCTGATCAGAGGCTGCAGTTTCCCCGAAACTGCCGCCTTTCGGCTACCGGGGTTTGCGGGTTGCGCCTGCCAGGTCGGGCACGGCAGTGCGTTTCGGCGGCGAGGACGGTCAGCTTGTCTACGGCGTAGACTTTGGTCTACGGTGTAGACATGAACACGACTGCGGATCGTCTGGTGGCGATCGCTCGGGAGATCCTGCTGGCTGAAGGCGCTGCCGCGGTGAGCATGCGGCGGGTGGCGACGGCGGCCGGGGTCACTCCGATGACGATCTACCGGCACTTCGCCAACCGGGAAACGCTGCTGTCGACCATCGCCGACGCGAGCTTCGCCGAGATCGCCGAGCGCTGGGCCGCCCGTCCGGCCGCCGCCGACTTCGACCTGCGGGTGGCCGAGCTGCTGGACGACCATCTCGACTTCGCGCTCGGCCAGCCGCACCTGTACGACTTCGTGTTCACTGATCCGCGCGAGGGCGCACGGCGCTGGCCGGACGACTTCCGCGCGGGCGGCTCGCCCTCGATGAACCTCGTCGCCGCCGCCCTGACCGGTGGCGTCCGGCAGGGCGTGCTGCGCGATCAGGACGTGTGGCCGCTGGCGCTGACCGTCGCGGCATTGATCCACGGGCTGGTCCAGCTGTTCCGCGGCGGCCGGATCGATCTGCCCGAGCAGGACTTCCGTGCCCTGGTCCACCAACTCGTCGGGAAGGTGCTGGATGGCAACCGAGCTTGAGGTCAGGTCGGAACACGTCGAGGCTGCACCGGAGAAGGCGGGCCGCCGTCCGGCAGGCCCGCTGGTCGCGTTCGCCGTCGTCTTGGCGTCGGCTCTGGTGTGGTTCGGCACCGGGCTCGCGCCGCTTCCATGGTTGACCTGGCTGGCCCCGCTGCCGCTGT
Organism: Catellatospora sichuanensis; assembly: GCF_007483665.1. GTDB lineage: Bacteria > Actinomycetota > Actinomycetes > Mycobacteriales > Micromonosporaceae > Catellatospora > Catellatospora sichuanensis. The sequence continues at coordinate 348,688 of NZ_ML660185.1, forward strand.
TCGTCGTGGCGGCCCGGGTGTCCGGGCGGACCGCAATGGCCGCCGCGTTCCTGGCCTGGGCGGCCGGAAGCCTGAACATGTGGACCTACTACGCAGGCACGCTCGAGGTTCCGGCCGTCGTGGTGGTCGGCTTCCTGGTGTTGCAGGCGCTCGCCTTCGGCGGCGCCGTCGGGCTGTTCCGTGCGCTGCTGCGGCAGGGCAGGCCGGTGGCGGCCGCGCTCGCCGCACCGGCCGCGTGGGTCGGTGCCGAGTATCTCGTGTCGCTGTTCTCCCCCGGAGGCTCGTTCTCCGCCATCGGCTACACCCAGGCCGAGATGCTGCCGGTGATCCAGGTGGTCTCGGTGACCGGGATCTGGGGCGTCGGTTTCCTGCTGATGGCGCTGCCCGCCATGGTGGCCACGGTGTCGGCCGATCGCGCCGCGTGGCCACGCCTGCTCTCGGTCGCGGCCGTCCTGGCGGTCGGCACAGCCGGATACGGACTGTTGCGCCTCCAAAGCCCGCCGGTCGGTCCGAGCACGATGGTCGCGCTGGCCGACGTGCGGCAGTCCGAGGACTCGCTGCCGCTCGGGTCGGCGGAGGCTCGGCAGGTCCTGGAGAGCTATCTGGATCAGGCGTCGAAGGCCGGTTCCGCCGGTGCCACGGTACTGGTGCTGCCGGAGAAGGTGTTCAAGGTGACCGAGCCGGAGCTCGCCGAACTCGGCAACAGGTTCAGCTCCGTGGCCGCGCACAGCCGGATCACCATCGTCGTCGGTCTCACCCTCAAGGACCAGGCGGGGGCGCACAACATCGCGATGTCGTACGGCGGCGGGAGCGCGGTGCGATATGACAAGCAGCACCTCGTCACCGGGTGGGAGGACCACTTCACCGCCGGGGACCGGCTCGTGTGGTTGCCTGGTTCGACCATGGGGCTGGCGATCTGCAAGGACCTCGATCATCCCGAGCTGGGTCGGGCATACGGCAGGCAGGCGACGACCGTGCTGCTGGCGCCGGCCCTCGACTTCGACCGTGACGGCTGGCTGCACAGCCGGATCGCGGTGGTGCGCGGGGTGGAGAACGGCATCACGGTGGTCCGGTCGGCCGGCCATGGTCGGCTGGTCGCCGCGGACTCCCGTGGCCGACTCGCCGCCGACGCGGTCACCGGCAGGGGGGCCACGAGCGCGACGGTGATGTTGCGGTCCGGGTCGGGTGCCACGCCGTACTCCCGGTTCGGCGACTGGTTCGCGTGGCTCTGCCTCGCGCTAGTCGCCGGTGGTGTGGTCAGGCTGCGCCTGGTGCGCCGCTGACGGGAGGCACGTCCTGCCCGCCGGTGCCACCGGTGGCAGGCCGGTTCGGGGCCTGGGCCGGTCTGGTGCGGCCCGCCTAGGGTGGGTTCATGGCTGAGGGGTGGCGTGGGCCGTCGGCGCGGGAGGTCGTCCTCTCGCTGCCGTTCACAGGATTGTGGCTGGCCAGGAACAGTCCGGCCCGGCGGGTTCCGAGCCACGGCACCGACCTGATGGGCGAACGCTATGCCATCGACTTCATCGGGGTGGACGAGCGCGGCCGTACCGCCGGTCACCGGGACTGGCGGACTTTCCTGGCCACGGAACCGCCGGACCGGTTCTTCGCCTTCGGCCGCCCGATCCTGGCGCCCGCCGACGGGGTCGTCGTCGCGGCCCACGACGGCGAGCCCGATCATGCGGCGCGGCGGTCGCAGTTGGCCCTGGTGCCGTACATGGCGGGCCAGTTGGGGCGGATCCGGCAGGGCGTGGCGGCGATCGCGGGCAACCACGTGATCATCGAGTTGGGGGAGAGCGGGGCGTACGCCGCACTCGTACACCTGCGGTCCGGCTCCCTGCGCGTGGCAGCGGGCGCGCGGGTGACGGTCGGGCAGCAGATCGCGGCCTGCGGCAACTCCGGCAACTCGACCCAGCCGCACGTGCACATGCAGGTCATGGACAGTCCGGACCTGTCCGTCGCCCGCGGCGTGCCGATGGCGTTCCGGCACTTCCGCGAACGGCCCGCCGGTGCGACGCGCTTCCTGATCAGACAGACCGGCATCCCGGGTGAGGACGCGGTCGTCGAACCGCTGCCCGCAGCCGACGTGAATCACTGACGCACCGGCGAGGACATCGCGCTGATCTGCCGGCTGGTCATGCTCGCGGGACGGATCGCCGCGCTACGCAGCGGGCGGCCCCTGGGGCTCGCGCCGGAGCGTGACTCGGCGATCAGCCGGGCAGCGAGGCGGGGTCCCCGGCGCGACAGCACATCAATGTGGAGGAATCATGCCAGAGAACGTCGCCGTCTTCGAGGTCGCCTGCCCGGCCGAGGTGGTGTACGACTACGTCACCGATCCCGGCAGGTTCGCGTTGTGGCAGGACGACGTGGTGGCGGTGGAGGTCGGCCACCCGCACCCGGCGCCGGTGGCACGCGGTTCACCACGACGCGGCGCATCGGATCGGCCGACCGCGTCCTGGTCCAGGAGGTGACCAGAGCCGAGCCCGGCCGGGCCTGGGCGGCGCGCGGGGTGGACGGCCCGATCCGGACGGATGCCGAGGTGAGCGTCGAGTCGCTGGCCGGCGGGAGCCGCTGCCGGGACACGTGGTCCCGGCAGCGGCACCGTGTCACTGCCAGCTGATGTCGCCGGCGTTGTAGATGCAGTTCACGCCGTCCGCGCCGCTGCCGACGTGGGTGGGTTCACTGCCCTTCGGGACACCGTTGAACTTGTCGCAGATGACGGTCTCGTGGTCCGAGTCGCCGATGACGGTGATCCGGGTGAACCGGGCGGTGTCACCCCAGTTGATGTTGATGCCGGCGATCACGTCACCGCTCTTGACCCGCACGTTGTCGATGACCACGTGCCGCTGGTACGAGGAGCTGCAGTTGCCGCAGGCCCGGTAGAGCTTGCCGAAGTTCTCCGCGTAGAACCCGCTGATGTGCAGCGTGCCGGGTCCGTTGTGCTGGAAGATCTTGTCCGACGCCGCGCGGGCGCCGCCGCCGATCACGTAGTAGTTGGTGCCGCCGAGGAACGTCGCCGCGTCCTCGCCCACGTCCTCCCACCAGACGTTCTCGATGGTGCAGTTGCCCAGGCAGTGGATGCCGTCACCGGCGGGCGCGCCCAGGATCACGTTCTTGATGGTGGCGCCGGCCGCCAGCTCGAACACGGGGTCCTGGGCCTCGCCCTGGCCGCCGTCGCCGATGCAGCAGTAGCGCTTCATACCGCCGTCGAAGACACCGCTGACCGGGATGGTGCCGTTGCTGACCGGGGCGTTGCCGCTCGGCGTGGGCCAGCCGGTGGGCGGCGGGCTCACGGTCGGCGACGCCGTGGGCGAGGCCGGAGCCGACGGTGACGCCGACGGCCGCGGGCTCGTCGTCGCCGACGGGGCCGGGGTGGTCGGGGCCGGCGTGCCGCCGGTGTTGACCGCGATGTCGTCGAAGGACGCACTGCTGTATGCGGTCTGCAGCCCGATGCGGCCGTTGGCGATCGCGGTGCTGGTGGCCGATGCGATCACGGTGCCGTCGACGAGGCCGCGGATGGTGCTGCCGTTGGCCTCGATGCCGAGGGTGTACCAGGTGCCGGTGGCCACCGTGCGGGTGGCGCTGCCCAGCACGGTGACCGTGCTGCCGTTGACCGCCTGCAGCTGTACGGAGTTGCCCGGCCGCAGGGACAGCCGGTAGTAGACGGTCGCGCCGGTCGAGCGGGCCAGCAGGGAGACGTGGCCGTTGCTGCCGAAGCTCAGCGGCTTGACCCGGGCGGTGACCGTGTACGCGGTCCAGCTGGTGGAGCCGGCGAACTGCCGGGCGTTGTCGGTGCTGGTGTTGCTCTGCTGCAGGGCCTTGGTGCCGTCGGTGACCACCGTCCAGGTGCCGCCGGACTTGGACCAGCCGTCGGCCGCGCCGTCCTCGAAGGTGTCGCTGAAGACGGTGGCGGCGAAGGCGTTCTGGCTGAGCGCTATCGCGCCGGTGGTGAGGGCGAGGACCAGCCCCGCGATGAGGGACCACGTTCGTGGTCGGGGACGGGGGAGCGTGCGAGTTGCCACGGGTGCCTCCGGGTCGGGGGACCGTGCCGCTGGGCGACGGCACGGGACGTGCGCGGTCCGATGGCGACAGTGCTGATCAGGCACTGGTGGACCGGTGTTTCCGGCTTTGGAAAGCGCTTCCCGAGTGCTGACCGTAGACCCGATGTGAACCGCCGTCAACAGGCGGGTTTCCATACGGCGATCCGAGCCCGTTGCGGCCTGCTGCCGCATCGCGGACCGGTACGGTGGGCCGGTGACCGACCAAGATCTCAAGCCGCTGTTCGCCGCGGCGGCCGCCAACCTCGTCTACAACGCACCGCTGAGCGAGGACCGGGTGGCGGACCTCGTCCGGCGGCTGGCCCCGGAGGGTTCCGGCCGGCGGGCGCTTGACCTGGGCTGCGGCGGCGGCGAGCTGCTCCTGCGGTTGTGCCGGGCGCACGGGATCGCGGGCGACGGGGTCGAACACGACGCCGCGATCGCCGAACGTGCCCGTGTGCGGGCGTCCGAGCTCGGACTCGACCAGGTCACCTTCCACGCCGCCGACGCCACCACCTGGACGCAGCCGGCCGACCTCGTCGTCAACGTCGGCGGTAGTCACATCTGGGGCGGGACCGCGCAGGCGCTGGCCGCGCTGCACCCGCTGACCCGTCCCGGCGGGCGGCTGCTGTTCGGCGAGGGCTTCTACCGGACGGAGCCGACGGGCGAGGTCCGCGAGGTGTTCGGCGACATGCCTGATCTCGCCGGGCTCGCCCGCGCGACCGTGGCGGCGGGCTTCCGGCCGTTGCACGTCGCCGCGTCGACCCTCGCCGAGTGGGACGACTTCGAGTCCGACTGGCGGGCCGGGATCGAGCAAGTCGGCACCCCGCAGGCCCGTGCCTTCGCCGACCGGCGGCGCGAGGAGTATCTCGGCGGCTACCGCGACGTGCTCGGCTTCGGCTGGCTGATCCTCACGCCGGCCTGAGATCCGGCTGCCCGGCACGTTCGCGCAGGTAAACGTCCAGTTCTGCGGCACCGGCCAGCATCGCGCGGCCACGCCGGGCGAGCCGCGCGCGCCAGTCGTGCAGCATCGCCTCCAGCGGGGCCACGCCACCGGCGGCCCGTACCTGATCCAGCAGCGGCGCGATCTGCTCCAGGAGGTATCCGCCGCGCCGTAGCTGATGCGCCAGCCGGGCGTCGCGTACGTCGGCCGAGGTGTAGACGCGGTATCCGGTGGCGGGGTCGCGTCGTGGGCGGACCAGCCCGGCCCGTTCCCATTTGCGCAGCGTCGCGGGCCGGATGCCCAGCTGCCGGGCGAGCGGCCCGACGAACGTGTCCGCCGACCGGGGCGATACGGGGCCGGCCGCGGTCAGGTCGCGCAGCGCCTGCTCGACCGCGGTGAGGGTGCGCCGGTCCGAACGCAGCTGCAGGTGGCTCTCGTCGATCAGGGCCAGGGCTTGCTCGACGGCGTCCTCGTTGACCGCGCGCATGATCGCCGTCGCGACCTGGTGGCCGTGTCCGGGCGCCAGCGCGGCGAACGTGCGCAGCGCCCGGGCGTGCAGCGGGGTGTAGACGCGGTATCCGGTGGCGGTCCGGGCCGCCGGCGGCAGGATGCCTGCGTGCTCGTAGTTGCGGACCGCCTGGGTGGACAGCCCCTGGCCGCGGGCCAGATCGACGGGGCGCAGCCGGGCTTCGGTCATGGTGTGCCCAACGTTTGAGGGTTTGATGCGTCGATACGCCTGGTGAGCGAAGAAAGTTTACACCGTCGATTCAACGATAGGGTTCATGGTAGAACGCGTCGAGAGGATCAGACCTGATGACCACTCCTTCCGCCCTGGCCGCCACCGGCTGGGCATTCAGCGACGACCCCGGACCCGCGATGTCGCGTCTGCTCGCCACGCTGCCCGCCCGACCCCGGCTGCTCGGCCTCGGCGAGCCCATTCACGGCGAGGAACTCTTCCTGCGGGTGCGCAACCGGTTGCTGCGTCACCTGGTGGAGCACGAGGGCTACCGGTCGGTCGCGCTGGAGAGCGACTGCCTGGCCGGGCTCATGGTCGACGAATACGTCGCGGGGGGCGCGGGCTCGCTCGACGACGTCATGGCACACGGCGTCAGCCACGGCTGGGGAGCGGCCGCCGGCAACCGCGAACTGGTCGCCTGGATGCGGGACTACAACCAGGACCGCCCGGACGGCGACCGGCTGCGCTTCTTCGGATTCGACGGCCCGCTGGAGATGATGTACGCCGCCAGCCCGCGCCGCGCCCTCACCGAGCTGCGCGACCATCTCGCGGCCCACGTCGACCCCGGGCTGCTCCCGGACGACGCGGCCCTGATCGACGACCTGGCCGGCGACGACGAGCGGTGGACCGACCCGGCGGCGGCCATGGACCCGTCCCGGTCGGTCGGCGCGTCCGCCGAGGCGGTGCGGTTGCGCCTGCTCGCGGACGACCTGCTGGCCCTGAGCACGGCGCAGACGCCGAGAATGCGCGCCGCGGCGTCCGACGACGATCGGTGGCGGGCGCGGTTGCACGGGCGTACCGCCGTGGGGTTGCTGCGCTATCACGCGGTCATGGCGGCGCCGTCGCCGTCGCGGTACGCCCGGCTCATGATCCAACGCGACGCGATGATGGCCGGGAACCTGCTGGAGATCGCCGCGGGGGAGGCGGACCGGGGTCCGACGCTGGTGTTCGCGCACAACGGGCACCTGCAGCGTGAGGAGGGCCGCTGGGAGGTGAGTCAGCTGGGCCAGACGCTGACGTGGTGGACCGCCGGCGCGATCGCCGCCGCCGACCTCGGCGAGCGCTACGCCTTCGTGGCCACCGCCGTGGGGACCATGCACCACCGCGGCCTCGGCGTGCCGGCCGCGGACACGGTCGAGGGCGTCCTGTCCACGCTTCCGGACGACCGCTACCTGCTCGACGGCGGCCGCGTGGCGGCTGCGCTGCGTGACGCCGGGCTGGAACCCGTACGTCGCGCCGACAACACCGACGATCACGGCTACTTCCCGCGCGATCCCGCGCACCTGGCCGACAGCGACGGCATCCTGTTCCTCCGGGACGTCCCCGCGGACAAGGCCTGAGCGGACGGCCAACGCGGGGCCTGTCGGCTCCCGCGCCGGCCGGTGTTCACCGCCGGTGCGGGCCGGCCTGGGCCGCCGTGGCCCAGGCCGTGCCCGTCACAACCGGAGCTCGCGGCCTGGCCAGCGGGAGCGCAGCCAGCGGTCGTGGCTGGCGACCACGATCGCGCCCGGGCCGGTGCCCAGGGCCTCCTCCAGCTCGTCGGCCAGGCGCGGCGAAAGGTGGTTCGTCGGCTCGTCGAGCAGCAGCAGCTCCGGCGGGTCTGCCACGAGCAGGGCGAGAGCGAGGCGGCGGCGCTGGCCGACCGACAGGTCCCCGACCCGGGTCCCCTGGTCGCGCGGGGCGAGCAGGCCGAGCTCGCCGAGCGGCACGGCCTCGGCGCGGGCGGTGCCCAGCGCCAGCTCGTAGGTTTCGCGGGCGGTCCGGTCGGGCCGCTCGAACTCGCTGTCCTGGGTCAGCAGTCCCACGGTCAGCCCGCGCCGCCGCTGCACCTCGCCCGCGGCGTCCAACTGTCCGGCGAGCACCGCGAGCAGTGTGGACTTGCCCGCCCCGTTGGCCCCGGTGACCAGCAGCCGGTCCGTGGACGACAGGTCGAGGCGGTCGAGGGTGAGCCGGCCGGGCACGTGTACCTCCCGCAGCGACAGCAGGGTGCCGTCGGCCGACGTGCTCGCGAGCCGGGCGGCCCGGAACCGCAGCGGCTGCGGCGGCCGGCGCACCTGCTCGCGTTCCAGTTCGTCGAGGCGGCGGGCGGCGTTGCGCACCCGCCGCGAGATCTGGTTCTGCACCCGTCCGGTGGTGTGGCCGTAGCCCATCTTCTCGCTGTCGCGCTTGGCGCGACCCGGTGCGACCTGGTGCGCGGTCACCGAGGCGGCCTGGCGCAGGTCGTCGAGCTCCTCCTGCTCCTGCTCGAACCGGCGCTGCCAGCGGGCCCGCTCCGCCTGCTTCTCGGCCTGGTAGGCGGTGTAGCCGCCGCCGTAGCGGGTCGGGCCGTCGACCGCCGGGTCGAGGTCGATCAGGTCGGTGCAGACGGCGTCGAGGAACGCCCGGTCGTGGCTGGCCACCACGACGACCCCGGGCAGGCCGCGCAGCTGCTCCTCGAGGAAGGCCGCCGCGGCGTCGTCGAGGTGGTTGGTGGGCTCGTCGAGCAGCAGCGCCGAGGGGCGCCTGGCCAGCAGCGCCGCCAGTGCGAGCCGGCCGCGCTGCCCGCCGGACAGCGAAGCCAGCGGACGCTCGTGCGGTATCCCGCCCAGGCCGAGCCCGGCCAGCACGATCTCCGCGCGCCGGTCGGCGTCCCAGGCCTCGTGCTCCTGGGCGCGGTCCAGCCGCTCGCCGTACGCGGCGAGCAGGGCGGGGTAGCCGGCGGACTCCGGCGCGACGGCGGCGAGCTCCGCGGTGAGCCGGTCGAGTTCGGCGAGGTCCGCGCGGGCTTCGCGCAGGGCGTCGTCGATCACGTCGGCGATCGTCGCGGCGCCGTCGAACGGCATCTCCTGGTGCAGGAAGCCGAGGTCGTCCGGGCGGGTGACGGTGCCGGAGTCGGGCTCGTCGGCACCGGCCAGCAGCCGCAGCAGGGTGGACTTGCCGGCCCCGTTCTCCCCGATCAGCCCGATCCGGTGACCGGGGGACGCGGTGAGACTGACGCCGTCGAGCACCCGGCGCGTGCCGAGGGTACGGACGAGATCATGGGCAAGCAGGGCGGAATAGGACATGGAACACCACCGACAGGATCGACTCTTCCGCCCGCCGGGCAGTGCCTCGGTCGCGGACGCGGGAAGGTGTCAGTGGCTCACATCGCGGTCGACGATACGTCGGCCCGACGGCGATCGGCAACAGAGATCGGTTCTGGGACGGCGGGGCGCGTCCGGCGGCGCCCGTGCGCGACCGCAGGTCGCGGCCCATCCCGGCATCGGGAGAGCCACGATGGCGGGGACTGCCCTAGACTGCGCTGCCATGGACGCTCAGCTCGCCGATCCCCTCCTCGGCACGCTCGTCGACGGACGCCTGCGCATCCGCGGATGCGTGGCCCGTGGCGGCATGACGACGGTCTACGCCGCGGTGGACGAGCGCCTGGGCCGTACCGTCGCGCTCAAGATGATCCACCCGCCGCAGCCGCGCCGGGGCCAGGCCGCGGCCTTCCACGCCGACCGCTTCGCCGAGGAGGCGACGGGGCTGGCCCGGTTGACGCATCCGAACGTGGCCGCGTTCTACGGCCAGGGCGTGCACGGCGGCTTCCCCTACCTGGTGACCGAGTTCGTGCGCGGCCGTACCCTGCGCGACATCCTCGACGAGCGCCGGCGGCTCAGCCCGGCGGAGGCGCTCGCGGTGACCGAGCAGGTGCTGGCGGCGCTGGCCGCGGCGCACCGCACCGGGCTGGTGCACCGCGCGGTGAAGCCGGAGAACATCATGGTGGCCGAAGCGCCCGGCGGCGGCCACGACCTGACCGAAGCGGTGGTCAAGGTGACCGACCTCGGGCTCGCCGACGCCGTCGAGGCAGGCGGGGCGGAGCCGTCGATCAGCGCCGCGTACGTCGCGCCGGAGTTCGTCTCCGACGGCCGCGTCGATCCGCGCGGCGACGTGTACGGCGTCGGGATCATGCTGTTCGAGCTGCTCACCGGCCGCGTGCCGTATCAGGGCGAGCGCCCGGTCGAGGTGGCCTGGCAGCATGTCGAACATGACGTGCCCGCGCCGTCGCAGGTGGTCGGCGGGCTGCCGCCGATGCTCGACGACCTCGTCGCCTCGGCCACGCGGCGCGCCCCGGGCGCCCGGTTCATGGACGCCGGCGCGATGCTGTCCGCGGTGCAGTCGGCCCGCCACGGCGTCGCCGACGCCACCACGCGGATGCGCCAGGTAGCGCAGGAGACCATGGTGGTCAGCCAGGTTCAGTCCGCTGACCGCCCGTCCTGGGCCCGGCTGCACGACGAGCCGGCCGAGCCGCGTACGCGCGCCGCGACGGCGTCGGTGTCCGCGTCCCCGTTGGCGGGCCTGCTGGCGCAGGCGAAGCAGCAGTACACGCGGCTGATGGGCGATCCGCGCGGGCGGATGGGGCTGACGGCGGGCGCGGTCGTGCTGGTGCTGCTGGTGCTCACCGGCGGCTACTACCTGGCATTCGGCCGCTACGACAGCACGCCGCAGCTGTTGAACCTGTCCAAGGAGCAGGCCGAGTCCACGCTGCGCGGCGCGGGTCTGGAGTTCGTCTACGCCAAGCCGCTGTTCCGCGAGGACGTGCCCAAGGACGTGGTGCTCCAGCAGGACCCGGCCGCCGGTGAGGACGTGCTCAGCGGCGGCACGGTGACGCTGACCCTGTCCGCCGGCCCCGAGCGCTACGTGGTGCCCGATGTTTCCGGCAAGCCCTGGGACCAGGCCGTCGCCGACCTGCAGGCCGAGCCGCTGAAGCTGAAGCCGGCGAAGGCCGGGGAGAAGTACAGCGACCTGGTCCCGAAGGGCTCGGTGCTGGAGACCGTGCCCAAGGCGGGTGACGAGGTCGAGGTCGGTGCCGCGGTCAAGGTGGTCCTCAGCAAGGGCCGTGCCCCGGTGAGCGTGCCGTCGGTGGAGGGCAAGCCGCTGGCCGAGGCGAGGTCGATCCTCGAGGGCCTGGGGCTGCGGGTCGAGGTGGAGCAGGTCGACTCGGACAAGCCCTTCGACACCGTGGTCAAGCAGGACCCGGTGCTGGGCACCGGGGTCGAGCGCGGTGCCGTGGTGAAGCTGCAGGTGAGCAAGAACGCCGCAGGCACGGTCATGCCCGAGCTGCGCAACTCGGGTTGCGGGGACGCGGAGAACCAACTGACCGCGATGGGCCTGCGCGTCGATGTGCGCGGGGTCCGCGGGGACAAGAACCAGTACCGGGTGGAGCGGCAGTTCCCGAACGCGGGCAGCAGGATCCAGCCGGGGCAGCGCGTCGTGATCAGGTGTGAACAGCGGCGTTGAGCGTCACGCGGGCGGGGGCATCGTAAATTTACGATGCCCCCGCCCGTCGGATGCCTTCAGGCTGTGCGGCGGCGCACGATCCAGAGCGCGGCGGCGAGCAGCGCGGCCGCCAGGCCGAGAAACACCGCCGACTCGACCAGCTGCATGGTGAGAAAGCTGCTGCCGGGGTGGTACTCCGCGTAGTGGCGCAGGCCGTGGTCGGCCAGGTAGCGCTCGATCGGGGTGCCCGCGCCGTACACGGCTTCGTGCCCGCCGTACACCTCGCGCACGATCGCGGTCTCCTCGCGGTCGCTGAGCCGGTGGCCCGTGGCGTCGATCCAGCCGTCCGCGACGACCCAGTCGTGCTCGGGCCGCCAGCCGGGGTCCGCCGTGACGCCGGGATCGGTGATCCGGACCAGCGGAGTCAGCAGGTAGGGCCGCACCGCCTCCTCCATCGGCAGCCGGACCGCCAGGTAGACGGCGAGCGTGGCGCCCATGGCGGCGATGGTGCGCCGCAGCAGCGCCCCACCCAGCACGCCGACCGCGAATGCGAACAGGGTGACCGCGACCAGGCTGGGGGCGGCGATCACGAACGCGGTGGTGCGCATCCGGCCGTCGATCGCGTCCAGCGGGGCGCGCCACCAGGTGAACAGGGCCGAGCACGCCAGGGCCAGGGCGGCGAGACCCGCGCCGACCGCGATCAGCCTGGTCACCAGCCACCGGGTGCGGGTGACGCTCTGGGTGAACGCCAGTCGCCAGGTGCCCTGCTCGAACTCGCGTGCCAGCAGCGGCGCACCGACGAAGACCCCCGCGAGCGCGGGCAGCAGGGCCACCCAGATGAACCGGTTGCCCCATTCGGAGTGCCGGTCGAGGAACTGCGTGACGAGCTGCCCGCAGCCGGTGCCGGCAGGGTTCGCGACGCAGGCGGCGACACCGTCGGCGGTGTACTCGGCGTGCATGGCCGTGCCCGTGATCAGCAGCGGGACCGCGACGCAGGCCAGCAGCAGCACGCAGGCCAGCAGTTCGGCGCGGTGCTGGCGCCAGGTGACCCACAGCATGTTCAGGCCTGCCTTTCGGCTGCGGACGGGTCGGTGACGATGCTGAGGCGTCGGCCCGGTCCGGCCGGCTCCGGCGGTGGCGGGCTCGCCGCCTGCGGCGGTTCGGTGTCGGGGCGCGCCAGGTATGCCAGCACAAGGTCCTCCAGCCCGACCGGGTTGGCCTCCCAGCGCGGGTGCGCGGGCATCCCGACGGGCTGGCGCACCAGCAGGTGGCTGTGCCGCGTGCCGTGGGTGGCCGCGATCAGCCCGGCTACGCCGGCGGTGTCGTCGGTGCGCGGGCCGGTGAGCATCCGGTGCCCGGCGATCAGGTCGTCGATGTCGCCGGTCAGCCGCACCCGGCCCTGGTGCAGCAGCACCACGTGGTCGCAGACCCGCTCCAGCTCGGTGACCACATGCGAGGAGAGCAGCACCGTCAGGTCCGCCTCGGCGACCGCTTCGACCAGGGTCTTCATGAACTCGCGACGGGCGAGCGGGTCGAGGCTGGCCACCGGTTCGTCGAGCACCAGCAGGCGGGGCTGCTTGGCCAGGGCCAGGGTCAGCGCGACCTGGGCCTGCTGGCCGCCGGAGAGCCGGTCGGCGCGGTGCTCGGTGGGGATGCCGAGTTCGCGCAGTCGGCGCTCGGCTCCGGGCCGGTCGAACCGCGGGTTCATGGAATTGCCGTAGCGCAGCATGTCGGCGACGCTGAAGCCCCGGTAGAGCGGGTGGTCCTGGGCGACGAAGCCGACCTCGGCGAGTCCGGCGGGGGAGTCCATGCGCAGCGGCCGCCCGAACATCGACACGGTGCCCTCGGTGGGCTTGAGCAGGCCGATGGCCAGCTGAAGCAGCGTGGTCTTGCCCGCGCCGTTCGCGCCGACCAGGCCGATGACGTTGCCCTGGGGCAGGTCGAGACTGCAATCGCGCAGCGCCCAGGTGCGCCGGCCGTAGCGCTTGCCGAGACCGCTGAACCGCAGCGCGGAGGTGCCGGTCATGCCGCGTCCGCCCGGGTGGGGGCCTGCCCGTCGTCGAGCACCGTGGTGACCAGGGCGCGCACCTGCTCGGGTGCGAGACCCGCCGCTTGTGCGGCGCGCACCCAGGCGCGCAGCTGGGCCGCGAGCTTGAGGTGCACGGCGTGCGGCACCTGGTCGGCGCGGCCGATGACGAAGGTGCCCTGCCCGGCCCGGGGCGCGGCGAGCCCGGCGCGTTCCATCTCCCGGTACGCCTTGGCGACGGTGTTCGGGTTGACGACCAGCGCCGCCGCCACCTCCCGCACGGTCGGCAGCTGCTCGCCGTCGACCAGGTAGCCGAGCAGCAGCCCGCGGCGCACCTGCTCGACGAGTTGCAGGTAGGTTGGCACCCCCGACCGGGAGTCAAGACGGAACGCGAACACGGCACCACCTCGCATGACAGATCTACTGGTGTATGAGTGTACTAGTTCGATAGTACACACGAGATCTTGGCGCGCAAGAGCGGAGCGCGAGGGCCGGGATGGTCGGCTGCCAGGCGTGGCCCGGGCTCGGGGCGGTCAGTGGAGCTTCTCGGCGAGTACGAGTCCGAGCGCGCTCAGCAGCGCCGATCCGACGGCGGTGGGGTGTGGGGGCGGCGCAGGTCACAGTGCTGTCAGGGGCGCGTCAAGAAAGCCGCGGCGGTCGTAGCGATGGCGTCAAGAGCGCTCACGTGAGCCGTTTTCGGGAGTTCGATTACTCCGTTCCCGTCCGGGCTTGCCCGCCGGTCGGCGAACGACCGGCAGACGACCCGACAACGCATTGATGAGGAGGCGCGTGATGGCCGATCTGGCTTACGTGCTGCTCACGGTGGGTCTGTTCGCAGTGCTCGCCCTCGTCGTACGAGGAGTGGAGCGGCTGTGACGGCCAACCTGATCGGCTTGGTGATCGCCTGCGCATTGGCGGTCTTCCTGGTCTTCGCCCTGCTGTTCCCCGAGAAGTTCTGACGATCGAAGAGAGCTGTCCGCAGATGAGCACGACAACCGCGGGAGTGCTGTTCATTCTCTCGCTCATCGCCGCGCTGGCGGTCGCGTACCGCTACCTCGGTGACTACATGTTCCGCGTGGTCGCCGGGGAGCGCCACCACCGCGTCGAGCGCGGCATCTACCGGGTGCTCGGCGTCGACCCGGACGCGGAGCAGTCCTGGGGCGTGTACGCCCGCAGCGTTCTGGCGTTCTCGCTGATCTCGATCCTGGGCCTGTTCGCCTTCCTGCGCCTGGAGGACCTGATCTTCAAGGTGCCGGACTTCGCGACCCCGATCGGCGAGCGCGTCTTCCCGCACCTGGCCTGGAATACGGCGGTCAGCTTCGTGACCAACACGAACTGGCAGGCCTACTCCGGCGAGGCGGCGATGACGCACTTCGTCCAGATGGCCGGTCTGGCGGTGCAGAACTTCGTCTCCGCGGCCGTGGGTATCGCGGTGGCGGTGGCGCTGGTCCGCGGCTTCGCCCGGCGCAGGAGCGAGCAGCTCGGCAACTTCTGGGTCGACCTGACCCGGATTGCGCTGCGCATCCTGCTGCCGCTGTCCGTCGTGGCGGCCGTGGTGCTGCTCGTCGGGGGCGTGGTGCAGAACCTGACCGACGGCACCACGCTGTCCACCCTGACCGGTGCGCAGCAGCACATCACCGGCGGCCCGGTGGCCAGCCAAGAGGTGATCAAGGAGCTCGGCACCAACGGCGGCGGCTTCTACAACGTCAACTCCGCGCACCCGTTCGAGAACCCGAACGCGTGGACGGACTGGCTGGAGATCTTCCTGCTGACGGTCATCCCGTTCTCGCTGCCGCGGGTCTTCGGCCGGATGGTCAAGGACAACCGGCAGGGCTACGCGATCCTGGCCGTGATGGCCATCATCGCCGTCGCGAGTGTCGCGCTCACCAACGTGTTCGAGCTGGGTCACGCCGGCACGGTGTCGCAGGCGGTCGGGGCGGCCCTCGAGGGCAAGGACATCCGGTTCGGGGTGTCGAACTCGGCGACCTTCGCCGCCGCGACGACGCTGACGTCGACCGGAGCGGTGAACTCGTTCCACGACTCGTACACCGCGCTCGGCGGCATGATGCCGATCGTCAACATGATGCTCGGCGAGGTCGCGCCCGGCGGTGTCGGTTCAGGCCTGTACGGCATGCTGGTCATCGCGGTGATCACGGTGTTCGTCGCCGGCCTGATGGTCGGCCGCACCCCGGAGTACCTGGGCAAGAAGATCGGCGCCCGCGAGATCAAGTTCGCGTCGATGTACTTCCTGATCACCCCGGCGCTGGTGCTGACCGGCGTCGCCGCCGCGATGGCCACGGGCCACTGGCAGACGCAGCTCAACGTCGGCCCGCACGGCTTCTCCGAGGTCGTGTACGCGTTCACCTCCGCGGCCAACAACAACGGCTCGGCCTTCGCGGGCATCACGGTCAACACGCCTTGGTGGGACACCGCGCTCGGCCTGGCCATGCTGCTCGGCCGCTTCCTGCCGCTCATCTTCGTGCTGGGCCTGGCCGGTTCGCTGGCCCGGCAGGCGCCGACCCCGGCGTCGGCGGGCACGCTGCCGACCGACAAGCCGCTGTTCATCGGCATGGTCGTCGGTGTCGTCGTGATCCTGGTGGCCCTGACCTTCCTGCCCGCACTCGCCCTCGGCCCACTGGCCGAAGGCCTGTGATCCGGCCTGCGCAGAAACAGACAAGGATAAGAAATGACTGTCACATCAGTGGCATCGGAGAATCCGCGGGCGCAGTCGCGAAAGGTCGGCGGCGGACTGCTCGACCCGCAGCAGCTGTGGCGCTCGCTGCCCGACGCGCTGCGCAAGCTCAACCCGGCGACGCTGTGGCGCAACCCGGTCATGCTGATCGTCGAGGTCGGCGCGGTGTTCACCACGTTGCTGGCGATCACGCAGCCGTCCTGGTTCTCCTGGGCGATCACGGTCTGGCTCTGGCTGACGGTGGTCTTCGCCAACCTGGCCGAGGCGGTGGCCGAGGGCCGGGGCAAGGCACAGGCCGCGACGCTGCGCAGCGCCAAGAAGGACACCATGGCCAGGCGGCTGGTCGGCTGGTCCGAGGGTGCCGCGGCGACGCAGTACCGCGAGGAGCCGGTCGCGGCGTCGGCGCTGGCCCAGGGCGACCTCGTGGTCGTCGAGGCGGGCCAGGTCATCCCCGGTGACGGCGACGTGGTCGAGGGCATCGCCAGCGTCGACGAGTCGGCGATCACCGGCGAGTCTGCTCCGGTCATCCGCGAGTCCGGCGGCGACCGCAGCGCGGTCACCGGCGGTACGAAGGTGCTGTCCGACCGGATCGTCGTGCGGATCACCCAGCAGCCGGGACAGAGCTTCATCGACCGCATGATCGCACTCGTCGAGGGCGCCAACCGGCAGAAGACCCCCAACGAGATCGCGCTCAACATCCTCCTCGCGGCGCTGACCGTCATCTTCCTGCTGGCCGTGGTCACGCTGCAGCCGATGGCGATCTACGCCAAGAACTGGCAGGCCGCCGCCCCGGACACCGCCTCGTTCGGCCCGGACGGCATCAGCGGCATCGTGCTCGTCTCGCTGCTGGTCTGCCTCATCCCCACCACCATCGGGGCGCTGCTGTCCGCGATCGGCATCGCCGGCATGGACCGCCTGGTGCAGCGCAACGTCCTCGCCATGAGCGGCCGGGCCGTCGAGGCCGCGGGCGACGTCAACACCCTGCTGCTGGACAAGACCGGCACGATCACCCTGGGCAACCGCCAGGCGTGGCAGTTCCTGCCCGCCGCAGGGGTCTCCGAGGAGGCGCTCGCCGACGCGGCACAGCTGTCCAGCCTCGCCGACGAGACGCCCGAGGGCCGCTCGATCGTGGTGCTGGCCAAGGAGCGGTACGGCCTGCGCGCCCGCGAGGAGGGCGTGATGCCGCACGCCACCTTCATCCCGTTCACCGCGCAGACCCGCATGTCGGGGGTCGACCTGGCGGAGGACGGCACTGGCGCCGCGCGGAGTGCGCCGGCGAGCCCCGCAAGCGGCGGCGACGGCGGCACCGTCCGGCAGGTCCGCAAGGGCGCGTCCGCGGCGGTCATGAAGTGGGTCCGCGACCACGGCGGCCACCCCTCCGACGACGTCGGCCCGGCCGTGGACGCCATCTCCGGCCAGGGCGGCACGCCGCTGGTGGTCGCCGAGCTGGTCCCTGGGCGGCCGGCCCGCGCGCTGGGCGTCATCCACCTCAAGGACGTCGTCAAGTCCGGCATGCGCGAGCGCTTCGACGAGATGCGCCGCATGGGCATCCGCACCGTGATGATCACGGGTGACAACCCGCTGACCGCCAAGGCGATCGCCGACGAGGCCGGGGTGGACGACTTCCTGGCCGAGGCGACACCGGAGGACAAGCTCGCCCTGATCCGCAAGGAGCAGGAGGGCGGCCGGCTGGTCGCGATGACCGGCGACGGCACCAACGACGCCCCGGCCCTCGCCCAGGCGGACGTGGGCGTGGCCATGAACACCGGCACATCGGCTGCGAAAGAGGCCGGCAACATGGTCGACCTCGACAGCGATCCCACCAAGCTCATCGAGATCGTCGAGATCGGCAAGCAGTTGCTGATCACGCGGGGGGCGCTGACCACGTTCTCGATCGCCAACGACATCGCGAAGTACTTCGCGATCATCCCGGCGATGTTCGCGGTGGTGTACCCGAGCCTGGACGCGCTGAACATCATGCGGCTGTCCAGCCCCGAGTCCGCCATCCTCAGCGCCGTCATCTTCAACGCGCTGATCATCATCGCGCTGATCCCGCTGTCCCTGCGCGGCGTGCGCTACACGCCGAGCAGCGCGAGCAAGCTGCTGACCCGCAACCTGTGGATCTACGGCCTCGGCGGCATCATCGCACCCTTCCTCGGAATCAAGATCATCGACATGGTCATCTCGCTCATCCCAGGGATCTCATGATGCGCACTCCCCGTTGGATCTCCCGGCACCTGGCGGCCGTCCGCGCGCTGGTCTTCTTCACCGTGCTGCTCGGTCTGCTCTACCCGCTGGCCATCACCGGCGTGGCCCAGCTTCCCGGGCTCCGCGACAACGCGAACGGCTCGCTGATCGAAGTGGACGGCAAGCCCGTGGGCAGCTCGCTCATCGGCCAGTCGTTCACCGACGCCGACGGCAGCCCGGTGAAGAAGTACTTCCAGAGCCGCCCGTCGGCCTCCGGATACGACCCCGACGCCACCGCCGCCGGCAACCTCGGCCCGGAGAGCATCGAGGACACCCTCGGCGACCCGGCCCTGGACCCGAACTCCGCCGACGGCGACGGTAGCAAGCAGGCCCTGCTCACCCAGGTCTGCGCGCGCAGCAAGGCCGTCGGCGAGCTGGAGGGCGTGGACGGCTCCCGGCCGTACTGCACCGCCGACGGCGTCGGGGCGGTCCTGCGGGTCTTCTACACCGACGGCCTGTCCGGCAAGGTCACCCGCGCGGTCAGCGTCAACCAGGCCTGCCCCGCGACGCCGTTCCTGCCCAGCTACGAGGGCGTCGCGGTCGAGTGCGCCAAGTTCGGCGAGGACTACCGCAAGGGCGTGCTCGTCCCGGTCCGGGGCAGCGCCCCCGAGCAGCCGGCCGTGCCCGCCGACGCGGTCACCGCCAGCGGCAGCTCACTCGACCCGCACATCAGCGTCGACTACGCCGAGCTCCAGGCCGAACGCGTCGCCTCGGCCCGCGGCGTACCCGTCGACAAGGTCACCGCCCTGATCGCCGAGCACACCACCGGCCGCGCCCTCGGCTTCATGGGCGAACCCGCCGTCAACGTCCTCGAGCTGAACCTGGCCCTGGACCGCATCCAGTGAAAGGAAGGGCATCGTCGGCTCGCGCCGGCGCGACGAGCAGCAGCTCGGCACATCGCCATGCGTAGCGGAAGGTGCCCTTCCCCACCCCTGCCCGGCACGAGGATCGAGGAGATCATGGACGGTACGCTGATCCGGGAGGCGACCCCCGGTGGCCTGAGCACGATGCTGTCGCTGCCCGAGGCGGGGCCCGGCGAGGACGCCTGCGCGGCCGTGGCGGGGGAGGAAACCGGGGCATGACGAAGATCCTGATCGTGGACGACGAGCCGCAGATCCTGCGCGCGCTGCGGATCAACCTGAAGGCCCGCGGCTACGACATCGAGCTGGCCGCCGACGGCGCGGCGGCGCTGCGGGTGGCGGGCGCGACGCATCCCGACGTGGTGGTGCTGGACCTGGGTCTGCCCGACATGGACGGCGTCGACGTGATCCGGGGCCTGCGCGGCTGGTCGGCCGCGCCGATCATCGTGCTGTCCGGGCGCTCCGGCAGCGAGGACAAGGTGCACGCGCTCGACGCGGGCGCCGACGACTACGTCACCAAGCCGTTCGGGGTCGACGAGCTGCTGGCCCGGATCCGGGCGGTGACCCGCCGGCACGTCGCGGCACCGGAGGCGCAGAGCACGGTGCGCATCGGCCGGTACACCGTGGACGTGGGCAGCCATCAGGTGCGCCCGGTCAGCGGCGGCGGCGACGTGCGGCTGACGCCGACCGAGTGGCACCTGCTCAGCGCGCTCGTGCGCAACCCCGGCAAGCTGGTCAGCCAGCGGCAGCTGCTGCAGGAGATCTGGGGACCGCAGTACGCCACGGAGACCAACTACCTGCGCCAGTACATGGCCCAGCTGCGGCGCAAGCTCGAAGACGACGCGGCCCACCCGCGCCAGCTGCTCACCGAGCCGGGAATGGGTTACCGGTTCGTCCCGTACGACGAACCGGCCCACGGGGGATGATCGGCTGATGGCACGTGGACAGCTGCGCATCTACCTCGGCGCCGCGCCGGGCGTGGGCAAGACCTACGCCGTGCTGGAGGAGGCGCAGCGCCGCCGCGGCCGGGGCACCGACATCGTGATCGGCTTCGTGGAGACCCACGGCCGGCAGCACACCGCCGACATGCTCGACGGCCTTGAGACCGTGACCCGCCGGAGCGTGGACTACCGGGGCGCCGCGTTCACCGAGATGGACGTCGACGCGGTGCTGGCGCGCGCCCCGCAGGTCGCCGTCGTCGACGAGCTGGCCCACACCAACGTGCCCGGCAGCCGCAACGCCAAGCGCTGGCAGGACGTCCAGGAGCTGCTCGACGCGGGCATCACCGTGCTGTCGACGGTCAACATCCAGCACCTGGAGTCGCTCAACGACGTCGTCGAGCAGATCACCGGCATCGTGCAGCGCGAGACGGTCCCCGACCAGGTGGTGCGCCAGGCCGACCAGGTCGAGCTGATCGACATGACGCCCGAGGCGCTGCGCCGCCGCATGGCCCACGGCAACGTCTACCAGCCCGACAAGATCGACGCCGCGCTCGGCAACTACTTCCGGGTCGGCAACCTCACCGCGCTGCGCGAGCTGGCGCTGCTGTGGCTGGCCGACAAGGTCGACGAGCAACTCGACCGGTATCGGGCCGACCACCACATCGCCAAGCAGTGGGAGACCCGGGAACGGGTCGTCGTGGCGGTCACCGGCGGCCCGGAGGGCGAGACCCTGATCCGCCGGGCGGCCCGGATCGCGGGCCGCAGCCGCGGGGCCGACCTGCTGGCACTGCACGTGGCGCGTTCCGACGGGCTCGCCGGAGCCGATCCGGCGCTGCTGGCCAAACAGCGGGTGCTGGTCGAAAGCCTCGGCGGCACGTACCACCAGGTCGCGGGCGCCGACGTGCCGCAGGCGCTGCTCGACTTCGCGCGCGGCGTCAACGCGACCCAGCTGGTGCTGGGGGCGAGCCGCCGCGGGCGGCTGGCGCAGATCCTGTCGCCCGGCGTCGGGGTGACCACGACGGCGCTGTCCGGCGCGATCGACGTTCACCTTGTTCCGCACGAACGGATCGGCCGCGGGCGCCGACCGCTGCTGGGCAGCGGCGTCTCGGCGCTGTCCCCGGCCCGCCGGCTGACCGGCTTCGGCCTCGCCGTGCTCGGCCTGCCGCTGCTGACCGTGCTGCTGCAGACCCTGGGCGCGGAGCTGTCGCTGGCCAGCGACATCCTGCTGTTCCTGGCCATGGTCGTCGTGGTCGCGCTGATCGGCGGGCTGTGGCCCGCGCTGCTCGCCGCGGTAGCGGGTTCCCTGCTGCTGAACTACTTCTTCACCCCGCCCTTGCGCAACTTCACCATCGCCCAGCGCGAGAACGTCCTGGCGCTGGCCGTGTTCATCCTGGTCGGCGTCGCGGTCAGCGCGGTGGTGGACCTGGCGGCCCGGCGCACCCGCGAAGCGGCCCGCGCCTCCGCCGACGCGAACACCCTGGCCACCGTCGCGGGCAGCGTGCTGCGCGGCGCCAGCCCGCTGCAGGCACTGCTGGAGAACCTGCGGGAGACGTTCCAGCTCGACACGGTCACCGTGCTGGAGCGCCGCGACGACGTCCGGCCCGGCCCGGACTGCCAGGGCGACCCCACCGCCTGGCAGGTGGCCGCGACCGTCGGCGGGCAACCCTGCCTCACCCCGTCCCAGGGCGACACCGCGGTGCCCGTCGACGACCAGGTCACCCTGGTCCTGCGGGGTCCCACCCCGGCCGCCGCCGACCGGCGGATCATCGAGGCGTTCGCCGCCCAGGCCGCGCTCGCGCTGCGCCAGGAGCGGCTGACCGCGGAGGCCGCCAGGGCCAAGCCGCTGGCCGAGGCCGACCGGATGCGCACCGCGCTGCTCGCTGCGGTCAGCCACGACCTGCGTACGCCGCTGGCCTCGGCCGTCGCCGCGGTGGAGGGCCTGCGCAGCGACGACGTGGCGTTCAGCGATGAGGACCGCCGCGAGCTGCTGGCCACCGCCGCCGAGTCGCTGGACCGGCTGTCCCGGCTGGTCGCCAACCTGCTGGACATGAGCCGGCTGCAGGCGGGGGCGCTGGGCGTGGCCGCCGTCGACGTGTGGCTGGACGAGGCCGTGCCGACGGCGCTCGACGAGCTCGGCGCACCGGGCCGGGAGGTGCGCGTACGCATCCCGGACGATCTGTCGGCGGTGCGCGCCGATCCGGGCCTGCTACAACGCGTACTCGTCAACGTCGTCAGCAACGCGCTGCGTTTCAGCCCGCCCGACCGCCCGCCGCTGGTCACCGCGAGCGAGCACGGCGACGTGGTCGAGTTGCGCATCGTCGATCACGGGCCGGGCATCCCCGAGGAGCAGCGCGACCACGTGTTCCTGCCGTTCCAGCGGCTCGGCGACCGCGACAACGACACGGGTGTCGGCCTGGGCCTGGCCCTGTCCCGGGGCCTGGCCGAGGCGATGGGCGGCACGCTGCTGCCCGAGACGACGCCCGGCGGCGGTTTGACGATGGTGCTCAACCTGCCCGCCGTGCCGCCACCCGCGGGCCTGACCGCGGCCGAGGCGGCCGCCGCCGACCGGGCCTTCACCGAGGGCCTGCACCGCCCGGCCCGGGACGGCGGCACCGGCGACCCGGCACCGGCGACACCACCGGACCGGTGACGCCGTACGGCGGTGCGCCAGGCTCCGGGCCCGGTGCACCGCCGAGTGCGACCGTCAGCCGAGCAGGCGCCAGCGGTGGTCGGCGGTGCCGTTGTCGCCGTACTGCACGACGTTGGCGCTGTCGGCCGTGGACATGCCGGACACGGCGAGGACCTTGCCGCTGTTGGCGTTCTGCACGCGATACCAGACGCCGGGCCGGACGACCGCGGGCGTGGCGGTGACCTTCCACTGCAGGATCCCGCCGGACACGCCGGGCTTGAGCTGGGCGACGACCCGCAGCGCCGTCGTGGTCACGGCCGTGAAGGTCGTGTTGTTGTACGCGTCCAGCCGGTGTTCGCGTACACCAGGAAGTGCGAGACCTGGTCGTAGTCGCCGCCGATGCCGGACGCGTCCAGCGACAGCTGCTGGGCCAGCCAGGCGGTGGGCCTGGTCGATCCGGCGGGCAGTTTGAGGAACGGGGTGCGGGTCAGGCCGGGGGAGTAGGGGAAGTAGATCCCGCCGGAGGAGGTGTCGCCGACCAGGGTCACCGGCGTGCCGGTGCCCGCGGCCCAGGAGGGCGAGCACCTGTACTACCGGATCTGCGTGTGAGCCCGTCCGCCGGTGTCAGGCGGCGGGCCGTCGCAGCACGGTCACCGCGAAGTCGGAGTCGGCGTGCCACGGCCGCAGGTCCCAGGTCGCGAAGCGCTGGTCCACGATCAGTCCCGCCTCGGCGGCGTGGGCATCGAAGTCGGTCAGGGCGTAACCGCGTCCGGTGCCGAACCCGACCACCACCGGTCCGTCGGGCCGCACATGCGCGCCGACCCGGCGCAGCACCTCGGCCTCGGTGTCGGGCGCGAGGTAGAGCATGACGTTGCCGGCCAGGATCGCGGCGTCGAACAGCCGGGGCTGCCCCTGCACTCGCAGGTCGAATTCGGCGAGGTCGCCGACGATCCACTCGATGTCCGGGTAGTCCTGGCGGGCCGCCTCGATCAGGGTCGCGTCGGCATCGATGCCGACCACGGTATGGCCGCGTTGGGCCAGTGCCGCGCCGACGCGGCCACTGCCGCAGCCCGCGTCGAGCACCGTCGACCCGGGCGCGATGATCGCGTCGAGCGTACGTGCCTCGCCCGCGAGGTCGTGGCCCGCGGCCGCCATCTGGCGGAAGCGGTCGGCCATCCGCTGGGCGTGGCCGGTCGATGTGTCGGTCACCCATCGGGTCTGCCGTGCCATGCCCACCCCTGTTCCATCCGTTCCGGCCAGCGTGCCAGGCGCCGTCCCCACGCCGCCAGCGGCCCCGCCGGGCCACCATCTCCGCGCCCGCCGCCATGCGGCCCCCAGTCCCGCCGCCCCTTTCCGGCTCCGCAGCCGACCTGGTGGTCCCGGGTCACGGCGCGCCCTTCACCCATCGGCTACCACGGCCGGGCGGGCACCCTCGATGCCGCCATGCCTCGCCCGCCCGCTCGCCCGCTCGCCCGCACAACCCTCGCCCTCGGGCTGGGTTCCCGCAGCTGGGACATGCCTGCGGAGTGACTTTGCTCTGCACCCAAAGTCTTGCTCTGCACCCACCGGCGCAACAGTCCACGCCCGTTGCGTATTCGGGTGCAGAGCAAGCAAATGGGTGCAGAGCAAAGTCACTCGAGGGGTATGTCCCAGCTCGGTGAACACGGACCGGTGCGACCCGCGCGGCGTGCCGGCGGCGATGGGGCCGGTTGCGGGTGATGGTCGTCAGGAGGTCGGGGCGGCCTTTCGCAGGCGGGCCTTGTGTTCGGCCCACTGGTCCAGCAGTGCGGGCATGTTGTCCTGCACCCAGGCGTAGAAGTCGCGCATCCCGGCGAGCTTGGCCCCGGCCGGGGTGTCCTGCCCGCCCGCGGCGGCGACGCCCTGGTCGGCGGCGTCGCTGAGGGTCTTGAGCAGGCTCATCTTGGCGACGGTCACCTCGTACCAGGAGTCGTCGACCATGCGGTAGCGGTCGCGGCGCGAGCCGGGCACCGGCTCCCTGGCGACCATGTTCAGGTGGACCAGGTAGCGGATGGCGCTGGAGATGCCTGCCGCGCTCACGCCCAGCCGGTCGGCGAGTTCGGCCGCGGTCAGCGCCCGTTCGTCGGCGGCCATCAGGGTGAACACCACCCGGCCGGCCATCCGGGGGAAGCCCCAGTCGGCCAGCAGCCGGGCCATGTGCTCGACGAAACTGCGCATCGCCTGCTCATCGCGCTGCGGCGGGGAGTGTGCCACGTGACCTCCGTCAAGATTTCGTCAAGACAGTAGCTTTCATACTTTCACAAACTTGTGAAACGAGTGTAACGTCCGAAAACATGGACAACGCCATTTCAGTGGTCGGCCTGACCAAGAGTTTCGGCCAGGCCAAGGCCCTCGACGGCCTGGATCTGACGGTCGCACGCGGCGAGGTGCACGGCTTCCTCGGACCGAACGGCGCCGGCAAGACCACCACGATCCGCATCCTGCTCGGCCTGCTCCGGGCCGACGGAGGCACCGCCACGCTGCTCGGCGGCGACCCCTGGCGCGACGCGGTCGCGCTGCACCGGCGCCTGGCATACGTGCCCGGCGACGTCACCCTCTGGCCCAACCTCTCCGGCGGCGAGGTCATCGACCTGCTCGGCCGGCTGCGCGGCGGGCTGAACGCCCAGAAGCGCAAGGACCTGCTCGAGCGCTTCGACCTGGACCCGAGGAAGAAGGGCCGCGCCTACTCCAAGGGCAACCGGCAGAAGGTCGGGCTCATCGCGGCGCTCGCCTCCGACGTCGAGCTGCTGCTGCTCGACGAGCCGACCTCCGGCCTGGACCCGCTGATGGAGGAGGTCTTCCGGCAGGTCGTCGCCGAGGAGACCCGCAACGGCCGTACCGTGCTGCTGTCCAGCCACATCCTGTCCGAGGTCGAGGCGCTGTGCGACCGGGTGAGCATCATCCGGCTGGGCCGCACCGTGGAGACCGGCACCCTGGCCGAGCTGCGCCACCTGACCCGCACCCACATCACCGCCGAGCTGGCCACCCCGCCGAACGGCCTGGCCCAGCTGCCCGGTGTGCACGACCTGAAGGCCGACGGCAGCACCGTGCGCTTCCAGGTCGATCAGGCCGAGCTCGACGCGGTGCTGCGCCAGCTCACCACCCACGGCGTACGCAGCCTGGTGAGCCAGCCGCCGACGCTGGAAGAGCTGTTCCTGCGCCACTACGAGACGGAGTCGCAGCGATGACCTCCCTCACCGGCACGGGCACGCTGATCCGGCTGATCCTGCGCCGCGACCGGGTGCTGATGCCGATCTGGATGCTGTGCATGGCCCTGCTGCCGATGGGCCTGGCCTCCGGCACGGCGAGCCTGTACCCGACCGACGCCGGCCGCCAGGGCTACATCGACTCCCTGGCCGCCAGCCCCATCATGCTGCTGTTCTACGGCCAGAAGCCGGCCGAGCCCAGCCTCGGCGCGCTGATCTTCTGGCGGGCCGCGACCGGCATCGTCATCATGGGGCTCATCGGCCTGCTCGTCGTCATCCGGCACACCCGGGTCGAGGAGGAGGCCGGCCGCCGGGAGCTGCTCGGCTCCGCGGTCGTCGGCCGCCACGCGGCGCTGGCCGCGGCCGTGCTCACCGTCTCCGGGGCGAGCCTGGTCGTCGGTGTCCTGGTCGCGCTCGGCATGATCAGCCAGCAGACCCCCGCCCCGGGCGCGTTCGCCATGGGCCTGGCGTGGGCGTTCGCGGGCATCCTGTACGCCGCCATCGGCGCGCTCGCCGCCCAGCTCACCACCGGCGCCGGCGCGGCCCGCGGCATCGCCGGCGCGCTGCTCGGCCTCGACTTCATCCTGCGCGGCACCGGCGACGTCGCCGCGGGCGGCCTGTCCTGGCTGGCCTGGGCCACGCCGCTGAGCTGGGTGTACAAGGTGCACGCCTACACCGACGACCGGTGGTGGCTCTTCGCGCTGACCGCGGCCGTCGCGCTGGTCCTGGTGCTGGCGGCCCTGCGCCTGTCGGCCCGCCGGGACGTCGGCGCGGGCCTGCTCCCGCCGCGGCTCGGCCCGGCCGCGGCCCCCGCGTCGCTACGCAGCCCGTTCGGTCTGGCCTGGCGGCTGCACCGCGGCTCGCTGACCGGCTGGACGATCGGTCTCGGCGTCGTCGGCGGCGTGCTCTTCGGCGGCGTCGCCAAGACCGCGAGCAGCCTGCTCGAAGGCAACGGCCAGCTCACCGAGATCATGGAGCGCATCGGTGGCAAGTCGGTGGCGTCCGACATCTTCATCGGCGGCTCGATGGGCATCGCCGCGATCGCGGTTGCCGCCTACGGGATCTCGGCGGCGCTGCGGATGCGCACCGAGGAGGCGGCCCTGCGCAGCGAACCCGTGCTCAGCGCCGGGGTCGGCCGGCTGCGATGGGCGGCCGGGCACCTGGCATTCGCACTGCTCGGACCGACCGTGGTCATGGCGGTCACCGGCCTGGTCGCCGGCCTGATGTACGGGGCGAGCACCGGAGACGTCGGCCGTGAGGTGCCCCGGGTCATCGGTGCGGCGCTGGTGCAGATGCCCGCGGTCTGGCTGCTGACCGGCCTGACCGTGGCGGCGTACGGGCTGCTGCCGCGGTTGTCGCCCGCCGTCGGCTGGGTGGCGCTGTCGGTCTGCGTGCTGCTCGGCCAGATCGGCGCGGCGCTGCAGCTGGACCAGATCGTGCTGGACGTGTCCCCGTTCACGCACATCCCGCACCTGCCGGGCCCGGCCGACGTGCCGGTGACCCCGCTGCTGGTGCTGACCGTTCTCGCCGCCGGGCTGACGGCGGCGGGACTGGCGGCCCTGCGCCGCCGCGACATCCCCGTCACCTAGGCCTACCGTCCGTAGGACGGAACAGGTGCGGGTCCTCCGGCCCGGTGTGCAGCGACCAGACCGCACACCGGTTCCGGTGGGCCCGCGGGTGGCGGGGCCAGATCGAGAACCGCAGGGTCGCCTGACCGCCGCGGGTCAGTAGCCTGCCACGTCAGCCACCCGATGCTCGACGCGTGCCCGCGTCACGACGCAGCCGGCTTGCCCCGCCGGGTCTCGTACACGAGCTCGGCGGCCGCGACGATGACGCAGTAGTTGCCGATGGCCCGGTTGGCGCGATTGTTGCGGGGCAGGTCCATGGCGTAGAGCGCGCGCATCGCCTCGCCGCCCAGGGCGCGCAGCACGACGTCGTCGGAGGACGCCGCAGTGACCGCCCCGGTGGACAGCCGGGACAGCCAGACGGTGTTCAGCTCGGTCAAGTCCACCCCGTAGGAGAGGTTGCTGCTGTACGCGCAGGCGGTCGGCCGGGTGATGCTGCCCGGCCGGATCGCCGCCGCGTACCGGTCGAGTTCGGCCACCTGAGCGTCGTTGAGTTCGGTGTAGGAGTCGGTGCTCGCGACGAACGTCCCGGTGCCGGTCCACACGAGCGCGGCGACCGACAGCAGCGCGGGCAGCAGTGCCGTGGCGACCAGTGCCGGGTGCCGCCGGAACGGCTCGTCGGTGCGGGTGCGCCGGTGCACCGCCCGCGCGCCCGCGGCGGCACACAGCGCGGCCAGCGCCGTCGTCACCGACGCGATCGCGAGGATCGCCCCGCCGAGCCCGGTGGTCTGCGGCACCGGCATCCGGGACAGGCACTGCGGCATTGCGCCCGCCGGGCAGCCCAGCACGGCCAGGTGGGCGAGCTGCTCGACGACGAGCACCGGGGCGGCGGTGAGCGCGGCCGCTCCCGCCAGCACGGCCGCTTCGCCGACCCGCCGGCGGCCACCGCGCCACAGGCCCAGCAGGAGCCCGCAGGCCGCGGTGACCGCGGCGGATGCCGCACCCAGGACGAGGAACGCGGTCCACCACCGTCCGTCGCGGAGCAGGCCGGTGAGGTAGGGGTGCAGTGGCAGCATCGCGGCCGGGAAACCGGCGACGATGAGCGCGACCCCGGTGAGCCAGGCGCGCCAGGTGCCGCGGGTGGTGCGCAGCAGCCCGGTGAGCGGGTACAGGCAGCCCCACGCGACGCAGGCGGCCAGCACGGGGTTCAGCACCGCGGCGCCCACTCCGATGCCCAACGTCTGCCAGGTCGGATAGGAAGACGACAGCATGGCCAGCGCCATGAACCAGGTGGACGCCCAGAGGCCGAACACGGCCGCCGATGCGGTCACCCCGAACGCGGCCGAGCGTCCCGGTCGTGGCGTGCCGCGCAGCCGGGTGTACGCGCTGAGCACGACCCAGCGCAGGTAGACCTGGCACAGCACGAGCAGGGCCAGCGCCGTCACCGCGCCGAACAGCGGCTCCGCGCCGGCGATCATCGCCCAGCTGCCCACGTCCGGCATGGCCGGCACGGCCACCTGCCCGGCCAGCACGCCGGCGGTCAGCGCGAGCGCGGCCCGCCACGTCGCCGGTGCGCGGTCGGCCTGCTCGGCCAGCGCGTGCTGGACCGCCCGCCAGGCCGACCCGGCCAGAGCCGCCGCCGCGCACGCGCCCAGGACCAGTCCCACCACCCAGTCCCGGACGAAGGCCGTGCCGGGCATGAGGTTGCTGAGCAGAAAGGACAGCAGCGGGTACGCGTAGCCGAGCAGCAGGCCCGCGCCGAGCGCCTCCCCGGCGCCGACCCGGAACAGCACCGGCTCGCCCCGCAGCGCCGCCACCCGGTCCGGGCCGTCGGGGTGGTTGGACAGCAGCCGCCACCAGCGCCGGGGCCGGTCGGCGAGGGCCGCTTCGAGGCTGTCGGGGTCGCCGTTGGCGGCCGCGGCACGCGCGTCGGCGTAGTACTCGCGGGAGCGCAGCACCGCGGTCCGGGCCAGCCACAGCACCAGCAGGAACAGCCCGACGCGCCACCACACCTCGGTGATCATCTTTGGTTCCACGGCCGCGTAGAGCAGTGCCGGGAGCGCCGCCGCGAGCAGGAACGCCCACCACAGCGCCAGGGTGAGGTAGGTGATGTCGATGTCGCGGTTGCGTACGTGCGCGAGCTCGTGGAACAGCACCCCGCGCAGCGCGCGCGGGTCGCGTGCGCCCCGGGCCAGCAGCCCGGCGTCCAGCAGCAGCCGGTACCGGCCCAGCCGCCCGTAGGCGCGCGCACCCGTGGCCGACCCCAGCGCGGCCACGTCGACGTGCACCGGCTGCCCGGCCTCGGCGAGCACCTCCCGGACCCGGTCGGCCGGGGCGCCGCCCAGCGCGTCGAGCGGGACCACCGGCCCGCGGCGGCGCACCAGCCACGGGGCCGCCAGGTAGGCCGCGACGGCGACGGCCAGCAGCAGCGCCACCATCAGCGCGATCCGTCCCACGGCGGACAGGTACGCCTGGTCGACGCAGTCCCCGAAGCGTTCGGTCAGCGCCGTCCCGTCCACGGCGAGCACGCCGCGGCGGGCGTCGTTGACGCAACCGACCCGGTCCACCGCGAGCGGGCCGCGGAACCGTCCGCCGGCCATCCCGGCGGGCCACAGGTAGACCAGCACCGAGCCGACGACGGTGCTCAACATCAGCAGCGCGAATCTGGCCCCGGTGGCGCTGGGCAGCGCGAACGGATCCGGCCGCATCACGCCGGCCGGGTCAGGCGCGCCGCGATCAGGTTGGCCACCCGCTGGGCCTGCTCCGGGTCCACCTTCGACTCGACGGCGAGCTGATACGCCAACCGGCCGATCTCGGCCGCGTCCATGCTGGACAGCTGGGGCAGCGGCGTGTCGGCGCCCTGCGCGGCGACCCGGCCGGCCAACTGCCG
The DNA here is from genome assembly GCF_007483665.1 of Catellatospora sichuanensis. Taxonomy (GTDB): domain Bacteria; phylum Actinomycetota; class Actinomycetes; order Mycobacteriales; family Micromonosporaceae; genus Catellatospora; species Catellatospora sichuanensis. The sequence continues at coordinate 378,710 of NZ_ML660185.1, forward strand.
CCGCAGCTTGCGCCGCTGCCACCAGCCGGTGGTCCGGGTGGTGATCCCGGCGGCCAGGACCTCGCAGGCCACCCCGTTGAGAATCGTCAGGATCAGGGCACTGAGCAGGGCGGCGCCGGCCGCGGCGTCGAACCCGACCGGGTCGTCGCCGGTGCTGCCCGCCAGCACGGACCGCACGGCGCGGCCCCGCCCGCTCGCGCTGCCGAAGAACCCCGCCGACACCACGCCGAGCAGGTCGACCTCCTCCGGCGCGATCTCGTCGATGATCGAGCGGGTGGCTTCGTGGATGGTGGGTGTCATGGGATCCTCTCGGCGCGGGTGACGGCGGCCCGGACCGCGGCCGCGGTGACAGCGGTGTCGAGCTGGTAGAACGCGTTGTGGGCGAGCAGGATCAGCAGGCCGCCCCGGCGCACCAGGACCTGGTCGGACAGGAACGGCGGGTAGCCGTCGGCGGTGGTGGTGAACCTGGTCGCGACAGTTTCGTCACCGAGGCCGGTGATCGATCCGGTGGTGATCCGAATCGTCATCAGCGTGCCGTTCATGTCCCGGAGGGTGTACGACGGGCACTGCTCGGTGAAGCGGCGCGCCGCCTGCATCTGGGCGGTGGCGTCCGCGACGCTGAGCCGGGTCAGGGTGGTGTGTACGAACGGCCCGGTCTCGCCGCGCCGGAACTGGGTGACCGCATCAGGTTTCGGCGGGTCGAAGTCACCGGCGCAGCCCGTCGCCCCGCTGGTCGGCTGTTCGAAGTAGTCGAAGTGGACGAACCCGGCGGGCAGGTCCGCCGCGGTGAGCAGGGCGGCCTGCAGCGCCCCGGCGGGCGGGGAGGCGGCCGCCGTCGCGGGCGCGGGCAGTGGCACCAGGTCGGGGATCTCCTGCGGCATGCATCCGGACAGCAGCAGGCAGCAGAGCAGTGACACGCGGAGACGAGGCCACTTCACCCCGTAGTTATATTTCGACGGGGAAGCGCTCGGCACCCCCCGAACCGGTCGTCGTGAGTGTTCACCCGGCGCAGCGATGGCGGCCGTGTCGCAGCGGTCAGTACCGGGCCTGCTCGCGGTAGGGCTTGACCGAGGCGGGCACCGGGGTGGCTTCGGTGTCCACGTAGCGCACGGTGAACGCGCCGGTGTAGCCGAACACCGGCCCGAACCACGGGTTGACCACCCGCACGTCGATGCGGAAGACGTCGGCCGCGTCGTCGTAGCGCTCGTGGACCTCGGCGACCGCGGTGGCGGCCGCCGGCAGGGCGGTGTCGACGCCGGGGCCGCGGAAGCGCATCTGCCCGCTGCGCAGGTGCAGCCCGCCCTGCTCGTCGACGCGCAGATGCAGGTCCGCGGCGATGTGCTGGTGGGTGCCGAGGTAGTCGACGATCACCTCCCGGTGCGGGTCCCAGACCATCGTGGCGTCGAAGCGGCGGCGCCGCCGGGGCAGTTCGAAGGTGCGTACGAAGGTGAGCGTCTCGCGGCCGTAGGAGTCGGCGTAGGCGTAGTTCTCGATGGTGAAGGGCACGTTGCGGCCCTGCTCCGGAAACATGATGTTGCGCATGGTGCCCAGCGCGAGAAACGGCCGGGTGTACGCCGGCCCGCGCCAGATGCGGTCCATGACGCCGTGGCCGACGCAGCCGCGCCCGTCGGTGCTGGTGAAGCCGAAGCGCTCGCGCATGCGCGGGTGCAGGCGGTCGAATTCGGCGCCGAGCGCGGTGTGGAACAGGGAGTTCACAGTGCCTCCAAGAGGGAAGGGGCGCGGCCGGCGGTCCGGTCCGGCGGGACACGTAGGCAGCGGCGGGCCGACGGCGCGCCCCAGCGGGGGAGCAGCCGCAGCGGCGAGCGCCGGGGCGGGACGCCGTTCTCCAGCCAGATGCGCAGGCGGTCGAACGACCAGGCGGTCGCCCAGCCCATGAGCGGCCGCATGACCAGGTCGAGCACGGGCCAGCGCGGCGTGTAGTCGTACCCGGTCAGGAAACGCACCCCGGTGGGGGTGGGCACGTAGCGCCAGTAGCCGGAGCCGGTCATCAGCGGGGAGTGGAAGCGCAGCGCGGAGGTGCGGGTGCCGTCCGGCCGGAAGCTTTCGCCGGCGGTGACGCCTTCGCCCGCCACGGTGAGGCCGGGGGCGAGCCGGGTCGCGTAGCGGAAACGCTGCGGGCTGGTGCCCGGCAGGTATTCGATGGTGCTGAACCGCGCGTCCCAGCGCTGGTGCAGGGCCGGGTCCTGGGTGAACTTCCACACCGTGTCGAGGTCGGCTCGGATGTGGACCTCGATGTACAGCCCGCGCCCCATCGATCTCCGCCTCTCCCGAATCACGTTTGAGCGATTGCTCAAACCGACTGTACGACTGTTTGAGCAATCGCTCAAGAGGAGATTTCGGGCGGGCTAGCGCAGCGACGCCGCGTACGCGGCGGGCGACACCCCGATCGCGGCCGTGACCTCGCGGACCAGGTGCGCCTGGTCGCTGTAGCCGAGCTCCGCGGCGACCGCCGCCCAGTCGACCTCGCCCTCGGCGTGCTCGATCGCCCCGTGCACCCGGTAGCGCAGGATCACCTGCTTCGGCCCTACGCCGACGTACTGCGTGAACAGCCGCTGCAGCGACCGCGCCGACATGCCCGCCTCCTGGGCCAGGTCCTCCACCCGTCGCAGCCCGCGGTCCTGCCGCACCCGGTCCACCAGCCGCATCGCGAGGCGTACCGACTCGTCCGGGTTGGGGCACAGGCCCAGCAGCAACTCGTCGAGCACCGCCCCCGCCGCCTGGTCGGTGGCCGCGGCCGCGAGCCGGTCACCGGGATCGGCCACCGGCAGGACCTGCGCCAGCGGCACCCGGCGGCCGGTCAGCTCCGCCGGGGAGCGGCCCGAGAACGCCCGGAACGCGCCCGGCCGGAACTGCACGCCGCGCACCCAGCCGCGATCCGCCAGCTTGATCGAGAACAGCTCCCGGGCGACGCCGGACACCTCCGCCGTCACCGGATCGTCCACCGTCGGCCGCAGCACCACGAGGTTCACCGCGGGGTGCCCGACGACGTGCTGCTCGAACGGCCGGTCCAGGTCCCAGTCGATGAACCAGTAGTGCTCGACCAGTTCCGCCAGCTCCGCCGCGGGCGCCAGCCGCCGGAACCGCACCTGCCGCAGCAGCCCGGCGGGGTCGACGATGCCCCGGGTGTCCCGGCGTGGCTGTCGCATTTCTTCAAGACCTCCCGCAGCAGGCTGGTTAGCGTCGGGCTATGACCGCGATCTCGAACCTACTGCGTGAATCCGCCGACGCGGCCGTGCCCGTGCTCGACGCCGTCACCGACGACCAGGTCGGCTCCGCGACCCCGTGCGCCGACTTCCGGGTCGGCGATCTGGTCAACCACCTGTTCCAGGTCGTCGTGAACTTCCAGGGCCTGGCCCGCCGGGAGGCCGCCGACTTCTCCGGTACGCCCGACGTGCTCGGCACGGACTGGCGCGCCCGCTTCGCCGCCGAGACCGACGCGCTGGTGCTGGCCTGGACCCCGGAGTCGGTGCTGGAGGGCGTGTCGCCCGGCATGGGCCTGCCCCAGCTGGCCGTCGGGCGCATGGCGCTGCTCGACCTCACCCTGCACCCGTGGGACCTCGCGGTGGCCACCGGCCGGCCGTACACCCCGGTGCCGGCCGCGGTCGAGGAGCTGCACACGATGGTCGACGAGATGGGACCGATGGCCAGGGAGTGGAAGGTCTTCGGCGACGAGGTGCCGGTGGCCGCCGACGCCGACCCGTTCACCAGGCTGCTGGGCAGGACCGGCCGCGACCCGCACTGGCGGCGCCCGTCCGTATGAAGAACCGGTGAAGAACCGGTCCGGCGGCGATGAAGCGCTCCGCCACGCCGGTGCCACCGCGCTGACCAGCGGCTAAGGTCGGACCTCCCAGACCAGGAGGGCCGGAGTGAGCGCGCGGGTGCTGATCGCCGAGGACGATCCCAAGCAGGCCCATCTGCTGCGGGTATACCTCGAACGCGAGGGCCACAGCGTCCAGGTCGTCGGCGACGGACTGGCCGCACTGGAGCGCTGCCGTGCCTACCGGCCGGACCTGGTCGTGCTCGACGTGATGATGCCGACCCTCGGCGGCCTGGACGTCTGCCGGATCCTGCGGGCCGAGTCCGACGTGGCGATCCTGCTGCTCACCGCGCGCAGCACCGAGGACGACATCCTCATCGGCCTCGACCTCGGCGCGGACGACTACGTCACCAAACCGTTCAGCCCGCGGCAGCTCGCCGCCCGGGTGCGGGTGCTGCTGCGCCGGACCCGCCCCGGAACCGCCAAGGAGGAGATCCTGCGGGTCGGCGACCTGGAGATCGACGAGGGGCGGTTCGAGGTGCGGGTCGCGGGCCGGCTCGTCGCGCTCACCGCCAAGGAGTTCGGCATCCTCGCGGCGCTGGCCGCCGCGCCCGGCCGCGTGTTCTCCCGGGCGCAGATCATCGACCGGGCGTTCGGCTTCGACAACCACGTCGAGGAGCGCACCGTCGACGCGCACGTGATGAACCTGCGCCGCAAGATCGAGGACGACCCGGCCGAGTCCCGCTACGTGCAGACCGTCTACGGCCGCGGCTACCGGCTGGCCGAGCAGCCGTGAGCGGGCCGGACCGCCGCCGGATGCCGGCATGAGCTTCCGGCTGCGGGTCGTCGCGCTGGTCATGTTCATCGCGGTGACGGCCACCGCGGCGACCGCCTGGCTCACCCTCCAGCAGGCGTCGCGCGAGTTCGACCGTACGGTCAGCGCGACCGCCGAACAGCAGGTGCTGATCACCACCGGCCTGGCCGACTTCGCCCGCACCCGCGGCGGCTGGGACGGCGTCGCCGAGCGGGTGCGCGAACTGTCCCTGCAGACCGGGCAGCGCATTCAGGTCACCACCGTCTCCGGCACGGTCATCGCCGACTCCGACACGCTCGCCGGGGCCGCCGTACGTGGCGTCACCGGGCCCCCGCTGCTCGTCGATCCGCGCCCGACCTGGCAGCCGCTGCCCGAGAACGGCGTGCCCCTCGGCGCGAAGACCGTGCTGCTGGCGTCGTTCGAATACCGGGTGGGTATGCACCTGGCGTCCTGCCTCACCAGGGCGGGCATCGGCGTGCGGCTGGCCGACGCCAGGCTGGGCATCCCGCTGCCGCAGCCTGCCGCATACAGCGCCCAGTCGAAGGCGTGCGAGGTCGAGGCACAGGCACAGGTTCCCATGGAGATCGACCGGGCGTTCGAGGCCGAGCTGCAGGCCTGCCACAAGCAGTCCGCGCAGCTGGTTCCGTGCCTGCAGGACGTGTTCTCGCGGGCCGTCGGCGCGTACGCGCCCGCGCAGATGCGGGTCTACGTCGGCGCGGCCGAGCAGCCGTCACCACGGCTGCCGGTGAAGTCCATCGTGCTGACGGCCGGTGTCGTCGCGGTCACTGCGGTGGGCGCGTCCTGGCTGCTCAGCCGCCGCGTGTTGCGCCCCATCGGCGCGCTGACCGCGGCCTCGGCCCAGGTCGGCGAGGGCAAACTGACCGAACGCGTCCCGGTGCGCGGCCAGGACGAGCTGGCCGGGCTGGCCCGCTCGTTCAACCGCATGGCCGACTCCCTGCAGCGCAGCGAGGAACTGCAACGCCGCATGATCTCCGACGTGGCGCACGAGCTGCGCACACCCCTGGCGAACCTGCGCGGCTACCTGGAGGCGCTCAAGGACGGCGTGCTCCCGCCGAGCCCGGAGCTGTTCGAGTCGCTGCACGACGAGGCCGTGCTGCAGCAGCGCATCGTCGACGACCTGCAGGACCTGGCGCTGGCCGAGGCGGGCGCGCTGACATACCAGAAGATCCGGCTCGACCTGGGTGAACTCGTCGCCGGCTGCAAGACGGCGCACGCCGCGCTCGCCCACGCGTCCGGCGTGACACTGACGACCGAGGGCACCGGCCCGCGATGGGTGTCCGCGGACCCTGACCGGCTGCGCCAGGTGATCGGCAACCTCGTCCGCAACGCCCTCGCCGCCACCCCGTCCGGCGGCACGATCACCCTCGGCGTCACGTCCGACGGCGAACGGCACCTCGTCTGCGTCGCCGACACCGGCAGCGGCATCGCCGAGCAGGACCTGCCGCACCTGTTCGACCGGCTCTGGCGGGCTGACCGCGCCCGTGGCCGGGGCGAGCGCTACACCACCGGCTCCGGCCTCGGCCTGTCCATCGCCCGGCAGATCGTCGCCGACCACGGCGGGACCGTGGACGTCGTCAGCGTGCTGGGCGTCGGCACGACCTTCACCGTCTGGCTGCCCGCCGCCTGACTCCTCAGAGCCCCATCGGCGTGGGCTGCCCCGGCGGGCCTTCTGCCAGCAGCGTCGCCAGGGCGGCCGGCAGTGCCCGCGGCGCGAACAGGTCGGGCGGCCCTACACGAACCTACCTCGACTCACTTGTCCGCGCTGGCCAGCGCGCGGCGCGGCGAACGGCATGGCGGCCGGACCGGTTCTTCAAAAGTTCTTGATCGTCTGCTGCCTACCGTCGGGCGGTGGCGAACGCACAGCATTCTCCGGAACGGCGTGCTCGTTTCGGGACGCCTAAGCGTCCCGAAACGAGCACGCCGACCCCACCCGCACGGCGCACCGAGGTCTCCGAGACCCGCAGACAGCGGCAGGCGGGATCGCCTCGGGTCAGGCGCGGGCCATCGGGACGTCGACAGCGCCCGCAACGCTGGGTTGCGCTGCTGTGCCTGCTGGTCGGGGCCCTGCTGGTCGGGTCGGCGCTGCTGCGCGACGGCGGGGAATCCACCACCCGGCCTACTCCGGTGTCCGGCGACGTCCAGACATCGCCGTCGCCGTCGCCACCAGCTTCGGCGAGCCCATCCGCGTCGCCGGTTCCGGTGTACCGGCTCGACGGGGACTTCCCCGCCTCCGGACCGGGGACCTGGAAGTACGCGACCGGCCAAGGCGGCGTGCTCGGCACCGCGGGCGGGCTGCGGCGGTTCCGGGTCGCGGCCGAGACCAACATCGCCGGGACCGAACTGGCCGAGTTCACCCGCATGGTCGACCTGACGCTGGGCGATCCCCGCAGCTGGATCGGCGGCGGGCAGCGCCGCCTGCAACGGGTGCCCGCAGGCTCGGCGTACGACTTCACGATCTACCTGGCCACCGGCGAGACCACCCGGAGGTTGTGCGCGACCGCAGGCATGGACACCAGGCTCGACGGGGTGTCCTACACGTCGTGCCGCCTGCCCGGCCGCGTCGTCGTCAACCTCAACCGGTGGCGGCTGTCCGTGCCCGACTATGTCAAGGCGCACGTCGAGCTGTCGGCGTACCGCATGTATGTGATCAACCACGAGGTCGGCCACGAGCTGGGCCGCAACCACGAGCGCTGCCCCGGCAAGGGCAGGCCCGCGCCGACGATGCAGCAGCAGACCTATGGCCTGCAGGGCTGCCGCGCCAATCCTTGGCCCTACCTCGACGGAGAGCGCTACGCAGGCCCGCCGATGTGATGCCGAACGGTGGGGCGACGGCGTTCCGTGACGGGAACGCCTTTCGCCATCCGCGCCCACATCGCCCTTGTTGTGGCTTACAACTCGAATGATGTGGGCGGCGGGCGCATACCTGCCGGTTCGGCGGGTTCAGGGGCGGGCGGGGTCCAGGCGCGCACCGCGCAGACGCTGCTGCCGACCGTTCTCGACGAGATCTACGGCCTGTCGCTGGCGCCCGCACCGACTCCCACCAGCTGACGTCCCATCACGGTCGCGAGTGCCGGCCCCCACCGTCGGGTGCGGGCGGGAGTGCCTCCGGCTCGGTGTAGCCGAATGCCCGCTCGGCGAGCATCTGGCCGAACACGCCGTTGAGGCTGCCGCAGTCGCGGCACTGGAAGTTCTCGTCGAGTCGCGGACCGCCGCAGTGGTCGCAGTATCCCTGGTCACGGGGATCGTGGTAGTCCTGCAACGCCAGCCTGAGCGCCTGGGCGACCGGCTCGCTCAGCATCAGCCGTGATTCGCGGCCGTCGACGCGCACGGTCAGCTCCGTGGACGCGGGCGCGTGCGGGTCAAGGGCGTGGATCCGCGCCACGAACCCGTTGATCTCGCCCAGGATGTCCTTCGGCTGCTCGGTCGCCATGGCTCCGACCGTACGACATCCACGTCTGTGAGTCTGCGGTGGCCGCGCATCGGGTGGGCCGCGGCCGCGCCGGGCGGCTCCCGGTGGCTGAGCGCTCGTCGCGCCGCGCGTTCAAACCGGCCGACACCCTGTCGTGAGGAACCCCGTTGCACTGCCCGGCGTCCGAGATGGAATGCGACGACTGCTGATCGTGGTGCTCGGTGTGCTGGGTGTCGTGCTGTTCGCCGTGCCGGTGGGTGCGTGCACGCCCTGCATCCCGCTGACCGAGCAGGAGAAGCTCCAGCGGGCCGACCTGGTGGTGGTCGGCGTGGTCAGCGACCGGGACACGATCTTCTCCGAGCTGGCGACAGTGCAGGTGGAGGAGACCGTCAAGGGCGAGGCGGTCGACACGGTCCCGGTCGGCGACCCGGGCGACCATCCGTGCCTGTCGCCGCTGACGGAAGGCCACCGCTACCGCCTGTTCCTGGTCCGCTCGTCGGACGCGTGGGCGCGGCTCGCCTGTGCCGCCGCGGAGCCGCTGACCGACGAACCCGTCCTTCCCTGGTGGCGGATCCACAACGAGCAGCTCGCGGCCGCCGCTGCCGTTCTGGTCGCATCGGGCCTGGCCCTTGCCGTCGTACGGATGAGGCGACGGCGCCACACCGCCTGAGCTCTGTCGAACGTCACCGGTCCGCAGTACGGGTCCGCCGCGGACCCGGAATCGTGCGCGACCGGAAGTGCACCCGCTGCCCCGGTTCAGTGGAGGCTGCCGCAGGCACGGGCGCGTGTCACGCCTGCTGGGGAAGCGGGCCGGTGGATTCGCGGACGACGAGGCGGCAGGGCTGGCGGATGACGCCGGAGGACGGGGTGCCGTCGAGCGCGGCGAACAGGTGCATGACCGCGGTCGCGCCGAGCTGCTCCAGGTTGAGGTCGACCGTGGTCAGCGGGGGCCGGCAGTCGGCGGCCATCTCCTCCCAGTTGTCGTAGCCGATGATGGCGACGTCGTCGGGCACCCGGCAGCCGTGCTCCTGCAGTGCCTGCGCGGCCCCGGCCGCGATCTGGTCGTTGCCGCAGAAGATCGCGTCGATCTCCGGGTGGGCGGTGATCAGCATCCGGGCGGCGTGGCGGCCCCAGCGCTGCGACCATTCGCCGTACAGCGGCTCGCCACCGACCAGCTCCAATCCGGACTCGGCCAGCACGGCCTGCAGCCCGGTGACGCGGTCGCGGGCGGCGCGGTAGCTCTGCGGTCCGGTGATGTGCGCGATGTTGCGCCGGCGCAGGCTGACCAGGTGCTCCATGGCCAGGCGTCCGCCGCCCTCGTCGTCGGCGAGCACGCTCAGGTCGGCGGGGTCGGTGGACTGGCCGTACACGTAGACGACCGGGACGGGGATGTCCCGGCTCAGTGAGGGACGCAGGTCGTTGCTGTCGCCGAGGATGATGAACCCGTCGACCTGCCGGGCGAGCAGGGTGCGGATGTAGTGCTGGCGGCGGATGGCGTCGCCGCGGGCGTCGCACAGCAGCACCGACATCTGCTCATTGCCGAGAGCGTTTTCGGCGCCGAGCAGGATGGGGATGGAGAACCGGCCGCCGAGTTCGTCGGTGAGCAGTCCGATGGTGCGGGTGCGCCCGGAGATGAGCCCGCGGGCCAGCACGTTGGGCTGGAAGCTGAGCTGGTTGGCCGCCTGCAGCACCCGCAGTCGGGTGTCGGGTGCGACCTCGCCGCGCGCGTTGAGTGCCTTGGAGGCGGTCGCCACCGACACCCCCGCCAGCCGTGCCACGTCGGTGAGTGTCACCGACGTCGATCGCCGCCTGCCCACGGAAAGCCTTTCGCTCGTTTTTCGACAACGTGTCGGAGCTTAACCACACAAGGGTTGCTGTGACTAGGCCCCGCCACGTTATCGAGATGTAACACGGCGAGCATCTTGCCGAAAAGGTTTTCGGGATCCATGGTTGCTCCAACGTGGAAGTGACCACGGTCACGAGAGTCTGTTGGAGGCGGAGATGACGGTGGCGGCGCGAACCGCCGACCTCACCGGAGGTCGGCCCGTGGTGCCGTCGCGAGGAGTCCTGCGACCGCTGGGCCTGAGCGAGGTTCGGATCACGGGGGGCTTCTGGGCGCAGCGGCAGGCGACCAACGGGCGGGCGACGCTCGACCATGGTCGGGAATGGATGGACAAGCTCGGCTGGACCGGCAACTTCACCGCTGAAGTGGGCCGGGGCAGCGCCGAGCGGCGCGGTCGCGAGTTCTCCGACTCCGAGGTGTACAAGCTGATCGAGGCGATGTCGTGGGAGACCGGCCGGCAGGCCGACCCGGTCCGCGACACCGAGATCGGCGAGTTGACCGCGATGATCGCCGGTGCGCAGGCGGCCGACGGCTACCTGCACACCGCGTTCGGCCGGCCCGGCCAGCGTGCCCGCTACGACGACCTGGCCTGGGGGCACGAGCTCTACTGCGCCGGGCACCTGCTGCAGGCGTCGGTGGCGCGGGCCCGCACCAGCGGCGACGACGCGCTGCTGAACGTGGCGCGGCGGGTCGCCGACCACGTCTGCGAGGAGTTCGGGCCGACCGGCCGCGACGCGGTCTGCGGGCATCCGGAGATCGAGCCGGGCCTGGTGGAGCTGTTCCGGGCGACGGGGGAGCAGCGCTACCTGGACCAGGCAGCGCTGTTCGTGTCCCGGCGCGGCCGGCGCACCCTGCCGCGGCACGAGTTCGGCTGGGCCTACTTCAGCGACGACATCCCGGTACGCGACGCGAAGGTGCTGCGCGGTCACGCCGTGCGGGCGCTCTACCTCGCCGCCGGGGTCGTCGACCTGGCCGTGGAGACCGGTGACGACGAGCTGCTGGAGACGGTCGCGGCGCAGTTCGACCGGACCCTGGCCCGGCGCACCTACCTGACCGGCGGGATGGGCTCGCGGCACCTCGACGAGGCGTTCAGCGACGACTTCGTGCTGCCGGCCGACCGGGCGTACTCGGAGACCTGCGCCGGCATCGCGGCGATCATGGTGGCGTGGCGGCTGATGCTGGCCACCGGGCGTGAGCACTACGCCGACGTCATCGAGCGCCTGCTCTACAACGTGGTGGCCACCGCGATCGGCGACGACGGCCGGTCCTTCTTCTACGCCCACACGCTGCATCAGCGCGCGCTGACCCCGGTGCTGCCCGGTGACGTGGAGCAGCTCGGCTTCGGCGGCGGCCCGCGCGCGCCGTGGTTCGAGGTGTCCTGCTGCCTGGCCAACACGGCCCGGCTGCTGGCGAGCCTGTCCACCTATGTCGCCTCGGTCGACGACGACGGGTTGCGCGTGCACCAGTACGCCGACGCCGACATCGACACCACCCTGGCGGACGGGCGGCGGGTCGGGCTGCGGATGCGCACCGGCTACCCCGACGAGGGCACGGTCGGCATCGAGGTGACCGCGGCCGAGCCCGGCCCGTGGACGCTCGCGCTGCGGCTGCCCTCGTGGGCGGCGGGTGCGACGGTCACCGTCAACGGCGAGCCGTTGCCGACGTCGGGCGATCGGGCGGTGCTGCGGCGGGACTTCGCCGTCGGCGACCGGATCACCCTCGCGCTGCCGATGCGGCCCCGGTTCACCCGCCCCGACCCGCGGATCGACGCGGTCAGAGGCTGCGTGGCGGTGGAGCAGGGGCCCGTCGTGCTGTGCGCGGAGTCGGTCGGCGGCGAGCTGGACCTGGACAGCCTGCGGGTCGACCCGGGCACCGACCCGGCCGCCGACGGCGGCGTGACGGTCCGCGGGCTGACCGAGGACCTGCCCGAACGGCCCTGGCCGTATGCCGACGCGGGACCCGTCGGCCGGCGCACCGCTTTGGACGTGCCGCTGGTCCCGTACCACCGATGGGCGCGTAACGGACCCTCCACCATGCGGGTCTGGCTGCCCACCACCTGATCCACCACTGAACGCACCACCGCACATGGGGACCCGGCTCGCCACGGCGTATCAGGCGACTCTCCGGGTTCCGGCTCCACCGCTCATCCACATACCGTTGGAAGGAGAGATTGTGAGATCTAGAGGACTTCGGGCGCTGGCCGTCACGGCGGCGGCCCTGCTGGTGACCGCCGTGGCCGCGTGCGGCGGTGACGACCCCGAGGCTCCGGGTGCGTCCGGCACCGCGGGCGTCGACGACGGCGCGCAGCTGACGCTGTGGACCCGCGCGGCCACCGAGTCGGTGTCCAAGGCGTATGCCGAGGCGTACAACAAGACGCACAAGAACAAGGTGACCGTCACCTCGTACCCGAACGAGGAGTACCCGGCGAAGCTGGCCTCCGCGGCCGGCGCGAAGGCACTGCCCGACCTGTTCGGCGCGGACGTGGTGTTCGCGGCGCAGTACGCCTCGCAGGGTCTGTGGACCGACCTGACCGAGCGCCTGGCGGCCAGCGGCCTGAAGGACAAGGTGTCGCCCGGACACCTGAACGCCGGCACCTGGGAGGGCAAGAACTTCGCCGTCCCGCACACCGTCGACATGTCGGTGATGCTCTACAACAAGGATCTCTACACCAAGGCGGGCCTGGACCCGGAGAAGGGCCCGAAGTCGCTGAAGGAGTTCGCCGAGCACGCCCGGAAGATCGACAAGCTGGGCGGCGACGTGAACGGCACCTACTTCGGCGGCAACTGCGGCGGCTGCGTCGAGTTCACCTTCTGGCCCTCGGTCTGGGGCGCGGGCGGCGACGTGCTCGACGCCAAGGGCGAGAACGCCAAGGTCGACTCCAAGGAGATGGCCGACGTCTTCGCGCTCTACCGGGCGCTGTACGACGAGGGCGTGGCGGCTCCGGCGTCCAAGGACGAGGCCGGTCCGACCTGGCTCGGCGCGCTGCAGAGTGGCAAGATCGGCATCGCCCCCGGGCCGTCGGTGTGGCTTGGCCTCATCGAGGAGAAGGGCGTGAAGATGGGCGTCGCGCCGATCAGCGGGCCCGACGGCGGCGACTCCACCTTCATCGGCGGTGACGCGATGGGCGTCGGCGCCACCAGCACCAAGGCCGCCCAGGCGTGGGACTTCCTGAACTGGACCATGTCCGAGGAGGCCCAGGTCGAGATCATCGCCAAGAACAAGGGCGTGCCGATCCGCACCGACCTGGCGTCGAACAAGTACTCCTCGGCCGACCCGCGCATCGTGCTCATCAACAGCCTGGTCGCCAAGGGCAAGACGCCGTACGCGAAGAACTTCAACGCGTCCTTCAACGACCCGCAGAGCCCCTGGCTGCAGACGGTCCGCGGGGCGCTGTTCGGTGATGCCGCCAAGTCGCTGACCGACGGCAACACCGCGATCACCAAGTCACTCCAGCAAGGCTGACCCGACCCGGCCCGGCCGCCGCCCCCACACGGCGGCCGGGCCACCTCGACCGACCGACCCGGAGACGCGATGTCCACGCTCACCCCGTCCCGCAGCGGCAAGGCGCGTCCGCTGCCCGCCCCGGAGGCGCCCCGTCCGCCGCGGCGGTTCCGGCGCGGCGCCGCCCGCAGCCGCGCCGCGCTCGGGGCCCTGTACGCAACGCCCACCGCGGTCATGGTCGGCCTGTTCTTCCTGGTGCCGCTGGTGCTGGTCGGCTGGATGTCGCTGCACAAGTGGCCCCTGCTGGGCGCGCCGACGATGAACGTGCCGGACAACTACACCCGCATCGCCGACAACGAACTGGTCGCCTCCGCGGTCTGGTTCACCGTCAAGTACACGGTGCTGATGACCGTGGGGCTGTTCGTCGTCGCGTTCGGGCTGGCCCTGCTGGTGCAGCAGCGCCGGCGCGGGGTCGGCTTCCTGCGTACGGCGTTCCTGCTGCCCATGGCCGTCGGCTTCGCCAGCGCCTCGCTGCTGTTCCTGGGGCTGCTGTCCGACGAGATCGGCCCGATCAGCGACCTGCTCCGCAAGATCGGCGTGATCGACGGCTACGTCTCCTGGACCAGCGGCAGCTCCGAGTCCGCGCTGGGCTCGGCGATGGTGCTGGTGCTGTGGCGCTTCGCCGGGTTCAACATGCTGATCCTGCTCACCGGCCTGCAGGCGATCCCGCTGGAGGTGTACGAGGCGGCCCGGATCGACGGCGCGAGCCGCTGGCAGACCTTCCGCCGGGTCACCATCCCGCTGATGCGGCCCACCATCGCGCTGGTGCTCACCATGATGATCACCGGTTCGCTGCTGGCCTTCGACCAGTTCTGGATCCTCACCCGCGGCGGCCCGGACAACAGCACCACATCGCTGGTGATGGTGATCTACCGGGAGGCGTTCATCCGCCTCGACCTCGGCTCCGCGGCGGCCATCTCGGTGGCGCTGCTGGCCGTGCTCGTCGTCTTCAACGTCATCCAGCTCGGCGTGCTACGCCGACGCTCCTAGGAGAGGCACTCATGACCAGGTCTTCCCTTGCCGGCCGGTGGGGCTACTACGTCACCGGCACGGCGCTGGCGATCCTGTTCCTGTCGCCCCTGCTGTGGAGCGGCTGGGCGTCGCTGCGCACCGGCACCGGCTTCGGGCTGGAGAACTACGACCGGCTGTTCACCTCCGACAACGGCATCCGTGTGCACCATGTGGTCAACAGCCTGACCGTCAGCGCGCTGACCGTCGCCGGCACGCTGCTGGTGGCGACGCTGGGCGGCTACGCCTTCGGCCGGTTCCGCTTTCCCGGCCGGGACCTGCTGTTCCTGCTCACGCTGGCGATCCTGATGGTGCCCTACGCGACCATCCTCATCGCCCTGTACGTCCTGCTCGGCTGGATCGGCCTGCAGGACAGCCTGATCGGCCTGAGCCTGGTGCTGATCATGTTCCAGCTGCCGTTCTCCATCTTCATGATGCGCAACTCGTTCGAGGCCGTGCCCCGCGAACTCGAAGAGTCGGCCCAGGTCGACGGCTGCAACAGCGTGTCCACCCTGCTCCGGATCATGCTGCCCGCGGTGAAGCCCGGCCTGGTCACCGTCGGCCTGTTCGCGTTCCTGACCTCGTGGAGCGAGTTCTTCGCGCCGCTGATCCTGCTGAACTCGACCGACCAGTTCACCACCACCCTCGCCGTGGTCAACATGCGCACCGCCAGCCACGGCTCCATCGACTACGCCGCACTGGAGGCGGGGGTGGTCTTCATGGCCGTGCCCTGCCTCCTGCTGTTCGCCTTCATGCAGCGCAGCTACGTACGGGGGTTCACCTCCGGCGCGCTGAAGGGCTGAGCAGGCCCATACTCCCGGCCGCGCCCGCACCGCCTACCCGGCGGGCGCGGCCGGGTCAACAGACCTCTCACCGCGTTCCTTCCCACCGTCCCCCTTTGTGGAGGTGAACACCATGCCACTGCTTTCGCGCCCCCGGCGCAGAAGCCTGGCACTCGGCCTGTCCGCAGTACTGGCCACCGGCGTGATCGCCGTTCAGGCGAACAGTCCGGCGATGGCGGCGCAGACCATCGGCTTCCCCACGTTCAGCGGTCCGGCGATCCCTGCTGCGCCGGTCGGTTACACCAGCGGCAACATGATGCAGTCGATCTACAACGCGGAGTCGGGTGGTACCGATTTCTGGATGGACCGGCTGCTGGCCCGTCCCGGCAACGACCCGGCGGGCACCTGGCTGATGTCGCGTGGCCGTGCGCTGTACATGAAGACGCACACTCCGGGCACGCTCGGTTTCGCCGGGCAGGCCGCGTACTGGGAGAGCATCAACAACGGCAACGCCTACACGGTCGCGGTGACCCCCGGTACGTTCACCGAGCAGGTGGGTTCGCGCTGGCAGGCGCCCAGCCACTGGAAGAGTGTGCACACCAGCGGTTCGATCACGATCAATCAGACGAAGTTCATCACCGACAACAACGTCGCGGTGACGAACCTGTCGATCACCAACGGCGGCAGCAGTTCGACGACGCTGCAGCTGCGGGCCACCTCGCCGTTCGCGACCTCCGGCAGCGGCAGTGAGCTGACCGGCCAGGTCAACGCGTTCAACAACCTGACCACGTTGTATCCGCGTATCACCGGTGACGGTTTCACGGTTTCCAGTGGTGGGCTCAACCGTTCGGTGACGATTGCGGCGGGCGCGACGGTGACCGCGAAGGTCGTGATGGGTTTCGTTGCCAACGAGATCCCGGCGTCGCTGACGGAGTACAACGCGTATGCGGGTTACAGCAACGCCACGGCGTTCGCGACGCATGTGCGGGCGTACAACCTGTGGTGGGCGCAGAACCTGCCCTACATCGACGTCGCGGAGCCGGCGATCAAGAAGAACATCTACTACCGCTGGTGGTTGATGCGGTTCAACAACCTCGATGCCGACATCCCGGGGCAGACGTTCCAGTTCCCGACGTCGACCGAGGGTGTGCTGGGCTACAACAACGCGATCGTGCTGACCCAGCCGATGCACATCGACGACCTGAAGTACCTGCGCAACCCGGTCTATGCGATGGGCAACGTGCTGTCGGTCGGGCAGGTGTCCAAGGGCGGCCGGTTCATGGACAACCCGGGTGATCCGGAGAACTGGTCGAACAGCTACACCCAGTATGTCGCCGAGGCGGCGTGGAAGGCGTACCAGATCTACGGCGGCCAGCCGGCGATCGCGGGCAACATCGCCAAGTATTCCGAGGGTGACGTCAAGGGCCAGCTGGCGTTCTACGACACCAACAACAACGGGCTCATCGAGTACGACTGGGGTGCGTTGACGGGCAACGACGCCGATGCGGTGTCGTTCCACTACCGCTCGGGCCGGATGGACCGGGCCGAGTCGGCCTACCAGTACTCCGGTGCCCTGGCCGCGGCGCAGGCGTATGACGCGGTCGGTAACACGGCCAAGGCCGCCGAGATGCGCACGCTGGCCACGCGGATCCAGAACGCGATCACGAGTGTGCTGTGGAACTCGAACCGGCAGCTGTTCGAGCACCGCTATCCCGACGGGACGTTCAACCCGTGGAAGGAGATCAACAACTATTATCCGTTCGCGGTCGGTGCGATCCCGAATACGGCCGCCTACCGTGAGGCGCTGCGTCTGTACGACAACCCGGCGCAGTATCCGATCTTCCCGTTCTACACGGCCAACCAGGTCGACAAGGCGGCCGCTGCGGCGCAGGGCCAGCCCGGCTCGAACAACTTCTCGACCATCAACTCCACGGTGC